>CAVVDA010000003.1:0-463970 GCA_963746875.1 Thermoanaerobaculia bacterium
TCAGGAAGTCGCCTTCGCCGTCGCCATCTCGTTGAACAGCACAATTAGAGTGTCGAGATCCTTTGTAAAACAGATCAATATGGTAATGTTCATTCGGGCCATGTATCCCGCCGTCAGGCAGCGCGAAACCGAGCATAACACTCGGCGTATGGAGTTCCTGCTGAAAGACGCCCACAATCGGGATGCTGCCGCCGCTGCGTTTGTAGGTCGGCTCGACTTCCCAACGATTGCGGAAAGCACTGGCAAGCGCCTTGACCGGCGCGCTCTCAATCGAAACCGTGACCGGATACGATTGTCGAGAAGGTTTTGATTTCCATCGTTACCGTTGGCGGCGCGATCTGCGCAAATAATCGGTGATGAGGGTTTCGATAACAGCCGGATTCTGGTTATCAACTAACCGGCAGGTAATCTTGGCAAATGCCTTCGCCGGAATAACCGTTTTCGTTCCCAATCCAGCGTAGCCACCGCCAATGCCATTGATCTCCAGTGTGGGACGCGCGGTCGCCCGCTCCACCAGCGAATACGGCCGCTTCGCCCCACGCGGCAGGCGCGCCGACCTGGTGATCCCACTCTTCCTGCGTCATATCGCCCTTGTTGAGTTCTGCACCGTTCGCGCTCGGTCAGCGGGCGAACATCATCATAAAAGCCGGGTACGGCGACTTTGCCGTCTTCGGTGTGCAATTTGGCGACCATCTCCGCCACGACTTGCGCCGGGTTGTGGACACGTCCGCCATGCATCCCGCTGTGCAAATCGGTCTTCGGGCCGCGCACCGTGAATTCCATCGCCAGAATGCCGCGTAGGGCGTAGGTAATATCGGGCTGGTCAGCGCTGGAGATGCCCCCGTCGGCGATGAAGCAGTAATCGGCTTTCAGGCGCTCTGTATTTTGGCGTACCCATACCGGTAGATTAGGCGACCCGCTTTCCTCTTCGCCTTCCAGCACAAATTTCAGGTTAATTGGGCAAGGGGTATCGCTCTGGAGATAGGATTCCGCCGCCTTCAGTACCAGGATGCTGTGGCTCTTGTCGTCCGAGATGCCGCGCGCGTAAATCTTGCCGTCCTTGCGCGTCGGCTCGAACGGCTCGGTATCCCAGCCATCTTCCTTGACCGCAGGCTGGACATCGTAATGGGCATAAATCAGCACGGTGGGAGCACTTGCGCCTGCGCCCAACCATTCTCCGTAAACGACCGGATTTCCACCCGTCGGCGAAACCTCGACGTTCTTCAGTCCGATACGCCGCATGTCGTCCGCCAGCCATTCCGCTGCCCGCTGAGTATCCTCGGCGTGCGCCGGATCAGTGCCGACGCTGGGAATGCGCACCAGGTCTTCCCACTGTTTTAAGAATCGTTCGCGGTTCGCCTGTGCGTATTCCAACGGAGTAACCATGTTTCTATATCTTTCTGCCGTTCGGCGTTTTTCCACATTGAACTTTACCGCTGAACTTTAGCCTTTGTGAAAAGTTTTCGCCATGACATTGGTATCAATTACCTTTTTGAAAAGACGATGATTTCAAATCACGTCGCCGAGCGAGAAATAAAAAACGGCACAAGATAGTTCATATCCTGCACCGTTTTAATCAGCGCTGTGTCTGTTGAATCAGACGAAAAGCGAGATTATGAGTTGAAGCGTCGGTTGGAGATTGTTCCCGTACTTCCGCCGCCGAAACCGCCGCCAAAGCCGCCACCCGAACGCTCTTCGCGCGGGCGAGCTTCGTTAACGGTCAGAGGGCGGTTATCAACCATGTACCCGTTGAAGCGCTTGATGGCTTCTTGGGCATTCTCGTCGTTGCTCATTTCGACAAAGCCGAAACCCTTCGCGCGACCCGTTTCACGGTCGGTGATTAAAGCCACGCTTGTGACTTCCCCAACCTGGGCAAACAACTCACGGATTTGAGCTTCACTCGTGTCGTAAGACAGATTGCCAACGTATAATTTCTTAGCCATTGACATACTCCTGTTATGGGTAAAAAGGATGGGAGTAGTGATAAAGGGTAAGTGCTGTTAGGCTGCGAATAAATGTCAGTGTAGCTTGTCGGCCCATCACTTACGTGTTTAACCACTACTCGGTTTTAATAGAGGTGAAAAATCGGCCCAGCAGAAATTTGGAAACAGGAGTCTTGTCGGAAAACAGGAGCACGAGTTGAGAAATTGAGCTAAGAGGATTTGTAAACTCTATTGAGAACCATTATCTCACACTTCGGGGAGGATTACAAGGGTCAATATTTGCTCTTTATTTACAGCCTTTTAGAGCTGTCCTACAGAACCAGTCATCCCTCAGAATTTAGCCTTAGTGGAGGTTGATTGATAGCTTTACGCTCTAAGTTACCCCATCTGCTCCGATCACCGCCATGCCTTCCATCTCGATCAGCGCGGCTTCCTGAAACAATGATTTGATTTCAAACAGCGCCATCGTCGGGTAGTAAGTGCCGAAGTACTTCCGATGTACCGCGCCGAGCGGCTTGAGGTTAGCAAGATAATTGTCTTTGTCGCGCACGAAGACGTTGAGTTTTACGATGTTGGTCATCACGCCGCCTGCTGCTTCCACTACCGCTTTGTGGTTAAGCAAAACCTGTTCGATACTGCGCCACCAGATCGCCGGGGATAATGTCGCCGTTCGCGTCGCTGGCCGTTTGCCCCGCGAGAAAGAGAAGCTGCCCACCGGACACCATATTCCGTGATTGAACCCGCGCGGCTTGACCAGCGACGGGGGATTAATCAGTTGTTTCATGTTTACCGCCCACTGAATTTCGGCGTCAGCTTTTCCTTGAACGCCTCGTAGAAAATCCGGTGGTCGTCACCCATCATCAGCAACGCCTGCGCCTGCGCCTCGCTTCCAGCGCCGAAACTAAATCCATATTCCACTCGTTGTTGACCATCCGCTTGGTCATCGAAAGCGCAAATGTCGGCCCCTGCGCCAGCCGCCCCGCCCATTCGTAGGCCGATTTCAGCAGCTCGTCATGCGGCACAACCTTGTTGACCAGCCCATATTTGTCGGCGGTCGTCACGTCAATCGTGTCGCCGAACATGAGCAGTTCCAGCGCGCGCCCCTGCCCGACGACACGCGGCAGCAGATACGCCGAGCCCATATCCGCGCCCGTCAGCCCGACGCGCGTAAACAGAAACGCGAAACGTGCTTTCTCCGAAGCGATCCGCAAATCCGACGCCAGCGCAATCACCGCGCCCGCGCCCGCCGCCGTGCCGTTAATCGCGCTGATGATCGGCTTGTCCAGCAGGCGCATGTTCGCGCACCAGCGCCCCGGTCATCCGGGTAAATTCCAGATGCGCCCGCATGTCGCGCTTCAGCACTTCGCCAATGATGTTTTCCACATCGCCGCCGGAGCAGAAGCCCTTGCCCTCGCCCGTGATGACGACCACTTTCACGCTGTCATCATAGCGCAGCGCTTCCATCAAATCGCGGAGCTGCGCGTAAATCTCCAGCGTCAGCGCGTTCAGCACATCGGGGCGATTCAGCGTAATGGTGGCGATGCTATCTTGAACAGTATAGAGAAAATCGTAGGCCAAAAGGAAACTCCAGTTATTTAAAGTCGTCTGTTGATTGATTTCAAAACATAGCCATAATGAGGTCAATAATTTGGGGTGTCGCTTAATGTGGATGAAAAGACAGGGATTCTTAGGTTGAATTGTTTCTGAATCATATTTTCAATGATTTCACGTGCCCCACGATGGTTCGCTTGGGGCTACATAAATCGATTCAATAAGGGTTTCCAAATTGACAGGACACGAATAATCCACCACTCAACTTAAGGCTTTCCAATCACGTGCCGTAATAATTACGCGATATTCACGTTCATAATCATATGAGGGTCGCTTAAGAAAAAATACCACTTCCACAGAGTAATCTTGACCCTGCTGCATATTCTCTAATTTGCATACGTTATGGCTCCGTATCTCACCTGCCCTAGAGAGTTAATATCTATAAAACTCTGATTCAATCTATCTACAGTTGATTGGATTACTACGCCTTTTTTATTGGTATAGAGTTTCCACATCGCTTGGTAGAAGTTGCGATCGTTCATATGCCAACAATTAACGGCAGTATATGATCTCCAACCAATAGGTGCATCATAAAGTAGTTCTAAATCTTGTTCCAATGAAGTTCCTGCTGACAATTCCCATATCAAGCAACTTCACTGACCCCTCAAAAGGATCGTCAAATCGTTTCGCCTGACAGAAGAAAAGAGCCTTAGTTTGCATTAATGATACGAATTTCTCGTAACTTATATAACGCCATATCTTTGTAGATGGAGGGGGTTGATGAATTAAGTCTTCAGTAGACATGTTAATTACTCCATAGGGGATTAATTAGGGAAACTCAAAACATCACCGCGCCGCCGTCCACATTGATCGCTTGCCCATTGATGCCGCGCGCCGCGTCACTCGCCAGATACACGGCATCTCGCCGAAGCGCGGCTGACCCGTTTGGCGGTGGACGTCGGCGACTTCGGTTTCGCGTCGCGAACGGGAATCCTGCCCGCGACGGGCGAGGAGAACGAGGTGCGTGCGCTCCTCCGCCGCATCGTGTCGGACGGGATTCCCTTCGATCACGTCGAGATCTCCTCGTCGGACGCGGCGACCTACGACCCGCTGCTCTTCGAGCTCTTCGAGGAGCACGGCGTGCCCGCCACGTTCCAGGACGGCCTCCCGGCTTCATCGTCGCGGCCGGGGCGCGGCGCTCTCTCGTTTCTAGAATGGGTTTCGGGGGGATTCTCGGCGCGGGTTCTCGCGACGGCCCTCGCCGACGGGCTCATCGAGCTCTCGACAGTGCGGCCCGCGGGCTCGCGTGCGGGCTCCGGGCGCCTCGCGCGCCTTCTCCTCCGTGCGCGCGTCTTCCGCGGCCGCGGGCGCTACCTTCCTCGTCTCGCGGCACTGCGCTCGCGCGGCGAGGCCCCGCCGGACAACCAGGAGCCGGGCCGGCCGCCCGAGGCTGCCGCAGTCCTCTTCGACCTCGTCAAAAAGCTCCTCGAGGTGGCGCCACTTCCGGAGGCGACTCTCTCTCTCCCCGCGGCGGCCCGGCCCACGGGAGCGTTCCTCGCGACATTCGCGAGGATCTCGGCGCCGCGAGACGGCATCGTCCGTGACGCTCTTCTCGGGCTCTGCGGCGAGCTCATGGGCCTCCCGGAGCGCCCGCTTCCGCCGGGTGAAGCCGCGGCGCGGCTCTCGGAAGCGATCCGCGAGCTCGCGGTTGGCGGCCAGACTCCGCTTCCCGGCGAGCTTCATGTCACGCCCGTCGAAGCCGCGGGGTACGCGGGCCGGCCCCTTCTCTGGGTCCTGGGGCTCGACGAGGCGCGGTTTCCCGGCGCGCCGCGGCAGGATCCGGTTCTTCTCGATCACGAAAGGAAAAGCCTGGGCGAGATCCTGCCGGGCATGAAGCTCGCTCTCCGTGGCGCCGACGCGGGATCGAAGGCCCGACACGCGCTCCTTTCCGCCCTGGCAAGAACTCGCGGCGAGATCGTGCTTTCGTTTTCCGAGCGCGACCTCCTCGAGGATGCCGACCGGTTTCCGTCCGCCTTTCTCCTGGAGGCGTTTCGTGCGAAGACCTCGCGCCCGGAAGCCGATTACGGCGCGCTCCTGGAAGAGATCGGACCCGCCGAGGGCTTCGTCCCCGACACCGATGCGGCCCTGACGACGGAGAGTGGTGGCTCTCGACGCTCGCCCGGGATCCGGAACCAGGTGCGCACCTTTCCGACGTGCACCGCGTCTATCCCGGTCTCGGCGAGGCCGCCCGCGCCGAGGCCGCGCGGTCCACCCCGGGGTTCACGGTCGGGACGGCCGTGTCGAGGCGGCGCCGGGCGAGCTCGATCCCCGCGGCGGCGAGCTCGTCGTCTCGGCATCGCGGCTGGAGCGGCTCGCGGCCTGCCCACGGGCGTACTTCTTCAAGGACGTGCTGAAGCTCTCGGTGCCCGAGGAGGAGCGGCCCGCCGGCGTCTGGCTCCAGCCTTACGAGTTCGGCAATCTCCTCCACGAGCTCTTCCACGATTTCCTCGGCGTGCTCACCGGACGCGGTGGATGCCTCGACCTCCTCCGACCTGCCCGAGCTCGAGGCGGTGGCCGGCCGGCACCTCGCGCGCTATCGCGACCGTGTTCCGCCGCCCACGGAGGCCTCGTTCGAAGCTCAGCGCGAAGAGCTTCTCGCGGCCTGCGCGATCCTCCTCGCCGGAGAAGAACGGGAAGCCGGGGGCAGGCGTCCCCGCTTCTTCGAGGTCCCTTTCGGCATGCCCGAGGACAACGGAGGCCCGGCGGGCTCGGCCCTGCCGGTCGAGGTGGACGTCTCTTCTGGCCGCTTCCGTCTGCGCGGGCGAATCGACCGGATCGACGAGGCGGGCCGAGGGCCGCTGGAGCGTGTGGGACTACAAGTCCGGCTCGCAGCGCCGGTTCCGCGACGAGACGGCTCTCGACAAGGGCCGCCGCCTCCAGCATGTCCTCTATGCCCGTGCCGCCGAGTCGCTGCTCCGTTCCCACGGCGAGAACGTGAAGGAGGTCGAGGCCGGGTACATCTTTCCCACGCGCCGGGGCACGGGCTGGCGCTTCGTGCCACCGCACCTCTCCCAGCTCTCGCGGGTCGATGGCGTACTGACCGACCTCCTCGACCTGACGGCCAACGGCGCATTCGTCCACTCGCCCGATCCGGAAGATTGCCAGTACTGCGACTTCCGGCAGATCTGCGGGGACGTGGAGAAGATCTCCGAACACGCGGGGGAGAAGTTCGCCGACGAATCGAACGAGTCGCTCCAACCCTTCCGCGTCCTCCGGAGCTCTGCGTGACTGACCGACCCCTTCCGGACGCCGCGGCCCGGGACGCCATCGAGAACGACCTCGACACGACGTTCCTCGCCGAGGCGGGCGCGGGCTCCGGCAAGACGTCGAGCCTCGTCAAGCGAATGGTCGCGCTTATCGCCCGGGGCAAGGCGGAACTCCGGAAAAGCTCGCGGCGGTGACGTTCACGCGCAAGGCCGCCGCGCAGCTCCGGCAGCGATTCCAGATCGCTCTCGAGGAGAGGCCGCTCGCACCGCCGACCCGTCAGCCGCGGCTCTGCTCGCCGCCGCCCGTGACAACCTCGACCGCTGCCGCATCGGGACGATTCACGCCTTCTGCGCGTCGCTCCTTCTGGAGAGGCCTATCGAGGCCGGACTCGACCCCGCGCGGCTCGAAGTCGAGCAACAGGAAGCCGAACATCTCGGCGCGCATTTTCACCGAATGGATCGAGTCGCGCCTCGCCGCGGAGGACGGCCCCACCGCGCCTGCTGTCGCTGGGACTCCGCGTCGACGACCTCGAGTGCTCCTTCCGGACCACCTGCGATTTCCCGGACGTGGAGCCCGAGGCTGGAAGGGAACGCGCCCGCCCGGACCTCTCGAAGGCCCGGGAAGCGCTTCGCGATTTCTTGGACTTCGCCGGAGCCGCGCTGCCCGACGAAAAGCCGGCCGTCGAGGACGATTTCCAGGAGAAGGTCCGGCGCGCGCTCCGCACGCGCGAGCTTCCCGAGTTCGAGACGGATGCCGGAGTTTCGCGCGTCCTCCCCCTCTTCGAGGCACGGGCTCGGACGACGCAGGGGAAATGGAAGACCCAGGCGGCGGGAAAGAGAGTAGCCGACGAGGCGGAACGTTTCCGCGAAGCGGTCGCCAAACCCGTTCTCTTTGAATGGCGCCAGTTCCTGCACCCGCTCGCCATCCGCCTTCTCAATCCCGCTGTCAAAGCGGCCGTTCGCGCGCGACGCGAGCATGGCCTCCTCGCCTACGAAGAATCCTTCGCTCCTCACGCGCGACCTCCTCCGGGACCGGCCGTTGGTTCGGCGGGCTTCAGGAAGCGTCTGTCGCACCTCCTCGTGGACGAGTTCCAGGACACCGATCCGCTCCAGGCCGAGCTGCTGCTCATCCTGACGGCGTCGGCTTCGGACGCGCGCGACGTCTGGAAGCTGACGCCCGAGCCGGGCTCGCTCTTCGTCGTCGGAGACCCGAAGCAGTCGATCTACCGCTTTCGGCGGGCCGACATCGCGCTCTATGAGCGCTTCAAGAGCCGCATCCTCGCCGGGAACGGGCGGGTTCTCCACCTGACGGCGAGCTTCCGTTCGGCTCCCGCGCTCGCGAAAACGCTCAACAAGGTCCTCGAGGGCATCCTTCCCGAGTCCCCTCCGAGACACAGGCAGCTTCCTGGGCGCCTCTCGAATCCGTCCAGCCGGAGCCGCTTCACGTCCACGGAGCTTTTCGGATGGTCACGACGACGGACTGCGGCGGGATGCCGAAGCGGTCGATACGAGCGCGGGCCAAATCGCGCGCTGGATCTCCTGGGCCGTGGGAGGCGGATTCAGTCTCGGACCGCGAAAGGGCGGAAACCTACGGCAAGCGCCCGGAGGATTTCCTCCTCCTCACGCGAAGGAAGAGGCACGTCAGCACGTACGCGCGCGCGCTCCAGGCCCGCGGCATCGCCGTGGACGTCTCGGGAAGCGAGGGCTTCTCGATCTCCGAAGGGCTCCGCGCCCTCCGCCCGCTGCTCAGCGCGGCGCTCGATCCGGGCGACGAAGTCTCGGCGGTGGCGTTCCTGACCGGACCTCCTCTCCGGCATCGACGATTCCGCGCTCTACGCCTTCCGCAAGGCGGCGGCCGCTTCTCGGCGAACGCCTCTCCCCCCGCAGGCAGCGACCCGCGTCTCTCCGCGGCCTCGGGCTTCTCCGCGCGGCCGCGGAAGACGCGCGCCGGCTGCCACCGGGCGCTGCGCTCGCGCGCATCGTGCGGCGCCTCGGAGTCCTTCCCGCGCTGGCCTGCACGGACGCCGGAGATCGTTCCGCCGGCAACGTCCTCAAGGTCCTCGCGCTCGCCCGGCGTCTGTCCGCGCTCGGCGTTTCGTTCCGGTCCGTAGTCGAGCGGCTCGACCTCGAGGTTCAGCGCCTCGACCTCGAGGAGATGAGCCTTTCGCCGGCACGGCTCGACGCGGTCCACGTCATGAACGTGCATCGTGCCAAGGGTCTCGAGGCGCCGGTCGTCGTCCTCGCCGAGCCGGTCGGGCGGGGCGGCGAGCGAAAGCCGATTCTCCACGTCTCACGGGGACGCGGGATAGGCCGCGGATGGTTCGGCCTCACCCGCCAGTTCGCCAAGACGACGATCATATGGGCCGTGCCCCCGCGACTGGCCCGAGAAGGAAGGGCTCGAAGAGCGCTTCGAGACCGCCGAAGAGGAGCGCCTGCTCTACGTCGCCGCGACGCGTGCTCGCGAAACGCTCATCGTGAACGTCACTCTGAGAAGCGGACGGGTCTCCTTCGGGGCCGTGGGCTTCCCTCGCCCGGAGCCTCCCGAGCGCCCCGGTGCCGGAACAACGCGCCGTCCTCGCGCCGGAGACGCTTCCGCGCGATCTGGGGAACAGCGTTTGGAGATGCGCAGCGCCGCCGCAGCGCGCGCTGGTCGGCCGCGGCGATCCCGTCGACGGCGGTCGCGACCCGTGACGGCCCGCGCTCACGCCGAGGGGCCGCGGGCGCCCTCCGCCGCCGAGGACGCGCGCGGTCCGGCATGGGGACGCGTCCTCCACGGCCTTCTCGAAGTCGCGATGCGCGACGAGGCTGCGGACCTGAGTCTTCTCGCCGCCAACCTGCTCCGCGAGGAGGAGCTTGCGGCGGAGTTGCTGGATGACGTGCTGCACGTCGCCGAGTCGGTCACGTCGTCGGAGCTCTGGAAGCGCGCGCAGCGCGCCGTCCGCCGGTTCGTCGAAGTTCCGTTCGAGATTCTGGTATCGCGAGAAGAGCTGGGTCTCTCCGACGGGCCCGCGGACGTGCTCCTGAGAGGCGCGATGGATCTCGTCTTCGAGGAAAAGGGCGAATGGCTCATCGTCGACTGGAAGTCCGACACCGTCGGAACGAATCTTCAGGGGCTCATCGCGCACTATGCGCCGCAAGTGAGGATCTACAGTGAGTACTGGGAAAGGCTCACGAGGCAGCCGGCCAGGGGAGGCCTGTACTTCATGGACAACGGGCACCTTCACTGGATCGAGAAGCAGGATTCCGGCCCGACGCGTCGAGGACCGGCCTCACCCAGGCAAGGTTCGCTCTTCGACGAATGAGGTCCGAGGATAGAATCGTCCGCGCGAGGAATGCGGGCATGAAGAATCGAAGAACGCTCGGAATCGCGTCCCTGTCGCTCGGCGTCGCTCTCCTGGCGTCAGCCGCCCTGAAAGGCGAAACCGTCGCCGCGGTTCCCGAAAAGCTCAGGATCCCGGACGGCCAGAAACCGTCGCTCGAGGTCAAAGCCAGCGGGGTCCAGATCTACAAGGCGACCTACGCTTTCTCCGTCGCAAAGCCCTGAAGACCTCTCTTCCCGCCTCGGCACTTCTCGTCGCGCTCTTCCCGCGGGCCTCGCCGGCTGCGCGTCGTCCGTCTGGGAGCGAACGGAGAAGGTCTCGTCGAATGGCGAGGAGGCGCGCCTCTACGTCCCGAAGCTCTACGCGCCGCTCCTGCCGGGCTCCGTCTATCCGGACAAGCGAAGGCCCGTCGCCGCGGAGGGCCGCCCCTCGGTCGTCGTCGTCTGCCCGGCGGCGGGCGAGTGCCCGAAAGATCGGATTCTCGGGCCGCTCGCGGAGCGGGGCATCGTCGTCCTGCTCTTCGAGGACGGCGTTGAAAGAGCCGCCGAGGGAAGATTTGCTTCGGACCCGTGCGGAGGCAGCCGGAGCGCCACAAGGCTGGCTTCTCGTCGAACCCACGGATGATTTTCTTAGAAGGTGTATGGAACGCGGGAGCGGCCCCCGCCGCCGTGGCGATTCTGCAGAAGCCGCGCGCTCGAGCCAGCCGCCCTCCCCTCCCCCTCTTCCCCTTCTAAGCAAGTCTTCGACAGCACCCCCCGAAGAGTGCTGCTGGAGGCATTGCTCGGGTCCGAAGCAAGTATTTCCTCCGACGGAGTGATCGAGAAGCTCTACGCCCCCGACGCCGCCGGGCGCCTCCCCCGCGAGGCCTACCGCGACGCCGCCGAGTGGCTGGCGGGCGAGCTCGGAGCACGTTGACTCGTGGGTCCTCGGGCGATTTAGAATCCGTCTCATGAGCATGAAGAACGAAGGCGCGATCCGGGCAAAAGGCGTTCTTCATCCCTGGCAGAGGAGGCTCTACGGCGCTCCTCCTCGTCCCGCTCGGGCTCATGGCCGCGAACTCGATCTACCTCGTGTCGTTCACGAAGATCTCGTCGTTCTTCATGGGGATGCTCCTCATGCACCTCGTCCTCGGGGTGCTCATCGCGATCCCGTTCCTCGTCTTCGCGTTCACGCACGGCCCGCGGATGCTCGCGAACATCCGCAACCGGAAGGCGAAGGCGGCCGGCATCACGATCGTCACGCTCGCGCTCACGTGCATCTCGACGGGCGTCTACATGGCGCTCGAGGGCGCGACGCTCACGCACCGGGCCGTCTACATCGCGCACGTCTGCGCGATTCCGCTCGCGCTCGATCGCCTTCATCCTCCACCGCCGCGCGGCCGTCCACAAGCTGCACTTCAAGCGGCTCTTCCAGTGGGGCGGCGCGGTGGCGGCGTTCCTCGCGGGCATGGCGATCCTCCACAAGCTCGAGAAGCCGCCGCAGCGCATCGTGAACAAGAACGGCGACACGCAGTTCTTCCTCTCGTCCGCCGAGACGTTCGACCAGGGCCTCCTCGACGGGAAGAAGTTCGCCGCGAACGCAGTACTGCCAGGAGTGCCACCCCGACTCCTTCAAGCGCTGGGAGAAGGGCGCCCACCGCTTCTCGTCCTTCAACAACCCGTTCTACCGCCGCTCCGTCGAGCTGATGGCCGACCGCGTCGGCCGCGAGAAGACGAAGTGGTGCGCCGGCTGCCACGATCCCGTCGTCCTCTTCACGGGCCAGATGGGCAAGGCCACGATGGCGTCCTTCTCGTACGACCAGTTCGAGGCGCAGCAGGGGCTCGCGTGCATGGCCTGCCACTCGATCGCCGAGATGAAGGACGTCCGCGGCAACGGCGGCTACGTCGTCGAGGAGAGCAAGCAGTACCCCTTCGCGTTCACGAAGAGCAAGGCGCTCAAGGAGGTCAACAAGCTCCTCATCCGCATGGAGCCCTCGCTCCACCGCGAGACGTTCATGAAGCCGTTCATGCGGACGCCGGAGTTCTGCGCGACGTGCCACAAGGTCGGCCTCCTGCCGCCGCTCAACGAGTACCACTGGCTGCGCGGCCAGAACCACTACGACCTGTGGCAGGACTCGGGCGTGTCCGGCTTCGCGGTGCGCTCGTTCTACGACCCGCCGCAGACGAAGGCCTGCCGCGACTGCCACCTGCCGCTCGTCGCCTCGCAGGAGTTCGGCAACCGGGACGGAAAGCTCCACGACCATCTCTTCCCCGCGGCGAACACGGCGCTGCCGGCGTTCCGCGGCGAGAAGGACACGATCGAGGACATCCGGAAGAAGGTCCTGGTCGGATCGCTCTCCATCGACGTCTTCGCGATCAAGCGCGACGGGAAGACGATCCCGCTCGGCCCGACGCTGCCGGCCGTGAAGCCCGGCGAGACGGTGGACGCGGAGGTCGTGATCCGCACGCGCACGCTCGGCCACCCGTACACGAACGGCACCGCCGACAGCAACGAGACGTGGGTCGAGTTCCACGCGAAGAACGGGGAGCGGAGCCTCATGGAGTCGGGCACGCTCGACGCGAACCTGCGGCTCGACCCGGCCGCCAGCAAGCTGGGCCAGCTCGTCATCGCGCACGACGGGACCGCGATGGACCGGCGGCAGCCGCAGGACATCCACGTCCCGCTCTACAACAACGCGATCGGGCCCGGCGCCGCGCGCGTCGTCCACTACCGCTTCAAGGTGCCCGCCGACGCGAAAGGCTCCGTCACGCTCTCGGCCGCGGCGAACTACCGCAAGTTCTCGCGCGACTATTCGATCTTCGTCCACGGCAAGGACGCGATCCCGCTTCCGGTCACGGCCATCTCCTCCGACACGGTGACGCTGCCCGTCGCGCCCGCGCCGGACGGAACGCTCGCGACGGACGTCAAGCGCGGCAATCCCGACTGGCCCGAGAAGGGCTGGATCCGCTGGAACGACTACGGCATCGGCCTCCTGCTGCAGGGCGACCTCAAGGGCGCCTCGGCGGCCTTCACGAAGGTGGCCGAGATCGCGAAGGAAAAGCCCGACGGCCCCTTGAACCTCGCGCGCGCGAAGATCAACGAAGGCGACCTGCCCGGCCGCGAAGCTCGCCCTCGCCGAGGCCGAGACACGCCGCCCCGGCTGGCCGAAGACGGCGTTCTTCCGGTCGCTCGTCTCCAAGGAAGAGGGCCGGCTCGACGACGCGCTCGCCGACCTCGAGCGCGTGGACAGGAAGTTCCCGAAGGACCGCGTCGTCCTGAACCAGAGGGCGCGCGTGCTGTACCTCGCCGGCCGCTACGCGGACGCGCTCCCCTTCATCGACCGGGTCCTCGCGATCGACGGCGAGGACCTCGCGGCGCACTACAACGCGATGCTGTGCCTGAAGGCGCTCGGCCGGGCGGAGGAGGCCGCAGCCGAGGAGAAGTGGTACCGCTTCTTCAAGGACGACGAATCGTCGCGGGCCGTCCTCGCCGAATACCGGCGGACTCACCCGTACGACAACCGCGAATCGCTTCCGATTCACGTCCACGACGAGCCCGTCCCCGCGAAGGCCGTCGAGCCGCCCTGGATCGCCGAGATCGGGCCGAAGGGCTACGCATACAAGAGCCGCCGTCCCGCCGAACGAGATGGTCCTGCACGACGACCGGCCGACGGGCGCCCCGCGTCCCTTCGCGAAGCCCGAAACGCCGAAGACGGCCGCGGGACAAAAGGCAGCGAAGGCGCGTGCCGGTCGCCGCGATCCAGATTCCCGAGTGAGCTCGTGAGTCTTCGGAGGCCTGAATCGGAACGCCCGGCGATGGCTCACGAGGCGAACGGCGCGGCGCCCGGTGACAAGCTCAGGATGGTCCGCGACCACATCCGTTTCGAGAATGCCCATGATCTGGCCGCGGTCATGGGGACGTTCGGGTCATCTGCGAGGTACGACGACGAGCCATGGGACGAGCACCACATCGGGCTGGATGGGGTCCGGTCCTTCTACGAAGAGCTGCTCCGGGCTCTTCCGGACCTGGAGATCGCAGTCAGTCAGGAACACGTGAGCGGCGATGCGGTCGTCGTCGAGTGCCTGATTCGCGGCACGCACGGCGGAACCTGGCGCGATCTCCCCGCAACCGGCCGGCATCTGGAATTTCCGCTCTGCGGGGTCTACACATTCGACGAGGACGGCAAGCTCGCGGGAGAGCGGATCTACTACGACCGGGCGACCGTCCTCCGGCAATGCGGTGTCTTCCGGGAGCCCACGAGCCTGGGCGGTCGGCTTCTGCTGTTCCTGAACCACCCCGTGAGCATCTTGTCGGCATGGTTGCGCGGGCCCAGGCGATCGGCGTAGCGACATGACCCGGTCGCGTCTCTTCCTTCTGGGCCTCGTCCTCCTGTCCCTCTTCGAAGCCGCGCGCCAGTGGAATTCGGCGCCGAGCCGGGTCCCGTCGCACTTCGACGCGGCCGGCCGTCCCAATTCCTGGGCCTCCCGCGACGAGTTCTTCCTCATTCAGGTCGGAGTGACGCTCCTGATCGCGGCGCTCTTCCTCGGGATTCCCCGGCTCCTGAAGTCCACGCCCGCGAGCCTCGTCAACCTTCCGAACAAGGGCTACTGGCTCGCGCCGGAGCGGCGTGAGGAGACGATGGACCGGCTCGCGTCGTCCTTCGAGGTTTTCGCGTGCGCGACGGTGCTGTTTCTGCTCGTCGTTTTCGAGCTCACGTCCCTGGCGAGCCGCAGCGGGAACCTCGCCACGAACTACTTCCTGCCGGTGCTCGTCTCGTATCTCGTGTTCTCGGCCGGCTGGACGGTGGTGCTGATCCGGACGTTCGCGAAGATACCGGACGAACGCTGATCGCGCCGCCGGCCCGCTACATTCCCGCCTGCGGCCGGACGTCGATCCTGGGTCTGGCCGGATAGCTCTTCAGGAAGCTGGCCACGCTCTCCTGCTGGGCGGCGCGGAGCGCGGTCTTGAGCTGGATCTGCTCGAGCGACTGCGCGAGGCGGCGCGGGCCCCCGGAGTAGTTCGCGGCCTTGTCCTTGAAGAAAGCCGCGACGTCCGCCCGGTGCGCCTCGTCGCTGAAGCCGACGGCGAGCTGCGGGAAGCCGGCGGGCGAATCGCGCGGAAGCCGTGCGACGAGCGCGTCGAAGTTCGCCTTCATGAAGACCCACGCGCCCTCGCGCGTGACGCGGTCGGAGGCCGCCTCGCGGAGCACCGCGATCGACTCGCGCGCGTCGAAATCCGGCGACAGCGTGAGACTCAGCGCGAGCTTCTGCACGGACGGCTCGCGGAACGCGCCAATCGCCGCGAGGATCCGGCCCCGCTCGCGCCGGTCCTTCGACGCTTTGGCCTCCGCGACGAAAGCCGTGAACAGCTCGGCGTCGCCGTGGCGGGCCGCCACGGTCAGCACCGTCGGGAGCATCTCCGCCTCGATCGCCCCACGGTCCGCGAGCCACTTCCTCGCGAGCGAGACCGCCTCCGCGACGAGAGCCGGCTCGTCCGCGTCCTCCGCGACGAGGCCCACCACGGCCGACCGGAGGAGCTTCGTGTCCTCGTCCTCTCCGGGCTTCGACTTGAAGCCGAGGGCGCGCGCCCGGGCGCCGAACGCGTCGGCAACGAAGCGCCGGTAGTTCGGGCGCAGCTCGTCGGTCACGAAGAGATCCCGCGGAGAGGCCGCGATGCGGACCATCGCTTCCACGACGAGCCGGTCCGGGTCGCCGGCGAATGCGGGCACGAGCGCGAGAGCCGTCGCCATCGGCACGTCGCCCGTGCGCGCGAGAGCCGCGACGTCGGTCAGGACGCCGATGCGCTCCGCCGGCGAGAGGTGCTTCCCGGAATCGGCGAGGACCTTCCCGAGCATGCTCCCCTTGTAGAGCACCCTGTAGTAGCCGGCTGAAGCGGCGTTCGCGACGACCCGCTCGGGGCACACTCCCGAAAGCGCGAGCGTTCCCTTCTCCTCCGCGAGCAGCGTGCAGACGGGAGCGGACCCGGCCTCGCCGGTCCGCGCGCAGACGGGAATCCGCCACGTCTCTTTTCTCGAGCCCGACGAGCCCGTGGGCAGGAAACGCTTTTGCGAAAGGAGAACGCGCGGCGGGCCCCCGGTGCAGGCCAGATCGGCGGTCACGAGCGGGACGCCCGGCTGGTCGAGGAACGAGAAGAAGGCCGCGTTCACGGCCGGGTTCTTCGCCGCCGAGGCGATCGACTCGACGAAGTCGGCTGCCGTCGCGTTGCCGAACGCGTGGGCTTTCAGGTATGCGTGGACGCCCTTCCGGAACGTCTCCTCACCGACCCACGCCTCGAACATGTCCAGAACCGCGCCGCCCTTCTGGTACGTGATCCCGTCGAACGCGTTGTCGATGTCGTCGTTCGATTCGATGGGCTGGCGGATGCGCCGGGCCGCGACCAGCGAGTCCAGGTCCATCGCGAACGAGCGCGTTCCCACGCGCGCCACGCGCGAGCCCCATTCGGGCTTCCAGCGGCCGATGATCTTGCTCGCCATCCACGTCGCGAACGACTCGTTCAGCCACACGTCGTCCCACCAGGCCATCGTCACGAGGTCGCCGAACCACTGGTGCGCGGTCTCGTGGGCGCAGACGCCCGCGTACTGCCGCCGGAAGCGGATCGTTTCGTCGGCAGGCTTCGCCAGGATGGACGTCGAGACGTACGTGACGAGACCCGGGTTCTCCATGGCCCCGAACCCGACGGTCTGGGGGATGACGAGGTGGTCGAGCTTCTCGTACGGGTACGGGATGTCGAAGTACGTCTCGAGCAGATCGAGGATCGGGCCCGTGGACTCCACCGCCCAGCGCGCGTCGGCGCCTCGCCCCTTCGGGACGATCATCCGGATCGGCACCTGTTCCTGCCGGCAGTTCCCGCCGGCACGATGTCGAAGGGGCCGACCCCGAGCGCGATCAGATAGCTCGGAAGCGGCTTCGTCCGCTCGAAGAGCACCTTCTTCATCCCGCCGGCCTCGTCCGTCTCGGAGTGGGCCGGCGTGTTCGATACGGCGACGAGACTCTTCGGAACGTGCAGCGCGAGCTGCCACGGGACTTGAATCCCGGCTCGTCGAAGCACGGGAACGCCCGCCGGGCGAAGATCGACTCGAACTGGCTGAAGACGTACCAGTCGTCCCCCTCCCTCTGTCGGAAGAGGCCTTCCGTGTCCTTGAGCTCGAGGCGGCCTTTGTAGGCAAGCGTCACGGCATATTCGCCCGGCGGAAGATTTCTTTGAAAGTGAATACGGACGAAGTCCGTACCCGCGGCCGACGCCTCCGCCGCGACGGCGTCTTTCGCTCCGTCCGCCGCGAGCGCCGACACCGACTCGACCGTGAGCTCCTTTCCGTTCAGCCACAGCGTGTCGGATTCCCCTTTCAAGGAAATCCGAATCTGAATCCTCCCTCTGAACGTCTCCTGGGACGGATCGATCCAGAGCTCGGCGGTGTAGCCGAGCGGCACGGCTCCCGCCGGCAGGCGCACCTTCGGCGCCTCCGGCGCCGCGGGCGCCTCGCCAAGGAGGCGGAAGGAAGCGCAAACGCAAAGCAGAACGGCCGCGTCGGAGACGAGGCGAGAGATCGTCTTCATGGAGGCGAACTCTACCCGTTTTCCGCCGGCATGGTCCCTTCGGATACGATTCCTCCCCATGATCGTTCGAAGGAATCTCCTCCTGCTTCTCTTCGCGTGCGCGTTCGCCGCCGTCGCGTGTCAGGAAACCTGAGGTGAAGCCCGTCTCCCCGACCCCGGCTCCCGAGCCCACTCGCGCCGTCTCGTCGATCCGGTTCGAGGACGTGACGAAGGGGTCGGGCGTCACGTTCGCGCACGTGAACGGCGCCGCCGGAAAGAAGTGGATGCCGGAGACGATGGGCTCCGGCGTCGCCGCCTTCGACGCGGACGGCGACGGCCGCGTCGACCTTCTCTTCGTGAACGGCCGCTACTGGCCGGGCGATCCACGCGGCGCGGCGGGACAGCCCACACTCGCCTTCTACCGGAACGTCACGGAACCCGGCGGCGCGATCCGTTTCGAGGACCGCACGGCGGAAAGCGGGCTCGCAATCTCTCTCTTCGGGATGGGCGTGGCCGTCGGCGACGTGAACGACGACGGGTTTCCCGACGTCGTCATCACGGGCCTCGACGACATCCGTCTTCTCCTGAACGACGGAAAGGGCCGCTTCCGCGACGCGACGAAGGGCTCCGGCCTCGTCGGCGCGGGCTGGGGCACGTCGGCGGCGTTCGCGGACTTCGACGGCGACGGCGTCCTCGACCTCTTCGTCGGCCAGTACGTCGAACTGGACGCCGAAGACCGACATGTACTGCTCGCTGGACGGGAAGACGAAGTCCTACTGCACGCCCGAGCGCTACAACGGCGTCCCGTCGCGCCTCTACAAGGGCCTCGGCGGCGGGCATTTCCGCGACGTCACGAAGGAAGCGGGCCTCGTGAACCCGCTCGGCAAGGCCCTCGGCGTGGCCGTGCGCGACGTCGACGGCGACGGCCGCATCGACATGGTCGTCGCGAACGACACGTCCCCGAACAACCTCTGCCGGAACGAGAAGACCGTGAACGGCATCCCGATGTTCCGGGACGTGGCCGTCGAGGCCGGCGTCGCCGTCGGAGAGGACGGCCGCGCGCGCGGGGCGATGGGCGTCGCGTTCGGAGACACGAAGAACGACGGCGGCACTTCGCTCGTGATCGGCAACTTCTCGAACGAGATGTGGTCCGTCTGGAGCGCCGGGCCGAAGGGCGATTTCTTCGTGGACGAGTCCGTGCAAAGCGGCATCGGGCGGACGTCGCTCCTGCCGCTCACGTTCGGCGTCGCGTTCGCCGACTTCGACCTCGACGGCGTCCTCGACCTCGTGGGCGTGAACGGGCACGTGGAAACGTCGGTCCAGGACGTCCAGCCGACCGTCACGTACCGCCAGCCGCCGCTCCTCTTCCGCGGGCTCGGCGCCGGGCCGGTTCGCCGACGTGTCGTCCCAGGCCGGCGCGAGCTTCCTCGTCCCGATCGTCGGGCGCGGCCTGGCCGTGGCCGATCTCGACGGCGACGGCCGGCCCGACCTCGTCGTGACCGAGAACGGCGGCCCCGCGCACGTCTTCCGGAACGTCACGGAGACGCCCGCGCGCGCCGTGCGACTCCAGCTCGCGACGAAAACGAAGAACCGCGGCGCCCTCGGAGCCCGCGTCGTCTCCACGGTGGGCGGCCAGAAGCGCGCGACGAGGTCTCGGGCGGCGACGGCTACCTCTCGGCGAGCGACAGGACGCGTCGTCATCGGCCTCGGCTCGGCCGCGAAGGCCGACTCGGTCGACGTCCGCTGGCCGGACGCACGACGGCTTCGGCGAAGGATCTCGCCCCCGGCCTCTACCGCTGGGTCGAGGGAGAAGTCCCGGTGGCAGTGAACCGCTAGGAGTTCGTCACCGAGCCCCATCTCCTCGAGGTCCAGCTCGTACTGGATCCGGTGTCAGCACGTCGTCCCCGATGACTTCCTCCTTCCGGAGGCGCAGGAGCTGATCGCGCTGGACGTCGAGCGCCTCGCGGCGCAGCGCCTTCGTGGCGCCGACCGTCGCGAGCCCGGCGCCGGCACGTCGCCCTCGAGCCCCTTCAGCGCCCGCACCCTCTGCACGTACTCCTGCCTCACGGGATGCACCTGGTGCGCGTGCAGCGCGCCCTCGTCCAGCTTTCCGTCGAGATGCCCGATCGCCGCCTCGGCGAGCGTGAGGCGGGCGTGGCGCTCCTCGCGCTCGGAGGTCCGGTCCTCCGCGACGCGGAGCCAGCGGATGAGAGGCGGCAGCGTGAGCCCCTGGATCACGAGCGATGCCCAGGATGACCGAGAACGTGAGGAAGACGAGGAAGTTGCGCGCCGGGAACGGGCTTCCGTCCGCCAGGGTGAACGGCAGCGAGAGCGCGGCCGCGAGCGAGACGACGCCGCGCATTCCGGCCCAGCCCACGATCGTCACGGCCTGCCAGGGCGGGTACGGGTGCGTCTTCCGGAAGCTCTCCGAGAGGAATCGCGGGCAGATACGCGCCCGGAAACATCCACGCGAGGCGGACGAGCACCATCGCGCCGAACGCCGCGAACACGCCGTCCACGACGGTGGGCCAGGGCTGGTCGAGGCCGCTTGAGGATCATCGGGAGCTGGAGCCCGATGAGGACGAACACGAGCGCGTTGAGCAGGAATACGAGCGTCTGCCAGACGGCTGTTCCCTCGAGTCGCGTCGCGGACGACCAGATGTGCGGCACGTAGCGCCCCTGCAGCAGCCCGCCCACGACGACGGCGAGGACGCCCGAGACGTGCAGCCGTTCCGCTACGATGTAGACGAGGAACGAGACGAGGATCGACGCCGTCGTCGCGAGGATCGGCTCGTCGAGGAAGCGCTGGACCCAGACGAAGAGGAACCCCATCGCGAGCCCCACCGCGATGCCTCCCGCCGACGAGGAGCAGGAACTCGAGAACGCCGGACGCGATCGAGAACGAGCCCGTCACGACGGCGGCCGTCGCGAACTTCAGGAGCACGAGGCCCGTGGCGTCGTTCACGAGGCTCTCGCCTTCGAGGATGGTCACGATCTGCCGCGGAAGCCGCAGCCGCTGCGCGATCGCGGTGGCGGCGATGGCGTCCGGCGGCGAGACGATCGCGCCGAGCACGAGGGCCACGGGCCACGCGATTCCCGGGACGAGCGCGTGGACAGCCGCGGCGACCGCCGTCGTCGTCGCGATGACGAGTCCCACGGCCAGGAGCGTGATCGAGAAGAGATTCGTCCGGAAGTCGCGCCACGAGGTGAAGTACCCGGCTGCGTACAGGATGGGCGGCAGGAAAAGCAGGAAGACGATCTGCGGGTCGAGCGTCACGTGCGGAAGAGACGGGACGAACCCCAGCCCCATCCCGGCCACGACGAGAACGATCGGATACGGCACGTTCACCTTGCGCGCGAGGAACGCGAGCGCCGTCGTGAGGACGAGAAGGGTCAGGATCGTTTCGACCGTGCGCACACCGGATTCTCGCCTACAATCAGGAAGCCACGTCATGTCAGAACGCACGGCCATCGTGGCGGGCGCCAGCGGCCTCGTCGGCGGGCATTGCCTGCGCCGCCTTCTCGCGAGCGGACTCGCACGAGCACGTCGTCGCGTTCGTCCGCGGCCCGATCAACGTGATCCACAAGCGGCTCGAGCAGCGAACCGTCGACTTCGACCGGCTCGCCCGGATGTCGGCCTTCCCGCGCGGGCACGACGTCTTCTGCTGTCTCGGCACGACGATGAAGAAGGCCGGTTCCGAGGCGGCGTTCCGGAAGGTCGACTACGAATACGTCGTGCGCCTCGCGGAGACCTCCCTCCGCACGGGCGCGGACCACTTCTATCTCGTGAGCGCGATCGGCGCCGACCCGAAGTCGCGCTTCTTCTACAGCCGCGTGAAGGGCGAGGCGGAGGAAGCCGTCGCGAAGCTCGGCTTCGCGGGAGTCCACCTCTTCCGGCCGTCGTTCCTGATCGGCTGGAGGAGCGAGAAGCGCCCGGCGGAGACGGCTCGGGATCGCGGCCGCTCGCCTCTTCTCAATCGCCTTCGTCGGACCCGCCCGAAAATTTCGGCCGATCAAGGCGGACACCGTCGCGCGCGCGATGGTCGTCGTCGCGCGCGAACGCCCGGCCGGCAGGCACGTCTATACGACCGACGAGATGGAGGGACTCGCGACGCTCCCCTGAGCGCCGCAGAGACGAAAGTCCATGAAGCGAACGGCTCTCCTTTCGGTTCATCTCGCCCTGACTCTCGCTCTCGGCCTCGCCGCCGGATCCGCCGCACGGGCCGCCGACGAGCCGCTGGATCTCGCCGTCGGCGACCCGGCCCGGCGCGACCGCCACGTGACCGTGACGCTCGACGCGATCGTCGACACCAGGACCGGCGACGTCCTCACTCCGGACGAGCTCGCCGCGCGTCTCGGAAAGGTCCGTCTCCTTCTCGTGGGAGAGGGGCACACGAGGATCGAGTCCCACCGAGTGGAGCGCCGTATCCTGGAAGCTCTCGTTGCGACCGGACGTCCGGTGCGTGTCGGCCTCGAGATGTACCCGTACACGGAGCAGGCCTGGCTCGACCGCTGGTCGAAGGGACAGCTCACCGAAGACGGCTTCCTCGCCCTGTCGCGGTGGTATCGAAACTGGGCCTACAACTGGGGCTACTACCGAGACATCTTCCTGTTCGCGAGAGACCGGGCCCTGGTTCTCGCCGGTGTGAATGCGCCACGGGAGGTCGTCGCCGCCGTGCGCAAGAAGGGCTTCGCGAACCTGACGCCGGAGGAGGCGGCTCACGTCCCCGCGCGCGTCGACACGGACAGCGACGAGCATCGCAGGCTCTTCAAGGCATTCTTCGGGGCCGATGCCGGCCTGCACAGCGGCCTCTCGGAAGAGGCGTTCGAGGGGATGTTCCGCGCGCAATGCACGTGGGACGCCACGATGGCCTTCAATGCCGCCAACGCTCTCAAGTCCGCTCCGTCAGCAGCGGTTCTCGTGCTCCTGGCGGGCTCGGGCCACGTCGTCTACGGGCTCGGCATCCAGAGGCAGGCGAGGGCCTTCTTCGAGGAGCCCGCGGCCTCTCTCGTTCCAATCGAGGTCCCGGGAGAGAAGGGCGAACCGGTCTCCGTTCGCGCCTCCTTTGCGGATTACCTCTGGGGCGTTCCGCGTGAGGCGGCGCCGCTCTATCCCACGCTGGGCCTCTCGACGCGCGAGGGAAAGGGGGGAGAGCCGCTTTCGGTCATCGACGTCGAGAAGGATTCGGTTGCGGCCGCGGCCGGTGCGAAAACCGGGGATCAGCTTCTGGCGCTCGACGGCTCGCCCGTGCCCGACAAGGAATCGCTCGCGACGCTCTTCGCCGTGAAACGCTGGGGAGATCGCGTGACGCTCGACGTGCGCCGCGACGGAAAGTCCCTGCCTCTGATCGCCCGGCTCAGGCGCACCCCTCCCGAGCCGCCGAAAACGCACTGAGGGCCCTGGCAGGCCCGGGAATTCCCTCTTCCCGAGCCCGGTCTGAAAGTCTTATTTCGAGGCCGGATCGCCGGGGTTCGTTCCCTTCTTGATCTCATCGAGGTTGGACGCGCCGTCACCGTCGCTGTCCGCCTTCTCGACTTTCGCGAAGTCGTACTTGCCGCTCTTGTCGGCCTTCCCGAGAGCCTTTCCGTACGCGTTCACGTCTCCCTCGCCCTTCTTGGGCATCGCCTTGGTGTGACACGTCGAGCACTTCGTGAGTGCCTTCGCGTCCGGATAGGCGGACGCGAATTGCTTCTGCGCGTCCATCGTGGCGAAGGCGGCCGTGCCGACGCCCATGGCCGCAATCGCGGCCAGGACCGGGATAAGGGACTTCTTCATCTTCGAACCTCCCTGGAAGGATCCGCTATGCGCGGAATCCTCACTGATCGACAGGCTACAAGCGGTGCGGGGGACTTAAATGATCAAGGTGCTTTAGTTTCGATATCCGGGCGCAATACATTTATGATCGTCGCAACGGCGCCGGAGCGGGCGTCTGTCGACGACGCCCATCCGAGCTGAGGCGCTCGAAGAAAAACCAGTTCATGAAGGGGACCCTGCCTATGCGTTCGATCCTGATCCTCGTCGTCCTCGTTCTTTCTTCAGCTTGCGCAAAGAAAGACGCCCCGGCTACCGGCTCGCCGAGTCCTCAGGGCAAGGCGCCCGCCGTGGCCTCTTCTGCCGCGGAGGCCCCGGCCGCGGCGCAGCCCCAGCTCCTGACCGTTTCGGGCACGGTGCTCGAGACGATGCCCGCGTCCGACTACACCTACATGCGCCTCAAGACCTCGTCCGGCGAGATATGGGCCGCGGTGAACAAGACGAAGATCGCCAAGGGCGACAACGTCACCGTCGCCAACGCGATGACGATGGACGGCTTCGAGAGCAAGACGCTGAACCGGACTTTCGACAAGATCGTGTTCGGCGTCCTCGCGGCCCCGGGCGGCTCTCCGGACGCCGCGGTGGCGCCGGCGGCGATGATGGCTGACCACGCGCCGTCGGTGGTCGCCCGCGACCGCGACGAGGGAGCAGATGGCCGCCCAGCACGGCCAGGCGGCGGGCGGGCCCGATGACGCGCCGGACGTGAAGGTCCCGAAGGCCGAAGGAGCGAACGCGAAGACCGTCGCGGAGCTCTGGGCGCTGCGCGCAGCGCTCGCGGGCAAGGACATCGCCGTGAAGGGGAAGGTCGTCAAGGTCACGGCCGGCGTGATGGGAAAGAACTGGCTCCACGTTCGCGACGGCTCCGGCTCGAAAGCCACGAAGGACAACGACCTCGCCGTCACGACGGACGCGACTGCGAAAGTCGGGGACGTCGTGACGCTGAGCGGCACGGTCTCGGTCGACAAGGACTTCGGCGCCGGCTACGCGTACCCCGTCATCATCGAGAACGCGAAGCTGAAGTAGGACGGAGATACCTTTAAGGGGTCGACGCCGACGGGAAGCCGTTGAAGAGCGGCCTTACCCGGCTTATTTCAGCCTCGCGATCGTGGCGTTGAGGCGCTTTTTCTGGTCCTCCGGGGCCATGGTCAGCGCCTTCTCGTAGTTCTCGCGCGCGCTCTTCTTGTCGCCCGACTTCTCGAGGCCCTCGGCGAGGCTGTCCCAGACGTTCCACGACTGCGGATGGTCCTTCGTGTTCTTGCGGAAGAAGTCGAGGGCCTCGGCGTTCTTGCCCTCGCCGAGGAGCTGGTACCCGAGGTTGTTGATGTCCGCTTCGGTGGCGAGCGGCAGGGCCTCGGCACGCAAGGCGCCCGCTGTCCTCGCGTCGCCTTTCTTCTCGAGGAGCAAGGCCTTCGTCCGCAGGTTCGCGAAGGTCTTCTGCATCGAGAGGGACCGGTCCGCCCAGGCCATCGCCTCGTCCGTCGTCACGTTGTTGCGGGCGCACCAGTTCGCCGCCTGATTCCAGCCCTGCCATCCGAAGCGCGGCAGCCCGCGCAGCTGCTCGCGGATGCTGGCGAGCGTGACCTGCTTCGCGTCGATGGCGATGGGAACGGCGACGCGGAGCTTTTCCCAGCGCAGCGCGAGGGCCGTCGCCTCGTTCGTGGGCTCGTCGAACGTGAACACGAGCCGCTCGACGAACTCCGCCGGCTCGGGCTTGACGCTCACCCGGGCGACATCCTCCTTCTGGTCGTAGCTGAAGCTGCCCCAGGCTTTCGACTCCGAGCTCAGGATGGCCGTCCAGTCGCCGCCTTCAGACGGCAGAAGGTGAAGGCCGTACGTGCCCGCGGGCACCGCCTTGCCGCCGAACGTGAACGGCGCCGAGGCGGTGAGCGTCGTGTTCTCGTCCGCGCCGGCGCGCCAGACGTCGCCGTAGGGCACCAGCTCGCCCCAGATCTTTCGCTTGTTCACGGCGGGCCGGGAATACGTGACCTTGAACTCGGCCAGCCCGACGCTCTGGGTAACGGACGCCTTTGGACTCGTGTCCGGCAGCACGATCGGCCGCGGCTGGCCGGATGCGGCCGGGGCGAAAGCGAGAAAAGCAGGGACGAAAGCGACGAGGGCGGTTCGGGTGACGCTTCATGGAGATGCCTCCCTTCAGGCATGCAGTTTTTCTTAGAGGGTGAATACGGAAGGCGCGCGGCAGGGTTTCGGCGCGGCGAGCACAAGCGCTGGCGCGCCCCTCTTCCCCATCTAAGAAAATCCTCTTGGATCCTTTCCTTGAGACAGCCGTCCAACGACTCGGTCGTATCATCGAGAGCATGGCTCCTGCGGCGAAACGCAAGTCCGCATCGCCGGGCAAACGGACCACCAAGGCGTCTTCGAACTCACCCGGGCGTCGTCGAAGCCGTTCCTGCGCTTCTATTACTCCCCCGACCTCCGCAAGAGGACGCTGTCCGTCCTCGGCGCGCTCGAGCAGGCTCAGGATGCGACCGCGCACCGTGGCGCCCTGGCAGATGTGGTCGTGGAGCTGACGAACAGCGGGATGGACTACTACTTCATGAAGCCGCTGAAACTCGCCAAGACCGGCTTCATCGTGGAGCAGTCGGCGGACCTCGGGCTGGCGGGCGCGCTCCGGGTGATGGGATCGGTCATCCGAAACATCATCACCCGCATGGACAGGCCTCAACTGCTGTCGGTCTGTGGCTCCATTCGGCAGTTCATGCTTTGAGACCCTCGCCTCGGCACCGCTCTTCGTCCCTTCCCTCTTCCCCTCTTCTCCTCTTCTTTCTCCCCCTTACTTTCTAAGAAATCCTCTCTTCTCCTGGAGCTTCCCGTCGCATAGGGTGTAGAGGCGGTCGGCCGCGACCGAGTCGAAGCTCAGCGTGGGGATCGTTTCGCCCGGCGCGACCACTTCGATCCTCGCGGTCGTCGCGTCGCCGAGCCCGAAGTGCAGCGGCACCCACGAGCCCGAGGCGTACGAGGGCCGAAGGATGAACTCCTGCTCCTGCCGGAGTCCGCCCGCCGTCACGGCGACCTTCGTCCCGAGGACCGTGCGACGTTCCGCCCCGGCGACCGGCAGGATCTCGAGCGCATGGGTCCGCGATGCCGTCGAGTTCTTCATGAGCCGGATGCCGCCCGAAATCGCCGCGATCGCGACGTCGAGACGGCCGTCGCCGTCCACGTCGCCGGCCGCGAGCCCCCGGGCCGAGAGACGCAGGGCCGCCCAGTCGCCCGATCCGGGCGTGACGTCCGCGAGGCGGCCGTGCCCTTCGTTGCGCCAGACGAGCGGCGGCTGCTCGTAGGAGTGGTCGCCGAGGCCGTAGACGCCCAGGCCGTTCTTCCGGAAGAACTTCGCGAACGTGAGAAGGATGCGCGGCACGAGGTGGCCGGACGCCGCCACGAGATCCATGCGGCCGTCGTCGTCGAGGTCTGCGAAGTCGGTTCCCCACTGCACGTGCGGAAGCGAGGCCCGGTCCAACCCGGAAGCTTCGGTCGCATCGTCGAAGAGCACGCCGTCCACGTTTCGGTACAGCGTGTCCGGCTCTCCGGCGAAGTTCGTGACGAGAATGTCGGGCCGCCCGTCGCCGTCCACGTCTCCGACCGCGATCCCCATGCCGGCGCGCGCGACCCTCTGGTCGCGCGCGCCCGCGCCGGCTTCCACCGTCACATCCTCGAACGTGCCGTCTCCGCGGTTGCGGTAAAGCACGTTCGACGAGCGGTCGTTCGCGACGTAGAGGTCGGGCCGGCCGTCGCCGTCGTAGTCGAAGAAGACCGCGCCGAGCCCGCGGCCTCCCGCGTTCGTCACGCCGGCGGGTTTCGAGCGTTCGTGGAAACGCCCGCCTCCATCCTGCACGAGGAGCGTCGCCGGCTGGCCGTCGTAGTCCTCCGGCATCCGCACCTGAAGCTGCGGAAAGGACAGTTCTTTCCGGTAGTCCGTGTCGAGATACCCGACGACGTAGAGGTCGACGCGCCCGTCTCCGTCGACGTCCCCCGCCGCAAGGCCCACGGCGTAGTTCGGCGCGACGAGACCGCGGGCGGCGCTCTCCTCGCGAAACGTCCCGTCCCCGAGGTTCTTCCAGAAAGACGTCTTTCCGACGCCGGTCACGATCAGATCGAGGCGCCCCGAGCCGTCGAGGTCGGCCCACGACGCGCCCATCGTCCAGCCGCAGGATCGGATTCCCGACCGCGCCGTCACGTCCTCGAACGTGCCGTCCCCGCGGTTGCGATAGAGAATGCCGCACGGCCCCGCCTCCGGCTTTTTGCCGTTCGAGACCGACCCTGTAAAGAAGAGGTCGAGAAATCCGTCGCCGTCACAATCTCCCATCGCCACGCCTCCGCCCATCGTCGCGAGGTTCCGCCCCCGTCGGAGGTCGGTCTTGAACTTGAAGCTCAGCCCCGCGCGCTTCGTCGCGTCGGTGAAGCGGATGGGAGGAAGAGAAGAGGAAGAGGAAGAAGAAGATTCTATGAATGGGTAAGAGGGGCGAGGCGACAGGAGAAGCGCGACGAGCAGCGCCGCAGCAGCCGCCCGCGCTGTCGATTTCTTCTTATATGCGGCGGCTGCTGTGGGCAAAACTATCTTTCCCCCAGCGCGCTTCGGAAGCGCCCGGGCCCGACTCTTCGCGTGAGCGTCTCCTGGAGGAACTTCGGATCGGGATGGTGCTCGGTGGGCGGATAGGGGTACGCCGACATCGCGTGGAAGGGCCAGGGCTCGTAGGACTGGCCCGTGACCGTGTTCTTGTCGAAGTCCTTGTCCCAGCCGTCGGAGACGAGGATGTAGTCGCGGCGCCAGCCCGGCGCGAGCTGGGGCAGCTTCGAAGCGTCGTACGTGATGCGGATCGCGTCGCCGCCCTTGAACGCGACCCAGCGGTCGTCGGTCTTCGTGAGCAGTTCCGTGACGTCCCCGAGGCGCGTGACGCGGCCGGCCACGTCCTCCCAGCGCGGGGCGGTCGAGACGTCGCCGTGGTCGAACAATTCGGGTCCGTCCGGAGTCTCTCGATAGCCGCGCGGAAAGCCGCGGTCGGAGAGGACCGCCGAGGACGGAGCGAGCGGCGTCGAAACGACGTCGACTGTCGGATCGTTCACCGTGATAAAAGCCTCGTCCCAGAAGATCGCCATGGTGGTGCGAATGCGAACGCGCGGGTCTTTCGGATCTATCAGGCCGGTGAGGTCGACAGGCATCGTCTTCGTCTTCCCCGCCGGGAACCCGAACGACTCCATCGCGACTCTCCAGCCGCCCGCGCCGTCCGGAATCTCGAGGAGAGGCGGGAAATGCGCGAGGTCCTTCCGCTGCGAGATCGAGACGTTGACGGACGTGTCCGTGTAGAAGATCCAGCCCGAAAGGAAGAGGACGACGCGATTCCCCGCTTTCACGTCGCCGAGGTCGAGGACGACGGAATGCTCCTTCCTCACGCCCTGATAGAACATCTCGGGCCCCGGCCCGGCGTAGATCTGATCGCGGCGCGCGAGGCGGGAGGTCACGTCCTCGGAGCGGCCGGAGGCGTCCGAGAAAGCGGAGCGCAGGGGCCGCGGGTGCGCCACCGTGAAGAGCTTCTTTTCCGTGATGCCCGGAATGGTCCGCTCGTTCGGGACGACGCCAGTGCCCTCGGGGTGGTCGACGGCCACGAGCGTCGCTTCGTCGAGATACGCGGCCTCCCACAGCTCCTCGGTGTAGTCGACGAGGAGTCGGCGGTCGGCGTCCGGCTTCAGCAAGTCGCCTTCGATGAAGAGCCACTCCCGCGTGTCCGCGCCGGCGAGGTGGACGCCGTCGTAGAGCAGGCCGATCGGGGAGCGCCCGAGCGCATCCGAGACGAAGTTCCAGACCCCGGTTTCGCCGTTTTTCGCGTACACGAACGGGCACGAGCCCTTCAGCTGCTGGACCTCCTTGACGACGGATCTGGATTTCTGGTCGAACAGGCTCTGCGGCACACCGTTCGTCCATATCGCCCGCACGACGTCGGCCTTCGTGCGCGCTCCGAGGCCGAAGTGCGTGGGGGGAGACTGACGGCGCGCGCGACGTACAGATTCCCCGCCTTCACCTCGACGAGGCTGCCGACTCCCTGCTTGTTCACCTTGCCCGAGCCCGTCTGCAGCCCCTCGAGAACGACGTCCAGCCATCCGTTCGCATTCCCGCCGTCGTTGACGAGGACGCTCGTCTTCCCGCCCGCCGACACGAGGAGGTCGAGATCTCCGTCCTTGTCGATGTCGCTCGCGAGGAGAGCCTCGACACCTGCAAGGTCCGAAGAGAACGAAGAGGGGGATTTCTTAGAAGGTGACGAGAAGATCGGCCAGTCCGTGAACTTGCCGCCCCCGACGTTGCGATACGCGCGCAGACCCTCCGAAGAGGCCGCCACGACGTCCGGAAATCCGTCGTTGTCGAAGTCGGCGAGCACAACTGCCCGCATGGCCGCAGCGGACGCGGCGCCGCCGATTCCTTCCGTGAAATCCTTACCCGTGCCTTCTAAGAAGCTCCCATCGCCCTTGCCGACGAGAAGACGCAGCCCATGCGAGGTCGCCACGACGATGTCCGGAACCCCGTCCGCGTTCACGTCTTCGACCGCTAAATCGGATCCGCCAGACACGCCCAGCGGGACGTCCCGAAACACGCCCTGACGAAGATTCAACCTGAGGATGACGTCGCCCTTCGCGTCGATCGCGACGAGGTCCGGGTCGCCGTCGCGGTCCACGTCGGAGGCGACGACTCTCTTCGACGTGAACTTCGCGTCGCCGGTCTTCGCCGTCACGTCCGTGAACGTGCCGTCGAGGTTGTTGCGGAGAAGCCGATCGGGCACCGTTCCAGCGAAGAGGTAGACGTCGAGGTCGCCGTCGAGGTCGAAGTCGAAGAAGACAGCAGCGGTGTGGGGAGGCGGGACCTGGTACGTCGACGCTGTGCCCGAGTTCGGTAAGTCCACCTTTCGAAGAATCTTTTCGACGGTCTCTTCGGATCCAGCCGGGGCGCGAAATGTCACGGGAATCACCGGGCCCGCGCCTGCGCGCAGCCCCTCTTCCACCTTCGAAGAGAATCTCTCGACCGGAAGCCCGGCGACCTGGGTGAAGACCTCGCCCAGCGACTGCTGGTAGCGCGGCGTGACGCGCAGGACGTTCTCGAGGACGCGAACCTTGACGGTCGCGCCCTTGAGATCGCCGCCGCCGAGGAGCGTCCTGGCTTCTCCGAGAAACTGACGCGCGCGCGCGTCGCCGTCCGAGACGAGCGGGTCCAGCTCGGCGAGACCCTTCGACAGCGCGGCGGCGTCCCCCGCCTCGCCCTCGAGGACGAGCAGCTTCAGGCGGGAAGGCAGATTCGAAGGCGAACGTGCGACGATCTCGGCGAGGCGCGTGCGGCGAGCGGCCTTTTCGGCCGGCGACGCCGACGGGTCCGTCTCCACGCTTCGCGCGAAACGCCAGCGCGACTCCAGGTCTCTCGGGTCGAGGGACGCTGCCTTGTCGAGAGCGGCGCGGGCGGCGGCGGGCCGGCTTCGCTCGTTTTCGAGGAGCGCGCGAATCGCATGGAGGTCCGCCCGATCCCCCAGCGCGAGCGCCCTGCCGAGGAGAGCCTCCGTTCCCGCAAGGTCTTTCTCGCGAAGTGCAGCGATCGCGCCATTCGCGAGCGGCAGCGCTTCGCCCGGCAGCGCGTCCGCCAGCTTCGCGAACGTCGCGCGCGCTTCTTTCGGCCGGTCCTCCTCGAGCTGCGCGAGGCCCACGTTGCGCAGCGTCAGGATGCGCGACGCCTGCTCGGGGGAAAACCGGGGAGAAGAGGGATTTTCTGCTGAAGAAAGAGACGAGTAGAGATAAGCCGCAGCAAGCAACGCAGCAACGTGCCACGGGCGGCGTTCGAAGAGAGACCGTTTCTTAGAAGGGTGCTTGAAGAAAGAGAAAGTCCGGCTCATCGAGGGGGATTATCAGATTTCTACTATCGGCGGCGGCATTACGCCGCCACCGGGAAATGAATCTGCGCCGGGCGACGGGCTGTCAAGGGTCTTCGACCGCTATGCGGCGCGCGAAGCGCGCCCTTGACAGCCGCCGCCCGGCAATACGTTCATCCTTTCGGCGGCTGCGAATGCAGCCGCCGCATATAAGAAAATGCCCGTGGCCTTCCTCGGTTCTTCTCTTCATCTCTTAAGCAAATCTCTCTTCTCTTCTCTTCCCTCGACCAGCATCACGAGTGTGCCAGCCGGAACGTCTTTGAGCTCCTGCCTGCTCCCGTCCGGCCAGCGGACCTCGATAACCTCCGCTGCCTTCGCGCCGCCGAGGCCGAACAGGAGATCGTGCGAGGACTGCGAGAGGTACGACGAGCCGGCCCGCACTTCGCGGAGCTGGACTTTGCCGTTCACGGTGAGGCGAGCGACGGCGCCGAGGGCGTCGCGGTTCATGCCACGATCGGTGGAGAGCCGGACGACGACCCGCCCGCCGCCTCTTCCCCACCCGTTGCGATAGACGTGCAGCGGGCCGCGGAAGCACGAAAGCACGATCTCCGGCGCGCCGTCTCCGTCGAGGTCCGCGAATGCGAGGCCGCGCGTGTCCTCGAGCGTGTCGAATCCCTCCACGAACGCGCGCTCCTCGAACGTGCCGTCGCCCCGGTTCCAGAACAGCTTCTTCGGCGTCCTGGAGGCCATGCCGTTGACGCCGAAGTCGATGCCTCCCCAGATTCCGTCGTGAAAGTTCACACCCTCGCGCCCCATCCCGTTCCAGAACGAGATCTCGTCGTCGACTCCCGTCGTGGCCCGGAACATCCCGTTCACGACGAGGAGGTCCTCGCGACCCTTGCCGTCGAGGTCCACGAACTCCGTGCCCCAGGCCCATCCGCCGTCCGCGACCCCGGCCGCTTCCGACCTGTGCTCGAACTTCAGACTTCCGAGATTGTGGAAGAGCGCGTCGCCGCCGGATCGCCGGTGCATGACGCTCGCCATGTGGCGGCGCACGAGTCCCGCGGCCGGAAGCGGCGGCATGGGCCAGCGGGAGTCGCGGAGGATCCAGCGATAGGGTGTCCAGTAATCCGAGACGTGCAGGTCCCAGCGGCCGTCGCCGTCGTAGTCGCCCCACGCGACACCCATGCCGTAGCCCTCGTCCTCGGTGCCGTTCGACTTCGCGATGTTCACGAAGAGCGGATGTCCGGGCGAGGACCGGTTCTCGAAGAACGCGTGCTTGCCGAAGTCGTTCGCGACGTAGAGATCGTCGTCGCCGTCGTCGTCCGCGTCGCAGGCTTCGGCGGCGAAGCCCCAGCCGATGTCGCCGAGGCCGGAGGCCGCCGTTTCGTCCACGAAGAAGGGATGGCCGTTTCGTTCCGACGTTCCGGAAAAAGCGGTCGCCCATGCCGTTGAGACCGTCGTAGGCGGGACCCGTGGCGCGCGCGTCTCCGTAGCTCGCGACGAAGAGGTCGACGCGGCCGTCCCGGTCGGCATCGAAGAACACGGCGGAGGTGAACGGCCCCGAGAGGCCGGCGAGACCCCAGTCCTCGGTGACGTCGCGGAATCTCCCGTTCCCGAGGTTCTTCAGGAGGCGGCACGGGGAGAAGTGATTCGAGAGAAAAAGGTCCGGCAGCCCGTCCCCGTCCACGTCGGCTGCGACGCCGCCGGAGGCTTCCACCTCGGGCAGGAGGTCGAGCCCCGAGCCTGGCGTCGCGTCCCGGAAACGGCCGGTGCCGTCGTTCAGGAAGAGGCGCGGGCGGCGATTCGGAACGACGACGTCAACGGCCCCGTCCCCATCCACGTCCACGAGGAGAACGCCCGGGTGGTGATGCGTCGCGGGGAGGCAGAGATTCGTCGACTCCACGGGATCGAGGGGCTCGTGCGGCGCGACGAGGCCGCGGGAAGCGGCCTCGTCGAAGAGATGAGGGATGCCGCGCTGAATCGCGGCGGCCCCGCCGACGGCGACAGCGGAGCGCAACTGCCAACGCGCCGTTCGGAGAAGAGTCGACGGACTCTTCCGCGAAAGAGAGAGAGATCGAAGACGGCTCACAGCCGCCACGCGCTTCGGGTCGTCCGCGCGCGCCCAGCCCTGCAGGCGAACCTCGACGCGCAGGGTCACGTCCGAAGAGGATTTCTTCTGAAGGTCGATGATGCGGACCGCAGCGAGCGCAGCGGAGATGGCACGCGGACCGCCATCGCTCCTGGAGCTCTCGCAAAGGCGACGCCTCCGGCGACTCGAGAGCGGCGCTCCCTCCTCCCCTCTTACCTTCAAAGAAATCTTCTCTTTCCTTCTTGCCCTCTAAGGAATCCTCTCCTCCTGTCAATTCCCCAGCCTGAAAGTTCCTCCTCAACTCTTCGACGAAGACCGAAGTCCCGAACGAATAGTCTTCCAGCGTGGGCATGGGCCGGGTGGCGCCGCAGGCCGCCAGGAGGGGCACAACCCAGACGAGGCCGGACAGGGCGATACGACGGTTTACCACGCAGCAATGGTAAAACGGGATCGTGACGAGACCCGCCGTTCGCGCTTTCGCCGCCGCCGGCCTCGCATTGCTCCTCGCCGGGTGTACCCATCGGGGTGCCGACGCGCCCGACACACCCGCGACGCGGTGGATTCCTCCCTCCGCGGCTCTCGCGCCCACTCCCACGCCCGCGCCCCCGCCGCCGGAGCTCGCGCCCGAGAAGCTCAGGGGCCGGACGGTTTCCCTCGCCGAAGCGGTCGACGTCGCGCTGCGGAACAGTCCGCTCACGCGGCAGAGCTGGCTCCTCGCGCGCTCCGCCGCGGCGGGTCTCGGGAGCCAGAGATCGGCCCTCTTCCCTTCCGTCGAGCTCGACGCGCAGATCCAGAGGCAGAAACTCACTTCCTCCGGAGGGCGCCTCGCGACGCTCCTGACGACCTACGGGCCCACGGCGTCGTTGAGCTTCCTCGTTCTCGACCTGGGCGGCCGCTCGGCGGACATCACCGAGGCAGAGCAGTCGCTCTACGCCGCCGACTTCACGCACAACGCCGTGATGAACGACCTGATCCTCCTCGTCGCCCAGAGCTATTACACCTATCAGGGCGTCCGCGCGCTTCTCGTGGCGCAGGAGGCGAGCCTCAAGCAGGCCGAGGAGAACTACGCGGCGGCAACCGAGCGGCACCGGGCCGGCGTCGCGACGATCGCCGACGTCCTCCAGGCCCGGACCTCCCTCTCGCAGCAGCGCCTGGCATACGAGACCGTCAAGGGACAGATCGAGATCGAGCGCGGCCAGCTCACGACGGCGCTCGGCGTGCCCATCGATCTGCCCGTGGACGCGGCACCGCTTCCCGAGGATCAGAACGTCGACGAGATCGTGCGGTCCGTCGACGTCCTCATCGCCGACGCTGCGCGGCTTCGTCCCGACCTTGCCGCCGCCCGATCCCACGCCCTCGCCGCGCAGAGTCATGTCCGCTCCGTCAGGTCGAGCGGCCTGCCGACTCTGTCGCTGGGCGCCTCGGCCAACCGCATCCTGGTTCGAAGGTTCGGACGCCCTTCAGACCTATGGCGACAATTACTCCATCGGCCTCTTCTTCCGGTGGCCGGTCTTCACCGGCTTCAAGACGCAGTACGACACGCGGCAGGCGGAGGCTCTCGCCGAGGCCGCCGGTGCTCAGGCCGAGACCGTCGCCCAGCAGGTCATCTACCAGGTCTGGAGCAGCTACTACAATCTCCAGACGGCCGTGCACCAGGTGCGGGCCTCGCGCGATCTCCTCGAGAGCTCGCGGGAGTCGGCGGAGGTTGCACGGGGCCGCTACAAGGAGGGCGTCGGAAGCATTCTCGACCTGTTGACCGCGGAAAGCGCCCTCGCGACCGCGCTCGCGCAAGACGTCAGGAGCCGTGCCGGATTCCTTCTCGCCGTGGCACAGCTCGCACACGACACGGGAACCGTCGACCTCGGGCCCGCAGCCGAAAAGAAGGGAACTCCATGAATCTCCGGCCTCTGGCCGCTCTCATTTCGGTCGGATTTCTCGCCACTTCGTGCGGCGCGAAGGACAGGAAGGCGGCGGCGCCCCCGGGTCTTCCCGTCACCGCCGGCGTCGTCGAGAAGAAGGACGTGCCGCTCGAGGCCGTGGCGGTCGGACACGTGGACGCCTTCTCCACGGTCGCGGTGCGGACGCGTGTCGGCGGCGAGGTCACGAAGGTCGGGTTCCGCGAAGGCCAGGACGTGATGCAGGGCGACCTGCTGTTCGAGATCGACCGCCGCCCCTACCTGGCCGCTCTGGCCGAAACCGAGGCGAACCTCGAGCGGGATCGAGCCCGCGCCCGGGAGGCGGAAGAGAACCTCAACCGTTACGCCGAGCTCGTGAAGAAAGACTACGTGACAAAGGAGCAGTTCTCCCAGGCGACGGCGAACGCGGACGCCCTGAAAGCGACCGTGAAGGCGGACGACGCCGCTGTCGAGACGGCACGCCTGAACGTCTCGTACTGTCAGATCGCCGCGCCGATCTCGGGCCGGACCGGCGGTCTCCTCGTGCACTCGGGCAACATGATCAAGGCGAACGACGACCGCGCTCTCGTCGTCATCAACCAGGTCGAGCCCATCTACGTCACCTTCTCCCTGCCCGAGGCGGTCCTCGCGGACGTCAAGAAGCGCGCGGCAGCCGGCGCCCTGAAGGTAAGCGCGCTGCCGAACGGACCGGGCCTGACGCCCTCCGAAGGCACGCTCTCCTTCATCGACAACACCGTGGATACGACCACCGGCACGATCAACCTGAAGGCCACGTTCCCGAACCGCGACCGCGCGCTCTGGCCCGGACAGTTCACGAACGTCTCGCTCACGCTCGCCACGGAGGCGAACGCAGTCGTCGCCCCCACTCCGGCTGTCCAGGCCGGGCAACAGGGCTCGTACGTGTACGTCATCAAGCCGGACGACACGGTCGAGGCCCGGACCGTGGTCGTGCGCCGCACCTGGCAGCAGTGGACGGTGATCGACAAGGGGCTCTCACCGGGGGAGCGGGTCGTGACCGACGGACAGCTCCGTCTCGCGCCCGGGGCGAAAGTTGCGATCAAGACCAATGCCGTGCCCGCTCCAGCCGCTCCAGCGGAGAAGAAGTCGTAATTTTGTGAATATTTCCGAGCTCTTCATCCGGCGCCCGGTCGCCACGACCATCGTGATGGTGGGCATTGTCTTCTTCGGCATCGTGGGCTACCGGCTTCTCCCGGTCTCGGATCTGCCGAACGTGGACTTCCCGACGATCCAGGTGACGGCGGCGCTCCCGGGAGCGAGCCCCGAGACGATGGCCTCCGCCGTCGCCACCCCACTCGAGCGGCAATTCACGACGATTGCCGGCCTCGACAACATGAACTCGACGAGCATCCTCGGCGTCACTCAGGTCACGCTCCAGTTCAGCCTGAGCCGGAGCCTCGACGCGGCCGCGCAGGACGTGCAGGCCGCCATCGGCGCCGCCTCGCGCCAGCTCCCTCCCGGGATGCCGAGCCCGCCCACGTATCAGAAGGTCAATCCGGCCGACCAGCCCATCCTCTACATCGCCCTCACGTCGCCGACGCTCGCCCTCTCGACGCTCGACGAGTACGCCGAGACGATCATGGCGCAGCGCATTTCTACGGTTTCGGGCGTCGCGCAGGTGCAGGTGTTCGGCGCGCAGAAATACGCCGTGCGCGTCCAGGTCGACCCGCGCGCGCTCGCCTACCGGGGCATCGGAATCGACGAGGCTTCCGCCGCCGTCGCCGCCGCGAACGTGAACATCCCGACGGGCACGCTCTGGGGGCCGAACACGGCCTACACGGTCCAGGCCACGGGCCAGCTCACGGAGGCCGCCGAGTACGGGCCGCTCGTCGTCGCCTACCGGAACGGGTCGCCGGTCAGGGTGAACGACATCGGCCGCGCCATCGACAGCGTCGAGAACGACAAGACGGCGTCGTGGTACGTCGACAAGAGCGGCCCGACCCGCTCGATCGTCCTCGCGATCCAGAAGCAGCCCGGCGAGAACACGGTCGAGGTCGTCGCGAACGTCAAGAAGCTGATTCCCGTGTTCGAAGGCATGCTCCCGGGCTCGGCGAAGCTCAATATCCTCTTCGACCGCTCGCAGTCCATCCGGGAGTCCGTATCCGACGTGAAGTTCACCCTGTGGCTGACGCTCGCTCTCGTCGTCATGGTGATCTTCCTGTTCCTGAGGAATCTCTCGGCGACCGTCATTCCCTCTCTGGCGCTGCCGCTCTCGATCGCCGGGACCTTCGCCGCGATGTACGCCCTCGGCTACAGCATGGACAACCTCTCGCTGATGGCGCTCACGCTGTCGGTCGGGTTCGTCGTGGACGACGCGATCGTCGTCCTCGAGAACATCGTTCGCCACATCGAGATGGGCGAGAAGCCCTTCGAGGCGGCCCTGAACGGCACGAAGGAGATCGGGTTCACGATCGTCTCGATGACCCTTTCCCTGACCGCCGTCTTCATTCCTCTCCTCTTCATGGGCGGGATCATCGGGCGGCTTTTCCGGGAGTTCGCCGTCACGATCGCGGTCGCGGTACTGGTCTCCGGCTTCGTCTCGCTGACGCTGACGCCCATGCTCTGCGCCCGCTACTTGAAGTCTCACGGGCACAAGGAGCAGCCCGGCCGCCTCTTCGTGGCCTCCGAGCGCGCCTTCGACGCGTCGCTCGCCTTCTACGAGCGCGGCCTGAAGTGGGCCCTGAGGCAGAAACGGCTGATGGTGGCCTTCTCCGCTCTGATCCTTCTCGCGACGATCTGGCTCTTCATGATCGTCCCGAAGGGCTTCATCCCGAGCTCCGACACGGGCCAGATCTTCGCTCCCACCGAGGCGGCCCAGGGCATTTCGTTCGAGGCCATGGTCGAGCACCAGAAGGCGGCGGCGGAGGTCGTGAGGAACGAGCCGAACGTCGAAGGCTTCATGTCGAGCTGCGGCAACCGCGGCAACAACGTCCAGGGCGGCAACACGGGCACCATGTTCATGCGCCTCAAGCCCCGCCACGAGCGCAAGCTCTCGGCCGACCAGATCATCCAGCAGCTCCGCCCGAGGCTCGCGCAGATCCCCGGAATCCGGGTCTATCCGCAGAACCTGCCGCCGATCCGGCTGGGAGGAGCCCTCACGCGGGCGCAGTACCAGTTCACGCTGCAGGCGTCCGACACGAAGGACCTCTACGTGAGCGCTCCCCTTCTCGAGGAGAAGATGCGCGGAATCAAGGGCCTTCAGGACGTCAACAGCGATCTCCAGCTCCGTAATCCGACCGCCTATCTCACGATCGACCGCGACCGGACCGCCGCACTCGGCGTCACGCCGGAATCCATCGAGAACGCGCTCTACACGGCGTACGGCTCGCGCCAGATTTCCACGATCTACTCTCCCAACAACGAGTACCAGGTCATCATGGAGCTCCTCCCGCAGTTCCAGCGCGACCCGTCGGCGTTCCAGCTCCTTTACGTTCGGTCCAAGAAGGGCGACCTCGTTCCTCTCTCTGCGATCACGAAGCTCGAGAAGACCGTCGGCCCGCTCGCCGTCAACCACGCGGGCCAACTTCCCGCCGTGACGATCTCCTTCAACCTGCCGCCCAACGTCTCGCTCGGCGACGCGGTTTCCTCGATCAACAAGGTCGCGCGCGAGACGCTGCCCGCCACGATCCAGACGACCTTCCAGGGGACAGCTCAGGCGTTCGAAGCCTCGCAAAAAGGGCTCGGGCTTCTCCTCCTCGTCGCGATCCTCGTGATCTACATGGTGCTCGGCATCCTGTACGAGGACTTCCTGCACCCGCTCACGATCCTGTCGGCCCTCCCCTTCGCGGGCTTCGGCGCGCTGCTCACCCTCCTCATCTTCAAGGTCGAGCTCTCGATCTACGCGTTCGTTGGCGTGATCCTGCTCGTCGGCCTCGTGAAGAAGAACGGCATCATGATGGTCGATTTCGCCGTCGAAGGACGCCGCGCGGGCAAGAGCGCCGAGGAAGCGATCTCCGAAGCCTGTGTCGTGCGCTTCCGCCCGATCATGATGACGACGATGTCCGCGCTCATGGGCACGCTTCCGATCGCGCTCGGCTTCGGGGCTGGCGCGGAGTCGCGCCGGCCTCTCGGCCTCGCCGTCGTCGGCGGTCTCCTCTTCTCCCAGATGATCACTCTCTACGTCACGCCGGTCTTCTACGTCTACATGGACCAGCTCGCGGAGTGGCTCAAGCGCCGCCGCGGAAACACGGCCGACGCGGGCCTCGTCCATCCCGTGCGAAAGGAGAGTCCCGCCGCGGCCGCCGGCAGCTGAGCGCGGACCTCGAAGCCACGCGGCGTTTGACGCAGCGCGTAATAAAACGTATATTCTGTCCGGGAGCCCTGCTCACGGAGGTGAAAGATGAGCGTCAAGAGGAAGCCGGCCCAGAGCCCCCGACGAAACAGGCGGAAGGCCCCTCTCGAAGTGAAGGTCCATACCTGCATCGAGTGCCCGGTTTGCGGCACGGAAACCTGTAAGACACTGCAGGGACTTGGGATGTACTGCGATACTGCAATCGCCGCCGCCGAGGCCACGCGGGCCTCGCGGGCGGGCCAACCCGAAAAACGGAAGACCGCCCTCGCCTGAAGATCTCAGTCCCGGCAGGGAACTCACGACCCGGTTCGCGCGGCTCCCGGGAAAATCCGATTTGACTCTTGACAGCCCGCATCGGCGACATTATCTTACCTATCGGTTATGGAACCTATCGGTTATGGATATATCCCGGGCCGGCTCGACGCGACGTTCGCGGCGCTCGCCGACCCGACGAGGCGCGCGATCCTCGCCCGCCTCGCGTCGGGCGACGCCTCGGTCGCGGAGCTTGCCGAGCCGTTCGACATGACCCAGCCGGCGGTCTCGAAGCATCTCCGGGTGCTCGAGCGCGCCGGGCTGATCTCGCGCGGCCGGGACGCCCAGCGACGGCCGAGCCGGCTGGAGGCGAAGCCGCTCGCGGAAGCCACCGAGTGGCTCGAGAACTACCGCAAGTTCTGGGAGCGCCGCTTCGAGCGCCTCGACGTCCTCCTCGCCGGGATGAAGGCATCCAAACCGAAGCCCCGGAGACGCCATCAAGAAAAAAGGAGCTGACCATGACTCTTGCCAACCCCGCGACGTTGAAGACGACCGCGCTCGGAGAACGAGAGATCTTGATGACCCGGGAATTTGGCGCCCCGCGTTCCCTCGTCTTCGACGCTTTCACGAAACCGGAGCTCGTGCGGAGATGGCTCCTGGGCCCTCCCGGCTGGTCGATGCCGGTTTGCGAGATCGACTTGAAGGTGGGCGGCCGGTACCGATACGAGTGGAAAAAGGACTCGAACGGAACGACCATGGGAGTCAGCGGCGTCTATCGCGAGGTCTCCCCGCCGGCGCGCATCGTCCACACGGAGCGCTTTGACGAACCCTGGTATCCCGGCGAGTGCGTCGTCACGACGGCGTTCGAAGAAAAGGGAGGCCGGACGACGGTCACCATGACGCTGCTCTTCGAGTCGAAGGAAGCCCGCGACGGCGTCCTGAAGTCCGGGATGGAGAGCGGCGTGGCGGTGAGCTACGACCGTCTCGCCGACATCCTCGAGTCGCTCAGGTCCTGAAGACCTGGGCGCAGCCGGGGTCTTCAGCCCAGGAGGAGAGTCACGATCCGGTTCGCGACGTACGCGCCCGAGTAAGCGAGAAGGCCCATGTACGCGAACTGGATCGCCGGCCATCTCCAGCCGCCCGTCTCGCGCCTCACGACGGCGACCGTCGAGAGACACTGCATCGCGAACGCGAAGAAGACGAGGAGCGCGACCGCGCCGCCGGCCGTGAGGTCGTGCCGGAGCGCGGCCTGCAGGCCTTCGCTGCCCGCCTTGGGGTCCATGCCGTAGAGCGTGCCGAGCGTCCCGACGATGACCTCGCGCGCCGCGAGCGACATGACGATGCCGATGCCGATCCGCCAGTCGAAGCCGAGCGGCCTCACGAAAGGCTCGATCGCGCGGCCGATCGTGCCCGCCACGCTGTTGCCGATGTCGGGCAGCTTTCCGCCGGAGAGCGGCAGGTGCGCCAGGACCCAGAGAACGATCGCGACGCCCAGGATCACCGTGCCCGCGCGGCGCAGGAAGATCTTCGCCCGGTCGTACATCCTCAGGCCGACCTGACGGAGCGTGGGGCGCCGGTAGGGCGGCATCTCGAGGAGGAACGGCGCCCCGTCGCTCTTCAGCACGGACGACTTCAGGAGCCGCGCCGTCCCGAAGGCCGCGAGGAACCCGAGAAGGTAGAGGCCGAGCATCGCGGCCGCCCGCGTGCCGAGGAACGGGCCGAGCACCGGGCGCTCGGGAAGAAAGGCGGCGATGATCAGCGTGTAGACGGGCAGCCGCGCCGAGCACGTCATGAACGGCGCGATGAGGATCGTCGCGATGCGGTCGCGCCTGTTCTCGATCGTCCGGGCCGCCAGGACGGCCGGCACGGCGCACGCGTACGCCGAGAGGAGCGGCAGGAACGACTTCCCCTGAAGGCCCGCTTTGCGCATCGTGCGGTCGGCGATGAGGGCGGCGCGGGCGAGGTAGCCGGAGTCTTCGAGAAGGCCGATGAAGAGGAAGAGCAGGAGGATCTGCGGCAGGAAGATCACCACCGAGCCGACTCCCCCCCACACGCCCTCCAGGAGGAGCGACTTGAACAAGGACGCAGGGAGAAGCGCGGACAGCCACGCGCCCGATCCCTGTACGGCGTGGTCCACGAGGTCCATGAGCGGGCGCGCCGCCGAGAAGATCGTCTGGAACACCGTGACGACCACCGCGAGGAAGATGAGCGGCCCCGCGACCGGATGCAGGAACACGGCGTCCAGCCGGCGCGTCCAGACCGGCGGCGCGGGCGCGGAGTAGCGAGCCTCGTCCCCCATCGCGACCGCCCACTGCCGGCACTTCGGAATGTCGGCGAGGACCGGCAGGTCGAGGGACGGGGGGACGCCCACGGCCCCGCTCAGAAACTCGCGCACCATCTCCAGGCCCTCGCCCTTGGACGCGCTCACGAGCGCGACGGGCACCCCGAGACGGGTCGCAAGCGCTTCGGCGTCCACCGCGCCTCCGCGGCTCGAGAGCTCGTCGGCCATGTTCAGGACGACGAGGGTCGGAAGCCCGAGAGCGAGAATGGGAGCGGCGAGGACGAGATGCCGGTTCAGGTTCGTCGAGTCGAGGATGAGAAGGACGGCGTCCGGCCTGGCCATCCCCTTCATCTCGCCCTTGAGGACGTCGCGCGTGACGCGCTCGTCCTCCGAGCGCGGCACGAGGCTGTAGACGCCCGGCAGGTCGACGAGCACGACCTCGCGGTCGCCCTCGAGCCGGGCCCGGCCGCGCCGCTCTTCGACCGTCACGCCCGGGAAATTCGCGACCTTCTGGCGAAGGCCCGTGAGGCGGTTGAAGAGCGTCGACTTCCCGGAGTTCGGCGGCCCGACGAGCGCGACGAGGCGCGGGACCCGCGAGGGCGGCACGAACGGCGGAACGGGCGGTCGCGTCGGCAGGGTCGGGAGGCCCGCGGAGCCGTGCGCGCTCATACGGCGCCCTCTTTCGCGACCTCGACGAGGAGGCGCCTCGCGGTGTCGCGTCTCAGGGCGAACTCCGTGCCGTCCACGCGGAAGACTCGCGGGTCGCCTCCGGGCGCGCTCCGGGCCGCCACGATGCGCGCTCCGGGCAGGAAGCCGATCTCCATGAGCCGCGTGGCGTCGGCCTCCGGCAGGTCGATCCGGGCGAGCACGCCCGCAGCGCCCGGGAGGAGGTCGTCGAGGCTCACGGGGCTTTCGGCGTCGGGCCCGGCCAGTCTTGAGACTGAGTCGCATCTTCGACATTATGCCCTAACCGGGCCGGGGCCTGTCGATGATGCTGATGTGTCAGATTTCCGGCGCTTCAGGAGCTCAAAGCCGGCGAAGCCACCGAGACCCGCCCCGGCAACCAGAAGAACGTCCGCAGCCGAGAGCGGTCCGAACCTCAGAAGCTCGCGCATGGGCGCGATTCCGAGGGAGAGGCCGAGGACCGAGAGCGCGCCGCCGAGGACCCACCAGATGGCCGGATTCGGCGCAAGGAGCGATCTGGCCATGGTCAGGCTGGTCGAGCGGTGGGTGAGGATGAGCGCCAAATTCAGGAGAAGGAGAGTCGAGAAGGTGAGCGCCCGCGTTCTTCCCTCGACATCGCCCCGCGCCACGGAGAACGCGGCGACTCCAAGCACGGCGATCAAAGCCAGGAGGCCGTCGAGCAGCGCGCGGACAACGATCCGCGCCGGGAGGAGCGGCTCCCTGGGGTCGCGCGGCGGACGGCGCATGAGGCCGGCGTCCTCCGGCTCGGCTTCGAACGCGATCGAGCACGCTGGATCGATTACCAGCTCGAGGAGCACGATGTGCACGGGCAGGAGGACGAGCGGCCATCCCACGAGCGCCGGCACGAGGGCGGCGCCCGCGATCGGGACGTGAACCGACAGGACGTACGCCATGGCCTTGCGGATGTTCTCGAAGATGCGCCGCCCGAGCCGGATGGCCGCGACGATCGACGAATAGTCGTCGTCGAGAAGGACGAGCGCCGACGCCTCCCGGGCAACATCGGTTCCGCGTCCCCCCATCGCGATGCCGATGTGCGCGGCCTTGAGGGCGGGCGCGTCGTTCACGCCGTCTCCCGTCATGGCGACGACTTCGCCGTTCGCCTTCAAGGCATTCACGAGCCGCAGCTTCTGCTCGGGCGCGACCCGCGCGAAGACCCGCGTGCCCCTGACACGTGACGAGAGGGCCGCATCGTCGAGATCATCCAGCTCGGGCCCGGTCAGGACCTCGCCCGACGGAAGGCCGGCTCCGGTCGCGATCGCCCGCGCGGTGCCCGGGTAGTCCCCCGTGATCATCACCGTCCGCACGCCGGCCCGCTCGCACTCGGCCACCGCGTCGAAGACACCCGCACGTAGCGGATCCGCGAGACAAACGAGGCCGAGACACTCGTAGGTGAGCTCGTGGGCGGAGGCTGGCAGGGCGCCCGGCGGCGCCGTCGCACGGGCGACGGCGAGAACGCGCAGACCGCGCTCGGCGAACTGCGCCACGGCGGCGAGCAGCGCCTGCGTCGGGGCAGGAGGCAGATGGCAGAGGTCGGCGATGGCTTCCGGAGCGCCTTTGGCCGCCACCGCCCGGGGTCCTCCCCTTCTCGGCTCCCAGACGTGGGTGACGGCGAGGAGCTCCTGGCCGAGCGGGTACTCGTGAACGAGCGTCCAGCCGCCGTGAAGATGCTCCGTGCCGGCCAGCGCATCCTTTGCGAGCGCCTCCACGGCCCGCTCCATAGGGTCGAAGGGCCTCTGCCGGCTCGCGAGGAGCGCAAACTCGACGAGCGGGTGAAACGTCTCGGGCAGCGGCTCGCCAAGACCCTTTGCCAGTTCCCAGGTCTGGCCGGCGGCTTCGAGCGCGGCGACGGCCATCCGATTCTCCGTCAGCGTTCCCGTCTTGTCCACGCACAGCACCGTGGCCGACCCCAACGCCTCGATGGCCGCCGCGCGCCGAGTGAGGACGTGCCGCCGCGAGAGGCGCCAGGCGCCCAGGGCCAGGAAGACCGTGAGGATCACCGGAAACTCCTCGGGCACGAGGGCCATCGCGAGGGCGAGCCCGGCGAGGAGGCCCTCGAGCCACCCTCCCCGGAAGAACCCGAAGCCGAGCGCGAGGAGGGCGCACAGGGCAATACCCGCGCCGGCGAGGACACGAACCCATCGCGAAATCTGCGTCTGAAGCTGGGTTGCGTCCGTATCGAGCGTCTGCAGCGCCTTGCCGATTCTCCCCAGTTCGGTCTTCGACCCCGTGGCGCTCACGCGGGCGACGCCCTGTCCTCGCACGACGAGCGTGCCCGACCAGACGTGCGGCAGCCCGTCGCCTCCTGGCCGCCCCGCGCCCGCCGCGCTCTCGTCCGCCCGCTTCGTCACCGGGACCGACTCTCCGGTGAGAAGGGACTCGTCCGCCGAGAGGCTCATCGCCCGGAGGAGCACGCCGTCGGCCGGCACGCGGTCGCCTTCCGAGACGACGACGAGGTCGCCCGGAACGACTTCGCGGCCCGGTATCCGGCGCTCCTGCCCATCGCGCACGACGAGGGCGCGCGGGCTCGAGAGGTCGCGGAGAGCGTCCAGGGCACGCTCCGTCTTGCGCGACTGGTACAGGGAAAGCCCGACGACCCCGAAGACGGATGCGACGAGGACGAGCGCTTCCTCGCGGTCGCCCAGGAGAACATAGACCCCTCCGCACGCGAGAAGGAGCAGGATCATCGGCTCCTTCAGGATCTCGGCGGCGAGCACCGCGAGACTCCGGCGCCGCGTGGACGGCAGCTCGTTCGGGCCCTCGGAGGCGAGACGAGAGATGGCCTCGGCCTCGGAGAGCCCCCCGAGACGCCGCGGGTCGGGATCGGCCGCCATAGGTCGATTCTCGCCGCGATTCGAGCAGGGGCCGATAATGCACCGGCTCCGGGGTCGGCCCGTGGCTGTGGAATAGGATTCGGCCATGGCTCCACCCACCTTCTCCATCCTCGTCCCCGTGGACTTCTCGCCCGCTTCAATCAAGGCGCTGCGCGAGGCCGGGCGGCTCGCGGAACGGATGGGAGCGTCGCTCACGCTCCTACACGTCCGGCCGATCTCCGACATCCGCGCCGCCATCGCGGAGGGCCGCGAGGACCTCCTCAAGGAGCCCTCGCGCGCGCTCGCCTCCGGGATGAAGCGCCACTATGCCGAGCGTCTCGCGGCCCTCGCGACCCGCTCCGGTGCTGTAGAGACGCGCCTCGCCTCGGGCCGGGCGAGCCGCGAGATCGTCCGGGCCGCGAAGGGCTTCGACCTCGTCGTCGTGGGCCGCACGGGCCGCGGCGGGCTCTCCGACCTCCTCGGAGGCACGACCCACAAGGTCCTCGCCGCCTGCACGGTCCCGGTCGTCGTCATCCCGGCCTGAGCCTACCGGGCCGGGGCGCCCCCGTCGCTCTTGAGGAACTTCAACAGCTCGGAGTTCGTGGACAGGATGAGCCACGTCTTCTCGTCGAGGCTGCCGCTCAAGGTCTCCATCGACTTCAGGAACTTGTAGAGGTCGGCGTCCCTGCCGTAGGCCCGCGCGTAGACGGACGTGGCCTTCGCGTCCGCGATCCCCTTGACCTCCTGGGCGCTCTTGTAGCCGGCGGACGAAGCCCCGAGGACATCGCGCTCTTTCTGGCCACGAATCTCGGCGGCGCGCCCCTGGCCCTCGGAGCGGCTGCGCTCGGCGATGCGCTTGCGCTCGGAGATCATCCGCTCGAAAACCTTCGCCTGCACGCTCTCCACGTAGTTGATGCGCTTGAACCTCACGTCCACCAGCTCGATCCCGAACTCGGGCGTGATCTTCGAGGCCTTGTCGAGAATGATCTTCGCGATCCCGCCGCGGCCGGCGCTCACCTTTGCCATGGCCTCGGCCGCTCCGATCCCTTCCAGGTCCTCTGTCACCTGGAAGCTCCGGTTGGTCGAGCGGACGACCTCGATCAGATCGAAGGAGGCGATGGCGTTCCGCGTCTCGCCGTCCACGATGTCGTCGAGGCGGCTCTGCCCGCCCCGCTCGTCGCGCACGGCCTGGAAGAACCGCAGCGGGTCGGCGATGCGCCAGCGGGCGTACGTGTCGACCCAGATGTACTTCTTGTCCTTGGTCGGGATCTCGTTCGGGTCTCCGTCGTACTCGAGCCAGCGCTTGTCGAACCGGTGCACTTCCTGGACGACCGGCACCTTGAGGTGCAGGCCGGGAGTTTTCACGACGCCGCCAACCGGCCTCCCGAATTGGGTGAGGATCGCCTGCTCGGTTTCCGAGAGCGTGTAGATCGACGAGAGGAGGAGGGCGATCGCCACGACCGCCGCCACGACGATGCCGGGCCCCTTCACGGCTTCACCTCCTTCTTCTCGCCCTCGAGCTGGAGGAGCGGGAGGATGCCTTTCGCGCTTTCGTCGAGAATCAGCTTTCGACCCACCTTCGGCAGGATCGCGCCCAGCGTTTCGAGGTAGATGCGCCGCCTGGTCACGGCGGGCGCCTTCCGGTACTCCTCGTGCAGGGCCTCGAAGCGCTTGGCGTCCCCCTGGGCGTTGTTGACGCGCTCGAGCGAGTAGCCCTCGGCCGCCCGGATGGCCTGTTCGGCCTCTCCCTTGGCCTTCGGAACCGCCTTGTTGTACTCGGCCCAGGCGTCGTTGATGGCGCGCTCCTTCTCCTGGATTGCCTGGTTGACCTCGTTGAATGCCGGCTTCACCGGGTTCGGGGGGTTCACGTCCTGGAGGACGAGCTGCTGGACCTCGATGCCGATCCCGTACATCTCACACAGCCTCTGCAGCTCCGCTTTGGCCAGAAGCGCGATCGCCTCGCGTCCGATCGTCAGGACCTCGTCCACGCTGTGATCGCCCACGACCTGGCGCATGGCCGCTTCGGACATGTACCGGAACGTCTCGGGCACGTCGCGCACGCGGAAGAGGAACGCGCTCGGATCCTTGATCCGGAACTGGACGATCCACTCGACGACCGCGACGTTCAGGTCTCCCGTGAGCATCTGCGACTCGGCAATGGTCTCGGGCGTTGCCGTCGCGTAGGTGGTCTGGGCAGCCGCCCGCGCGGTCCGGAAGCCGAACTCCATCTTGAGCTGGCGCTCGACGGGGACTTTCGTGACCCGCTCCACGCCGAACGGGAACTTGAAGTGAGGGCCCGGCCCGGTGGTCCGCACGAACTTGCCGAAGCGCTGGACCACCGCTACCTCGTCGGGCTCGACCTGGTAGTAGCCGGTCACGATCAGCACAAGGGCCGCCGCGACGCCCAGGATGAGCAGCGCCCCGCTTCGCGGGATCCGCGGCATCCGCGGCATCCGTGGCATCGGCGGGATCTCGATCCGCTTGCCGCCACCCAGATCCACGCTCCATCCACGATTGTCCATGCCATTTCCTTTCAGCCCCGCTCCGAGAATGCGAAACGCTCCGCGCGGCAACGTCGGACTCTTCCACTTTCAAAGGAATCTACACCCGCCCATCCCAACGCCGCGACGTAGAATCCGCGCCGGAAAGTGAATTTGCATCGAGGAATCGGCGAATGACGGCCCCTTCCACGCGGAGGAGGCGCGCTCTCGCCGCGACGTTGCTGCCGTTTCTCGTAGTGGCTGCCGTCGTTCGCGCCGACGACAGGCGCGGGAATCAGAACCCACCGAAGATCGAGATCGACATCGCGGCCTGCGAACGGGATTTGCTGGTTCAGACGCCCGGAGGAGCGCTCGTCGAACGTGAAGGCGTGGCGACGACGACCGAGTGCGGCGCGCTCGCACTCGACTCGATCCGGCAGGCGCTGGGCGATTCCTCGAAGGCCAGGGCGGGCGCAAAGGGAACGGTGCTCGCCGACTCCTTCCTCGAAAAGGTCTCGGGGCTCGGCCTCAAGGGCGACGCGATCGTCAAACTGATCGAATCGGCTCTCGCGTCCGGCGGGACCCTCGGCGGCTTCGCCGAAAGGCTGAAAGAAACCGTCGCCGGAAAGGGACCGGACCTCGGCACCGGGGTGGAAGCCGCGCCGGCCCCGGGGGCCGGGGACATCGAGCGCTTCCTCCTGAAGGAAGGCGCTGAGAGGGCGTGGTACGCGCTCGCCCCGAACGAGAGCGTCGTGACGCGCGAGGACCGATTCCGCGTCGGCGCCTGTGACGGCCGCTACGTCGTGACCGTCTCTGCGTCCCTCGTGCTGGCACGCGGGGAGGTGCGCCTCGCCGCGGAAGGCGACTGCCGCTGCGCCGAGGTCAAGGGCGCCGTCCGCATCGGTCGGTTTTCGGTCATGGCCGTTGCGCCGCTCACGTTCGGAAACCTGACAAAGAAGTCCAACGGCACGTGGACGCTCGCCTGCACCATGGGCGTCCCGCATTACCGGGTGGTCGCCCCGTGCTGCCACTCGAAGGACGGAAAGTGGACGGCTCCCATCGCTGCGATGCCCGTCCCGCGGCCCGCGCCCGCCCCGGGAAAAGACGACTCGGACTTTCGAAACGTCGAGCGACGCTGCGACCCGGACGGGGACCTGCGCAGGCGCCTCGAGTCCGAAGAGCGAGAGCTCGAGCGGCAACGCGAGCGGCACGCGGACGAAAAGACGCTCGCCTGGAGGAAGGCGGAAATCGCGCGCCTCCAGAGAACCCTCTGCGGCTGCCTCGACGCGATGCACATCGACCCGTCGTTGAAGCGGAATGCCGGCCTGGCGGCGCGGGTCGAAGAGATGAGGGATGGTTACTGCACGCCGCCCGCGGACGAAGTGCAAACGCCGACGCCGCGAAGCGAGGTCCAGACGCCGACGCCACCCGAGGTACCCCCGCCGACGCCCACTCGGCCCGCCTCGCTCGCGCGGACGCCGACGCCCATGCCCACGCCCACTCAAACGCGCACGCTCGCGCCCACTCACACGCCGACGCCTACGACGACCTACACGGCAACACCCACGTCCACGCGCACGCCCGCGCCCAGTCGGACGCTTCCGCCGATCCGGACGCCGACGCCACGACAACGTCGACTGCCACGCCCGCCTCCACGAGCACGTCCACGGGCACGCCGACGCCCACTCGGACGCACACGCCCACGGCCGCGCCGCGAACACCCGTACGCCCACATCCACTCGCACGCTCACGCCCACGCCAACGTCGACTGCAGCGCCCACGTCCACGGGTACCCCTACGCTCACCCAGACGCCCACGCTCACCCGGACGCCTTCGACGACAGCAACGCCCGCGACGACGCCTACGGCGCGCGAAGCGCGAACGCCTGAGCCGGCGACGACGCCTGCCCCACGCGAGGTGCGGAGGCTTGCGCCTGCGGACACGGAGGCAGTGGTCGTCGGCATCGTCTTCTCGTCCGACACGCGCCGCGGCGAGCGGACGACCGGTGCCTTCGTGACCGACCCTTCGCACTACGAGAACCGGCCCGGCGTCGTGGTCCTGAAAGCGACCCTCCAGGCTCCGAAGGGACCCGACGGCAAACCAGTGCTGACCGGCACGACGGTCACGGTGGGCGGCTGCCTCGCGCAGCCGGCGGCCGGGCGGCTCACCTGCGACGTTCCGAAGACCGGCAGGGTGCCCGTCATCGTTCAGCCGCCCTCGGGCCCCGCGGTTCCGGCCGGGGAGGTCCCCGTCAGCGGGACAGCTCCCATTGCGGCGCCCGTTGGATGCAGCGCCCCGCCGATCTTCGCGGCGGGAGATCCCGTGCGCATCCTGTGGCGCTTCGACGGCGACACCTCGAACACGAGCGTCCGCGTCGGTAGCCAGCCCGCCCGAGTGATCGCCGAGAGCCCGCACAGCGGCGTCACGGAGATCCCCGCAGACGTCCCGCCCGGCCCCGTCGAGATCCTCGTGACGGAGCAGGGGCGGACGAGGCACCTCCGGGCCAACGTGATCCGCGTGAAAACGAGCGCCGACCAGCCGGACCTCCGTCGCGGCCAGTCCACGCCGTACCACGTCGTCGTCGAGGGCTTGAACGGGATCCCGGACCTCTCGTGGGACAGCGGGCCCGACCAGGGGTTCCTGGATCGCGCGCTTCTCGACCGGATCTCCCCCGGAACGCGGATCCCGGGGCCGACCGAGCCCGGGCACCTGCTCCTCACGATCGAGAACACCTCGCCGGGCACGACCAAGCTCGCGAAAAGCACCGGCGAGCTGATCCGCCTCGTGATCCGCAAAGGCGACGTCTCGGCGAAGGGGACGTACGCGTACAGCGGCACCGCCCGGTCGCTCCTGGACGGGCGCTTCGAGGTGAAGGCGACGGTCTTCGCGTTCGTCGGGCCGGCGGCCGGCGAGTGGGTGCCCTGAGCCCCGAAAAAGGGACCCCTGAGAACCCGTCTCGCCGGAAAAGCGTAAAATCGCCCCATGGCACTACGACCGAACGGCACCGCCACGATCTCCTTCGGGCTCGTCTCGATTCCGGTGAACCTCTTTTCGGCGAGCGAGTCGAAGGCCGCGATCTCCTTCAACATGCTGCACGACGAGGACCACGCTCGCGTGAAGCAGCAGCTCGTCTGCAGCAAGGACGGCGCGATCGTGGAGCGCGACCACATCCTCAAGGGCTACGAGTTCGAGAAGGGCCAGTACGTCGTCTTCACGCCCGAGGAGCTGAAGGCCCTCGAGGAGCAGTCCAACCAGATCATGGAGATCACGGAGTTCGTCCCGCTCGCGAAGATCGACCCCGTCTTCTTCGACAAGGGCTACTACCTGTCGCCCGGCAAGGGAGGCGACAAGGCCTACCGCCTCCTCGCGAAGGCCATGACGGAGACCGGCCGCTGCGGCCTCGCGAAATACGCCGCGCGCGGCAAGCAGTACCTCGTCGTCGTGCGTCCGGTCACCGGCCACGAGGGCGGGCTCATGATGCAGCAGCTCAACTACGCCGACGAGATCCGTTCCTTCACCGACGTGGAGATCCCCGAGGCCGAGGTGAAGGACGCGGAGCTGAAGCTCGCGATCATGCTCACGGACCAGATCGCGACCGACGAGTTCCATCCCGAGAACTACAAGGACGAGGTCAAAGAGCGCGTCGAAGGCCTCATCCAGAAGAAGATCGCCGGCCAGGAGATTTCCGAGTCGAAGCCCGAAGCGCCGAAGACGCAGGTCATCGATCTCATGGAGGCGCTCAAGGCGAGTCTCGCGGCGCGGGGCGGACGCCGCAAGGAAGCGGCCTCGTCGCCGGCGAAGCCGGAGCGCAAGCCCGCGGTGCGGGCGATGCGGGATGAGCAAGCGGAGAAGCCCAGACTCCGCGCGGTTGGCAATGGGAAAAAGGGACGATAGGGACTTTCTTATATGCGGCGCTGCTTTCCCTTCTAAGCAAATCCTCCTTCCTTCTCTCTCATAATCTCTTTCTCGTGAAGGGCTACTCCGCCTCAGACGTCGCGTCGCTGCTGGGCGTTTCCGTCGCGCAGGTGCGAGCCTGGGCGGAAGTGCTGGAGATCGAGCGCGAGGCCGACGGCACGTACCGCTTCCGCTTTCGCGATCTCGTCCTCCTGCGCACTGCCAAGGGCCTGGCGGACGCGAATGTCCCGGCCGCCACGGTGAAGCGCGCGCTGAAGAAGCTGCGAAGCCAGCTTCCCGAAGGCCGGCCGCTGTCAGGAGTGCGCATCGCAGCCGACGGCAAGCGCGTCGTCGTGCAGGACGGCTCCGCGGCCTGGAACCCCGAGTCCGGGCAGACGCTTTTCGACTTCGCCGTGGCCGACCTGGCCACCGCCGCCGCCCCGCACGCGAAGCGCGCGGCCGAGGAGGCCCGCGAGGTCGGCGAGAGGCTGAGCGCGGACGACTGGTACCGCCTCGGCTGCGACGTGGAGGCGTCCTCCCCCGGCGACGCGCGCGACGCCTACCGGCGCGCCGTCGAGCTGGAGCCGCATCATGCCGACGCGCACGTGAACCTCGGGCGGCTCCTCCACGAGGAGCGAAAGACGGGCGCGGCCGAGGTGCACTACCGCATCGCGCTCACGTCGAAGCCGGAGCACGCGGCCGCGGCATTCAACCTCGGTGTCGCGCTGGAGGACCGCGGGAGGCTCGAGGAAGCGGCCGAGGCCTACGAGCGCGCGCTCGCTTCGGATCCCGCGATGGCCGACGCGCACTACAACGCGGCTCTCCTTTATGAAAAAGCGGGGAACAAGGCCGCGGCGATCCGCCACCTCAAGGCGTGCCGGAAGCTGGCCGACCAGCCCTGAGTCCTCACGGCACGATCGTGATCGTCCCGGTCATCCCGCCGTGCTGGGCCACCGTCCCGCAGGCGTTGTTCGTGCACATGTACGACCACGGGCCGATCTGGCCGGCGGCGGGCGTGAAATTTCGCACGCAGGGAAGAGCCGCCGTGATCAGGCCGCAGGGAGCGATCCCGAGCCCCTCCAGGCCGCCCATGCCGTGCGCCGTCGCCTCGGCGGCGGGCGTCTTCCAGGTGATCACGTAAGCCTGGCCCACCGTGAGATTCACGTTGTTGGGCTCGAACGTCCAGCGCGTGCCGCCGGTCGTCGTGGCGGTGATCCCGACGGCCACCGGGGCGGCGCTCGTCACGACGACATCCTGGAACGCCGCGTTCGAGCCGCCGGGGTTGCCGACGAAGAGCGCCGACTTGTACGTGCCGGGCGCGGCGTAGCTGTGCAGGACGACGCTCGAGCCGAGGGCGTCGAACACCCCGTCTCCGAACGCCCAGAAGCGGTTGACGGGCGCATTCGACGACGTGTCGGTGAACGTCACCTGCTGCCCCGCCGCCGGGCTGGCCGACACCGTGTACGAGGCCACGGGCGCGCCCGACGCCCGGCTCGGCCGTCATGACGATCGCGAACGGGTCGCCCGAAGCGTTGTTGATGACGGAGGCGAACACGAGGACGGGCTGGTCGCTCGTGAACTCCATCCAGAGGTTCGAGTCCGTGGTGCCGGCGACGCCGGGGAACGCGCCGCCGTCGTCGATCGCCTTCTGGACGAGCCCGTTCGGGCCGACGGAGATCGTGGCGCTCGACAGCTGCGTCCCGTCGCCCTTCCGGACCTTCGCCGTCACGTTCGCTGCCGTCACGCCCGGGTTCATGAAGTCGATGTTGCTGCGATAACCCGTCGCCGCGTCCGCGCTCGCCGCCAGCTGCACGAGCGTACCCGCCTTCAGGGCCTGACTCGCGTCGAGGCCGGGGAGCCACTGGCCGGACGTGGAGCCGTTGCCGCAGCCGTTCACGTTGTTCACGCTCGAGGAGACGCTGAGTATCCGCGTCGTCTGAAAGCGAATGGGGCCGAATGCGCCGATCGACTGGCCGAAGAGGCTCTGTAACACGTTGTCGTAAGCGAGCTGCTGCCGCGGGGCGATCGTGACGACCGGCATCTGCACGATGTCCAGGGCATTCCCGGCGCCGTCCGAGCGGTAGAAGACAGGCGTCACCTCGATCGGGGAATTCGTCGGATTGAACACGCGCACGTCGGAGTGAAACTCGGCACTGTTCCTGCCGGACACGAACGCAGACGAGGGAATTACGACGTCGGCGAAGGCAGCTCCCGAGATCAGGGCCACCAGCCCGGCGACGAGCGACTGAGATGCGGGGCGGACCCTTCGAATGACTCGCATCGAAACTTCTCCGGGCGCCCGAGATCACGTTTTGACTTGCAACACTCGGAGGACCGGGGTTCATCGGTTGAAATCCGCCTCATACCAACTTCTGAGCAAAACTTCTTGTGATGTAGGTCATTTCGAAGACGCTTTGGCCTGGCCTACGCTTCCCTGCCGGAGGACAGATTCCATGAGATCGTCAAGGCTGCTTTCGAGCGTCTTCGCCCTGGCTCTGCTCACCGCAATACCTTCTGGCGCCCGCGCTCAGACCTTCGGAACCATGATGACGGGCGCAGCGGAGTTCCCCCCCGGCTCCGGCTCGCCCGACGGAAGCGGCATCGCCGCGGTCACGATCAAGGGGACGAGCGTGACGTTCTCGATCCTCGTCAAGGGGATCAGCACGCCCACTCTGGCGCACATCCACAAGGCGGCCGCCGGCGCTTCGGGTTCGGTCGTCATCGACTTCCATGCGCCGATGTTCACGAACGGGTTCGCGACGGGCACGGTCACGGCGGCGCTGGGCGACGTGACGGACCTGCTTGCGAACCCGTCGCTCTATTACGTGAACGTCCATACGCCCGAGTTCCCGGCCGGCGCGCTGCGCGGCCAGCTCGGCCCGGCTCCGCAGCCGACGGCCTCCTTCGTGACGGCCCTTTCCGGATCCGGCGAAGCGCCCGCCGCCGGCTCGCCGGACGGCGGGGGCGTCGCGCTCGTGACGATCAGCGGGACCACGGTCAACTACACGCTCGTGGTTCAGGGCCTCGCCTCGACGCCGACGGCGGCCCACATCCACCGCGGCCTGTTGGGCTCCTCCGGCTCGGTCGTCGTGCCGTTTTCCACGCCCTTCGTCTCCGGAGTCTCGAGCGGGACGATCACGATCACGCCTGCCCTCGCGGGCGAGATTCTCGCGAACCCCTCCGGCTTCTACGTCAACGTCCATACCGTCGAGTTCCCCGGGGGCGCCGTTCGCGGCGTGCTGAACGCGGCGAATCCGGCCACCAGGTACTTCCCGACCGTCGTCAAGGCGGTGGGATTGAACGGCACCGCGTTCGTCTCGGATCTTCGGATCGTCAACACGACTGCGACCGCCGCCGATGTCGTCGTCGACTTCTTCGCGGCCTCGGGTTCCGCGACAGGCCCGACGAGCTCGATGACGGTGCCGGTCGCCGCCGGGGCACAGGCCGTCTACAACGACGTCGTGGGCGGGCTTTTCGGCACGGCCGGCGTCGGGAGTCTTCGGGTGACTTCCGACGTCCCCGTGGTCGCCACTTCCCGCGTGCTCAACGACCAGCGCCCGGCCGGCGGCGGAACGAACGGCCTTCTCGTCCCACCCGTCGTCCTGACGGACGCCCCGATCAACGGGACGCTTCCGCTCCTCTCGAATGCCTCATCCGGCGATATTGCCGCCGGGATCGGGTTCAGGACGAACATCGGCTACTTCAACCCCACTGCGAACACGGTGAAGGCCAGCTTCAAGGCCATCAGGAACGACGGAACGATCATCGGCACCGTCAACGTCTCGGTCGCCGGCTTTGCCCGGGTCCAGCAGGCCGTCTTCGATCTGATTTCGAGCGTCCCACCGGCCGAAATTGCGCAGGCCGACTTCTACGTCACCTACACGACGGACGGGCCTCTTCTCGTCTACGCAGCGGTCGTCGACAACAAGACCGGCGACGGAATCTATGAAAGCGGGGCGAACGCCCGGTAGCGCCGGCTCTCAGCCGAGGAGGCGCACCGCGTGCTGCGCCGCGATCAGGTAGACGGGCCTGGGGTTCAGGGCGTGCTCGCGCAGGCAGGCCTCCGTGAACTTGATCGCGTGCTCGTCGCCGGTCGCGATCGCGCGCTCGATCACGTCGTCGCGCTTCGGGACCTCGCCTCCGGGTGCGGAGGGCGGCACGCTCGAGAAGCCCGAGTACATCGCGGCCGCGCCCTGCCAGGCGTAGCGCAGCGCCGCCGCGCGCGCGAGCGGGTCGAGATAAGGCAGAAGCAGCCTCACGGCGCTCGGGCCGGTCACGCTGTGGATGAACGTGATGACGCTGCCGGGCGGAACGCTCGCGAGAAAGACGCCGGCGAACGTCTCGGTGAGGTCCGACAGGAACTCCGACGGGTCGCCGGACGCGTCGACGAGATCCGCCGCGGAGGCGAACGGGGCGAAGCGCTCGACGGGCGCGAGCCGGTCCGTGATGTTGCCCCCCGAAACCCGGTCGGCGGCCGGCACGCGGGGCACGTCGGCGAGGGCCTGCGAAGGGAGGCGCCCTCCGCGCGCACCCTTCCCGGCCTCTGGGAGCGGGTGGTGGTTCGCGGCCCAGTACGCGAGGCCTTCGGCCAGCTCGCGGCGGCGCGCCGGAGTCTCGGCGGCCGCGAGGCTGCGGGCGGCGTGAGCGGTCCGGATCACTCCGTGGAACGCCGCCGCGATGATTCCCGGCGAGAGGCGCGGGGTCCACGTGGCGATCACTTCCCGCCACGGCCGCTCCTCGACACGCCGCCGAAAGAACGCGCTCCAGTCGGCTACGCGCCTGCGGCTGCCCAGCGCTTCGCGCCAGTCTTCCCCGATGGGGCGCGATCCGGACGGGCGGGCGTCGAGGCGGCGGCGGTAGCGTTCGACCCAGGGCACGACCGCGTCGAACCTCTCGAGCGCGACGAGCGCCTCGGCGGCCATCGGCCCGTGGTTCGCGAGTCCGCCGTGGTACTCGGGTCCGGTTGCCGCCAGAAGCGCGAGCGCGTCTTCCATCGCCTGCGACGCCGGCGGCGAAATCGAAGCCGCGCCTCGCACGCCGACTCCCCCGGCGGCGGCCGCCGCCGCGCCTTTGAGGAGCCGGCGCCTCGAGAAACGCGTCATCTCCGTCCCCGCGCCGATCATAAACCCCGTGAGACGGGGTCTCAGCGCCGGACGGGTCCGAGCCGAGCCCGCCTTGGCGGAGGCGCGGGGAGGCGCGAGAATCCGTACGGAGGAGGAGGACTCATGGACCTCGAGGAGCTCCGCTCCCTCGTCGAAGATCTGCGGCGTACTCCGGCGCGCCTCAGAGAGCTGATGGCGGGACTCCCGCCCGAGAAGGAAATCCACAAACCCCGCGCCGACGCCTTTTCCGCACGCGAGAACGTCCATCACCTGCGGGACCTGGAGGCGGAGGGCTACGGCGTCCGGCTCCTCCGAATGCTCGGGGAGCCGAATCCATTCCTGAAGGACCTCGACGGCGACGCCCTCGCGCGCGAGCGGAACTACAACGGGCGCCCCTCAGGGCCTGCCATCGAAGAATTCGCTCTTCTCCGCGCCGCGAACGTCGAACGCCTCCAGCGCCTCGCGCCGGAGGACCTGGATCGGACGGGCTCGTGGGAAAACGTCGGACCCGTCACACTGGGAAAGGTCCTCGAGATGTGGCGCGACCACGACCGCGGACATCTCGACGAGATCGCCTGGCTCGCGGGCCGGCTTCCGGCCGAGCCGAAGCACAACGGCTGAGCGCGGGCGCCCTTCGCGGTAACCTCGCGCGCGTGCGGCACTTCCTCGACCAGATCCCGTGGCCGCTCGCCCTCATCGCGGCCCTCACGCTGGGCCTCGCGCCCTTCCGCCCACCGCATATCGTCGAGAAGCTTCAGATGCTGTTTCGGGGGACCCTCGTGAGGCCGATCGACTGGCTCGACCTCGCCCTCCACGGCGCGCCGTGGCTGCTCGTGATCCTGAAGGGAGCGTTCGCCCTGAAGCGCTGAGGGCTCTGCGCCTATGATCGCCGCGTGCCCGAGACCTCCCCGTTCGCGCTGCCGGACCTCGCCCACGTTGCGGACGTCGCGGGACGGCTCGTCGCGGCCGGGCTCCTCGGCGGACTCATCGGCGCGCAGCGCGAGAGGGTCCACAGCGCCGCGGGCTTCAGGACCCACATTCTCGTCGCTCTCGGCGCCGCGCTCTTCATCCTCGCGGGCCGCGAGGCCGCCTTCACGTCCGCCGACACGAGCCGCCTCGTCCAGGGGATCATCACGGGGATCGGCTTTCTCGGCGCGGGCACGATCCTCAAGCTCGTGGACCAGGGCGCGGTGCACGGCCTGACGACCGCCGCCACGATCTGGGTGACGGCGGGCGTCGGCGTCGCGGCCGTGCTCGCGCCTCTGTGGCTCGCCGGGCTCGCCGCGGCACTCACGTGGATCGTCCTCGCCCTCGCGATCCGGCTCGAGAACCGCCGCACCTGACGCAGCGAGGTGCGGTCGTCCTTGACGCACTCGCGGCGCCGCGCTACAACCTCCCCACCCCGGGCGGGTGTAGTTCAGTGGTAGAACGTCAGCTTCCCAAGCTGAATGTCGTGGGTTCGATCCCCATCACCCGCTCCACCGCTCCCGCCGTCTGCCGCGTACCCCGATCCGCCCGCGTCGCCGCGTCGGAGGCGCGCGTCACGGCACCGTCAGCGGAAATAGCCGTTGACGTCGACGATGAGATCCAGGGTGCCGGTCGAAGAGTTCTGGACCTTGATGGTGCCGGAGCCGTCCAGCGCAAGCTGAAGAAACGCGTTGTTCGCCCGCGTTCGTCCCGCGAGAGGGGCGACCGTGCTCGTGCCCGTGGGCAGGCCATCGCCCCGATAGATCGACACGAATCCCGGCGCTGAGACGTTCGCCACGGTCACGTTCACCGAGATCGCTTTGGCGTCGGACGGGATTCCGCAGAAAGTGGTCACCGGAAAGGCCCGGTCGGGCGTTCCGGCAGGCTGGATCACGGGGCCGCCTCGCGGTCCCGCGGGGTTCCGCGTATCGAGCACGCGACAGGGGTTGAGCACGAAGAGCGAATAAGGTCCTCCCGACCCCGTCACGGTGACGGAGGTCGCGTCCCCGCTGGACGTGCCGATGCTGTCGGTGGCGGTGCAACCCGCCTGGAGGCTGGTCGGAACTGGCGACGAGGTCTGGAAGGTCTGCGCCGTTCCCGCGACGAAAGGACTCGTGCTCGGCGACCGCCATTGGTAGGTGTAGGAGCCCGTCCCGCCCGACACGTTGCACGAGAACGTTACGGTCTGGTTGACCATGGCCGGGTTCGGACTCGCCGAGACGTTCACAACCACCGGAGGGGGGGCGGTGAACGTCGCCGTGGCGTCGTCACTGCTCGTCTGCGGAACCGGCTGGCTGTCCGTGACGAAGCAGCAGGCCGTAGACGGGGTCCCGCGACGTTGGACGTCGTCTGGTAGGTCTGCTGGGTTCCGACGACGAATGTGATCGGGGATCGCCACTGGTACGAGTAGGGCGGGAGGCCCCCGGTCGCGCTGCACGAGAACGTCACGTTCTGACCGGCGATTGCGCTCGAGGGGCTCACCGACGCGGTCACGAACAGCGGACTCACGACGTTCACCGGGAAGAAAGTGACGCCTGACGGATCCGGCCAGTACGCCGTCCCGCCCGTGTAATTCACCCTGATCTTGAGGGCGTAGCTCCCCGCCGTGGCCGGCACCGGAATCGACGCCGACGTGGACGGCGAGCCGGACGGCGGCGGGTCGGTCATCGCGGACCAGACCTGGTAGCCGTCGGCGCAGGGCGACAGGCAGAGGCTGTACTGGTAGCTCGCCGAGATCCCCGCGCCGCGCCGCGAGCTGTTCAGCACGTTCAGGTTCTGGCCCGCGTTCGCCGTAATGGGGCCGCTCGCGCTGCCGTTCACGGTGAAGGCCGGGGCGAAGTCGGTGACGGTGTACGTCCCCGTGGCGGTCGTCGCGAAAGCCTGATCCACGAAGTATTTCGCCGTCAGCGAGTAAGCGTGAGTACCCCTCGCGTTGTAGGGAGAGGGTGGTGCGCACGAGCTGGTGGTGCACGCGGCCGTGAGGTGCTGGGCGTCCGGCCCGAAGGACCACTGATAAGCGGTGGGGTGCCCGTCCGAGCCGCTGACGAGGGAGCCGCCCGCGAACATCTGCGTCGTCTGAAGTTTCGCCGCCGGGATCTTCCAGTTCAGCGTGAACAGGGTCGCGCCCGCGCTGCCGATGGCGTTGTTCGCCTCGAACGCGAAGGCGAGGGCCTTCGCTGCCGGAGGGGCGGCGAAGTCGGGTCCCCCGAATGCCCCATTCGTCGTGACCGAGCTCCAGCAGCGGTTGCCGCTCGATGGGTCTCCACCGGCCTGATAGTCGCAGGGGCCGACCATCGTGAACGTGGCCGGCGGAGAGGGAGGGCTTCCAACCGCCGCGTTGTCCGCGGCCTTGAGGCGCGGAAAGGCGCCCGGGCCGTCGTCGTCGAACGCGGTGCCCGCGTGGAAATTGGAATCGACGTTCCATCCCGTCAGGGGTTGGTTCGCCGGCGTCGGGTTGACGTTCAACGAATACGTGACCCGATCGCCAAAGTACCGGGAGTCGCCGCTGCCCAGCGCGGCGCCGTCCTGGTCCGTCGCCGTCAACATGGCGAACGCGGGCGCGTTCTGAGAGACGCAGAACATCGGGATCACGTACGCCGACGTGCCCGTCGGGAGATACGCGTAAACGGAGTTGCCGATGGAGAACCCCGCCATCGGGTAGCCCGCCGAGAAATTGCTGTAATAGGTCGTCGGGATGTCGAACTTGCCCGGAGGCGCCAGGGAGTTGACGGAGCCCCATGCGGATACCGTCGTGGAGTAGAGCTCGTAGAGGAGAGTCGGGATCCCGTTGATCTTGTCGCGATACGCCCACATGAGGACGAAGAGGTCGCTGTTGCTCTGGACGAGCGCGGCGCTCACCCCCGGGTTCGGCGACCACGCTTCGCCCGCCTGCGCCGGGACGCGCCAGATCGGGCCGGCCGAGGCCTTCGCGAGGCTGCCCGACCCCAGCCCCGTCACGGTGAGGAGCCCGTAGCTCGGCGAGTTCTCGCCGGGCAGCGCGTTCAGCTCCACGAGGATCCAGAGCTTCGACGTGTCGGTTGGATCGACGGCCGCGGAGTAGTACGCGATCGGGCGGTCGCCGAAATCGGCGCTCGTGATCGTCGTCCGCGGATACGAGGCGGTGATGCTCCCGGCGGGGCCGGGATTGGACGCGTCGATGACCTGAATCGCCGTTCGCCATGTAGATGAGGTAGTTCCCCGCGATCGACCCGAGATATCCCCCGGGCCATGTCGTGGTCTCGCTCGCCATGTTGAGCGGCTGGAGAGACCCGGACGGGAGCGTCGTGATGTCGGACGCCGTCACGAGGCTCGGGTGGATGTCGTACGCGATGTACCGGCTGCCGATCGTGCTGGATGAGCGTGCTCACCGCCCTGTCGGGATAGAAATCGCCCCACAGGATGAAGCCGTTCCCGTTGGGGCTGCCGACGACCGTGTTGAACGGCGCCGCCGGGCCCGCCGTCGAGAAGGCCGCGCGCCGCCCGTCCGGCGACACCGCGATCGTCGCGATATTGCTCTGTCCGTCGCCGTGGTGCGTGACGCTGTTGGGTCCGCCGAGCGGAAACCGCACGTCGTGGTAGTAGAGCGCGGTCGGGTTGACAGGGTTCGAGAGGTCGAGGACCGAGTAGCCGTACGACTCGGACATGAGGAGCCGGTTCGGAACGCTGCCGCCGTTCCTGTAGAGCGCGAGGGCGCTGCTGAATCCCGAGCCCAGGTAAGGCGTCCCCCCGCGAGAGACGCCGGGCGGGTTCGGTTCGAACGCCTTCAGCGACCCCGACAGCACGCACTGGGCCTCGAGGCGAACCGGGAGGGCGACCAGAGGTCCGAGGGCGGCCAAGCAGACGAGCGCGAAGCGGGCGGCGCCGGAGCGTCCGTTGCCGCGAGCGGCGATCACAAGGGTCGTCGGGGTCTTCACTTGTCGCGCGAATAACCCTTTCCACGAGGGTGAACGGGTACTACAAGTCGTTTGCCTGCAATTCCCTTTCCGCCGCGATTGGCGCGGGATTAGGACAGGCAATGTCCGGGAAGTGTCGGGAAAAGTGCATATGCATCAGACGAAAAGTGGCGGTAGGCGGCAGGTTCGAAGCTCAGGCTAATCGGTGGCGGGGCACCGCTGCCCTGATCTGTGTCGCCGCTCGAGCCTTCAGTCGGGCAGCATGACGATCAGTTCCCTGCTCATCCTCCAGAAGCGCTCCGCGTCCCTCACGGTCAGGACACACTCGCTCGGGCTCACGGCGGCGAGCACATAGCTGTCCTTTGGATGATCCGAGAGGATCAGCACCTTGCCGGGGGGTGCGGCGACATCGAATGTCCGGACCTGCCGGGTGTCGATCTGCTTGAAGAGGTTCTCGGCGAATTGTCCCGTGCGCCGCCAGTTGCCGCCCAGGCCGAGGAAAGAGCCTCTCTTCTCGACGAAATCAGCCTTCTTCAGGATGTCCAGTCGCGCGATCAGGACGTAGGCGGTCGCGAGCTGGGCTTCGCGCTCCGCGAGAACGGCCTTCATCTGCTGGACGGCCTGCTCTTTCTCCCTCAGGGCCTCGCGCAGACCACCGGTCGACTCCGAGAGCACCTTCGTCCGCTCCTCGAGCGCCAGGATCGCCTCCTCCTTCTCTTCGAACTGCCGGTGCAGCTGGAGCACGAGGCGCTCGAGCGTCGTCACCCTCTCGTCGGAAGCCCTGTTCGCCCTCTGGAGGGCGGCGAGCTTCTCGAGATTCGCCCGGACGGCCTTCCGGATGTCCTCGATCTCGGCCTTCAGCCTTTCGCGTGTCGTCCTGGAGGCCTTGCCTTCCTGCGCGATGGTGACCGACGTCTGGATCGCCTTGAGCTCCTTGACGCGCAACTCCTCGAGATCCCTCTGGACCTCGTCGAGCGTCGCCTGCATCTCCGCGTTCACCGATCTTGCGACGCCGAGATCTTCCTGCGCCCGCACCTTTTCCTCCACGAGCGCCTTCTCCGACCTGCGCAGCTCGACCACCTTGTTTTCCTCTGTCCCCGAGCAACCGACCAGGGCGAGTCCCGCCAGAGCCGCGAGCGGGATGCCGGCGCGAACGAGGATCTGCTTCATGGCGTCTCCCGGTGCATTTGCGACTCGATCGTACCTCCCCCGCCCGCGAAAGCGCACGATCGGGTCCGGGATCCGCGGCGCATAAGATGCCGGCGTGCGCCGCCGGCTCCTCGCCTTCCCGCTCGCCCTCTTCCTCTGCGCGCCCGCCGCCCGGGCCGGGCAGGTCCTGACGTACTCCGAGAAAGGCATTCGCAACGGAAAAGGCTACCGATCGACCGTCACGCTGAGCGCCGTGCCCGAGGGGGTCCGAGTGGAGGCGGCCGAGATCGAGGAGTCGGGCCCGCCGAAGAAGTACGTGTTCCTCTACAGCGCCAAGGACGACAAGGTCTACCCGGTCGATCCGCCGACGGGCCCCGTGATCTCCACCGCGACGATCGAGGTCGTCGCGGAGCGGGCGAGCGCGTCCGGCCACCGGCGCAGCCCGGGTTCCTTCACGGTCACGCCGCTTCATAAGACGCACACCGTCGGCGCCTGGACGTGTACCGCCTGGAACCTGAGCCGTCCCGGCCAGGCGACCGAGATCGTGTACCTCGCGGATCCCGCCGTCGTCGGCGTCGACGCCGCCACTCGGACGAACCTCCGGCGCATGGGAGCCCTCTTCGTGCCCTTCGTGAACGCGATGCACCTCGCCGAGGGCGACCTCCGCGAGACCTTCAACATTCACGCGCTCGACCAGGGCTTTCCCGTCCGCGACTACCGTTCGAAGGACGGCACCGTCGAGGTGGACTCGCAGCTCGTCTCCGTGCGGAACGCGGACCTCTCTGCGGATCTCTTCCGCGTCCCCGAGCCGCCGCCCCCGGCCGTCCCTCGGGCACCGGCCTCGGCGCGCACGCCGGTCCGCGACCCCTCGATCACGCTCGAGGGCTGGGCTCTGCGCGGCATGCCCGACCCCGCGCGCCCGTGGATCGGCGCCGACTACGACGCTGCGGCGGCCCTCCTCGAAACCGTCGCCAGGGAGGACGCCGCCCGCCTCCCACGCGAGAACAGCACGGTCTCCAGAGCTCTCTTTCGCCGCTTCGTGGACCCGGGCAACCTCGCGTCCGTCCGCGGGACCGGGACGTCGGACGAGCGCGCGCGGGCCGGGGCGGGCGTCCTCTCGGGCGCGGACCGGATCAGCCTCGTCTACGCCGGGGCCTACCGCGACGACGCGACGCTCGGCGCGGAGCTCGTGCGCCTCATGGCCTACACGCTCCTCGCGGCCCGGGAGGTCGTGCCGCTCGCCGACGCCGCCGTCGGCGCGGCTCCGAAGAAAGAACGGCACGGCGCGAGCCGCCTCGAGAGCCGGAAGCGGACGCACGCGGCCCTCGCATCGATCGTGAAAGCCTGCCTCGCGAGCCTCGCGACGCCTGGCGGCTTCCGGCCAGCGGAACGTCTGCGCCTCGCGCGCGCCGTCGAGGAGAACGTCCCGCCGCTCGCGGCGTACCTGCCCGCGGGAGACCGGCTGGAGTTGCCCGCGCGCCTGAAGAAGATGTCGGCGGCCGAAGACGACCCCGCCGTGAAGGAGGTCCTCGACCGCATCCGCGCGGCCCTCTCGCCCGCCTCCTCGCGAACTGCGGCATCGCGATAGAATCCAGCCCTCGATGTTCGTCATCGCGCTTCTCGCTCAGGTGGCCGCAGCACCCTCCTCGGCGTCCGCGCCGGCGCCGACGCCCACGGCCGTCTTCGGCAGCGCCTCGAGCTCCGTCTCGGCACGACCGAGGACTCTCGCCGACGTCGCACGGGAAAGGAAGCTCGGGAAAAAGGGCGTCGAAGGGGGAACCTTCTCGGTCGCGGGCGCGTCCGGCGCACCGGCCATCGTGCCCTCCGGAGAGCCGCAGACCGGCGGACACCCCGGCTTCGCGCTCGAACGCCCGCGTACGCGCCGCCCAGGCCGAAGTGAGGGCGGCACGCCAGGCGGTGGACGACGCGGCGGTGAGCAAGGGGATGACGTCCGAAGACACGGCCGCGAAGAGAGCACGGCTCGCCCAGGCGAAGAGGGACCTCGCTGACGCAAACGATTCCGCGGCGCGCTCGAAGCGCTGAGAGCCCGGGGCCGGCGACGCCCGGGTCTCCTCGGCCACGAATTTCAGCGCGAGCGTTTCAGCCGGTGGCCCGCCAGCACGAGAAGCGAGAGACCGTACGCGATGAGCCCGGCGGCGGCGAGCGCGAAGAGCGCGGGCCCGTTCTCCGCACCCTTGATCGTGCGGAGCGCCGCCCCGGTCCCGCTGAGGCCGCGCGGATTCCCCTCGAGCCCCGCGAGAAAGACGGAGTACCCCGTCACCGCGACGACGGCGCCGTGCGCGAGCACGCCGGTGCGCGCGAGCACCGCGGTCCACCTCTTCCGGCCGCGAGCCATGATCGCCGCGGTGAAATCGGCCGGGAGCTTGCCGACGGCCGCCCGCAGGGCCTCGACGACTCCCACGACGACGGCGATCGCCCCTCCGAGCTCGAGCGCGCCGCGTCCCCACGCGTGAGAGACCAGGCGGCCCGCGGCCTCGCGAACGCGCCGCCGCGTCGCCGCCGGCGTGAAAATGGAGGAGGACGCGCACGGCCGTGACCGCGAGAAACAAGCTGCCCAGCGCGCCGACGGCGTAGCCGATCCGCGCGAAGCGGCTGCGCGTTCTGCAGGCACTGGGCGGCGCGAAAGAGCACGAACGCGAACAGGCCCGCCGCGACGACCCAGAGGGCGAGCCGCCCGTTCCATCCCTCCGAGGAGCTTCGCGAGCGCGCCCGCCGGCCCGAGCGTGCGACCTCGCTGGAGGATCGCGACCCGCGCCGCGAGGCCTCCGACCACGACGTAGACGATTCCGCGCGCGAAGAAACCGAAGCGCGCGAGCGCATGCGGGAGCCCCTTCTCCGCCGGCCGTGTCTTCGAAGACATGCGCGCGATTCTAGGAGGTGCACTTCCGCGATTCCGCGAGAGAGTCGGCTCGTTTCCGGGATGACCGGGAACCTCTGCAGGCGGACGTCGTCATCGCCGGCGCGGGGCTCGCGGGGCTCGTCGCCGCGCACGAGCTGCTCGACCACGGAAAGTCCGTTCTCCTCCTCGACAAGGACGTGCCCGAGAACCTCGGCGGCCTCGCCAAGGAGTCGTTCGGCGGCGTCCACCTCATCGGCACGCCGCATCAGAGGAAGTCCGGCATCGCCGACTCCCCCGAGCTCGCGCTCCACGACTGGCTTTCGTTCGCGCGTTTCGGCGAGGGCGACTCGTGGCCGCGCCGCTGGGCGGAGCTCTACTGCGACCGCTCGCTCGATCTCATCCACGACTATCTCGACGGCGTCGGCGTGAAGTTCCTGCCGGTCGTGAACTGGCCCGAGCGGGGCCTCTACACGCCGGGAAACACGGTCCCGCGCTGGCACATCGCCTGGGGCACGGGCCACGCCATCGTCGAGCAGGTCGTCCGCGCGCTCGCCGCCCATCCGCGCTCCGCCTCACACACGATCCGATTCCGGCACGCCGTCGAGGACATCGCAGGTCGCGGGCGGCCGCGTCGCCGGCCTCGTCGGAACGGACCTTTCCACGGGCGAACGCTTCGTCGCGCGCGGCGACCAGATCGTGATCGCGACCGGCGGGATCTGCGGAGGAGATCTCTCGAAGGTCCGCGCGAACTGGTACGCGCCCTGGGGCGCGCCTCCGAAGGTCCTCCTCAACGGCGCCCACGTGTACGGCGACGGCACGATGCACGACGCCGTCGCGCGCGCCGGCGGCAGGCTCACGCACCTCGACAAGCACTGGCACTATGCCGCCGGCGTGCACCATCCCGCGAAGCGCAAGCCCAACGACGGGCTTTCCCTCGTCCCGCCGCGCTCGGCGCTCTGGCTGAACGCGAAGGGCGAGCGCATCGGCCCCGTGCCCCTCGTCGGCTCGACCGACACCCGCTTCCTCGTGGAGAGCATCCTCAGGCAGCCCGGCCAGTACTCGTGGCAGATCCTGAACAACACGATCGCGAAAAAGGAGCTCGCGGTCTCGGGCTGCGACTACATGACGGCGTTCCGCCACAAGCGGAAGCTCCTCATGGTGAAGCAGCTCCTCTTCGGGAACCAGGAGCTCGTCGACCGCCTCGCGCGCGAGTGCCCGGACGACATCGTCACGGCGCGCTCGCTCGCCGAGCTCGTGGACAAGATGAACGCCCGCAACCTCGACGGCCTGCGCACGGACCTCGCGACGGTCGAACAGGTCGTGCGCGACTACGACGCGCAGATCGACCGGGGACCGGCCTACTTCAACGACGACCAGCTCCGCCGCCTCTGGAACTTCCGCCAGTACCGTGGAGACCGGATCCGCCTCTGCAAGTTCCAGAAGATCCTCGATCCGGGCGCGATGCCCCTCATCGCGATCCGCGAGTTCATCCTCGCGCGCAAGAGCCTCGGCGGCATCCAGACCGACCTCGGCTGCCGCGTCCTCTCCGCCGACGGGTCGGCGATCGACGGCCTCTATGCCGTCGGCGAGGCGGCGGGCTTCGGCGGCGGCGGCATCCACGGCATGGGCTCCCTCGAGGGGACCTTCCTCGGGAGCTGCGTCCTCACGGGACGCGTCGCGGCCCGTACGATCGCGGATGCACCCCTATGACGAGGTCGGTCAGGATCGGCGCGAAGAGATCCGGCGCGTGGCTCGTGCGGTACGCCCTCGAGCAGCTTCCCGTGACGCACACGTTCGGGATTCCGGGCGTGCACAACACGGAGATCTACGACGAGCTCAGCCGATCGGAGAAGGTCCAGCCCGTGCTCGTCACGCACGAGGCGGGCGCGGCCTTCGCGGCCGACGGGATCAGCCGGACGAGCGGCGGCACGATCGGAACACTGGTCATCGTGCCGGCCGCGGGGGTCACGCATGCCATGAGCGGCATCGGCGAGGCCTTCCTCGACGGGATCCCGATGCTCGTGATCTCGGGCGGCATCCGCACCGACGTCTCTTTCCGATACCAGCTCCACGAGCTCGACCAGCATGCGCTCCTGAAGGGCCTGACGAAGGGGTCGTGGCTCCCGAAGACGCACGCCGAGATCGTGCCCGCGATCTTCGATGCCTATCGCACGGCCGTGACGGGCGTGCCGGGCCCCGTCTTCGTCGAGATCCCGGTGAACCTCCAGCTCTTCCAGGAGACGATCGACGAGCTGCCCGTCTTCGAGCCGCCCGCGCCGCCGGAGGCGCCCGAGCGGGCCCTTCTCGACGCGGCGGTCGACCTCCTCGAGAAGGCGCGGTCGCCCGGCCTCTTCGTGGGGTGGGGCGCCGTCGACGTCGCGGACGACGTGGCGCGCATCGCCGAGCGCCTCGGGGCCCCGGTCGCGACGACGCTGCAGGGCCTTTCGGCGTTCTCGGCGGCGCATCCCCTGCACGCGGGCATGGGCTTCTCGCGGGCGGCGGTGCCCGCCGCCGAGAACGCGTTCGCGGACTGCGACTGCCTGCTCGCGATCGGCACCCGATTCGCCGAGATTCCGACCGGCAGCTTCGGCTGCAGGGTCCCCGAGAACCTGATTCACGTGGACATCGATCCACGTGTGCTCGGCGCGAACTTCCCCGCGAAGGTCGCGATCGCCGGCGACGCGCGCGCCGTCGTGCCGCGGCTCCTCGCCCGCCTCGCCGAGCGCGGCATCGAAAGGCCGGACCGCCGCCAGAAGGTCGAGACGCGCATTGCGTCCGACAAGAAGGCCTATCGCGAGGAATGGCTCGCCCGCAGGAGCGACAGGGTCAATCCCGCCCGTTTCTTCGAGTCGCTGCGCCGACAGCTCGGAGACGACGCCCTCCTGGTCGTCGACGACGGCAACCACACGTTCCTCGCGGCCGAGCTCTTCCCCGTCACGAGACCGCGCCGCTTCGTCAGCCCGACCGACTTCAACTGCATGGGCTACGCGGTGCCCGCCGCCATCGGGGCGAAGCTCGCGAAACCCGACCTCCAGGTCGTGGCGATCGTGGGCGACGGAGCGTTCCTCATGACGGGCCTCGAGATCCTGACGGCCACGGCGCATCAGGCGGGGGTCGCCGTCTTCGTATTCCACGACGGCGAGCTCTCGCAGATCTCGCAGGGGCAGGAGATTCCCTACAACCGCAAGACCTGCACCGTGCTCGGGGAGATCAGGCTCGAGGGCGTCGCCCAGGCGACCGGAGCGGCTTTCATTTCGATGAACGGCGACGCCGGCATCGACGAAGGTATTCGCGAGGCACTGCGCATCGCCGGAACGGGCCGGCCCGTCGTCGTGGACGTCGCGATCGACTACGGAAAACGGACGCGGTTCACGGAGGGCGTCGTGAAGACCGTGCTCAAACGGTTCCCGCTCGGCGACAAGTTCCGGTTCGTCGGCCGCGCACTCGTCCGGAAAGTGACGGGCTGATAATCGCGTCCGGGGAGAAGAAGACCAGGAAAGATTTTCTTAGAAAGTGAAGAGAAGAAAGATCTTCTTGGAAGACAAAGAGTCTGCGACGAGAGAGAGGAGACCAGAAGTGATGACCCTGAAACCCGTGGCGCCCCGTATTCACTTTTCTAAGAATCTCTTCTTCTTCCTCTTCCTCTTTCTCTTCTTCTTCTTTCTCAGCGCGGCGGCCGCCGATGCCGCCGATCCTTCGTATCGCGTGGTGCGCACGATCGCCGCGGGCGGGGAGGGCGGGTGGGACTACCTCACGATCGATCCTTCGGCCCGGCGGCTCTACGTCTCGCGAGGCACGCGAGTCGCCGTCCTGAACGCCGATTCCGGCGCGCCCGAAGGCGAGATCCCGAACACGGAGGGCGTCCACGGCATCGCCCTCGCCCCGGATCTGGGCCGCGGCTTCACGAGCAACGGCCGCGCGAACACGGTCACGATCTTCGACCCGAAGACGCTGGCCGTGCTCGGGACCGTCAAGGTGCCCGCGGAAAACCCGGACGCGATCCTCTACGACCCTCTCACGCACCGCGTCTTCACCTTCAACGGCCGCAGCGCGAACGTCACGGCCATCGAGGGCGCGACCGGCGCCGTCGCCGGCACGTTCGCGGTCGGGGGAAAGCCCGAGTTCGCCGTCACGGATCTCGCGGGCCGCATCTACGTCAACATCGAGGACAGGAACGAGGTCGTCGCCTTCGATTCGCGAACGCTGAAGATCGAGGCGCACTGGCCCCTCGCCGGCTGCGATTCGCCGACGGGTCTCGCGATCGACGTGAAGGGCAAGCGCCTCTTTTCGGGCTGTGGAAACCAGGTTCTCGTCGTCCTGAGCACGGGCGACGGCCGCGCCGTCGCGAAAGTGCCGATCGGCAGGGGCACGGACGCCGTGGTCTTCGATCCGGACGCGAACCTCGTCTTCAGCTCGAACGGCGACGGCACGCTGACGGTGATCCACGAAGACTCGCCCGACGCGTTTCGCGTCCTCCAGAACCTCGCCACGAAGGAAGGTGCGCGCACGATGGCCCTCGACCCGAAGACGCACGCGATCTTCCTCCCGACGGCCCGCTTCGGGCCTCCCCCGCCGGCTACGGCCGAGAACCCGCGCTCGCGTCGGCCGATCGTGGCCGGCAGCTTCGAAATCCTCGTAGCCGCGCCCAACGCGAAGTGAGACGCGCCCGTTCGCGCCGGTTCGCGCCCCTCGCAGCCCTCGCGCTCCTGGCGGCACCCAATGCGTTCGCCCAGCCGTCGGACTCCGCTCTCGCGGCCGAGCTCAAAAAGCTATCTTCGCGACGGGGAGGCTGTCGCGACCGCTCCCGCCCGCTTCGACGGCCGGGACTGGGCGGAAGCGGCGGCAATATCCGGCGGCCTCCTTTTCGTCGGCACGCGCGACGACCGCATCGACGCGTGGGTGCAGGGCCACCGCTCGAAGCAGACCGAGGACTTCGCCCGCATCGTGACGCCCTTCGGGAGCTGGGCCGCGATCGGCGTCTCGGTCGTCGCGCTTTCGGGCGGCCTCCTCACGCGCGACAAGCGCCTCCTCGACACGGGCCGTGACGCGGTCGAGGCGGAGATTCTCGCGGCCGGCATCGCGACGCCGGCTCTGAAGTTCGCCGTTGGGCGCGTCCGGCCAAGCGACGGCTCGGACGGGGATGAATTCCGGCCGTTCTCCGGGAACGCCTCGTTCCCGTCAGGACACACGACCGAAGCGTTCGCTGTGGCGTCGGTCCTCGCGGCACGAGCCGACGGCTGGGTCGTGCCCGTCGTCTCCTACACGCTCGCGTCCTGCGTGGCATACGCCCGCGTGCACGACCGGGCGCACTGGGCCTCGGACGCGATCGCGGGCGGCCTCGTCGGCACCCTCATCGGGCGCACGATCGTGAGGCGCCGCCAGCGCGAGGAGACGCAACCGGAGGCGCCGACGCCGGCGTACGCGTTCAGCATCGCGCCCGTGATCTCGCCGGGCAGCGTCGGGTTCACGGCGCGAGCGTTCTTCTAGAAACCGAACAGGGAAGAAGATTTTCTTAGAAGGTAATAGGGCTGGCTGCCGCCGCAGTCTCGCGAGAGGTGGCCGCGCGAATTGCGGCGCCGAACATTCACCTTTCTAAGAAATCTTCCTCTTCATCTTCCTGGAAATCTCCCTCTTTCTTCCTTGACTCCGCGCGTTTCCGGCCCTACTGATTAGGCAGCCCCGCGCGCCGGAAAACACGGCGGGGTCGGCCGGAAAGGCACCAGGCAAGGTCCGAAAAGCGGCTTCGTCAGTCCGGGTTCCCGGGAAGAGCCGCAAAAGGACCAGCGCACATCACGCGCGAAGCCATTCCGCCGCCGGCAGGCCCCTCAGTGGGGTGTACCGGAGTCCGGGGGAACCGGCGCCCCCCGGGCTCTTTTTTTTCTCGGTCAGGCTCCAAGTCGCCGGCTGATCTTCGACGCTGAATCGCGCGCCTTCGCCACGACGCGGCCCTCCGCGTCGAGGAGGACGGGGATCTCGTTTCCCCATCTCGCCGCGAGGACCGGATCGGAGTCCACGTCCACGACCTCGAGCGTGCCGCCGAGCGTCCGGACGAGAGGCCCGACGACGCCCTTCATCTCCTCGCACAGATGGCAGCCGGGGCGCGACAGAAGCCGCAGCGCGGGTGGCGGGCCCGCTCCCGGCCGCCGGAAGAGCCTCACGCGGGCGGGGCGGGCGGGCGCCGCGGCCGCGGGGCGCGGGAGGCGCGTCACGATGCGCCACGAGTAATGAAGCCCCGACACCGTCGCGAAGACCGCGACGAGCTGCATGCACGTCGTCGCGACGACGGCGGGCAGCCGGTGCACGTTCACGAGGAGGATCGCGACCACCGTGGAGATCTCCAGGAACGTCGTGAGCTTTCCGAGGATCGAGGGCGGGAAGTCGCGGATCCCGAGCGCCAGAAACATGACGAGGCAGATGACGAGGGCGAAAGCGTCGCGGAAGACCGTGAGCACGAGAAGCCAGACCGGTATGCGGAGGGACGTCGGCGTGGAGGGCAACGCGAAGACGACGAACGTGGAGACGAGGAAGAACTTGTCGACGATGGGGTCGAGCCACGCGCCCAGCGGCGAGCCCATGCCGAAACGGCGGGCCACGTAGCCGTCCACGACGTCGGTGATCGCGGCCGCGAGGAAGATCGCGAGCGCGACGCCATGCCGGCCGCCGAGGATCGCCATGATGAGAAAGGGAAGAGACGCGAGCCGCGCGAACGTCAGGAAGTTCGGAAGCGTCCAGGGGCGCAGTTCCACGGAGGGAGCCTCAGCGAGTCCGGAGGTGGACGCCGGCCGGCCGCCTGGCGAGGATCCGGCTTCCGGGGAGTCGAGCTTGACGTAGACCGCCTTGCCCTTCGGGACGATGAGCTGCTCTTCGGCCATTTGCGACATCGTGCGCGAGACCGTCTCGCGCGAGGAGCCGATCGTGTCGGCGATCTCGCGCTGCGAGGGGCGGACGACGACGGACCACCCTCCGCCCGCCTTCCGCCCGCGCGTCGCGGCGAGCTCGCGGAAGTAGCGCGCGAGCCGGCTCTTCACGTCCAGCGAGGCGAGCCCCTCGATCGTGGTGTTCGCGCGGCGCAGCCGGGCCGAGAAGGCCCCGAGCAGAGCGCGCGTCAGGACGAAGTTCGACTTCAGGAGGTCCAGGAAGACCGCGCGAGAGAGGATCGCGAGATCCGACCTCTCCTGGGCGATGACGCTCGCCGACCGTGGAGCGTCGTCGAGAAGGGCCATCTCTCCGAAGTGGTCGCCCTCGTCCGAGGCGTGTTGAGGACCACCTCGCGCCCGTCCGGCGCGACGATCGCGACGGCCACGCGTCCTCTCACGAGAACGTAGAACGCGTCGCCGGGCTGGCCCTGCTGGACGATGGTCTCGCCGCGGCGGTACGTGCGAAGCGTCGCTGCGCGCGCGAGTGCGGCACGGTCCTCCGGCGAGACTCCCTCGAAGAGAGGGACCTTCGAGAAGAGCTCCGTGACGATCATCAAAGACCCTCCCCTAACGGGCGAGCCGAAGCGTCGCGTCGATGGCGGCGAATGCCTCTCGGCCGCTGACCTGCCGGGACGCCGTTTCGCGGAGTATGCCGCAGCCGGCGAGCGCCGCGGGCGCGACGAGGCATTCGTCGTCCGGATTCCCGCGGAGCGCGGCGACGCGCCGGAGGTGTCCGAGCATCTCGCTGCGCGAGACCGGAACGTCCGCTCCGACGAGGTGCGTCTCGCGCGATACGGAAAAGAAGCCGAGCGCGATGGACCTGACGAGGGCATTTCGCTCCGGACGGTCGAGGATGTCCGTCGCGACGTCCGCCCCGGGCGGCACGCGGACGGACGCCACCTCGGGCACGAGAGTGACGAGGAGCGCCGCAAGCTGGGCGCGCGTGACTCGCGGCGTCGCCACGGCCTTCCGCGCGAGGGGCGGCAGGTTCTGGACCTGGAATTCCAGGCGGGCCGCCGCCTGCTTCTCGGCCATGGCCGGATCGCTCTTCGCGAGTTCCCCGTAGAGCGCCTCCGCCTCGGCGAAGCGCGCGGTCTTGATGGCGAGGGCCGCGAGCGCCTCCGTGAGCTCGGCATCGGCCGGAGCCCGCTCGTGGGCCGTGACGGCCGCCGCCCAGGCGTCCTCGAGCTTGCCTTCCGCCTCGGCGGCCGAGGCGAGGACGTGGTAGCCGGCCGGAGAGTCCGGCTCGACCTCGACGAGCGCGACGGCCGCGCGGCGGGCCGACGGAAGGTCCCCGGCCCGAGCGCCGTCTCCGCCTCGACGCGGAGCGAGGTCACGAACGCCTCGCGCAGCTGGGCGACGCGATCCCGGTAGCGATCGTCCTCCGGCACGAGGCGTGCCGCCTCGACGGTATCCGTCGAGCGCATCGCGGAGCCGCCCCTGTGCGGCGTCGCCTTCCGCGCGCGTCGCGAGGGCCGCGGCGCGGGCCTCGGGCGACGAGGGGTCCACGGGACGCGGTTGCGGCGAACAAGCCGTGAGAAACACGGCGGCCGGCACGAAGACGAGGAGGAGCCGCGTCAAACCGCGGGCGTCCGCGCGGGGGCGGCGGCGGGCCCCGGAAGGCTCGCGCCCAGAGAGGTCACCGAGGAGATTGCGTGCTTGTAGATCATCTCCTCGCGCCCGTCGACCTCGAGGACGAGCGCGTACTTGTCGAAGCGGCGGATCCGTCCCACGCGCTTTTTCTCGGAGAGGAGCATGACCTCGACGAGCGTGTTGTCCTTGCGAAGCTGGTAGAAGAAACCGTCCTGGACGTTGATGGGCGGTTTGCTCGGTCCGATCATGGTCAGCCCCCTTCGTGGGTAACGGAAAAAAGAAGTCGCGCCTCGCGCGCGACGAAATCGACGAGATCGGGCCGGTCGGCGCGCACCGGGACGAGATCGCGTTCGCGACGGAACCACGCTTCCTGCCGCTTCGCGTACCGCCGCGTGTCGCGCAGGAGCCGCTCTTTCCACTCCGCCTCGGAGAGCGCTCCCGAGACGAGCGCCGCCGTGTCCCGGTAACCGATCGCCGCGAACGCGGGCGCCGCGAGCGGGACACCCGCCGCGAGCAGGCGACGCACTTCCGCGGGCAATTCGTTCACGAACTCGGACTGAAACCTCTGCGCGATTCTTCCATAGAGCAACTCGCGCGGCAACGTGAGAAGCACCTTGACGGACGGCTTCTCCCACGCCGGTCCCGGCCTCTCCCGGAAGAGGCGACGACGGGCGCTCTCCGGAGAGAAGAAGGATCTCGAGCAGCCGGATGGCCCGCGCGGCGTCCGCCGCGCCGACCCGACGCGCGCTCTCGGGGTCGAGGAGGGCGATCATCCGGACGAGGAAGCCCGCGCCGCGACGCGCTCTCACTGCCTCGAGAGCACGCCTCAGCTCGTCGTCCCGGCGCGGCCCCTCGAAGAGCCCGCCGAAGAAGGCGCGCACGTAGAAGCCCGTGCCTCCCGCCAGGATGGGGAGCCGCCCGCGCGCCGAGGATCTCCTCGCAGAGGCGCCGCGCTTCGACGGCGAACTCTCCGGCGCTCCAGGGCTCCCGCGGGTCGCGCGCGTCGACGAGATGGTGCGGCACGCGCGCCCTGAGAGCGGCGGCTGGCTTCGCCGTTCCGACGTCGAACCCGCGGTAGACCGCGAACGCGTCCGCCGAGACGATCTCGCCGCCGAGCCGCTCGGCGAGGGCGACGGCGAGCTCGGACTTCCCCGTCGCCGTCGCGCCCACGATCGCGAGCACGCCGTTCGGACGCGGCCCGCTCACGGCACCTCCCGCGCGACGTGCTCGGGGAAGACCGGCCGGACTCGGCCGCCGGCGAAGAGAAGCGCGATGTCGCCGTCGCGATCGGTCCGGAACGTCCGGACGCCCGCGGAGGCCAGCCGCTCGACGACGTCCGCCGCCGGATGGCCGAAGCGGTTCCGGCGACCGACGCCGATCAGCCCGAGCCGCGGCGAGACGCGCGCGAGGAACGCCGCCGTCGTGGACGTCCGGCTCCCGTGATGCGGGACCTTCAGGACGTCGGCCGCGAGGTTCCGGTCCGACGCGACGAGATCGCTCTCGGCGAGGGCCTCGATGTCGCCGGAGAGGATCGCCGTGCGCCCCGCGAGCGCCACGCGCAGCACGAGCGAACCGTTGTTCTCCGGCGCGCGCGGGTACGGGCCGTCCCCCGGATGCAGCACGTCGAAGGACAGGCCCGCCGCCGTGAAGCGCTGGCCCGCGCCGAAGCGCTCCAGCGTCAGACGCCGGCGCGCGGCCGCGTCCTCGAACTCGTCGAGGAAGAGGTTGCGGGGCGCCGCCCGGGGCAGGACGACGCGCGCGACCGGGAGCGACGTGAGAACGGCGAGAAGCCCGCGCGCGTGATCGGGGTGCGGATGCGTGAGGACGACGGCGTCGAAGGCCACCGCCCCGAGGTCCGCCAGGCGCGGCACGAGCCGGAGGCGCCCGAAGTCGTACGCGCGGTCGGGGCTGCCCCCGCCGTCCACGAGAACGCGGCCCTCGGGCGTGACGAGGAGCCACGCGTCTCCCTGCCCCACGTCGAGCGCCTGCAGGACGACCGTGCCCCGCTCGGCGACGACCGGCCGGGCGAGGACGAGCGCGAGCGCGACCACTCGCGGCCCCGGCGAGAGCCGCGCGCCGGAGCGCGGGACGCCGCGAGAGTCCCGCGACGAGGAGGAGGGCGGCCGTGGCCGCGACCGAGGCGAACGCGGGCGTCGGGACGACCCTCACCGCGTGCAGCCGGTCGAGGGCCAGAAGCAGCGCGAGCAGGACGTCCGACAGGAAGCGCAGCGGCACGATCGCGAGCGCCGCCGACGCCGGAGACAGGAGGAGGAGAGGAAGGAGCAGCAGGCCCGCGAACAGGAAGAGCGCTCGAGAGGGGCACGACGAACGGGTTCGAGAGGAGAGCCACGACGGGCACGACGTTGAACACGAACAGCTGGATCGGGAGAACCGCGAGCTCGGCGCCCGCGGTCGCGCCGAGCGCGTCCGCGACGAGCCCGGGCACCCCGGCCCGGCGCAGCGCTCTCGCCGCGGGAACGCCGAACGCGGCCAGGCCGAACACGGCCGCGAACGTGAGAAGGAACCCGACGTCGAAGAGGTTCGAGGGATCGGCGGCGAGCAGGACGGCGGCGGCGAAGCCGAGGACGTGCGTCGGCGAGGTGGGGCGGCCGAGAAGGCGCGCGAGGAGATAGAGCCCGATCATCAGCGCCGCGCGCACGACGGGCGGCCGGCCGCCCGCGAAGACCGCGAAGAGAGCCGTCGCGACGAGCACGAATCCGTCCCGCGCGGCGAGCGACGCGCCCAGCCGCCGCGCGAAGCCAGCCGAGCAGGGCCGCGACGAGGCCGACCTGCAATCCCGAGATGGCGACGATGTGCGCGACGCCGCCGTCGCGGAAGGCGCTCACGGTCGCCCCGGGCAGATCCTGCGTCTCGCCCATCACGAGGGCGAGGAGGAGCGCGAGCGCCCCGCGGGCCTCGGGCTCTGCATCCGCGAGGTTCGCGCGAAGACGCCGCTTCGCGGCGGCGTGGGCGCGCGCCACGGGCGAGAGCGGCCCCGCGGGCGGCCCGAGCCGTTCGACCTGGGCGGCGCTCTTGAGCGCGAGGCGCGGCTCGGGGGGAAGATCGAACGGCGAGCGGGCCGGGCCTCCCGCCTCCGGCAGCCGCAGCGTGCCGCGCACGCGCACGCGGTCGCCGAGCTCGGCGACGCCGGAGGGGTCCTGCTGTCCCGCGACCGTGAGGGGCAGCCCCGACTCGAGGCGCAGCGGGCGCCCGTCCGACGAGGCCGCTTCGACGGCGAGCCGCGTCCGAAAGAGCGAGCCGCTCGGCGGTCCACGGCGCATCGAGGCGGCCCGTGACCTCGAGAACGGCGCCGTCGGCGGCCGGATCCGCCGCCCGCGCGCGGACGAGCGCCTCCCGCGCCTCGGACGCGGAGCGGAGGGCGGGAAGCAGGAAACGCTCGCGCGCGTTCCAGTACCCGGCGGCGACGGCGAGGACCAGGCCGGCGAAGGCACGGATACGGCTTTTTCGCCTCGCGAGAGCGACGCCGGCCGCCGACGCGACGACGAGCGCGGCACCCGAGGACTCGCGGTGGCGGCACGGCGAGGACCGACCGCCGCGAGAATCCCCGCCGCCAGTGCGCCAGCCAGAGGAAGCGAAGGCGCTCCAGCCTCCCTCGACCACGACGCGCGCATGCCGCGCTTCTATCCGACTTCCCGCCGCGCGAGCAAGGCGACCGTCTCCACGTGGTGCGTCTGGGGAAAGAGATCGAGGAGCGTCAGCCGCTCGACGGTGTAACGCGCTTTCAGGACCGAAAGATCGCGAGCGAACGTCGGCGGGTCGCACGAGACCATCAGGAGATGTCGCGGGGCGAGCCGCAGGATCGCCGGCGCGCACGGCGGGCGAGAGGCCCGCGCGCGGCGGGTCGGCGACGAGCACGTCGATCGGAAGGTCGGAGAATTCGAAGATTTCTGCGAAGAAAGAAAAGACTCCGCGGAGGCTCGGACGGCAGCGCGCGAGCGGAAGGCCCGAGGAGGACCAGAGAGAAAGATTCTTTGAAAGGGAAGAGAACGAGGACGGCTCGATCTCGACAGCCGTCACGTCGACCGCACCGCCCGCCTCGGCCGCGAGCTCCAGCAGCGGACGCGTCAGGAATCCGACGCCCGCGTACAGGTCGAGCCAACGGCGCGGACGCTGTCCTGGCGCCCCTCTCCTCTTCCCTTTCTAAGCACCGCGCGAAGCGCGGAATCTTCGTTCCCGGCTCCCCTCGCGGCGCGCAGCGCCGTCCGAATCTCTTCGAGAAAGGCGTCGAGGAGATACAGATTTCCTTGAAAGAAAGAGGAGACGGAGACGTCGAACGAGGCACCGCCCGCGACGATCGACGAGCGACGACGGCCCGTCCGACACGACAGGACGCGGCCGCCCGCATCGACGACCCGAAGCCCGTCGAACGGCCCCCTCCCGATCTCTTTCACCTTCGAAGAAATTTGCAGACCCTGTCCCTCGCCGAGGCGCAACTCGCCGAGCAGCGTCTTCCCCTCCCGGTCTTCCAGCGTCCAGAGCTCCCCTTCCATCGGCCCGAATCCGCGAAGGTGATCGCGGACCGCGGGCAGCCGCGCGAGCAGGGCCTTCGAGACGATCTCGCACGTCTCGAGGTTCGAGACGACGTTCGAGCGCGGCGCGAAGAATCCGAGCCTCCCCTGCCGATCGAGATGCAGCCGGTTTCGGAGGCGGTAGTTCCGCGCGGATCCGAGCCAGCGCGGCTCGGGAAGATCCTCCGGGCGAAGACCCGCGAGCCGCCGGAGCGCGTCGAGGACGAGCGCCGTCTTCAGCTCGCGGTGGTGCTCGAGGCGCGCGGCCGGCCAGTCGCATCCGCCGCACGAGCCGTCGCGCGCGCGCGGGCACATCTCCGCGCCGGGCCGGCGCGCCTCGCCGGGAGAGAGCACGGCTTCGAGAGCGCCGCGCACGAGACGATCCGAGGCCTCCGTCACGCGCAGGCGCACGCGGTCTCCCGGCAGCGCTCCGGCCACGAGCGTCACGACGCCCGCGAGGCGTGCCAGCCCGTCGCCCCCCGGCACGACGCGCTCGATCAGCACCTCGGCGCGGTCCCCGGGGCGGACCTCAGCCATGGAGGAGCGTCAGCGGCGGAAAGCCGGCGAGCGCGCGCACCTCGCGGCGCGTCAGCGCCTTGCGCATGCGCTCGACGACGTGCGGAGCAAGGCCGGACACGTCGCCCAAGCGCCGAAGACGACGCGTTCTTCGACGAAAGCAAGAGAAGAGGAATTCATTGCTTTCAGACCCGCCCGCACGAGGGATGCCTCGATGGAGGAGAGCTTGTGCTCGATTTCTTCGAAGGGAAGATCGGGCGGGATCTCCTCGATCTTCGCCGCGGCACGCATCGAGTGCCCTTCGAAGAGATCCGCAGATCGATTCCCGGCGCTTCGCCACTCCATGCGCGCGCTCGTCTGCCCCTTTCGAAGCAAATCTTCTGTCTTCGTCTCCCGCGCGCAGCGCGGCAGCGAGCGCCGCGAGCTCTTCGCCGATCGCGGCCGCGTCCGCGGCCGCTGCGGGGGGCGCGTCTTCCTTGCCGACGAGGCCCCGGCGCTCCATCTCCCAGCGCTCGGCGACGGCGTCCGCGCAGTACGCGAGGGAGGAGATCTTCCCGGCCTGGCCGCGCGCGCGGCGCCTTTCGAACGCCTCGCGCACGGCGCGCACGACGGTGTCCGCGGGCACGCCCGCTTCCCGCCAGCCGCGAATCAGACTCCAGTCCTTCGCCGACACGAGGAACGGCGTGCCGCGCTCGGCGATGAACGCGTCCTCGATCCGCGTCGCGTAGCCCGCCTCGTCGAGGCCGGGATCCGCCGGGGACGGCGCGCGCCCGGCCTGCGGGTTTTCGCTCACCTTGGAAACGGCCTCTAGAAGAGGACGACGTCGCCCGAAACGATCGTCTCCTCGCCACGCCCGGTCGAAAGGCGCAGCGCGCCGTCGGCGTTCACGCCGCGAAACACGCCGGACACGGAGCGGCCCGCGTCCATGACGCTCATCGCGTCGCCCGGCGCATGAGCCGAGACGGCCGCGAACGCCTCCGGCAGCGGGTCCATTCCCGGCCTCTCCGAGCGGTGCGTCGAGGATGTCGAGGAGCGCCGAGAGCGGCGCGACGCCCGCGAGCCTCGCCGCGGGGACCCCGGCGTCCTCGAGCGACGTCGCGTCCCTCAGCCCCCGGGCATCGAGGTCCTTCCGCGTGCCGCGGACGTTGAGGCCGACGCCGACGACCGCCCAGCCTTCGCCTTCGTCGTTCGCGCGAGCCTCGACGAGGATGCCGCCGAGCTTCCTGCGGTTGACGAGGAGGTCGTTCGGCCACTTGAGCCGGCACGTCGAGGCCGAAGGCCGTGGAAAGACCACGCGCGAGCGCGATCCCGGCCCGACCGGCAGGCGGACGCGCTCCGGCCCTTCCGGCCACGGCACGATGACCGAGACCGCGAGCGCTCCGGGCAGCGGGATCCAGTTTGCGGCCCATGCGGCCGTGTCCCGCCGTCTGCTCGCCCGCCACGATGATCGTGGGCCGGATGTCCTCGCTCTCGGCGAGCATCTTCTCCACGATCGTCTTGGCGACGTCGTTCGTGGACGGCGTCGACGGCAGATAGATGACATTCTCGATGTGCGTGAAAGACCGGCCTTCGAGGGGATCGGCGACGCCGCTCATGCGTCCGGCGCCCCGACGAGATTGCCGGAGAGGCGCCGGTGACGTTCGGAGATTTCTTCGAGCTGTTGCTTCGTTTTCTCGACCACGGCCGCCGGAGCGCGCGAGAGGAAGCTGTCGTCGGCCAGCCGCGCGCGAATCTTCTCCGCCTCCGCGCGCAGCTTCTCGATCTCGCGCGCGCAGCTTCTCCCTGTCTTCGGAAGAAATCTCTTTCTTCGGCAGGTCCACGACGAGCCCGACGTCCGCGACGACGTCGCGGAAGCGCTCCGGCCAATTCACACCTTCGAAGAAATCTCCACGCGCGCTCGAGGCGCGCGAGATGGCTGAGGAGCGGAACGTGACGCTGCATTTCCTTCGAAAGGGGTCCTTCCGGAAGCTCGATGCCCGAGCCGGAGGGGCTCGGTCTGCGGCGAGGCCGCGCTCGGCACGGAGATTGCGGACTCGCGTCACGATCGCCCGCAGGAGTCTCGATCGTCTGCGACCGCCAGCGGATCGCGTCCACTCGGAGTTCGGCTCCGGGAACTTCGCCATCGTGAGCCTCAGGCCGTCGCCGTTCAGCGCCTCGCGGATCTCGCACGAGACGAACGGCATGAACGGGTGGAGGAGCGCGAGAGAGTCGAGAAGGACGCGCGTGAGGACGCCCCGCGTCTTCTCCTTGTCGGCCTCGGGCACGTCCGCGCCCCGCAGGACGGGCTTCACCATCTCGACGTAGCCGTCGCAGAAGTCGGACCAGAAGAACTGGTAGAGCGCGTTCGCGGCCTCGTCGAACCGGTACGCCTCGAGGCTCGCGTTCACCTTCGCGGTCGCTTCGGAGAGGCGCGCGAGGATCCAGCGGTCGACCGTGCCGAGGGACGCGAAGTCGAGCGCGGTCCGGCGGCACGGCGGCCCCGCCTTCGAGCATCTGCAGCGCGAAGCGCGCGGCGTTCCACACCTTCGTCGCGAAGGCGCGGTAGCCCGCGACGCGCGTCTTGCCGAACGGCAGGTCGCGCCCCGTGCCCGAGAGCACGGCGAGCGTGAACCGCACGGCGTCGGCCCCGAACTCGTCGCACATGTCGAGCGGGTCGACGACGTTGCCCTTCGTCTTCGACATCTTCTGGCCCTTCTCGTCGCGCACGAGGCCGTGCAGGAAGACGTCGGCGAACGGCGCGCGGCCGTCGAAGAAGGAGCCCGCCATGATCATCCGCGCGACCCAGAAGAAGAGGATGTCGAAGCCGGTGACGAGGACGCTCGTCGGGTAGTAGCGCGCGAAGTCGGCGGTCTTCTCCGGCCAGCCGAGGACCGAGAGCGGCATGAGCCACGACGAGAACCACGTGTCGAAGACGTCCGGATCGCGTGTGCAGCGCCGCCTTCGCCGCACGTCGCGCACACCGCCGGATCGCCCTCGCCCGGCTTCGGCACCGTGACGTGTCCGTCCGGGCAGTACCACGCCGGAATCTCGTGCCCCCACCAGAGCTGGCGCGACACGCACCAGTCGCGGATGTTCCGCATCCACTCGTCGTACGTCTTCTTCCAGAGCTCGGGCACGAAGCGCGTCTCGCCCGCGTCCGTCGCGGCGACGGCCTTCTCGGCGAGGGGCGCCACCTTCACGAACCACTGCAGGGAGACGAGCGGCTCGACGATCGTGTCGCACCGCTGGCAGCGCGCGAGGGGGATGACGTGGCTCTTCTCGCCGCGGCGGAGGCCGGCGGCGTCGAGATCCCTGAGGACCTTCTTCCGCGCCTCGAAGCGGTCGAGGCCCGCGTAGGCGGCGCCGGCTTCCGCCGTCATCTTCCCGTCGAAGCCGATCACGGCGACCGACTCGAGCGCGTTCCTCTTCCCCGCCTCGAAGTCGTTCGGGTCGTGAGCGGGCGTCACCTTCACGACGCCCGTCCCGAACTTCGGGTCCACGAACGCGTCGGCGATCACGGGGATCTCGCGGCCCGTGAGCGGCAGCGTCGCGCGCCTTCCGGCGAAGCCCGCGTACCTCGGATCGTCCGGGTGCACGGCGAGCGCCGTGTCGCCGAGCATCGTCTCCGGCCGCGTCGTGGCGACGACGAGCTCGCCGCCCCCGACGAGGGGATACGCGATCGAGTAGAGGTGGCCGGAGCTCTCGACGTGGTTCACCTCGAGATCCGAGAGCACGGTCGCGCAGCTCGGGCACCAGTTCACCATCCGCTCGGCGCGGTAGGCGAGGCCGCCGTGGTACAGGGTCGAAAAGACGTGCCGCACGGCGCGGGAGCGCGGCTCGTCGAGCGTGTAGTAGACGCGCGAGAAATCGCACGACGAGCCGAGGCGGCGGATCTGGTCGAGGATGTCTCCGCGCCGCGCGCCGGCCCACTCGCGGCAGAGCTCGACGAAGGCTTCGCGGCCGATGTCGTGGCGGCGTCTTCCCGGTGCGCTCCTTGAGGTCGCGCTCGACGACCATCTGCGTCGCGATGCCCGCGTGGTCCACGCCGGGCACCCAGAGGACGGCGCGGCCCTGCATCCTCCGCCAGCGGCAGAGCACGTCCTCGAGCGTCCGCCCGAGTGCGTGCCCCACGTGCAGGCGCCCCGTCACGTTCGGCGGCGGAATCACGAGCGAGTAGGGAACGGCGTCGGGCCCGGCCGCCTCGGGGCGGAAGAACCCGGCCTCTTCCTGGGCGCGATACCAGCGCATCTCGAACGAGGCGGGGTCGAAGGTCTTGTCGAGCTCTGGCCGCGTGGTCATCGGCGAACGCGACAGGATCGCACGAGGGCGCGGGTTTGGGGAAGAGACCCCCGGAGAAACCCCGGCCGCATGAGGCATCTGCACGGGGGCGCATCCCTTCCGAAGCCGTTACATTGAGGGTATGAGCACCGCTCTCGGCAGGCCCCCCGTCCGCTCCGGCTCCGCCCGACACTCGTTCTGGGACTGGTGGATCGACCGCAAGACCCGCTGGGTGCGGGACCCGGAAAGGCAGATGCCAGAAGGCCTGTTTCGCGCCCTCGCGGCGGGCACGGGCCTTCCGGCCATCCACCAGCGCTCGACGTTCCCGTTCCGCAGCGTGAAGGACGGCGCCGACCGCTTCCTCGGGATGTCCCGCGGCGGCGAGCGCCCGTACGCCCGGATCTACACGCGCCTCGGGAATCCGACCACCGAATACCTCGAGCGCGTCCTGTTCCGCCTGGAGGCCGAGCACGTCATCGAGAAGGCCCTCGCCGAGGACGAGACCGAGCCACGATCGGATGCCTCATCTGCGCTTCCGGGATGGGAGCGATCTCGTCCCTCCTTCTTTCCCTCGTCCGCTCGGGCGATGCCGTGCTCGCCGGAAACGTCTACGGCTGCACGGACAGCTTCCTGCGCGGCCTCGCGAAGTTCGACGTCGGCTCGGTCTTCTGCGACATGGGAGACCTCGGGGCCGTCGAGGCGGCGCTCGACGCGCACCCGGAGGTCGCGGCCGTGCTCCTCGAATCGCCCGAGAACCCGACGCTCCGCCTCGCGGACATCGAGGCGATCTCGCGCCTGACGGAGGAGCGCGGCATCGTCCTCATCGTCGACAACACGTTCTGCTCGCCTTATCTTCAGCAGCCGTTTCGCCTCGGCGCGGACTTCGTCGTCCACTCGCTCACGAAGTTCGTGAACGGCCATTCGACCTCCGTGGGAGGCGCCGTCCTCGGGCCGTTCCGGTTCATGAAGGAGACTCTCTTCCCCTGGTACAAGGACCTGGGCGCGACCCCGTCGCCGTTCGACTCGTGGCTGAACTCGATGACGGTGCAAAGCCTCGCGCGCCCGGCAGCAGGCCCAGTCGGAGACCGCAGCGACGGTCGCGACGTTCCTGAGAAATCACTCCTGCGTCTCGCGCGTCGTCTGGCCGGGCTTCGAGGACTTCCCGCAGGCCGCGCTCGCGAAAAAGCAGATGCGCGACGGCGGCTCGATCATCAGCTTCGAGGTCGCGGGCGGCGCGCCGGCCGGCGAGAAGCTGATGAACTACTTCGCGCGCAAGGACACGCCGATGGAGCTCGCGGTGAGCCTCGGCTCGGCCATTTCGTACATCCAGCACCCCGCCTCGATGACGCACGCGGGCGTGCCCGAGGAGGACCGCGCCGCTGCGCGGCATCACGCCCGGCCTCATCCGGCTATCGGTCGGCCTCGAGGGCGCGGACGTCCTCATCGATCACCTCGACCGCGGCCTCCTGCTCGCCCACGAGGCGAACTAGAACGTCGGCTCGTCCTTACTCGGTCTTGTCCAGCTCGTCGAGGCGCTCTTTCACGAGGCGCTCGGCGAGCTCGGGCACGACGTCCCACGCGATCTTGCGCACGATCCGCTCGCCGGAGAGCTCGAGGACCCGTCGCGCGATGCGGTCGATGTCGTCGTCGGTGAGGGGCCCGGCCGCGGGCGCGGCGGCGGCCGACGCCGTGGCCTTCGGGATGAGGCTCTTGAGATCGGTGAGGCTCGCTTCGGCGGCGAGGGCTTCGAGCTCGCCCGGAGCGTGCTCGGCGAGCGAAGTCCGCCGTCACGGCCTTGGCCTCCGGCGAATCCCACAGTTCCGGCCGGGTCGCGCTCCGCCCGGACGCCTCGAAGGCGGCGATGTCCGCCTCGAGGTCGCGATGCGGCGGCTCGTCATCGAGCGCGCCGAGATCCATCTCGTAAGCGGCCGTCGCGGATTCCGGCGGAGGGATCGGCTCCGTGGGCGGATCGGGAGACGGCGGGGCCTCCGCGTCGGAATCGGGGGGCGGCTCGATCTCGCTCTCCCGAAAAACCGGAATCGCCGACGTGGCGTAGAGGTCCTCCTCGGGCAGAGGCGGCGGCGTCTCTGCCTCAGCCATCGGAACTGCCAGGAACGGCGCCTGCCCGGCGAGCGTCGGGTCGGTCGACTCGGCCGGTTCCTCGACGGGAGGGGGCGGCGGGAACTCGGACGGAGCGGGGAGGCGGCGGATCGGGGGCAGGCGGGGGCTCGGGGGGCGCGGCGGCCCGCTCTTCGGCGGCCTTGTTCACGAGGTCGCGCACGAGCGAGGCGAGGCCCTGCGAGTCGAACGGCTTCGTCACGACCGAGTCGGCGCCCGCCTGCTCGGCGCGCGGCTTGTCGAACGGCTCGAAGGTCCCCGTGAGGAGGACGACGGGCACGAACCGGCCGCCCGGACGCCGCTTGACCTCTTCGCACAGCTCGTAACCGGTCTTGCCCGGCATGACGCAATCCGCGAGGACGATGTCGGGCGAGAACGAATCGAGGAGCGGCAGCGCGAGGTCTCCGTTGCCGACCGCCTTGAGCTCGAAATCCGTACCCGAGAACGTCAGCTCGATGACCTTCTGAATGGTCAGACTGTCGTCCGCCAAGAGAATCCGATAGCGGCATTCGATCTCCTCGCAGGGTGCGGTGTCGACCGAGTTTACACCGCCCGCGGCCCGCGGGCCGACTCGAGAGCCTGATAGACGCGCGACGCCGGACGCCGCGCGATCGCGCCCGACAGGGCCCGGGTGGCCGCCGCGACCAGAGACAGATCCACGCCCGTCTCGTAGCCCATGCCGTGCAGGAGATAAAGGAGGTCCTCCGTGGCGACGTTGCCCGCCGCCCCGGGCGCGTACGGGCACCCGCCGAGACCGCCCGCCGAGGAATCGAAGATCCGCACGCCCTGCCTCAGCCCCTCGGCCACGTTCGCGAGCGCCGTTCCGCGCGTGTCGTGGAAGTGGAGCGCGAGGCGCACGAGCGGCACGCCCGCGTCCACGCAGCGTCCGACGACCTCGGGCACCTGCGTGGGAACGCCGACGCCGATCGTGTCGCCGACCGACACCTCGTCGCAACCCGCGTCGAGCAGCCTTCGCGCGACGCGGGCGGTCGCGGCCGGCGGGACCGCGCCCTCGTACGGGCAGCCGAAGGCGCACGACACGTACCCGCGCACGCGCATCCCGGACGCCCGCGCGCGCCGGATCACCGGCAGGAAGCGCGCGAACGACTCGTCGATCGAGGCGTTGATGTTCTTCCGGTTGAACGTCTCGGACGCCGCCGTGAAGACCGCGATCTCGCGCGCGCCCGCCGCCTCGGCCCGGTCGAGCCCCTTCTCGTTCGGGACGAGAACCGGATAACGCACGCCCGGGCGCTTCGCGATCCGCCGGAAGACCTCTTCGCCGTCGGCGAGCTGCGGGATCGCCTTCGGCGAGACGAAGGCGGTCGCCTCCACGACGGGCAGTCCCGCGGCCGAGAGGGCGTCCACGAAGGCGACTTTCACGTCCGTCGGAACCGCTCGCCGCCTCGTTCTGGAGGCCGTCGCGCGGGCCGACCTCGACGACCGTGACGCGCGGCGCGTTCACGCCATCTCCACGAGGACGTCGCCGAGACCGACCATCTGCCCCTCGGAAACGAGGATTCGTTCCACGGCGCCGTCCTTCGGGGCGCGCACCGCGTGCTCCATCTTCATCGCTTCGACGACGACGAGAACGTCGCCCTTCGAGACGGAAGCGCCGGCCGCGACGCGCACGGCCGCGATCCGGCCCGGCATCGGCGCCTCGAGCGAGGGCGTCTCCTCCCGGCCGCGCGCCGCGCGGCGCGACCGCGCCGCCGAGAGACGGTACGTCTCGCCCCGGAACCAGATCCAGGCGACGTCGCCGTCGCGCGCCACCATGGCGCCGGGCGGAACGTCCCCCTCCGCCTCGCGCTCCTCTCCCGTTCGCAGGTCGCGCAGCCTCACGCGCCACCCATGCGAAACCGCCCCTCGAACGGGCTCGGAAACGCGCCGCGCGCGGAGCTGCCTCCGGGCTCGAGCGCGGCGCGCGAGAGTACCGACGAGGCGGCCTCGAAGACCTCGTCCGGGAGGGGGCGGGGGTCGCGGGAAGCGAAAGCGTCTCGACGAGGCCGGTGTGCAGCTCGCCGCGGACGACCGGAGCGGCCTCGAGCAACCGCCTCAGCCACGAGAGATTCGTCACGACCCCGAGGGCGACCGTCTCGCCGAGCGCGGCGACGAGCCGCCCGCGCGCTTCCTCGCGGTCCCGCCCCTTCGCGACGATCTTCGCGAGCAGCGGGTCGTAGTGAATGTCCACGGTCTGTCCGGCCGTCACGCCCGAGTCCACGCGCACGCCCGGGCCCGAGGGCTCGATCCAGGCCAGGAGGCGCCCGGCCTGCGGAAGAAAACCCGCGTCGGGATCCTCCGCGTAGACGCGCGCCTCGATCGCGTGAGCCGAGGGCGCGGAGGGAAGCTCGGGCAGCTTCTCGCCCGCGGCGACGCGGAGCTGCAAGGCGACGAGGTCCACGCCGAAGGCCTCTTCGGTCACGGGATGCTCGACCTGGAGGCGCGTGTTCATCTCGAGGAAGTAGAAACGCGCCGGAGGGCTCGAGCAGGAACTCGACGGTCCCCGCGTTCACGTAGCCCACCGCGCGCGCCGCCTCGCAGGCGGCGTTCTGGAGGCGCGCGCGAAGCTCCGGCGTCACGGCGGACGACGGGCACTCCTCGATCACCTTCTGGTGGCGCCTCTGCAGCGAGCACTCGCGCTCTCCGAGCGCGACGACGTTGCCGTGCATGTCGCCGAAGACCTGCACCTCGATGTGGCGCGGTGACGACAGGTATTTCTCGACGTAGACGGTGGAATCGCCAAAAGCCGCAAGCGCTTCGCGCCGGCAGGAAGCTATTGCTTCGGAAAGAGACGCGGCGTCGCGGACGATCCGCATCCCCTTGCCCGCCACCGCCGGCGGATGCCTTCACGACGACGGGAAAGCCGAGAGAGAGAACGGAAGAGGGGATTTCTTTGAAAGTGCCAGAGGCGGCGGGGCGCGGCGACCCGACCCGACGCGCGCCGGCGCTGCGGCCGGCCTCTTTACCATTCGAAGAAATCTTCTCTTTCTCTTCGTGCTCTTCGAACGCCCCAATGAGCGCGCCCGGAACCACCGGAACTCCGGCGGCCCTCATTCTTTCTCGAGCAGAAATCTTCGATCCCATCGCCTCCATCGCCTCGGGCGGCGGGCCGATCCAGACCATTCCCGCGTTCTCGACCGCGCGAGCGAAATCCGCGTTCTCCGAGAGAAACCCGTAGCCGGGATGGACCGCGTCGCAGCCGGTCTCGCGGGCCGCCTCGAGGAGGCGCGGAATCGAAAGGTACGACTCGAGCGCGGGCGCCGGCCCGAGCCGGACGGCCGCTTCCGCGAGAGCGACGTGCCGCGCGCCGCGATCCGCGTCGGAGTACACGGCCACGGCCGGAAGACCGGCGGTCCGGCAGGCGCGGAGCACGCGCACGGCGATCTCGCCGCGATTCGCGACGAGCACGCGTCCGAGCTGCCGGACTTTCGTCACGGCTCCGTCACGGCTTCTTCGCGGCCGGCTCCGCCGCCCAGGACGGCTTGCGCTTCTCCAGGAAGGCCGCGAGGCCCTCCCGCCCCTCGGCCGAGGCGCGTCGCTCGCCCAGGCGCTGGATCGCCGAGTTCGTGGCCTCCCGGAGCGGCATCGCGGCGACCGCGCGGGCCAGGTGCTTCGCCTCGGCCACGGCTTCGGGGCCTCCGAGGAGGATCGCGTCGAGGACCGTTTGCGCCGCGGCGCCCAGGTCCTTCTCCGGGACGACGCGGTGAACAAGGCCGGCCTCGCAGGCCTCTCTCGCCGAGACGCGCTCTCCCGTGACGAACCAGGCACGCGCGCGCGATTCCCCTATCTTGTGCACGAGATACGGCGAGATGACGGCGGGGATGACCCCGAGCCTCACTTCGGTCGTGCCGAAGATCGCGCTCTCGGCGGCCACGACGACGTCGCAGACGGCGACGAGGCCGGTCCCCCCTCCCAGCGCCGCGCCCTGGACCCGCGCCACGATGGGTTTCGCCATCTCGTCGAACGCGCGGAAAAGCGACGCCAGCTCGGCCGAATCGCGGAGGTTCTCCTGCATCGTGAAGCCCGCGACCTTCTTCATCCAGTCGATGTCGGCGCCGGCGCAGAACGTCTTGCCCGCGCCCGAGAGCTCGACGACGCGCGTCGTCGCGTCCGACGCCAGCTCGCGCACCGCGCGCTGCAGAAGGGCCACGAGCGCGCCGTCGAACGCGTTCCGCCTGGCCGGACGGTTCAGGATGAGGCGTGCGATCCGCGGGTCGGAGGCGCGCTCGAGGAGGACCCCGGACTCGCTCATCGCATCACCTGTACCGATCCGGGAAGGTCGAGGGGCACCGTGAGGATCTGATCCTTGCCGACGCGCAGGGAGATGCGCGCGACGAGCCTGCCGGCGACGTGACCGCCGCTGGCTACCGCCCCGCCGACCACGGACAGAAGGTCGGCGCTGGCGGCGCTGATCGGAAGCTCGACCGCGTTCTCGCGGCCGGCGTGGAGCCTGAGGCCGTGACGCTCGCCTTCGGCGAGCTTCCGGTCGCCCACCCACACGGCGTACACGAGGTCCTTCACGTCGAGAGGAAACGAGAGCGGGTTGAAGAGCGTCGCCGTGGCCTGCCCATCGACCTCGGTGAGGGAGAATCCCGTGAAGCGCGCCCCGGAAAAGCCGGCGAGCGACGCGCCCACGGGCGACGACGAACGCACCTCCTCCGTTCCGACCTTCAGGATTCCCGCCGCGCAGACGGGCACGGGCGCTCCGGCGCCGCCCGAAAGAGAGCCGTTGATCGTCACGTCGAGCGCGAGCGGGTGGAGCCGCTCGAGAAGGACCTGGGGGATCTTCGCGAGGTCGAGATCCACGAGAAGCACGACCGCGTTCCCCGTGGACGTGCGCTGGACCATCGCCGTCAATGAAGGCGCGGTCGGCAGCGGGGTGTTCGCCACGGCAATCTCGCCCGCGAATTTCTGCCTGCCGCCCTCGGCCGCGCTGGGAAGGGACGTGCGCAGGAATGCCGAGACCTTCGTCCGGCGTCAGAGACGTGACTTCGAGGGCGTCCACCGTGCCGCAGGCGAGGCGCTGGTCCGCGCGCGACGAGAGCGGCAGAAGAACGGCGAAAAGGCACAGAGAGAGGACCCGGTTCATGTCTACATCCGGAACACGCCGAAGCGCGTCTCCCGGCGCGGGCCGTTCGCGGCGGCCGCGAGGCCCAGGGCGAGGACGCGGCGCGTCTCGACCGGGTCGAGGATCCCGTCGTCCCAGAGGCGCCCCGTCGCGAAATAGGGATTCCCTTCGACCTCGTACTTCTCCGAGCGTGGGCTTCCTGAACGCGCTCCGCTCGGCTTCCGTCATCTTCGCCCGTCCCTCCCTGAGGCGCTGATCGTCCTTGACCGTGGCCAGAACGTCCGCCGCCTGCTCGCCACCCATGACGCTGATCCGCGCGTTCGGCCACGTCCAGAGAAATCGCGGCTGGTAGGCGCGCCCGCACATCCCGTAGTTCCCCGCACCGAAGGAGCCTCCCACGAGAAGCGTGAACTTCGGGACGGCGGCGTTCGCGACCGCATGCACCATCTTCGCGCCGTCCTTCGCGATGCCGCCCTGCTCGTACGCCTTTCCGACCATGAAGCCCGTGATGTTCTGGAAGAAGACGAGCGGCACCTCGCGCTGGCACGCCATCTCGATGAAGTGCGTCGCCTTGAGCGCGGACTCGGAGAAGAGGACGCCGTTGTTCGCGAGGACGGCCACGGGAAAGCCCGCGACGTGGCCGAAGCCCGTGACGAGCGTGGCCCCGTACCGCGGCTTGAACTCGTGGAATCGCGATCCGTCGAGGATCCGCGCGAGCAGCTCGCGGACGTCGTACGGCCTGCGGAGCTCCCTCGGGACGACGCCGTAGAGCTCGTCCGGCGGGATACCGCGGCTCCTCGGGCGCGACGCGGCCTCTCGGCGCGGCTGGCGGGCCCCCGAGATGGGCGACGATGTCGCGCACCTTCTCGAGAGCGTCGGCGTCGTCCTCGGCGAGATGGTCCGCGACTCCCGACAGGCGCGTGTGCACGTCGCCGCCGCCGAGCTCTTCGGCGGTCACGTCCTCCCCCGTCGCGGCCTTCACGAGGGGCGGACCGGCGAGAAAGATCGTGCCCTGGTTCTTCACGATGACGGTCTCGTCCGACATCGCGGGCACGTACGCGCCGCCCGCCGTGCACGAGCCGAGCACGGCCGCGATCTGCGGAAGACCCGCCGCGCTCATGCGCGCCTGGTTGTAGAAGATGCGGCCGAAGTGGTCGCGGTCGGGAAACACCTCGGCCTGCAGCGGGCAGGAACGCGCCGCCCGAATCCACGAGGTAGACCGCCGGGAGGGCGTTCTCCATGCGCGATCTCCTGCGCGCGGAGGTGCTTCTTCAGCGTGACCGGGTAGTAGGTGCCGCCCTTCACGGTCGCGTCGTTCGCGACGACGACGACCTCGCGCCCCGAGACGCGGCCCACACCCGTCACGAGGCCCGCGCCGGGCGCGGCGTCCTCGTAGAGACCCCAGCCCGCGAGCGGCGCGACCTCGAGAAAGGCGGTTCCCGGATCGAGAAGGCGCTCGAGGCGCTCGCGAACGGGAAGCTTGCCGCGCGCCACGTGCCGCGCGCGCTCCTTCTCTCCGCCGCCCTCCCGGGCTTTCGCGAGCTCCCCGCTCAGGCGCGCGGCGAGCGCGCGGTGGTGGGCGGCATTCTCCCGGAACTCCGACGAGGACGGGGAGAGTTGCGAGACGAGGACTTCGCTCACGCCCGCTCGCCCGCGAGGCGGCGGATGGCGTCGACCGTGGCGCCGGTGGTCGTTCCCGGAAGAAAGATGTCGCGAACGCCCCGCGCCTTGAGCGGAGCGATGTCCTTCTCGGGAATGATTCCGCCGACGACGACGGCGATCCTCTCGCCGCCGCTTTCCCTCAGGGCGTCGATCACCTCGGGCACGAGGACGTTGTGGGCGCCGGACAGGATCGAGAGCCCCACGACGTCGACGTCCTCCTGGACGGCCGCGGCGGCGATCTGCCGGGGCGTCTGCCTCAGGCCGGAGTAGATGACCTCCATGCCGGCGTCGCGGAGCGCGCGCGCGATGACCTTCGCGCCGCGATCGTGCCCGTCGAGGCCGGGCTTCGCGACGAGAACGCGAATGGGTCGCTCGCTCATGCGCGCGATTCTACCAGGGAGGCGCCGTGTAAAATGGAGTTTTCGAGGAATCATGCCGCGCCTGGGCGACCTCCTCATCGAAAAAAGGCTCATCACCGACGAGCAGCGAAACCGCGCCGTTCTGCGGCAGGTCCGCCAGCGGGGTCGGATCGGGACCGCGCTGCTCGAGGAAGAAACCTCCGAGGAGATCATTCTCCACGGCCTCTCCGTCCAGCATCGGGTGCCGCCGGCCTCTCCGGAGGCGCTCGAGCAGATCCGCGCGGACGTCCTGCGCCTCGTGCCCGGCCGCGTCGCCCAGCGCCTGCACGCCGTGCCGTTTCGCAGGGACGGACGCAGCCTCGCGGTCGCCATGCGCGATCCCGGCGACCTCCCGGCGCTCGACGAGCTCACGGCGCTCACGGGTTTCCGCATCGTTCCGCACGCCGCCCTCGAGGTGCGCATCTACGCGCTTCTCTACCGCTACTACGCGGCCGACGTCGAGCCGCGTTATCTCTCGGCGGCCGCATACCTTCGCGAGGCGCAGCCCGCTCCCCGAGGCTGGACGCCGACGAGCCGACACAGCCGGGGCGCGGGTGCCGCGGCCGAAGAGCCGGCCGGACCTGCGCGTCGTCCCGCCGCCGCCACCCGACCTCAGCTCGCCCTACCCGCAGCGCGCGCGGCGCCTCGACCAGGGCGACCCGTGGCTGTCCGCGTCGGACCTCGCACCCGCGGCGTCGCTCGCGGTCACCGCGCGGCGCATGGAGGCGGAGATCTTCGAGGATCCGCTCGCGTCCATCGACCCGGAGCCGGACTCGATGGAGTTCCCGCGCCGGCTCGAGGAGCCGGACCGCGAGGCCGGCGAGCCGGAGGGCGAGGAGCGGCTCGTCGCGCGACTCGGCGCGGCGCGGAGCCGTGACGACATCGCCGACGCCGTGCTCGAAGAGTCCATGCGCCACGTTCGCCGCGCCGCTCTCTTCGTCGCGTATCCCGACCACGTGCGGGGTTGGGCGGCCCGGCCGGCCTCGCCCGCGTTTTCGTCGCTTCATCTGCCCGACACGGAGCCCTCCGTCTTCGCGACGCTGCGCAACACGGAGGGGTTCTACGTCGGCCCGCAGCCGGACCTGCCCGGAACGGCCTCGACGCTCGAGGCGCTCGAGTCGGACGGCCTCGGGCTCGTGGCCGTCGTCCCCGTGAACCTCAAGGGCAAGACCGTCCTCTACCTCTACGGCGAGGCGGAGTCCGAGGAGCGGCCCCCGTCCGTGCCGGCGCTCAAGCGCCTCGCGGCCATGGCCGCGACGGCCCTCGAGATCGTCCTGCTGAAACGGCGTCTCGGTCGCCTCTGAACGGGCCGGGATCGGCCCAACCGACTCGATTTGAACGAGATGCCCGAGGACAGGTAGACTCTCCCCCACGTGATCAAGAACGACATCATCAACGCGGTCGCGGAGGCGGCCGGCGTCGGGCGCCAGAAGGCGACGCAGGCCGTCGAGACGATCATCGACGTGCTGCGCCAGGCGCTGTCGCGCGGCGAGCGCATCGAGCTGCGCGGCTTCGGCGTGTTCCTCGTGAAGCCCCGGAAGCGCGGCATCGGCCGCAACCCGAAACGCCCCACCGAGGAAGTGCAGATTCCGCCCGGCTTCACGATCCGTTTCAAGCCCGGCAAGGAGCTGCGCGACATGACCGGCCCGCCCGAAGAGCCGGCCGCCAAAGCCGCGTCCACCGGTCCGCCCCCCTCCAGCACGCCCACCTGAACTCATGAGCGAGGTCTGGGCGAAAGCGCCGGCCGCCGCGCCGCGGCGGAAGGAGCGATGGTGGCTTCACGGACTGCTCTTCGCGGCGACGTTCCTGACGACCACGTACGCGGGCGTCGTCTTCGCGGCCGGGTTCCGTCCGGCAGTTCTTCTTCGATTCGAGAAAGCGCCCTCTCTCTTCGATCCCCGGCTCTTCAAGGAAGGGCTCGTGTTCTCGCTTCCCCTTCTCTCCATCCTCCTCGCACACGAGCTCGGCCACTATCTGATGTGCCGCCGGTACGGCATCGACGCATCGCCTCCCTACTTCATTCCCTTCCCGCCCCAGGTCTCCCTCGTCGGGACGATGGGCGCGTTCATCCGCATCCGCGAGCAGATTCGCGACAAGCGCCAGCTCTTCGACATGGCCGTGGCGGGCCCGATCGCCGGGTTCGCCGTGGCCGCTTCCCCTTCTCGCCTGGGGCGTCTCGCACTCGCGGGTCAATCCGTCCCCCGCGCTCGCGGAGGGGACCGTGATCTTCCAGTACCCGATCCTCGTTCAGCTCTTCCAGAAGCTGTTCTCCGGCACGACGTACACGAGCGTGGACGTCGTCGAGCACCCGGTATTCCTCGCCGCGTGGTTCGGGCTCTTCGTGACGGCGCTGAACCTGCTGCCGCTCGGGCAGCTCGACGGCGGGCACACGGTCTACGCCGTCTTCGGCCGCTTCCAGCGCGTCCTCGCGCTGCCGCTCCTCGTCGTCCTCGCTGTCCTCGGGCTGAAGTGGCCCGGCTGGTGGGTGTGGGTGCTCTTCACGCTCTTCACCGGCATCCGCCATCCGCCCGTCGCGAACGAGGGCGAGCCGCTCGACGACCGGCGCAAGCTCGTCGCGGCCGGCGTGCTTCTCATCTTCGTCCTCTGCTTCGCCCCGGTTCCGATCGAGGTCCTGTAGGCAACCGGGACCTGGGCGCCCGTGGGAGGACGGCGCCAGATTTCGATTGAGACGGAGTCTTCCTCTCGGCTAGTATTTTCGTCCAGCGGGCACGAAAAGGGCCTCGGGCGGGTACTCGCCGACCGTCCGAAAGCCATGGTCCCGGCGAGATTCTTTCGTTCAGGAGGTGAACCGATGAAGAAGGGCCTCATCCCAGGGTTGTCATTCGCTGCGGCGCTCGCCTTTGCAGCGGCGCCCGCCCTCGCGGCGATGGATGCCGTGAGCACTGAAGTCCGCCCGGACACCGCCGCGGCCGTGTCCGAAGCGGAGGAAGTGCCCGACCGACGCGCCGGTCGTCATTTTCCGGACGCGCGAGGAGCACGAGAAGGCGCTCGCCCGCCAACCTCTTGCCCGTCGATCCGCGAACATGACCTATCACGGCGGGAAGATCCTGACGACGGCGACCGTAAAGAGCATCTTCTGGGGCACGAGCTGGAATTCCAACCCGGGAGACAAGATCACCGGAATCGACAGCTTCTATTCCGGCTTCAGCGGCAGCAATTACTCGAAGACTTCCGACGAATACAAGGACACCTTGGGCACGGGTCACCAGGTCGGTCCCACGATCTTCTCCCTCGCCCACGTCGTCGACACCTCGGCGGCCTCGGGCGGCGGGTCCACCTCGGCGATCCTCTCCGAGGCGTGCAAGTGGTTCACGGGTCCGAACGACGGGACGGCCTATTACGCCGTCTACACCGACCGGCCGCGTGGCAATGCCGGTTACTGCGCCTGGCACAGCGCCGGCACCTGCGGCGGCGTTCCGGTCCAGTTCGCGTTCTTCTGGCAGCTGGACGGCGACCCTGGCTGCGATCCCCAGTCGACCGTGAGCGGGGAGTCGCAGGGGCTCGCGGCCCTCGCGAACGTCTCGGCGCACGAGCTGTCCGAGGCGCGCAGCGATCCGGCCAGCCCCGGCGCGTGGTACGACTCGCGCGGCGCCGAGAACGGCGACAAGTGCGCCTGGACGTTCAACGTTCCGTCGGTGACGTTCACGAACGGCAGCAGGTGGAAGCTGCAGGGCGAGTGGTCGAACGCCGCGTACACGGCGGGCACGGGCTACCCGAACAGCAGCGGCCAGAGGGGCTGTCTCGACGGGCACTGAGCCTCGCGTTCGTTCGATTCCCGACGCCCGCCGGCCTCCCGCCGGCGGGCGTTTTCCTTCTCAGCTCAGATCCACTCCGGCGCGGCCACCGTCCTGTCCCCGCCGGCGTCTCCGGTGTTGACCGTCGAGACGGGCTCGAAGAGGAGAACGTGGACTTCCTTTTCGGCCACGGGGCGGTGCTCGGTGCCGCGCGGCACGACGATGAGCTCGCCCGCGCGTATCGGAACCGAGCCGTCGCGGAACTCCATCACGAACTCGCCCTCGACCACGAGAAAGAGCTCGTCCTCGTTCTCGTGCCGGTGCCAGATGAACGGTCCTTCGAACTTCACGAGCTTCACGTGCTGGCCGTTCAGCTCGGCGACGATCTTCGGATCCCAGCGGGACGTGAATCGCGCCAGCTTCTCGTGGAGGTTGATTTTGTCGATCATTCCGGCCCCTTCGCTCGCGCCAAACCGGCTTAGAGGTCCCTGGGGTAAAGCTTTGGATCGCCCTTCAACTTGACCGCTCCGAAATCGCGAACGTCCAGCGTCGCGATGGCTCCAGCCTCGAGCCGTTCGGCGACCGCCATGACCACCGCATCCACGAGGCCGAGCTTCAGCGCGCGATGCCGTCGGCAGATGCGGAGCGCCTCGACCAGATCTCCTTCGTCGCCCCAGGCCACCGCAAAACGCCCCTCGGCGAGATCTCCCAGGAATGCTTCCTCGACTTTCGCCCCGAGACGTTTTCCGACGAGGTAGTCCACCTCAGGAAGAATCGCCCAGGGAAGGACCCAGGCGTCCGGATCGGACTCGAAAAGGCTTCGAAGGGCGCGGTAGTTCCGATCCCGCGAATCGACGAGGGCGTACACGGCTCCCGTGTCGGCGACGATCATCAGGAACGGCCGAAGCCGGTCAGGAGCTCTTCGGCGCGTTCGCCGGCATCCTCGGAACTTCCGCGCCCGGCCCCGAGGCTCGTGGGAAGCCGCCTGCGCCCATGACGCTTCGCGTATTCGGAGACGGCCTCGCGGATCAGCTCGGCGGGCGCTCTCCCCGCTTCCCGGGCAATCGTCTTCAGCCTCCGATATTCGTTCGCGTCGAGATAAACGGTCGTCTTCAAGGTGCCAGACATATGGTTACCATATAGGTCAGACTGCCTGCAGTCAAGAGCCGAGAAATGCGCGACTTGGTCTTCATGTCACCTGCTTCTTTCGAAGCGCGCCGAGCACCTCGTCCACCTCCGGCGCGCCGAGCAGCTTCGCGAGGACGATAAAGGCCGCGGCGCCGAGCGAGGCGACCGCCCCCACCCATCCGATCCTGAGCGGCAGGCCCCAGGCCATTTCGGTACGGCACGAGCTTCTCCGAGACCGCCCACACGATCGCCCCCATCCCGAGGCTCGCGAGGGCCAGCCGGAGCAGCCCGGCACCGATCGCGCGCCCTCCGATCCTGCCGAGCCGCTTCCTCAGGAGGACGAGAAGCGCGAGGAAGTTGATCCAGAACCCTGCCGACGTCGCGAGGGCGACGCCCGCGTGCTGCATCGGTCCGGCGAGAAGAACACAGAGCACCCAGAAAACGGCGAGGTCGAACGTGGCCACGAGGACCGGCGTGCGCGTGTCGTGGAGCGCGTAGAACGCCTGGGTCACGATCTTGACGCCAGCCGCCGCATAGAGGCCGAGGGCGAAGAAGACGACCGCGCCCGCGGTTCTCGGGACGGCTGCCGCCGCGAACCGCCCGCGCCGGAAGATGACGTCGACGATGGGCGAGGCGAGGAGCATGAGGCCCACCATCGACGGGATCGTGACGAACCCGATGAGGCGCAGCGCGAAGGCGACCGTCGCCTTGTAGGCGGAGCGGTCCTTCTCGAGCGCCTGCTCCGAGAGGGACGGCAGGACCGTCCGTGTGAGCGAGACGACGAACCCGCCGAGGACGAAATCCGTGACGCGCCAGGCGCAGAAGTTGTACGTCACGAACGCGTCCCCGAGCGCGGCGAGCGTGCGGGTCGACACCAGGAACGAGAGCTGCCCGACGCCGTAGCCGTAGAGGCGCGGCGCGATCTGGATCGCGGTGCGCTTCACCTCCGCGTCGCGGAAGGGCGAGCCCGAAAACCTCAGGCCGAGCCGACGCACGGCGGGCCCCTGAAGCGCCACCTGGAGGCCGCCTCCGATGAGAACGCCCACCGTGAGCGCCATGATCGGCGACACGCCGGCGGGCGCGAGGCTCCATGCGGCCGCGACGATCGCGAGGTTCCACAGCGATCGGCGTGGCCGCCGAGAGCTGGAAGAAGCCCTTGGAGTTCAGGAAGGCCTCGAGCAGGGCGGCCACGGAGACGAGCAGGATGTACGGAAACATCCAGCGCGTCAGCCGGACCGTCAGCTCGAACTTCCCGGGAGTCGCCTTGAAGCCGTTCGCGAAGAGCGCGACGATCGGTTCCGCGAGGAGGATGCCCAAGGCCACGAGGCCGACGACGACGCAGACGAGGAGGACGAGCATCCGGCCCGCGTAGACGCCCTCCTCGCCGGGACGCTCCCGCTCGACCTTCTTCGCCATCGGGACGAACGCCGCCGGCAGGCCGCCCTCCCCCACGATCGCGCGGAACGTGTTCGGGATGCGCAAGGCCGTGTAGAAGGCGTCGGACGCGGCGGACGCGCCGAGAAACCGGGCGATCGTCGCGTCGCGCAGGACGCCCGCCACGCGGGAGACGACCGTCCACGCGGTGATGCCCCAGGTCGACCGGACCAGTTTCCGCGTGTCTCTCAAACCGGGGGGATTGTAGGATCCGGACGATCGGAGGACGGACATGGCTGGATCCGTGAACAAGGTGATCCTCATCGGCCACCTCGGGGCCGACCCGGAAATGCGCGCCACCACGGGCGGCGTGCCCATCGCGCGGCTGCGCATCGCGACGACAGAGACGTGGAACGACCGCGCCAGCGGACAGAAGCAGGAGAAGACCGAGTGGCACACGGTCATCGCGTTCGACAAGCTCGCGAGCATTTGCGAGCGCTACCTGTCGAAGGGGCGCCTCGTCTACATCGAGGGCGCGCTCCAGACGCGCACGTGGGACGACAAGGAGACGCGGCCAGAAGCGCTACGCCACCGAGATCAAGGCGCGCGACATGAAGATGCTGGGCGGCCGTCCCGACGCCGCGAGCACGTCCGGAGCGTCGACTCCGGCCGTGACCGACGCCGCGGCCGGCGGCGACGCCGACGACGACGTACCGTTCTAGGAAGAAAAGACAGAGAGAAGATTTCTTAGAAGGAGAATAGAGGAAGGACAAGCGAGGCGCCGGTGCCTCGACGCCCGCTCTTCTTTCTAAGAAGAATCCGAATCAGGTCCTTCTCTTCTCTCTTCTGCCTCGGCTTCTGAAAGCAGCTCGCTGAAGGCTGAAGCTTCTTCCGCCAGCTTCTTCCAGGCCTCCTCGTCGAACCGCGGACGCGGCGCGTCCGCGACGCGGCGGCGCAAGCGCCGCGAAGCGGGCGTCGCGCACCGGGTCGTCGCCGAGGGCGGCGACGCGCGCGGCGCACTCTTCCCACGCGTCGCTTCCTGCCGAGACGATGAGCGCGTCGCAGCCCGCCCGTGCGGCCCGTTCCGCGCGCTCGGGAAGCGTCCCGTCGAGAGCTCCCTTCGCGAGGTCGTCGGCGAACGCGACGCCCTCGAAGCGCACGGGGCCGCGCAGCACGCCGAGAAGCTTCGGCGAAAGGGACGCGGGCGTGTCGTCGCCCGTGAAGCCCGGGTACGCCGCGTGGCCCACGACGACACCGTCCGCGCCCCGCGCCAGCTTCGTGAAAGGCGCGACGTCTGTCACCATGAGGTCCACGTCATGGGCGTCCACGACCGGGCGCGCGACGCGGGTGTCCTTCCCCGCGCGCCCGAGCCCCGGAAAGTGCTTCACGGCGGTCGCGAGGCCCGCGCGCGCGAGGCCGTGCAGGAACATCATCCCCGAGAGCACGACGTCCTCGGCGTGGAATCCGAAGCAGCGCCCTTCGAGGACGACGGCGCCCGTGCCCGGCTGCGCGAGGTCGAGTACCGGCGCGAGGTCCACGTCGAAGCCCAGGAGCCGCGCCGCGCGCCCCATGAGGTACGCGTTCTCGTGCACGCGGTCCGTCCCGGCCGCCGCGCACGCGGCGGCCGAGGCGCACGGAGTCCCGAGAAGCGGGCCGAGGGGATCCTCGCTCCCGCCTTCCTGGGAGATGAAGAGAAGAGGCGCGGGGGAATACAACCCTCTCAACGCCTCCAGCAGCGAAGCAGCCTGCGGCGGCCGATAGAAGATTTTGCTTAGAAAGGAGGATGCCGAGGGGACGGAGCGCGACGAGCAACGCGCGCTCCGAATCCGAGAGCTCGGGGCCGCTCAGACCGAACACGAAACGCGACGGCGAATCCGAGGCGCCTATTCACCTTCTAAGAAATCTTTCTCTTCTTCTCTTCTCTTTTCTTCTCTTTTCCGAAGCAAAATCTTCTTCTTCATTCTTCCCCCCGCAGCCGATGCTGAAGCGAGGCGAGGAGCTGGAGCGCGGCGAGCGGGGTGAGTTGGTCGACGTCGACTCGCCCGAGCGCGTCGAGGACGAGCTCGCCCTGCCCGCGGAAGAGGTCGAGCTGCGTGTTCTGCGGCGGCGGCTCGCCCGCGTGCTCGGCGAGCCGGGGCCGCCCGCCGACGTCCATCTGCTGTCGCTCGAGATTGCCGAGGATCTCGCGCGCCCGCGCGAGCACGCCTTCCGGGATGCCCGCCAGGCGCGCCACCTGCACGCCGTACGAGCGGTCGGCCGTGCCGTCCGCCACCTTGCGCAGGAAGACGACCTCGCCGTTCCATTCCTTCGCGGTCATCGTGCGGTTCTTGACGTCCGGCTTCACGAGCGCCATCTCGGTCAGCTCGTGGTAGTGCGTCGCGAAGAGCACGCGCCGGATCCCCTGATCGTGGAGATGCTCGGCGATCGCCCACGCGAGCGACAGCCCGTCGAACGTCGAGGTGCCGCGCCCGATCTCGTCGAGGATGACGAGGCTGTGCGCGGTCGCGTGTCTCAGGATGTGCGCGGTCTCGGCCATCTCCACGAGGAACGTCGACTCGCCCCTGACGAGCGAGTCCGATGCGCCGACGCGCGTGAAGATGCGGTCCGTGAGGCCGATCGTGGCCGAAAGAGCGGGCACGAACGAGCCCGCGTGCGCGAGGAGGACGAGCAGCGCGTTCTGCCTCAGGTACGTCGACTTGCCGCCCATGTTCGGGCCCGTGAGGACGACGAGATGCTCCCCTTCGCCCCCGAGCGAAGCGTCGTTCGGGACGAAGGGCTCGCGCGGGCGCAGCGCCTCGACGACGGGGTGGCGGCCGCCCTCGACGAGGAGCACGGGCTCGTCCACGACGCGCGGCCGCACCCAGCCGCCGGCCCGCGCCGTGCGCGCGAGGGAGACGAGCGCGTCGAGGAGGCCGAGGCGCGCGCAGGCCCCGAGGATGCGCGACGACTCGGCCACGACCTCCGCGACGAGCGCGAGAAACAGCTCCTGCTCGCGGGCCGCGAGGCGCGCGTCGGCGGAGCGCAGCTTCTCGTCCACCTCGACGAGCTCGGGCGTCGCGTAGCGTTCCACGTTCGCGAGCGTCTGCCGCTTGAGGGCGTCCTCCGGAATGCGCGCCCGCGCCGAGGCCGGCACCTCGAAGACGTGGCCGAAGACCTGGTTGAACTTGACGCGGAGCGTCGCGATCCCGCGTCGCGCGCGCTCTTCGCCCTCGAGGCGCGCGAGGATGGACGCGGACTCGCGGCGCAGGGTGCGCACCTCGTCGACGGCGGGATCCACGCCGTCGCGGAAGATTCCGCCCTCCCGCGCGTGAAGCGGGCGGCTCGGGCACGACCCGCCTCGCGATCGACTCGCCCAGCGCGAACGGCACGCCCTCGGGCGACGCGTCGCCGCCGGGCGCGAGGATCGCCGCGCGCGCCGCGCCGAGGTGCGCGCCGAGACGGCCCGCGCGCACGAGGCCGTCGCCGAGCGCCGCCAGGTCGCGCGGCGAGCCGGCGCCGACCGCGAGGCGCGCGAGGAGACGCGGGAGATCGGGAATCTCGCGGAACGCCGAGGCGAGGCTCTCGAGGCGCGCCGCGTCCTCCTGGAGCTCCTCGACGCCGTCGAGCCGGGCCTCGATGCCGGCGCGGCGGCCGAGCGGCCTTTCGAGGAGCCGCCGGAGGGTCCGCGCGCCGAAGGACGTGCCCGTGCGATCGAGGAGCGAGAACAGCGTCCCCTTCGGGCCGCCGTCGCGCGCCGAGCGGAACAGCTCGAGGTGTCCGGCGGTCACGGCGTCGACGACGAGCCCGTCGTCGGGCGCCTCGGAGCGCAGCGAGCGCACGTGGTCGCAGTCGGCGCGCTGCGTCGTCCGCGCGTACGAGAGGAGCGCCGCCGCCGCGTCGGCGGCCGCGCCCGCGCCGGCCAGGCCGAACGGCTCGAGCGTCGCGGTGCGGAAGTGCCGCTTCAGGAGGTCCACCGCGCCGGCCCCGCGCGGCGACTCGTCCCTCAGCGCCGTGAGCGACGGCGCCTCGGCCCCGGATGCCGCGAGGGACGACGCGAGCGACTCGGCTGCGGTCCGGTCGGACGGGAAGACGACGAGCTCCCGGGGCAGCGCGGCGCAGCAGCCACTCCGTGAGGGCCGCCCGATCGGGCAGCTTCACGACCGCGAAATCGCCCGTCGAGAGGTCGAGCGTGGACACGGCCGCGCCGTCGCCGTTCCAGGTGACGGCCGCCATCTCGTTCGGCCGCCGCGCGTCGAGGCGCTCCGGATCCACGATCGTGCCGGGCGTGACGATCCGGACGATCTTGCGCGCAACGAGGGTCCGGCCCTTCGCCGGCGCCTCCGTCTGCTCGCTGATCGCGACCTTCCTCCCGGCCGCGACGAGCCTGGCGAGGTACGTCTCGAGCGCGTGCTGCGGGATGCCGCACATCGGGGCCTCGACGTCGCTGTCCTTGTGGCGGGCGGTCAGGACGAGGCCGAGGAGGGGCGCCGCGTACGCGGCGTCCTCGAAGAACATCTCGTAGAAGTCGCCGAGGCGGTAGAGGAGGAGCGCGTCTCCCGCCTCCCGCTTGAGAGCCCAGTACTGCTCGAGCATGGGCGTCGCGCGCATGTGGAGGCGGGGATGCTAGCATCGCGGGGAGGCGGCGGATGCTCATCCTTTCGCTCGACACGGCCTCGCCTTTCCCGTCTCTGGCAATCGGAGGCGGTGACGGCCCCGAAAGGACCCGGCCCCTGCCTCCGAACGCCGCCGAGAGCCTTCCGATCGCGCTCGGAGCTCTCCTCGCCGACGCCGGCCGGACGGTTCGCGATCTCGGGCGCGTCGCCGTGCTGTCCGGCCCGGGCTCTTTCACGGGACTGCGCGCGGGGCTCGCGTTCGCGCGCGGCCTCGCGCGGGGGCGCGGCATTCCTCTCGTCCTCGTCCCCACGTTCGCCGCCGCCGACGAGGCGAGGCCCGAGCCCTCGGACGCCGTCTTCGTCCTCGACGCCGGCCGGGGCGACGTGCACGCCGCCCTGCGCACGGGGGGCCGCGTCGCGGACGCGATGCCTCCGCGTCCGCGGCCCGAGGTCGAGGCCGGACGCCGCCGCCCGGGGGCGTTCCGTCGTGGATCTCGGCGTGGAAGACCTGCCGCTCGCGGCCGCCGCCGGGCGAATCGCCGCGCGCGACGAGACCGGCCCGCGCAGCGTCGTCTACGGAAGGCCGAGCGCCGCCGAGGAAAAGCGGGCCCGCCTGGAGGCATCGGAAACCAGGTGAGCGCCCTCCCCGAACCCCTGACGCTGCGGGACGCGCGCCACGCCGACCTCGACGGGATCGCCGACCTCGAGCGTCATCTCGTTTCCGGTGCCCTGGAAGCGCGAGTATTTCGAGGTCGAGATCGGCGCCCCCTGGCGCTTCAACCGCGTGGCCCTTTGCGGCGGCACCCTCGCCGGCTATGTCTTCTGCGCCTTCGCGGGAGGCGAGGTTCACGTGAACAAGATCGCCGTCGCGCCGGCCTTTCGCCGCCAGGGCGTCGCTTCGGCGCTCATGGACGAGGTCTTCGCCTTCGCGTCCCGCGTCGACGCCGAGGAGATGTACCTCGAGGTGCGCGTCTCGAACCAGCGGGCCCAGGCGTTTTACGCGGGTCTCGGGTTCTCCGAGGCCGGGACGCAGGGCGCGTTATTACCTCGACGGAGAGGACGCTCTCGTCATGGTCCGGAAGCTTTCGGGGCCGCGGCGCCTTGACGGCCCCCCGGCCATGAAGGGAGACTCCGGTCACTGACCAATTTCACCCGAGGAGGTGTCGATGCAGACCATGACGGAGGAGTTCAAGCACGAGCTCGAGAGCCAGAACGAGGAATTTCGCTCTCTTCTGCGTGATCACCACGACCACGAGAAGCGGCTCGCCGAGCTCGCCTCGAAGACTTTCCTCTCCACGGACGAGGAGATCGAGGAGAAGCGCCTGAAGAAACACAAGCTGCACCTGAAGGACCGGATGGAAGAGATCGTGCGCGAGCACCGCGCGCGCGTCTCGGCGCACTAGGCCCCCCTTGACCGATTCGCCTTCGTCCGCCCCGCGGCGCGGGGTGCGCCGGGGGATTTATGCGCTGCCCGCGCTCTTCACCGCGGGAAACATCCTCTGCGGGTATCTCTCGCTCGACGCGTCCACGCAGGGCGCTTTCGAATACGCCGCGAAGCTCGTGTTCCTCGCGGCCATCCTGGACGGGCTGGACGGGCGCATCGCGCGCTGGACGGGCACCACCTCCGCGTTCGGCGAGCAGCTCGACTCGCTCGCGGACATCGTGAGCTTCGGCGTCGCGCCGGCCTTCCTCGTCTACCGCTGGGGGCTCACGGACTTCGGCCGCGCCGGGCTCGTCGTCGTCCTTCCTCTTCGTCGTCTGCGGGGCGTCGCGCCTCGCGCGCTTCAACGTCCAGATCCACGTCGTCGACAAGCGCTGGTTCGTCGGCCTCCCGATCCCGTCGGCCGCGGGCGCTCTCTGCGGCCTCATCTGGGCCGTGCCGGCCTCCGCCCTCACGGACACGCTCCGCGCCGTCTTCCTCGCCGTCACGGCCGTGCTCGCGTTCCTCATGGTCTCGACGTTCCGGTACCGGTCGTTCAAGGACGTCGACGTGAAGTCACGCCGCGGCCGGCTCTATTTCCTGCTCTTCGCCGCCGTCCTCGGGCTGATCTTCTGGCTCCGCCAGTACGCGCTCGCGGGCCTGCTCGTGACGTACGCGGCCTCCGCCCCTCTCGCCCGCCTCTCCGGAATCCTCCGCGCGCCCGAAAGCCGCGTCCGCATGACGGCGGGCCCGCCGGCGGGAAACCCGGCGTCTCCGGTCGCGCTCGTCGAGCCGACGACTCTTCTCGGCCGCGACGTGCGCGCCGTCCTCGACGGAGCGGAAGTTCCCCGCGTCGCACGTCCACCTCTTTCACCAGGCCCCGGACGACACGGGCCTCCTGACGGCCGACGACGACGAAGTCGCCTTCGTCGCCCCTCTGACGCCCGACGCTCTCGAGACGAGCCGGATCGCGTTCCTGTGCGGAAGCGCTGCCGACACGTCGCGTTTCCTCGCGACGAGATCGGACGGCGCTCTCGCGATCGACCTCTCCGGCGTCCGCAACGGCCAGGCGCTCGTCGTGCCGTCGGAGGGCGGCGAGGCGCGGACGCTGCCGTCCGGGGACCTTTTCCTCACCCCGCATCCCGTCGCGTTCGTCCTCTCCGAGACGATTCGCCTCGTCGAGACGCTCGCGCTCCGTCACCGGAGTCACCGCCGCCGTCGACCGGCCCGCGAGCGAGCTCGGCAAGGCCGCGCTCGACGAGCTCTTTCAGCAGGCCCTCGCGCTCGCGACCTTTCGTCCGCTTCCGAAGGACGTTCTCGAAACACAGGGCGCCTTCAATTCCTGGGTGCCGCCCGATTCTCACGCCTTCGAAACGAGCGTCGCGGACGACCTCGCGGCACTCCTGGGACGGCCGATCCCCACGACGATCCTCTCGGCTCGCAGCGGCGTCTTTCACGGCCATTTCCTGCGCATCGAGCTGCGCCTCGGCGAGGACGCTCCGAACGCGAGCGACGCTTCTCGCGCGCTTCCGCGCGCAGGAAGGACGCCTTCGACGTCGTCGACCCCGAGGATCTCTCCGGCCCGTGGAAGTCGGCCGGACGCGACGAGACGCTGCTCCTCAGGTGCGAGACGTCGGGCCGGCGCGTCACGCTCACGCTCGCGGCCGACCACCTGAGGCGCGCGGGGGCGCTTCTCGCCGTGCGGCTCGCCGAGCAGGCCGCCAGGGAGCGCGGCTGGCTGGGAAACCTGATGCGACGCCGCCTGACGCTCTGGTCAGCGCGGCGAAGCGCTTCGTTCTTCGGCGCGGGCGTCGGCCGCAGGGGGCGGCGTCACCTTCGCCTCGATCTTCCGGGCCGCCCACCACCTTCCCGTCGGGCAGCGTGAGGTGCCAGCTCAGAAAAACGCGCGGATGCGTTCCGGCCACGCGAATCGGACCCGACTGGTTCCTTTCGCCGGGCGCGAAGATGTTCTCGAACAGCCGGCACACGACCGCCCTGCTCGAGCTCGTGGGCTTGTACCCGTCGGCCTCGGACGTGAGCTGCTCGTACCGGTCGAAGTCCCCCGGCTTCACGAGCGCCACGGTGCCGCCTTCGACGCGGATCTGAATCCAGTTGTTGTAATGCGAGAGATCGGTCGCCGTCGGGCCCGCGTTCGTGGCTCCGAACGGCGAACTCGGTGTAGCCGCGCCCCGACTCGCCCGGAAGCGCCTCGACCTCGAGCCGGGGCTCGAGCGGCTTGCCGGTCAGGAGAGCTCGCACCGCCGGGTAACCCAGCGAGGTGGCCGTCCTTCGGCACGCCTTCCACGAGAAAGACCCGTCCCCTCAGGTTCGGGACGGACCATCGGCCCGCGCTCGTCAGGAAGCGCAGCCCCTCGGCCATCGTCAGAGACTGGAAACGCGCGTAACCGCCGTCCGCGGCGAGGGACGAGCCCCGTCGTCCCCGGCCTCGGCTTGAACGTGCAGACGGTGCCGGGCTCGGAGGAGAACACCTGCCCGAAATCGAAGTCGAGAGCGTCGATCCTTGGAGAACTCGTCGATCTTCCCGTCCGGCAGGATGCGCCCGGCGAAGGTCGTTCCGTCCCCCGTGCGGCCGTATCCGCCGAAGACCACGAGCAGCCGGAACGGAAGCGGAAACGCCCGCGCGATCTCTTCGGGCCACTCGCTCACGACCTGGCCTCCGAGCTCCGGCCGCCGTCCGAACGCCAGGACGAGGGCCTCGCTGGCCACGCCGGCGAGCGGCTTCCACTTCTCCGGCTGCGCCGAAGGTGGAAGCGTGACGGAGACCGGAACGCCGAGAGCCTGGCGGACCGCAGCGAGAGCCGCGCCGAGATCCTTCGCGAGCTCGGGCGACGGCCAGAGGTGGAAATGCACGCCTTCCACCCGGCCCCAGCTCCTGGCGTTCTCCAGGATCGGAGCCAGGGATCGTGCCCACTCCGCGCCCACCGCCTCCCCGCGGCCCGCGAGACCAGCTGCTGCATCGTCCTCCCCGAGAACGGTCAGCACGAGCGGCCGCTTGAGCGGCGAGGGAGGCGGCGGCAAGGGCTTCACGGCACCGTTCCGGGACAGCGTCGCGGCGGGCACATAGAGGCGCAGGATCTGCATCGATCCGAGCTCGGCGTCGACGTCGTCGGGCACGAACGCCGGGGCTTCCGCGAGAAAGAGGGCGTCGCCGCGCGGGACGCCCGGGGACGCGTCCGGCACGGGGCCCTTCGGGGTCTTACGGCACGAGGCAGGCGCAAGGAGGAGCGAGGCGACGAGGATTCCGGCGAGGGACCGGCCAGTACGGCCCGCGGCGGGCGCGCCGCGCCGGCAAGGAGCCGGGTGAGTCACGAAGCGGATGATAGCGCGGGCAGAGTGAAGCCCACGACGAGCCCGCCGCCCGCGCGCGGATGCGCGAACACGCTTCCCGCGTGCCGTTCGGCTGCGCGCCGCACGGCCGCGAGGCCCATTCCGGAGCCGCGGGATTTCGTCGAGAAGGTGGGCTCGAAGAGCCTCCCCGCGACATCGTCCGGCACCCCCGGGCCGTCGTCCGCGCACGCGAAGCGCACGGCGGGCGCGCCGGCGGCGAGCGTCGCGTTCCCCACGGTGAGCCGGACGCGGCCGGGCGCGGCTCCGATCGCCTCGACCGCGTTCACGAGGAAGTTCGTCAGGGCGTCGCGGACGAGGAAGGGATCGGCCGCGAACGGGTGAAGCTCCGGATCGGTCTCGGTCTCGATCGCGAGCGTCCCGTGCGTCCGGAAGTCGGCGGCGACCTCCTCGAGGAGCAGAGCCACGGCCGCGCGATCGAGCACGCGCCGTTCAGCCGCCGCGGGGTCGCCGAACCGCCCGAGCCGGCCGATGCGGTCCGTGAGGATTCCGACCTGCCGGAGGATTCCCGCCGCGACGTCCCCGATCGCGCCCGAAGGCGGCGTCTCGCGCTTCGCCTCGAAACGCCGGAGGCGCTCGGCCGCGAGGCGGATCGGCGTGAGCGGGTTCTTGATGTCGTGCGCGATGGAGCGGGCGGCGTCGACCCACGCCGCGAGCCTGTCGGCCCGCAGGAAGTCCGTGAGGTCTTCGAGGAGGAGGATCACGCGGGGCGCCCGCTCGTCTCCCGGGAGCGTGACGATCGCCACGCGAAAGAAGCGCTCACCCGAGGAGCCCGGAATGGTCACGCGCAGTCTCGTAGGGCGACAGGCGCACGGCCGCGTCCTCGAGAGCCGCGCGGAGGGGCGCCCAGCGCGGGCGCCGGCGAGCCGCTCGGGAAGGGTGCCTCCCGGCAGCAGGCGGTCCGCCGCCGGATTCGCGAGGAGGACGGTTCCATCGCCGCGGCGGAACAGGAGGACGGCCGCCGTGAGATTGCCGAGAAGGCCGACGGCGGAGGCGCGCTCTTCGGCCAGAGATTCCGTGCGCTCCTCGACACGGGCCGACATCTCGGTGAAGGCGTCGACGAGGCGCGCAAGATCCACGTTGGCCGGCCTGACGAGCGGCGGCAGGGGCCTCCCCTCGCCGACGTTCGCGGTGGCCGCGATGAGCTCCTCGAGCGGCCCTCCCAGCGTGAGCGCCGCCCGGCCACCGAGGCCCACGGCCGCGAGCGCGACCGCCACGGAGAGCAGGAGCAGCGCGTCGGCCGCCGACCGCACGGCCTCGTCCTCGGCAACGACGACCGCAAGCGCCTCGCGCCCGTCCGCCGACACGGCCTCCGCCGCCTCCACGACGCGCGGCGCCCCGGCCGCGAGCGCGCCGCGCGACGCGAAGGCCGACGGCCGTCCCTTCCGCGAGCTCCTGCGCGACCGGGGAGGCGAGCCTCTCGCGCGCCACCTCCGCCGCGACGGGCAGCGCCCGCGACGCGGCGACGAGCGTCCCGTCGCGATAGCGCAGGAGGTCCCAGCCGATGACCGCGGCGGCGCGGTTCAGCGCACCTTCCGGCGAAACGGCTCCGCCGGTCTCGTCTCCCTCGAGCAGGCGCCTCCCCTCGGAAACCACGTCGCGCGAGCGCCGCGCCGTCTCCTGCGACGCGTGGCCTTCGAGCGCGATCCTCACGAACACGACGCTGAGGGCGAGCGGAAGGGCGCCGAAGACCAGGACGAGCGCGACCAGCCGGGCGCGGAACGTCGCGAAGAAGCGCCGAGGGAAGCGAAGCGGAATACGCCGGCCCGGCGAGCCGACGAAAAGGATCGGAACGAGGATGACGAGCGCCGCCTCTCCGGCCGCCACGGCGGCCCCCGTCACCGCGAGGGGCGAATCGGCCGGAGCCGCGAATCCGGTGAAGCCCGATGCGACGGCCCGGACGTGCACGCGGCGCAGCCCGTCCGGGGTCGGGACGGTCTCGACCGCTTCCCCCGACCGGCGGGCTCGGTTCAGGATCCGGCCCGGCATCTCGACGCCCTCGCCCCGCGATCCCGTCGCCCGGCCGGCAGCGTCCCATTCCAGCCGCTCGACGGCGACGCGGTCGGGAACGTCGCGCGAAGCGACGGCCGAGAGCAGCGGATCCCGGTCGAGCTCGCGCGGCCAGGCGACGTGCTGGAACTCCGCCGCGAACCCTGCCGGGATCACGGCCGGCGAGACGAGGTCGGCGCCGCGGCGGCCGGGCCGGATGACGCCGAACGACGACACGGTGGCGCCGAGCGGGCTGCGGATCGTGAGAGTGTCGCCGAGCTCGGGAAAGCTCTCGTCGGCGCCTCGCGCCCAGAGCGCGCGGGCGAGGTCGTCGCGCTGCGTGCGCTCCCCCGCCGGCAGCCACGGCTCCAGGGATGCCGAGGCGACGCGGCGCTCCCAGCGCCTCACGGACTCCGCCCGAACGGCGGCGCCGTCGGCTCGGGCGAGCCCCTCGGCCGCGGCGATCGCCGCGTCCGCGTGCCTCAGGCGCCCATCCGCGAGCCCGGCGGCGACGAGAAGCGTCGCCGCCGCGAGGATGAACACCGCGGTCGCGGCGCGGGACAGGAGATCGGTTTCCGGCGAGGGGCGGACCCGCCGGGCGAGCGCGAACGCGAGCGCGACGGACGCGAGCGCCAGACACGGAAAGTGGCCCGTCGACCCGGCGTTGGCGAGCGCGGCCACGAGAGCTCCCAGCCCCACCGCGGCCGCGGCGCCCGCGCTCCGGCGCGTCGCGCCCGGCCTCGGGAGAAGGGACGCGCACGCGAGAGCGGCGGCAGCGAGCGCCAGCAGGCCCGTCTGCGCGAGAAAGTCCGGCAGGCCGCGCAGGCACGAGGCTCATCGTGTCGAAGAGACCCGGGGCGACGAGAGCGGCGGCGCGCCCGAGGAGGCCGGGCGCGAGCGCGAGCGGAATCGCGAGGAGGACGCCCGCAGAGTGCGGCGCGCGACGTGCGCTCGCTCTCCCCATGAGCGACCGCGCGAAACCCAGCGCCGCGAGGCCCGTGAGGAATACGTCCGCAGGCGTCCTGAAGAGCCCGAGGAGAAGCGCCGGATCCCATCCGAGCGCGAACAGACCCGAGGCGCCGACCGGCGTTCCAAGCAGGAGGGCGAACCGGGCGGCCACGACGCCGGCCGCGGGGCTCCCGGCCGCGAGCCCCAGGGCCACCGCGAGAACCGCGAGAAGGACGGCTGGCCTGAAAGCGCTCGTGCGCCGCACCTCCTCTTCCGCGATCTCCGGTTCGGACGTCTCCACGGAGAGCGCGAGCAGCCGGTCGCGCCTCTCGGACCCCGCCACGCGCATCCTGAGGCGCGTCGGGCCGTCCCGGAGCGCGAGGAACTCGATGAGATCCGGCCGCAGGACCCCCGTCGGATAGCGCCGGGTAACGACGAGCGTGCCGCGCGCCCTCCGCTCGTCGCGGGGCGCCACCCAGGCGAGGAACACGCGCGTGACGTGAAAGGAAGTGACGAACCCCGAAGTGGAAGGGCCCCGTTCGGCCTCGAGTCCCGCGGCCTCGCCCGCCCACGCGACGGGGCGGCTCGCGCGGTCGAAGAAGACCGCGCCCCAGCCCGCGCCTTCCGGAAGCGACTCCCCCAGGATCGAGAAGAGCCGCGCCGGACGCACTTCCGCGCCGCCCCCGTCCGCGATCGCCGCGAATTCCCGGCCGGCGTGAATCCGTTCCGCCGTTCGGCGGAGCGTCTCACCGTCGCGTTCGAGGGCTTGCTCCGCAGCGCCGAGGAAGAGCGCGGCACGGGCGTCCCGGGCGGCGGCGCCCGCCGGCACGAGGCGCGCGGCGAGCGCCAGAGCGAGCGCGACCAGCGCCGCGACGAAGAGACCGAAAACAACCCTGCGGCGCGTGCGCAACGTCGACGAGGCCAAGGGCGTCAACGCGCCATCGGGATCCTGATCCCGTGGCGCGCGGCGCTCGCGAGCGCTTCCTCGTAGCCGGCGTCCGCATGGCGCACGATGCCCATCCCCGGGTCCGTCGTGAGAACGCGCGCGAGGCGCGCCGCGGCCTGTTCGGTCCCGTCCGCGACGACGACCATCCCGGCGTGAAGCGAGTAGCCGATCCCGACGCCGCCCCCGTGGTGGAAGGAAACCCACGTCGCGCCGGAAGCCGTGTTGAGGAGCGCATTCAGGACGGGCCAGTCGGCGATCGCGTCGCTGCCGTCCGCCATGGCTTCCGTCTCGCGGTTCGGGGAGGCGACGGAGCCGCAGTCGAGATGGTCGCGCCCGATCACGATCGGGGCCTTCACGCGGCCGGCGCGCACGAGCTCGTTGAAGGCGAGGCCTGCACGCGCGCGCTCCCCGTATCCGAGCCAGCAGATCCTCGCGGGCAGCCCCTGAAACGCGACGCGCTCGCCCGCGAGAGAGATCCAGCGCTTGAGCGCGGCGTTCTCCGGGAACAGCCGCAGGATCTCCCGATCCGTCTCCCGCGATGTCGCCGGGATCCCCCGAAAGCGCCGCCCACCGGAACGGGCCCTTGCCCTCGCAGAACAGCGGGCGGATGTACAGCGGGACGAATCCGACGATGTCGAACGCATTCGAGACACCGGCCTTCACGGCCCCGGCGCGCAGGTTGTTGCCGTAGTCGAACGTCACGGCGCCTCGGGCTTTGAGGGCCAGCATCGCCTTCACGTGAACGCCCATCGAGGCGATCGCGCGCCGGCGGTAGGCTTCGGGGTCGGCCGCTCGAAGGCGGAGCGCGTCTTCGTACGGGAGGCCGTGCGGAACGTAGCCGTTCAGCTCGTCGTGCGCGGACGTCTGGTCCGTGAGGAGATCCGGAACGAGCCCGCGTGCGAGGAGCCGTTCGAGAAGATCCACCGCGTTCGCGAGCACGCCGAAAGAGCGCGCCTCTCGGCGGTCCCGCGCGGCGAGCGCCCGGTCGATTCCGGCGTCCAGGTCGTCGACGCGCTCGTCGACGTAGCGTGTCGCGAGGCGCTTGTCGATGCGCGCCCCGTCCACCTCCGCGACGAGCGCGGTCCCCCCGCACATCGTCGCGGCCAGAGGCTGCGCCCCGCCCATCCCGCCGAGGCCGGCCGTCACGACGAGGCGTCCGGCGAGCGAGCCGTCGGGCGACGACGAGGTCGCGGCGGGCCGCCTCGGCGAAGGTCTCGTACGTGCCCTGCAGGATCCCCTGCGTGCCGATGTAGATCCAGGATCCCGCCGTCATCTGTCCGTACATCGTCAGGCCGAGGGCCTCGAGACGGCGGAACTCGTCCCACGTCGCCCAGTGCGGCACGAGGTTGGAATTCGCCAGGAGGACGCGCGGGGCGTCCGCGTGTGTCCGGAACACCCCCACCGGCTTTCCCGACTGCACGAGGAGCGTTTCGTCGTCGCCGAGGCGGCGGAGCTCCTCGAGAATCGCCGCGAGACACGCCGGGTTCCGGGCGGCCTTCCCCGATCCGCCGTAGACGACGAGGTCCTCGCGGCGCTCGGCGACCTCCGGGTCGAGGTTGTTCAGGAGCATCCGGTAGGGAGCCTCCGTGAGCCACGAACGGCACACGAGGGTCGTCCCCTTCGGAAGCGCCGGCGGCGAGAACGCTGCGGGGGCCGAAGCGCCTGGCATCCCCGTCATGTTAGCCGGGCGGCCCTGTGACGCGATGCGTCAGATTTCCCCTTGACAGGAATTACGCGCCGCGTTATATTGCCCTGCATGAGCGAACCTCGTCGAATCGTCCGCTACCGCAACCGAAAGCTCTACGAGGCGCGGGAGCGTCGTTTCGTGACCCTCGCCGACCTTGCGAAGGCGGTTTCCGACGGGGATCGCGTGGAAGTCGTCGCCGCGGACACGGGCGAGGACATCACGGTGAAGACCCTCTCCCGCGCGCTCGTGTCGGGGCGCACGCCCGGTCATGGCCTCGGCCGACACGCTGACCCGCCTGCTGCGCGCGGGAAGCGAGGCGGCCGAAACCGTCGCGGGTGCGGTCGAGCGCGTCGGCGGCACGCGCGTGGCGGAGAGGCTCCGCCGGGCCTCGCGCCCCGAGCGCCTCGGCCGGACGCTCGCCCCCCTGACCCGACGGCTCGAGGACGCCCGCCAGGACGTCGAGAAGATCGTCGGAGGGCTCGTCGAAAAGGGCAGACTCACCTGGGAAGAGGGGACGCGCCTGCAGGGAGGACGTCGGCCTCGTTTTCCGCGAGAGCCTCTCCGACGTCCTCGGCAGCGTCCGCGACATCGCGGGCCGGCTGTCCCCGGGCACGCAGCCCGGCCTCGCGAAGGAAATCGGCGATCTCAAGACTCGCCTCGCGCAGCTCGAGTCCCTCGCAAAGAGAGCTTTCCCTCCGAAGTCCCCGAACGCCCCGCCACCGCGCCGTGGCGCGGCGTCATCTCGCAACCATCCGGGAAACACCCGGCACAAGAAAAGGAGAACCGCATGAAAACCACCCGCAAAGCCGCTCCGAAGCTTCCCTTTCACGTCCCGACGCCTGTCGAAAACGTCCTGAAGACGGCGAGCAGCCGCTTCGACGCGCTCAGCGTCAAGGCGAAGAGCGTAGCCGTCGGAGACCGAGAAGAAGGTCAAGGTCGCGGCACGCGATCTCAAGAAGACCGGCGAATCGCTCGCGAAGGATCCGCGCGCGTTCGTCGAGGACGTGATGGAGTCGGGCCGGGACTTCGGCCAGATGCTCCGCAAGAGCGCCGAAAAGGTCGGCGGCGACGTCCAGGATCGCGTTCAGAAGGCCGGCGCCGAGGCGGCGCGCCGCGCCGAAGGCGTCGCGAAGAACGTGACCGAAACGGTCGGCACGGCCGTCGAGAAAGGCCTTCACAGCCTGAACGTCCCCACGCGCAAGGAGCTCCGCTCGCTCTCGTCCAAGGTCGACGGCCTCGGCAGGAAGATCGACGCGTTGAAAAGCCGCAAGCCGGCACGCGCCACGCGGCGCGCCCGGTGAGCCGAGGCGGAATCGGATAGACTGCGAGGCGCCGCCCGAAAGGCGGCGCCTTTTTTCACCGCGAAAAACAAGATGGCCGGCAACAGGCAACAGCCCGGGACCGAAACGCTCGGGAGAGATCCCTCCGAGCAGGCGTTCCGGCCGTTCCCGTCGCCCATCCGCAAGCGCCTCGGGCTCGTGTGCGCGGGCGGTGGCGTCACCGGCGCGATCTACGAGATCGGTACCCTCGCGGCGCTCGAGGACCGGCTCGAGAACGTCTCGATCACCGATTTCGACGTCTTCGTCGGCGTCTCGGCAGGCGCCTACATCGCGGCGCTCCTCGCGAACGGCGTCACGCCGGGCGTGCTCTTCCGGAACGTGACGCGTTCGGCCGGCACGCGCACCGACATCGACGACCTCGCGCTCTTCGGCCTGAACCTCGGCGAGATCGCGACGCGCCTGGCCACGGCCCCCTTCACGGTCCTCGACGCCGCGTGGGACTTCTACAAGAACCGGCGCGAGACGACGCTCACGGACCTCGTGCAGTCCCTCGGCCAGCTCCTGCCGTCGGGGATCTTCCACAACGAAGGGCTCGAGGCCTGGATGCAGAAGTGGCTGACGCAGGGGGGTCGCACGAACGACTTCCGCCGCCTGGGCAAGACGCTCCGCCTCGTCGCCGTGGACCTCGACACGGGCGAGACGGCGAGAGTTCGGCGCCCCGGGCTTCGAGGACGTGCCGATCTCCAGAGCGGTCGCGGCGTCGTGCGCGATTCCCGGCCTCTACCGCCCCGTCCGCATCGGCGGCACGGACTACATCGACGGCGGCGTGCGCAAGACTGCGCACATCTCGCTCGCGCTCCGCGAGCGCTGCGGCCTCACGATCTGCATCAACCCGCTCGTCCCCGTGCGCTTCACGCATCCCGAGGGCGCCGTGAAGCGGCTGGGGGCCGACGAGGCGGGCGCTCTCCGCAGCCGCGGCCTCGCGACGATCCTCGACCAGGTCTTCCGCGTGACGCTCCACTCGCGCCTGCGTTACGGCCTCACGCGCTACCGGCGCGAGGCTCCCGACGCCGACGTCCTCGTTTTCGAGCCGAAGCCCGAGGACCTGCCGCGCTTCATGCGCAACATCATGCGCACGTCGGGGCGTATCCGCATCGCCGAGTACGCCTACCGCTCGACGATGGCGCTCCTCGACTCCGACTTCAGGCGTTTCCAGCGCGTCTTCGCGAAGCACGGCCTCATCCTGCGTCCCGCCTGCGCCGCGCGACCTCTCGCGCGTGAAGCTCCACGCGGACCGGGCGAGCGGCAGCACCTCGACGCGTCTCGACCGCCTCCCTCGCGGCGCTCGAGGCGGACCTCGAGCGCTGGACGCTCAGAGCGGGAACGCGCACGAGATCCTGAGCCGGCGGGAAACACCGCGAGGGACCCGGAAAAGTCCGGCTTCACTCTCCGGTGAAGACGTTCCCGCGGCGCGCGAGGCGCGAGTCGATCATCGTCTGCAGCGTCGAGCGCACCTGGTCCGCGAGCTCGTTCACGATCATCGGGCGGTCGGCGACCTCGGGCCCGTGGTCGAAGGCGATCGGCTTTCCGATGTCGATCCACCACTTCGTCGGCAGCGGCAGGACACCGAGCGGGCCCAGGAGCGGGAACGTGGGCGTGAGCGGGAAGTACGGCAGGCCGAGCGGCTTGCCGATGAAGTCCATGCGCGTGAGGTTCGGGTGGATCTCCTCGGCGCCCACGACCGCGACCGGAATGATCGGGGCGCCCGTCTGCAGCGCGAGGCGCACGAAACCGCCGCGGCCGAAGCGCGCGAGGCGGTAGCGGTCGCGGAAGAGCTTGCCGACCCCCTTGACGCCCTCGGGGAAGACGCCGACGAGCTCGTCGCGCTCGAGCAGCCGCGCGCCGTTCTCGGGGCAGGCGCGCACCTCGCCCATGTGGCGCAGCCACGGCTGCAGGAACGGCAGCGTCGTGAACATGTCGAGGACGAGCATGCGCGCCGTGCGGTGCGCGGGGTGCTCGCGGGCGATGCCGCGCTTGACCATCGCGCCGTCCCACGGCAGGACTCCGGAGTGATTCGCGACGAGGAGCGCGCGGCCCGCGTTCGGCACGTTCTCGACTCCGTTCAGCGTCACGCGCCACCACACGGTGTAGAGGAAGTCGAAGAGCTCGGCCCACGGGCGCGCCGCGACCTCGTCGTAGCCGAAGTCGTCGAGCAGGAACGTGCGCGACCGGTTGCGGAAGAGGTTCCAGACGTCCACGAAGGCGCGCGGCGACTTGAGCTCCGGATGCGCGTCGAGAAAGCGGGCGGCTTCGCCCAGCAGCGCGTGCTGGAGGTCGTCCGGATTCTTCGGGAGGAGCGACGGCGTCAGGCCCGCGCCGTGCGCCGGCTCGGAGGGGACCGGGGCGGGGTGCGGGGACAGGATGGCGGCGGGCGCTCACGAGGCGACCCCCTGCGCGCGGGCCCGCGGCCGGGGACGGACGCGCTGCTCGTAGGCGTAGCGCGCCGCGCGGGCCGCGTCGGCGACTGCGTCGAAGTCCACGAGGCGCCCCGACCCGAACCGCGCGCGCGCCGTCTCGAGAACGACCTCGAGCGTCGTGTGCCTCGCCGAGAAGCCCAGGACGCGCCGCGCCTTCGCGTCGTCCACGACGCAGGAGATAGCGGAGGTAGTGCGCGTGGACGCCCGGCATCAGGCCCACGCCCGCGAGCCACGCGGCCTCGTAGAGCGCGTAGCCGAGCGGATGCGGCACGGGAATTCCGAGCGACCCGAAGAGCAGGCGCACGGTGGAGAGGGGCACGACGCCCTCGGGAGCGATGTTGAAGACTCCCTGCGCTTCCGGGCGGTCGAGCGCCCTCACGAGCGCGTCCACGGCGTCGTCCGGGTGGAGCGCCTGCAGGAGCGGGTCGTACCCCAGGAGCTGCCACGAGAACGGGGTCGCGAAGAGCCGGGCCCGGTAGTCGCGCACCTCGGGCGACAGCAGCGGCACGAACCTGCAGGATCTGCACGCGCGACTCCGGATGGCGGCGCACGTGGGTGCGGGCGTGGCTCTCGGCCTCGACGAAGTCGCCCACGAAGCGGTCCTCCGGATCGGGCCGGAGCGGATGCTCCTCGGAGAGGAAGTTCGGGTTGTCGCCCCGCGCGCCGTAGACGAGAGACGTCGAGCCCAGCAGGATGCGCGGGGACCTTCGCCTCTCCGGCGGCCGCGAAGACGTGGAGCGCGCCGATGGCGTTCAGCTCGTGCGCGTAGGTGGTCTGGCGCGACGGGCTGCGGAGCTGGGCGAGATGGACGATGGCGTCCGGCCTCTCTTCCTTCAGGAGCTTGAAGAGCGTTCCGTCGGCGAAGGGCAGGTTCAGGTCCAGGAAGCGGTGCCTCACGTCCGGCATGTCCGCCGGGGGCACGAGGTCGAACACGACGACCTCGCGGTCCGCCGCGGCGCGAGGAGCGCGCGCACGAGGCGCTCTCCGAAGAAGCCGCTGCCGCCCGTGACGACGACCTTGAGCCGCCTCTCGCCGGCCTCGGCGACCTTCGGGAAGCGAACGACGCGTCCGCCGAGCCGTTCCGGCGCGGCCGAGGGGCCTTCGCGTCGGCCTTCCCCGCCACGGCGGGACCTAGCCCTTCCGTCCGGGGTCTTGCGCGCCGGCGGCTTCTGACGCCGCCTTCGCCTTCAGCGATTCGAGCTCGGCCTGAAGGTCTTCGCAGGCGCTTCTCCAGCTTCGTGACGTCCTTGCGGGTCGCCACGCTCATCGCCTTCAGGCCCTCGGCCACGCGCTTGTCGACCTCTTCCTTGACGGCGATGCCTTTCTTCAGGACCTCGATGAAGGCCGGGTTCGCCATCAGGTTGTTCGAGATCTCGGTGAGGAACCCCTCGCCGCGGGTCTTGAGCTGGTCGAAGAGTGAATCGGACATTCGATGCCTTTCACGGAGGCCCGGTCGGCCCGCGCCTCCTGCTAGAGTCCCCGATTATGACGCCATTTCGCGGGAAGGAGGAGTTCCGGAAGAGTCTTCGACCGTCTCTTTCTGGCGCTCGCTTCCGACCCCGAGATCGGCCCCAGGCTCGCGGCGACGAAGACCCCCCAGCGCTTCGTCTTCTCCGACGCCGGCCTCGTCCTGAACGTGACCCACGCGGACAGGAAGACGCGCGAAGAAAGGCCGGCATCTCGTCTGGGTCTGGGGCGACGCGAAGCGCACCTGGGAACCGGTCGTCAGCATGACGATGACCTCGGACGTCGCGAATCGGTATTTCCAGGGCAAGGAGAACATCCCGCTCGCGATCGCGCGGAAGAGCATCGTCGTCGAGACGGGAGACCTCGCCAGGGTGCTCGACCTCCTCCCGATCGTCGCGCCCTTCCACCGGAAGTGGGTTGCGATCCTGAAGGCGGAAGGTCTCACGCACCTTCTCGCGTAGGCTTCGCCCGCGTGAGCCCGATCGCCCCTTCTCGAGACCCTGTTCTCCCGGCGCCTCCTCGTGGTCTCCGGCAAGGGCGGCGTCGGGAAGACGACGGTCGCCGCCGCCCTCGCGAAGCTCGCGGCGGACGCCGGACGGAGCGTGCTTCTCGTCTCGACGGACGGCCGCGGCGACGCCGCGACGCTCTTCGGAAAAGAGGACGCCGGCTACCGCGAGGTGGAGCTGGCCCCGCGCCTCCACGGCCTCACCGCGGACTTCGACGCGCTCCTCGCCGACTTCGTCGACGTCCGTCGCGCCGGTCCGGATGCTCGGCGACCGGCTCCTCGCGGTCCCGGCCTTCCGCTTCTTCACGCGGGCGACGCCGGGCCTCCCCGACCTCCTCCTCCTCGGGAAGATTCGCGAGATCTTCAAACGGAAGAAGTCGACCGCGAGGCGAGCCGAAAGTCGACCTCATCGTCCTCGACGCTCCGGCGACCGGCCACGCGCTCTCCCTCGTCGCGCTCCCCCGCACGCTTCTCGCCACGGTGCCGGCGGGGCCCGTCCGGAAGCTCGCGGAATGGCTCGACGCGCTTCTTTCCCAGACCCGAAGGACGCCGCGCTCGTCGTCGTGTCCGAGCCCGAGGACTTCGCGGCGAAGGAGACCGAGGAATTGATCGCGGGCGCGCGCGAAAAGGCCGGCCTCACGACCGCGCTCGTCGTCCTGAATCGGGTCGGACGAGGAGGAAGAGAAGAGGATTCTGCTCAAGAAGGGACACGACCATGCCGCTGATCGAGATTCCGGAGATCGGCGAGATTCGAAGAGGACGGAAGATCTTCGAAGGGCCGCGCCTCGGCACGCGGCGAGGTCGCCGCGCAGGCCCCGGTTTTTTTCTGCGTTCCTCACCACCTTCGAAGAAAATCTCGGCCGCGCCTTCGCGGGAAGGCCGCCCGAAGCGCACCGGCCCGCGCCTCCGCTCGGCGAAAGCAAAGAACTCATCTCTTCCCTTCTTTCCCGGTCGAGCGCTCTCGACCTCCGCCCCTGGCTCGACCGCGAGAAGCTGATCGTCCTCACCGGGCCCGGGGGCGTCGGGAAGACGACGCTCGCGGCCGCGCTCGGCCTGGCGGCGGCGCGCCGCGGGCGGCGGGCCCTCGTGCTGACCGTCGATCCCGCGCGGCGCCTCGCCCAGGCCCTCGGCCTTTCCGCCCGGGAGGCGCGCTCCAGCCGCCCCACCGAGGTGAGCGTCCCCGGCATCCCGAGGGGCGGCCGCCTCCTCGCGCTCCAGATCGACCCGAAGGCCACGTTCGAGCGCCTGCTCGCGCGCACCGCGAACCCGCGAGACGTTCGAGAGAATCCAGCAGAACCGCCTCTATTCCGGCCTCGTCGATTCGCTGCCCGGGCGTCCTCGAGTACATGGGCGTCGAAGCGCTGCACGAGCACGCGGCGCGATCCCGACGTCGACCTCCTCGTCCTCGACACGCCCCCCGCCGCGCGCGGCCTCGACTTCCTCTCGGCGCCCGAGCGCATGGTCACGCTCCTCGAGAACGACGCCCTGCGGTTCTTCCTGCGCCGCGACGGCTTCTTCGGGCGCGCGCTCTCCGAAGCGTCGCGCGGCGGCGCGGCCCTGCTGCGCGCCGCGGACCGCGTCCTCGGCCTCGGCTTTCTCGCGGACCTCGCGGACTTCTTCCGCGCCTTCGACGGCCTCTACGACGGCTTCAAGGAGAGAAGCCGGGAGGCGGCCAGGCTCCTGACGGCGGGGCGGTTCCTCGTCGCGACGACGATCGACTTCTCCGCTCTCGCGACCTCGGCGGATCTCGCCGCCGGCCTCGCCCGCCGCGGCGCCGCGCCGGGCCTCATCCTGAACCGCGTGAGCCCCCGCCTGACGAGCGCGCCTCGGCTTTCCGGGCCGCTCGCCGCGCTTCCCGCGCTCGCCCTCGCGGAGATGGACGTGCCGACGGACGACCTCCCGGGCGCGCTCGCGTCTGCTCTCGTCGACGCGTGAAGCCGATCAGACGAAGCGGCGCGAGAAGGCCGTCGAGATCTCCGTCGAGGACGGCCCGCGCGCCTTCGATCGCGGGCGCCGCGTGGCGGTCCGCGTCCCAGAAGGGCACGCGCGCGCGCACGAGCCGGTGCAGCTCTTCGAGCGGCGCGGACGTCCTGAGCGGGCGCCGGAGGTCCAGCGCCTGCGCCGCCGCGAGCAGCTCGATCGCGAGCACGGTCTCGAAGAGGTCGACGTTCTTCGCGAGCTTCCGAGCCGCGATCGGGCCCATCGAGACGTGGTCTTCCTTCCCGGCCGAGGTCGGGATCGAGTCCACGGAGGCCGGGAAGGAGTTCGACTTCGCCTCGGAGACGAGCGACGCCGCGGTGACGTGAATCATCATGAGGCCCGAGTTCAGGCCGCCGTCGCGACGTGAGAAACGCCGGCAGGTCGCCGGAAAGCGCCGGGTTCACGAGCCGCTCGGTCCGCCGCTCGGAGAGCGACGCCATGTCGGCCGCCGACGCGGTGAGGAGGTCGCACACGAGCGCCACCGGCGCCGCGTGGAAGTTGCCGCCCGAGACGAGCGTGCCGCGTCTCCGCGAAGACCATCGGGTTGTCGGTCGCGGCGTTCATCTCGATCTCGATGACGCGTCGCGCGTGCGCGGCGGCGTCGCGCGCCGCGCCGTGCACCTGCGGGATGCAGCGGAGCGCGTAGGCGTCCTGCACGATGCCGCAGTCGCGGTGGCTCTCGCGCAGGGGCGAGTCCGCGAGGAGCGCCCGGAGGTTCCGCGCCGATGCGACCTGGCCGGGATGCGGGCGGGCCGCGTGGATGCGCGGGTCGAACGCGGCGTCCGTGCCCTTCAGAACGTCCAGCGTCAGGGCCGCGACGAGGTCCGCCGCCTTGAGGAGGCGCAGGGTGCGGTGGAGCGCGAGCGCGCCGATCGCCGTCGTGAGCTGCGTCCCGTTGATGAGCGCGAGCCCCTCCTTCGCCTCGAGAACGGCAGGCGCGAGGCCCGCCGCCCGCAGCGCCTCGGAGGCCGGGCCGCGCTTCCCGCTCCCAGTCCACCTCCCCTTCCCCGACGAGCGCGAGCGCGAGGTGCGCGAGCGGGGCGAGGTCTCCCGACGCGCCGACCGAGCCCTGCTCCGGAATGACGGGGTGGATTCCCTTTCCGAGGCACGCGAGGAGAAGCTCCAGCGTCTGCCTGCGGACGCCCGAGAACCCCTTCGCGAGGCAGTTCGCGCGCAGCAGCATGACCGCCCGAACGGCCGTGCGCGGGAAGCGGCGCGCCCGTGCCGGCCGCGTGGCTCCGGACGAGGTTGAGCTGGAGCGCGCCGAGCTTCTCCCTCGGGATGACGACGTCGGCGAACTTCCCGAACCCCGTCGTGACGCCGTAGACGACCCGGTTCTCGGCGACGGCGCGGTCGATGACGGCGCGCGCCGCGTCCACGCGCGCGGCCGCGCGCGGCGCGAGGACGGCGGACGCCTCGCCGCGGGAGACGGCAGAAAGATCTTCGAGTGAGAGAGAGTCCCCGTCGAGTTCGATGACGCGCGCACGAGCGGCATTCTGCACCGGGAGGGCGCTTTTCTTAGAAGGTGAATGCAGCCGGTCGAGTCACCGGCGTCGGCGTCACCTCTGCCCGCCGCTCACCCTTCTAAGAAATTCTTCTCTATCTGCCGCGCTCCGAAACAGAAAAATCTCTCTTCTCCTCCGGTACAATCCAAAAGTGACACACATCAAAGGCTCGGCTCTCGCCGTCGTCGGCGGCCAGTGGGGCGACGAGGGCAAGGGCAAGGTCGTCGATCTCATCTCCCCGTCGTTCGACCTCGTCGCCCGCTACCAGGGCGGACACAACGCCGGCCACACCGTGAAGTTCGGCGACAAGCACTTCGCGCTGCGCCTCGTCCCGTCGGGCATCTGCCGCGCGGGCGTCATGAACGTGATCGGCAACGGCCTCGTCGTCGACCCGCGCGCGCTTCTCTCCGAGATCGACGTCGCTGCGCGCGGCCGGCGTCACGGTCGGCGACAACCTCCGCCTGTCCGACCGCGCCCACGTCATCCTGCCCACGCACGCTCTCCTCGACGGGGCGCGCGAGAAGGCGCTCGGCGGCGCGAACATCGGCACGACCTCGCGCGGCATCGGCCCGGCGTACGAGTCGAAGGCGAACCGGACCGGGCTTCGCATCGCCGACCTCGTGGACGCCGACCGGTTCTGCGCCGTCGCGCGGCCCCTCGTCGCCCATCACGACGCCGTGCTCAAGCACTTCTACGGCGTCGAGGGCGCGCCCATCGACGAGACGCTCGAGACCTACATCGAGTGCGGCCGGAAGCTCGCGCGGTTCGTCATCGACACGTCGGTCTTTCTCCATGGCGAGCTCGCGCAGGGCAAGAAGCTCCTCTGCGAAGGCGCTCAGGGAATCATGCTCGACGTGGACCACGGGACGTACCCGTTCGTCACGTCTTCGTCCTGCGCGCCGGGCGGCGCGTGCACGGGCCTCGGGCTCCCGCCGTCGGCGCTCGGCGCGGTCGTGGCCGTCATGAAGGCGTACACGACGCGCGTCGGCTCGGGCCCGTTCCCGACCGAGCTCAACGACGAGACCGGCGAGCGGATCCGGACTCGCGGAAACGAGTTCGGCACCGTCACGGGCCGGCCGCGGCGCGTGGGCTGGTTCGATGCCGTCGTCGCGCGGGCCGCCGTGCGCCTGTCGGGCCTGGACGCCATCGCCCTCACGAAGCTCGACGTCCTCGATGATCACGACGAGGTTCGCATCGCGACGGGCTACACGATCGACGGAAAGCCGGTGTCCGCGGTGCCCGCGCGCGCGGACCTCTACGAGCGCGCGAAGCCGGTCTACCGCGACGTTCCCGGGATGGAAGACCTCGATCGCGGGCATCGAGAGCTGGGACGCGCTTCCCGCGCGCGCCCGCGAGTACGTCTCGGCGCTCGAGGAGATCGTCGGCGCGAAGGTCGGCGCTCCTCTCGACGGGCGCGAAGCGCGAGGAGACGATCGTCCGCCCGGGCACCGCCCTCGACGGGTGGCTGAAGACGGCCGTCGGAGAGCCCGCCTGACCGTCCCGAATCGGCCCTGCTACACTCCGCCGCCGGCGGGCCGTTAGCTCAGTTGGTTAGAGCACCTGCCTTTTAAGCAGGGGGTCGCTGGTTCGAGTCCAGCACGGCTCACCAGCCTTTCAGAGTCGCGGAGGAGCAACGCATGAGCGTTCCGGCGTTGAAACGGAGTCTCCGTCTCAGGTCTTCGGCGGAGGCCTTCCACGTCCTTCGCGACAACGGCAGCGCGAAGATCATGAACGCGGAGCTGTTGAAGAACGCGGCTCGGAGCGATCCCGAGCCTCACCCACGCGTCGTGCGCGAGGTGCACCAGGCTCTCCTCGAGGCGCGCGAGGCGCAGCCGAAGCAACCGACGTCCCCGCTCAAGAAGATCTCGGGGATCTTCTCGCGGCGGGCAGCGCCCGAGGAACCTGGGGTCGACGACATCGTCCGGCGATTCGAGGAGGCGTTCGTCCGCGAGGACTGACGGCCCGGAAAAAAGCCGCTAGAATCCGCGGTTCCTCGGGTGCCCCCATCGTCTAGTGGCCCAGGACGCCACCCTTTCAAGGTGGAGATCGAGGGTTCGAATCCCTCTGGGGGTACCACCTTCCCGACTTTCTCCGACCTTCGAAAAGAGAGAGAATCGGTCCCGCACCGGGGGTGCCCCACGTCGGTCGTGGACATGACCTGTCTCCTCTGCGGAGGAAACGCGCTCGGGGCGCGCAGCGCGACGGCCGAGATCGAGCTGCGATGCGACGTCTGCGGCCTCTACACGATCACGGTCGGCGCCGTGAACGCTCTCCGCCAGAGCCCGGCGAAGGCGGGTCTCGTCCGCGCCGAGGTCGAGCGCCGGCGCGCGGACGGCGAGGCGATGCCGCACGTCGACATGGACCTCCTCGACGCGGCGCTGAAGACGGGCGAGCCTACGACGCGCATGGCGGACGCGCTATCCTTTCCTTTCGAGGAGAGCGGTGGGCTTTAAAGAGCGGCGCGAGCGGCGGAATGAAGCCCGGCTTCAGGGACTTGAAGTGGGGAGACGGCCCCGGACCGACGATGGAGGTCCTCGACGACCACGCCGAGGCGAAGTTCTGCTGGATCCCCAACGACGATCTCACGTGGGGCGGCGCGCCCGTCGACAAGATCGTCTACGAGTTCTGGGAAAACCGCTTCGCGGAGGTCTTCATCGAGATACCCTCCTCGTCGGCCGACCGGGTCCTGAAGGATCTCCAGTCGGGATGGGGCAAACCCGAGCAGCCGAACAAGTTCATCGAGGACTTCGTCTGGCAGAACAAGGCCGCGGGCCCGGAGGCCACGACAGCCGTCTTCAGCCGCAACCCGAACACGCGGGCCGCGACGCTGCGCATCCTCAGCCGCTACATCCAGACGAAGAAGCAGCTCGCCAAGGGCCGTCCGCCCGCGCGCTGAGCCGTCACTTCGCGCAGGCCGACGCGTCCACGACCTTCGCCTCGGTGCCGCCGAGGAGCTTCCAGTCGCCTGCCATCGTCGTGCTCCCGTCCGTGACGTCCCTCCGATCGGGGTTCACGCGCCCGCCCCGCACGCCCGGCGGAGCCTGGACGCTCGCATGGAAGCTCGACGTCTCGCTCGCCGGCAGGAGGTTCACATCCGGCGCGATCTGGGCGGACGCGAGGTAGTTGCCTTTGCTGTCGAGGATCTTCACGAGGATCACGACGCTGCACACCGCCTGGTCTCCGCCGTTGCGGACCGTGCCCGAGACGCGCACGAGACCGACGGAATCGACGACCCCGTCGTTCGAGACGGCGACGACGCGCACGTCCGAGGCGCTCGGCGCGTCGCCTGCCGGCGTGTCCGCTCCCGCCGCGGGCGACGCGGAGGGTGTGGAGGCGGGCGTCGCGCCGGAAGCGTGGGCCGAGCGTGATCGCCGAGACCGTCCCTTTCGTGTCCCGACCCGTCTTCAGCCGCCGCTCGCGCGCGACGTCCTGCAGCGTGCGGGGCCGGACGAGGCCGCGCACCGTGGGCGCGGGAGTCGGCGTCGGCGTGAGCGTCGGGTGGTCGTCGCAGCCGGCGCCGCCGCGGCGACCTGAAAGAGGACGAGCGTGAGGGCGACGAGACTCACGAGCACTCCTCGCTCACGCCCGTGATCTCGGCCTCGACGCGGCCCACGCGCTTCCAGTTCGTCGAGGTCCGTGCCGTCGACGAGCGGGTCCGGTTTCCGCTCGCGCGAGCCGCGCACGCCCGCGGGGGCCTTGACGATTCCCCCGAACGCCACCGCCTCCCCGGGCCCCACGATCTTGAGGTCGGTCGTCGTCTCCCCCGTCGAGAGCAGGACTCCGTGATCGTCGTACAGCCTCAGGAAGATCTTCACCCGGCACGCGGCCACGCGGCCGGTATTCCGGACCGTGCCGTAGACCGAGACGAAGCCGTCCGTGACGGCGCCGTTGTCCTGGACGTCCTCCACCCTGACGGGCCCCGGCCGGCGCGCAGGGGGCGATCCGGGCGGGACCGGCTCGGGAACGGCCGTCGTGACGACGGCGGCGCCGGAGCCCGAGAGGCGGCCGAGCCGGCGATCGCGCGCGATCTCCGAAATCCCCCTCGGGCGATACGGATCCGCGGCCGACACGGGAGTCGGCTTGGGGACGGCAGTCGGCGTCGCGGGAGTCGGGAGCGTGGGCGTCGGGGTGGGCGTCGGCGAAGCCGCCTGGGCGGCGAGAAACACGATCAAGGCGGCGAACACCCCGCGATTATCCGACAACGGCTCGGGCGACGAGGTCCACGCCGAAGGTCTTCTCGAAAAGGCGGCCTTTCTTCCTCAGGGCCCAGAGCTCGAGATCCAGCGGCTGGCGCGCGGACAGAGCGATGTGAACCCGCTTGCCGCGGAGCGTCACGCGGATCCTGCTTGACGAGGCCGCGGTGCGTGCGGTCGAGCGCGTCGGCGACCCTGCAGGAGCGCCGCGAGCTTCTCGACGACGGGCTTCTTCCACGGGTCGAGCGCCCGGAAGGGCTCGTGCGCGTCGAGGGGAGGCGCCTTGCGGTGGTACCGGGCCACGAGGGCGATCAGCTCCACTTCGGCCTGCGTGAAGCCCTTCAGGTCGCCGTGCAGGATCAGGTAGTGAGAGTGGTGGTGGTGGCGCGCATAGGCGACCGACAGGCCGATGTCGTGCAGCACGGCGGCGTGCTCGAGCCACTCGCGCTCGAGCGCGGTGAGCTGATGGAGGCTGTGGGTCTGGTCGAAGAGCGCGAGGGCGAGGTCCCGCACGCGCCCCGCGTGGAGCCTGCGACAGGCCCGAGCGCTTGCCGAGGCGCAGGACGGATTCGCGGCGGATGTTCCGCTCCGCGCTGCGCCCGCGCCCCGCCGCCGCCGGCGCCTCGAGGACGAGCGCGTCGCGGAGCGAGCGCTCCGACACGAGGAGGGATTCCACGTCGAACGCGTCGAGCAGCTCCTCGAGGAGGATCGCTCCCGCGGTCACGATGTCCCTCCGGTCCGCCTCGAGCCCGGGGATGCGGAGCTTCTGCCTGCGCGGTCGACTTCGCGAGCAGGCTCGCGATCCGCGTCACGTCCTTTCGGTCGAGCGCCCGGTGGCCCGCCCCGACCGGCGATCGCCCGCGCAGCCTCGGCGGCGATCGCGGCGACCGCGAGGATCGTGCCCGACGTTCCGACCGCGGTCTTGACCTTCGCCCGGCGCACCGGCTTGCGGAGGCGCTCGAGGCGGCTCCGCACCGCGCGCCGCAGGCGCCGCTCGTCCTTCGCCGAGAGGGGGTCGGACGAGACGAAGAGATCCGTCAGGCGCACGGCTCCGAGATCGAGGCTCTCGGCCAGGAGGATCCGGTCGCCCTTGGCCACGACGACCTCGGTCGACCCGCCGCCGATGTCGAGGACCAGGAGCGGGTCGCACGAAGGCGGCAGCTCCGAGCGCACGGCGCGCGTGATGAGGCGCGCCTCCTCCTCGCCGGAGATCACCGCGAGGCGGAGCCCGGTCTCCTTGCGCACGCGCTTGACGAACTCGTCGCCGTTCGCGGCCTCGCGCACGGCGCACGTCGCGACCGCGGTGATCGGGCCGGCCCCCGCGGCGCGCGCGAGCGCCGCATAGCGCACGAGGCAGTCGATCCCGTCGGCCATCGCCTCTTCCGAGAGCGATCCCGAGGCGAGCGTCTCCTGCCCGAGCCGCACCATCTCCTTCTCGCGCAGGACTTCGGACCAGTGGCCGCCGTCCGAAGGATCGTGCCGCGCGACGAGGAGCTTGATCGAGTTCGAACCCACGTCGATCGCCGCGATGTTCTTCGTCGCCATTCCTGATCGTCTCGACCGTATCGTAGCCCTGTTATCTTGGCGTGAAGTGAGCGCCTTCCCGTTCCCCGACCGCCCGCGCCTCTTCGGCGTCGCCGTGTCCCACTACCAGGTCGAGGGCGGCGATCCGTGCGACTGGACGGACTGGGAAGCCGCCGGCCGCACGAAGGGCGGCGCGTGCGGGCGCGCGGCGGATTCGTGGAGCCGATACGAGGAGGACGCGGCGCTCGCGGCCGGCCTCGGCGCGAACGCCTTCCGGTTCTCCGTGTCGTGGAGCCGCGTCGAGCCGCGGCGCGGCGTCTTCGACGCCTCGGCGCTCGCGCGGTACCGGCGCTTCGTCGAGCGCCTCGTCTCGCTCGGCCTCGAGCCGGTCGTGACGCTCCACCACTACACCCACCCGAGGTGGTTCCACGAGGAGACGCCCTGGACCTCGCCCGCCTCGGTCGACGCCTTCGCGCGCTTCGCGCGGGAGACCGCGCGCGCCCTGTCTCCTCACGTGCGGCTCTACCTGACGTTCAACGAGCCGCTCGTCCTCCTCCTCGGAGGCTTTCTCGACGGCCAGATCCCGCCCGGCCTCGCCGACTCGCGCGCCGCGGGGCTCGCCCTCGACCACATCCTCGCGGCGCACGCGGAGGCCGCGGGAGTCCTGCGCCAGGAGGCGCCCGGCGCCGCGATCGGGATCGCGCACAACATGATGGACTTCGCCGCGGACCGCCCGCGAAATCCGCTCGACGCCTTCTCGCCCGGCACGCGCGCCGGCTGTACAACACGGCTTTCCTCGAGGCGTTCACGACGGGGCGGTGGAATCTCTGGATCCCGCCGTTCACGCGCTTCAAGGGCCGCCGCGACGCGCTCCTCGGCTCCCTCGACCTCGTGGGCGTCAACTACTACTCGCGCCTTCACGTGCGCTTCCCGGCGGCGACGCGCGTCCTCACGGGCTTCGCGTATCGCGACCGGCAGGGACGCGGCTTCACCGACAACGGATGGGAGATCGCTCCCGCGTCCTTCGCGGCCCTCCTCGGCGACGCGGGCCGGCTCGGCCTCCCGGTCCTCGTCACGGAGAACGGCCTCGCCGACGGCGCCGACGCGCTTCGCCCCGCGTTCCTGAAGTCCCATCTCGCGGCGCTCGCCGAAGCCGAGGCCGCGGGCGTCCCGGTCGCCGGCTACCTTCACTGGTCGCTCCTCGACAACTTCGAGTGGCTGGACGGCTACGGCCCGAAGTTCGGCCTTTTCGCGGTCGACCCCGAGACCTTCGAGCGCCGCCCGCGGCCCTCGGCAGGGATCTTCCGCGAAATCGGCAAGTCGTTCCTCTCGCAGCCCTTGCGGGAAAACCATGCACAGAAATCTGTGCACATTTAACACTCGCCTGAACGGCTTCGGCTCACCCCCTCCGCACCCCCGGGGCCCATCTTTCCCGGGGAGGAGGCGACCCATGCTGCTGGCCGACTTTCACGTGCATTCGACCTGGTCGGATGGACGCCTGTCGATCCCCGAGATCGTGGACCTCTTCGGGCGCTCCGGCCACGACGCGATCGCCATCACCGACCACGTCGTCAACTCGGACTCGCTCCTCGGAAAAATCGCGCACGGCTGCCGGCTCTCGATCACGCGGGACAACTTCGACGCGTACCGCGCCGAGATCGAGAACGAGGCGCGGCGCGCCTGGGACGCGTACCGCATGGTCGTCCTCGCCGGCTGCGAGCTCACGCGCAACGCGCTCACGGGAAAGCGCTCGGCCCACGCTCTCGCGCTCGGCCTCGACCGCTTCGTCCCGGCGGACGGCCCGGTCGAGGAGATGCTCACCCGCGCCCGCGACGCCGGCGCAGTGACCGTGGCGTGCCATCCGAACGAGCAGTCGGACTGGTTCGCGAACACGTTCTACCTCTGGAACAGGCGCCGCGAAGTCTCGCAGCTCATCGACCTCTGGGAGCTCGCGTGCCGCTGGGACCTCTTCCCGCAGGTCTCCCGCGCGCGCCTCCCGTACGTCGGCAACAGCGACTTCCACGACCGCCCGCACCTCTACGCGTGGAAGACGCTCATGAGCTCCGAGAAGAACCCCGGACGCGATCCTCGCGTCGCTCCGCGCCGGGCAAGGGCCTCGGCGTCACGCGCCTCCCCGACCCGGTCCCCGTCGCGGCGCGCATCCCGGACGAAACCGAGCCGCTCCGCCCGTGCACCGTCATCCCCGGCTTCATCGAGCCGGCGACCGCGTGAGCGCCATGACTCTCACGACCGTCCTTCTCGCCCTGGCCGCAGTCGGAGCCGTCCTGACGACCGTCCAGACGGGCCTCGTCGTCCGGCTCCTCGGGAAGAAACGCCCTTTCGCGGGAGGCCGGCGCGAGCCGGCCGCGAACGATTCCCCGCCGGCCGCTTTCACCACGACGTCGCCGCGCGTCTCGATCCTCAAGCCGCTCTCCGGGCTTGACGACGGCCTCGAGGAGAACCTCGCGTCGTTCGCGCGCCTGACGGGCGTCGCGTACGAGGTCGTCCTCTCGGCCGCGCGCGAGGACGATCCCGCGGTCGCCGCCGCCCGGCGCGCCATGGCCCGCTTTCCCGAGGCGCCGTTCCGTCTCGTCGTCGGGCGGAGGAACCGGCGTCGCGCTCTCGAACCCGAAGGTCGAGCGGCTCGTCGCGGCGGCACGCGCCGCGCGAGGCGACATCTTCTTCGTCTCCGACTCGAACGTGCGCGTCGAGCCCGGCGACGTCGCGGCGACCGTCGCCGCCTTCGACGATCCCGCGGTCGGCTGCGTCTCGAACGTCTTCACGGGCTCCGGCGCGCGCTCGTTCGGCGCCGTGATCGAGAGCCTTCACCTCCTCACGTTCGTCCTGCCCGGCACGGTCCTGGCCGCCGCCGGCGGCGTCGCCTGCGTCGTGGGCAAGTCCATGGCGCTGACGCGGGCCGCTCACGACGCGATCGGAGGCTTCGCCGCGTTCACGCACGTCCTCGCGGAGGACCAGGCGATCGGCTGCGCGGTGAAAGCGGCGGGCTTTCGAATCGCGCTCTCGACGGTCGTCGTCCGCAACGTGACGGTGACCCGATCCCTCGGGCGGGCCCTGGACCGCCAGGCGCGCTGGGGAAAGATCCGCTATTCCTTCTCGAAGCTGACGTACACGGGCGAGCTCCTCCTCAATCCGCTTCCGTTTTCCCTCCTCGCCTGCGGCGGCGCGGCGCTCGGGCCCTCCGGCCTCCCGCCTCTGCCGTTCGCCGCCGCGGGCGCCATCCTCCTCCTCCGGCTCGCGCAGGGCTTCGTCCTCGCGCGGGCGACGCCGGGCCGACCTCACGGCGGCGCAGCTCCTCCTCCTCCCGGTCAAGGACCTCCTCCAGCTCGCGACACAGGTCGTGCCGTACGTCTCGCGCGAGGTCGACTGGCAGGGCCATCGCGCCCGCCTCGGTCCGGGCACGCACCTCATGCCGTCGCGGCACGCGCTGCCTGCCGCGGCCTGAGATCGCGATTCCTCGGTCTCTCGCGTCTCAGCCCTTGACGCAGACGACCTGCCGGAGCGTCTCGACGGGCTCGGCGAGGTCGCGCTGCGCCGCCATCACGGCGTCGATGGACTTGTACGCCGCGGGCGTCTCGTCGATGACCCCGGAGTCCTTGCGGCATTCCACGCCGCGCGTGGCCTCCTCGTGGTCTTTCACCGTGAAGCGGCGCTTCGCCTCGCCGCGCGACATCCGCCGGCCGGCGCCGTGGGAGCAGCTCTCGAAGCTCTCGGGGTTCCCGAGGCCGCGCACGATGTAAGAGCGCGCGCCCATGCTGCCGGGGACGATGCCGAGCTCGCCCTTTCCCGCGCGCACCGCGCCCTTGCGCGTCACGAAGACCTCGCGCCCGAAGTGGCGCTCCTTCGCGACGTAGTTGTGGTGGCAGTTCACGACGGTCTCGCCGACCGTGAAGGGCGGCACGTCGCCCGAAGAAGCCACGGCCTCGACGATGCGCTCCATCATGAGCACGCGGTTCGTGGCGGCGTAGGTCTGCGCCCAGCCGACACCTTCCACGTAGTCGCGGAAGTGCGACGTGCCTTCGGGCAGGTAGGCGAGGTCGCGGTCGGGCAGGTCCACGCCGGCCTTCTCTCATGTCTTCCTTGGCGATCTCGATGAACTGCGTCCCGATGCGGTTGCCCACGCCGCGCGAGCCGCTGTGGAGGAGGAACCAGACGCGGTCCTTCTCGTCGAGGCAGACCTCGATGAAGTGGTTTCCGCGTGCCGAGCGTCCCGAGCTGCGTCGCAGGGGGCGCGCCGCGGTCGAGCGAACGGATGGCGGTCGAGGAGGCGGCGGTAGGCCGGCTCGAGGCGCGCCCAGGCGTCGGCGACGGGGTCCGGCGCGTCTCCCCAGGCCCCGCGGTCGCCGCGCCCGCCTCTGTTCGTCCGGCCGTGCGGCACCGCGCGCTCGATCGCGCTCCGGATTCCCTTGAGATCGTCGGGAAGCTCGCCCGCCTTCAGCGTCGTCAGCGTCGCCATCATTCCGCAGCCGATGTCCACGCCGACGGCGGCGGGGATGATCGCGCCCACGGTCGGGATCACGCTTCCCACCGTCGCGCCGATGCCGAGGTGCACGTCCGGCATCGCCGCCACCCAGCGATAGACGAACGGCAGCCGCGCCACGTTCAGGAGCTGCTTCTTCGCCTCCTCCTCGAACGGCACGCCCTTCACCCACGCCTTCACCGGCACGCCCTCGCGGCCTTCCAGGAGCTCGTAGTTCCTATCGGCGTCGCTCACGCCTCGATCATGCGCCCGTCCCGAATTCATCTTCACGCAGGTTTTACCTGACGCACGCGCCGCGTTGATCACGCTCCCGGAGAGTCCGACCGAGAAAAAGGAGGACTCTCCATGCTGAAACGGACGATCAGCGCCCGTCGCGCCATCCTCGCGGTCGCGATCGGGGCGGTCACCACCGCGCTTTCGTCTGCCACGCTCGCCCAGGTCACTCCCGCCGAAGGCTACGTGCCGCCGGACGACAAGCCCGCGCTCAAGGTCGGATTCACGCTTTTCGCGGACTACACGTACACGGACTCGCCCACTTCCAGGAATGCGGACGGGAGCGACTACAACCCGAACGCCTTCAACGTCTCGCGCGCGTACATCAACGTCACCGGGCAGCTCCACCATCTGTTCTCGTTCCGCATCACGCCGGACATCGTGCGCGTGACCGACGCGACGGGAACGCTTTCCGGAAGCTATGCGCTTCGACTCAAGTACGGCTTCGGTCAGTTCAACATGGACGACTGGCTGCCGAAAGGCTCCTGGGTTCGCCTCGGCCTCCAGCAGACCCCGTACATCGACTACGCCGAAGGCATCTACCGCTACCGGTTCCAGAGCGCGATCATGGTCGATCGCGACGGCTTCCTGACGTCGTCCGACCTCGGGCTCTCCAGCCACGTCAGCTTCCCCGACAACTACGGCGACGTCCACGTCGGCATCTACAACGGCGAGGGGTACAGCAAGGCCGAGGCGAACGACCAGAAGGGCTTCCAGATCCGCGCTTCGCGTCCGCCCGCTCGCGAGCATCGCCGTCGCGAAGGGCTGGCGGATCACGGGCTACTGGAACTCCGACAACGTCGCGAAGGACCAGAAGCGGAACCGCTGGCTCGTCGACACGACGTTCGAGCATCCGTACGTCAACGCGGATTCACGTACATCGAGGCGACGAACCAGGCCGCGCCCGGCGCCGCCGAGGTCAAGCCGAAGGACTGGTCTCGATCTGGGTCACCCCGCGCACCCCCTTCGGCCTCGAGGCGCTCTTCCGTTACGACGAGCTCAAGCCGAACCAGAGACCTCGACCCGAAGCAGAAGCGGACGATCGTCGGCATTGCCTAGTGGTTCAACTTCGGCCACGGCATCGTCTCCGCCCTCATGGCGGACTACACCCGGGAAAAATTCGACGACTTCGCGCCGGCCAGAGCCAGACAACAAGTTCTACGCCCTCCACACGCTCTTCAACTTCTGAAGAGTCAAAGACGAAGAAGAAGAAGAAGATCTCTTCGAAGGAAAGAGTTGCGGGAACCTTCACACGAACTTCACTCTGCGTCTCACATCGTGGCGCCGCGAAGCGACCGGCATGAGGCCGCCCAACTTCAGGAGACGAAAGTGAACATGAAGACCACCTTCAAAGAAATCCTCCTCGGCCGCTCTTCACCGGCTCTGTTCGGCTCCTCGCGGCCGGCCCAGGCGGCCCAGAAGGTCCAGATCAACGGCGCGGGAGCCACGTTCCCCTTCCCCATCTACTCGAAATGGTTCGACGAATACCACAAGCAGCATCCGGACGTGGAGATCAATTACCAGTCGATCGGCTCGGGCGGCGGTATCCGGCAGCTCACGAACGAGACGGTCTTCTTCGGCGCCTCGGACGGGCCGATGACGAACGACCAGCTCGCGGCGGCTCCTCGCGCGATCCTCCACTTCCCGACCGTCCTCGGTGGCGACGTCCCCGTCTACAACATCCCGGGGGTCAGCGCCGAGCTGAAGTTCACGGGGCCGGTCCTCGCCGACATCTTTCTGGGCAAGATCACAAAATGGAACGACCCGGCGATCACGAAGCTGAATCCCGGCGTGAACCTCCCGGCGACGGACATCGCCGTCGCCCATCGGTCGGACGGCTCGGGCACGACGTACATCTGGGTCGACTACCTCTCGAAGATCTCTCCCGAGTGGAAGAAGAAGGTCGGCATCGCGACGTCCGTCAACTGGCCCGTCGGCGTCGGCGGCAAGGGGAACGAGGGCGTCGCCGGCCTCGTGAAACAGACCCCGGGCGCGATCGGCTACGTCGAGCTCATCTACGCGATCCAGAACAAGATCTCGTACGGGTCGGTCCAGAACATGGCCGGGGAATTCGTCCGTTCCTCGCTCGATTCCGTGACCGCGGCGGCGGCCGGAGCGGCCAAGGCCATGCCGAAGGACTTTCGCGTCTCGATCACGAACGCACCCGGCTCCGGCGTGTATCCCGATCAGCTCCTTCACCTGGTTGCTCTTCTACGAGAATCCGAAGGACAAGAAGCTCGCGAAGATCATGGTCGACTTCATGCACTGGGCTCTGACCGACGGGCAGAAGTACTGCGCCGATCTCGGCTACGCGCCGCTGCCGAAGGAGGTCGTCGCCCTCGAAATGGAAGCCCTGAAGAAGATCAAGCTCTAGCTCCGGGACCCGGAGGAGCACGCGATGCCGAGGAGCCCGTACCCGCGACGGAAAGGCGAGGATCTCGGTTTCCGCGTCGGGGACGGGCTTCTTCGCGGCGCTCGTCGTGCTTCTCGTCGCGGGGATCGCCTTCGTCCTCTGGCGGGAGTCGCGTCTCTCGATCGCGAAATTCGGGTTCAACTTCTGGCGGACGAAGACCTGGGATCCCGTCGCCGGAGACTTCGGCGCTCTGCCCTTCATCTGGGGCACGCTCTACTCCTCGTTTCTCGCCCTCCTGATCTCGACACCCGTCGCGCTCGGGATCGCGATCTTCCTTTCGGAGCTCTCGCCGCGATTCCTGAGGACGCCTCTCGCGTTCCTGACCGAGCTCCTCGCCGCCATCCCCTCCATCGTCTACGGCCTCTGGGGCGTCTTCGTCCTCGTCCCGCTCGTGCGGAAGCTCGAGGTCTCACCCCCGCCTGGGCGCGGAGCCTTCCGCTCTTCTCCGGCCCGCCGCTCGGCGTCGGGATGCTCTCCGCCGCTCTGATCCTCGCGGTCATGATCATTCCCTTCACGTCCTCGGTCGCGCGCGAGGTCCTCAAGGCCGTGCCCGCGACGCAGCGTGAGGCCGCGTACGCGCTCGGCGCGACGCGCTGGGAGGCGATCCAGGTCGCCTTGCGATACGGGCGGACCGGCGTCCTCGGAGCCGTCATCCTCGGCCTCGGCCGCGCGATCGGCGAGACGATGGCCGTCACGATGGTGATCGGCAACAGCCCGCAGGTCATCTGGTCGCTCTTCGCGCCGCAGTACACGATGGCCGCCGTCATCGCGAACGAGTTCACGGAGGCCGCGGACGACCTCTACCTGTCCGCCCTCGTCGAGATCGGGCTCGTCCTCTTCGCGATCACGCTCCTCATCAACGCGGCGTCACGCTTCCTGATCTGGAGCGTCAACCGCGAGGTCAGGCGGAGGCGCCGAAGGCGGCGGCCCTGCCGTCAGTGAGGCCGCATGAACCGGAGAGCCGAGCCACGGGCGAGGATCGAAGGTACGTGCCGCGGCCGAGCCGCAAGGCGAGGGCGCGGATGAACGCAACGCCGGCGCAAGCTCGTCTCGAACGCCGTCGTCGGGCTCTGCGGCGCGTCCGTCGCGCTCGCGCTCGTGCCGCTCTTTCTCGTCTTCTTCTACGTCGTCAAGCAGGGCTTCTCCTCGCTGAGCTGGGATTTCTTCACGAAGATGCCGAAACCGGTCGGCGAGCCGGGCGGCGGCATGGCGAACGCGATCGTCGGCACGCTCACGCTCATCGGCCTCGCCTCGCTCGTCGCGATTCCCGTCGGCCTCGTGTCGGGGATCTACCTCTCCGAGTACCCGAAATCGCGGCTCGCGACGGCGGTCCGCTTCACGGCGGACGTCCTGAACGGGATCCCGTCCATCGTGATCGGGATCTTCGCGTACGCGCTCGTCGTCCTGCCCGTCAAGCACTTCAGCGCTCTCGCCGGCGGCGTCGCCCTCGGCTTCATGATGATTCCGATCATCACGCGGACGACCGAGGAGCTCCTCAACCTCGTCCCGCCGACGCTCCGCGAAGGCGCGCTCGCGCTCGGAGCGACACGTTCGCGCGCCGCCTTCACGGTCATGCTCCCGGCCGCGCTGCCGGGCATCATGACCGGGATCCTCGTCTCTCTCGCGCGCATCTCGGGAGAGACGGCGCCTCTCCTCTTCACGTCCTTTTCGAACCGATTCTGGTCGACGACGCTCTCGCAGCCGATCGCGTCCCTGACCGTACAGATCTACACGTACGCGATCTCTCCCTACGAAGACTGGCACCGGCAGGCGTGGGCCGGCGCGCTCGTGCTCGTCTCGGTCGTCTTCCTCTTCTCCGTCCTCGCCCGCGTCGTCACGAAGCGCCTCGAGAGGATGCACCGCACATGATGGAGACCGCCGTGAACGAAAGAGCCGCCGAAACCCTCGCGAAGCCGTCTCCCGCCGTCGACCGACCCGGACGGCCGTGGGCGCGTCCCGCCTCCGGTCCGGATGGAGGCGCGACACCTGAACTTCTTCTACGGGGCGAGCCAGGCGCTCCACGACATCTCGATCCTGATCCGCGAGAAGTCGGTGACGGCGTTCATCGGGCCCTCCGGCTGCGGCAAGTCCACGTTCCTGAGGTGCCTGAACCGGATGAACGACATCATCCCGGACACGCGGGTCGAGGGGGACGTCCTCCTCGACGGGCGCGACATCTACGGGTCCGACGTCGACATCGTCGACCTGAGGCGGCGCGTCGGAATGGTCTTCCAGAAGTCGAATCCGTTCCCGAAGTCGATCTACGACAACGTGGCCTACGGCCTGAGGATCAACAGCGCCCTCGGCGGCTCGGAGCTCACCGAGCGCGTCGAGTCGGCGCTCGTGCGCGCCGCCCTCTGGGACGAGGTCAAGGACCGCCTCAAGACGTCGGCCCTCGGCCTCTCGGGCGGACAGCAGCAGCGCCTCTGCATCGCGCGCGCGCTCGCGGTCGAGCCGGAGATCCTCCTCATGGACGAGCCCTGCTCGGCCCTCGACCCGATCGCGACGAGCAAGGTCGAGGAGCTCATCTTCGAGCTCAAGGAGCGCTATACCATCGTCATCGTGACGCACAACATGCAGCAGGCCGCGCGCGTGTCGGACGAGACGGGCTTCTTCATGCTCGGAAAGCTCATCGAGTTCGACAAGACCGAGATCATCTTCACGAAGCCCCGGCAGAAGACGACTGAGGACTACATTACGGGGAGATTCGGATGAGAGGCGAGCCGGCGCCCGCGGGCGCGCCCTCATTCCGCGCGGCTGCGGATCGCCGTCGTGGAGGACGACGAGGATCTCGCGTTCACGCTCGTCTACAACCTCAAGAAGGACGGCCGCTACGAGATCGAGCGCTTCGCCGGCGGCCTCGTGGCGCTCGACGAGCTCCTCGTGCGCCCCCCGGACCTGATCGTCCTCGACCTGAACCTGCCCGACGTGGACGGGCTCACGATCTGCCGCGAGCTGAAGAAGCACGAGGAGACGCGCCGGATCCCGATCCTCATGCTCACGGCCCGCGTGGAGGAGCGCGACAAGCTGCTCGGCTTCGAGCTGGGCGCGGACGACTACGTCACGAAGCCTTTCTCGATGAAGGAGCTCCTCGCCCGCATCGCCGCCCAGCTCCGCCGCACCGCGCTGCCGCAGTCGCCCGACGACGTCTACGACGACGGCCACCTTCGCATCGACCGCGCGCGCCACACCGTGGAGAGCGAAGGGAACGCCGTCCACCTCACGAAGAAGGAGTTCGACCTCCTCTGGCTCCTGATCCGGAGCGGAGGACGCGTCGTGTCGCGCGAGACGATCCTGTCCCGCCTCTGGGACTACGCGGCCGAGATCGAGACGCGCACCGTGGACGTCCACATCCGCTCGCTCCGCAAGAAGATCGGCGACGGCGTGATCGAGACGGTCGTCGGCGTGGGTTACAAGTTCGCCCGATGAGCCGGATCCTGCGCCGCTCGCTCGTCCCGGTCGCTCCTCGGGGTCGTCCTCGGCGGCGTCTTCGCGTTCGCCCTCTCGCGCGTGCTGGACTCCGTCGTGAAGGGGAACAGCCGCCGCGAGCTCGTCGAGAAGCTCGAGCGCCTTGCGCCCGAGTTCGAGGAGGACCTCAGGACGCAGGCTCATCCCGTCGAGCGCATCCGCCAGGCCGCCCGCCAGGCGGGCGCGCGCGTGACGCTCATCGCCGCCGACGGCACCGTGCTCGGCGACAGCGAGGTCCCGACCGAGCGCCTCGAGCGCGTCGAGAATCACGCGTCCGCGCCCCGAGGTCCTCGCGGCGCGGCGCGACGGCGTCGGCTTCGGCGCGCGCACGTCCGCCACCGTCCTCGAGCCCTTCGTCTACGTCGCGCGCCGCGTCGGACCGGAGGCGGCTCCGTACGGCTATCTCCGCCTCGCGATCAGCCAGAACGAGCTCGACCTCCTCGAGGCCCCGTTCCGCGGCACGCTGTATCAGGTCTCGCTCGCCGCCGGTCTCCTCGTCGGGCTTGCTCGTCATCGCCATCCGCCAGCGTCACGCGAACGACCTCGAGCGCGTGCGCGCGGGCGTCGCCGAGGCCGCGGCCGGCCGGCACCCGGCGCCGCCCGCGGGCGGCTCCGAGGAGACGCAGGAGGTCTTCGTCGCGCTCGCCCGCTTCGCGCGCCTCGTCGCGGCCGAGCGCGAGGGCAGCGAGAAGGCGCGCCTCCTCGCCCGCACGGTCTTCGAGCAGGTCCCCGTCGGCCTCCTCGTCGTGGACCGGACTCTCGCGCTCCTCGACGCGAACCCGGCCGCGCTCGCGCTTCTTCGCGCGCCCGCGGGCGCGCCGCGGCACGCGCTCGTGGATCTCGTGCGCGATCCGGAGACGCTCCGGCTCTTCGCGGCCGGCATCCGGGGCGAGACGTCGTCCGACGAGACGGCCGTCCTGCGCCTCGGCGGCGAGACCTCGCCCGAGCAGGTGCTCGAGGTCAACGTCCGCGCCGTCCCGCACGGCACGGCGGCCGGCGAGCCCGCCGCGGTGGGAGTCGTCCGGGACGTGACCGAGCGCGAGCGCACCGAGACGATGCGGCGGCGCTTCGTCTCGGACGTGTCCCACGAGCTCAGGACCCCGATCGCGGCGATCCGGGCCGCCGTCGAGACGCTCGCCGGCGAAAGCGAGCTGCCGCCCGACCTCGCGCGCCTCATGAGCATCCTCGAGCGGCAGTCGTCGGAGATGGAGGCGCTCGTCTCGGACCTCACCGACCTCTCGCAGATCGAGTCCGGCGCCGTGACGCTCGCGCTCGAGCGCGATTCCGCTGCAGCCGCTCCTCGCTTCCGTCGTGCGCGACCTCGCCCCGGCCTCCGAGGCGCGCGGCGTGACGGTCGCGGTCGAGGCGGGCGAGAATCTCGAGATCGTCGGCGACCGCCGCCGCCTCTCGCAGGTCTTCCGCAACCTCGTGGACAACGCCGTCAAGTTCTCGCCGGCCGGCCAGCGCGTGGACGTCCTCGCCGAAGGCGGCGCGCCGACGGCCCGGGCGACCGTCCCCCGTCGTCGTCCACGTCGTGGATCGCGGCATCGGCATCCCGCGCTCGGAGCAGGACCGCATCTTCCAGCGCTTCTACCGCGTCGACCCGTCGCGCGCGAAGTCGGTCCCCGGCACCGGCCTCGGGCTCGCCATCGTCAAGCACCTCCTCATCCTCCACGGAGGCACGATCCGCGTGGACTCCGAATCCGGCAAGGGCAGCCGCTTCACCGTCACGCTGCCGGCGGCGGTGCCGCGCGACGTCGCCCTGGAACGCACCAAGGAGACCTCATGAAAGAACACTTTTCCGAGAAGCTCGAGAGCCTGCGCCGGCAGCTCATCGGCATGGGCGCGGAGGTCGAGAACCAGATCCGCCTCGCCGTCGAGGCGCTCGTCGAGGCCGACGCCGCGAAGGCGCGGAAGGTCATCGAGCGCGACAAGGTGATCGACCAGATGGAGATCAAGAACGACGAGGACGCGATCGACCTCCTCGCCACGCAGCAGCCCGTCGCGGGAGACCTGCGCCTGCTCGTGTCGGCGCTCAAGATCAACGCCGACCTCGAGCGGATCGGCGACCACGCCGTGAACATCGCCGAGAGCGCCGAGCGGCTGTCGCGCTTCCGCCCGTTCAAGCCGTGGATCGACATCCCCCACATGGCCGAGATCGCGCGGGGCATGCTGAAGGAGTCGCTGGACGCGTTCATCCGGAAGGACAGCGCGCTCGCCCTCGACGTCTGCAAGCGCGACGACATCCTCGACGAGAAGAACAAGTCCATCATCCGCGAGCTCCTGACGTACATGGCCGAGAACCCGGCCCTCATCAGCGCCTCGATCGAGATCATGAGCGTCTCGAAGAACCTCGAGCGCGTCGGCGATCTCGCCACGAACATCGGCGAGGAGGCCATCTACATCGCCGAGGGCGAGATGATCAAGCACCACATGGGCCCCCGCCCGGCCGAGCCCGCGACCGGTCAGTGAACGCGCCTTCGGAGATTCGCCCTCGACCCTTGGGCCTAAGATCTTCCCGGGATGAAACCGGGACAGAATTTCTCCGTCATTCCCGGCACGTACGCGATCTGCCGCCTGCCCGCAGCAGGCTCGCCGTTCCGGCCTGGGCCGGCAAGGCCTTCACGTCCATCACCCGAACGGCCGACGAGCTCTCGATCGTGTGCGAGGAGCGCCGCCTCCCGCCGGACCTGGACGGTGCCGGCGTCAACGTCGCGCGAGGCTGGGCGCTCCTGAAGCTCCACGGCCCGTTCCCGCTCGACGCGATCGGCGTCCTCGCGTCCGTCGCGAAGCCGCTCGCCGAGGCGGGCATCAGCCTCTTCGCGCTCTCGACGTTCGACACGGACTACATCCTCGTCAAGAGGATCCACGTGAAGCAGGCCGTCGCCGCGCTCACGCACGCGGGTCACAAGCTCGTCGAGGGTTGAAGGCAACGCGGGGTGAGATCGGCGGAAATCGTGGGCTATTAGTACGGACAGGCGGGGCCGCGCCTTTGACCCCCCTCACGAGAGATTTTCTTCGAGGACCCAATTCATGGCACAAGCGTCGCCAGAAAACACCAAATCGCGCGTTTTGCACGCGCGAAGACACCTCGCACAGGGCTGATGCCAATCAGCCAATTGGTTAGTTATTGGGGATTAATTGTCAGCCGCCGATAGGTCCGCTTCCGGTGCAACGTTCACAAAACCACGAAATAAGGGCATTCAAACATGTCGTCCTCCTAAACAAGCTCAAGTGAGCAAATGGCAAATTGGTCACCGCTGATCTCTTTCAGTGGTGGGCTATATACACGGACAGACGGGGGCACACCTTTGACCCCCCTGGATGAAGAATTATTTTGAGGTACCCAGTTCATGGCACCCGCCCCCCTAGCTGGTGATACGTTTTCGCTAGAATCGTTCAGCTACCGTTCGCCACGAGACGGAACGGTTTGTAGGCGGCCCGGACGCCACGATCGCGGGCCTCGGCGAATCGGGCAACATGCGCGAGGAGCTCGTAGCTGACCGAGCGGTCGTCCACAGAGGCGAACAGCTCGCGAAGGGCCGGATCAGACTCGACGGACGCCGACATCTCGCTGATCGCGCGAAGCTGTTCGACGCGCTCGCCGCATCTCGTCGTTCCGGCCGAGCCGGCCGAGGCACTCGGCGATCCGCAGATCCGCCGACAGAACACGCTGCGCGATACCCGTCCGCGTCGGCCGACAGCCGTCTCGAATGCAGCGCAGCGCCCGGGACAGGTTGCCCCTTGAGCAGCTCGATGGACGCGAGACCGTAGCGAACGATGAGGAGGCTCACCTTCATGTCGAGCCGACGGGCGATCATCAGAGCCTTCGCGTAGGTGGCCTTCGCCGCGTCGAAGCGCGACAGACGGACGAGCGCATAGCCACGATTGACGAGGGTCGAGGCGTAGGCAGCTCCATCGTGCTCCGGGTGGAGGTTCCGAAGAGCGCTGTCGAAGAAGCCGAGGGCGGAGGTCGCACTTCCTCGATTCGCAAGCAAGAGTCCCGATGCGCCGCCTCGGCCCGGCCCTGCCAGTTCTCCTGACCGTAGAGCTGGAACTCCGACCGCGCGCGGCGCGCAAGAGCTTCCACGCCGCCCGGTAGTCGCAGGCGAAGCTCGCCGCCGATCCTTCGAAGTAGTCCGCCAGCGCCAGGGCGAAGCTGTCCTCGCCTGCTTCCACGAAGCTAATGCGGGCTCGTCTGCGCCGCCACGCGCGCCTCAGCGGGCCTTCCCAGGACGTTCAGCGCGTTCGACTCCAGGAGTCCCGCTTCCCCGAGCACCTGCTCGCGGCAGACCGGGCTGCGCCGGGCCCTTGTCCCTCAGGTACGGGAGGCTGCGCGTCGCCTCCGAGACCGCCTTCGCAAACTCGACGTACATCGCCGGGTCGCTGGAGACCTTCGGCATCGCGAGCTGGCACGCGTAGAGGTACGCGTAGCCGCGGCTCGGATCCGCTTCGATCTTTCCGAGCAGCTCTTTCGCCTTTTCGAGCCCCTCTTCCGAAACCGCCTTCACGATCTCGCCCGCGAGCTGACGGCCGTCGTGGGCGAGGCGGCCGAGGCGGTCGGCGGGCCGGTTCTTCTTCTTGAACTTGAGGAGGAACTCCTCGCGCTCGCCGGCCGGGGCGTCGTCCTGCGGCAGCTCGTCGAAGAAGGCGTCGAACTCTTCCTTCATCTCGCGCGCCTTCGACAGCGTGCGGATGTCGTCGAGGTGCTTTCCGCACGACGGGCAGCCCGCGGTGACGTGGGCCTTCACGTGCGCGTTCAGCTCGGTCGAGCCCTCGGTCAGCAGCTCGAAGAGCTCCCACTGCTCGGGGTGGGGGGACGCGGCGGTCTGGAGTTCCGCGCTCACGCGAGCACCTTCCGCATCTTGTCGAGGCAGCCCCAGATGCGCTTCCAGACGGTCTTCTTCGAGTAGCCCGTGGCCTTCGTCATGTCGGCCAGGCTGTACTCCTGCCCGAAGTAGAGCCGCACGATGCGCTTGCACTTCGGCCCCGCGCTGCGGATGGCCTTGTTGACCATGCGCACGGCCTCGAGGCGCGCGGTGACCTTCTCGCACTTCGGGTCGGGCACGTCCATGCCTTCCGGCATCTGCTGGACGCTGCGCTCTTTCGCCATCGCGATGTTCAGGCAGGTGTTGAGGAACGCGATCTTCACGTAGCCGATCGGGTCTTTCACGCGCGGATCGCGCGCGAGGACGCGCATGTAGACGGTCTGGACGGCGTCTTCCGCCTCTTCGCGGCTGAAGTTGTACTTCCTCACCGCGAGGCCGATGAGCTTCGGGCGGAGCACGTTGTTCAGCGCGGTCCAGTCCCACTCGCCGGGCGTGACGCCCGCGGCCTCGGAGGAGACGTCGTCCGAGACCGGGAAGCTCGTCGGAGAGAACGGCGCGCAGGACCGACGCTTCGGACATCGAGCCGCCACCGGCGAGAGCCGGCGTGAGCCCCATACCGTCCGTCGTGTCCCACGTTGCCATGGACGACTCCCGGAGGAAACCAGCCCGCCTGGACCACGGGCAGGCACCCCAAACTGAACCTGACGAAATTGTATCACAAAGGGGGGTGTGTCGAGAGGAAAATCGGCCCTCGAAGGGGGATGCAGATGCATCATCGTTCGCGCGGAGGACGGGTACGCGGACTTCGCGCCGGTCGAGGCCTATCCTCTATCACATTGATCCAAAGTGACTTGAACGCATGATTCGGCAGGCGGAAAGCATGCTCGCGTTCGTCTCGATCTTCCTCGGCCTCGTCAGCGGCGTCCGTCGAGGTCGAGCTCGCCGTCGGAAAGGAAGTCGCCGACCGTCGAGATCCGTCTGGACGGCCGGACTCTGGGCCGCCTTCGCGGCGAGCCCTGGCAGATCGACGTCGACTTCGGTCCCACGCCGGAGCCTCACCACCTCGAGGCGACCGGCTTCGACGCCTCCGGCGCGGAAATCGCCAGGACGTTGCAGAGAATCAACCTGCAGCGCTCGCTCGCCGAGGCCTCGCTCCTCCTCGAGCCGGGATCCGGCGGAAAAGGCCGGTTCGCCCGCCTGACCTGGCAGAGCGCGGTCGCCGAGCGGCCCGAGCGCGTGAGCGTTACGTTCGACGGCTCTCCGATCGCGGCGTCCGATCCGGCCCGGATCCCTCTGCCCGCGTTCGTTCCCGAGCAGCTCCACTTCCTGAGGGCCGAGCTGGAGTTCCCGGGACAAACGTCCGCCTCCGCAGAGATCACGTTCGGAGGCCGGAATCGCGACCGGACGCAGGCCGAGCTGACGGCCGTGCCCGTCCTCCCGGAAAAGAAAAGGCTGCCTCCCGTGAGGGAGATGGAGGGCTGGTTCCTCGCGAACGGCGCGCCCTTGAAGGTCGTCGCGTCGGAGGAGGGTTCCGGCGAGATCTCCGTCGTTCTGGACGAAGCCGCGCGCGGTGCGCTGGCGAAGCTGGTCGAGTCGTACGGCCCGCCGCTCGGCGCTATGCCGGTCAACTGGGCCCGCATCGCAGCGCCTCTCAAGAGCGGCCAGCGCGCTCCGGTTTCAGTGGACCTTTCCCGAGGTGCACGAGCACTCGGGAATGCGCTTCGAGCTTTTTCCGCGCACGAACGACATCTCCCGGGGCGAGGCGGGCTTCCTCTGGCTCCTGACGCACGTCTTCCCGCCCGGCACGCCGGACGTGCGCCGCTTCGCCGACGCCGTCGCGGTCGCGGGCCTGGACGTTTCGGCCCGCAGCCATCCGCGCGCGGTCGTGCTGCTGCTGGCGGGCTCGAAGGACGCGAGCCGCTTGTCGGCCGCGGGAGCCCGGAATTTCCTCGCGTGCCTCCGCGTGCCGCTCGTCGTCTGGACCGTCGGCGCGGGAGCGGCCGAGGCCGCGGCCTGGGGCAGGCCGGCCGATGCCACGGACGTCTCGACGCCCGCCGCTTTCGAGGACGCCACGAAGAGGCTCGCGGCGCTCGTGGACCGGCAGCGCATCGTCTGGGTGGAGGGCGTCGCATCTCCCGCAGTCGATCTCCTTGTCCGAGAGGGCCTCCGGCGTGACACTTCTGAGGTGACTCCGGGCCTGCTTGCCGCCTCGTGAAGCGGCGGAGAGCGTGGACGCGGGAGCCGCGACGGGCTATGATTCTTTCCGCGCCGGGATCGCGTCACGCGACCCGGACGCGTCGACCGTCCCGCATTTTTTCGAAAGGCGTCTTACTTCCACGGAGAAGATAGCCATGTCCACGACCTCTCCCTCCCCCCAGCGGAAGATCACGCTTCACACGCTCCAGGCGAAGAAGGAGCGCGGCGAGCCGATCACGATGCTCACCGCGTACGACTTCCCCACGGCCCGCGCCCTCGACCGGGCGGGCGTGGACTCGATCCTCGTCGGCGACTCGCTCGGCATGGTCGTGCTCGGGTACGACAACACGCTGTCCGTGACGATGGAGGAGATGCTCCACCACGCGAGGGCCGTCGCGCGCGGCGCGAAGATCGCGCACCTCGTCGGCGACATGCCGTTTCTCTCCTACCAGGCGTCGGTCGGCGACGCGGTGCGGAACGCGGGCCGATTCCTGAAGGAGGGCGGCATGAACGCCGTGAAGCTGGAAGGCGGCCGCGAGGTCGTGCCGGCGGTTCAGGCCCTCGTCGGGGCGGGAATCCCGGTCGTGGGCCACATCGGCCTGACGCCGCAGAAAGTGAACCAGCTCGGCGGCTTCAGGACTCAGGGCAAGTCGGCCGACGCGGCGCGAAGCCTCGTCGAGGACGCGCACGCTCTCGAGGACGCGGGCTGTCACGCGCTCGTCCTCGAAGCGATCCCGGACCGGCTCGCCGGCCTCATCACGCGCCGCCTCTCGATTCCGACGATCGGAATCGGCGCCGGCGCCGCGTGCGACGGCCAGGTTCTCGTGACGCACGACATGCTCGGCCTGACCGAGGGCTTCGCACCGAAGTTCGTCAAGCAGTACGCGAATCTCCGCGAAGAGATGGCGCGGGCGTTCGCCGCCTACATCGAAGACGTCCGCACGGGGCGTTTCCCCGAGCCCGCCCACGCGCACGCGCTCGACGAGGACGTCTATCGGGCGATCGCGCGCGAATGGGACGGCGAGACGGCGCACTGACCCGATGCGGATCCACGTTCTCGGAACGGGAGCGCTCGCGTGCTTCTTCGGAGCGCGCCTCGCGCGCGTCGGCCGAGGTCACGCTCGTCGGCACGTGGACCGAGGGAATCGACGCGATCGCGAAGCGGCGGCATCGTCGTCGACACTCCCGGCGCGGAGGAGGTCTTCACCGTGAAGGCCGTGCGCCTCGGGACGCCGCTCGACGCCGCGGATCTCGTCCTCGTCCTCGTGAAGGCCTGGCAGACCGACCGCGTGGCGCGCGAGGTTCCCGCGCTGACCGCCCGGGACGGCCACGTCCTCACCCTGCAGAACGGCCTCGGGAACGTCGAGAAGCTCGGCCCGCGGCACTTTCTCGGCGTGACGGAGCAGGGGGCGACGCTCGTCGCGCCCGGGCGCGTGCGCCCGGCGGCGACGGCCCCACGCACATCGCCGGCCCGGAGTCCCTCGCCGCGATGTTTCGCTCCGCGGGTCTCGACGCGCGCGCCGTCGATCCCGCTCTCGGCGCCTCGCTCGCGTGGGGAAAGCTCGCCGTGAACGCGGGCATCAACGCCCTCACCGCGATCCTGAGAGGTTCCGAACGGCCAGCTTCTCGAACGCCCCGAAGCCCTCACGCTCCTCGAGGCGCGCGGCGAACGAGGTCGCGGAGGTCGCGCGCGCGAAGGGAATCGCGCTCCCCTTCCCGGACGCCGCCGCGGAGGCGCGACGCGTCGCCCGCGCCACGGCGTCGAACCTCTCCTCGATGCTCCAGGACGTCCTGAGGGGCGCGCCCACGGAGATCGACGCGATCAACGGCGCCGTCGTGCGCGAGGGAGCGCGCCTCGGCGTCCCCACGCCGGCGAACGAGACGCTCCTGCGCCTCCTCGCCGCCCGCGCCGCGGCATGAAGGTCCTCACGACCGTCTCCGAGGTGCGCGCGTTCCGCGCCTCCCGGGACGGGTCGCTCGGCCTCGTGCCGACGATGGGCGCGCTGCACGCGGGACACCTGTCGCTCGTGGCGCGCGCGCGAAAGGAGAACGACCACGTCGCGGCGAGCATCTTCGTCAACCCGGCCCAGTTCGGCCCGGCGGAGGACTTCGCCGCCTATCCCGCGGGCGCTCGACGCCGACCTCGGGCTCCTCGCTTCGCTCGGCGTGGACGCCGTCTGGACTCCGTCGGCGGGCGACGTCTACCCGCCGGGATTCCAGACGTGGATCACGGTGGAGGACGTGAGCGCGCCGCTCGAGGGCGCCCGGCGCCCCGGCCACTTCCGCGGCGTCGCGACCGTGGTGGCGAAGCTCCTCAACGTCTTCCGGCCGGAGCGGGCCTACTTCGGGCAGAAGGACGCGCAGCAGGTCGCCGTGATCCGGCGGATGGTCGAGGACCTGTCCTTTCCGGTCGACGTCGTCGTGTGCCCGATCGTGCGCGAAAAGGACGGACTCGCCCTGAGCAGCCGGAACGTCTACCTCGGCCCCGACGAGCGCCGCGCGGCCCCCGTGCTTCACCGCGCCCTCGAGGCCGCCCGCGCCGCCTTCGACTCCGGCGAGCGCGACGCCGGCCGGCTCCGCGCGATCCTGACGGAGACGCTCGCGGGCGAGCCCCTCGTGCGCCCGGACTATGTTTCCGTCGCCGACACCTGCCACGCTCGCCGAGCTCGAACGCGTCGAGGGCGCGGCGCTCGTGTCCCTCGCGGCGCGCATCGGAAAGACACGGCTCATCGACAACGTCGTCCTCGGAGGGACCTGATGCTCCTCGCCATCGACGTCGGGAACAGCAACATCACGCTCGGCCTCTACGACGGGGCCGCGCCGGGCCCGCGATGGCGCCTCGCGACCGTCCACAACCGCACGGCGGACGAGTACGGAATGCTGCTCGACGACCTGCTCGAGCACGCGGGCTTCGAGGTCGACGGCCGTCGACGCGGTCGTCATGGCGTCGGTCGTCCCGCCGCTCACGGGCGTCCTCGAGGAGGCCGCGAAGCGGTATCTCGGCCGGGCGCCGCTCGTCGTGGACGCCGGCGTGAAGACGGGAGTGCGCATCCGGTACGACGATCCGAAGCAGGTCGGCGCGGACCGCGTCGTGGACGCCGCCGCGATCCGCCATCTCTACGGCGGGCCCGCGTGCTGCGTCGACTTCGGCACCGCCACGACGTTCGACGCGATCTCCGCCGAAGGCGACTACCTGGGCGGCGCCATCGCGCCCGGCATCGGCATCGCGGCGGACGCCCTCTTCCAGCGCGCGGCGAAGCTCCCGCGCGTGGACCTCGTGCGCCCCCCGTCCGCGATCGGGAAGAACACCGTGCATTCCATCCAGTCGGGAATGCTGTTCGGGTACGTGAGCCTCGTCGAAGGGATGGTGGCGCGCTTCCGGAAGGAGCTCGGACCGGCGATGAAGGTGATCGCCACGGGCGGCCTCGCCGAGACGGTCGCGAAGGAGACGACGGTCATCGACGTCGTGGCGCCCGTGGCTGACGCTGGACGGCCTGCGCCTCGTCCACGAGATGAATGCGGGCGGCTGATGGACGCGATCCCGATCCTCCGCGGGAAGAGAATCCTCCTCGGCGTCAGCGGCTCCATCGCCGCGTACAAGGCGGCCGAGCTCGCGAGCCTGCTGACACAGGCAGGCGCGCACGTGGACGCGATCCTGACGGCGGCCGCGGCGCGATTCGTCACGCCCCTGACGTTCCAGTCCCTCACGGGCCGCCCCGCGTACGCGGACCTCTGGAGCGCGGAGGCGCACGTCCTGCACGTCGGCCTCGCCGAGGGGGCGGATCTCCTCCTCGTCGCGCCCGCGACGGCCGACGTCCTCGCGAAGTTCGCGCACGGGCTCGCCGACGACCTGCTCACCGTGACGGCCCTCGCGGCGCGGTGCCCGCTCCTCGTCGCTCCCGCGATGGACGCCGGCATGTTCGAGCATCCCGCCGTCCAGGCGAATCTCGCGACGCTTCGCGCGCGCGGCGCCACCGTGATCGGGCCCGCCGAGGGCCGGATGGCCTCGGGCCTCGCCGGGCGCGGCCGCATGCTCGAGCCGGAGGAGATCCTCGGCCACGTCCGGCGCGCGGCCGGACGGAACGGCCCGCTCGCCGGACGGCGCGTCGTCGTGACGGCGGGAGGCACGGAAGAACCGGTCGACCCGGTGCGCGTCCTCGCGAACCGCTCGTCCGGCAAGCAGGGCTTCGCGCTGGCGCAGGCCGCTCTCGACCGGGGCGCGGAGGTGACGCTCGTGGCCGCGCCGTGCCCTCTGCCGACGCCGGTGGGCGCGTCGCGGATCGACGTGGGAACCGCGGACGAGATGGCTCGCGCCGTCCTCGAGGCGAGCGCCGCCGCGGACGCGCTCCTCATGGCCGCCGCGGTCGCGGACTTCCGCCCGGCGCGCCCGGCGGCTCGCAAGCTCAAGAAGGACGCGGGCCCGCCGGTGCTCGAGCTCGAGCGCACGGCCGACATCCTCTCGGCGGTCGCCGAAGCGCGCGCCAAGAGCGGACGCCCGGCGTGCGTCGTGGGATTCGCGGCCGAGACGGACGACCTCGTGCGCGAACGCGCGAAAGAAGCTGCGGGAGAAACGCCTTTCCCTCGTCGTCGCGAACGACGTCACGGCGAAGGGACTCGGGTTTCGGCTCCGACTCGAACCGGGTCACGCTGATCGACGCGGCCGGGGCCGAGGAGCTGCCGCTTCTCTCGAAGGCCGAGGTGGCCGAGAGGATTCTCGACCGGGTCGGGGCGCTGCTCGCGCGAGCCTGAAAGCGCGGGCATAGAATCGCGTCCCCCTGGAGGTGACGCATGGCTTCTTCGGCCCCCACCGCGACCGCACCCGGCACCCAGCGAGGCACGTCGTCCGGATCTCACGCGGCCCACGTTCCCGTCCTCTCGAACTTCATCGGCGGCATGTGGGTCGACGCGCGCGCCTCGGGCACCGTCGACGTCTTCAATCCGGCCACGGGCGCGGTGATCGCGAAGACGCCGCTCTCGACGCGGGGCGACGTGGACGCCGCCGTCGCGGCCGCGAAGGCCGCGTTCCCGGCCTGGCGCGCGACGCCCGTCGTCGAGCGCGCCCGGACGATGTTCGCCTTCAAGAACCGCCTCGAGGAGCACTTCGAGGAGCTGGCCCGGATCGTCACGACCGAGCACGGCAAGACGCTGGACGAGGCGCGCGGCTCGGTGCGGCGCGGCATCGAGTGCGTGGAGGTCGCGTGCGGCATGCCCTCGCTCATGATGGGCTCCGGCCTCGAGGACATCGCGCGCGGCATCGACTGCGACGTCCACCGCCAGCCTCTCGGCGTCTTCGGGGCCATCGCGCCGTTCAACTTCCCCGCGATGGTGCCGCTCTGGTTCCTGCCGTTCGCGGTCGCGACGGGAAACACGTTCGTCCTGAAGCCGTCGGAGCTCGTGCCGCTCTCGCAGAAGCGCATCCACGAGCTGCTCGAGGGCTGCGTTCCCCCCGGCGTCGTGAACATCGTGAACGGCGGCGTCGACGTCGTGAACGGCCTCTGCGAGCACCCGGACGTCAAGGGCGTGTCCTTCGTGGGCTCGACGCCCGTCGCCCGGCACGTCTACCGCACGGGAACGCACGCGGGAAAGCGCGTGCAGGCCCTCGGAGGCGCGAAGAACTTCATCGTCGTGATGCCCGACGCGAACCTCGACAAGTCCATCGGCATCGTCTCGGAGTCCTGCTACGGCTGCGCGGGCGAGCGCTGCCTCGCGGGCTCGGTCGTCGTGACGATCGGAAAATCGCACGGCGAAATCAGAGAGCGCCTCGTCGCGGCGGCGAAGTCCATCCGCGTGGGCGACGGCGCCGAGCCCGGCGTCTCCATGGGCCCCGTCATCCGCGAGAGCGCGCGGCAGCGCATCGTCGTCGTACATCGAGAAAGGCATCGCCGAGGGGGCCGAGCTCCTCCTCGACGGGCGCGGCCACACCGTCAAGGGCCGCGAGAAGGGCTTCTTCCTCGGGCCCACGGTGTTCGACAAGGTGAACCCGAAGTCGTCCATCGGGCGCGACGAGATCTTCGGGCCCGTGCTGTCGCTCGTGAACGTGCCCGACACGGCCGGCGCGCTCGAGCTCCTGCACGCGCACCCGCAGGCGAACACGACGTCGATCTTCACCACGAGCGGCAAGGCCGCGCGCGACTTCGCGATGCAGGCGCCTCCCGCGATGGTCGGCGTGAACGTCGGCGTCGCGGCGCCGATGGCGTTCTTCCCGTTCGGGGGCTCGAAGGAGAGCTTCTTCGGCGACGTGAAGGCGACCGGCCGCGACAGCGTCGTCTTCTACACGGATCAGAAGGTCGTCATCGAGCGGTGGTTCTAGAAGAAGAGAATGTCTCTTAGAAGAAGAGGGGAGGGCAGGCGCGATGCGGAAGGTCACCGTCGGCCTGATCCAGACGCACAACCCGGTTTCCGACCCGAAGGCCTCCGCTCGCGAAGGTCCAGAAGGCCGCGATGGACCTGCACCTCCCGCTCATCCACGAGGCGGGGAAGAAGGGCGTGCAGATCCTCGGGCTGCAGGAGATCTTCAACGGCCCGTACTTCTGCCCGTCGCAGGACCCGCACTGGTACGACGCCGCCGAGAGCGTGCCCGGACCCACGACCGAGGCGATCGCGAAGGTCGCGAAGAAGTACCAGATGGCGGTCGTCGTGCCCGTGTACGAGCGCGAGGACGCGGGCGTCTACTACAACACCGCCGCCGTCTACGACTCCGACGGCACGTACCTCGGCAAGTACCGCAAGAACCACATCCCGCACACGTCCGGCTTCTGGGAGAAGTACTTCTTCAAGCCGGGCAACATCGGGCTACCCGGTCTTCCAGACGCGCTACGCGAAGGTGGGCGTCTACATCTGCTACGACCGCCACTTCCCCGAGGGCGCGCGCGCGCTGGGCCTGAACGGCGCCGAGATCGTCTTCAACCCGTCGGCGACGGTCGCCGGCCTCTCGCAGTACCTCTGGAAGCTCGAGCAGCCCGCGCACGCCGTCGCGAACGGCTACTTCGTCGCGGCGTCGAACCGCGTCGGCACCGAGGCGCCGTGGAACATCGGCCGCTTCTACGGCTCGTCGTACATCGTCGACCCGCGCGGGAACTTCCTCGCGACCGCGAGCGAGGACAAGGACGAGCTCGTCGTCGCGACGTGCGACCTCGACATGATCGAGGAGGTCCGCCGCACCTGGCAGTTCTTCCGGGATCGGCGGCCGGAGACGTACGAGGTCCTGACAGCGCTCTGAGGCAGGTAGACGCGGACGCGCGTGCCGGCGCCGGGCGCCGTGTCCACGAGGACGGCTCCGCCGCAGCTGCGCCACGATGCCGTGGACGACGGAGAGGCCGAGCCCGCGGCCCTCGTGTCGGGGCCGGCTCGTGAAGAAGGGCTCGAAGAGGTGCGGGAGGTCGGCCTCGTCGGACTCCCGGTCCGTCGTCTTCGACTTCGAGGATCGAGTAGCGCCCGGGCGCGCGACTCGCGGAGACGCCCGCCGAGCGGCGAGCCGCGAGCGTCTCGTCGCGGAGCCGGATCGTGATGCGGCCCGCCGGGCGCCGTCGCGTCCGCGGCGTTCGAGACGAGCTCCAGAAGCACCGCCTCGAGCTCCGACGGCGGAACGAGCGCCTCGCCCTCCGCGAGGTCCCACGTCAGCGAGCGATCCGGCCCCGCCACGCGCCTCATGGCCTCCCGCTGGCCGACGACGACGTCGACGATCCGCATCTGAGCGCCCGTCCTGCGATCCGGCGTCCGCTGGCGCTCAGGAGGCGCTCGGCGAGGCCCGACGCGCGGCGGGCCGCCTCGTCGATCGGCTTCGAGGCTGCTCGCGGATCGGCCGACGTCGGGCCCGGCGGCGTCGAGCGCGAGCTCGGCGCGCCCGAGCACGACGGTCATCAGGTTGTTGATGATGTGCGCGATGCCGCCGGCGAGGCGGCCGATCAGCTCCATCTTCTCGGCCTGCCGCCGCCGTTCCTCGGCGGCTTCCTCCCGGAGGAGACGCAGGTTCTCCGCCGTCGGCCGCGACGACGCGGGCGAGAAGGAGGAGCGCGAGGACGACGATCCCGACGGCGAGCGGGAGCAGCGCCGGGTCGGACGGACGCCGCGCGGCGAGGATCAGCAGCGCTCCGACGCCGAGGACGGCCGACGACCGCGAGCGGATTGAATGCCCGGAGGCTCTCCGGAAGCAGCGGGACGTCGCGGTCGGGCTGCGGGTCGAGGAGGAACGACGCGCCGGCGTAGAGGTACGCGAGGTAGTCGACGAAGAACAGGCTGTTGCTGAGCCGGAAGTCGAGCGCCTGGCCGCCGAGCGCGTACTCGAGCGCGATCGAGGTACGTCGTCTCGATCACGATCGTCGCCGACAGCCAGAAGATCGCCCGGCGGATCGGGCGCGACGGGACCGCGCACGAGGATGAGGTTCAGGACGACGAGGTTCGCGGCCTCCATCGACGTTGTAGAGGATCAGCTTGAGGTGCGCCGACGGCGGCGCGACGACGGATCCCGGGCAGCGTCCAGATCGCGACGACGGCGAGCGAGCATTCCGAGAACCGCGATCGTCACGTCCGTCGCGATCCGCCAACCCGCGCCCGGGGCGAGCGGAGCGAGCGGGATGAGGATGGAGAGCCGCGAGGCCGAGCGCCCAGATGGCGACGGTCGTCGCGAGGTCGAGGCCCGGAACGGACGGCAGTGACGACGCCGAGCGCGTCGACGAAGCGCAGCAGGTTGCCGGCGGCCGTGAGCAGCATCGAGACCGCGAGAAGAAGGAGCGGCCCGCCGGAGCCGCCGGCGAGGAGGTCGGTCCGGCGCGACGCGAGCGAGGAAGAGCAAGCCCGGCGCCGCGGTCACGACGAGGGCGGCCGCGGTTCCGGACGGCGCCGCCGGTGAGCGGTCCGAACGGCATCAGCCACGGCAGGACGGCGAGCGAGACCGAAGACGACCGTCGCGGCCGTCAGCCAGAGACGGCCGGACGCGTGCGCGCGGGTCGCGTCGGACGACATTCGCGTTTCCGTTCTGGCGCCATCGTAGCCCCGGGTCGTCGAAGGCGCTGTGCCATGATAAGTCAGGCAGCGCATGAGCCGTCTTCTCATCAAGGGAGGCCGCGTCGTCACGGCCGTCGACGACTATCCCGGCGACGTCCTCGTCGAGGGCTCGACGATCTCCGCGATCTTCGCCGCCGGCACCGCGCCCGCTCTCGACGCCCGCGTGATCGACGCCACGGGCAAGCTCGTGATCCCGGGCGGCATCGACGCGCACACGCATCTCGACATGCCGTTCGGCGGCACGACGTCGGCCGACGACTTCGAGAGCGGCACGATCGCCGCCGCGCACGGCGGGACGACGTCCATCGTGGACTTCGCGATCCAGTACAAGGGCCAGGCGCTGCGCGAGGCGCGCGACACCTGGATGAAGAAGGCCGAAGGCAAGGCCGCGATCGACTACGGCTTCCACATGATCATCACGGACCTCCCCGACAACGTCGAGAGGGAGATGGACGTCCTCGTCAAGGAGGGCGTGACGTCGTTCAAGCTCTTCATGGCGTACCGCGGCGTCCTGATGCTCGACGACGGCTCCATCTTCCGCGCCCTCCTCAGGACCGGGGAGAACGGCGGCACGATCTGCATGCACGCCGAGAACGGCGACGTCATCGACGTGCTCGTGAGGCGGGCGCTCACCGAGGGCCACACGGCCCCGAAGTGGCACGCCCTCACGCGGCCGCCGCGCGCCGAGGCCGAGGCGACGTACCGCGCGATCTGTCTCGCCGAGATGGCGGGCGTGCCGCTCTACGTCGTCCACCTCTCGGCCGCCGAGGCGCTCGAGAAGATCGCCGAGGCGCGCGACCGCGGCCTGCCCGCGCACGCCGAGACCTGCCCGCAGTACCTCTTCCTCTCGTACGAGAACTACGAGGAGCCGGGGTTCGAGGGCGCCAAGTACGTCATGTCGCCGCCGCTCCGCGCGAAAGGCAACGAGGAGGCGCTGTGGCGCGGCCTCAGGATGAACGACCTCCAGGCCGTCTCGACCGACCACTGCCCGTTCTGCATGAAGGGGCAGAAGGAGCTCGGCCAGGGCGACTTCTCGAAGATCCCGAACGGCGCCCCCGGCATCGAGACGCGGATGTCGCTCCTGTACGACGGCGGCGTCGTGAAGAACCGCATCTCCGTGAACCGCTTCGTCGAGCTCACCTCCACGTCGCCCGCGAAGATCTTCGGGCTCTTCCCGAAGAAGGGGACGATCGCCCCGGGCTCCGACGCCGACCTCGTCGTCTTCGACCCGAACCGGAAGCTCACGCTGAGCGCCAAGACCCTCCACCAGCGCGTCGACTACACGCCGTACGAAGGTCGCGTCGTCCAGGGCGCGACGGACACCGTGATCTCGCGCGGCGAGGTGATCGTCGAGAACGGGAAGTTCCTGGGGAAGACCGGGAAGAGGGAATTTCTTGCTCAGAAAGACCCGCGCGTAGATCAGGCGGCCGGGCGCTCCGTCGGAAACCCCGCCGCGACCCACGCGCTCGTGCCGCCGACGACGTTGATCGGCTCGACTCCCTTGCGTTGGAGGAGCAGGCTGCCCGCGATGCTCGAGCGGTAGCCGCTCGCGCAGATGATCTGCGACGCGGCCCTCGCGACGTCCGCTCGTCGAGTCCTGCGCGCGAGCTGGTCGAGCGGAACGGACACCGCGCCCGGCACGTGCCCGGCCGCGTACTCGCCCGGCCGGCGCACGTCGAGAATGCGAAGGCCCGGTGTCTTCGGCCGAGGCGCGCCTTCAGCTCGGCGACGTCGATCTGCCCCATCCGTCCCAGCGGACGCCCGGCGGCGTCCCACGCGGCCACGCCGCCGTCCAGGTACCCCGCGACGTTTTCGAGTCCGACGCGCGCGAGGCGCGTCACCGCTTCTTCCGCGCCGCTCTCGTCCTCGGTGACGAGAACGAGCTGTTTGTCCGGCGGAAGGAGCGCACCCGACCACGAGGCGAACTGGCCGCCCAGCCCGACGTTCACGGCGCCGGCGGGATGCCCGGCCCCGAACGCCGCCGCCGGGCGCACGTCCACGAGGATCGCTCCGGCACCGACCAGACGTCTCGACTTCGGCCGGCGAGAGCGCGGCGGGCGCGCGCCGCTCCGGAAGCGAGGGCGCGCCGGCGCGGTTGATCTCGACGTCGCGGGGAAAGTAGGCCGGCGCCTCCGGCAGGTCGACCGTCATCATCCTCACGAAGTCTTCCTTCGGCATCGGATGGAGCGCGTAGTTCGTGCGGCGCTGGACGCCGATCGTGGAAGAGGTCTCGCTCGAGATGTTCCGGCCGCAGAGCGAGCCCGCGCCGTGCGCCGGGTAGACCGCGACGGAATCGGGCAGGGCGAGCAGCTTCCCGTGCAGGGAATCGTAGAGCTGCGCCGCCATGTCCGCCGCCGTGAGGCCCCGCGGCGAGGCCGCGAGGTCGGGCCGGCCGACGTCGCCGATGAAGAGAGTGTCGCCGGTCAGCACGAGGCGCGGCTCCGGGTCGAGGACGAGGATCGAGATGCTCTCGGGCGTGTGCCCGGGAGTCGCCAGAAAGCGCAGGACGAGGCTCCCGAGGCGGATCTCCTCGCCGTCGCGGACGGCCCGATGCGGGAAAGCGGCCCGGGCTTTCTCGCCGAAGACGATCGTGCCGCCGGTGCGCTCGGCGAGCTCGCGGTGCCCGCTCACGAAGTCGGCGTGGAGGTGCGTCTCGAGGATCCATCGAATCGTCAGCCCCTGCGCCCGCGCCTCGGCGATGTACTCGTCCACGTCGCGGCGCGGATCGACGACCGCCGCCTCGCCGCCGTCGCCGATGAGATACGATGCCTGCGCGAGACATCCGAGGTAGAACTGCTTGAAGTACATCGGGAAAGAAGAATATCTTGCTTTCGGACCCGTGCACGGTCTGTCAGAAGGGTGAGTGGGGCCAAGGCTCACTCGCCGCCGCAGCGTCGGTCGGGCGCGCGGAGCATAATCGCCCTTCTAAGAAAAGCGCAGCTGCGATGTGCGTCTGAGCCAGCAATCGAAGGGAGCCCTGCCATGAGCCCTATTTCCGAAACAAAGACTCTCTCTTCCGCCGACGTCCGCGAAAAGCACAAGCAGTATCTTTTCCCCTCCGTCTCGAACTACTACAAGGAGTCCGTCGTCCTCGAATCCGGCAAGGGGATGCGCGTCCGGGACGCCGACGGGAAGACGTACCTCGACTTCTTCGGCGGCATCCTGACGATCTCCGTCGGGCACGCGAACGACAAGGTGAACACCGCCATCAAGGCGCAGGTGGACCGGCTCGGCCACGTGTCGACGCTCTACCCGACCTTGCCCATCGTCGAGCTCGCCGAGAAGCTCGCGCGTCTGACGCCGGGGCGGCTCCAGAAGTCGTATTTCACGTGCTCGGGCACCGAGGCCGACGAGACCGCCGTCATGATGGCGCAGGTCTACACGGGGCGCACGGAGATCGTCGCGCTGCGCCACGGCTACTCGGGCCGCTCGATGCTCGCGCAGTCGCTGACCGGCCACGCGCCGTGGCGCGCGGTGCCGACCCAGATCGCGGCCATCAAGCACGCGCCTTCGCCGTACTGCTACCGCTGCCCGCTGAAGCTCACGTACCCGTCCTGCGGCGTCGCGTGCGCGAAGGACCTCGAGGAGCTGATCAAGACGACGACGACCGGCCAGATCGCGGGCTTCATCGCCGAGCCCATCCAGGGCGTCGGCGGATTCGTCACGCCCCCGAAGGAGTACTTCGAGATCGCGGTCGGGATCGTCCGGAAATACGGCGGCGTCTTCATCTGCGACGAGGTGCAGACGGGGTTCGGGCGCACCGGCGGCTCCTGGTACGGCATCTCGCACTGGAACGTCGAGCCCGAGATCATGACGATGGCCAAGGGGGTCGCGAACGGGATGCCGCTCGGGGTCACGATCGCGACGCCGGAGATCGCGGACTCGTTCAAGGCGCTCACGATCTCGACGTTCGGCGGGAACCCGATCTCCTCGGCCGCCGCGAACGCCACTCTCGAGGTCATGGAGGAGATGGACGCGCCGAAACGCGCCGCCGAGATGGGCGCCCGCCTGCGCGCCGGCCTCGACGGCCTCAAGAAGAAGTATCCGAAGACGCTCGGCGACGTGCGCGGCATGGGCCTCATGCAGGGCCTCGAGCTCGTGGTCGACGAGACCGTCCAGGACCGCACGCCCGCGCCCGAGAAAGCCGTCCGCCTCTTCGAGGAGACGAAGAAGCGCGGCCTCCTGATCGGCAAGGGCGGCCTCTACGGCAACGTCATCCGCATCTCGCCGCCGCTCATCGTCAGCGCCGGCGAGGTGGACGAGGCGGTGAAGATCCTCGACGAGTCGCTCGCCGGCTGGGCGTGACGTGATCCGGTCGTGACCAAGTCCGGCAACATCCTCAAGGTCGCCTTCCGGGCTCTCTCGCGCAACAAGCTGCGATCGCTCCTGACCGCGCTCGGCATCATCATCGGGGTCGCCTGCGTCGTCGCCGTCGTCGGCATCGGCGAGGGCGCGCGCATCCAGACCGAAGACCAGCTCAAGTCCCTCGGGACGAACTTCCTCATGGTGATACCCGGGAGCGTGACGTCGTCGGGCGCGCGCGCCGGCTTCGGGGCCAGCTCGAAGCTCTCCGAGGACGACGTCGACGCGCTCCGGCGGGAGGTGTCGACCGTCTCGTACGTCTCGGCCTCCATCCGGACCGTCGCGCAGGTCATCTACGGGAACCAGAACTGGTCGACGTCCATCCAGGGGGCCCAGGTCGACTGGCCTCTCGTCCGTTCGTGGAACGTCGCCTCCGGTCAGTTCTTCACCGATCAGGACGACCACGCCGCCGCGAAGGTCTGCGTGCTCGGCCAGACCGTCGTCACGAACCTCTTCGGCGACGAGGATCCCGTCGGCAAGACGATTCGCATCAAGAACATCCCGTTCAGGGTCACGGGGGTCCTCGAGTCGAAGGGCGGCTCCACCCAGGGCCAGGACCAGGACGACCTCGTCGTCGCGCCGTACGAGACCGTGCGCAAGAAGCTCATGGGCACGACGGCGGTCGGCCAGATTCTCGTCTCGGCCGCCTCCGACGAGCTCGTGACGCGCGCGCAGGAGGAGATCACGGCGCTTCTCCGGCAGCGGCACCGCATCAACAAGGCCGCGGCCCAGGACGACGACTTCATCATCCGGTCGCAGACCGAGATGATCCAGCAGGCGGAAGCGCAGAGCCGGACGATGAGCGCGCTCCTGTGGTCGATCGCGGGCGTGTCGCTCCTCGTGGGCGGCATCGGGATCATGAACATCATGCTCGTCTCGGTGACCGAGCGGACGCGGGAGATCGGCGTGCGGATGGCGATCGGCGCCAAGGGCCGGGACATCCAGGCGCAGTTCCTCGTCGAGGCGGTCGCGCTCGCCGTGACGGGCGGCGCGGCGGGGGTCGCGGCCGGGCTCGGGATCCAGCGCCTCGTCGCGCGCTTCGCGGGCTGGCCCGTCTCGATCCAGCCGCAGGCGATCGTCCTGGCCGTCGTCTTCTCGGCCGTCGTCGGCGTGGGCTTCGGGTTCTACCCGGCGCTGAAGGCCAGCCGCCTCGACCCGATCGAGGCGCTGCGGTACGAGTAGGAAGGACGAGGAGGAGATTTCTTAGAAAGTGAAGAGCGCCAGCGCCCTCGCGGCATTCCGCGCCGCCGCCTCATTGATCCGGCCCGGCCCATTCACCTTCTAAGAAATCCGACCGATTCTCTTCTCTTTCGGCCATTTACGTTCAAGGAAATTCCCGTATGATCCCGGGTATCAGTCTCAGGAATCGAACAGGCGTATCGGTCGCGCGCACGTGATCGGGACGAAGCTCGCCGACCGCTACGAGATCCTCGCCGAGCTGGGGCGCGGCGGGATGGGCGTCGTCTACCGCGCGAAGGACCCCGTCCTGAACCGCGACGTCGCGGTCAAGCTGATCCCGCCCGGGAACCTCACGAAGGACGCCGAGGAGCGCTTCCAGCGCGAGGCCCAGATCGTCGCGCAGATGGACCACCCGTCCATCGTGCCGATCTACGACCTCGGGCGGCACGAGGGGTCGCTCTTCTTCGTCATGCCGGTGCTGCCGCGGCACGAACCTGAGGCAGCTCCTCCGCGAGGGCTCGCTCCGCCTCGGCGACGTCCTCGACGTCGGGACGCAGGTCGCCGACGCGCTCGACTACAGCCACGCCCGCGGCATCGTCCACCGCGACATCAAGCCCGAGAACATCATGACGTCGCGCGACGACACGGGCCACGTCCGCGCCCGCGTGATGGACTTCGGCCTCGCGCTCGCGACGACCGAGGACCGCCTCACGAAGACCGGGACGCTCGTCGGGACCGTCGTCGTACTTCAGCCCCGAGCAGGTCACGTCGCGGTCGCTTCGACGGGCGCTCGGACGTCTACGCGCTCGGGACGGTCCTCTACGAGTGCCTCGCGGGCGAGCCGCCCTTCGCGGGCGAGGTGCAGTCCGTCCTCTACCGCATCGTCCACGAGCTGCCGCAGTCGATGCGGACGCTCGGCGCCGACGTGAGCGAGGAGCTGGAGGCCGCCGTCCTCCAGTGCCTCGCGAAGGACCCGGAGAAGCGGCCGAAGCGCGCCGGGCACCTCGCCGAGGCGCTCCGGCGCTACCGGAGCAAGCTCCACGAGGAGGACTTCGGGACGCTCCGTCGTCTTCACGGCCAGCCGGATGCTGCCGCGGCCCGGCGGCGGCGGCGCCCTTCATCGGGCGCGAGAAGGAGATGGCCGAGCTGCAGCGCCGGCTCCACGCCGCCGTCGCGGGCGAGTGCGAGTTCGTCGTCCTCGCCGGCGAGCCCGGCATCGGCAAGAGCCGGCTCGTGGACGAGCTCAAGAGCCTCGCGCGCGCCCGGAAGATCCGCGTCCTCTCGGGCCGCTTCGTCGAGCACGACCGCGCCTTCGCGCACCAGGGCTTCTGCGAGCTCATCCAGGACTACTTCCGGTCGAAGGACGCGGGCCTCTCGGAAACCTCCCGTCCCGATTTCTCCGACCTCGCGGGCGACCTCCTCGCGCTCTTCCCCGTCCTCTCCGAGATCGGCGAGCTGCGCGCCGCGGCGAGCAGCGATTCGGGGGCCGTCAAGGCGGGCGACGGCGGAAGGCCGAGGACAAGATCGCGATCTTCGAGCTGATCGCCCGCACCCTCACGCGGATCGCCGGCGGCAAGCCGCTCCTCCTCGTCCTCGAGGAGCTGCACGGGGCGCAGCTCTCGATCGAGGCGCTCCAGTACGTCGCGCGGCGCCTCGGCCCGACGCCGACGCTCATCGTCGGGACCTACCGGCAGACGGAGGTCGACAAGCGGCATCCCCTCGTGAAGATGCTGGAGTCCTTCCGCGGCGATCCCCGCTTCGCCGCGCTCACGCTCGGCCCGCTCTCGCCCTCCGAGCACCGGGCCCTCGTGGAGCTCGCGGCCGGAGGCGGCAAGCTCTCGGACGACCTCGCCGGGCGGCTCCTCGCGGCCACCGAGGGGAACCCGCTCTTCACGAAGGAGCTCGTCCGGTCGCTCCTCGACTCGGGCGGCGATCGCGCGGGACGACTCCGGCGCGCTGAATCTCTCGGGGGCGACGGGCATCTCCTCCGACGCCCTGCCCGAGACGATCCAGCAGGCCGTCGAGGCGCGGATCGAGCGGCTCCCGGAGGAGGTGCGCGACGTCCTCTCGATCGCGTCGGTCCTCGGGAAGAGCTTCGAGTTCAAGGACCTCGAGTCGGTCTCGCGAGGACGCGAAGGGCCTCGACGAGGCGATCGACCGGCTCGTGAAGGAGGGCCTTCTCGAGGAGGAGCGCGAGTCGCGCGGCGACCGGCTCGCGTTCGCGAGCGGCATCGTGCGCGACGTCCTCTACGGCGCTCTCTCGCGGCGGAAGCGCCGCACGCTCCACCGGACGTACGCGGACCTCCTCGAGAAGCGCCACGCAGGGCCGGCTCGACCGCGTCTACCCCGAGCTCGTCCACCACTTCTCGGAGGGCGACGTGCCCGGAGAAGGCCGTGGACTACGGCCTGAAGCTCGCGAAGAAGTCCCTCGACGCCTTCAGCCCGGAGGAGGCGGCGCGCGTCGCGAAGACCGCGCTCGACTACCTCGGGGACGAGGAATGGGAGGGCGAAAAGGTGCTGGAGGGAGACGCGCGTCTCCTTCTCGCGCAGGCCTCGCGCATGTCGGGCCACGCCGACGCCGCCCTCCGCGAGGCCGAGGCGGCCGGGAAGATCTTCGAGCGCGAGAAGCAGCCGGCGCGCGCCGATCGAGGCGATCCTGTTCGCCGCCGAGACGGCGTGGCACGGCCGGAAGGTGGACGAGGCGCGGCGGCTCGTGGAGCGCGGCATCGAAGCGGCCGCCGCCGCGCAGGACACGGATCACCTCCCGAAGCTGCTCTCCCTCGCGGCGACGGTCGCGAACCTGCGCGGCGAGTACGAGACGCGCGGCCGCCTACGGCGCGCAGCTCGAGCGGCTCGGCGGCGACAGGAAGCAGGCGCGGCGGAGGTCATCCCGAACGGCGGCCGGCTCGTCGTCGCCATGGCCAACCCGGTCGCCGCGCCGGAGCCCGCGATGGCGGCACATCGTCGAGGAGACGGAGGTCCTCGCCACCGTCTTCGAGACGCTCCTCACGACCGACGCCGAGGGCAGCTCGTGCCCGCGCTCTGCCGACGAGTGGTCACCTCGGCGACGGAGGCCGCTCGGCCCGGCTGCGGCTGCGGCACGGCGTCCGCTTCTCGGACGGCTCGCCGCTCGACCGCCGCCGCCGTGAAGGCGTCGCTCGAGCGCGCGATCCGCGTCCGGCCGGACGGCATCCCCGCCGCCCTCGCCGCCGATCCGCGGCGCCGGAGGCGCACCGGAGGAACGAGGCCGCGGACGTCGCCGGCATCCGGGCGGTCTCGGACGACAGGCTGGAGTTCGAGCTCGTCGAGCCGCTCCCGATCTTCCCCGCTCTCCTCCCCGACGGCCTGACGGCGATCGTCAGGATCGTGCCCGGCGAGGGAGACGCCGGGACGGCGATCGGCACGGGCCCGTTCGTCATCGCGCGCCGGACGGCGGACCGCATCCTCCTCGAGCGGAACCCGCACCACTGGAAGGAGCCGGCGCGCCTCGACGCGATCGAGTTCCGGACCGGGATGAGCGCCTCGGCCATCGCCTCGGGGCTCCGCGCCGGAGAGATCGAGCTCGCGCGCGATCTCCTCCCGCAGGACCTCGAGGCGATCCTCCGGGAGCCGCGCTTCCGCGCGGGTCTCGTCGAGACGCCGAAGAAAGGGCACGTACTTCGCGCTCTTCAACTCGAAGCAGCGCCCTCGGCGGGAACCTCGCCCTCCGGCGCGCGCTCGCCGGCGTGACGCGCAGCCAGGACTTCGTCTGGGCCGCGCTCGGGCGGTTCGCCGTCCCCGCCACCGGGATCCTCCCGCCCGGCATCCTCGGGCACGACGCGGGCCGGCGCCGCCAGCTCCTGCCGCGAGACGAGGCGCTCGCCCTCCTCGAGGCGAGCCGGCCTGACGCCGCCCGTCACGCTGACGGCCGCCGTCCACCCGATCCTGCAGGACCGCTACCGGGCGCTCACCGCCGCGCTCTTCGCGCATCTGGCGGGAGCTCGGCGTCGAGGTCCGGATCGCGACGCCCGACATGAAGGACTACCTCGACGCGCAGACGCGCGCACGAGCGCCGACCTCCTGGTCGGCCGCTGGATGGCCGACTACGACGACCCCGACGACTTCACGTTCGGCCTCTTCCACTCCGGGAGCGGCCACATGCGCGGGCTTCTTCTCGTCGCCCGAGGCGGACCGCCTCGCTCGAGGAGGCGCGCATCGAGAGCCGCCCCGCGGTCCGCGAGAGGCCTCTACCGGAGGTTCGAGCAGCCTCCTCCTCGACGAGGCGGTCCTCATCCCGCTCTTTCACGAGGTCGACTACCGGATCGCCGGCCCGGGCGTGCGCGGGCGTCGCGCTTCGCAGCAGCCCTCCGTTCGTCAACTATCGCCGAGATCGGGAAGTCGGAGGCGCCGGCGGCTACCGTGCCGCACGAGTGGGGCGGCGGCGTCATCCACGTGCCGATCGGCGGCGTCCTGCACGACTTCGATCCCGCGTCGATGGCGAGTCCAGCGAGCAGGCCGAGACGATGCCCCTCGTCTTCGAGACGCTGACGCGGGACGTCGAGGGCGGGCGCGTCGTTCCGTGGCTCGCCTCCGAGGTCGATTCCCGAAGACGGCGGCACGCGCTTCCGCTTCCGCCTGCGGCGGGGCGTGCGCTTCCACGACGGCCGCGCGCTCTCCGCCCGCGACGTCCGTTACTCCTTCGAGCGCCTTCTCCAGAAGGCCGAGGGCGACGGCCGGCTTCCTCCTCGCCCCGATCCGCGGCGCCCAGAGCCTCATCGACGGCAAGGCCTCGGACCTCGAGGGCTTCCACATCGTCTCGCCCTTCGGAGTTCGTGATCGAGCTGGAACAGCCGCTGTCGTTCTTCCCCGTCCTCGTGTCGTACCCGGCCGCCGGCATCGTCCCCGAGGGGACCGGCGCCCTCGGCGAGAGCTGGCGCAAGGGCTGCGTCGGCACGGGCGCGTACCGCGTCGCCGGCTTCGAGCCGGGAAAGCGGCTGGAGCTGGAGAGAAACCCCGACTACTGGCGCGAGGGCTACCCGAAGAGCGAGGGGCTCGTCTTCCGGTTCGGCGTCCCGCCGGAGGAGATCCGCTCCGAGTTCCTCGCCGGCCGGCTTCTCCATCGCGTCGGACCTCCTCCCGACCGACGCCGAAGCCCTGCGCCAGGACCCGCGCTTCCGCGCCGACGTACCGCGAGAGCCCGAGCCTCGTGACCTACTTCGTCGTCTTCAACGCCCACCGCGGCGCCGTTCACCGACGCGCGGGCGCGCCGCGCGCTCGCGCAGGGGATCGACGCCGCCGGGCATCGTCCGGCGGACGCTCGGCCGGCACGCGATTCCGGCGAACGGCCTCATCCCGCCCGGCCTCCTCGGGTACGTCTCGAAGCCGAGGAGCCGGCCGCAGGCCTCGGGACAGGTCTCGGGCGCGCACACCGTCTCGCGCGAGCCGATCGAGGTCACGGCCGTCGTGAATCCCGTCCTCTTCGGCGAGTATCGGCGCGTTCACGAAGGAGCTCATGCAGGCATTCCGCGAGATGGGCTACTCCATCCGCGTCGTGAACAAGACGATGACGGAGTTCATGGACGCCCAGGTCGAATGCGCCGACCGACATCTCGATCGGCCGCTGGATGGCCGACTACCCGGACGCCGACACCTTCGTGCAGGGCGTCCTCCACTCGCGCGATGGGCGTCTCGGCCGCTTCTGCGGGATGCCCGAGATCGACGCCCTGACGGAGCGCGGCCGGACCGAGATCGACCCGAGGACGCGCGAGTCGATCTACCGGGAGATCGAGGAGATCGTCGCGCGGGAGGCGCTCCTGATCCCGCTCTTCCACGAGCAGGTCTACCGGTTCGCGCGCCCCGAGGTCGACGGCCTCGCCGTCGGGTTCGGCCAGCCGATCGTCCAGTACGAGAACCTCACGATCCGGAGCTAGCGCGCCGCGGGCTCCGCCCGCGACCAGGGAAGGGCGCGCTAGCAGCTGCGAGAAACGGGGGAAACACGGTCGTGTTTCCCCCGCCCCCCTTCACCGCTCGAGAAACGCCGGTTCGGCGCCTTGGCCGCGGCCGGTTGGCGTTATCCTCACGAGGAAGATGCCCGAGACGAACCCGGAGGGCACCCCGGGCGGGGTCGCCGTCGTCATCCCCGCCTACCGCGCCGCGGCGACGATCGCCGGTGTCCTCGCCCGCATTCCGGCCGGCATCCGGCACGTCATCGTCGTGGACGACGCCTCTCCCGACGAGCTTCAACGGCTGCTCGAGGGACTCGACGACCCTCGAATCGTCGTTCTGACACACGACCGGAATCGCGGCGTCGGCGGGGCGATGAAGACCGGCTTCGACCGGGCCCTTTCGCTGGGAGACGAGTTCGTCGTCAAGCTCGACAGCGACGGCCAGATGGACCCCGCCCTCATCCCGGAACTGGTCGCGCCTCTCCTCGAGGGGCGGGCCGATCTCGCCAAGGGAAACCGCTTCGCGGACCTGTCGGTGATCCGTTCCATGCCCTCGTTGCGGCGCTTCGGGAACCTCGCCCTGTCGTTCCTGGTCAAGGCGGCTTCCGGATACTGGAGCGTCTTCGATCCCTGCAACGGCTTCCTCGCCGTGCGGTCGTCCCTGCTGAGATCCATCCGCCGCGACCAGCTCGCGGATCGCTACTTCTTCGAGATCAGCCTCCTCTGCGAGGCGTACTTCGCCCGCGGCGTCGTGGTGAGCGTCCCAATGCACCCGAAGTACGGCGACGAGGTCAGCTCGCTTAGCCCAGGGCGGAGCCTGTTCGAGTTCTCCGGGCGGCTGATCGGCCGGACGCTGCGGCGGATCGGGTCGACCTACTTCCTCAGGGACTTCAACGTCGTCTCGGTCTTCCTCTCGGCAGGCGTTCCCCTCATGGCCTTCGGCGTCCTCTGGTCGCTCTATCACTGGTACCGCTCGATCGCCACGAACGTCGTGGCGACGACCGGCACCGTCATGATCGGGACCCTCGCGATCATCCTGGCCTTTCAACTGCTCCTTCAAGCCGTCGTTCTCGACGTCCAGAACGAGCCTGGCCGCCTGCAACGATGAAACGCGCGGCCCCCGAGCCGGCGAGGCACCAGGGCCCGGGCCTGCCCCGGGGGTTCTTCCCGGCCGCCGGCGGCTGCCTCCTCCTTCTCGTCGCGGCCTATTCGAACGTATTCGGAAGTGCCTTTCATTTCGACGACGGGCACGTCGTGGTCAACAACTTCTACATCCGGAGTCTTTCGAACGCGGGGCGGTTCTTCGCGGACGCCCGCACCTTCAGCGTCTTGCCGCAGAACCAGACGTATCGCCCCCTCGTGACGCTCAGCCTGGCGCTCGATTACCACTTTGCCGGCGGGCTCTCCCCCGCCGTCTTCCATGCCGACCAGCTCGCTCAGCTCGCCCTGCTCGGTCTCGCCCTGTGGGCTTTCTTCCGCCGCGCCATGGACGAAGCGGCGCCGGCCCCTGCCAACGCCTGGCTGGCTCTCTTCGCCGCGACGTTCTTCTGCGTTCACACGGTCAACACCGAAGCCATGAACCTGATGCACGCCCGCTCCGAGATCCTGAGCGCTCTCGGCGTCGTCGGCGGGTTCCTCCTCTATCTGGCCTCGCCGCGCGCGAGGCGCCTGCATCTGTACCTCCTGCCCGTCGCCGCCGGCGCCCTCGCGAAGACGCCCGCCGTCCTCTTCGCGCCCCTCCTCTTCTGCTGGGAGCTCCTCCGGCCGGCGGAGGGCGACGGCGACCGGGCGCGCTGGGGCCCGCGGTGGCGGCACGCGATCGCCGCTTCGCTCCCGGCCTTCGTCGTCGGCGCGCTCGTCTTCTGGTTCGTCGAGCGCGTCATGGCGCCTCCGACGCTGAACTACGGAGGCGGCGACCGACTTTTCTACGCTGAGACACAGGCCTGGGTCTGGCTGCGCTACCTGGGGCTCTTCTTCGTCCCCACCGGCCTCACCGCCGACACCGATCTGCAGCTCATCGCGGCGTGGTACGACACCCGCGTCCTCACGGGCCTCGCCGCGATCGCCGGCCTCGTGTTCGTCGCCTGGCGGTGCGCCCGGCGCAGGGAGGCGTGGCCGGTGGCGTTCGGACTGGCGTGGTTCGCGATCGGCCTCGCCGCCCACCTCCAGCATCCTTCCTCTCGCCGAGCCGATGAACGAGCACCGGGTCTTTCTGCCGTTCATCGGCCTTACCCTCGCCGCGGTCTGGGGGGTCCGGCTCCTCCAGCCGTCGCTCTTCCGCCGGCCCGCCGCCGCCGCGGCGGTCGGGGCCGCGCTGCTTCTCGCGCACGCGGCCGGCACGTTCGTCCGGAACCGCGCGTGGCAAACCGGCGAAAGCCTCTGGGCCGACGTCACGGCGAAGAGCCCTTCCAACGGCCGGGGCTGGATGAACTACGGACTGGCGCTGATGGGCCGCGGCCAGCTCGCGAAAGCCCGTGAGTGCTTCGAGCGCGCGTCGCTCTTCACGCCGAACTACTGGGCCCTCGAGGTGAATCGCGGGATCGTCGAAGACGCCCTCGGAAGGCCGGCCGTGGCCGAACCGCACTTCGAGCGGGCGATCGGGCTCGATCCCGCCCAGCCGGACGTCCACTTCTATTACGCACGCTGGCTCGTCAAGGTCGGCCGCGGCCCCGAAGCGATCGCCGGCCTGAGGAAGGCGCTCGAGCTGAGCCCGGCCGCCATCGATCCGCGCGCTCTTCTGACGAACCTCCTGGCGGCGAAGGGCGACGCGGCGGGCGCCGCGGCGCTCGCCCGGCCGGTCGCCGCCGCCGAGCCGGGAAACGCCCGGGCCCGGGCGCTCGTCGAGGGCCGGAGCCCCGTGCAGCTCGCGACGACCGACCGGGCGGCGTACCTGGATCACGGCGTCGCGCTCGGACAGAAGGGGAACGACGTGGAATCCGCGCTCGCCTACCGAGCCGCGATCGCGATCGATCCCGACTACGCGGACGCCCTGAACAACCTGGGATTCGAGCTCGGCAAGCTCGGGTTCTTCGCGGAGGCCGTGCCGTTTCTCGAGAAGGCGGTGGCGCTTCGCCCCGACTTCGCCCTCGCGCGCAACAACCTCGCGTGGGCGAGGAGCAGGCTGCGGATCCCTTGACGAGGTGGCGATGCACAGGTTGCTGCGCGAGACGAAGGCCCGATTTCAGCCTGCCGTACAAGCAGTCATGAAGAACACGCGCGGCGAGGCGGCCCACCATGCCGTCTACGAAGCCGCTTTTCCGGCGTACGCACAGACGAACCCGATCATCGACATGGTCTTCTGGCGGCGGCTCAGTGTCGCATTCGACGAGGCGTGCCGGCACGACGGCAGACGGGCGCTGGATTTCGGCTGCGGGCCGGGGCTGATGTCCGAGGCGCTCGCGACGGCCGGATTCAGCGTGACCGCCGTGGATCTCGATCTCAGCCCGAAGAAGCTGCTCGAGGAACGGCTCCGCTTCTCCAGGTCGATCACCTTCGTCGAAGGCGATCTTCCGTCGCTGGACCTTCCCCCGGAGAGCTTCGACATCATCGTGGCTCTCGACGTCCTGGAGCACATTTCCGTGCGCGCGCCCTACGTGAAGGCCTTCGAGCGCCTCATCAGCCCCGAGGGAGTCCTGATCGTGTCGGGCCCCACCGAGGACTGGCTCTACAGGCTGGGACGCAGGCTGGCGGGCAAGGACGAGTTCAGCGGACATTTCCACGTCTGCAACATCTACGACGTGGCCACGAGCCTTCGAGAGCGCTTCGACGTCCGGACCATCGCGCGCATCATCTGGCCGGCGACTCTGTTCGAGATGCTCGCTTGCCGGAAGCGAGGCTCCGGAGCGCGCCACGCCGCGGGAGCCTGACCCCGTGACCACCCTCGTCGTCACCGGCGCGACGGGATACATCGGCCGGCATCTCGTTCGGGCCGCTCTGGCGCGCGGCTGGGACGTGCGTGCGGCATCGCGCGAGCGGCCCGCCGATCCCGGCGTGCCGTGGATTCCCTACAGGCTCGAAGAGGACCCCGCCGCCGGCCTGTTTCCCGAGGGGGCGACGGTCGCGCACCTCGCGGCCGACACGCGGGGCGGCGCCGCCGCCGGGGAGGACCTCGAAGTGGAGGCGGCCCGGCGTCTCCTGGACACCGCGCGCGAACGGCGCCTCCGCGTCGTCTTCGCCTCGAGCCAGGCGGCGCGCGTCGACGCGCCGACTGCCTACGGCCGCGCGAAGTTCCGGGTGGAGCGGCTCGTGCTCGAGGCCGGAGGGAGTGTCCTGCGCCCCGGCCTCGTCTACGGCGGCCAGCCGGGAGGGCTGTTCCTTCAGCTCCTGAACCAGGTGCGGCGCCTGGTCGTGCTGCCCGCGTTGCTTCCCGCGCCGCGCGTCCAGCCGATCCATGTCCGGGATCTCGTCGAGGGGTTGATCAGGATCGTCGAGCGGGACGACCCGCCCGCCAGCGCCTACAACCTCGCCTCTCCCGAGCCCGTCTCGTTCACGGCGTTCCTGCGCGCGCTCGCGGCGGTCCGGCTGCGCCGCCGCCGCTTGTTCGTGCCGGTGCCGGCCGCCGTGCTCGGGCCGGCCGTGCGCGCCGCGAACCTGATCCTCGGCGGCGCGTACGACCTCGCGCGCCTGCGCTCGCTCGTCGAGCTGCCTTCGATGCCCTCCGCCGATTCCCTCGCGTCGCTCGGCCTGCGGCTGCGGCCGCTGGAGTCGGGGATGCATCCCTCGGGAAGCGACCGCCGGCGCCGGCTGCTGCGGGAAGGCCGCGGCCTGATCACGTACCTGCTCGGCGAGCCTTCGCCCGCCGCGCTGACGAGGCGTTACGCCCGCGCGGTCGAGAGCGCGCGCGACGGATTTCCCGCGCACGTTCCGGAAATACTCCTCGACTGGCCGGTTTGTCTGGCCGTGCTCGACGGCCGGACCTTGCTGCAATCGGCCGGCGCCGAGGAGCTCGGCTGGCGGCTCGAAGCCGCCACCGCGCTCGCCGAGGCCTCGCCTTCCGGCGCGCGGCGGTTCCTGTTGATCGGGGATTCCGCCGGCGCCGCGGGCGCGGCGCTCTCGCTCTCGGCCGTCGCGCTGTCCGAGGGATTCTGGCGCCTCCTGCGCCTGTTCGCGTCTCCCCTTCTCCGGCGCGCCCTGGAGCGGCGGCATGTCGGCGGCTGAACGTCCCGAATTCGACGCGATCGTGGTCGGCAGCGGTCCGGCCGGCGTTTCCGCGGCGTTTCCGATGGTCGAGTCCGGCCTTCGCGTCCTGATGGTCGACGGCGGCGAAATGCCGGGCGTCGGCGTGCCGGATGCCGAGTACCTCTCCGCGCGCGCGTCGGACCCGGGCCAGTGGGAGTGGATGGTCGGGCGCGATTACCGCGCCCTGCGCGACGCGTCCGCGACGTCCCCGAAATTCCGCGCGCCCACGCTCGAGTACGTGTTCCGAGGCTTCGCGGAGGCCAACCGCATCGCGGCCGAGGACTTCCTGCCGGTCGGCTCGCTCGCCGTGGGCGGGCTGTCGAACGCTTGGGGATGCGGCGTCGCGCGGTTCTCGGGATCCGACCTCGAGGCCTTCCCGTTCCCCGAAGAGTCGCTGCTCGCCTCGTTCGAAGCGGTGGCGCGGCGGATCGGCGTCAGCGGCCGCGAAGACGACGACCTGTCGGAGTTCTTCGGCGTCGACGCGTGGGCGCAGGGCCCGATCCCGATGGATGCGCTGCACGAGAGCCTGGCGCGGAAATACCGGCGGCATCGCCGGGCGCTCGTGGACGGCGGGTTCCGCCTCGGCCGCGCGCGGCTCGCCGTGCTGAGCGAGCCCGCGCCGGGTGAGCGCCAGCCCTGTTCGCAGCAGGGCTTCTGCCTCTGGGGCTGCGCGCGGGAGTCGCTCTACTCGGCGCGCTACGACCTCCGGCAGCTCGCGAGGCACCCGAACTTCGAGCATCTGTCCGGGTTCGTCGTGGACCGGCTCGAGCGCGCCGGGGCCGGCTGGCGCCTCTGCGGCCGCGGCCGCCTCGGCGGCTCCGGCCAGCCGCCCGCGGGGCGCATCGTCGTCATGGCGGCGGGTACGCTCGCCACGACCTCCATCGTGATGCGATCGCTGCCCGGGTTCATGGAGACGCGGCTCCTCGCGCTGCCGATGGCCGCTTTCATGCTGTGGCTGCCGGCGTTCTTCGGCGCGGCGCGCGCGCAGGCGCCGGGGACGGCGCAGCTCGCCTTCACGCTCGACGGCGCGCCGGCCGGGACCGTCTGCGGCTTCACGTTCTCGACGCACGCGCTCCCCGTCGCGGAGTTCGTCCGCCACGCTCCGCTCGCGCGCCGACACGCGCTGCGGCTCTTCCGCGCCCTGCTCTCGTCGACGATCGTCGCGAACTGCTTCTTCCCCGGCCGCCTTTCGGAGAACCGCATCCGCCTCGCGCCGGACGGGTCGGTCCGCGTGACCGGCGGAGCGGCGCCTTCCCTGGAGAGGGAGGTCGCGTGGGCGAGGTCGCGGCTGCGCGCGGCCTTCCGGCGCGCCGGCGCGGTCCTCTTGCCCGCCACCTTCAAGCCGGGCCGGACCGGGGCCGACGCGCACTACGCGGGATCGATCCCGATGAGCCGGCGCCCGGAAATCGGCGAGTCGACCGCGGATGCCGAGGTAGAGGGATTGCCCGGCGTGTACGTCGCCGATGCGTCCGCGCTCCCTTCGCTGCCCGCCAAGTCGCACACGCTCGCCCTGATGGCGTGCGCCGATCGAGTGGGGAGAACGCTGTCGCGCCGGCTGTCGCCGGGCACGTGAGAGCGGCGGGTGAAAGGCCCGGCGCGGTCCTATACTCGGCGCGATGAACGCGCGAGCCCTCCGGATCCTGGCTTTGCTCGTGCTCGGGCCGGCCATGGCCTGCTCCGGCACCCGGCAGACGCCCGACGCGCTGATGAAGGACGGCCTCGACGCGCTGTACGCAAGGAGCGATGCGGAAGCCGCGGTCAAGGCATTCCGCCAGGTCCTCGCGCAGAACCCGGCGCACTACGGGGCCAATTACCAGCTCGCCGTGGCGCTGGACCGCGCGGGAAAGCCCGTGGAAGCGGCGCGCCAGTGGGAGAAATCGCTCGCGATGGCCGAGTCGATCAGGGACGAGACGACGGCGGACACGGCGCGCAAGCGGCTCGGCCGAACCCCCGCGTCCCAGGAGGCGGCGATGAAGGCGGGGCTCGACGCTATGGGCAGGCAGGACCTGGCCACGGCCATCCTCGAGTTCCGGAAGGTGCTGGCGATGAACCCGAACCACTACGGCGCCAACTTCCAGCTCGCGAGGGCGCTCGATCAGTCGGGAAAGCCCGCCGAGGCGCGCCCGCTCTGGGAGAAGGTCGCCAGGATGGCCGAGGGGTTCAAGGACCCGGGAACGCTGGACGCCGCCCGCACCCGGCTCGCACAGGCGCCGTGAGGACTCGAGGATAGCCGCCTGAGAAAAAAGCGGCGGGCCGGATGGCCCGCCGCTGAGGACTCGACGTCGCGGTCCGATCTATCCCGAGCTTCTACTGACAGCGTATTGCGACCCAGAGGCGGTCGGCGTTTCCATAATCGACCTCCGCCGAAGCGGTACTCACGGCGGCCAGAGAGCCGGCCGCGATGGGGACCGCCGTCGAGGCGGTGCAAGACGTCCCGGCCCCAGGAATGGAGCAGGCCGCGGCCGTATCCACGCCGTTCACCCGGAGGGTGAACGTGATTCCGGCGAGGGCCCCCGTCGCGGGCTCCACCCGCATGAAGAGAGTCGTCAAAGCACAAGGTCCCGGAACGATCACCTGATTGTCGGCTTCCGAGAGTGGATCCCCAACAAATGCGTAGCCGTTTATCGGAACGAATCCAGTTGAAGGATTTTGGCCGCCAACGGCGCCTGCCGGGCTGGTGATGAATCCCAGGGTCGGGCCGGTCGCGCCGGTCGGGCCGGTGTCGCCGGTCGGGCCGGTCGGGCCGGCTGCTCCCGCGCCTGTGGGTCCGATCGGACCGGGGGCCGATCGGGCCGGTCGGGCCGGCTGGCCCCCTTCCCGTCGAATCGATCGTCAGCGTGTTCCCGGTTGGCGTGATCGTCACGTTCGTGCCGGCGGCGACGTCAGAGCGCCCCCGAGCCCGTTCACGCTGTTCACGACTCCCAGCGGCGACGTAATACCCGTTGATGTCGACGAAGATGTCCACCGTGCCCCGCGCCATCCACCTGCACGGTGATGTCGCCACCGGCACCGACGGGCACCACGGCGGCGTTCGTCAGAGACAGATGCCCGCTTCCCAGTTGAGCGTCGAGACCAGCGGGGTCGTCGCGCCCGCCGGGAAGACGCGCAGGTCGCCCCGCGTGGTCGGAACCCAGACGGCGAAATTGAACGACACCGCCTGAGCGTCCGCCGGAATGCCGCACTGCCCGTTGATCACGAACGTCCCTGCACACCGCCTCCGGGTAACGAGGGCTGGCCGTAGCCCGCGGGAAAGCCGCTGCCGGCGCGCGTGTCGATGACGCGGCACGGCGTCACGGCGACGAACGGCAGGGGTCCGGACAACGTCACGAGCGCCTGGCGTCCAGCCCCGCGCGCGGTGCGATCGGCGCTTTGCGCCTGTGGCGTCCAGTACGGCGGAGCTGCTCCAGTTCGACAGGGGCACGTCATCGATGGGCAATGCGCCGGCGGCGCAGGTGAGCAGGAGGGAAGACGCTAGGGCGGCGACACGAAATCGGGACATAGAGACCTCCACCTTCGTAGTGTATGCAGCATACACCCCTCGTTTCCTCGACAATGATTCACTTGCTCCAAGATGCTCAAGCGGTCTGCGAGCGCGCCCGGACTCGCGCTCCGCGTCATCGGGAATTCACTCTTCGGAAAGAAAAAGAGAGCGGCGGGCCGGGTGGCCCGCCGCGGAAAACCCCTGGTGCGCAAACGAAATCAGTCGGTATTTTCTACTGACATGACAGCGCGAGCCTGACAAAGCTCGCGTTTCCGTAGCCGGTTGGCCCGCTGGGAGACACCGTGGCCCGGCTACCCGCGGTGATGGAGACCGGCGTCGTCGAGCTGCAGAGGACTCCCGCCGTCGGCTCGATTGTGCAGGCCGTCGTCGTCGTCACTTCGTTCACTCGAAGGGTGAACGTGACCCCGGGCGTCGTGAGAGTCGGGAGATCCACCGACGCAAAGAGAGTCGCCGAGCAATTCGCCGGAATCATTGTCGTGTTCGCCGCTTCATCGGGGTTGATCTGGAGAGAACCGCTCAGCGGAAGGAACGGGGTGAGCGAAAGCTCAGTACCCCCGGAAACGTCGATCGATGCGCTCGCGATCATCCCCGGGCCCGGGCCGGCCGGACCCGTCGGCCCCGTCGGACCCGCCACGCCCGCGCCTGTCGCGCCGGTGGGTCCCGTCGGACCGATCGAACCCGTGGCTCCGGTGGGGCCGATCGGGCCGGCCGCCCCCGCCGAATCGATCGTCAGCGTGTTGCCCGTGGTCGTGACCGTCACGTTGGTGCCGCCGGCGACCGTCACGGCGCCCTCTCGCCCGTTCAGGGTGTTGACGACTCCCAGCGGCGAGTAATAGCCGTTGATGTCGACGAAAATGTCCACCGTGCCCGCCCCATCCACCTGCACGGTGATGTCGCCGCCCGCTCCGAGCGGCACCACGGCGGCGTTCGCGAGAGCCAGAATGCCCGCTTCCCAGTTGAGCGTCGAGACCAGGGGAGCCCCGGCACCCGCCGGGAACACGCGCAGGTCGCCCTGCGTGGTCGGGATCCAGACAGCGAAGTTGAACGACACCGCCTCGGCGTCCGCCGGAATGCCGCACTGCCCGTTGATCATGAACGTCCTCTGCGTGGCGCCTCCGGGGATCGACGGCGGTCCGTAGTCGGCCGGAAAGCCGGCTGCCGACGCGCGTGTCGATGACCCGGCACGGCGTCACGGCGACGAACGGCAGGGGTCCTGGAAGCAACGCCAGAGCGCCTGGCGTCCAGCCCCGCGCGCGGTGCGATCGGCGCTTTGCGCCTGTGGCGTCCAGTAGGGCGCAGCGCCTCCAGTTCGCCAGGGGCACGTCATCGATCGGCGCTGGCCCCGGCGGCGCATGTGAGCAGCGAATACAGAGGCCAAGGCGGCCGTGCGGGAAATCGACATAGAAGCCTCCTGATTTCCGTTTTTATATGTGAACCCAAGATCTATATATGCGCCCACTCCCCCCCGGGTTATGACGCACCTGCATCAGGGCGTCAGGGATCCAGGGACGCTGCCCGAGCCACGTGCCGCGGCAGGAGACGCCGGGAATTCACTTTTCGAAAACAAAAGAGAGCGGCGGGCCGGATGGCCCGCCGTGAAGAAACCCTCTCGAGGTGCGACTGGAGTCAGTCGCGAGCTTCTACTGACATGACAGCGCGATCTTGAGGCGCGTCGCGCCCGATAGTTGGCCGGTCCGCTGGAAACGACCACGGCCTGCTGTCCGGCCGTGATTGAGAGCGGCGTCGTCGAAACGCACGAGACATCGCTCGTCGGAATGCTACAGAAGGCGGTCGACGAGGTGGTTCCGTCAACCCGAAGCGAGAGCTTGAGAGGGATATTGTCGGGGGAGAGAGTGGGCAGGTCCAGTCTCGCGAGGAGAGTCGCCGAGCAATTCGCCGGAATGATGATCGTGCTATCAAACTCTTCGCGGGGTCGCCAGGAGTGCCAACACCGGTGAGCGGAATGAACGGGAAGTCGCGGGGCGTAGTCCCCGAAACGAGGAATGTTCCGCTCGCGATCATGCCCGGGCCCGGGCCGGGCGGACCGGTCCCACCCTGGGCCGCGAGGAGATTCCAGAAAGTCGGGCGACGAGGCGGGCGAATTTCCGATGTTGCCCGCCTGAAGGCTGACGTAGCTCGCCCCGTTGAACGACACCGCGTCGTCAACGGCATATGTGTTCACGATCAACCAGATCCCCTGCCACGTCAGCCCCCGGGACCCGGTCGGACCCGTCGGACCTGTCGGACCTGTCAGGCCAATGCCTCCCGTCGGACCGGTCGGGCCGGTCGGACCGGCCACGCCCGTGTCTCCCGTGGCGCCGGTCGGAGCCAGTCGCGCCGGTCGGACCCGTCCCGCCCTGGGCCGCGAGGATTTGCCACGAAGCCGGGAACAGGTCAGGCTGTAACCCGATGTTGCCTGGGACGACGTTGACGTAGCCCGCCCCGCCGAACGACACCGCGTCGTTTGCGGCATACGTCACCGAGATGTCCCACGCGCCCCGCCACGTCAGCCCCGTGGCCCCGGTCGGACCGGTCGCGCCCGGTGGCACCTGTAGCGCCCGTTGCACCATCCACACCGTTCGGTGGCCGTTCGTGCCGTGTCGTACCGTCGCGCCGGTCGCGCCCGTGGCACCGTCGCGCCCGTCGCACCGGTCGATCCGGTTGCTCCCGTCGCACCGGCGGATCCCGTAGCTCCGGTCGACCCGGTCTCCCGTCGCGCCCGTAGCCCGTGGCGCCGGTGGATCCGGTCGGTCCCGTCCCCCTGCGCCGCGAGGAGACTCCAGAATGTCGGCGACAGCGTCGGGCTGGTTATTCAAATTGGAATTCTGAAGGCTGATGTAGCTCGCCCCGCCGAACGTCACCGCGTCGTTCGCCGCGTACGTCGTCGCGCCGCTCCAGGCATCCCTGGAACTGCATCCCGTGGCCCCGGTCGAACCGGTCGCGCCCGTTGCGCCCGTCGCACCCGTCACGCCGATCGAACCGTTCGTACCGTTCGAACCCGTGGCGCCAGTCGATCCGGTGGCGCCGGTGACGCCCGTCGCACCGGTCGCGCCCGTCGCGCCGGTCGATCCGATGGCGCCAGTCGAGCCGTGACGCCCGTCGAACCTGTCGCGCCGTGACACCCGTCGTGCCCGTCGAGCCCGTGGCGCCGGTGGAACCCGCCGCGCCCCTGGCCGCAAGGAGGCTCCACTGCGCCGGCGAGACGTCCGGCTGGAACCCCGAGTTGCTCACGAGGCTGATGTAGCTCGCCCCGTTGAACGAGACCCCGACATCCGCAGCGTACGTCGTCGCGCCGTTCCACGCCGCCAGCCACGTCAGCCCCTTGTCCCCGGTCGAACCGGTCGCGCCCGTGGCGCCGGTCGCACCCTCGACCTCGTACCGTTCGTGCCGTTCGTACCGCTCGCACCCGTGGCGCCGGTTGCGCCCGTCGCACCGTTGGAACCGTGGCGCCCGCAGCGCCCGTCGCTCCGGTGGCACCGTTCGTACCCGTGGCACCCGTGGCGCCCGTCGCTCCGGCTGCTCCCGCCGAATCGATCGTCAGCGTGTTGCCCGCCGGCGTGATCGTCACGTTGGTGCCGGCGGCGACGGTCAGAGCGCCCCCGAGCCCGTTCACACTGTTCACGACTCCCAGCGGCGAGTAATAGCCGTTGATGTCCACGAAGATGTCAACCGTGCCCGCCCCGTCCACCTGCACGGTGATGTCGCCGCCGGCTCCGAGAGGCACCACGGCGCGCGTTCGCGAGAGCCAGAATGCCCGCTTCCCAGTTGAGCGTCGAGACCAGGGGGGTCGGTCCGCCCGTCGGGAACACGCGCAGATCGCCGCGCGTAGTGGGAACCCAAACGGCGAAATTGAACGACACCGCCTGGGCGTCCGCCGGAATGCCGCACTGCCCGTTGATCACGAACGTCCTCTGCGTGCCGCCTCCGGGTATCGAGGGCTGGCCGTAGCTGGCGGGAAAGCCGCTGCCGGCGCGCGTGTCGATGACGCGGCACGGCGTTACGGCCACAAACGGCAGGGGTCCTGACAACGTCGCGAGAGCCTGGCGTCCCGCCCCGCGCGCGCTCTGATCGGCACTTTGCGCCGGCGGCGTCCAGTACGGCGGCGCCGTCCAGTTCGCGAGGGGCACGTCATTGACGGGCTGGGCGCCGGCAACACAAGTGAGCAACAGGGACGCCAGCGCGGCCGCGCGGAACTTGGACATGTGAGCCTCCGGGTCTGCGAATAGAGGGTATCACGGCCTTCACGCCCCGGGGCGTATCGAAGCACTTGCACCGATGTCGTCCCGGCAATTGGCGGGGCTTTACGCGCGCAAACGGAACGTCGCTGGCTACTTGTCTTCGCGCGAACCCGCCGGCACGGGCGCCGGCTCAGGCGCCGCGTAGCCCTCGGCCTCGTGCCCGCCGTGGTACTCGCCGGGGTTCGGGCGGCGGATCTGCGACTGCGGGACGACGTGGTCGCGCCTCAGGCCGCGGAAGTCCTCCAGCGACTTCCAGCCCCGCGCCGCGTTCCTCTCGAGGAACTCGGCCATCCCCTGCTTCAGCGTCCGGATCACGTTCGGGCCGATCGCGTGGTCGAGCATCGCGGCCGTGCACACCTGCACGGTGCCGCAGCCGAGGAGGAAGTAGTTGAGCGCGTGCGAGAAGTCCGAGATGCCGCCGATGCCGGAGAAGGCCCTGTCCGGGAAGGCGTGCGTCATCTGCGCCATCTTCGCGAGCGCGAGCGGGAGGATGGCCGGGCCGCCGAGGCCGCCGCTGGACGTGTAGCCGTCCACGTTCATCTCGAAGTCGAGCGTCTCGGGGTCCACGAGCGGGATCGACGGGAACGTGTTCGACGAGGTGATCGCGTCCGCGCCGCCCCGGAACGCCGCGCCCGCCTCCACGGCTATGTCGGTCGTCGAGGGCGTCAGCTTCGTCCACACGGGCACCTTCGCGACTTCCTTGACGGCCTTCGTGACGATCGAGGTCAGGCCGCTCGACTTCCCGATGTTCGAGCCCATGTCGTCGCGGTCCATGTGCGGGCACGAGAAGTTCAGCTCGAGGGCGTCCACGCCCTCGTCCTGGCAGGTCTTCGCGAGGAGCTGCCAGTTGTGGAGCTCCTTGTCGCTGCCGGAGCCCGCCATGATCGAGGCGACGAGGACCTTCCCCGGGAACGCCTTCTTGATCTTCGAGAGGCGCCCGACCCACCAGTCGAGCGGCTTGTCGGAGATGAGCTCCCAGTTCCACGAGGAGTGGAGGACCGAGTCGGGCCGCGCCTTCATCGAGATACGCGGCGTTTGGGTGTCCACCCGCAGGAACTTCGTCTTCGGCCCCGCGACGTTCACGACCGGGTGAAGGCCGATCGTCTTGGTCACGACGCCGCCCCAGCCGGCCTCGAAGGCCCGCATGATGTTCGTGTCCGACTCGGTGGGCGGCGCCGACGCGAGGAGGAACGGGTTCTCGAACCGGATGCCCGTGAAGACGGCCGAGAGATCGACGCTCATGTGACCTCCGGGGGAAAGGGTGAAATTCTAGCCCAGGCCGATTCGAAGGCAAACGCGGGAGCGCCCGGCTATGCTCCCGCCCCTGAGGATCCGATGAGTCCGGCCGCCACAGTGGAGGAGCTGCAGGCCCTTCTCTCGCACGAGAACGCGTTCACGCGGCCCTTCGGCTTCCGCGTCGAGTCCGCCGGGGACGGCGTCTGCACGCTGGACGTCCCGTTCCTCGCGGAGTGGGAGCGCCCCGGCGGCATCGTGAGCGGCATCGTCTTCATGACGGCGGCCGACGTCGCCATGTGGCTCGCGATCAAGACGAGGAGCGGGCTCGCCGACACCTCCGTCACGAGCCACATGCAGACGTCCTTCCTCCGCAGCGCGAAAAAGCAGGGCTTCCTCTGCCGCGCGACCGTCCTGAAGCCCGGGCGGCGGACGAGCTACGGCGTGGCCGAATGCGTCACGGCGGAAGGCGTCCTCCTGACCCATCACACGCTCACGTACGTCCGGCCCGACGCCCGCTGAAAGTCGGGAACCCTCTGGCGGTGCTCTTGCTTCTCCGGCGTCCGCTCGCCCATCTGGCGCAGGGACCGCCGGGGGTTTTCTATGAAGGGAAGACTGACGAACGCGTTTCTCCTCGCGGCATGTGCGGTCCAGCTGGCCCGGACGGCAGCCGCCGCCGAAACCGAACTCGCGCGCCGTGCGGTCTCGGCAGAGCGCGACATTGCCCGCGCCGCTCGCTCCCGGATTCGAGCGATGGGTCCTGCCGGGCTGAATTCCTTCTTCGAAGAAAATCTCTCTGCGATCGAATCGATGCGCGAGGGCCTCGCCGCCGGAGCGCCTTCGCGTCCCGAATGGAACCGCCTGCGCGCGGCGCTCGACGGCGTCGCACGCCAGCGTGACTCTGCCTGGTCGGGGCTCTACTGGTACACGGACCTCGCGGCGGCGGAGGCCGCGGCCGCGAGGGCCGGGAAACCGATCCTCTCGCTGCGCCTCCTCGGGAACCTCGACGAGGAGCTGAGCTGCGCGAACAGCCGCTTTTTCCGGACCGTGCTCTACGCGAACGCGGCGATCTCGAGCGAGCTTCGGCACAACTGGATCCTCCATTGGGAGTCCGTCCGCCCCGTCCCGAAGATCACGATCGACTTCGGCGACGGACGGAAGCTCGAGAGAACGATCACCGGCAACAGCCTGCATTACGTCCTCGCGAGCGACGGGACCGTCATCGACGTTCTCCCGGGGTTATGGGCGCCAAAGGAATTCTTGAGAGAGATTGAGGGAGCACGAAAGAGGAGAACGACCGGGGATTTCTTAGAAGGTAATAGAGCGGACCGGAAACAGCTCGCCGCGGTCGGAAGCGCTGCGGTCAATATTCCCCTCGAAGAAAATCTTCCGAATGAACGCTCTTCCTCCCCTATTCCCTTCTCAGAAAATCCCCCGAGTGGCGAGCTCCGGCGAGAGATCGTGCGAACGGACGAGACTGATCACTCGGGAGCAAAACCTTCCGTTCTCGACGCCAGCAGCCTGCAGCTCATGCGCGTGAAGATGCGCGGCGCAGACGCGAGCGCGTTCGCGCGCGCCGTCCGGAACTTCGAGCGGTCGCTCGCCGCGGATACGGCCGTCAACGTCTCTCTTCGCCGCACGATTCGCGGGTGGCTTCCCGGCCCCGGCGGCGCGCCCGTCGACCTCGCCGCCCTGACGAACCGAATCTACGACGAGCTCTTCCTTACGCCGCGCACCGATCCCTGGCTCGGGCTCGTGGCAGCGGACACCTACAGCGCGATCGAGGGCGACGCGGGCGCGCTGGCTGCGGCGGTCCCCGGCACGCCCGGCGCGCTCCGGGCCTCGGGGCGGGCTCTCTCGAAGATGGTCGCGGAGCGGCCCGCTCTCACCGCGCTCGCTCCCCCGAAGCGTTAACCCTCTAGCTCTCTGGGTTACGATTCCGCAGCCCCATGAGCGCGGTGACCGGCGAGATCGCCCACGCGGACGGCCGCGTCGAGCTCGCGGACACGTCCGCGCTCGAGTCGAGCCCGCTCTACAACGAGGATCTCGCGCCCGATCCCGGTCGCGCGCCGCACCTGGACGACGTACAACTACGCGGCGCTGTGGATCTCGATGGCGCACTGCATCCCGACGTACATGCTGGCCTCCGGCCTCATGAACAGCGGCATGAACTGGAAGCAGGCGCTCTTCACGATCCTCCTCGGCAACACGATCGTGCTCGTCGCCGATCCTCCTGAACTCGCATCCGGGCACGAAGTACGGCATCCCGTTCCCGGTGTTCGCGCGCGCCGCGTACGGCACCGCGGGCTCGAACCTGCCGGCGCTCATGCGCGCTCTCGTCGCCTGCGGCTGGTTCGGGATCCAGACCTGGATCGGCGGCGAGGCGCTCCACACGTTCTTCGCCGCCGTCTTCCCGGGCTGGCCCGCGCTCTTCGGCGCCGGGTTCTCCGGCCACACGACGACGGAGTGGCTCTCGTTCCTGCTCTTCTGGGGCCTGAACATCTTCGTCATCTACCGCGGCATGGACCTCCTGCGCAAGGTCGAGAACTGGGCCGCGCCGTACGTCCTCGTCGTGACGGTCGTCCTCCTCGTCTGGGCCGTGAACGAGGCGAACGGGCTCGGGCCGCTCCTCGCCCAGCCCGGCAAGTTCCGGACGTTCGGCGAGTTCTTCCCCATCTTCGTCCCGTCCCTCACGGCGATGATCGGCTTCTGGGCCACGCTGTCGCTGAACATGCCGGACTTCACGCGCTTCGGGCGGAGCCAGAGGGAGCAGGTCGTCGGCCAGGTCGTCGCGCTGCCCGACGACGATGTTCGCGTTCGCCGCGATGGGCGTCCTCATCACGAGCGCGAGCGCGATCATCTTCGGCGAGGCGATCTGGGATCCCGTCAAGCTCGTCGGGAAGTTCACGAACCCGCTCGTCGTCGCGGTCGCGATGTTCTCGGTCGTCGTCGCGACGCTCGCCGTCAACATCGCCGCGAACGTCGTGTCGCCCGCGAACGACTTCGCGAACGCGCTGCCCCGGCTACATCAGCTTCAGGACGGGCGGCCTCATCACGGGCCTCCTCGGCATCGCGATGCAGCCCTGGCGCCTCCTCGCCGACCCGAAGGGCTACATCTTCACGTGGCTGCTCGGGTACTCGGGCGGCCTCGGCTCGATCGCCGGCGTCCTCATCGCCGACTACTGGATCGTGCGGAAGAAGAAGCTCGACCTCAGGGCGCTCTATCTCCCGGACGGCGTCTATGGCGGCTGGAATCGCGCCGCGGTCGTCGCGACGTTCGCCGGCTGCTTCTTCGCGTGGGGCGGCCTCGTCATCCCGCTGCTCAAGCCGCTCTACGATTACGCCTGGTTCGTCGGCTTCTTCTCGGCGGGCGGCCTCTACGTCGCGCTGATGCCTCGGAAAACAGGCGTGACGGTGCCCGAGCCGTGACGCTCGGGGCCGGGACGCGCCTCGGGCCTTACGAGGTCCTTGCTCCGCTCGGGGCCGGAGGCATGGGCGAGGTGTATCGGGCGCGCGACACGCGGCTCGAGCGCGACGTTGCGCTCAAGGTCATCGCCGCGCGCCACGGCGACGACCCCGAAGCGCTCCGGCGCTTCGCGCGCGAGGCGAAGATCGCGGCACGCCTCACGCACCCCAACGTCTGCACGCTCTTCGACGCGGATACGGACGGCGCCGTCGCGTACGCCGTCCTCGAGCTCCTCGAGGGTGAGACGCTGGCGGCCCGGATCGCGCGCGGCCCGATCGCCGAGGCCGAGGCGCGGCGGATCGGCGCGGACGTCGCGCGGGGGCTCGCGCGCGCCCACGAGCTGGGCTTCGTCCACCGCGATCTCAAGCCGCAGAACGTGTTCCTCACGTCCGACGGGAGCGAAGATCCTCGACTTCGGCCTCGCCCGGAACGCGCCGGCGGAGCGCGACGGGCTCTCGGCCGCCGACACGGCTTCCGTGCTGACGGAGGCCGGGACGACCCTGGGGACCGTGGGCTACATGTCGCCCGAGCAGGCTGCGCGGCGAGCCCGCCGCGGCCGGCGTCCGACGTCTGGGCGCTCGGCTGCGTCCTCTACGAGATGCCTCGCCGGCCGGCGGACGTTCGGCGGCCGCAGCGCGACGGAGACGTTCGCGGCGATGCTCACGAGCCCGCCCGACTGGCGGAGCCCTGCCGCCCGGCGTCTCTCCTTCGACGCGGGACCGTCATCGAGCGCTGTCTCGAAAAGGACCCGGCGGCAGCGGCTCGCGGGACGCGCCGCGTCGAGCGCGCGCTCTCGGGCGGCGCCGCGACCTCCGGGCCTGGAGCCGGCCACTCGGGAAGCCGCGCCGGCGCACTCCGCGCTCGCCGCCCTCGCGATCCTCGCCGCGCTCCTCGGCGTCGCGGCGGCCGTGGCTGGCTCTCGCGGCGCGGGCGCGCTCCGATCGAATCGCTCGCCGTCCTGCCCTTCGCCACCTCCGGGAGTGATGCCGATATCGCCGAGGTGTGCGCCTCGATGTCCGACTCCGTGACGGCGCGCATCTCCGCAGGCGCCGAACCTGCGCGTCATGGCCTCGAGCGCCGTCGCGCGCTTCGCCGGAACGAACGACGGATCCGCTCGCGGCGGCGCGCGAGCTCGGCGTCCGCGCCGTCCTGACGGGCCGCGCCGTCGGGCGGTCGAGCCGGGTCTCGATCACGACCGAGCTCGTGGACGCGCGCGACGGCCGCCACCTCTGGGGCGAGCATTACGAGCGCCCCCTCGAGAGCATCGCGACCCTGCCGGCCGAGATCGCCAGCGCCGTCGCCGCGAAGCTTCACCTGTCGCTCTCGGGCGAGGACCGCACGCGGCTCGCCCGGAGGGAGACGGAGAGCCGCGAGGCGTACGAGCTGTGGCTGAAGGGTCGCCAGCATTGGGCGCATCACAGCGATGCCGACCTCGAAAAGGCGCTGGGCTATTTCGAGAAGGCCCTCGACGCCGATCCGCAGTACGCGCGGGCCTGGTGCGGAATCGCCGAGGTCTGGGACGTCTACGGATACACCGAACGGCGGCCGGTACCCGATGCGTACGAGAAGGCCAAGGCGGCGGCGCGCAAGGCCCTCGAGCTCGATCCCGACCTCGCGGACGCCCATGCCGTTCTCGCCCACGCGACGATGCTGACCGGCGACCCGCGTACGGCCGAGCAGGGCTTCAGGCGGGCTCTCGAGCTGGACGCGAACTCTCTCAACGCCCTCCACTGGTACTCGCACCTCCTCATGAACGAGAAGCGCTGGGACGAATCGCTCGCGCTGAGCAAGCGCCTCCTCGAGCTCGACCCGCTGGGCTTCTGGAACGTCCACCTCGGGGAGCATTACCTCGCGGCCGGCGATCGGGCACGGGCCCTCGAGCAGTTCCGGCGCGCCGTGGAGCTGGACCGCAATTCCGGCCCCGCCCGGAGCGGGCTGGGACGCCTGCTCCTGGCCGACGGCCGCATCGACGAGGCCGTTCCCGAGCTCGAGGCGGCTCACAGGCTCGACCCCGAGGATGGCTTCGTCCGCCGCGCGCTCGCGGAGGCCTACGAGAAGGCCGGTCGCCCGGCGGATGCCGCCCGGCTCCGGGCCGAGGCCGCCGGGCCGAAGCCCTAGGGGGCGGCCTCTACGTCGCGCTGATGTCCGGAAAACGAGAGCCGAGAATTTCCTACGAAAGAACGACCCGGGAGGAGCGGTGCGTGAAGCGCCTTTGATCCGTGCGCCGGCCGGCCACGCGCATGGCCTCGTCGCCGGAACCGTTTGACGATGCCCGAGCCGCTCGCCTCGGAGTCAGCCACGTCCGAGACCCTTGACATCTCGAGGAGGCGAACACATCTTGAGAGCGACCGGAATGCGAAGGAGTCTCAGGAACGTCGGCTGAACCGCACGCGAAAACGAAAGGACGGCAGTTATGAAAACTCGATCACACCCTGCGATCGGAATAGCCCTGTCGCTCGTCGTCGCCTGCATCGCGTCTCAATCCCTGGCGGACTCCGCGGGACGCCATCGGGGCCTGATCGAGCCCACCGCCGGAGCCTGGCGAACGTGGGTCATTTCCTCCGGCAAGGACTACCGCGCGCCGGCGCCTCCGGATTTCTCGGAGACAGAAGCCGAATTGAACTCGCTCGCCGATCTCATCAGCCATAACGATGCGCAAACCCGGCAGCGGATCGAGTTCTGGGACGCCGGCGCCCCGGCCTATCGCTGGATCGACCTGATCAACGCGCGTCTGCTCGCCGGAACGGCGACGACGGCCTATGCGCACCGCGTGTACACGTACGTGGCGCAGGCCATGTATGACGCGACGATCGCGACGTGGGAGTCGAAGTACGTCTACAACCGGCGTGCGCCCGAGCGAGCGGAGGCGCGGCCTGCCGACGGCGTTGCCGGTCCCCGACAGCCCGTCGTATCCGTCCGAGCACGCGGCGACGGCGCAGGCTGCGGCGACCGTGCTCGCGTATTTCCTGCCGGCGGAAGCACAGTCGTTTCCAGACGATGGCGAGCAGGCGGGCTGGTCGCGGGTGCTCGCCGGTCTTCAATATCCCAGCGACTACGACGGCCGGACTCGACGCTCGGCCGGAAAGTCGCCGAGCAGGTCATCGCGAAAGCGAAGCGGACGGCTCGGACGCCGTCTGGACGGGCACCGTGCCGACCGGCGCGTGCAAGTGGATCGGGCACCAATCCGGGCAACGTCACGGCCGCGAACTGGAATCCTCTGCTGCTGACCTCGCGCGAGCGAGTTCCGACCGCGGCTCCGCCGGCGTGCGACTCGCCCGAGGTGCTGGCCGAGGCGGCGACGGTTCGCAACTTTCCGCGGAACCTTCGTGACCAACTACAAGGCCTTCTACTGGCAAAGCCCGGAAGGTCTCAATACCTGGCCCTACCGGTACGCGGACAAGTGGATCTTCGAAGACGGGCTGGATCAGAATCCGCCTCGTGTCGCGCGCGCGTACGCGCTGATCGCAGTCGGCGATGTTCGACGCCTTCATCGCAAGCCAGGACGGAAAGTTCACGTACTGGTACCTCCGGCCGCATCAGCTCGATCCGCGCGATCGTGCCCGCTGTTCCCGGTTCCGAACTTCCCGAGCTTACCCCTCGAACCACTCGACGTTCTCGGCGACGCGGTCCGAGATCCTCGCGTACCTGTTCCCGGCGCATGCGGATTTCATTCGGGCCGTCGGGCAAGGAAGGCGGCGACTCGAGAATCTGGGCCGGCATTCACTACCCGATGGACAACGTCGCGGGCGTGCAGCTCGGAAAGTCCGTCGCCGAGGTGTTCATCTCCTGGGCGGAAAAGGACGGCTCGCTGCTGATTCCGATCGGCACGGAGTCGGCGACGCTGACGGGCTCGATCGACGTGCCGGCCGAGGGCGCGATCGTGACCGGAGACCTCACGGTGAAGGGCTGGGCGCGCGTTCCGGGCAGTAACCTCAAAGTGACCGTCCTCATCGACGGCGCGCCGCGTTACGCGATTCGCGAGACGCGCGTCCCGCGGCTGGACGTCCAGGCGGCGCTTCCCGCACTCGGAGACTGCTCGACCGCGGGCTACGAGAGCTCCTTCGCTTTTCATCCCGGCGACAAAGGCGAGCACGAGCTTTCGGTCGTCTTCGAAGGGCCGGGCGGCCTCGTGCGCCACTACCCGTCGCGGACGTTCACCTGGAAGGAGGGGCCGTAGAGTCGGCCCTCAGGTCGAAGGTCGAGTCCGGCAGGCTCTTCTTCTCGTAGTCGAGGTATTCGACGACCGTCGTGCCCTGGCGCAGCGCGTCCACGATCGTCATCTTCGCGAGCGAGAGGACGCCGTGGAACGGGCGGTATTCGTCGAACGTCGTCTCCCGCGCCGTCTTTCCGGAAGAGACGAGGAACACCGCCTTGCGATAGAGGCCTTCCTTCTCGTCGATCCACACGCGCACGATCGGGATACGACGGGCTCTTCCCCGCCTTCGCCGTGAGGCGGAGGACCGCGCAGCTCATGCCGTTCAGGACGTCGGTCCGCTCCAGGACCGCGTCGTAGTCGTCCACGAAGCGCGTGCGCGCCATGTCGGCCGCCGAGAATCCGCCCTTGAGGCGGTGGCTCTTCGGCACGCGGATCGGGTTCTTCGTGTTCGGCAGGACGAGCCAGACCTCGTCTCCGACCTGGACGACGGACTTGCCGGCGTCGGACGGATTCAGAAAGCGGATGCGCGACTTGTCGCGCCCTTTCGCCTCGACCGAGAACGTGCCGCCTGCCGGCGGCGCGCCGGGCTGCGTCGTCGTCACGCGCAGCGTGATGACGACCTCCGGCCAGGCATCCTTGATGCGCTCGGCGCGGCGCAGCAGCGCCGCGGGATCCTCGGCGGCCCGCGCCGAAAAGGTCAGAATACGAGGAAAGTCGAAGAGAGATTTGCTTAGAAGGTAATAGAGGGAGACCCGCGCCGCGGCGGGTGCTCGTGCCGAACAGCGTCCGGGCGCGCTGAGAGGCCCATTCACCCTTCTAAGAAAAGCGCCATCACCGGATGCGCGTCGCTCGCCCGACACGCTCCTCCGGGTCGACGCGCGAGGGAGCAAAAAGGTCTTCTTTCCGGCGTCACACATGCCCGAGAGCCTCCACCGGGTTCAGCCGCGCCGCGCGGCGCGCGGGCCACCACGCGGCGATGAGGAGGGTGAGCGACATGATCGCGAACCCGAGCCCGTACGCGAGCGGGATGAAGTCCACGTGCAGGACGTTTCCGCGCGTACCGCCCGGAGGCGGCGGCAGCATGATGCCCGACGCGTTCAGGATCAGCCGCAGGACGAACGAGGCCGCCGCGCCGACGGCGGATCCGACGACGCCGAGGAGGAGGCCCTCGAGCAGGAAGAGCGTCCGGATCTGCCCGCGCTCCATCCCGATCGCGAGGAGCGTGCCGATCTCGCGCGTCCTCTCGAAGACCGACATCGTCATCGTGTTCGCGGCGGCGAGGATGACGACCGTCGAGAGCACGAGGCCCATGAAGAAGAAGATCGCGATGTAGAGGAGCTTGACCTGCTTGTAGAACGCGGCCGTCTCGAGCCAGGTCTTCACGACGACGGGGCGCCCCGTCGCCTCGAGGCTCTTCGAGAGGTCGCGCGCGGCCGCGTCCACGTCGACGTCGTCCTTCAGGAGCACGACGAGCGTGTTCGCCTTCCCCTCGGACTTGAGGAGCTTCGAGGCCGCCGTGTAAGGCAGGAAGAGGAGCCGGTCGTCGATCTCCTTGATCGGGTACGAGAGCACGGCCTCGACGGACGCGTCCACCGCGTTCAGTGAGCCGTCGGGCGTCGTCGCCATCACGGTGACGAGGTCCCCGGTCTTCGCGCCGAGAGCGCGCGCGAGGCCGGAGCCGAGCATGACCTCGTCCGCGTCGGGGTTGGACAGGAAGCTCCCCGACACGACCGTGTCGGAGGCGAGAGAGGCGTTCTTCTCGAGCGCGGGAATGGTCCCGGTGCCGATGTACGCCGCGCTCTTCTCGCCTTTCGCGACGAGCCCGAAGAACGAGAGCTTCGGCATGGCCTGGAGCGACGCGCGGGTCCTTCTTCACGACGGCGGCGAGGCCCTGCCAGTCGTCGAGCAGCAGGATGGCCGCTTCGTCGTCCGTCTTCCCCGCCGCCCTGGGGTCGAGCAGGCGCAGGTGGCCGCCGGTCCCGCGGATCGTCGCGGCCTTGAGCGACGAGAACGTCTGCGAGACGAAACCGGAGGTCATCGTGACGGCCACGAATCCGACGACGACGATCGAGCCCGTGAGGAACGTCCGGCGGGCGTGACGCCGGAGGTTCCGCGCCGCGAAGAGCGCCCACCGCCTCATGCGCGCGCTCCCGCGGGCGGCGAGCTCGTCGGCGACGACGCGCCCGTCCCGCAGACTGATGCGCCGCTCCGCCCGCTCGACGATGCGGGGATCGTGGCTCGAGAAGAGAAACGCGACGCCGCGCGCGCGGTGAAGCTCCTCGAAGAGGTCGAGGAGATGTCTGGCGGTCTCGGAGTCGAGCGACGCCGTGGGCTCGTCCGCGAGAATGAGCACGGGCTCGCCCACGAGAGCGCGCGCCACCGCGACGCGCTGGCGCTGACCGCCCGACAGGGCGTCGGGGCGCCTGTCCTCGAGGCCGGCGAGGCCGACGGCGGCGAGCGCCGCGCGGGAGCGCGACGCGCATTCCTCCTCCGGCAATTCCCGGATCCACAGGGCGAGGGCGACGTTCTCTTCCGCCGAGAGCACGGGCACGAGCTGGTACGCCTGGAAGACGAACCCGAGCTTCTCGCGGCGGAGCCGCGCGCGCGCTCTCTCGTCGAGGCCGGAGACGTCGCGCCCTTCGAAGAGGAGCGTCCCGGAATCCGGCTGGTCCAGAACGCCGAGCAGGTTCAGGAGCGTCGTCTTGCCGCTGCCGGACGGGCCGGCGAGGACCGCGAAGGAACCCGCTTCGAGGGCGAGTGTCGCACCGGAGACGCCGACGACCTTCTCGCTCCCGACGTGGTACGTCTTCGTGAGGCCGCGCGCCTCGAGAATCGGCACGCGCGGAGTATAGGGGCGGCCTCAGCCGGAAGAGGCCGCCTCAGAGGCCCGTCAGAAGCTGACTCTTGCGCCGAGGCGGACCGAGGTCGGCGGCGTTCTGAGAACAGGCTGCAGGTAGCCCGGGTTCACGGGCCTCGCCTCGAAGTTGTCCGCCTCCTGGAAGCCGTAGCGCTGGTCGAGGAGCACGGCCCTCTGCGTGTTGAAGAGGTTGAAGACGTCGACGAGCAGGTTCACCTTGACCGGCCCGAGCGGGATCGGGTAGCCGAGGTGCAGGTCCATCTCGTAGTTCGAGGGGTTCCGGCCCTCGTCGCCGCGGGAGCTGAGGAAGAACTCGTATCGCCCGTATGCGTCCGAGTAGCCGTAGCGCGTGAGCGGCGTGCCCGTGCGGTAGTACGCGGTCGTCCCGACCGAGAGCCCGAACGGGAACACGTAGTAACCCGAGAGCTTGAGCTGGTGCTGCCGGTCGTTGGAGAGCGGGCCGTCGTTCGTGATCCGGTTCAGGTTCCTCCCGTCCGTGAAGAAGTCGTAGTAGTCGAACGCGGCCGAGATGTTCGGGTCCGCGCCGATGTTCGTGAACGGCGAGTAGAGGCCGTCGAAGTTGCCCTCGAGCTTCGAGTAGATCTACGACGCCTGGGCCCACCAGTTGTCCGCGAAGCTCTTCGTGACGTCGAGCTGGATCCCCTTGTACGTCCGCTTCGCCTCGGGGGAAGGAAAGGTCTGCGAGTAGTCGAGCGTGAAGAGCCGCGACATGAGTCCCTTGCCCGGGTTCCCGATGCAGTACGTGCCGTCGTCGGCGCAGAGGAAGTCCTCGACGACCTCGCCGTAGTTCCGGTAGATCCCCTTCAGGCCCACGACGACGTTCCGCGTGACCTCGCGCTCGGCGCCCAGGATGTACTCGTGGATGTACTGGTTGCGCAGGTTCGGATCGGAGGGCTCCGTGAAGCCGCCGAGGATGTTCGACGTCTGGCCGAGGTCGTTCTCCGCCGCGGGGTCGGGGGTCGTGCCCGTCCGGCTGTAGTTGAAGATGCGCGGCTGCCGCTCGTACGAGAACGAGCGGATCACGAGGTCCATCGAGAGCTGTTCGTAGTACCGGCCGTAGGAGCCGTAGACCTTCGTCTTCTGGTCCCTCAGCGGGTCCCACACGAAGCCGAACCGCGGCGCGAAGTCGTTCTTCAGGTCGATCTGCGTGACGCCGGACGCGTCCACGATCTGCTGGCGGTCCCAGCGGAGGCCGAGGTTCACGGTCAGGTTCGGGAGGATCGTCCACTTGTCCTGGAGGTACAGGGTCGTGATCTTGTGCTCCGGGCTCGCGTTGAGCGCCGAGACGGGCGCGTTCGCGACGGTCGCGTCCGGCGTCGTCCAGTAGAAGTGTCCGTAGATGGGCTGGGCCGGATTCACCTCGTTCGCGAAGACGTCGACCTGCTGGCCGCCCGAATAGCGCTTCAGGACGTCCGCCGTCTCGCGCTCGTACTCGAAGCCGAGCTTCACCTCGTGCCCCCCGAGATAGGCGGTCATCGAGGTCGTCAGCATGTCGCGCGTGAAGCTCTTGTTCTGGATCAGGCCGAAGCCGCCCGTCTGGTAGGAGTTGTTCTGGACGTCGCGGTACTGGATGACGTCGCCGGCGCCGCTGGCCGGGCCCACGTCGTTCTTCTCCTTGTGCCGCGCGCCCTGGGCCGTCACGAGCCATCTCGCCCCGAAGAGCCCCTCGTAGCGGAGCGCGAAATCCGTCCCGCCGAAGCTCTTCGTGCCGTCGTACGTGAGGGGGTCGCCGTTCAGCGAATGCGTGGAGTCGTTGATGGCGCCCGTGTCGTCGCGCGGGTCGAGAAAGACCGTCCCCGTGAACGTCTGGCTCTGGCCGAGCTTGAACGTCAGCTTGCCGGAGGCGAGGTCCCGCGTGCTTTCCGAGCTCGCCACCTGCCCTGCCCGCGGTCCCGCGGGCAGCAGGCTGTCCTGCGAGTTGTCGACGCGGTCGTACGCGCCGAAGAACCAGAGCCGGTCTTTCAGGATGAATCCGCCGAGGCCGAGGCCGAAGTCCTTGCGCGTGAAGCCGGCGGACGTCGTGCTGGAGACGACGGGCTCCGCGTTCGCCTGGAGGCTGTCGCTGTCGTAGTAGCCGAAGAGGTCGCCGTGGAAGTCGTTGCCGCCGGACTTCGTGATGACGTTCACCACGCCGCCCGTCGAGCGCCCGTACTCGGCTTCATAGCCCCCGGTCTTCACGTCGACGGCCTGGATGAACTCGAAATTCAGCTCCTTGCCCTGGAAGCCGTACTCGGCGCCCGTCGTGTTCATGCCGTCGATGTAGAACGAGTTCTCCGCGCCGCTCGAGCCGTAGACCGTGATCGTGGACTGGTCCGGGTTCAGTGGGTTCGCGTCGGAGGAGACGCCCGGGACGACCTGCGCGAGCGACGAGTAGTTCCGGCCCGTCGGCAGCGTCGTCACGGCGCGGTTGTCGAGGTTCGTCCCGAGGGCCGTGGACGTGAACGTGATGGCGGCCGCCTCGCTCGTGACCGTCATCTCCGCCCTCGTGGAAATGTGGAGGTTCGCGTTGAGAGACGTGTCTTTCCCGAGTGCGACCGCCACGCCGTTCTGCGTCTCGCGGGCGAAACCCTGCAGCGTGAACGTCAGGACGTAAGTCCCGGGCGGGATCAGCGAAAGTCGGTAGCGGCCCTGGCTGTCCGTGACCGCCGCGGCGGTTCCCTGGAGCGCCGGCCCGGTCGCTTCGACAGAGGCGCCCGGAAGGGGGACGCCCTGCTCGTCCGTCACGCGGCCCACGATGTTGCCCGTCGTCTGGGCGAAGATCGAAGGGCACGAGAGGGCGGAAAGGACGAGGACCACGAGAGAGAGGCGTCCGCGCATGGGGTGCTCCTCCTGATGGGTCGGAACTGATCTCCCGTTCGCCGTTGTGGACGGACCGAACACTACCACGCCCGCTACGGGCGCCGCCCCCGCGCGAGCCGCCGGGCGTCGCCGGCGAGCTTCTCGATGCCGCCGGGCTCGAGCCCGTCGTAGTAGCCGCGAATCTCCCGCTTTCCATCCACGAGGACGAAGCGCGAGGAGTGAAGAATCGGCTCCGGATCGTCGGCGTGGGAGTCCACGACCGCGAGCTTGAAGCCGTCGCCCGCGAGCCTGCGAATCGCGTCCTGTTCGCCGCGCAGGAACGTCCAGCGCTCGGCGTCGGCCCGATGCCGGCTCGAATAGGCGGCGAGATCCGCGATGCTGTCGTGCTCGGGATCCACGTCGAACGAGACGAACGCCACGCCGGGGTCGTCCTTCAGCAGACCCGCGAGCGCGGCCATCCGCCCGGACATCGCCGGGCACGTGCCGCCGCAGCGCGTGAAGATGAAGTCCGCGACCCACACCTTTCCTTCTAGGTCGGCCGCGCCGACGGGGCGGCCGCGCTCGGAGACGAAGGCGAAGTCCGGCACGACCCCGAGCTTCGGCAGCTCCTTCGCGTGACCGCGGCTCACGAAGGCGTACACGAGCTGGTGGACGCCCAGGATGCCGAGGAGGATCGCGGCGCCGATGCCGGCGAGGCGGAGCGCTTTTGCGTTCGCCATGCTCACCAGCCCAGCACGTACGCGAACATGAGCGGCGCCACGATCGTCGCGTCGGACTCGATGATGAACCTCGGCGTCTTCTCGCCGAGCTTGCCCCACGTGATCTTCTCGTTCGGGACGGCGCCGCTGTAGCTCCCGAGGCTCGTCGTCGAGTCGCTGATCTGGCAGAAGTACGCCCACAGCGGAACGCCCTCGCGCCGGAGGTCCTGGTGGAGCATCGGCACGACGCAGATCGGGAAGTCGCCCGCGATGCCGCCGCCGATCTGGAAGAAGCCGACGGGATTCTTCGGCGCGGTCGCCGTGTACCACTCGGCGAGGGCCGTCATGTACTCGATGCCCGTCCGCACCGTGTGGACGTTCTTGATCTCCTTCTCGATGCAGTGCGCGGCGAAGATGTTGCCGAGCGTCGAGTCCTCCCAGCCGGGCACGAACATCGGCAGGTTCTTCTCGGCCGCGGCGAGGAGCCACGAGTCCTTCGGATCGATCTGGTAGTGCTCCTTCAGCTTCCCGGAGAGGAGGATCCGGTACATGAACTCGTGCGGGAAGTACCGCTTGCCCTCGCGGTCCGCCGCCGTCCACTCGTCGAGCACGGCGCGCTCGATCCGCCGGATCGCCTCCTCCTCCGGGATGCACGTGTCCGTGACGCGGTTCAGGTGCCGCGCGTGCAGCGCGCGTCTCCTCGGCGGGGCTCAGCTCGCGGTAGTGCGGGATGCGCACGTAGTGGTCGTGCGCCACGAGGTTGAAGACGTCCTCCTCGAGGTTCGCCCCCGTGCAGGTGATGGCGTGGACCTTCCCCTGCCGGATCATCTCGGCGAGCGAGAGCCCGAGCTCGGCCGTGCGACATCGCCCCGGCCATCGTCAGGAACATCCGGCCGCCGCCCGCGAGGAGCGTGTTCCAGGCCTCGGCCGCGTCCACGAGGGTGGCGGCGTTGAAATGGCGGAAATGGTGCTTCACGAACGCGCTGATCGTCATGGCCGGAGCATAGGAAGAAGAGGTGAGGTTGCCAAGCGAGATCCCGTAGGATCCAGATCCGTGAGCGCACCCGAGACTCTTCTCGTCACCGGCGCCGCCGGCTTCATCGGCGCCCGCTTCGTGGAGTCCTGCAACGTCCGCGGTGTCCACGTCGTCAGCGTCGACCGCAGGGACGCGTTCACCGGGCCGGCCCGAGCACGCCCGCCTCGACTTCGGGACGACGCTCGACATCGAGGAGCTCGCGGCCGTGGCTCTCGGCCTCGCGCGTCCCCCTCGCCGGGATCGTGCACATGGGCGCGATCTCCTCCACGACCGAGCTGGACGAGGCCCTGTTCCGGCGGCTGAACGTGGACTACTCGAAGAATCTGTGGAACGAGGCCCGGCGGCTCGGCATCCCCTACGTCTACGCCTCGAGCGCCGCCGTGTACGGCGACGGCGCGCTCGGGTTCGACGACGCGGACGCGCTCGTGCCGAACCTCAAGCCGCTGAACCCTTACGGCGAGTCCAAGCGCCGCTTCGACCTCTGGGCGCTCGAAGAGGCCGCCGCGGGCCGCACGCCGCCGGCCTGGGCGGGTTTCCGCTTCTTCAACGTCTACGGCTTCGGCGAGCGCCACAAGGGGCCGCAGGCCAGCGTCGTGCTCCACGGCTACGACCAGGTGAAGGCGAAGGGCGAGATCCGGCTCTTCGAGTCGCACCGCGCGGACATTCCCCACGGCCACCAGTCGCGGGACTTCGTGGACGTGTCCGACGCGGTCGAGGCGATGTGGTTCGCGCTGAAAAAGCCCGTGACCTCCGGGATCTACAACGTCGGGACCGGGAAGGCGCGTACGTTTCTCGACCTCGCGAAGGCCGTCTTCAGGGCGCTCGACGTGCCCGAGCGGATCGTCTTCGTCCCGACGCCCGAGGCGATCCGCGCGCGCTACCAGTACTTCACCGAGGCGAAAATGGAGCGCCTGAGGGCGCAGGGGTTCGCGAAAAAGCCCGTCGGCCTCGAGGACGGAGTGGACTGGTACGTGCGCCGCCTCGAGTCCGGGCCGAAGTGACAGAATCGTTTCTCATGACCCCTGAGCAGACTCAATCCCTCCGCCGGCTATTCGACGGCCAGCACATCTCTTCCCTCGGGACGCTTCACGAGGGTGAGCCCTATGTCTCAATGGTTCCCTTTGCGGTTCTTCCGGACGCATCTGCCCTGGTCATCCACGTCAGCCAGCTTTCCTCCCACACCGCGGACATGGTCGATAGTCCCCGCGTCAGTCTCCTCGTCGTAGCGCCGGACACCGGGGGCACACCTGCACAGGCTCTGGCCCGCGTCACCATTCAGGGCAGAGCGGAGCACGACACGTCATCGACGCCGGGCTACGCTTCCGCGCGGGAAGCCTATCTCTCGCGCTTCCCTCAGGCCGTCGGCACGTTTGCGTTGCCCGATTTCCTTCTCTTTTCAATTCGGCCCCTTTCAATCCGGTTCATCGCCGGGTTCGCCCAGGCATTGACGCTCACCCCGGCCGCGTTCGCGACCGCGCTCTCGCCAGTCGCCACCCTAGAAGAGATCCCGGGGATGAAGAACGTGGATCCCTTTCTTCTCGCCGCGATAGAAGAGGCCGAACTGGGCTTGTTCGAGGGTGGCATTCCCATCGGCTCCGTCCTCGTCCATTCGGGAGCCATCGTCGGGCGGGGCCACAACCGCCGCGTCCAGCGGGACAGCACGGTCCTCCACGGAGAGATGGACGCGCTCGAAAGCGCGGGGCGTCGCCCGGCTTCGTTCTACCGAGCGTCCACTCTCTACACCACGCTCTCGCCCTGCTCCATGTGCAGCGGCGCCATCCTGCTCTATGGCATCCCGCGGGTCGTCATCGGCGAGAACCTGTCGTTCATGGGCGAGGAGCAGTGGCTTTCGGGCCGCGGCGTAGTCGTTCAGGTCGTGCAGGACGAGCGCTGCATCCGGCTCATGCGCGAGTTCGTCCGGAGTCACCCCTCGCTCTGGGCCGAGGATATCGGGGAGTGATCGCCCCTTTCGCGCTCAAGCCTTCGGCAGGTTCTTGACCGCGAAGTCCCAGTTCAGGAGGTTGTCGACCACGGCGGCGACGTAGTCCTTCCTTCGGTTCTGGTAATCGAGGTAGTACGCGTGCTCCCAGACGTCGAGCGTCAGGAGCGGCGTGGCCGACGGTCGTGAGCGGGTTCTCGGCGTTCGGCGTCTTGACGACCTTGAGCTTCCCGCCTTCGGAGACGAGCCACGCCCAGCCGCTCCCGAACTGCCCCATCGCGGCGTCCGAAAACTCCTTCTTGAACCCCTCGTAGCCGCCCGCGAAGGAGGCGTCGATCTTGTCGGCGATCTCCTTCGGCACCTTCGCGTCGCTCTTCGGGCGAAGGCTGTTCCAGTAGAACGTGTGGTTCCAGACCTGGGCGGCGTTGTTGAACATCGCCGTCTTGTCGGCCTTGCCGGCCGACGCCTTGACGATCGAGACGAGGTCCATGTCGGCTTCCGGCTTTCCGGCCACCATGCCGTTGAGGTTGTCGACGTACGTCTTGTGGTGCTTGCCGTAATGGAAGCCGATCGTGTTCTTCGAGATGAAGGGCTCGAGCGCGTTGTCGGCCCACGGAAGCGGCGGAAGGATCATGGGAGACGCTCCTTTCGCGATCGCGGGAAAGCCCGCGTCTTTGGCGGCGAGGGCGGCGGCGGCAAGGGCGGCGGTCTTGACGAAATCGCGGCGGTCGTTCGTGTGGTCGGTCATCGAGCCTCCTTGCCGCTCCCGCTGAGCCGGCGGCGCAAATCCTAGCAACCTTTTCCGGTTCCCGCCGTACTCTCCAGCGCGTCGACGTGTCCACGATTGCCGGAGGAATATTCATGACCCGACGTGCCGCCACCGCTTCTTCCGTCCTCGCCGCTCCTGTTTCTCGCTTCCGTCCCCGTTCTCGCGCAGAGCTTCGCCGTCGAGAAGCTCACGCTGAAGAACGGGATGACCGTGATCCTCTACCCGGACCACAGCCTGCCCGTCGCGGCCGTGAACATCTGGTACCGCGTGGGCAGCAAGGACGAGCCGGCCGCGCCGCAGCGGGTTCGCGCACCTGTTCGAGCACCTGATGTTCATGGGCACCGAGCGCGTGCCGAACGGCGACTTCGACCGGCTCATGGAGGCGGCGGGCGGATCGAACAACGCCTCGACGACCGCCGACCGCACGAACTACTATTCCTCCGGCCCCGCCTCGCTCCTCCCCACGCTCCTCTGGCTCGACGCGGACCGGCTCGAGGACCTCGCGCGCGCGATGGACCAGAAGAAGCTCGACCTGCAGCGCGACGTCGTCCTGAACGAGCTGAGGCAGACCTACGAGAACCAGCCCTACGGCCGCGCCGAGCTCGCGATCGAGTAGCTGCTCTATCCCGCCGTCGCACCCGTACCACTTTCCCGGCGATCGGGACCGAGGAGGACCTGAAGGCGGCTCAGGTGAACGACGTGAAGGACTTCTTCGCGACGTTCTACACGCCGTCCAACGCGAGCCTCGTCGTCGCGGGCGATTTCGACCCGAAGGAGATCCGGCCCCTCGTCGAGAAGCTCTTCGGCACGCTCCCGCGCGGGACCGAGCCCCCGCGGCGGGACGTGCCGCCCGCGACGCTGAACGGCGTGAAGCGGGGCGTCGCCTTCGACAAGGTCCAGCTCCCGCAGCTCTCGTTCGCGTATCACGCGCCGAAGGGCTTCGGCCCCGGCGACGCCGAGACGGACCTCGTCGCCGCGGTCCTCGCCGACGGCAAGAGCAGCCGCCTCTACAAGCGCCTCGTCGTCGACGACGCGCTCGCCGCGTCCGTCGCGGCGCTACAACGCCAGCCAGCTCCTCGGCTCGGTCTTCCGCATCGACGTGCAGGCGCGCCCGGACGCGGACCTCGACCGCGTGGAGAAGGTCGTGGACGAGGAGCTCGCGCGCTTCCTCAAGGAAGGGCCGACCGAAAAGGAGCTCGACGAGCGCAAGGCCACGATCGAGGCCGGGAAGCTGGCCGCGCTGCAGCGCCTCGAGACGCGGGCGGACTTCATGAACCAGTACGAGTTCTTCTGGGGCGAGCCGAACGGCTTCCAGCGGGATCTCGACCGGTATCGCAACGCGACGAAGGCGGCCGTCCTCGAGACCGCGCGGCGCGTGATCACGCAGAACGCGCGCGTCCTCTTCCGGGTTCTCCCCGAGCAGCCGAAGCGCGCGACCGGCCCGCGCGACGCGCGCCCGAAGGACGGCGCGCCCGCCGCGTTCCGCCCGCCGGCACCCGAACGCTTCACGCTCTCGAACGGAATCCCCGTGCAGTTCTGGAGCACGCCCGACCTGCCGCTCACCGCCGCCGCGCTCGTTTTCCAGACGGGCGGCCCGCTGACGGCCGCGGACGGCCGCGACGCGGGCCTCGCCTCGATGACCGCCGGGATGCTCGACGAGGGCGCGGGCGACCTGGACGCGCTCCGGTTCGGCGAGGCCGTCGCCGCCCTGGGCGGACAGTTCTCGGCCTCGGCGGGCCGCGAAGCGCTGGAAGCGAGGATGACCGTCCTCTCGCGCAATTTCGCGAAAGGCGCCGCCCTTCTCGCGGACGCCGTGCGCCGGCCGCGGCTCGAGGAGAAGGACTTCGCGCGCGTGAAGAGGCTCGCGCTCGACGATCTCGCGCAGTCCGACGAGAGGCCCGACGAGGTCGCCGCGCGCGTCGTGAGCCGCGCGCTCTACGGCGACGGGCATCCCTACGCCTGGCCGGTCGACGGAACGCCGGCCTCCGTCGAGGCGATCACGCTCGACCGCGTGAAGGCCGAGCGCGCGGCGCTCGTCCGTCCCGACCTGGCGACGCCTCGTGGTCGCCGGCAGCCTCTCCGTCTCCGAGACGAAGGCGGCGCTCGAGAAGGCTCTCGGCGACTGGAAGGCCGATGGCCCGCGTCCGCCCGCGGTCCCGCTCCCCGCGCCTCTCCTCTCACAAGTCCGCGGGCCGCGGGTCTTCCTCGTGGACCGCCCCGAGGCTCCGCAGACGGTCGTGCGCTTCGCCGCGCCCGCGCCGAAGTTCTCCGATCCGGCGCGCCCGAAGCTTCGCCTCCTCGGCACGATCCTCGGCGGCAGCTTCACGAGCCGCCTGAACCAGAACCTGAGGGAGAAGAACGGCTACACGTACGGGGCGAGCGCCCGGTTCGGCCTCGGCCGCGCGCTCGGCACGTTCAGCGCCGGCGCGGACGTCACCTCGAAAGTGACGGGTGCCGCCCTCAAGGAGTTCCTCGCCGAGTTCGCGCGGCTCTCGGGCGGGCGACGTCACGCCGGAGGAGACCGGGAAGGCGCGGGACATCGTGAAGAACTCCGCCGTGCAGGCCTTCTCGGGCCTCTCGGGGGTCGTCGCGACCGCCACGGGCTACGTCGAGCTCGGCGCGCCTTTCGAGACCCTCGGCGAGGACCTCGCGGCGCAGGCCGCGCTCGATGCGTCCGCGTTGAACGCCGTCGCGCGAAACGCGCTATCGCTCGACCGCGGCGTCCTCGTCCTCGTCGGGAGACAAGGCGACGATCCTGCCGCAGCTCAAGGACCTCGGCCTCCAGGCTCCCGTCGACGTGGACACGTGGGGGAACCCGAAAACCCCCTGAGCGGGCGCTCTTTCAGTCTGTGGGTTGACTGTCTTTTCTAACAACTGCTATATACCACGCCGTGAAGTGGGTCACCCGCCGCCGGATCCACGTGAATCGGACCGCGACCGGCTGGCTGATCAGGCGATTTCTCGATCCCGGGGCCGAGATCCTGTTCGTCGAGCCGGAGGACGTGGCCGTCGTCCAGGAGCGGGACGGGGCGCTCGGATTCGACGCGCTCGGGGCGCGATACCCGCACCGCGACGAGAAGGGCCGCTGCTCGTTCGAGAGGCTCGTGGACGAGCGGCTCGCCGGCGACCGCGCGCTCTCGCTCCTCGCGACGATCGTTCACGGAGCGGATTTTCCGGCCGAGATCGACGTTGCCCCGGAGTGCGCCGGGCTCTGGGCGATCAGCCAGGGTTTTACCGACGTCGCACAGGATGACCAGACGATCCTCGAGCGCGCATCCTTCCTCTACGACTCGCTCTACGCGCATCTCCGCCGCAAGGTGGCGGAGGAGAGGCAGCCGGCGAGGACGTGATGGCCGTACCGTCGCGGCTCGTTGCGTCGGAGGTGACTCCCGCGCTCTCGAAGATCCACACGAGGCCATAGTTCAGAAGGAAACATGAATCACCGTTCGATGCCCGAGCTCCTCGTCGCTCTCGGCGCCCTCGCCGCCGTTCTCTCGCGGAGCTCGTACGGCCAGGCTCCCGGCTCGGGCGCGAAGACCATCAATTTCGAATCCGACGCGGTCGGGTCCGCGCCTTCGGGATTCGAATTCGTGCGTACGGGCGGCGGCGCCGACGGCAAGTGGCTCGTCCGCGACGACAAGGAAAAGCCGGGCAACCATGTCCTCGTCCAGGAGAGCGCCGACAAGACCGACTACCGCTTCCCACTCGCCGTCGTGAAGGACGGGACGTACAAGGACGTGACCCTGAGCGTCCGGGCGAAGCCCCTCTCGGGTGAACTGGACCAGGGCTTCGGCCTCGTGTGGCGCTACCAGGACGCGAACAACTACTACGTCACGCGCTGCAACGCCGACGAGGACAACTGCACGATCTACCACGTCGTGAAAGGCGGCCGGCGCGCCTTCCAGAACAAGGGCACGAAGGTCGCGACGAACGCGTGGCACACCCTGAAGCTGGAGGCGAAGGGGGATCACTTCACGGTGTGGCTCGACGGGGCCAGGGTTCTCGACGCAAAGGACGACACCTTCAAGGATCCCGGGAAGGTCGGCCTCTGGACTAAGGCCGATTCGGTGATCGTCTTCGACGACCTCACGATCGAAGGCCGCTGAGAGCAGCGCCCAGGTCGGCGGTCGGGAGGAATCCCGGCGGCCGCCGGTGCTTCGTGGCCTGTTCGTAGGCGTAGGCGATCCGGATCAGCGTGGGCTCGCTCCAGGCGCGGCCGAAAAACGAGATTCCGACGGGCAGGCCCAGGTAGTAGCCCGCCGGCACCGTGATGTCGGGGTAGCCGGCGACGGCCGGCAACGTCGAGCTGCCGTTCACGCCGTAGTCTCCGTTGACGAGGTCGATCAGAGTCGGCGGCCCGCTCGTCGGAGCGACGAGCGCGTCGAGCTTGTGGCGGTCCATGGTCTTGTCGATCCCGTCTTTCCGCGCGTTCCGGAGATCCTGCTCGAGCGCCTTGCGGTAGGCCTTTTCCGTCAGCGGGCCTTTCTTTTCCGCCATCTCGAAGATTTCCTGGCCGAAGTACGGCATCTCCGTCCGGCGGTTCTTGTCGTTGAAGTCGATCAGGTCCTTCAAGGACCGCACGCGGGCGTTCGGCAGGGCGGCCAGGTAGGCGTTCAGGTCCGCCTTGAACTCGTAGAGGAGGACTTCGAGCTCGCTCTTCTCGAACGCGCCGGTCGTGTCGATGTCGGCCGGATCCACGATGATCGCGCCCAGTTTTTTCATGTCGGCGATCGCCGCCTCGGCGAGGCGGTCCGCGGCCGCGTTCTGGCCGTAAAGGCCTTGCGCGGCACGCCGATGCGCGCGCCCTCGAGCCCTTTCGGGTCCAGGAACTTCGTGTAGTCGGGCTCGCCCTTGCCGGCTCCGGCCTTCGAGGCGGGGTCGGAGGGGTCGGTCCCCGCGATCGCCGACAGCAGGAGAGCGGCATCGGCGACGGTCCGGCACATCGGGCCGGGCGTGTCCTGGCTGTGCGCGATGGGAATGATGCCCGCGCGGCTGGCGAGGCCGAGGGTCGGCTTGATCCCGACGAGCGAGCAGTTGTTCGACGGCGAGACGATCGACCCGTCCGTCTCGGTGCCGATCGACGCCGCGCAGAGGTTCGCCGCCGTGGCGGCTCCAGACCCGGAGCTCGAGCCGGACGGGTTGCGGTCGAGGGCATACGGGTTCCGGCACTGTCCGCCCCGCCCGCTCCATCCGGAGGAGGAGTGCGTGGAGCGGAAGTTCGCCCATTCCGAGAGGTTCGTCTTGCCCAGGATCACCGCTCCCGCCTCGCGCAGCAGCTTCACGACGAAGGAATCCGCGGAGGGGATGCTCCCCTCGAGGGCGAGCGATCCGGCCGTCGTCGTCATGCGGTCGGCGGTCCCGATGTTGTCCTTGACCAGGATCGGAATGCCGTGAAGCGGCCCCCGCACGCGTCCGTCCTTTCGTTCCCGGTCGAGCTTCTCCGCGATCGCCGAGCGCGTCCGGGTTGATCTCGAGCACGGAGCGCAACTCCGGTCCGCGCCGGTCCAGCGCCTCGATGCGGGCGATGTACTTCCGGGTGAGCGACCGGGCCGACTCTTCGCCGGAGACCATCCGCTTCTGCAGCTCCGGGATCGTCGCCTCCTCGAGCTCGGAGCTCTCCGCTCCCGCGGCTTGTGCCGCGAGAGCCGGCGCGGACCGGCCGACGCCCGCCGGGAGCAGGGCCATGACGCCGCCCGCACCCGCGTAACGGAACAGGGTTCTCCGGTCCAGGCCCGTGGTCCTCGCGTTCCGGTCGCGTCGCCTCATGCGTTTCCCCCTGAAGATACTAGACGCTGACGATGACCCCCTCGCGGATGCAGCCCGCCTCCGCGTCCCAGACCGGCGGATCTCCGAATTCCCGGGCGTTGCCGGTGGCCCAGAGGTAGGCCGTGAACGCGGCTGCCGCCGCGTCGAGCTGATCGTGAGTGACGGCGTCGCACCCGACCGGGAGCTCGAGACCGTGCTCGCGCAGGATGTCGTAGCGCGCGCGCCGCCCGGCCGGCAGGGTCTTTTTCGGAGGCCTTCGCCCCGCCCATTTCGGCCAGGCGTCGCCCGGATAAACCTCCAGGAGCGCCGTCGTCTCCCACGGCGCCTCCCCGAGCAGCCCGAGGCCGGATTTCCGGAGGGCGCCGAAGAGCTCGACGCTGCCCCGGATGAGACCCGCATAAGGTGTTCCGGCTTTCGCGAAGGTCTCTCCCGATTTGCCCGGCGCGCGCAGAAGGCGCTCGGCCTGCCGCATCGTCCGGCCCCGGGCGGCGAGCCCCTGCGGCCCGTCGATCGCGACGACGAACCCGTCCGCAGCGACCTCTTCGGGAATCATCCTTTCGCCGGCCGCGTCGTACGTCCACGTGACGAAGTGGACGCGCCGCCACCGATCCATGAGGGCGAGCGTCACCGGGCGGCTCGTGTGCGCGAAGGGGTCGGTCAGGTCGATTCCGACGAACCAGGCGCGCGCCGGGGGATGGACCTCGGCGTTCGACGCCGCCACCCCCGCCAATCGTTCGAGCGGAGCGACGCCCTGGCGGTGGGAAAGGCGCTGCAATCCGTCGTATGCCGCGTACTTGAAGCACTCGGCGAGCGTCGGGAAGTTGAAGACGGACTGGATGAAGTCGTCGAGGCCGCCTTCCTTCAGCATCACCATCTGCGCGATGTGCACGAGCTCCGTCGCGCCGCCTCCGATGAGATGCGCCCCGAGGAGCTTTTTCGAGGCCGGGTCGAAGACGAGCTTCACGAAGCCGTCCAGGTCGCCCGTGATCTGGCCCCTCGCGTTGTTCTCGTAGCGCGCGCGGCCGACCTCGTACGGGAACGCCCCGCTCCTTCAGCTCCTCCTCCGTGGCGCCGATCATGGACACCTCCGGGATCGTGTAGACCCCGTACGGAAAGAGCCGGGCCACGGCGGTCTTGAAGGGAATGTCGAAGGCGTGGCACGCGGCGACGCGCCCCTGCTCCATCGACGTCGCGGCGAGCGCCGGAAAGCCGACGACGTCCCCGGCGGCGTAGATCCGGGGCACGTTCGTCTGGAAGTGGTCGTTGACCGGGATCCGCCCCTTCTCGTCGAAGGCCACGCCCGCCTGTTCCAGTCCGAGCCCGTCCGTGTTGCCGCGGCGCCCGGCCGAGAACAGCACCTTGTCCGCGGCGAGCACGCGCCCGGATTTCAGACGTCAGCCTCAGGGCGTTCGCGGGGAGATTCGCCACGCGGGTGATCGTCTCGACGGCGTCGCCGAGAAGGACCTCTCCTCCCATGCGTTCCAGCGCGATCTTCAAGGTCGACGACACCTCGCCGTCGAGGAAGCCGAGCAGCCGGTCGCGCCCTTCGATCAGCGTCACCCTCGTTCCGAGCGCCGCGAAGAGAGACGCGTACTCGCAGCCGATGACGCCGCCGCCGACCACGGCGAGGGACTTCGGGATGCGGTCGAGGTCGAGGACCCGGTCCGAGTCCTCGACGTCCGGGTCGTCGAACGTGAGGCCGCGCGGCGGAAGAGGAGAAGAGCCCACCGCGACGAGGGCCGCGTCGAAGCCGAGCCGCCGCGTCTCCACGCCGTCGCCGTCGAAGACGCCGATCGTGGCCGCGTCGAGGAAGCGCGCACGGCCGGTGATCGTCGTGATCCGGTGCCGTTCGAAGTTGCGCTTGATCTGCCGCGTCTGCGCCGCCGTCACGTCGCGGAGCCGCCCGGTGAGCTGGCGCAGGCTCTTCTGCCGGTCCAGGCGAAGCGTCATCCCGTAGAGCTCGCGCCGCCGGAACCCGGTCAGGTACAGGGCCGACTCGCGCAGGGTCTTGGAGGGCAGCGTCCCGGTGTGGACGGAGACGCCGCCGGGATCGGCCAGCCGCTCGACGAGCGCGACGGACTTTCCGAAGTACGCGGCCTGTGCGGCGCCCTTCTCGCCGGCCGGCCCCGAGCCGATCACGACGAGATCGAAGCGTTCCACCGCGGCGCCCTCAGGTCAGATCTTGGATTCCTTGAACGAAACGTGCTTGCGGATCTTGGGGTCGTACTTCTTCACTTCCATCTTGTCCTGATGGAGCTTCTTGTTCTTCGTGATCGTGTAGAAGTAACCCGTGTTCGCGGTGGAGACGAGCTTCACTTTCTCGCGCATGGCCTAGATCCTCTTCCCCTCGCGCCGCATCCCGGCGACGACCGCGTCGATGCCCCTTCTTGTCGATCGTCCGCATCGCGGAAGTCGACACGCGCAGGCGCACCCAGCGGCGCTCGCTCGCGAGCCAGAAACGCTGCGTGCGAAGGTTCGGCTTGAAGAGACGCTTCGTCTTGTTGTTGGCGTGGGAAACCTTGTTCCCCGACACCGCGCGCTTTCCCGTGACCTGACAGATTCCGGACATCTCGAGATCCTCCGACAGAATCGATGAGAGTATCAAATCAGGCGTGTGGGCGCAAATCGCAGGCTTGTGCAGGGCCCAGGCACATCACGGCCCGGCCTCCCCGCCCGTCGTGAGCTGGAGGCCGAGATAGGCCACGACGCGGTGCGGCCCCTCTCCCTCGTAGACGCTGCCGCCCGCCGAGAGGAGAAGCGTCGCGCGCTCTCCCATCCTGACCCGGCCACCGAGGTTCACGACGACTTGCCGGTCGGCGGCCTCCCGCCCCGAATTTCCGAAGACTTCGGCGAGGGCCTCCGCCTCTCCGAAATCGTGCCCGAGCGCGACGCCCCACACCCAGAGGCCTCCGCCCCCCCGGAAGAGACGCCCGGCCTCCACGTCGAGCGACACGGGTCCGATGTGTTTCACGGCGGACACGGGCAGGAGAAGCGACGTGCCGCGCTCGACGAGCCCGCGGTCGGCGGACGCGGAGACGAGGTTGAACCCGACCTGGGGATACGTGGAAACGGCGATGCCGTCCTTCTTCTCGTCGAGGAACCGCCACTTGACGCCGAGAAGAGGATTGCCTGGCCCCGAGCGGCGCCCTTCAATGTCGTCGTCGACGACGATCCACGGCATCTCGAGCTTGAGCTGAAGCCTTTCGCCCCAGCCGTAGTTCGCGTCCACGAGCGGAGCACCGATCTCGCGCCTCGAGGATGTGCGATCGAGGGTGAAGGCGACGTTGACTTCCCACCGGCCGGGCCCGGGCGTGCCCGGATCGTCCGTGAGAAGGGGCGGCCCCCCCTGGGCCCTTGCGGGCGCCGCCCCCGCCAGTAGAAGGAGAGCCGTCGCGAGAACCGTCAGACCCGACGTGCGGCACGACCGAAACAAGAACCGGACGTTACCGCGGGACGCCGGATTCGCAAACGGCCTAGTTCGCCACGACGACGATCGTGCCCTGGAGCGCCCCGTTCGTGGGGTTCAGGTGATCGTGGAAGCCGCAGGTCTCGACCTTGCTCGCCATCGTCGCCGTGAAGCTCTGGCCCGTCAGCAGGACCGGAGAGTTGATCTCGGGGCAGTCGGTGTGGACCGGGTGCGGGTTCGAGGAGAGCTCGTGCGGCGCGGCGTCGTTGTTCGTGAACGTCACCCTTCCGCCGTAGCCGACGGTGAGCGCTTTGGGTGAGATTCCCGAAGCCGTGATCGCGATCGAGCCGACGGACGTCATCGTTCCCCCAGTCGTCGGCTCGGTTGGTGAATATGATTTGCTGCACGACGCGGTGAGCGCCGCGAGCGCCACGGCGGCGAGGATCGATGCGCTTTTCGAAAGAGCTCGAGTCAGATTCATGAACCGTACCTCCACCCTGCATCGAGCAACGGATGTGCCAGTCGCGCGGACTCACGTGTTCGGTGCTCTCCGTCACGGAAGGCGCGCGCCGTGACGATCGCGTGATGATGCGGGTCACACCGCCCCGTCCACCCGCGGCGACGGCAGGCGCGCGGCGGCTGATATTGTGGATGTAGAAGATGCGACTGGCGCTCCGGCTCCTCTGCGCCGCCCTTTTCCTCCCTGCGGCGTTGCTGCGCGCGCAGGATCCCTTCGAGATCCAGGTCTACGAGTACGAGACCGTGCCGAAGGGCAGGTGGAACCTCGAAACGCACGTGAACTACGTCTCGAAGGGAACGACCGAATACGAAGGACCGATGGCGCCCACCGAGGGCCAGTTCCACACGACGCTCGAGCTCACGCGGGGGATCACGGACAACTTCGAGCTCGCCGGGTATCTCCTCCTCGGCTCGTACACCGGCGGCTCTTTTCAGGTCGCGGGAGCCCGCATCCGCCCGCGCGTGAGCGCGCCGAAGGAGTGGGGCTGGCCCGTCGGGGTCGTCTCTCAGCGTGGAGGTCGGCTTCCCGGCGAAGGTCTTCGAGGAGAACGGGACGACGCTCGAGATCCGCCCGATCGTCGAGAAGAAGTTCGGCGAGTGGGAAGTCGACATCAACCCCGTCGTCGGGACCGCGCTCAGCGGTCCCGGCAAGGGCGAGTGGGACTTCGAGCCGGGCGTGCGCATCGCCTACGAGGTCTCGGAGGCGCTCGACCTCTCCATCGAGTACTACGGCGCGATTCCGTTTTCGGGAGGCGGCCCGGTTCACCAGATCTACCCGGGAGCCGACGTCCACTTCTCGCCGGAAATCGTCCTCAACGTGGGCGCCGGCTGGGGGCTGACGAACGCCGGGAACCAGCTCGTCTGGAAGATGCGCCTCGGCGTCGCTTTCTAGCTGCTAGGCCTTCGCCTGCCTGGCGACGGCTTCGGCGGCCGCCTTCGCGGCCTCCGGGTCGCCGAGGTAACACGCTCGAGACTCGTCGAAACGCGGCGTCGAGCGTGTAGACGAGCGGGATCCCCGTCGGGATGTTGAGCTCGGCGATGTCCCCGTCCGAGATGCCGTCGAGGTGCTTCACGAGCGCGCGCAGGCTGTTGCCGTGCGCCGCCACGAGCACCTGCTCTCCGGCCGCGAGGCGCGGCACGATTGCGTCGTACCAGTACGGGAGCGTGCGGGCCACGACCTTCTCGAGGCTCTCCGTCCGCGGCAGCAGCTCGGGCGGCAGCTTCGCGTAGCGCGCGTCGAAGCGCGGGTGCCTGGGATCGCCGTCTTCGAGCGGCGGCGGCAGGACCGCGTAGCCGCGCCGCCACTGGTGGAGCTGCGCGTCTCCGTATTTCTGCCCCGTCTCCTTCTTGTTGAGGCCCGTCAGCGCGCCGTAGTGCCGCTCGTTCAGGCGCCACGAGCGCTCGACGGGCAGCCAGAGCTGGTCGAGCTCCTCGAGGACGATCTGCGCCGTGAGGATCGCCCGCGTCAGGAGCGACGTGAAAACCCGGTCGAAGCGGAAGCCCTCCGCCTTCAGCAGCCTCCCGCCCGCCCGGGCTTCCTCGACGCCCTTCGCGGAGAGGCCCACGTCCACCCAGCCGGTGAAACGGTTCTCGAGGTTCCACGTGCTCTCGCCGTGGCGGACGAGGACGAGCTTGTTCGGAAGAGACGACATAGTGCGAAAGATATCCCAAGAAGGCCGATACCGCCGGCTCGCACCGGGACAATTACCTTCCAAGAAATCTTCTCTTCTTCAGACGTGCCGGGCGCGTAGCCGCGCGACGACGAGCGCCGCGACGAAGAGGCACGTCCCGAGCAGGATGATCGCGGCGCCCGAGGCGATGTCGAGCGCCACGGAAAGGAGCAGCCCTCCGACGACCGATACGAGCGCGACGGCGATCGAACCGCCCAGGAATCCCGGCCAGCGGCTCGCGAGCGGGCGCGCCGTGGCGCCCGGGAGGACGAGGAGCGCGGAGACGAGCAGGATCCCGACGACCTTCAGCGCCGCCACGACGGCGACGGCGATGAGCGTGAGGACCAGGAGCCGCATCGCGCCCGTGGCGACGCCGGCCACGCGAGCGCCCTCCTCGTCGACCGACGCGAGGAGCAGCGGCCGGAAGAAGAAAGCGAGCGCCACGAGGACGCCCGCGGCGGCTCCGGCGAGGAGCAGGAGGTCCGACGGGTCGACCGTCAGGATGTTGCCGAACATGAGGCCGAAGAGGTCCACGTTCGTCTTCACGAAGCCGAGCGCGACGACGCCCGCCGCCATCGCGGCCACCGTGAAGACGCCGACCGCCGTGTCCTCGCGTGACGCCCGACGACTCCGAGGCCCGCGCCGTCGCGCCGGCGACCGCGAGCGACGCGGCGAGGCCGCCGAGGCCGGGCGGCAGACCGAAGAGCGTCGCGAGCGCCACGCCGCCGAAGGCCGCGTGCGCGACGCCGGAGCCCACGAACGCGAGGCGCCGGAGCACGACGAAGAACGACAGCGCCCCGCAGAGGAGGCCCGTCAGCGCTCCGGCGAGGAGCGCCCGCTGGAAGAACGGATAGCCGAGAAACTCGATCACGTCGCCGCCCCGTGAACGTGCGCGGCGAAACCGGCGGACACGCGCCCGTCGACGTGAAAGACCGCGTCGGCCCCGCCCATCGCGTCGCTGTCGTGCGTGACGTAGACGACGGTCCGGCCCGCGGCGATCTCTTCGGCCACGAGCCGCCGGAGCGTCGCGAGGCCTTCCGCGTCGAGAGCCGTGTCGGGCTCGTCGAGGACGAGGAGAGGCGGCGCGCCCGCGATCGCGCGCGCGAGGAGAACCCTCTGGCGCTGTCCCCCCGACAGGCGCCCGACGGGCAGATCCTGCTTGTCGCCGGGGAGCCCCGCGCGCGCCAGTGCCGCGTGCGCCTCTTCCCGAACGCCGCCGAGCCCGCGGAAGCCGGCGGCGGGCGCGAGCGTCAGCGCGACGAGGTCGCAGCCCGAGAGCGGAGCGTCCGCCGTGAGCGTCGAGCGCTGCGAGAGGTAGCCGATGCGCGGGCGCGGGATCTCGCGGCCGTCCTCGACGAAGACGACCCGGCCCTGGTCCGGCGCGAGGAGGCCGAGGAGCACGCGCACGAGCGTCGTCTTGCCGCCGCCGTTCGGGCCGAGGAACGCGGTGCGCTCGCCCGGGCGGACTTCGAGGACGGCCTCTTCGACGACCGTCCGTCCTCCGAACGCCACGCCCACGCCCTCGAAGCGCGCGCCGACGCTCATGGCGTTTCGAGGCCGTCGCGGAACGCGCGCGCGTCGAAGCGCAACGTGGCGGCGTAGTCCTCGCGCCCCGGCACGCCCCCGATCGGATCCACGAGCGCGACGCGGATCCCCGCGTCGGAGGCGAGGATGCGCGCGGCCGCCGGCGGGAACTGCGGTTCCGCGAAGACGGCCCTCACGTTGCGGCCGCGGACGAGGTCCAGGAGCCGCTTGATGTCGCGCGGAGACGGCTCCCGGCCCGGCACGGTCTCGATCGCGCCGCCGTTCTCGAGGCCGTAGCCGGCCGCGAAGTACGCCCACGAGTTGTGCGCGCCGACGATCGGCCGCCCCTTCACCGGGGCGAGCAGAGCGGCCAGCTCGGCGTCGAGAGCCAGGAGCGCGGCCTGGCCGTCGCGGGCACGCGTCCGATATCCGCCCGCGCCCGCCGGATCGAGCGCCGCGAAGCGCTCGGCGAGAGGCGCGAGCGCGCGCGCCGCGAGCTTCGGTGACAGCCACCAGTGCGGGTCGCGCCCGATCTCCCCGTCATGATCGCCGCCGCCCTCCGACGCGACGCCCACGGAGCGTCCCGCGTCGTGGAGGACCGCATCGGACGCGCACGCGGCCACGAGCTTCCTGGCCCAGTCGTCGTAGCCCGCGCCCACGGTGACGACGAGGCGCGCCGGGGCGAAGCGCTTGACGTCGCGCGGCGCCGGCTCGAAGACGTGCGGGGAAACGCCCGGCGGAATGACCGTCCGGACCTCCCAGAGGGGTCCCGCGACCGTCGCCGTGAGGCTCGCGAGGGGCGCGATCGTGGCCGCGGCCACGTTCCGCCCCGGAACGGTCTCTCCCCGCGCCGCCGCCGCGCCGAGGCAGGCGGTGAGCAAAGCGCTCGAAAATTCCCGCATCCGGAAAAAATTATCCCACGGTTGACCCGCGCGTCCCGGCGCGCGAGGATGTGCCGGGAGGCCCGTCGTGCCCTGCCGCGAACACCACACCCACGCGCACGAGCACGGCCCGAGCTGCGGCCACAAGGCCGTGCGCCACGGCGACCACGCGGACTATCTCCACGACGGACACCTTCACGCGCCCCACGAGGGCCACCTCGACGAGCACCGTCTCGAGGTGGATCGCACGCGGCCGGTCGCCTGCGCGCCCGTCGAGTGCGGGGAGACCCACGGGGCCGCCTGCGGGCACGAGAGCGTTCCCCACGGCGACCACGTGGACTACGACGTCGCGGGCGCTCTTCACCACCCGCACGCCGGCCACTGCGACCTGCACGGCCTGCTCCCCGCCGGCCGCGACGAAGCGAAGCGCTGAGGCGGACCGGCGCGTTTACTTTTCCAGCGCGCGCTCGAGGTGGATGCGGAGCGGCTTTTCGAACGTCCAGCGCGTCGTGCGCTGGAGGCCCTGCTCCGTCGCGGCCGAGGCGTTCCAGGCGTCGAGGGCCGAGAGGCGCTCGCGGTACCACGCCTCGGAGACGCCGCCGTTCTGCCAGAGCCGCTCGAGCCGCTCGCGCTGGAGGCCCACGTCGCCGATCTCGGGATGGTGGTTCACTCCCCAGATGCGCGGAACGGCGTCGCCCGGAGGGCGCGCGAACTCGAACATCGTCACGGCCTCGCCGCGTCCCGTCCCCGGGCGGTCACAGTCGAAGCCGAGCGGCCGCGCCGCGCCCGAGCCCGTCGGGAGAAGGTCGAAGAGGCGGCTGTCGAGCACCTTGACCTCGGGGCCTCCGTTCTCGGCGAAGTAGTCGCCGAAGAAGGGGTGCGCCCGGGCGTCGTCCGTGAGGACGTTCGTGACGATGCCGGCGCTCTTGCCTCCCCTTTCCGGCCCTCGCAGGACCGCGCGGGCGACTCCGCCCCAGCGCGCGAGGAGGCCGAAGGAATGACAGATGCCCGAGCATCGCCGTGTCCGGGGTCGCGAGCACGCCGTCGAAGAACCGGAAGAGGGGAGCTTCCCATCCGGGATTCTCGAGGATGCCCTGCGAGCCGGCCGAGACGCCGTCGTTCTCGCGCGGGTCGAGGGCGCCGGGACCGCCCGAGCCGACGACGAGCGGAAACCGCGCGGAGAGAGACGGCACCGCGAAGCCCCGGCGCACGTCGTAGCTGAGAACCCGGACCGCCGGCGCGCCGGCGCGGCGCTGCCGCACGTCGTGCGCGTAGTTGAGGAGACTCTCCACGATCGACGCGTGCCCGAGATTCGCGTAGCCGTGGTGCATGTCGAGAACCGCGACGTCCACGAGGCCCTTCTCCGGCAGGAGGCTCGTCGCCGGGCGCGTTCACCCGCGCGTAGAAGAGCCCCAGCCCCGGAGGAACCACGATCTGGGAGCCGGGAACCACCGCATGGACGACCGCGGGAGCCGAGTCCTCGCTCAGACCTTCTCCTCCTTGAGCGTACGCGTCATGAGATTGCGCACGGCGTCCGTGGGCGTCGTCTGGCCCGAGAGAATCGACGCGACCATCGCGGCGATCGGCATCTCGACGCCCGCATCCTTCGACGAGCTCGAGCAGGACGGGCGACGTCGCGACGCCCTCGGCCACCTCGCCGCCAAGCGCGGCCAGCGCTTCGGCAAGCGACTTTCCGGACGCGAGCGCGAGCCCGACACGCCGGTTCCGCGAGAGATCGCCCGTCGCGGTGAGAATGAGGTCTCCCGTGCCCGCGAGTCCGGAGAACGTCTCGGGGCTCCCGCCGATGCGCGTCGCCGAGCCGCCGGATCTCGGCGAGCGCGCGCGTGAGGAGCGCCGCCCGCGTGTTGTGGCCGAGGCGAAGGCCGTCCACGAGGCCGGCGGCGATCGCCACGACGTTCTTCGCGGCTCCCGCGATCTCGACGCCCAGCACGTCGGCCGAGCGATAGAGGCGCAGCGTCGGAGAGGACAGGAGCTTCTGAAGCCCCGTGGCGACGTCCGGGTCCGCGCTCGCGACGACGGCCGCCGCCGGAAGGCCGCGCGCGACCTCGGCCGCGAACGTCGGGCCCGAGAGCGCGGCGAGGCCGTCCGTCCGTCCCGTCACGAACGACATGATCTCGGTCGTCCGCCGGCGCGAGCCGATCTCGAGGCCCTTGGACGTCGCGACGAGAGGCACGGGCGGGAAGAACGGCGCGAGCCGCTCGAGCTCCGCCGCCGTGGCCTGCACGGAGACCGACCAGAGGACGGCGGAAACCCCCGAGAACGCCTCACGCGGGTCGGTCGTGATCGTCACCCGCGGCGGAATCGGAAGAGCCCCCGCGAGCGCGGGATGGGCGCGCGTCGCTCGCGAGCCGCTCGACGACGTCCGGACGGCGGCCGAGAAGCGCCACGTCGAGCCCCGCGTTCGCGGCGTGGATGGCGAGCGCGGTGCCCCAGGCGCCGGTTCCGACGATCGCGAGCCGGGTCACGAGTTCCTCCGTCCGAGGCGGCGCTCGGTTCCCTCGAGGAGCCGCCGGATGTTCGCGCGATGCGAGACGATCAGGAGAATCGTGACCGCCGAGGCGGCCGCGACTTCCGCGATCGGGCGCGTGGAACAGGAGCCGCATCGCGAGCGGCAGAAGGCAGGCCGCCGTGATCGAGCCGAGCGACACGAAGCGCGTCGCGGCGACGACGGCGACGAAGGCGGCCACGACCGCGAGCACCGCGAGCGGCGCACAGCGCCGAGAACGCCCCGATCGCCGTCGCGACGCCCTTGCCCCCGCGGAATCCGAACCAGACCGGGAAGACGTGCCCGAGCACGGCCGCGCACGCCGCCGCCCCGAGCCAGCGCGGATCGTACGTGACGGCCTGCATCAGGAGCACCGCGGCCGTGCCCTTCGCGACGTCGAGGAGCATCGTCAGCGATCGCGAGCCCCTTCCCCGACGTTCGGAGCACGTTCGTGGCGCCCGCGTTGCCCGACCCCTCGCGCCTCACGTCCACGCCGCGAAACACGCGGACGAGGACGATCGCGAAGGAGATCGACCCGAGCAGGTAGGCCGCGACGAGACACGCGAGCTCGCGCGTCACCGGCGGCCTCCGTCGTAGGCCGAGAAGGTGCTTGCGCAGCATCCCGAGCGCGGTCGAGGTCGTCCAGCGCCGGATGAGCGAGCGCTCGCCGGGCAGGAGGAGCCTCTTGTGAAGGCGCGTTCCGTCCGCCGCGTCGAGCGCGACGTGAACGGTGCCGACGGGCTTTTCCGGCGTGCCGCCGCCGGGGCCCGCGATGCCCGTCGTCGAAAGCCCGATCGTCGCGCCGAATCTCTTGCGCGCGCCGAGCGCCATCTCGCGCGCGGTCTCCTCCGAGACCGCCCCGTGGCGTTCGAGCGTGGCCGCCGAGACGCCCACGAGATCGGCCTTCGCGGCGTTCGCGTAGGTGACGGCGGCGCCGAGGAAGTACTCCGACGAGCCCGGGATTTCCGTGACGCGCTCGGCGAGCTGGCCTCCCGTGCACGACTCGGCGAGCGCGAGCGTCTGGCCCCTGGCGCGGAGGAGGTCGCCCGCGACCCCTTCGAGCGTGTCGTCGTCACGGCCGAAGATCTCGCCCGACAGCGCCTTGTGAAAATCGCCCTCGATGCGGTCGAGGACGCGCGACGCCTCCTCGAGCGTCCCGCGCGCCGCGAACTGGAGCTGCACCTCGCCGGGCGCGGCGAGAATCGTGAACGGGCACTTCGGGATAGGCGGCGTAGACGGGCTTGACGAGCGTCTCGACGACGCTCTCGGGCATCGCCGCGATCTTCAGCGTGCGCCGGTGCAGCCCGGCCGCCGCGCCGCGCGCGAGGAGGGGCTCGACGGCGTCGGCCCACATCGCCTTCATCTCGAGCGGCACTCCGGGCAGGAGGACGACGGTCGACCCTCCGGCCGCCACGAGAAAGCCGGGAGCCGACCCGCGGGGATTCGCGAGGACGACGGCGCCCTCGATCACGTCCGCCTGCTTCTCGTTCACCTTCGGCATCTCGAGGCCGCGCCGGCGAAAGCGCTCCCTGAGGCGCAGGAGGATCGCCTCGTCCCGCACGAGCGCGCGTCCCAGCACTTTCGCGACGGCTTCCTTCGTGCGGTCGTCGTCCGTGGGCCCGAGCCCGCCCGTCACGACGAGGAGGGGCGCGCGCGCCAGCGCGAGCGGAAATCTCGGCGAGGAGATCGGCCCAGCTCGTCGCCCACGCAGACCTTCCGCACGACCGGGATCCCGAGGGCGTCGAGCCGGCTCGTGAGGTAGAGCGAGTTCGTGTCGAGGCGCGCCGTGCCGAGCAGCTCGCTGCCGACGGCCAGGATCGAGGCCGTGCCCGGGCGCGGCGGCGCGCCTGCGCTCACGCCGGCACCTCCGCGCCCGTCTGGAGCTTGCGCGACGTCTCCTCCCATTCCCACAGCTTCGCCTCGAGCGTCCTTCTGGCCTGCTCGCGCGCGGATTTCACCTGCCGGACCTTGTCTCCGTCGCGGAACACGTCGGGGTTCGCAAGGGAGAGGTCGAGCGATCGGATCTCTTCCTCGAGGCGCGAGATCGCCTCTTCGAGGTCGGAGAGGATTCTCTGATTCTTCAGGCGCCGCCTCTCGGCGGCGCGGTCGGGGCGAAGAGACGAAGATTTCTTAGAAGGTGAAGAGGGCTGACGCACCGCGCCGGGATTCGCTCCGGCGGCGCCGACCGCAGGCGCCTTTCTTGCTTCTTCCCCTTCGAAGAAAAAGCGCTCTTCCTCGCCCCACTGTAGGTCGTCACGCTCTGCGAGTCGTCCTGCGAGGGAGCAAGAATTTCCTTCTTCCTCTTCACGAGGTCCGAGTAGTTGCCGTCGTGCAGCTCGGCCGCGCCGCCCGGCGCGATCTCGAGAATCTGCGTCGCGATGCGGTCCACGAACCAGCGGTCGTGGCTCACGAAGACGATCGCGCCCTCGAACGCCTCCAGCGCGTCCTCGAGCTGCTCGCGCGCGTCGAGGTCGAGGTGGTTCGTGGGCTCGTCGAGGAGCAGGAAGTTCGCGCCGCCGAAGACGATGCGCGCGAGCGAGAGGCGCCCCTTCTCGCCGCCCGAGAGGGTCGCGATCTTCTGGAAGACCTCGTCGCCCCGGAAGTCGAAGAGCGCGAGGAAGTCGCGGGCCTCGCTCTCCTTCATCGTGGGATCGAGGTCCATCACGACGTCGAGCGCCGTCGCCGCGACCGGAAGGTCGCCCATCTCCTGGTCGTAGTAGCCGGTGAGGACGCCGGTGCCCGGCACCGCCGAGCCGGAGAGCGGCGGCAGCACGCGCGCGAGCGTCTTCAGGAGCGTCGTCTTGCCGCAGCCGTTCGGCCCCCAGAGCGCGAGGCGGTCCCCGCGGCGGAGGAGGAACGACACGGGCTGGAGGAGCGGACCCGTCTCCCGATAGCCCGGCACGAGCTTCTTCGCCTCGAGGACGCGCCCTCCGGAGACGCGTGCCTCCTCGAAGCGGATCGAGACCTCGTTCGCGTCCTCCCGCGGCGCCTCGATCCGCTCGATTCGCGCGAGCATCTTCCGCCGCGCTCTGCGCCTGCTTCGTCTTCTGGCCCGCGATGTTGCGGCGGATGAAATCCTCGGTCCGCTCGATCATCTGCCGCTGCTTCTCGGCCTCCTTCGCGCGGAGGCGCTCGCGCTCGGCCTTGAGCTTGCGGTACGTGGCGTAGTCGCCCGGATAGTCCTCGAGACGTCCGTGCGCCACCTCGACGATCCGGTCCGCGACGGCGTCGAGAAAGCGGCGGTCGTGCGAGACGACGAGCGCCGAGAGTCCGGCGCCCGTCTTCCGCTCCACGAGCCAGCCCTCGAGGAACTCGATTCCGACGACGTCGAGATGGTTCGTGGGCTCGTCGAGAAGGAGGACCGAGGCGTCCGTCAGAAGCAGCCGGGCGATCTGGGCGCGGTGCTTCTGCCCGCCCGAAAGCTCGCCCACGGGCCGGTCCCAGAGCGCTCGCGGAAGACCGACGCCCATGAGCACCCGGTCCACGCGCGCGTCGGCCTCGTAGCCGCCCGCGCGCTCGAAATGCTCGCGCACGTCGTCGTGCTCGGCCAGGAGCACGTCGAGCGCGGCGCGGTCGCCGCCGGCGCCGTGCGTGGCGATGGCCTCCTCGAGGCGCCGCATCTCGCGCTCGAGCGCGAGCAGGGGCTCCTGGGCGCGCGCGACGAACGCCCGGAGCGGCTCGTTGCCCTCCGGCTCGACCGCCTGGTCGAGCGAGGCGAACGTCGTTCCGCCCGCGACGTAGCAGCTTGCCGCCGTCGGGCTCCACGAGCCCCTGCACGATCTTCAGGACGGTCGACTTCCCCGCCCCGTTCCGCCCGACGAGGCCCACGATCCGGCCCGGGTCGTGCTGCCACGTGGCGTCCAGAAGGACGTCCTTCGTCCCGAAGCTCTTGCGGACGTTTTCGAGCCGATACAGCACCGCGGGGAGGATAAACGAAGGGCTGCCTGGTCACGTCCAGAGCCGGCCCTCTCACCTCAACCCATCGAAGACGTAGAGATCGCCGACTCGGTGTGCATAGGTGTACGCGTAGGAGCTGCCGTCGGGTGTGATGCGGACTGGGTGGATTCGCCAGATCCCCGCCGGATCGGCGGGCAACAGCTCGCGAACGACCTTCAGCTCTCCCGTCGCGAGGTCGAGGCGGTAGACGCGGCCCGGGAGATCCTCCGGCTGATAGGAATGGAGCGCGCGACCATCCGAGGTCCAGCCGATCAACGTGTGTCCTGAGAAGTCTCCCGGCATCGTCCGCAGGGCCGTGCCTTCGGCCGAGAAAAGCCGCACGGTCCCGCCGCTCATCAGGGCCAGACTTCGCCCATCGGGCGAAAGAACGAGCCCGTCGGCGCCCTGGGAGGGGCTCAGGATCTCCGCCGTGATGGGCTGAGGATTCTGCTCGGAGAGACTCTGCCGGTAGATGCACGCACCGTGCCCTTTCTGCCAGCCCAGGAGGAAGATCGTCTTCGAGTCGTGCGTCCAGAGCACCGCGCTGACACCCTCGAGGTCCCCGAGAGCGAGCTCCCGGGTGGCGCCGGCTCCCGTCGGCATAAGCGTCACCCGGGGGCGCGATCCCAGCATCGCGGCGGCCACCCACGCTCCGTCGGGTGAGAGCGCCATGGGACCACGGTCGAAGCCCGTCCCGAGGCGCACGGCCGCGGAGCCGTCGGTCTTCCTCAGATAGAGGATGCCTTCCTCGGTAAACACGGCGATCCTGCCGTCCTGAGACAGATCCCCCAGAATCGACAATCCCAGCCACGAGACATCGAGCTCGGCGGAGGCGCCAGGGGCGCGAGCGACCACCCCGGGGCCTGCCACGAAATGGCCCATGAGGACTCGTCCGTTCCGGGCGACGTCGAAAAGCTCGAGCCACCCGGGCGTTCTGGTGACGAGTCGCACTCGCGCGGAAAGATCGACGGCATAGATCTCGGATCGCCTCGCGTCTCGAAGGCCGGTGAACCAGATCTCCCGCCCGCTCGGCGACCACGCCAGCCCGCGAGAAGGAGGTCTCCAACCGTCGGACAAGACCCTGCGTCCGCTTCCGTCGCTGGAAACGACGACGACACGCGCGCCGGATGGGACGTATTCCCAGAACGCGATCAGACGGCCGTCCGGCGAAAAGCGGAGAGCGCCGAGGACTCCCTCCGGTTCATGGATGACCTTCCCGGGAGGAAATTCGAGAAGGGACTTTCCCCTGGAGGCGTGCGCAACGGCAAGCTCCTTCCCGTCCGGACTCCAGTCCGCCGCGTTGACGTCCGCGAGCAGCTCGCGCGCCGCTCCTCCCGAGAGGGACGCCTGCGAGAGGGTGCCCGGATGATTGAAGATGGTGAGGAAGCGGGGTCGAAGCGCAATCGCCATCTCTCCCGCCCGCGAGACCGCGAGAATGTTTCCGGGTTCGAATCCGAGGGATCGCGACTCGGTGCTTCCGACACGCGTCTCGAACAGCTCGACCGGCTTGCCTTCCCACGCAGCTCCATAGACGACCGTGTGGCCGTCCGGTGCGAAGCGTGCCGACCATACGACGCCCCGACGAAATGTCAGTCGCTCGAAGTTCATCGGCGGAGGCGTTTCAGCCCGCTTCGAAACGAGCCAGGCTCCGGTCAGGAGAAGGGCGGCGGCAGCGCTGAACGCAATCCATTGCAGCCGGGTTTGCCGCTTCGCCAGCGGCTGACTCGCCGGCTGCGCGAGGCCTCCCGATGGGGACCCCATCGAGAGCGCGTCGAGTGCGAACGCGAGGTCTTCTGTCGACTGAAAGCGCCGTTCCTTCTTCTTTTCGAGGCAGCGGGCGGCGATCAACGAGAGCGACGGCGCCTCCGAAAGCTGCGGCGGCTCTTCCTTCAGGATGGCCGTCATCGTCTCCGGCGGCGTCTCGCGGCGGAACGGGTTCTTCCCGGAGATCATCTCGTGGACGATCGTGCCGAACCCGAAGATGTCCGACCGGTAGTCCACGGGTTCGCCCCGTATTTGCTCGGGCGACATGTACCCTGCCGTCCCGAACACGGTGCCTGCTTCGGTGAGCAGCGACAGCGTTCCCGCGGACGTCAGCTTCCCTGCCTCCGGCCCACGCGTCGAGAGCTTCGCCAGCCCGAAGTCGAGGATCTTCACCCGGCCGTCGTTCGTCAGAAACACGTTCTCCGGCTTCAGGTCGCGGTGGACGATCTCTTTCTCGTGAGCGGCCGCCAAGGCCTGAGCCATCTGGACGGCGACGTCGACGGCCCTCCTCGGCGGCAGCGGCCCGGCTTGCAACCGTTCGCGCAGCGTTTCGCCGTCGAGCAATTCCATGACGAGGAGATGCCGCGAGGAGGAAGGAGAAGAAGCAGGGATTTCTTCGAAGGAATGAATTGCGGCGATGCCCGGATGGTTCAGGCTCGCGAGGGCGCGCGCTTCCCTCTCAAAGCGGGTTCTTCTTTGCCCATCTTCGAAGAACTCTTCCGGCAGGACCTTGATCGCAACCTCTCGGCCGAGGCGCGCGTCACGGGCTTTGTAGACCTCTCCCATCCCGCCCGCGCCGAGTGGGGCGAGGATCTCGTAGGGGCCGAGACGCGCGCCTGCGGTCAGCGTCATCAGCGCTGCAGGATCCCGAGAAAAGACACCGCGGGAATCATTTCTCGACCTCGGATGTCCAGTTGACGACGACCGTGAGCGGGAGCTGGTCCGCCACGACTTCCGGTACGATGCCGAGGAATCGCTTTCCGTCCGGCGAAACGTCGAAGCTCTTCCAGGCTTCTCCCTTCAGCGCGAACAGCGCCGTCGGAACGCCGAGCTGGAGCGAAGGAGACGTTCGGACCGGCACCGACGTCATGTGCAAGTCGTCAGAGAGAAAGAGAAGCTCGCCCAGGCGGCTCCAGCGCACGTTCCGCGCCCCTCCGGTCGAGACGCGGACTCTCTCGCCCGGTACCGGAAACGGCGTCACGTAGACCTCGGACCTCCCCGACTCGTCGGACAGGAACGCGATGAAGCGGCCGTCCGGCGAGAAACGCGCCTCACTCTTGTTGGCCGGCGACTGTATCAGCGGCGCCGGCTTCCCTCCGCCCGCGAGAGGAAGCGTCCAGAGGTCGAAGGCGCCGCGGTCGGTGCGTTCGCCGTACACCAGCGTCGCGCCGTCGGGTGAGACCGCATGCGCGATCTGGAAGGCCCTGTTCGAGAGGAGCTGCTCTTCCTTTCCCGTGGCGAGGTCCCGCCGCGCGAGGCTCGGCGGGCCGTATCGGGTCACCGAGTACACGATCTGGCTTCCCACGGGAAGCCAGAGAGGCAACGCGACACTGTACGGCCCGGACGAAACACGCGTCTCGACGTTTCTCTCGAGATCGAGCGACCAGACTTCGAGCGTGCTCGTCTCCGGGTGCTGGCGGTCGAAGAGTACCCGCCGGCCGTCGGGCGCGATTGCGACGGTGACGTAGTTCCCGCGTGCACCCACGACCCCAACTTCCGTCCCTGTCCTGTCGAAAAAAGCCAGACGCTGGACGTCCTCCCGGGGCTGGTACGCGAGTGTGCCTGTTCGCGACGTGGTGAAAGCGGCATTGCCGTTCGGGTGGAAGTAGGTGACGTGCTCGGCGATCGAGAACGGGTCACCCGCCAGTCGTCCGCTCCGCCAGTCGAAGCGCTGCGCGACGAGAGTTCCCTCCCGAACGAAAACGAGATAGCCGGGGTCGGCGTACTGGACCCGGGAGGCCATCGGCATGAGGACGCGCGCCGGCCGTCCGGGCGCCGAGAGCACGAGATGGTCCGTCGCGCCTTCGCGCAGCACGTAGAGGAAGCGCTCGCCGTCCGGCAGGAACCAGGGCCAGCCGACGCGAGTCTCGTCCCGCGAGAAGTCAAGCTGGCGTTCGACCACAGGCTTGCCTCCGGACGAGGAAACCCGGTAGATCGCCTCTCCCTGAATGCTCGTGAAGAGAATGCCGCCGTCGCGGCCCCAGGTTCCGGACTTGCCGGTGCGGCCCGCCACGTCGCAGATCACCACCGGAGCGCCCGCCGGCAGCTCCAGCCGTTTCAGCTTCTCTTCGGCGAAGAACGCGAGCGAGGCGCTGTCGGGCGACCAGAACACGGACCGCGCTCCTTCCGTCCCGGCGAGCGGCCTCGTCTCCAACGTGGACAGAGTCCGAAGCCAGACGCGACGCCCTCCCTGCGGGTCAGACGCCACGTACGCAACGTGTGCCCCGTCGGGCGACATCGCGAGGAAGGTCGTTTCGCGCGACTGGACGAATTGACCGTTCGGCGGTGGAGGCACGGACAATCGGATGGCGCGTGGGGAAAGCGGACGCGCGGCCCTTCGAGTCCATGCCCATCCGAGGGCGCCGGCGAACGCCGCGCCGGCCACGAACGCGAGGGCGATCGTCAGAGCGTGTCGGCGACGCGCCGACGAGCCCGCGGGCGCGATTCCGGTCTGCGTCCGCGCCGCCGAGACGCCCTCGAGAGCGAAGGCCAGATCGGCCGCGGACTGGAAGCGCGCCTCGCGCTTCTTCTCCAGGCAGCGCGACAGGATTGCCGCGAGCGCGGGCGCCGCGGCAACCGGCGACTCTGAAAGAGGCAGCGGCTCGTGCCTGAGGATCGCGGTCATCGTTTCGGCGGACGTGGCGGCCCGAAATGGGTTTGTTCCCGCGAGCAGCTCGTAGAGAATCGTCCCGAAGCTGAAGATGTCGGAGCGCCCGTCGACGGGTTCCCCGCGCACCTGCTCCGGCGACATGTAGCCCACCGTCCCGAACACGGCTCCCGCTTCGGTGAGGAGCGACCCTGTCCCGGCCGACGTGAGGTCCTTTTCGGCCAGCGCCGGCGGCGAGAGCTTCGCGAGACCGAAGTCGAGGATCTTGACGCGGCCATCCTTCGTCAGGACGATGTTCTCGGGCTTGAGGTCGCGGTGAACAACCCCTTTCTCGTGAGCGGCCGCCAAGGCCTGAGCCATCTGGACGGCGACGTCGACGGCCCTCCGCAGCGGCAGCGGCCCGGCGCGGAGGCACTCGCGCAGCGTCTCTCCTTCGAGCAGCTCCATGACGAGGATGTGCCTCCCGGGAAAACCGGGGAGACCGGGGATTTCTTCGAATGAGTAGATGGCCGCGATGCCCGGGTGATTCAGTGCCGCGAGCAGCTTCGCTTCCCTCTCGAAGCGGGCGACCCGCTCTTTGTCCTCGAAGAACGCTTCCGGCAGGACCTTGACCGCGACTTCTCGCCCGAGCCGCGCGTCCCGCGCCCGGTAGACCTCTCCCATCCCGCCCGCGCCGAGTGGACCGAGGATTTCGTAGGCACCCAGACGGGCTCCGGCCGTGAGACTCAATCTGTCGTGAGTCTAGACGGTCAGACGGCCAGCGGCGCGCGGCCCTGCGGCGTGAATCCGGGGGCTGCTCCCGCTCACAGCGTTCCGACGACGAACGGCAGCGACTCGACCTTCGTGCCCGCGGGCGCGATCGTGAAGCAGCTCGCGAGGCGGTCGTAGAACGTGGGGTTCGGTTTCGCCGTCGGCCCCAGCTCCACGACGAGAAGGGGCTCGCCCTTCTCCACGGCGTCGCCCGGCTTCTTCTTCACGCGGAAGCCCGAAGCCGGGTCGACGACGTCGTCTTTCTTCGCGCGTCCGCAGCCGAGCTCGATCGCGAGGAGGCCGATTTCCCGCGTCGCGATTCGGGTGACGACGCCGGATGCGGGCGCCGGGACGTCGCGCCGGGAAACGGGCTGCGGGAGCCGCTTCGGATCGTCGCAGACCGTCGCGTCTCCGCCCTGCGCCGCGATGAGCTTCGCGGAAGACCTCCAGCGCCCGGCCGTCGGAGAGGGCGGCGTTGAGCCGCCGCCGGGCCTCCTTCGCGCTCGTCTCGAGACCCGCGGCGAGGACGAGGTCCGCGCCGAGGAGGAGCGTGTTCTCGCGCAGGTCGGCCGGGCCTTCGCCGCCGAGCATGCGGATCGACTCCTCGACCTCGTTCGCGTTCCCGACGGCCTCGCCGAGCGGGCGATCCATCGCCGTGAGATAGCCCGAGGACTTGCGGCCCGTCGCCCGCGTCGTCTCGACGAGGGCCTTCCCGAGGCGCTCGGCGTCCTTCGGGTCCGCCATGAAGGCGCCGTTCCCGGTCTTCACGTCGAAGACCACGGCGGAAGCTCCGGTCGCGAGCTTCTTGGAGAGGATCGACGCCGTGATGAGGGGAATCGACTCCACGGTGCCCGTCACGTCGCGCAGCGCGTAGAGGCGGCGATCGGCGGGGGCGATCGAGTCGGTCTGGCCGATGAGCGCGCACCCGACGGTGTCGAGGAGCCGGTCGAAGTCCTGCTTCGGGAGGGCCGTCACGAACCCGGGGATCGCCTCGAGCTTGTCGAGCGTGCCGCCGGTGTGCCCGAGGCCGCGGCCCGACATCATGCCGGCCTTGACGCCGACGGCCGCCAGGAGCGGCGCGAGGACGAGCGTGGCCTTGTCGCCCACGCCGCCCGTCGAATGCTTGTCGGCGACGAAGCCGTGCCGCGAGAGATCCCAGGTCTCTCCCGACCTCATCATCGCGAACGTGAGAGCGGCCGATTCCGCGGTCGTCATGCCCCGGCAGCAGACCGCCATCAGGAACGCGGCCGCCTGCTCGTCGGTGATCGTGCCGTCCGTGACCCCGGTGACGAAGGCGTCGATCTCGCCCTCCGACAGCTCGCCGCCGTCGCGCTTCTTCACGATCGTCCGGACGAAGAGGCTCATTCGAGCGGCGGCGGACGCGGCCAGGGACGCCGCGATCCTCTTCCGCCACTCCTCCGCGTCCCGGACGACTTTCGCCTCGTCCACCGTCGCGATGCGCGCGCCGTCCCAGAGGACGCGCCCCTCGACCATCGTGAGAGAGACGTCGCGTTCCTTGACGGCGTAGACGAGCGTCGAGAAGACGTCCCAGAGGGGCTGCGTGCGCGCCCCCGAAAGGTCCACCGCCACGAGGTCCGCGCGCTTGCCCGGCTCGAGCGAGCCGATGCGGTCGTCCATCTTCATGCGCCCGGGCGCCCTCGATCGTCGCCATGCGCAGGAGGATCTTCGCGGGCAGGGCCGTCGGGTCCATCGTCGAGACCTTCGCCAGCTTGCCCGGCGAAGTCCATCGCTTCCCACATGTCGTGGTCGTTGTTCGAGCCCGCGACGCCGTCCGTACCGAGGCCCACGTCGACGCCGGCCTTGCGCGCCGCCGACGACGGTCGGATTCCCGAGGCGAGCTTCATGTTCGACTCGGGGTTGTGCGCGACGCCGACTTTCCGCTCCGCGAGGAGGCGGAAGTCGTCCGCGTCGCACCAGACGCAGTGGGCCGCGAGGACGTTCGGGCCGAGGAAGCCGATCGCATCGAGCCATTTCGCCGGCGTCGTCCCGTACTTTTCCGCGATCTGCTTCTGCTCGTCCTTCGTCTCGGAGAGGTGGATGAGGAGCGGCGCGCTGAAACTCGTCCGCGAGCGCCTTCGCGGCCAGGAGGGATTCCTTCGCGTTCGTGTACGGCGCGTGCGGGGCGACGGCCGCGACGACGCGCGCGTGTCCCTTCCACTTCTCGAGGAACGCGCGCGTGACTTTCTGCGACTCGGCGAGGTCCTTGTGGTCCGGCACCGGGAAGTCGAGCCACGTCTCGCCGAGGACGCCGCGCAGGCCGCAGGCGTCCACGGCCTCGGCCACGTCGGACTCGAAGTAGTACATGTCCGCGAACGTCGTCGTGCCGCCGCGGATCATCTCGAGGCACGCGAGCGTCGTCCCGGCCTTCACGAACGCCGGCGAGACGTTCTTCGCCTCGGCCGGGAAGATGAACTTCGTCAGCCAATCCATGAGCGGCAGGTCGTCCGCGATGCCGCGGAAAAGGCTCATCGCGGCGTGCGTGTGCGTGTTGACGAGCCCCGGAAGCACGGCGGAACGGGGACGGGAAATCTTCTGCTTCGGAGAATAAAGGGAAAGAAGCTCGGAAGGCGTGCCGACGGCGACGATCCTGCCTTCCTTGATCGCCACGGCGCCGGGAGAGAAGACGCGATCCGACCCGTCCATCGTCAGGACGTGCGCGGCCGTGACGAGGGTGTCGACCGAAGAGACCGAGGGAGACCGGGGATTTCTTAGAAGGCGCGGGAGGGGTCTCGGCGGGCGGCCGGCGGCGCCGCGAAGGCGAGGCGCGTCAGCGCGACGAGACCGAACACGTCGCGCGCAGAGCCGACGGCATTCGCCTTCGCGAACGCCGGCGCTCCGGCACTTCCCGCTGCCCTATTCACCTTCAAAGAAATCTTCTCTTCTCTTTCATCTTCTCTCTCTTCCTCATTTCGGCCCCTCGAACTCGAAGGCCAGCGGGAGGAGCGTCGAGAGCCGCATGCGGCTCACGACGCGCGCCGGCGTCGCGAGGATGACGTCGATGTCGCGGCACTGGTCCCAGAGCACCTGCCGGCAGGCGCCGCAGGGCGACGCGGGCGGGTCGGCGTCCGTCACGACGGCGACGGCGCGAAACCCCCGCGCTCCCTCCGAGATCGCCTTGAAGACGGCCGTCCGCTCGCCGCACACGGTCAGGCCGTACGACGCCGACTCGACGTTGCAGCCGCCGAAGATCGTGCCGTCCTCGGCGAGCAGCGCGGCGCCGACCCGGAAACCCGAGTACGGGGCCGAGGCGTTCTCGCGCGCCTTCCGCGCCGCGTCGACGAGGCGTCGCTCCTCGTCCGCCGTGAGGGGCCGGCCGGCAGTCTCACTTCTTCTTCGCCTTCTTCCATCGCGGGCACGCGGCGGCGGGCCGGCAGAAAGCGTCTTCGGTGGCTCCCGAACGCCCGGTGCCGAGCGCCTGGACGAGGAACGTCAGAAGCCGGACGAAGTCGCCCTTCACCCGCTGCGTCGTCTCGAGGACCTCCCGGTGGTCGAGCTTCTGCTTCAGGACGCCGGCGGCCATGTTCGTGATGCACGAGATGCCGAGGACGCCGACGCCCATCTGGTTGAGCGCGATGACCTCGGGCACCGTGGACATGCCGACCGCGTGCGCGCCCCAGCGCGCGGAAGGCCCGGATCTCGGCCGGCGTCTCGTACGAGGGGCCGTGGACGCCGACGTAGACGCCGCGCTTCAGCGGGATTCGCTGCCGCTTCGCGACGGCGAGCGCGAGCGCGCGGAGGTCCTTGCGGTAGGCGTCCGACATGTCCGGGAAGCGCGGCCCGAGGTCTTCGTCGTTCGCGCCCGACGAGCGGGTTCGTCCCGAACGCGTTGATGTGATCCTCGATGAGCATGAGATTGCCGGACTTGAAAGACTTGTCGATGCCGCCGGCGGCGTTCGTCACGATGACGGTCCGGCAGCCGAGGAGGCCGAGGACGCGCGCGGGGAAGACGACGGCCGGCATCGGAGTGCCCTTCGTAGTAGTGGACGCGCCCCGAGAGAACGACGGTCGGGACGCCGCGCACCGTGCCCGGCCACGAGCGTCCCCGAGTGCCCGACCACGGCCGACGCCGGGAATCCCGGGATGTCGCCGTACGGGATCGTGACGCGCTCGTCCACGCCATCGGCGAAGTCGCCGAGGCCCGGAGCCCAGGATCACGCCGACGAGCGGCGGATGCGGAAGCCGCCCGCGCAGCCACTCCGCGGCGGCCGAGAGCCTGGAATCCATCACGGCCTCCTTAGCCCATCAGAATGCCGGCGATCGCCGCCGTCATGAAGCTCACGAGCGACCCGGCGAGGAGCGCGCGGAAGCCGAGCCGCGCGAGGTCGGACTTGCGCGACGGCGCGAGGCCGCCGATCCCGCCGATCTGGATGCCGATCGACGAGAAGTTCGCGAAGCCGCACAGGGCGAAGGTCGCGATGACCTTTCCCTTCTCCGAGAGCGTCGCCGACGACGTCCTTCATCATCGAGAAGGCGAAGAACTCGTTGATGACCGTCTTGTTCGCGATGAGGTTGCCGACGGTCGCCATGTCCTGCTTCGGCGCCCCGAGGCTCCAGGCGAGCGGCCCGAGGACCCATCCGAAGATCGTCTGGAGCGAGAAGCCCGGGTTGCCCCAGAAAGCCCCGACCCAGCCCGAGGAACCCGTTCAGCATCGCGATGAGCGCCACGAAGGCGATGAGCATCGCCGAGATGTTGAGGACGAGCATCATGCCCTGCGAGGCGCCGCTCGCCGCCGCGTCGATGAAGTTCGCGCTCGTCTTCTCGACCTGCATCTTCACGGTGCCCATCGTCGTCGGGCGTCTCGGTCTCGGGCCAGAGGATCTTCGAGATGAGGAACGTGCCCGGGGCGGCCATCACGGACGCCGTGATGAGGTATTTCAGCGGCGCCCCCATCGTCACGTAGGCCAGCATGACGGCGCCCGAGACGTGCGCCATGCCGCCCGTCATCATCGTGAGGAGCTCGGACGTCGTCATCGTCGCGATGTAGGGCGCGATCAGGACCGGCGCCTCCGTCTGGCCGATGAAGACGTTCGCCGCCACGCAGAGCGCCTCGGCGCCGGAGACCTTCATCGTCTTCTGCATCCCCCACGCCATGCCCTTCACGATCACCTGGATGATCCCGAAGTGGTAGAGGATCGAGAAGAACGCGCAGATGAAGATGATGATCGGGAGCACCTTGAAGGCGAAGATGAAGCCCCGGATAGGGCATGCCCGTCTTCTCGCCGAGCGTGTCCATCGGCCCGGCGAGCCACCCGAAGAGGAAGCCCGAGCCCTGGTCGGCGAACGCGATGGCGTGCGAGACGCCGTTCGAGAACGACTCCAGGGCCTGCTTGCCGCGCTCCCAGTAGAGGACGACGAGCCCGAACGCCATCTGGAGCGCGAACGCCCAGCCGACCGTGCGCCAGCGGATCGCCCGGCGGTTCTTCGAGAGCGCGAGCGCCACGGCAAGCACGACCGCCAGACCGATCAGACCGGTGAATCGCTCCACGAAGACCTCCGGTTTTCGAAAGTGGCGGAAGAATACCCTGAAGGAGCGCAGCGGGCCGACACGCTCAGGTCCGGAGGGTCCGCGCGTCCCGCACGCGGCCTCTCCATTCGTTGCGGCGGAGAACTCCGTTGATCCACGTCGAGCGGCCGAAGATCCACGTGAGGGCCGCCACCCAGAGTGGGTGCAGCAGAGTCGAGACGAGCCCCAGGCGGAGGCGGAGGTCGACGGCGCCGCGGACGAGGATCGTCAGAACGACGATGGAGAGAGAAAGAGAGATCTCTTTGAAAGTGAATAGGGTGGGTGTCGCGCTGGAGCTCGCGAGGAGGGCGCAGCAGCGGCGGCGCCGCCGGACCGCCGATGTGCCGTGCCGCCCACTCGAGCGCTCCACCCAGGAGGACGACGTAGGCCAATTCACCTTCTAAGAAAAACCATCCGAGGATCAGCACCGCCAGCGGCAGGTTTGCGAGCATGGCGAAGAAGGCGTTCTTCTCCAGCCCCTTCACGATCTCGCCGAATCCGTGGTACATGCGTACGCGCACCGAGTCGATCGCGATCGCGATTCCCGTCCGGCCCCCGCCGAGGCGGGCGTTGCGTCCGAGCTGGATGTCGTCGACGACCGAGGCCTTGAGCGCCTCGTGCCCGCCGATCCGCTCGAAGAGGTCCCGCCGGATCAGGTTGAAGACGCCTCCCCCGCCGCCGAAGCGGCGGGCGGACGGGACGTTCATGAGCCAGCCCGGGAAGTAGCAGAACGCGGCCGACGGGGACGGTCGACACCATGAGCCTCTCCCCGAAGGATTTCGCCTCGAGCGACGGCAAGAGGCGACAGGAACTCGAGGCGGTGGCGTTCCACGTGCGCCATGGCCCGGGCGACGAGGTCCGGCTCGAAGACCACGTCCGCGTCCGAGAAGACGAGCCAGTCGTGCGGCCGCGTCGCTCGAGCCGCGCGCGCGCCCTCGTCGAGCGCGTGCGGCTTGCCGAGCCAGTCGAGCGGCGGCTCGACGCCGTCGACGACGCGGAGGACGCCGGGGAACTCGCTCTCGAGGTCCGCGAGGATCGCGGCGCGTGCCGTCCGAGGAGCGGTCGTCCACGACGACGACCTCGAAGGCCGGGTCGTCCTGCAGGCACTTGCTGCGCGTCGCCTCCTCGACGTCGCGCTCCTCGTTTCGCGCCGGGACGACGATCGACACGAAGGGCGCACCGGGCTTTCGCGGAAGCGCCGGCGCGAGCCGGGGAATCAGGGCGAAGCTCAGAGCGGCATTGACCGCGCGGAGGAGCCAGAGCAATACGATGAAGGCGAGAGCGCCCGGAAGCATCCCGCCGTCATTTCTCGTGCCGGCCGTGGTAGCTCTGGCAGAGATAGCGGATGCCGACCATCATGACGGCCTCCCACGCCTGGTCGACCTCGACGGACCACTCCCGATCGCACTCCTTCACGGTCTCGAGGAGGCTGTCGAGCCAGAAGTCGTAGAGGCTGGCTCCTATCTTCAGGTGCCCGGTTCCGTGCCGTAAGGCGACGTCCGAAAGATAAGCGTCCGGCGTCTGTTTGCGGTCCTGCGCGACGAGAAGCAGGTGATGAAAAGAGGCTCTCAGGGCTCGCTTCTGCCGCACGAAATCCGTTCCCGCGAATTTCTCGGCCACGTCGGGCGACGAGGCCATGAACTTCTCGTAGAACAGGTCGAGAAAGTCCGGCCGTGCCTCGCAGCGCGCGAGGCTCCTGTCGAAGAGGTCGAGCGTTCCGGAATCCACGGTGCCCGCAGTCGTCATCTGAGATCCGGTCGCAAGTATAAGAGCAGACGGGCCGGGCCGTGCGGGACACGCGCGCCCGGCGGCCCCTCAGGCCGCCGGATGGATCGCGCCGAGGAAGCTCGTGCCGGGAAGCGGCGCGACGCCGAGATGCTCGGCCACCGTCGCGCCGAGGTCGGCGAACGTCTTCCGCGTGCCGATGTCGGCCCCGCCCGTCACGCCCGGGCCCGCCGCGACCATCGGCACGTACTCACGCGTATGGTCCGTGGACGAGTCGCAGGGGTCGCCCCCGTGGTCCGCGGAGAGCATCAGAAGGTCGCCCGGACGAAGGGCAGCCACCATCGAAGGCAGGAAGGAGTCCAGCTCCTCGAGGGATTTCGCGTAGCCGGCGACGTCGTTTCGATGCCCGTACTTCGTGTCGAAGTCGACGAGGTTCGTGAAGACGAAGTCGTCGTGGCGGTCACGGATCGCGGAGATCGTCTTCTCGATGCCGTCGCGGTTCGAGACGGTGTGCACCGCCGTCGCGATGCCTCGTCCGGAGAAGATGTCCTCGATCTTGCCGAGAGCGTGCACCGTCAGGCCCCGCACCGGGCCGCGCGGTCGAGAAGCGTCTCGCCGGACGGCGGAACGGAGAAGTCCTTTCGCCGGTGCGTGCGCTGGTACTTTCCGTTCGCCCCGACGAAGGGCCGGGCGATGACGCGGCCGACCTGGTGCGGCGGCTTCAGGATCCCGCGCGCCGTCCCGGCACCACGCGTAGAGCGTCGTCGATCGGAACGACGTCCTCGTGCGCGGCGATCTGGAAGACGGAGTCGCCGGAGGTGTAGAGGATCGGCCGGCCCGTCCTCACGTGCTCGTCGCCGAGCTGCTCGAGGATCGTCGTCCCCGACGCCGGGCTTGTTCCACAGCACCTTCCGGCCGATCGCCTTCTCGAACGGCTCGACGACTTCGGGAGGAAAGCCGTCGGGATAGAGGGGAAAGGGCACGTCGAGCGTGAGCCCCATCAGCTCCCAATGCCCCGTCGTCGTGTCCTTTCCGGCGGCGGCCGCGGCCAGACGGCCGAAAGCGCCCGTGGGCGCGGGCAGGGCGGCGGGCGCGTCGGCGTACATCGTGTGGAGAAGGCCGAGGCCCGTCAGGTTCGGAAGGTGCGGCTTGCCGTCGCGGAGGATGTGCTGGAGCGTCTTCTTGCCCTCGTCCCCGAAGAGCGCGGCATCGGGCGCCGTCCCGACGCCGAGGCCATCGCAGACGATGACGATGGCGCGACGCTTCACGGCGCGTCAGAGGCTGGCGAGCTTCTGCTGTGCGTCGGTCCGGAGAGGGGAATCCGGGAAGTCCGTGACGAGGCGCTGGTAGAAGCTCTTGGCCTCGACGTTCTGTCCCGTCTTTTCGTAGAGACCCGCCATCGTGAAGACGAGGACGTCCTTCGACGACGGGCGAGTCGCTGGACTCGAGGTATTGCTTCGCTGTCTCGAGCGCTTCCTTGGGGCGGCCCGCCGCCGCCTCGGCGTCGATCGCCGCGATGGCCGCGAGTCCGCCCACGATCGTGCCGCTTTCGGACTTCGCGAAGGCCCTCGCGGCGTCGAGGTTCGCGCCGGTCGCCGCCTTCGGGCCGTCGAGCGAAAGCACGACGACCGCCGCGGCGCGGCCCGCCGGGGAAGACGGCGCGTCCTTCGCGAGGGAGGCGAGCTCCGATCTCGCCGCCGCCGCCCGTTCGGCGACGTCCTTGAAGACGCGCATGCCGGATGCCGGGCGCCGCATCGGACGCGAGCGGCGCGTCGAACAGCGCGAGCGCGGACGACAGGCGCGCGGCGAGACGGCCGTTTCTCAGGACGATTCCGCCCCAGATGGCGCCGACGACGAGGACGGCGCCGCCCGGCGATCAGCGCCCAGCGCGTCGTCTCGGACCGGTGCGTGGTGACATAGTCCCGCGCATCCGTCAGCGCGTGCTGGAGCTGATCGGTCTTCATCTGTTGTTTCGTGAGGCGATGCGACATGTGCTCTTTCCAGTGGGCTGCTCGACAGGCCGGAGAATGCCTCGGCCCGCCGTCGTTCATGGTGTCAGCGTTTCTTCCGCTTCGCCGACCTCTTCGCCGGCTTGCGCGACCTCTTCGCGGCCTTCTTCCTCTTCGGGGCGGACTTCTTCTTCGCCGCTTTCCGTTTGGGAGCCGATTTCCGGGCGGCTTTTCTCTTCGGGGCGGACCTCTTCGCGGCCTTCTTCTTCGCGGGCTTCTTCTTCGCGGGCTTCTTCTTCGCGGGCTTCTTCTTCGCGGCCGCCTTTTTCTTCTTGGGAGCGGCTTTCTTCTTCGGAGCGGCCTTCTTCTTGGGGGCGCCTTGGCCGCCGGAGCCGCGGCCTTCGGAGCGGGAGGAGCCGGCGGCTTCGGAGCCGGCGGGGCCGCCGGCTTCGGCGCCGGAGGGGTCGGCGGCTTCGGGGCCGGCGGGGGAGCTGCGGCCTGAGGAGCAGCGGGTCTCGGTGCCGGTTGAGGAGGGGGAGCCGGCGCGGGTTTCGGAGCCACCGCGACGCCGGCGGCCCGGAGCACCTGCTCGGCGTGGTGCTCGGTGTCGACCTTGTCGAAGACCTGGCGGATTCGCCCGTCCTTGCCCACGAGGAACGATTTCCTGAGCGGACCGACTCCCCACGCGGGATTCGGGTTCTGACCCCATGCGCCATACGCCTCGTGCACCGCGTGATCGGCGTCCGTCAGGAGCTCGAACGGCAGGTTGTACTTGGCGGCGAACGCGTTGTGCGACGCGGCGTCGTCGCGGGAGATTCCGAGAACCTCGATCCCGGCGGCCTGCAGCGCGCCCCAGGAATCGCGCAGGCTGCACGATTCGCGCGTGCATCCGGGAGTGTCGTCTTTCGGGTAGAAATAGATCAAAACGTCCTTGCTGCCACGATAGTCATGCAGCGAAATCGTCTTGCCCGAGCGAGCCGACAGCGAGAAATCGGGAGCGGTCGAACCGGCACTCAGGGGCGTGGAAGCCTTCATTTCATCGGCCATCTGGCGGTCCTCCGAAACCGGAGAATACCAAAGTAAGCTCGCTCCCGTTTGCGGCGCCCTTGGACCGCGTCCCTGATGTAACGTTCGGACTCTCGGAGGTTCACGCGAATGTCAAGACTCCGGTCTCTCCTGCTCGCGGTCCTGGCCGCGGCCGGCCTCATCGCGGCCGGCGACGCGCGTGCCCAGGGCGTCACGCTCTTTCGGGAGCGCCACCTGAACGGCCCCAGCCAGACCTTCCACGACGACGTGCCGGACCTCAGGTACACGCAGTTCGGCAGCCGGAAGGCGAGCTCGATCGCCGTGCCGCCGGGCTGCACGGCAGTTCTCTACGAATTCCCCCACTACCGGGGCCGCTCCACCGTGTTCCGCGACAACGACAACAACCTCGCGAACACGATGGTCGGGGAGGACAGGGCCTCCTCGATGCGCGTGAACTGCCGTGGGCATTATCCGGGCTGGAGGCCCCCCGTCGAGCCTCCGCCGCCCGACGTCGAGCCGTCCCGCCCGTCCGAGCGGCGGGGTGCCATCCTCTACCGCGACCGGGAGGGGCGCGGACCGAGCGCGTTCTTCCACCGCGACGTACCGGACCTCGACCGCACGCGCTTCGGCTCGCGGATGGCGAGCTCCGTGGACGTGTCGCCGGGCTGCATCCTGACTCTCTACGAGATGCCCGGCTACCGCGGCCGCCGCACGGACTTCCGCGAGCGCGACAACAACCTCAGGAACACCGCCGTCGGGGAGGACACCGCCTCGTCGCTGAGGATCCGCTGCCGCTGAGGGCATCGCGGGTCAGCCGGACGAGCCGGTAGCGGTCCCGCGTCTCCTCGACGAGCTTCACGACGCGCTTCTCGTCCTCGAGATACATCAGGAAGCCGAGGATCTCGCTGTAGGCGAGAAAGACCTCGAGGGTCCTCACGCGCGGGAAGATCGCGGCCACGAGGTCGCGCACCGCCGCCGGCCCCTTCTCCAGCTCGCGCTCGATCTGCCCGACGCGAAGGCCGTGCCGCCGGTCGAGCGTCTTGCGGTGCGCCGGCCAGTCCGTGACCGGCGCGCCGTGTCCGGTGAGCAGCGTCGCGGCGCCGCTCGTCTTCCCGAGCTCGTCGAGCGTCTCGAAATAGCGTGTGACGCTGCGAAAAGGGCGGCCGGCTTTCTCGGGATCCTCGTCGACGACCGCGTTCGGCGTGATCTCCTTCAGGACGGTGTCGCCCGTGAAGACGACGCCCGCCTCCGGGATCGAGAACGTCAGGCTGCCGGGCGTGTGCCCGGGCGTCGGACCGCACGACGACGGACCAGCCGTCGCCCGGCAGGGTTTCCCCGCCCGCGAGCTCGTCCCACGCCTCGAGCGGCTTCGCGAAGCGGTCGACGGCGGTGACGGAGGCGACGACCGCGAGGCGCGGCAGGAGGCCGAAGCCGGCGCGGGCCATGGCCTCGAGGAGCAGCCCGTGGCTCCGCTCCTGCCGGAAATTGTGGCGGTCGAGCCTCCCGCCGTAGAGCGCCGCGCCCGACGCGTCGGCCACCTTCTCCGCGAGGCCGTAGTGATCCTGGTGTCCGTGCGTGAGGAGGACGCGCTTCACGTCGGAGACGGCGAGGCCGAGCCCGGCGAGGCCCGCTCGGAGCGCGTCCCAGGCTTCGTCCGGTCAGGGGCCCGGTGTCGATGAGCGTGATGGGATCGCGGAGGATCACGTGGACGTTGACGGGCCCGACGGGAAAGGGCGTCGGAAGAGGAAGAGTTTCTATGAATGAAGAGGTGGCCGCGGGCTCGCGCGTCAAGGCCTGGCGGCTGGCGCCTCGCTTCGCGACCGACGCCTTCGCCCCTCGGCCCGGTCATTGCGAATCTCATTCGCAAGAAAATCTTCCGGTCCCCTCTCCGTCTCTACGCCCAGAGATCGTAGGGATAGCCGCCCGCCTCGTACACGCGGTCGCTGATCGAGGTGCATTCGGCGTCGCGGTTCCTCTCGAGCGCCTTGAGGTTCGCGACCATGCGGTGCTTGGCCTCGTAGCAGAACCAGCGCGCGATCTCGACCTCCCCGGCGGCTTTCTCCTCGCCTTTCTTCGCGATCGAAGCCGTCACGCGCGAGAGCGTCGCGATCTGGGCGAAGAGGTCGATGAGGACGTCGGCGAGGCGCTCCTGCTGGTACTCCTTGTCGACGACCTTCTTGCCGTGCTTGCGCAGGATCGTCTCGCACGCGTTCGCGAAGACGCCCGGCGTACCGGCCGATCTGGTCCGCCTCGGGGGCGAGGGACGGATGCACCTTCGTGAGCTTGTCGTGCGTGATGACGCCCTTGAGCCGCTTGTGGGCGTACTCGGTGAGGACGCCGCGCTGCGCGAGCGGGCTCTTCAACGCGCTCTGGACCTCCTTCAACGAGTCGCCGAGCTCCTTCATGCCCGAGAGCGCGAGGAGGAGGCGCAGGATCTCGTTCGTGCCCTCGAAGATCATGTTGATGCGGCTGTCGCGAAGCGCGCGGCCGTACGGGTATTCGTTCATGAAGCCGTTGCCGCCGGCGATCTGGAGGCCGTCGTTGATGTTCTGCCAGAGCACCTCGGTGCCGAACACCTTGCAGCACGCGCCCTCGAGCGAATAGTCGCCGATGCCCTTGTCCACGAGCCCGGCCGTCAGGTAGACCATCGACTCCAGGGCGTACGTCGTCGCCGCCATGCGGGTGATCTTGTGGCGGATCATCTCGAAATCGGCCACACGGGTCTTGAACTGCTTGCGTTGCGTCGCGTGCGCGACCGCGAGCTTGAGCATCATCTTCGAGCCGCCGACCGAGCCGGCGCCGAGCGAGGTGCGGCCCGTGTTCAGCGTCTCCACGGCGACCTTGAAGCCGTGCCCCTTCTCCCCGATGAGGTTCCCGGCCGGGATGCGGCAGTTCTCGAAGATGATCTGGCAGGTCGACGACGCGCAAAGGCCGAGCTTCTTCTCCTCGGCGCCGCGCGAGAGGCCGGGCAGGGTCCCGTCCTCGTTCGCGACCACGGCGAAGCAGGCGATCTCCTTGTGCTTGTCCTTTTCAGGCGTGTCCGAAGGGATGCGCGCGAACACCGAGAAGAAACGCGCGAAGCCGCCGTTGGAGATCCACTGCTTCGTGCCGTTCAGGACGTACTCGTTCGTCGCGGGGTCGTAGACGGCGGTCGTCCGGAGCGAGCCGGCGTCCGAGCCGGCTTCCGGCTCCGTGAGGCAGAACGCCGCGACCATCTTTCCGGTCGCGAGAGAGGGCAGCCACTTCTTCTTCTGCTCCTCGTTTCCGAAGAGGAGAAGAGGCTTGAGGCCGATGGACATGTGGGCGCCCACGACGATCGAGGCCGAGGCGTCGAGGGGCGCGATCGTCTCCGTCATCCGGCAGTACGCCGCCGAGGAAAAGCCGCTGCCGCCGTATTCCTCGGGAATCGTCATGCCGAGGACGCCGAGATCGCCCATGGCCTTCACGGCCTCGCGCGGGAAGAAGTGCGCGGCGTCCATCTTCTCGGAATCGAGGTTGGCCGCGTCGAAGTCCGTGTAGGCGCTCGCGAACGCCTCCACGGTCTCCTTCACGTCCTGCGGGATCTCCGGGAACGGAAAAACGAGATCTTCCGCGATGTGCCCCTGAAAGAGCGTCTTCAGGAACGACTCGACTTCGAGTCGGTTGCTCGGACTTGACGGATCGTTCCGGTTCTCTTGACTGTGGACATTTCGGCTCCCTCACGAAGAATCTCTTCCCTGTTTTCGCCATCTCCACGAGGCAGCGGCGCCGGCGCGAATCGCTCTCCCTTTTCCCTGGCGAGCTTCTCGAGCCCCTCGACGACCGCCTTCGCGCCCAGGGAATCCGCGTACGCGCACAGGCCGCCGCGGAACGGCGGGAAGCCGGTGCCGAAGATCATCGCGAGGTCCAGCTTCGCGGGGCTCGCGACGATGCCTTCCGCGAGGCAGAACGCCGCCTCGTTGATCATGGGAAGAATCAGACGGTCCTGGATTTCGGAGGGCGAAAGAGTCGGATTCTTAGAGGGTGAAGAGAGACCAAGCTCGGCGTAAGCGGCGCCGGTCCGGGCCTCCGCTTCTTTCCCTTTCATAGAAATAAAATCCCTTCTTCGCCTTCCGCCCGAGTCGCCCCGTCTCGACGAGCTTTTCGAGCGTCGGGTCAGCGGGCATGCGCGTGGGGAACGCTGCCGCCATCGTGCCGCCGGCCTTCGCCGCGACGTCGATGCCGACGTCGTCGAGGAGCTCGATCGGGCCCACCGGCATCCCGAACGCCCGCATCGCCTTGTCGATGGACTCCATCGCATTGCCTTCGAGGAGAAGCCGCGCCGCCTCGCCGATGTAGGGGCTGAGGATGCGGTTCACGAGGAAGCCGGGCGAGTCCTTGACGACGACCGGCGTCTTCCCCAGCTTTTTCGCGAGGTCGAAGATCGTCGCCGTCACCTCCGGGTCGGTCTTCGCCCCGTAGATGACCTCGACGAGAGGCATCTTGTTCACGGGATTGAAGAAGTGCATCCCCACGACGCGCTCGGGGTGCGCCGCCTTCGAGGCGATCTCGTTGATCGGGAGCGTCGAGGTGTTGGAGGCGAAGATGGCCTTCTCCGGCGCGACGCGCTCCCAGTCCGCGAGGACGGCCTGCTTGACGGCCATCTTCTCGAGAACCGCCTCGATCGTGATGTCGCAGCCCTCGAAGCCCGCGTACTCGAGCGACCCGCTGAGGAGCGCCATCTTCCGCGCGAAGTCGGCGCGGCTCATCCGCCGCTTCTTGAGCTGCTCCTTCCAGATGCGCGCCGCCTGCTCGTATCCGAGCGCCAGCGCCTCGGGCTTGATGTCCTTCATGCGCGTCGGATAGCCCTTGTCGGCCGCGAGCTGGGCGATGCCGCCTCCCATGACTCCCGCGCCGAGGACGCCCACGCGCGCGATCTTCCGCGGCCTGATTCCCGCCCCCGGCGCCCCGAGGCTCTCGACGCCCGTTTCCTTCTTGACCTCTTCCATCCGGAAGAAAAGGCCCATCAGGCTGCGCATGACCGGCGTGCCGATGAGCGATCCGACCCCTTCGACCTCGAATTCGAGCGCCTTCGTGAAGTCTTCGCCGAATCCTTTCTCGACGACGCCGAGCGCCGTGAGGGGCGCCGGGTAATGGCCCTTCGTCTCCTTCAGGACCGCCTGGCGCGCCTTCGAGAAGACGAGGCCCTTGCCGGGACCTTCGAGGAGCTTCTCCACGAGCTTCGGCTCGCGGACGCGCGCCGGGGCGCCGCCCGGGCCTGCGTTCGAGCGCTTCTTCGTGCCGAACTTCCCGCGGGCGAAAGACTTCGCCCAGTCCTCGAGGATCGCCTCCGGGACGACCTCGTCCACGAGGCCGATCCTCTTCGCTCTCTTCGCGTCGAGGACCTTCCCTCCGAGGATGACGTCGAGGGCGTTCGCGAGGCCGATCATGCGCGGGAGGCGGGTCGTGCCGCCCCAGGCCGGCAGGATGCCGAGCTTGATTTCCGGAAGTCCGATCTGCGTCTTCGGCGAGTCGGACGCGAGCCGCCAGTCCATCGAGAGAGCGGTCTCGCAGCCGCCGCCCACGCAGGCGCCGCCGATCGCGGCGACCGTCGGATAAGGCAGGTTCGCGAGCTTGTTGAACGTCCTGTGCCCGCCGCGGATCATCTCGGGGTCCGCGTTCTTGTCGGCGTTCGCGATCTCGTTCACGTCCGCGCCGGCGATGAAGATTCCCGGTTTCGCCGAGAGGAGGAGGAGCGCCTTCACGTCGGTGCGCGCCGCGAGGCCGTCGATCACGCGCTCGAATTCCCTCATGACGGGCGTCGAGAACTTGTTCACCTTCTCGCCGGGCGTGTCGAAGACGAGAAGGGCGAGGCCGTCCGGCTCGATCGTGAGGCGGAACGCGTCTCTTCCGGCCTCCGGCTTCTCAGGTGTCACTGCTGTTTTTTCTTCGAATGTGGTTGACACGGCTGCCTTCCGCGGCGGGGCTTTCATGCCGAGCGACGGCGCCCCCGCCGAATTCCCCTTCTAAGAAATCTCTCTCTCCCTACACCCTCTCCAGAATGATCGAAGCCCCCTGCCCGCCCCCGACGCAGAGCGTCGCGAGGCCGTGCGCGACCTTGCGGCGGCGCATCTCGAGAAGGAGCGTCAGGATGAGGCGCGTCCCCGAGGCTCCCACCGGATGCCCGAGGGCGATCGCGCCGCCGTTCACGTTGAGGATGTCGTCCGCGATCTCTCCGAGCTCGGGAGACCTCGCGAACGCGTCGAGGTTCGCGAGCACCTGCGCCGCGAACGCCTCGTTGATCTCGACGAGACCCACGTCCTTCATCGAGAGGCCGGCCATCTTCAGGGCGATCGGCGTCGAGCGCGACGGCCCGAGGCCCATGCGCTCGGGCTCGAGGCCGGCGAAGCCCCAGCCGGAAATGCGGCCGAGCGGCTTCAGGCCGTGCTTCGTCACGTACTCTTCCGATGCCACGACCACGGCCGCGCCGCCATCCGTGATCTGGGACGAGTTGCCCGCCGTCACCGTTCCGAACTTCCGGTCGAATACGGGCCGAAGCTTCCCGAGGGCTTCCATCGTCTGGTTCTCGCGCACGCCGTTGTCGAACGTGAGAACGCGGTCGTAGTCCGGCGGGACGGGCACGGGGACGATCTCCTCGGCCAGCCTCGGGCGGGCCGAGGTGGCGCGGTGGTGCGAGCGCAGCGCGAACGCGTCCTGCGCCTCGCGCGTGAGGTGGCCTTCTTTCGCGAGGATCTCGGCGGTGTCTCCCATGCCGAGATCGCACACGGGGTCCGTCAGGCCCAGCTTGAGGCCGATCACGGGATTGAAGAGTTCCTTCCAGGGCATTTTCGAGAGCGCCGACACCCTTTGGCCCGCGGTCTTCGACATGCCGGCCTTCGCGAAGACGTCCTTGACGCCGTCGCGGTAGAGAAACGGGATTTGCGTCATGTTCTCGACGCCGCCCGCGAGAACGACGTCCGCCTCGCCCGTCGCGATGAGGCGCGCGGCCTCCACGACGGACTCGATGCCCGAGGCGCAGTTGCGGGAGACCGAGTGCGCGGGCTTCTCCTTCGGGACTCCCGCGCGGAGCGCGATGATGCGCGCGATGTTCGCCGCGTCGACAGGCGTCGCGATGTTGCCGAAGATGGCCTGGTCGATCGCGGCGGGCTCGACGCCCGCGCGCGCCATCGCCTCGACGGCGGCCGTGCGGCCGAGGTCCACGGCCGAGACTCCGGTGAAGTCGGAGCCGGCACGCGCGAAGGGCGTCCGGGCTCCGTGAACGACGAATGCGGTCTTGCTCACTGGGGTTTTCTCCTACCTCTTACGGCGACGTTTTCGCCACGCGTGCCGCTTTTCGCGCCTTCGGCGCGTGCTTCGAAGGGTGATTGCAGCTTCAGTGCATGTCGGCGCGCCTCGCCCTGCCCCTCCGCTCTCTTCACCTTCGAAGAGATTTCGGAGCTCTCTCGCCGCGTTGCGGTCCTTCGATGTGGAACATCCCCGCCCGCCGCCGCCTTCCCCTTCGGAGAATCTTCGGGCGCGGCGAAGCCGCGCAGCAGCGTGCCGACGAGCTGTTTTGCGTCCGCGATCCGCCTCTTCTCCCCCGACAGCAGCCATTCCGAGAGGATTTCGTCCGCGGCGCCGAAGAGAATGCGGACGGCGAGACGCGGGTCGAGGTCGCGGCGGAACTCGCCGCTCGCGATGCCGTCGCGCAGGACGTCGCCGAGAAGCCTGAAGTACTCGACGAGCTTGCTCCGCGAGAAGCGCTCGACGAGCCGGGCGCTCCGCCTGAGCTCGATCTGGAACACCGATGCGAGGTCGCGGTCCGAGCCGATGAACTGGAGGTGGAGGTGCACGAGCGCCGTGAGCCTCTCACCGGCGGGCGCCCTGGCGCGCGCCAGAGCGCGCCCTTTCCCGAGGACCTCGTCCATCGACTCGTCGAACACGACGCCGAGGAGGTCTTCCTTGTTGCGGAAATAGAGATAGACCGTGCCTTCGGCAACCTTCGCGGCAGCCGCGATCTCGGCGATACGCGCCTCGTGGAACCCCCGCCTGCCGAACGTCCGGACGGCCGCCTCGAGGATGCGGCGCCGCTTCTCCGGATCGGCTCCGGCGGGAGCGTGCTCCTCGCCTGCGGCCGCGAAAGCCGCCTCGGGAAGCGAGTCTCGGCCTGCTGAATGAGCCATCACTCAGTAGCCTAAACGGCGTCCGCGCACGTGTCAAGCGAGCTCAAACGGCAGCTACGGTCGGCTGTCCGCGAAGCGCCGCACCGCCTTCCACTCCAACGCGTCGTTCACCGCGCTGTAGGCGGCCGGCACGACATAAAGAGTGAGCAGCGTCGAAAGGGCCATGCCTCCGACGAGCGCGAGAGCCATGGGCCGCTGGAGCTCCGCACCGGCGCCGATGGCCAGCGCCGGCGGGAGAGCGCCCACGATCATGGCGATCGACGTCATGAGGATCGGGCGCAGCCGGATCGGGCAGGCCTCCAGCAGGGCGTCCCGGCACGGGACGCCCCGGCGGCGAACCTGGTTCGTGAAGTCGACCAGCATGATCGAGTTCTTCTTCGCGATGCCGACCAACAGGATCAACCCGAGCAGGCTGTAGACGTTCAGGCTCTGGCCTCCGAGCCACAGCGCGAAGAGCGCTCCGCTGATTGAGAAGGGTAACGCGAGCAGCACGATGACGGGGTGCCAGAAGGAGTTGAACTGCGAAGCCAGGACCATGTAGGCGATCAGAATGCCGAGCGCGAAGGCGAACCACAGAGAATCGAACGACTCCCGAAAGGCTTTCGTGCTCCCCGCCGGCACGGCACGGTAACCGTCCGGCAGGATCGAGCGCGCGATGGCCAATGAACGCTCGACGGCCACGGCCTGCGACGCCCCGGTCGCGACGTTCGCGTAGATCGAGATCGCGCGCTCGCGGTCGCGGCGCGTGATGGCCTGCAGAGTCGGCTCCTGCGCGATCCGGATCAGCTGGCCGAGCCGGACGACCTCGCCGCTCGTCGTCCTCACGAGCAGGCGTCCGATGTCCTCGGGGCGCTGACGCTGGTCCTGCAGCAGCCGGCCGCGGATGTCGAAGCGCCGACCCTTGTCCTTGAACTTCGCGACGCGGACGCCGCCGATTGCAGCGTTCACGGTCTCGCCGATGGATGCCATGCTCACACCGAGATCGGCGGCGCGGTCGCGGTCGGGCACGACCTGGGCCTCGGGCATTCCCACCTGATAGTCGGTGTCGACATCGGTGACCAGGCCCGATTGCCGCATCTCTTCGGCGATCTTTCGGGCGGAAGCCGCAAGCACGCTCCAGTCGCGGCCCCGCACGTTGAACTCGACCGGAAAGCCTCCACCGCGCGAGGCGCTGAATCCGGTCTGCGAGATGTCCTGGAGCACGATCCGGCCGCCGGGAATCGTGGCGGCATGCCTTCGGACGACGTCCATGAACTCGAGCTGGGTCAGCCGCCGCCCGAGCTTTTCGTCGACGGGCCTCTCGCGCGGGGCCTTCATGTTGACGTAGGCCTGCCCGAAATTGACGTCGGTGCCGCCGACGCTTCCGGCGAAGAGCGTGACCTCGGGGCGCGACATCAGGAACGACTCGATCTGCCGGAAGTAACGGTCGGTCGCGTCGAGGCTCGTCCCGACCGGAGTCTGGAACCGGATCGTGAAGCGGCTCATGTCCTGGCTGGGGATGAACTCCTGGCGCAGGAAGCCGACCGTGACGAGCGACAGGAGAAAGAACGCGAGGCTGCCCAGCAGCAGCCAGGTCCGGTGCCGCAGGGCCGGGCCGAGCGAACGCAGGTAGAGCGCGGACAGCCTCCGGAAAAGGCTGTCCATCGTCCGGCCGAGGCGGCCCCGATGCTCGACCTGGAGGAACCGCGAGCAGCGCATCGGCGCGAGGGTGAGCGCCTCGAGCAGGGAGAGGACGACGGCGACCGAGATCGTGACGCCGAACTGGAAGAAGAATTTTCCGATGATCCCCTTCATGAAGGCGACCGGGAGGAAGATCGAGACGATCGCGAGCGTCGTGGCCGCCGCCGCGAACGTGATCTCGCGAGCGCCGGACGACGCGGCCCTGACCTTCCCTTCCCCCATCTCGCGGTGCCTGTAGATGTTCTCGAGCACCATGATCGCGTCGTCAACGACGATGCCGACGACGAGTGTCAGGCCGAGCACGGTGTAGGTGTTCAGGGTGAAGCCGAAGACGTAGATGACGATGAAGGTCCCCAGGATCGAGGTCGGGATCGCGAGGAGGACGTTGACGGTCGTCGACCACGACCCGAGGAAGAGCCAGCAGACGAGGCCCGTCAGGAGCGCCGCCAGGACGAGCGTGAGGAGGATCTCGTTGATCGAGCGCTCGATGAAGACGGTGGTGTCCCAGTTGACCTCGAGCCGCAGGCCCTCCGGCAGCCGGGACCGCATGGACTCGATCTTCTCCTTGACGTCCCGGCCGACCTGGACGGCGTTGGCGCCCCGCATCTTCGTGATGCCGAAGCCGATCGACGACTCGCCCATTGCGCGGTTGAGCCGCCGGCGGTCCTCGAGGCCGTCCTCGACGACCGCGACGTCCTTGAGGCGCACCGGGGCGCCGTTCACGTACGTCACGACGAGGTTGCTGAACGACGAGAGGTCGATGGCCTCGCCCTGAGCGCGGACGTTCATCTCGCGCTCCTTGCCCTCGATGCGGCCGGCCGGGACCTCCTGGTGCTCGCGCAGGATCGCGCGGTTGACGTCGAGCACGGTGAGGCCCTGCGCCTCGAGGCGCGAGGCGTCGTACCAGACGCGGACGTTCCGGTCGCGGAAGCCGAAGACGTGGATCTCGCCGATCCCCGGGATCATCTGGAGCTGCGGCCGGATGACGTTCCTGACGTAGTCGGCGAGAAACGTCGGCGGCCGGTCGCCGAACAGGGCGAGCCGGATGATCGGCTGGTCCTCGGGATTCGTCTTGGAGATCGTCGGCGGATCGATCTCGCGGGGGAGGTGGCGGGCGGCCTCCGAAACCTTCGTCTGGACGTCCTGGAGCGCGGCGTCGATGTTTCGCCCGAGGTCGAACTCCAGCGTGAGGTTCGCCCCGCCCTGGCGGGCCGTCGACGACATCTGCTGGACCCCCTCGACGGTCGAGCAGGCGTCTTCGAGTACGTCGACGACGTCCGTCTCCATGATCTCGGGCGACGCTCCCTCCCAGGAGATCGAGACGGTCACGATCGGAAAGTCGACGTCGGGGTTCTGGCTGACGCCCAGTCCGCGAAAGACGTCTCCGAAGCCCGTGTAGCATAGGACGCCGAATCCGATCAGCGCCACCATGAGAATCCACGCGAAGACGTGGTTGCGGATGGAAATGTCCGCCAGGGTCATCCCGGTCGCGATGGCGGCGGGGTCCTCCCGGGCCTCCGAGCCGTTCTTCGGGGCCTTCACCGTGCCGCCTCTTTTGCGGGAGGTGGCTGCTCTGCGGCGGCCGCCACGGCCTCCACGGGTATGCCGTCAGCGAGACGATCCGAGCCTTCGACGACGATGGTCTCGCCGATCGCCAGGCCGGACAGGATTTCGACTGACCCGTCCCCGGTCCGCATGCCGATCTTCACCGTCTTCTCCTTCGCGATCCCGTTCTCCACGACGTAGACGACGAAGCCGCGCTCGGTCGCCTGCACGGCCCCCTCGGCGACGACGACGGCGTTCCTGTTCGTCGCGGTGGACAGGGTCACTTCGGCGAAGAATCCCGGCTTGAGCACGCCGGGGTTGTCCACCCAGGCGAGGACCTCGACCTGGCGCGTGGCGGGATCGGCGATTCCGCTGACGTGGTAGACCCGGGCCTTGAACGGGGTCGAGCCGAGGGACGCGACCGTGAAAGCGACCGCCCCGCCTTCACGGACCTTCAGAGACTCGGACTCCGAGACGCGAAAGCGAAGGCGCAGCCGCCGAAGGTCGACGAGCGTCGTCAGGACGTGCCCGATCTGGACGAACTGCCCGGGCTCGACCGTGCGCGTGTTGAGCTCTCCGGCGCGCGGCGAGCGCACGATGGAGTGCCTGACATTCTGGATCGCGATCTCCGCCGACGCCCTGGCCGAGGCCGCGTCGGCTGCCAGGCGTTCCGTCTCCTTGCGCGCGCGGTTCAGCTCCTCCTCGGCCATGAGGTTCTCGCGCGCAAGCGCCTCTCGCCGCGCGAGGTCCGATTCGGCCCGCTTCCAGTCCGCGACGGACTTGCGGTGCGTGGCCTCCGCCCGCTCGGCCTCGAGGCGATATCGGTCGGGGTCGATGCTCGCCAGAACGGTGTCCGCCGTGACCGTGTCCCCGGCGTGAAAGAGCACTTCGTTGACGGCGCCATTCACCTGGGCCGTGATCTGCACCGACTCCTCGGGCTCGAGCGAACCCAGGGCCTGGACCTTGTAGACAACGTCACGCGCCACGACGGGCGCGGTGCGGACCGCCAGGCTTCGCGCGGCCTTCTTGTTGGCGCTCCCGGGCGTGCCTTTCTCTTTGCAGGCCGCCAGAAGCCCCGCCGTCAGAAAGGCAAGGAACAGCGCTCGCCAGCCTCTCGACACATTTGCCCCCGTTGCCGGAAACTCGGTTCCCGCCAGACTGATCGTGCCACGTTCCGTCGGGCGACTCCCTGATGCAAATGACAGGGACGCGCGTCTCCCGGGATCACGAACGCCGAGGCAGTTGGGATAACGTGCGACACTCCGTGGGCGCCTCCCTGCTCGTCCTGAACGCCGGCTCCTCCACGCTGAAGTACGCCGCCTACCGGGCCGAGGGCGACGGCACGCTGGCTGCTCTCGTGAGAGGCAAGGTCGACGGGAATGCCATCGACCCGGTCGCGGAGCTCCTCGAGCGGCACCTCGGGGGAAAGAGCCCGGCCGCCGTTGGCCACCGGATCGTCCACGGCGGCGCGGATTTCCTCGGGCCGACGCCCGTCGACGATCGCGTCGCCGCCGCGCTCGAGGGGCTCGTTCCCCTGGACATGCTTCACCAGCCTCTGAGCCTCGAGGCTCTCCGCGCCGCCCGCGCCCGCTATCCGTCGGCGCTACACGTCGCCTGCTTCGACACCTCGTTCCACCGCGGCCACCCGGACGTCGCCGACGCCGTGGCCCTGCCCCGCGCGCTCCGCGAGGCCGGCGTCCGCCGCTATGGCTTCCACGGCCTGTCGTACGAGTACGTCGCGGGACGTCTCGCGGAAGTCGACCCCGAAGTGGCGAAGGGACGCGTCGTCGCCGCCCACCTCGGGAACGGCGCGAGCCTCTGCGCCCTCCGGAACGGGAAAAGCGTGGACTCCACGATGACGTTCACGGCGCTCGACGGCCTCGTCATGTCGACGCGCCCCGGCTCCTTCGACGCCGGCGTCGTTCTCTGGCTCCTCGACCGCGGCTGGGACAGGGAGAGGATCGCCCGCCTCCTCTGGAAGGAGTCGGGCCTGCTCGCTCTCTCGGAGAAGAGCGCCGATCTGCGTGAGATTCTCGCCATGCAAACGCCGTCCGCCCGGCTCGCCGTCGACGTCTTCGTCTACACGGCCGTCAAGCAGGCCGCCGCGATGACCGCCGCCCTCGGAGGTCTGGACGGCCTCGTCTTCACGGCCGGGATCGGGGAGAATCAGCCGGAGACGCGGCGGCGCATCGCGAACGGGCTCTCCTTCCTCGGCGTGGCTCTCGACGACGAGGCGAACAGCCGGAACGACATCCGGATCGGCGCGTCGAGGGCGCGCGTCCGGACATTCGTCATTCCCACGGACGAGGAGCACGTCATCGGCCGCCACACGCTCGCTGCGCTTCGGAAGGAGAATCCCGGCCCGTGAGTCCGCCTCAAGAGCTCCTCTCCAGAATGGACGCGTACTGGCGCGCCGCGAACTACCTGTCCGTGGGCCAGATCTACCTCATGGACAACCCGCTCCTGAAGTCGCCGCTCGTCCTCGGCGACGTCAAGCCGCGGCTCCTCGGTCACTGGGGCACAACGCCGGGCCTGAACTTCGTCTACGTCCACCTCAACCGCGCGATCGTCGAGCGGAACCTCTCGGTTCTCTACGTGACGGGCCCCGGCCACGGCGGGCCCGGGCTCGTCGCGAACACGTACCTCGAGGGCACGTACAGCGAGGTCTACCCGCACGTTTCCCAGGACGAGGAGGGAATGCGCCGGCTCTTCAAGCAGTTCTCCTTCCCCGGCGGCGTGCCGAGCCACGTCGCGCCGGAGACGCCCGGGTCCATTCACGAGGGGGGCGAGCTCGGATACGCGCTCTCGCACGCGTTCGGAGCCGCGTTCGACAACCCCGGGCTCCTCGTCGCATGCGTCGTCGGCGACGGGGAGGCGGAGACCGGCCCGCTCGCGACGAGCTGGCACTCGAACAAGTTCCTGAACCCGGTGCGCGACGGCGCCGTCCTTCCCATCCTCCACCTGAACGGCTACAAGATCGCGAGCGCGACGGTGCTCGCGCGGATTCCGCGCGGCGAGCTCGCCAACCTGATGCGCGGCTACGGCTGGGACCCCCTCTTCGTCGAAGGCAACGACCCGGAGACGATGCACCGGCTCATGGCGGACTCTCTCGACCGGGCGCTCGACATCGTCCGCGACGTCCAGACGCGCGCGCGCGCTTCGGGAAAGGCCGAACGGCCCCGGTGGCCCATGATCGTCCTCGTCTCGCCGAAGGGATGGACGGGTCCGAAGACGGTGGACGGCAAGCCCGTCGAGGGGACCTGGCGGGCACACCAGGTGCCGCTCGACAAGATCCGCGAGAATCCCGAGCACCTGCGGCTCCTCGAGGACTGGATGCGGAGCTACCGGCCCGGCGAGCTCTTCGACGAGAACGGCAGCCTGCGGCCGGAGCTGCGGGCCCTCGCGCCGAAGGGAGAAAAACGGATGGGGGCGAATCCGCACGCGAACGGCGGAGCGCTCCTCGTCGACCTCGACGTGCCGGCCTGGGGATCCTATGCCGTCGCGGTCCCGAAACCCGGCGCCGTGGAGGCCGAGGCGACGCGCGTCATGGGCCGCTTCCTGCGCGACACCCTCGAGCAGCAACGCTCCGGCGCGCAACTTCCGGCTTTTCTCACCCGACGAGGCGGAGTCCAATCGCTGGGGAGACGTCTTCAAGGTGACGGACCGGATGACCGTCGCCGAGATCCTCCCGACGGACGAGAACCTCTCGGCCGACGGCCGCGTTCTCGAGATGCTCTCCGAGCACCAATGCGAGGGCTGGCTCGAGGGCTACCTCCTCACCGGCCGGCACGGCTTCTTCGCCTGCTACGAGGCGTTCATCCACATCGTCGACTCGATGTTCAACCAGCACGCGAAGTGGCTGAAGTCGACGAGGCGCATTCCGTGGAGGAGGCCGATCGCTTCGCTCAACATCCTCCTGTCCTCGCACGTCTGGCGCCAGGACCACAACGGCTTCTCGCACCAGGACCCGGGTTTCCTCGACCACGTCGCGAACAAGAAGGCCGAGGTCATCCGCATCTACCTCCCGCCGGACGCGAACACGCTCCTCTCGGTGACCGACCACTGCCTTCGCAGCCGCCACTACGTCAACGTCGTGGTCGCGGGCAAGCAGCCGGCTCCCCAGTGGCTGGACATGGAGGCCGCGTCCCGGCACGCCGCGGCGGGCATCGGCGTCTGGGAATGGGCGAGCCACGCCGGCGCGCCGGACGTCGTCGTCGCGGCCGCGGGCGACGTGCCCACGCTCGAGGCGCTCGCGGCCGTGTCGATCCTCAGGCGCGAGCTGCCCGACCTTCGCATCCGGTTCGTGAACGTCGTGGACCTCATGCGCCTCCAGCCCCCCTCCGAGCACCCGCACGGTCTCTCCGACGCGGCGTTCGACGGCCTCTTCACGACCGACCGCCCGGTCCTCTTCGCGTTTCACGGCTATCCGTCCCTGATCCACCAGCTCGCCTACCGGAGGACGAACCACGACAACCTCCACGTGCGCGGGTACAAGGAGGAGGGCACGACGACGACGCCCTTCGACATGTGCGTCCTGAACGACCTCGACCGGTTCCGGCTCGCGATGGACGTGATCGACCGTGTCCCGGGTCTGAGAGAGAGGGCGGCCGCGGTGCGCGAGCGCCTGGTCGCGAAGCGCGAGGAGCACGGCGAATGGGTGCGCAGGACCGGCGAGGACCTGCCCGAAGTGAGGAACTGGCGCTGGGAGGCGTGAGCGGGAGGCCCGTCGCTTCCAGGGGGCGTCACTCCTGAACAAGACGCGCCGCGCCAGGCCGTCAAGAAAAGACTCCCGGCAGTGTCGACGCCCCGCGAGTGATTCACCTGCATCAGCTCCGCGCGCGAATCGTGTGTAACTCTCAAACACGATCAATCCGGAGTGTGGGCGTGTTTCGGGCGACGTGCGTCTTTCAACCAACGCTCGATGTAACGGGGCCTGAGGCCGAGTTTGGCCGAGAGGATCGGGAAGATGAAAAGGGTCGTGACCGTCGCAGCCCTGCTTCTATGCTCGTTTTCCGTGTTCGCGCAGCCAACGGATGCGATCCAGAGCTGGATGGCGCCGCCGTACTGGTCACCGCCGGTGGAGAATTCCGATCGCACCGTGCTCGGGGCGGGACGCCAGGCGCTCGTGACGTTGTCCGGACCCCTGCCGTTTGTCGCCGTGACGCCGTGCCGTGTCATCGACACTCGTTCTGGCAGCGGCTTTCCCGCGGGCTACGGCCAGCCCTCGATAACCGGAGGCGGGACCCAGAGGACGTTCGTGATCAACGGGCAGTGCGGTATTCCGGCAGACGCTCAGGCGGTGTCGTTCAATTTCGCCGTCTGGATTCCGACCACACGCGGCGACCTGCGCGTGTTCCCGACGGGCGGACCGACACCCTCGGTCTCGACGCTCAACTGGGAAGCGGGCATTCTGGCTCTCGCGAACGCCGCCGTGGTGCCCCTCGGAGCCGGCGGCGACATCACCGTGCAGGTCGATGGACCGGGAACGGTGGACATCTTCGTCGACATCAACGGCTACTACTCGCCGCTGGGAATCGTCAACAGCCTGAACGGACAAGTGGGTGATCTGGCTCTCGTGGCCGGCACCAACGTGACGATCACGCCCGGGACAGGCACGCTGTCGATCGATGCGAGCGGAGCGACGGGCACGACCGGATCGACCGGATCGACCGGCCCGACGGGCGCGACGGGCAACACCGGCTCGACTGGCGCTAGTGGTAACACCGGCGCGACCGGCCCAACTGGCAGCACCGGCAACGCAGGCACGACGGGCTCGACTGGAGCCACGGGGCCGACGGGTAACACCGGCGCAACCGGCGCGACCGGCTCAACGGGTAGCACCGGCAGCACCGGGGCGTCCGGCCCGGCTGGTGCGACCGGCAGCCCGGCAATACCGGGGCGACGGGGGCGACAGGTGCGAACGGGCCATCCGGCCCGACAGGTTCGACGGGGCCGCCGGGGCCGGGAACGGTCACATCGGTCGCGACCGGTCTGGGGCTTACCGGTGGCCCGATCACGCTGTCGGGAACCGTGTCCGTTGCATCGAGTGGAATCACGACCAGCATGCTGGCGGACAACGCCGTCACGGCCGCCAAACTCGCCCTGGAAGCCGTCGGCCTCGCGCAGATCAACACCTCGGAGGTCCAGGCGCGCGGCGCCAGCACCTGCCCCGCCGGAAGCGCGATCCAGACGGTCAATCTGGACGGCTCGGTCGTCTGCACCGGTGTCTCTCCGCTCGCGGGGCCCGCTCTCTCCACGCTGAACATCAACGGAGACGTCGGCCTGTACACCTCGATCACGATCGGTTCGGACGGCGTCGGCCTGGTCAGCTACTACGACCAGGCCAACGGCAACCTCAAGGTCGCCCATTGCTCGAACGCCTCCTGCACCGACGCCACTCTCTCCACCCCTAACAGCACGGGCGTCGGCTCGTACACCTCGATCACCATCGGCTCGGACGGCCTCGGCCTGATCAGCTATCTCGACGGCGCCAACGGCGACCTCAAGGTCGCCCACTGCTCGAACGCCTCCTGCACCGCCGCCACTCTCTCCACCCTCGACAGCGCGGTTGACGTCGGCCGGTGGACCTCGATCACCATCGGCTCGGACGGCCTCGGCCTGATCAGCTACTACGATGTGACGAACACCGACCTCAAGGTGGCCCACTGCTCGAACGCCGCCTGCACCGCCGCCACTCTCTCCACCCTCGACAGCGCGGGAGACGTCGGCCTGTACACCTCGATCACCATCGGCTCGGACGGCCTCGGCCTGATCAGCTACTACGATACGACACCAACGCCGACCTCAAGGTGGCCCACTGCTCGAACGCCGCCTGCACCGCCGCCACTCTCTCCACCCTCGACAGCGGAGGAGACGTCGGCCAGTGGAGCTCGATCGCCATCGGCTCGGACGGCCTCGGCCTGATCAGCTACCGAGACGACACCAACACCGACCTCAAGGTGGCCCACTGCTCGAACGCCTCCTGCACCGCTGCCACCCTCTCCACCCTCGACAGCACGGGAGACGTCGGCCTCTACACTTCGATCACCATCGGCTCGGACGGCCTCGGCCTGATCAGCTACCGAGACGACACCAACGCCGACCTCAAGGTGGCCCACTGCTCGAACGCCGCCTGCACCGCCGCCACTCTCTCCACCCTCGACAGCGCGGGAAACGTCGGCCGGTGGACCTCGATCACCATCGGCTCGGACGGCCTCGGCCTGATCAGCTACCGAGACGACACCAACGCCGACCTCAAAGTGGCCCACTGCTCGAACGCTCTCTGCACGCCGTTCGTGAGGAGGAGGTAAGGCCCGCGCGACCTCATTCCTGAAAGAGCGTCTCCTGCAGCGGCGCCCACTCGATCGTGGCGACGTCGTTGGAGATGAGCGTGCCCGCCTCGCCGCGAAGGATGTGCGGGATGTCCTCGAGGGCCCCGATGGCGGCCGTCCTCCCGGTCCGCTCGGCGAAGTCCCTCGCCGCCTCGACCTTCGGCCCCATCGAGCCGGACGCGAAGTCGAAGCGCGAGAGCGCGGCGGGCGACGCCCTGCGTACGGCGCGCGCGTCGCTCGTGCCCCAGCCGACGACGACGGCCGGGATGTCCGTCGCCATGATGAAGAAGTCGGCCTCGAGCTGCTGCGCGAGGAGCGCCCCCACGCGGTCCTTGTCGATGACGGCCTCGACGCCTCTGCAGCTTCCCGTCTTCTCCGTAGACCGTCGGAATCCCGCCCCCTCCCCCGCAGATCACGATCGTGCCCCTTCTCGAGGAGCCACTTCACGGGACGGATCTCGAAGATCCGCTTCGGCTGAGGCGACGCGACGACGCGCCGCCACCCGTCTCCGTCGCGCGCCACGGACCAGCCGCGTTCCGCCGCGACCCGGCGGGCGCTTCCTCCTCCGCGTAGACGGGACCGATCGGCTTTTCGGGCTTCGAGAACGCGGGGTCTGCGGGATCGACCTCGACCATCGTCAGGAGCGTCGCGAACGGGACCTCGAACGGCAGGAGGTTGCCGAGCTCCTGCTCGATCATGTAGCCGATCATCCCTTCGGTCTGGGCGCCGAGGACGTCGAGCGGAAAGTGCGCGGCATCGAGCCCGGCCTCGGCCTGCAGGGCGAGGAGTCCCACCTGGGGTCCGTTCCCGTGCGAGATGACGAGCTCGTGCTCCCGCGCGACCGGGCGCGAGCGCCTCTGCGGCCCGGCGCACGTTCGCGCGCTGGTGCTCCGCGGTCATGGGCTCGCCGCGGCGCAGCAGGGCGTTTCCTCCGAGGGCGACGACGACGCGCATTCGCTCCGGCTCCCCGCGTCAGCGAGAGCTCAGGCCGCCGCCCCCTCGTACATCCCGTCGATCAGGTGCTTGAAGTGCTGGTCGACGATGCGGCGCTTCACCTTGAGCGTCGGCGTGAGCTCGCCGCTTTCGATCGTGAGGTCGCGCGGCAGGATCACGAAGCGGTTGATGAGCATCTCGTGGGGCTTGCCCGCGTTCCACTCGTCGATCGCGCCCTGGAAGATCGCGACGACCCGCGGCTCCTTCACGAGGTCTTCCGGCGGAAGGCTGCCGAGGCCGTTCTCCTTCGCCCAGCTCGCGAGCTTCTCGAAGTTCGGCACGAAGAGGCACGACAGGAACTTCCGGCGGTCGCCGATGACGACGGGCAGCGAGACGAAGGGATGGCTCTTGAGAAACCCCTCGATCGGCGCCGGGGCGATGTTCTTGCCGTTGGAGTTGACGAGGATCTCCTTCTTGCGGTCCGTGATCATGAGGAAGCCGTCCTCGTCGATCCGGCCGATGTCGCCCGTGTGGAACCACCCGTCCGCGTCGATCGCCTCGGCGGTCTCCTTCGGCTTGTTGAAATAACCCTTCATGACGTGCGGGCCGCGCGTCAGGATCTCGCCGTCCGGCGCGATGCGGCATTCGACGCCGGGCACGATCTTCCCCACCGTGCCGAGCCGCCACGCGGACGGGCAGGCGAGGGCGATGACGGGGCTCGTCTCCGTGAGGCCGTAGCCCTCGTAGACCTCGACGCCCACCGCCCAGAAGAACTCCGCGAGCTCTTTCGCGAGGGGCGCGCCGCCGGAGATCGCGAACCGGAAGCGCGAGCCGAGCGCCGCGCGCACCTTGCGGTACACGAGCCTCTCGAAGATGAAGTGCTGAAGCGCGAGGCGCGAAGCCCGGCGTCTTCCTCTGCGCGCGGAGCTGCGGTGACCTGCTTTCCGACCTCGACCGCCCTGTCGAAAAGCTTCTGCTTGCCGGGGGAGGACTTCGAGAGGTTCTCCTGCACCCGCCCGTAGACCTTCTCGTAGACGCGCGGGAACCGCGCCGAAGAGGTGCGGGTTCACCTCGGAGAGGTTGTCGCGCAGCTTGTCGATCGACTCCGCGTACGCGATCGTGCACGACCGGTGGTAGTAGGCGTACTCGATGCGTCCTTTCGAAGACGTGCGAGAGAGGGAGGAACGAGAGCGCGACCGCGGAAGAGTCGAAGGGCACGATGGAGCAGGCCGAGACGACGTTCGAGACGAAGTTGCTCTGCGTGAGCATCGCGCCCTTCGGCTCGCCCGTCGTTCCGGACGTGTAGATGAGCGTCGCGAGGTCGGAGGGCTGGCGGGCGTCGGCGCGCTTCTCGAACGCCGGCGGGTCGGCGGCGTACGCGGCGCGGCCCTTCTCGACGACGCTCGGCGTACGCGGTCGTGCCGGGCGGCGGCGAACCGTCGAAGACGACGACGTGCTTCAGCGTCTGTTTCACCTCTGAAGACGCCTCCCTGGCGGCGAGGATCTTGGCGGCCTGCTCGGGCGTCGACGCGAACGCGACCGTCGCGCCGGAGTCCTTGATGAGGTAAGCCGCCTGGTCGGGGACCATCGTCGGGAAGATCGGCACGAGCACGGCGCCGTAGCACTGGCAGGCGAAGTCGACGATCGACCACTCGGGCCGGTTTTCCGACAGGAGCGCGACCCGGCCACCCTGCTTCACGCCGAGGCCCTCGAACGCGCGACGAAAGGGCCTTGACGCGGTCCATGAACTCGGCCGTGCGAGATGGAAATCCATTTCCCGCCCTGCTTGTAAAGGAGCAGGTCGGGCTTCGGCGTGTCCGCGAGGTTCCGGAAAATGTCGACGAGTGTCCGTGGCGTCATGGAGCAGCCTCCCGGCGTTCTGTGCGCAAACCGGACGGATTATAGTTGGAGCCCGTGGCGTTGGCACTCACCCTGTTGTCGCTTCTCACTCTCGTGGGGCTCGTCCTGTCGGCGGCATCCGGTTGGGCTCTCTCGAACGCGCTCGGCGGCTCCGCCACCGCCGCGCGTCACCTCGCGGTCGCGATTCCGGCGGTGCTCTTCTCGCTCTTCACCCAGTCGATGGTGCTTTTCTTCTTCATCGGCACGGGAAAGCTCCTCAAGGAGGCCGCGTCGAGGCGCTCCGACGCGGCCGGACGCGACTTCATCCTGGCCCGCGTGCGAGCCTTCAAGCTGAAGACCTCGGCCCTCTGCACCTTCGCTCCGATGTCCGCCCTGGCGGCGGGCCTCCTCGGCGTGACCGCTCACACCGGCAAGACGCCCGCCTCCTTGCACCTCGCCGCGGCGGTCGTCTGCGTGCTCCTGCACGTCCTCGCCTTCGGCCGCGAGGTCGTGGCGATGGCGGAGACGAACCAGCTCATGGACGAGGCCGCCACGGCCGTCCCGCCGGGGTCCGAGGCCGCGGCGCCGTGACGGTCCCGCAGAACGGCGCGAAGGTCGCCCTCGTCACGGGCGGCGCGAAGCGGCTCGGCTTCGAGTTCGCGAAGGCGCTGGCAAGGGCGGGATACGCGGTCGCCATCAGCTACCGCACGAGCGATGCCGAGGCTCAGGCCGCGCTGGATTTTCTTAGAAAGGAAGAGGGCGCGCGCGCCGAAGCCTTCCGGGCCGATCTCGCCGCCGACGATGCGCCCCACGCCCTTTTCAAAGAAATCTTCTCTTCGTCTCTCTTCTCTTCTTCCACCTCTTCCGCCTCCTCGGCCTCTTCGGCTTCCTCGCCGTCGTCTCCCTCTTCCCCCCGCCTCGATGCCCTCGTTCATGCCGCGTCGCCCTGGATTCCGAAGCCCTTCTCTTCCGTGACTGTCTCCGACTGGGAAGCGGTCTTTCGCGCCGGCCCCCGCGCCGCGTTCTTCCTCGCGCAGGCGGCGGCGCCGGCGCTCCGCGCCGCGCGGGGATCCGATCCTCCTCGTCTCCGACGTCGCCGCGACGCAGGCCTGGCCCTCGCACATCCCGCATGCGGCCGCCAAGGCGGCGATCAACGCTCTCGTCGGCAACCTCGCCGTCGCGCTCGGCCCGGAGGTGCGGGTGAACGCGATCGCCCCGGGAGTCGTCATGCCTCCTTCGGACATGAGCGCGGAAACAATCGCGAAGCTCGTTCGAAGGACGCCCCTGGGGAGGCCGGTCGCGGTCGGCGACGTCACCGCCATGGCGGTCGCGATCCTCGGCAACCATTCCATGACGGGGCAGGTCGTCGCCGTCGACGCCGGCCGAACGATCAAAGGAGACTGAGATGACGCTCGCAACCGCCGTTCTCGCCGCGCTCCTCGCCGTGTCCGGCCCCGCCCTCGCGGCAGAGACCGCGTCCACTCCAACGGCCAAAGGCTCGTTCAAGAGCAAGGAGGTCGCCTTCAACGTCGCGAGCGCCGTCGCGTGGAACGGTTCGTCCCTGCTCGAGAAGAAGGACCCGGCCCTCATCGTGGCCATCAGCAACGCGCGCGTCACGGCCGGCGGCATCGCCGATTTCCTGGACCGGAAGCGGGCGTTCGAGAAGCTCATCAAGGACGACGAGACGGCGGTCGTATACCTCGAGTTCACCCCTCAGGGCAGGTATCGCGGCCTGAGCTACTACTTCGGATCCGGGAACGGCTGCGGCTTCTGCTCGGGCGAGGTGACTTCCACCGTGAAGCTCGCGAACGGGAAGCTCTCGGGCACCCTGAAGAACGCCGAGAAAGACCGCCCGTTCGAGGTCTCACTGGACGTGCCCGTTCTCACGGACGAGCACGGCACCGCGCTGGGCGCGGACGGCGGAGAGGCGGGGAAGGCGTACCTCGCGTATCACGCGGCGCTCGTCAAGCACGACGCGAATGCCCTCAAGCCGACGCTCTCCCCAGGCCGCCTCGAGGTCTGGGAGAGGTCGCAGAAAAAGGGCAACGTGGACGGCTACGTGACTTTTCTCTCGAACGATCACCCGCTGAAGGCGGTGAAGGTGACGAAGGGCTTCGCGACGGCCGACAAGGCTTCGCTCGTGATCGAGGGCGAGTCGACTGCCGGAAAGGTGACGGGCGAGGTCCTCCTCGTCCGGAAGAACGGCGTCTGGGGAGTCGACGAAGAGCTGGTCGACCTGAAGCTCGACTAGCGCCCCGGCGCGACGGACTCGAACTCCCGCGCTTCCTCGGCGAGCTTCCGAGCGAACAGAGTCGCGAAGGCGACGCGATCGGCGGCGAGCCGCCGGCCCGCATCCGTCGCAAAGCGGGCGGACGCCATCTTCTCTTCGATCTCGCGCGCCATCTCGGGCAGCGTCATGCGCTCGCGGGCGCCGGAAACGAGAAGCTGCGTGACGCCGTAGGCCCCGACGGACTCGAGGAGCATCGCGTCGTGGACGATCTTCTCTTCGGGGCTCCGCGGATCGAGACTCGACGCGGGAGAGAGAACGGGAAAGAGAAGAGATTTCTTCGAATGGAATATGGAGAGAGCGCAGGAGCAGAGCCTCGCGGCTGTCGGGTGTGATGCGCCGAGCCGATGGGAGGCCGGCGAAAGCGCCCAGGAGAAAGAGCCGCGCCGGATCCGCCCCGGCGTCTCCCGGTCGCTTGCCCGTTCCCTCTTCACCTTCCAAGAAATCCGAAATCTTCAGTCTTCTCTCGACGAATCCGAAGTTCGTGACGCCGTCGAGGCCGACCGAGAGCGGCCTCACGAAGTCGAGAATGCGCTCGCGGGCCGCGGCGTCGAGGTCGAGTGTCACGCTTTCGATGATAGGTCCCGACGGCATAATCCGGACATGAAGCCTCGTCTCGTTCTCGTCGCGGTCGCCGCATTCGTCCTCGCCTCCTGCGGCAGGGGCGAAGCGCCGGACCGGTCCGCCCGCTTCAGCGTCGCGCTCCTGACGCCGGGACCCATCTCGGACGCCGGCTGGAACGCGGGCGCTTACGACGGTCTCAAGGCGATCGAGAAGGAGCTGGGCGCGTCCATCTCGCACGTGCAGGTCAAGTCGCCTTCGGAATTCGAGGAGCAGTTTCGCGCCTACGCGGCGAAGGACACGCGCCTCGTGTTCGGCCACGGCTTCGAGTTCCAGGACGCCGCGGCGCGCGTCGCGAAGGAATACCCGAAGACGATCTTCGTGACGACGTCCGGCTCGCGCACGGGGCCCAACCTCGCGCCCATCGTCTTCGAGCTCGAGCAGGCGGCGTACCTCTGCGGCCTCGTCGCGGGTCGAATGACGAAGACCGGCAAGGCGGGCATGGTCGGCGGCGTGGAGCTTCCCTCGATCAAGTCCACGTTTCTCTCTTTCGAGGCGGGGTTTTCGGCGGGACATCCCGGCGGAACGGCGCAGCCGGTCTTCACGGGCTCGTTCGAGGACGTCGCCGGCGCGAAGGCGGCGGCTCTCGCGCTCGCGGACCAGGGCTGCGACTTCCTCTTCCAGAACGCGGACGCCGCGGCGCTCGGCGTCTTCAAGGGCGCCGAGGAGCGCGCGATCCGGGCATTCGGCACGAACAAGGACCAGAACGCGCTCTCGCCCGCCGTCCTCGCGTCGGCCGTCATCGACATGCCCCGCGCGTTCGTCGAGACCGCGCGCCGGGTGAAGGACGGCAAGTTCGACGGCCAGCCCCTCCGCTACGGCCTCTCGAGCGGCGTGATCTCCTTCGTGTGGAACCCGGCCGCGCTCGCAACGCGTGCCGCCCGCGGTCGTCGAGGAGACGAGGATGATCGAACAGAAGATCAAGGCAGGGACGCTCGTCGTGCCGCGGGGAAACTTCTGACGAAAGAAAAGAGGAAGAGAAGAGAATTCTGCAGCGGCGCTGCGCGCCGCTGATTCTTAGAAGGGTGAGTGAGCGTGGTCTTCGGCCTCGGATCGCCGCGCGCCTTCGGCGCGAAGATTCTTAGAAGGGGGTGAGCGGGGTCCGCCAACAGGCACGGCTCGGCGATACCGCTGGCGCCGATGTCCAACAACCTTCTAAGAAATCCTCGTCTTCATCTTCATCCTCATCCTCGGCGCTCGCGCCCGCGCTGGAACTCCGGCGCATCTCGAAGCGCTTCGGGGAGACCCAGGCTCTTTCCGAAGCAAATCTCGTCGTTCTTCCCGGCGAGATCCACGCCCTCCTCGGCGAGAACGGCGCGGGGAAATCCACGCTCGTTTCGATCGCCGCGGGGCGGATCGCGGCCGACTCGGGCGAGATCCTCAGGAACGGATCGCCGGTCTCGTTCCGCCGCGCGCGCGACGCTCGCGACGCAGGGCTCGCCCTCGTCCCGCAGCACGATCTCCTGATCGGCGCGGCGAGCGTCGCCGACAACCTCGCGTTCCTCGATCCCGCGGCGCCTTTCTTCGAGTCTGCCGAGTCGCGGCGCGCGCGTGTCGGGCGGCTCGCGCAGACGTTCGGGCTCGAGCTCGGAGAGCCGGACACCCGCGCAGACTCTTTGCCCGTCGGGACCCGCCAGCGCATCGAGATCGCGGGCGCGCTCGCAGGCGACCCGGGAGTCCTCATCCTCGACGAGCCGACCGCCGTCCTCTCCCCCGACGAGACGACGGCCCTCTTCGCGTCCCTGCGGAGGCGCGCCGACGCAGGCGCCGCCGTCGTCTTCATCACCCACCGCCTCGCCGAGGTCTTCGCGGGCGCCGACCGGCTGACTCTGCTAGCGCGGGGGCGGTCGGTCAAGACCTGCCTCATCAGCGACACGAACCCGGCAGAGATCGGAGGGCTCCTGATTGCGAGCGCTGAGATTGTAGAAAGCGCGAAGAAGGAAAAAGAGAAAGAGAAGATTTTCTTAGAAGGTGAAGAGGGCGACGTGCCACTCGAGGACCGCTCCGGCCAAGGGCCGTGCTCCCCGAATGGCCGAAGTCAAGGGTCCTCGACCGCTGCGCGGCGCGCGGAGCGCGCCCTTGACATCGGCCATTCGGGAAGAAGATTTCCTGGTATCGGGGCTGCATCAGCAGCCCCGAATATCAGAAGAATCTCTTCTCCGGACAAAAGCCTTGCTCTGAGAGGCTTCGCACCAAACGTCGCATCCGCGGTCCGAACAGAAAATATTTCTCTCTCCCTCGCTCCGGGCGAGCTGCTCGTCCTCCTCGCGATCGACGGGAACGGCGCCGACACGATCGCCCGAGCGATCACGGGGCTGCAGGGATTTTCGGGGCGCGTCGAGATCGGCGGCGTGTCGCTGCCGCCGTGGGGCGACCCGCTGGCGTTTCGCGCCGCGGGCGGGGCGTTCGTGCCCGCTGACCGGCGCGAGGAAGGTCTCGTGGCGGCTCTGTCCCTCTCGGAGAATCTCGCGCTCCCGAGCCCTCCCGGCAGGATCTTCCTGGACCGCGCGGCGATGCGCGCTCATGCCGAGGAGCGGCTGAGCGCGTTCGGAGTCCGCCACGCCTCTCCCGACGCCCCGGCCGGCTCTCTCTCGGGCGGGAATCAGCAGAAGGCCGTGCTCGCGCGCGAGCTCGCACTTCGCCCTGTCGTTCTCGTCGCCGTCCATCCGACTCGAGGCCTCGATCTCGCTTCCGCCGCCGCCGTGAGGAACCGGATCCTCGACGCGTGCCGCTCCGGGACTGCCGCTCTCGTCGTGACGGCGGATCCGGAGGAAGCGCAGCTCCTCGGCGCGCCGCTTCGCGTCGTCTATCGGGGTCGCCTTTCCGGAGTGCTCGGGCCCGCGACGCCGGCCGACACGCTCGGACGCCTGATGGCCGGGCTCGAAGGATGACGCGGAAGCCGGCCGCTCGCCGCCTGGCGGTCGCTGTGGTCGTGCTCACCGCCGCCGCGGCGGCGCTCGTGGGGCTGGCTCTCCTTGCGGGAGCGTCGCCCGTCGACGCGCTCCGCGCCCTCGCCGAAGGCGCGGCGGGCTCCGAAGCGGCGCTCGGCGAGACGCTGGCCCGCTCGACCGCCCTCGTCCTCACGGCGGTCGGCGCCAGCCTCGCCTTCCGGGCCGGCGTTCTGAATATCGGCCTCGAGGGACAGTTTCTCGCCGGCGCGGTGGCCTCGGCGGCGGTGGGGCCGCTCCTGGCAGGCAGCCCTGCCGCGGCGCGCGTCGGGCTCCTCGCCGCGGCGGCGCTCGCGGGTGCGCTCTGGGTGTTGCCGGCCGCATATCTCGAGGCGCGGCGCGGGGTACCGGAGGTGCTTTCGACGATCCTCCTCAACCTCGTGGCCGCCGCCGGCGTGAGCGGGCTCGTGCGCGGGGCGCTGCAGGATCCGGGAGCCGACTACCCGCAGAGCCGCGCGCTGCCGGACGCCGTGCGCCTCGCGCCCCTCGCCGCAGGCAGCCGCGTCACGGCCGCGATCCTGGTCGCGCTGGCGCTCGCGCTCCTCGCGACGCTCCTCCTCGAGTGGACGCCGCTCGGGCTGAAGCTGCGCGCCATCGGGCTCGCGCCAGCCGCCGCTCGGGCGATCGGCCTGCCCCGCGCCCGGCTGCGCCTTCTCGCTTTCGCGGCCTCGGGGGCGCTCGCCGGCCTCGCGGGAGGGCTCGAGGTGCTCGCCGTGACGGGCCGTCTCTACGATCCTTTCGCGGCGGGAGCCGGCTACACGGGCATCGCCGCGGCGCTCCTCGGCGGGTCGCATCCTCTCGCCGCGACGTTCTCGGCGATCCTGTTCGCCGCTCTCGGGGCCGGTTCGTCCGCGATGCAGCGCGACACGGGAGTCCCGGGCGCTCTCGCCACGATCGTGCCCGGCGTCCTCGTCCTCGCGGTCCTCGCGGCGCGCGCGCGCCTGACCAAGGAGACGGCGTGAGCGGGTTTCTCGCCATCGCCTTTCTCCTCGCCGCGCCGCTCCTTCTCGCGGCGGCGGGCGAGCTTCTCCTGGAGCGCGCGGGATCGATCCAGATCGGACTCGAGGGCACGATGCTCATCGGGGCGTTCACGGCTTTCGCCGCCGCGCGTGCCGGGGCAGGGCCGCATGCCGCGCTCCTCACCGCGGCCTTCGCGGGCCTCCTGGCGGGCGCGGCATTCGCGGTCTTCGCCGTGGCGGGCCGGGCGGATCCGATCCTCGTGGGCACCGCGTGGAATCTCGTGGCCGTGGGTGGAACCGCGTTCTCCTACCGCCTGCTCGCCGGGGCGACGGGTTCCGTCCTCGAGGTCAGGACGTTGCCGCCCCTCGCCTTCGGCCTTCCGGCGGCAGCGCTCGCCGCTTTCCTCGTGCCCGTCGCCGTGGAGGTCTTTCTCCAACGCACGCGCCCCGGTCTCGCGCTCGTGGCCGCGGGCGAGAACCCGCTCGCTCTGGCTGCGACGGGCGGCTCGGTCGTCGCCGTGCGCACGGCCGCCTCGGTCGCGGCGGGCGCTCTCGGCGCTTTGGGCGGAGCTCTCCTCGTCCTCACGGTCTCACCCACGTTCGTGGAGGGCGTGACGGCCGGGCGCGGTTTTCTCGCGCTCGCCCTGGTCGTCTTCGCGCGCTGGAAGCCTCTGCGCCTCGTGCCCGGCGCGCTCCTCGTCGCGGGCGCCACGGCTCTTCAGTACCGGCTTCAGGCCGGCGGCTCGCGCATCCCCTACGCGTTCCTGCTCGCGCTGCCGGGGCTTCTCGCGCTCTTCGCGCTCGCGGCGGCCCGAGGACGAGGAGGGGCGCCGAAGGCGCTCGGCACTCCGGCGCCTTGAGGCTACTTCTCCTCCCGCCGCTGATCCGTGGGTCGCGGCTCCGGCGGCCGCTGCCGGGGGCGCTCGCCGGCGGTTCCGCCGCCCGGCGAAAGCTCGCCGCGGGCCGCGCCGCGTCTCTCCATCAGGCGCTGCGCGCGCCATTCCTCGCGCCGGTCGAGGACCTGCTGCCACTGCGCGGCCGAAAGGACGTCCTTCTGCTCGAGGAACATCATCGTGGCCGCCTTGCGCAGCTTGAGCCGCGACTGCTCGAGCGCGTCGACGGCCGCCGAGACCTTCCTGGAGTCGGAGTCCTTCTTCGCGACGAGCTCCTCGACGTCGATCTGGCGGCGCTCCACGTCGGCCTTGAGATCCACGAACTCGCGCCGGCGGCGCGAGAAGATGTCTTCCAGCTTCGCCTGCTGCTCGGCGGTGAGATCGAGCATCTGGACGATGCGCGGACGCTTCCACCATTTCCCCGGGGGCGCCTCCGGCATCTGCGCCTCGGCGGGGCGCGCGGGCGCCGCGAGGACGGACGCGCACGAAGCCGCCGCGAGAAATCTCGCGGCGCGTCTCGTCACGTTTCTCGTGAAGTTCCCCACGGCGTGGCTCACAGCGTCTCTTCCACGACTAGGCCGGACAGCGAGGAGTCCTCGAGCGCGCGGTCGACCGAGACGAGCAGCTCGTCGTCGGAGGCGTCGTTCACGGCGACCGGAGTCTTCTCCTTGATTTCGCCGGCCTTCACGACCGCCGTCTGCACGGGGAGTCGGGTCGGGCCGAAGCGCAGGAGCGAGAGCCCTCCCACGAGGAGCAGGGCGGCCGCGAGGCTGGAGAACGCGAGGGCCGGATGCCGGAGGATGCCGCGCATCCGCGACGGGAAAACGCCGACCTCGGGCACGGGCGAGCCGACCGGAGCGCCGGCACGCACGAGCGCCATCGTGGAGCCAGCCCGGGCCTCCCAGAAGCCCGACGGCAGGTCATCCACGGCCCCGCTCACGGCGCCGCGGTCGAGAAGCCAGGCGTCGCGCAGCGCGGCGACTCTTTCCCGGCAGGCGGCGCACGTCGCAAGGTGCTCGGGCAGGGCGCCGGCGCGGTCGTCGACCGGGAACACACGCTCGACGATCTCGTCGGGGGTGAGGTGGCGGCTCGGGTTCATCGGAGATCCTCCAGGCGTTCGCGCAGTTTGCGGGCCGCGCGAAAGAGGTGCGACTTGATCGTGCCTTCGTCGAGGCCGGTGGCCTCCCCGATCTCGGCGATGGACTTTTCCTCGTAATGCTTCATGACGAATACCGCTCGCTGACGCGGCGACAGGGCCACGAGCGCTTCGGCGATCCGGCGCCGGATATCCCGCGAACGGAGGTCGCGCTCGGGGGACGTGCCGTCGGCCGGATCGAACGCGGCGGGAAGGTCGGGGCCGTCGTCGTCCGGGTCGGCCCCCAGCTCCGAGAAGGACACGACCGGCTTGCGGCGGCGGATGTGGTCGCGCACGGCATTGATCGCGATGCGCGTGAGCCACGTCTCGAAAGCCGACTGCCCCTGGAACTCGGGCAGCGCGCGAAAGGCCTTCACGAAGACGTCCTGCGCGATGCCGTCGGCGTCGTCCGGATCGCGAAGGAGCGTGTAGACGAGCCGCGTGATGCGCTTCTGGTACGTGACGACGAAATACTCGAAGGCATCCATGTCGCCCGCCACGACGCGCGCGAGGATCTCGGACTCGAGCTCCCTCTTCGCGGCGCGCTCGTCGGCGTTCATGGATCCCGCCGCCCGTCTCCCGGGTCCGTCATGGTGAGCGCCTCCCTCGACTCCGTCTTTTCCGGGAAACCGCAGGACAGGGGCCAGCGCAGTTCCGCTCACGTCTGTTGGACGCACTTTCCGCTCGCACTGTTTACGATATCCCGCCGAACCCTTCATCGTCGCCAGGGTCTCGAGAAGGCCTTGAAAGCGTCCCACAGAACGATCCTCGCCCGGAGCCCGCGCACCGCGCGGAGCGCCCCCGGCGGAAGGGGATCCGGCAGGAAATAGCTGGAAAGGAGGAGGTTCAGGTCCTCGAGCCGATTCAATCCGGGGCGGGCGAGGTCCCGGTAGCGGGCAAGGGGCGGAAGGGGGGTTTCGCCCACCCGGGCCCGGTTCAGGTCCACGAGCCACAGCCGGAGCGCTCCCGCCTCGGCCGTCACGAGAACGTTCCCATCCGTGAAGTCGCGAAAGAACACCCCCGCGTCGTGCATCCGGCGCCCCAGCTTTCCGAGGGCCTCGACGACCTCCTCGAACGAAAACGGCAGCGGCGGACGGGGCCGCCGCGGGTCGTCGCGGTGGAGAAACCAGGCGCGAATCTGCGAAGCCCCTTCCAGCCTCCGCGCCACGTACCAGCTTTCGTCGCCCACGATCTCGGCGGCCAGCGGCTCGGGGGTCGAGAGGGAGCGGGCGAGAAGCGCCCGGGCCGTCGCGAAAGAGCGCGCGGCCTTGGGGCTCGACAGTCGCTGCCGGAGGTCGAGCGGCACCTTCTTGACGACGACGGGGATGCGCTCGCCGCCGCGTTCGAGAGTCGCGTTGACGACCTCGTGCCGCCCGGGATGGCGCTCGGCGCCCTCCTCGAAGACGAGCGAATCCTGGAGCGGCTTCATGGGCGCCCCAGAAGAAGGGCTTCGTCGCCGCCCACCCGCTGCCGGTCCAGGACGACGAGCCGCGAAAGGCGGGCGTCCGTCCAGTGCCGCCGCTCGCTTTCGTCGGCGAGCACGAGTGCGCCCGGGGTCCTCTCGACCCAGTCCGCGAGCGCGGCGTCGCTCCCGAAATGCTCGGTCTTCCGCCGGAGCACGAGGATCGGATAGCAGCGGTACGTCCCGCCGAAGTACGCGAGAGGCTCGCCGTGAGACACGCGCGGACGGAGGCGCTCGTAAAAGGGTCTTCCCGTTTTCAGAGTGTCGATCGCCGGAAAGACCACCGCGCCCGCCGCGATCTCCCCCGCCGCGAGAGTCGCGGCCAGAGCGAGCAGGGCGGGCACCGCTTCGCGCCTTCGCCGGACGAGAACGGCGATCGTCCCGGCGGCTCCGAGGCCGATCGGGATCGCGGCGAACGGCGCGAGACCGGCCTGTTCGGAGGCGAAGCGGCGCGCGGCCGGCGCGAGCGCCACCGCCGCGACGAAGAGGAGAACGGCGGCGAAGGCCACCCATCCACGCACCGCCCGAAGCACACCGTCTCGGCCCGCCTCGGCCAGACGTTCCGCCTCCGTGGCGAGCGCAGCCACGAGAACTGCCGCGAACGGATACGCGGCGAGCAGATACTTGCCCTGCTTGGATCCGGAGAGCGAGAGGAATACGAAGCTCACGGCGGCGGCCGTCGCCGCGAACCGCAGGTCGGGCCGCTCGCGAAAAAGGCCCGCGCGCGCGAGGACGAAGGGCGCCAAGAGCGCAAGCGCCGTCCAGGGAAAGAAGTCGCCCCAGATGCTCTCGCAGTAGAACCACCACGGCTGGATGTGGTCGAACGCCCGGAAGAAGCGGTTCCAGTTCTGGTTCACGACGAGGTCGTACGCGTAGGCCGGCCCGCCCGCCCGCGCGGCAAGGTAATACCAGGGGACGACGAGGAGGAGAAACACGAAGATGCTTCGAATGGGTTGCAGACGGCCAAGCAGGCGCCAGGACCTGGCCATCGCGCAGCGGGCGAGGACGACGAGGCCCACGAGGACGATCGCGAGCGGGCCCTTGGTCAGGACCGCCGCTGAAAGCGCCACCCGCAGCGCCCAGAGCCAACCCGTCGCTCCGGGCCGTCCCTCTTCACCTTCTAAGAAAAACACCGAAACAAACGCGAGCATCAGGAAACAGGAAAAAAGCGCGTCCACCTGAAGGAACTGCGCCTGCCAGAAGACGATCGGCGCGACGGCGGTGGCCGCGCCCGCGACCAGGGCCTCGCGCTCTCCCCCGCGCCGGCCCGCGAAGGCAGCGGCGCAGAAGACGAGCGCCGGCGCCCGCGAGAACGGAGGGCAGGCGCGTCGCGAGAGGCTTGACGTCGCCGCCGGAAAGCGGCGTCGTCGCCGCCACCGCCCAGTAGAAGAAGATCGGCTTCTCCGAGTAGGGCTTTCCGTTCTGGTAAGGGAGGAGGAGGCTCCTTCTCTCGAGCATTTCCCGCACGTGCTCGGCGAAATCGGGCTCGTCGGGCGCCCAGAAGTCGCGCCCCGCCGCGGCGAGGAGATAGAGCACGGCCGCCGCCGGCGGCGAGAGCGAGGGGAATGCGGAAGGAACCCGAGGCCTCTCTCAAGCGCCGTAACGATACGACGCCGCCCGAGGAGCGCGTCCTGCGCGACAATCTCCGCCGGAGGGGCGCCTCATGGAACACAATTACCTGCACACCTTTCGGCTCACGGTGGAGGGCCTGCCGGAACCGCTCGAATTCGAGATGTTCCACGAGCTCGACGACGTCGCGGAGGTGACGGACGGCTTCGCGAAGTACGTCGCGCGCCAGGAAGACGACTTCCTGCCCCTCGGCACGACCGCCGCCGTGCGCGCGAGCAAGGTGATCCACCTCGTGCACGTGAAGTCCGAAAAGACGGACTCGGTCCGGCAGATTTCCGCGTGAGGCCGAGCGCGCCGGCAACTTCCGTTTCGCCCGCGGCGTATCACCCTCGACGCGCACGCGCGGCCCGGAGGCTGGAATGAACGGACGCCTGCTGACCTTCGCTCTCGTCCCCGTTTTCGCCGCTTCCGTCACGCGCGCGGCGACTCCTCTCGTGCTCGGTGAGCGCGCTGCAGCTCCCCTCGAAGGTGATGGGCGAGGAGCGAACGCTCTTCGTCTCCGTGCCCGCTTCGTATGCGCGCACCACCCGCCGTCTATCCGGTTCTCTACCTGACCGACGCCGAGGCGCAGTTCGAGCACACGAGCGCGACGGCCGCGTTCCTGGCGCGGAACGGCTTCATGCCCGAGGTCATCGTCGTGGGCGTGAAGAACACCGACCGCACGCGCGACCTCTCGCCCTCGCACGACCCGAAGTTCCCGACGAGCGGCGGCGCGGACCGGTTCCTGGATTTCTTCGAGAAGGAGCTCGTGCCGTTCGTGGAGTCGGGGTACCGCACCGCGCCGTTCCGGATCTTCGCGGGACACTCGGCCGGGGGCCTCTTCGCGCTCCACTCGATGCGCGCGAAGCCCGGGCTGTTTCAGGCCGTGATCGCGGTCAGCCCGTGGCTCGTCTGGGACGGTGGCAAGGAGCTCGAGCTCATGAAACCGTTCCTCTCGGGCGACGGCGTGAAGACGCGAGCTCTCTTCTTCACGCTGGGAGACGAGGGCGCCGCGCTCAAGGAGGGCCTCGCGCAGCTCTCGTCGGCGCTCGGGAAAAGCAAGTCGAAGGGTCTGCGCTGGGGCAGCGCGACCTATCCGAACGAGAACCACGGTTCGGTCGTCCTCGGAAGCCATTACGCCGCACTGCGGATGATCTTCGACGGCTGGGCTCTGCCCGTGGACCCGGAGACGGAGCGGATCGAGGGAAGCCTGGACGAGATCAAGAAGCGCTACGCCGATCTCAGCGAACGCCTCGGTTGGACCGTCCAGCCGCCCGAAGTCACCGTGAACCGGCTGGGTTACCAGGCGCTCGCGCGGAACATCCCCCTCGCGATCTCCTTCTTCCGGTACAACGCCTCGACGTATCCGGAGTCGCGCGAACGTCCACGACAGCCTCGGCGAGGCGCTCGAGAAGAGCGGCGCGCTCGGGGATGCGCTCCTCAGCTACCGGAAGGCCGAAGACCTCGGCGCGAGGAACGGCGACCCGAACGCCGGCATCTTCAAGGCGAACGCCGACCGCGTCAGGGCCAGGCTCGCGGAAAGAGCCCTGGAAAAAACGGCCCGCCCTTGAGCGCCTAGTGGCGTTTCTTCTTGTTCGGCGCCGCCGGCGAGGGAGCGTCGGGAGTACCGCGGTCAGGGTTCAGGATCTCGACGCCGATCCCGAACCGGCCCGATTCGTGGTAGCCGGCGCGCCGCACCACGCGGCAGGTGAAGAGCTCGTCGGACTTGAGGTTCGTGACCTGCATCTCGGTGCCGATTTCCAGGTCCTCCGAGCAGATGAGCAGCGCCCCGCTCTCCCCCACGTTGAGCGTGCAGCCGGCGGTCAGCGGCCGCCCGCCCACGCTGACGCCGATGGGGATCACGGCCTTGGCCCGATTTCCCCTGCGGTGCTCGTTCGTCCCGGCCGCGTCCCCGGCGGCGTCGACGCCCTCGGGCTTCTTTCTCTTCACCGGGGCCATTCTGTCGAATCCGGCATGCGAGAATCAACTCCCTGCCCCGGGGGGCCCGTAGCTCAGTTGGATAGAGCAGCGGTTTCCTAAACCGCGTGTCGCAGGTTCGATTCCTGTCGGGCCCACCATTTTCTGACAACGCACCTTAGTGTCGCTTCCGGAAGGCGCGCGATTTCGTCAGGAGCACGTGCGTTTCCCCTGAGCCTAATATGGCTACGGGAGCGGCATGTTTTTGAACTTCGGGCCGATCGAGGGTCGACGCAGGCTGATTGCCGCCGCCATCCTGCTGACGGGCCTTCTGAGCTCGCTCGCGATCTACCTCACCGCCACGCCCACCCCCGCCAATCCGCTCGGCTACGAGCCCGAGGACACGAAGAGGTATCTGCGCGAAATGGAAGTCTACGGCGGCAAGGCCAACGTGCTGGCGAGCGAGTTCCGGAAGTGGTTCGAGAGCCTCTGGCACGGCCGGAGCCTCGCGGGCACCGTCGTTTTTCTGACGTTGGCGCTGCTGCTCGTCTTCCTTTTCGTCTCCACCCCCCTGCCGCCAGAGGAGGGCGCCTCTCCCCGATCCTGAGCCGCGTTGCCCCGGTTCGACTCCGCCATTTCGCCTCACCGGCGAGCGGACTTCTCGACGAGATCCTCGGGGACCTCAGGCTTTGATCAGACCGCGGCGGATCGCGTACCTCACGAGGCCGGCCGTCTCGTGGATCCCGAGCTTCGCCATGATGCGGGTCCGGTGCGATTCGACCGTCTTGGCTCCGATTCCGAGCTCCTTGGCGACGTCCTTCGTCGTCTTGCTCTCGGCGACGAGCTGAAGCACTTCTCTTTCGCGCGCCGTGAGGGAATCCTTCGGGGTCTGGGCCTTTCCGAGGTAGTTCTCCACGACGACATCGGCGAGGCCGGAGCTCAGAAAGACGGAGCCGCGACTCACTTCCTCGAGGGCCCGCACGAGCTCACGGCCCGCCTCTGCCTTCGAGACGTAGCCGTGAAAGCCCGCCTCGAGCGCGTCGAACACGAAAGTCTCATCTGAGTGCTCGGTGAGGGCGACGAGCTTCACGTCAGGACAGGCATCGCGAATGGCCCGGCCGGCCTCGATCCCGTTCAGAACCGGCATCGTCAGGTCGAGCACCGCGAGGTCGGGTCGATGCTCTTGCGCGAGGCGAATCGCGTCCCGGCCGTCGCCGGCCTCGGCGACGACGTCGTACCCCTCCTTCTCGAGGAGTGCCCGGAGACCCTGACGATCGCCTTCATGGTCGTCGGCAAGGAGGATTCGAGCGCTGATCGGTCCCCTCCGCGGTCTCTGGAGGACACGCCTCCAAGAAATGGGGCATACCCCGCGAGCCCGGGACGGGATCGGGGGAGTCCCCCCGGCGAATCCTAGCGCTCCGGGAAGAAAATCGCCATCGCTGCGGAACATTCGCGCGACCGTCAGACGGGCTTAATTCCCTGGCGGTCTAGAGCACCCCCGCCTTTTGAAGAGGGAGGATCACCGTGCTGAGCAGAGGTTCCGCGAAATACCCCCCCATCAGCACCATCCAGTTCACTCGCGGGGCGCCCATCAGGAAGTCCCAGTTCAGGTTGTAGAGGGTCGAAAAGCCGAAGTGATTGGCGTCCATGAAGGACGCCTTGTGCGCGGTGACGAGGCCGTCCACCGTGAACAGGGGGAACTGGCCGCCCATCGTCTGCTTGTGTTCCTGGTAGGCGAGGATCGAGCCCAGGGTCCTTTCCCCGCAGACTCCGTCCATCTTGAGAATCGACGCCATTCGAAACGAGTTCTGAAGGTCCAGGTGGGCGACATTCAGCAGGAGCTGGATCATCTGAACGTCGTTATGGCGATTGGATCCGCCCTTCCCCACCGAGTGCTCGATCCAGAACATCGCGCCGTCGAGTCCGGAAAGCGGGTTTTTCATGTTGTTCAGCCCCTCGCTCCCGAGCGGCGGCCCGGGAGACGCCCCTTTGAGACCCAGTCGCAAGTCTAACCCCGCGCCGGGTCAGAACAGCTTCATCGCCCGCAGCTCGCGGATGCGGTCGCGGAGCTGGGCGGCCCTCTCGAACTCCAGCTCCTTCGCCGCGGTCTTCATCTCCTTCTCGAGGTCCGCGATCTCGCGGTCGAGCGAGGGGGCGTCCTTCGGCCTGCGCCGCCCGTCGAGGCGCTGCGGCTCGAGGTAGTCGAGGTTCGACATGGCGAGCAGCGGCGAGTCGAGCGACTTGACGATGGACTCCGGCACGATGCCGTGCTCCTCGTTGTACGCCCGCTGGAGCACGCGCCGGCGCTCGGTCTCGTCGATCGCCCGGCGCATGGAATCCGTGATGCGGTCCGCGTAGAAGACGGCGATTCCGTTCACGTTGCGCGCCGCGCGCCCGGCGGTCTGGATGAGCGACGTCTCGGACCTGAGGAAGCCTTCCTTGTCCGCGTCGAGGACGGCCACGAGCGAGACCTCGGGCAGATCGAGCCCCTCGCGCAGCAGGTTCACACCCACGAGGACGTCGAAGACGCCGCGGCGGAAGTCGCCGATGATCTGGACGCGCTCGAGCGTCTCGACGTCGCTGTGGAGGTAACGCACGCGCACCCCGAGCTCGAGGAAGTAGTTCGTCAGGTCCTCGGCCATGCGCTTCGTGAGGGTCGTGACGAGCGTTCGCTCGCGCTTCTTCGTCCGCTCCTTCACGCGCGACAGGAGGTCGTCTACCTGCCCCTTCACGGGCTTCACCTCGATGGGCGGGTCGAGGAGGCCCGTGGGCCGGAGGAGCTGCTCGACGACCTCTCCGCCGGTCTCCGCGAGCTCGTACGCGGCGGGCGTGGCAGACACGAACAGGCGCTGGCCCGAGCGCTCCAGCCACTCCTCGAACTTCAGCGGGCGGTTGTCGAGAGCCGACGGAAGCCGGAAGCCGTACTCCACGAGCGTGCCTTTGCGGGACTGGTCGCCGTGGTACATCGCGCGGAGCTGCGGGACCGTCTGGTGGCTCTCGTCCACGATCGTGAGGTAATCCGCCGGGAAGTAGTCCAGGAGCGTGGGCGGCGGCTCCCCCGTTTTGCGGCCCGAGAGATGCCGCGAGTAGTTCTCGATGCCGGCGCAGTAGCCGATCTCGCGCATCATCTCGAGGTCGAAGCGCGTCCGCTGCTCGAGGCGCTGCGCCTCGAGCAGCTTGTTCTGCGCATGGAGGCTCTCGAGCCTCACCACGAGCTCGGCCTCGATCGACCCGAGAGCCCTCTTCCGGATCTCCTCGGGCGTGACGTAGTGGGACTTCGGAAACAGCTCGAACCGGTCGATCTCCCCGAGCGTCTTTCCGGTCACGAGCTCGAAGCGCGTGATGCGGTCGATCTCGTCCCCGAAGAACTCGACTCTCAGGCCGAGGTCCTCGTAAGACGGCTGGATCTCGAGGACGTCGCCGCGCACCCGGAAGCCGCCGCGCTCGAGATCGAGGCTCGTGCGCTCGTACTGGGCCTCGACGAGGCGCTTGAGGTACCACGTCATCCCGTAGCGCGCGGCTTTCTCGAACTCGATCGCCATCTTCCCGAACGACTCGGGGCTGCCGAGGCCGTAAATGCACGAGACGGACGCCACGATCAGGACGTCGCGCCTCTCGAAGAGCGCGGCCGTGGCGGCGATGCGCATCTTGTCGATCTCGTCGTTGACCTGCGTTTCCTTCTCGATGTACGTGTCCGATTGCGGCACGTAGGCCTCGGGCTGGTAGTAGTCGTAGTACGAGACGAAGTACTCCACGCGGTTCTTCGGAAAGAACCCCTTGAACTCCTGGTAGAGCTGGGCGGCGAGCGTCTTGTTGTGGGAGAGGACGAGCGTGGGCCGGTTCAGCGCCTCGACGACCTTCGCCATCGTGAACGTCTTTCCCGAGCCGGTGACGCCGAGCAGAACCTGCTTCTGGCGGCCTTCGCGATAGGCCGCGACGAGCTGCTCGATCGCACGAGGCTGGTCGCCCTGCGGGGTCAGCGGGGAAAGGAACTCGAAATCCGGCACGGACTTGAGAGCGGCGGTTTCCTCAGGACGGGTCCTTCAGGAAGGCCGTGAGGGCGCGCAGCTCCTCCGGCGTGACCCGGTTGTCGGCGATGGCCGCCTTCACGCGGCCCTGAAACGTGCTGACCTGCTGCGCGCTCACCTTGCGGTCCTTCGCTTTCGCCGCGAAGGACTTCATCGCCGCCCGGAATTCCGCTTTCTCGGCGGGCGTCACGTCCGGCGTGGAGGCGGCGACGATCTGGTCGCCCATCTGGTCGAACGCGAAGTCCATGAGCTTCTTCGCGTTGCTCATGAGGAAAAGGAGGCCGATGATCACGGCCACGGAGGCGCCGGCGCACCCGACGAGGCCCCACTTCAGGCAACCCTGACGGCGCGCGCGAGTCGCCGCGTCCTCGAGAGGCAGGGTGATGGGGCCCTGAGGAGGCATTCCGGCAGGGGAAGGAACCGCGGGAGGCGTCTCGGTCATCGCGGCGAAATTACCACGTGCGAGAATGGGACGTGAGCGCGCGCCGCGCTGCGGCATTGATCCTTCTTTTCCTGCCGGTCCTTCTCACGGCCGGCCTCGGCGCCGGCGCGGGATACGCCCTGTCGCGCGTGATCCGCGTCCCGAAGGTGTCCGAGCTCGCCACGTACCGCCCCGACATCATCACCGAGCTGCGGGGCGCGGACGGCTCCGTCATCGCGCGCTTCGCGATCGAGCGCCGCATGCTCGTCGAGAGGCCGGAGATCCCGGACGTGATGGTGAAGGCGCTTCTCGCCGCGGAGGACGCGCGCTTTTTCGATCACAGCGGCATCGACCTCATCCGCATCGGGGGCGCGGCGATTCGGGACCTCGCCACGCGAAGGATGTCCCAGGGCGCGTCGACCCTGACGCAGCAGCTCGCTCGCGCCGTGTTTCTGACGCCCGAGAAGACGTGGGCGCGGAAGATCAACGAGGTCTTCCTCACGGTCGAGATCGAAAAGCAGTATTCGAAGGACCAGATCCTGACGATGTACCTCAACAAGATCCCGTTCGGACACGGCACGTACGGGGTCGAGGCCGCGTCGCGCTGGTACTTCGGACACGGGGCGAAGACGCTCACGCTGCCCGAGGCGGCGCTGCTGGCGGGAATCATCCAGCGGCCCGCGTACTACTCGCCGTTCAGCAACCCGGGCGCCGCGAAGAACCGGCGCGACCTCGTCCTCCGCCGCATGGCCGAGGAGGGCTTCCTCTCGGAAGGGCAGCGCGCGGCCGCGCAGGCAACTCCCGTGGAAGTCATCCGATCGTCGCGCGAGTCGACGCTGGGCCTCTACTTCTGCGAGGAGGTCCGACAGTACCTCGAGAAGGAGTACGGGGAAGGGGACCTCTACCGGGAGGGCCTGCGTGTCGATACGACCCTCGACCCGCGCCTCGAGACCTGGGCGGAGGAAGCCCTGCGCCACGGGCTTCGGCGCGTCGACCGTCGCTCGGGCTTCCGCAAGCCGCGCAACCTCGTCGCCGAAGGGATCGACCTCGAAAAGTACCGCGACCCGTCCTGGGCCGAGGGCGTCCCCGCGTCCGACACGCTCACGGCCGTCGTCCTCTCGGCCACGAAGACGGGCGCGGAGGTCCGCGTCGGCACGAAGCGGTTCACGGTTCCCGCCGCGGCTTTTCGGTGGACGCGCGCCGAGAGCCCGGCGAAGGCCGTCCAGAGGGGAGACCTCATCCAGATCGAGACGTCCGTGAACGACGCGGGCAAGGAGGAGCCGCTCGTCGCACAGGACCCGCACGTCGAAGGGGCGGTCGTCATCCTCGAGAACGGCACCGGAGCGGTGCGCGCGTTGACCGGAGGCTACGACTTCAACCGCTCGAAATTCGACCGGGCCGTCCAGGCGCTCCGGCAGGTCGGCTCCGCGTTCAAGCCGGCCGTGTACCTCGCGGCCATCGAGCAGGGCTTCACGCCCGCGGACACCGTCCTCGACGCGCCGCTCTCGATCGTCATCGACCCGAGGGAGCCGCCCTGGGAGCCGCAGAACTACGAGCGCAAGTACAACGGCATCGTGACGTATCAGTACGCGCTCGAGCATTCGCTGAACGTCTCGACCGTGCGCGTGGACCTGCTCGTCGGCACGCGGAAGGTCATCGAGGCGGCGCGCCGGCTCGGGGTCCGGCAGAACCTGCTCGCCTATCCCTCGCTCGCGCTCGGCTCTTTCGAGGTGACGCCGCTCGAGATGGCCGCCGCCTACTCCGCGATCGCGAGCGGGGGCGTGTCGTACAAGCCCTACCTCGTCGAACGGATCCGAAACGCGGACGGGATCCTGCTCGAGCAGAGCACTCCCGAGCCGAAGGAGGCCACGTCGCCCGCGGCGGCCTACGTCCTCCTGAACATGATGAAGGGAGTCGTGGCGCGCGGCACCGCGGCCTCCGCCGCGCGGCTCAAGCTCCCCCTCGCCGGGAAGACGGGCACGACGAACGACTTCACGGACGCCTGGTTCATCGGCATGACGCCGCGCCACACGATCGCCGTGTGGGTCGGCCACGACACGAAAAAGACGCTCGGGCCGAAGTCCGCGGGCGCCGACGTCGCACTTCCGATCTTCCTCAGGATCGTCGAGAAGATGAGGGACGCCGGCCTCGTGACCGAGGCCGAGGACTTCGAGACCCCCCCGGGCATCGTCCTCGTTGCCGTCGACGAATCCACCGGTTACCGGGCGACGCCCTCCTGCACGAGGGTCGTCCTGATGGCGTTCGTGAACGGCACGCAGCCCACCGAGCTGTGCGGCGACCAGCCGCACGCGGTCGCGAACCTCCCGCAGTATCTCCAGCGCGCGATGTATTCACCGAAGCGCGGCGAGACGAAGGGTGACGAGGTGACCGTATCGGACGCCCCGAAGCTCGCGGCCCCGCTCCCGAAGCCCGGCCCCGGACCGCCGGGCTGAGCGCTCACTTCGCGCCCTGATCTTCGAGCATTTTCTCGGCGAGCGCGAGGTTCGAGCGGAGGTCGGCGCGGCCGGGATCCAGCGCGAGCGCTTCGCGGCACATCCGCGCGGCTTCGGCGGCTCGGCCGCTCCGGAGAAGCAGCATCGACGCGAAGGCCCTGGCATCCACGGGCGGGCCTCCGAAATCGATCGACGCTCCGGCAAACGTCAGCGCGCGCCGCGGCTCCACGTCGGCCGCCATCTCAGCGTCGTCGAAGAGGAGGCGCGCCACGCCGGGAACAGCGGGCAGAGGGGGCTTTCCCAGCAGGAGACGGAGAACGACGGGATCTCCCCTCGCCTCGCCCGCGACGTCCCCGGTTTCCCTTCCGCTGCCGCGAGAAACGAGCGCGAAGAGAATCCTCGGCCCCTCGATCCACGATGCCGCCAGAGGAACGTAATGGAGCCTCTGAAGCGGATGGACTTCTCCCGGCACGACGGGATGGCGGTGGCGCGGCATCACCGGGCCGACGGGAGCACCGGGAGACGCGCCTTGTGAGGCAAATGCATAGATGCGGCCCTCGTGCAGGAGATAAGCGGGCAGGTTCAGCGCAAATCCGAGGAGAGCCAGCGCGAAGGCGGCGCGGCGCCATGCGGTCCCCCGCCCCGCGAGCCACGGAATGGAGAGAGCGACGGCCGGAGCAAGGAGGCGCGGCCCCCAGCCGAATCCTCCTTCCCACACCCACCACCACAGATTCGCCGCGAAAAAACCGCCCGAAGCGATGAGCGCGGCGCCGCAATCCGTCCGCAGCGGCTCGGCCAGCCGGTTTCTCATCGGTACGAAAAAGGCGAGCACGAGAAGCGGCGCGAACCAGAAGACACCGCGGTTAGGAAGGAGGGTAAGGCGCAACGCCGTCCAGAGCAGCGGGAGGCGTTCGCCCCCGGACGGCAAATCGCCCCACCGATACCCGAAGTCCAGCGGCCTCCCGAAGCGAAGAGTGTTCAGCGCGAGAAATCCCGCGAGGCCCGGGATCATTCCAGCCCCGAAAGCCGCGAAGTCCTGCAGCCGCGCGGGCCTCCGAAGCGGCCTCGCGACGGCGAGGAGGAGCGCCGGAACGAGCACGAAGGCCGTCGGCTTCGCGAGGAGAGCGAGCCCGACCAGGCCGCCTCCCGCCGCCAGCGCCTTCAGCCGGCGCGCACCCTCCCGCCGGCGCGCCACGAGCGTCCGCTCGAGAGACCAGACGGACAGGAGGACGACGAACGGCTCCTGAAAGTCCAGCCGCCCGAGCGGGCCGAGAAACGTCGCGAGGAGCAGAGCCGACGCGAGCGCCGGTGCCGCGCGACGGGAGCAGCCGGCGAGGCGCGCGAGCCGTGCGAGCGGCGCGACCGCGAGCGCGGTGAGCAGCACGGGAAGAAGCTGCAGGACGGCATCGGCGACGCGCCCGCGCGGGATCCCGGCCGGCACGAGTCCGACAGGAGCGAGCAGCGCCGCGCGCACGAGAGAGCCGAGAGGCGGATAACCGTAGTCGACGCCCGGCGCTGCCCCGGGCGGCGTCCGGAACATGTACGGGTCGATCCACGCGCCGGGCGGAGGCGCGGGGAGCCGAAACGAGCCCGTGAGAAGGAGTGAGAGGGCAGTCCGGAGAGTGGCGAGGCCGTCGGCCGAAACCGGGACGGTCCATGCCGCCGAGGCGCAGAGGAAAGCGGCGACACCGGACGCCCACCGCAAGACCCCGGCGCGGCGCCGCCTCACGGACGAAACGCTGCCTGCGGCTTCCGGCTCAGGCGACCGGAAGAACTTCGACTGTGAGGCCCACGGTCACGTCGCGATGCAGCTTCACGTGGACCGTGTGCGTGCCGAGGCGCTTGATGGGCTCCTCGAGGTCGATCTTCCGCTTGTCGACCGTGATGCCCTTGGCCTCGAGTGCGTCGGCCACCTCGGACGACGTCACCGAGCCGTAGAGCGCGTCGTTTTCGCCCGCCTTCTTGTGGAGGACGATCTTCGCGCCCTCGATGGACTTCGCCACCGCCGTGGCCTGGTCCTTCTCGTGCGTCCATGCGCGCGTCGTAGCGCTTCTTCTCCTGCTCGAGCCTCTTCACGTTGCCGTCCGTGGCGGGATACGCGAGCGCCTTTGGGAAGCAGGAAGTTCCGGCCGTAGCCCTCGGCGACGCTCACCACGTCGCCCCGGTGCCCCAGCCCTTTCACGTCGTCGGTCAGGACCAATTTCATCGCGAGCTCCTCAGTTTTGCAGGGAATGTCGCCGGTCAGAATCCGTCGGGGCCGGGCGGACCCGCGGACTCGCCGCCGGAACCTCTCTTTTCGAGCCGCGTCCTCACGTCGACGAACTCGTCGAAGAGGCCCGAGAGGGCGAGAAGGAGGGGAAACGGCATCTGAAAGACCAGCACGTAGACGAGCGCCCGGCCGATGAGGCCGGCCCTTCCCCGATCGAGAAGAGCGCGGATTATGGCGAGCCCCCTCAGAAAAAACAAGACGCCGAGCGGAAGGAGGAGGTCGACGGCGGGCCGGCGAAGCTCCGCGCCACCCACGGCCGCGAGGAGACCCGCGGGCACGAAGGCCGCCGCCGCGGCCAGCGGAGTCCGGAAGCGGCTGAAGGACGCCTCGGACCAGTCCGCCTCGGCAAGGCCCGCGCCGCGCGCGAACCCGTAGACGACGAGGGCCGCGTGAAGCACGGCGGCCGCGAGGACGAGGCCGGCGAGCTGCTCCTCGACGAGGACCCGGCCGAACTCGAAGAGTCGCGCGACGGTCGCGACCGAGGACTCGCTCCAGCCGCTCGACCGGTAGTTCGCGAGCATTTCGGGAACGAGCGCGGCCCAGCGGCTCGCGAGCGACGGCTCCGGGGTCGCGGCCCGTGGCGACGCGACACGCCGAGAAGAGCCGCGAGGCCGCCAATCCCGGTGAGGGCGAAGACGACGAGCAGGACGTCGTCCCGCCGGCGGCCGTCCCGCGCCGCCGCGAAGAGCGCCACGGCGGGAAGGGCGACGAGAACGATCGCGAGAACCGCGGCGACGACCGCGCCTTCCGGCACGAGCAGGGCGCCGAGGAGGAGCGCGACCGGGACCGCCAGGGTCGGCAGGACGAACCCGGTCGCGAGGCGCTGCGATTCGAGCGCCGCGCGGCCCAGGCGCGCGGCCGCATGCGGCGCCAGGACGAGGCCGAAGGGCGGCGCCGCCGCGGTCAACGCCGCCGCGAGCGCCGCCCCGAGGACGGCGAGGGCTCGCTTAATCGGAGACGTAGGGCAGGAGCGCGAGGTAGCGCGCCCGTTTGATGGCGGTCGCCAGCTTGCGCTGGTAGAAGGCGGACGTCCCGCTGATGCGGCGCGGGAGGATCTTCGCGCGCTCGGGGACGAATCCCGCGAGGAGCTTCACGTCCTTGAAGTCGATGTAGCCGATCTTCTCGACCGTGAACTTGCAGACGCGCTTGCGGCGCACGAAGAACTTCTTCTTGACGGGCTTGCGAACGGGAGCAGCCATGGTGTTTCTCCTGATCCTTCCCGCGTCACTCGGGACGCGAGTCGCCGGCCGGCTCGGCCGGGGGCATGGGGAGGAAGGGGCTGACGGACCGGCATACGGCGCTTCGGACGCTTCGGGGCGCGGGCGGCGCGGCTTCGTGTTGCGCGCCACCTTCAGGCCGTGCTTGACCTCCTCGTCGATCCGAACGGAGAGGAACCGCAGGATGTCCTCCGAGAGCCGCATCTTGCGCTGCACCTCGGCGACGCACGCCGTGGGCGCCCGGAACAGGAAGTTGTGGTACGTCGCCTCGGTCCTCTTCTTGACGGTGTAGGCGAGGCGGCGGCGTCCCATCGACTCGTCCTTCTCGATCGTCGCGCCGTTGTCGACGAGGAGCTTGCGGAACTCTTCGACGACGGCGAGGGCTCCCGCTTCGTCCTTTTCGGGGACGACGAGAAAGACCATGTCGTACTGGCGTTGAGGATTCGGGGTGGTCACGGGGTCTCCTCCTTCTGGATCGCGCCGGCGTTCGCCGGTCGCGAGGCGCGGCTGTGGACCTCGGGTCCGGTGCCGAGCCAAGGTCGTGGTTCGCCGGCACGCCGGTGAACCGGGGTTGAAGATCAGCTCGCCGGGTCTTCCTCCGGCAGGCGGTTGAAACGGTTCATGGCGGCGTCGATTCCGTCGGTCACGAACGACGGTGAGCGCCTCGCACGCCGATCGCGATCGCCTCGTCCACGGCGGGGCGTTCCTTCTTCGAGAAGCGCGACAGCACGTACGTGTCGAGCGCCTCTCCCGGCTGGAAGTTCTCCCCGCGAACGCCGAGGCGCAGGCGCGGGATGGCGTTCGTGCCGAAGCAGTCGATCACGGACTGCAGCCCCTTCTGGCCGCCGGAAGAGCCCGATCGGCGCAGGCGGATCGCACCGACGGGCAGCGCGGTGTCGTCGGAGACGACGATGAGCCTCTCGAGAGGGACGTCGTACTTCGAGCGCGAGGCCCTTCACGGACTCGCCCGACGCGTTCATGTACGTCTGGGGCCGGGCGACGACGACCGGACGGTCCCCGACCTTGACACGCCCGGTGAGCGCGCGGCAGTCGAGCCGGTCGAGACGCGGCGGACCGCCGGCGGCCTTCCGGGCGAATGCCTGCACGACGTCGAAGCCGACGTTGTGGCGCGTTCCGGTATACCGGTCGCCGGGGTTGCCGAGTCCCACCACGAGGAAGAGGTCGTCCGTGCCTATTTCTTTTCCTTCTTCTCGGCCTTGCCCTCGGGCTTCGCCGGCACCGCGGCTTTCCCTGCCGCGGCGGGCTCGGCGCCCTCCTCTTCCTTCTTGCCCTTCTTGATCACCTCGGGCTCGGCGGCAGCAGCGACGGCGCCCTCGACGCCGACGACTTCGGCCGCGGCCGGAGCGGCGACTTCCTCGGCCTTCGGCACGCCGACGTGCACGATCACGCGGTCCGCCGTTCTCGAGGACCTTGATCTTGTCGCCGAGCTTGAGGTCCGAGACGCGCAACGAGTCGTGCATCTCCATGGCGGAGACGTCCACCTTCACGGACTCGGGGATGTCGGCGGGAAGACACTCGATGAGGATCTCGTGCGTGACGATGTTCAGGATGCCGCCCGCGTTCTTGACGCCGTTCGGAACGCCCTCGATCGCGATCTCGCTCTTGACGCGGAGCTTCCGGTCGAGGAGAACGCGCACGAAGTCGACGTGCAGCATCTTCCGCGAGACGGGGTCGAGCGCGAGGTCGCGAATCATGACGTGGCGCGTCTGGTCCGTGCCCTTCAGATTGAGCTTGAAGATCGCGTTGGAGTGCAGGCCCTTGTTGAGAAGGGTCGCGAGGGTCTTGCGCGGCACCTGGAGCGACCAGGTCTCCATGTCCTTGCCGCCCCCGTAGAGGACGGCGGGGATCTGGTCCTGCGCGCGCAGCCGGTTCGCGGCGTTCTTCCCGGTGGTGAGCCTCTTCTCGACTTCGACGACGATGTGTTCCTGGAGCATGGCTTCCTTTCAGGGCGCCCGGTCCCGAGAGGATTCCCCGGGGCGGACGGTCCAGTCGAGCAAGGAATGTAGACGACGGTCTCCCTAGACGAAGCAGCGACGAGACGGACGCTCCCTGATGGATCCGCTGGATCGCCTCCGCGAGGAGGGGCGCGATGGAGAGCGGCTGTGACGAGCGGGCAGCGCGCGAGCTTTTCGTCGAGGGGAAGCGTGTTCGTGCAGAACACGCGCTCGATGGGGCTCGCGTTGACGCGGTCGATCGCGGGGCCGGACAGCACGGGATGCACGCAGCCGGCGAAGATGCGGCGCGCGCCCGCGTCCCGGAGCGCGATGACCGTGTTGATGAGCGTGCCGGCGGTGTCGATGATGTCGTCCACGACGACGACGTTGCGGTCCTTCACGTCGCCGATGACGTGCAGGACCTCGACCTCGTTCTTCCCCTTCCGACGCTTGTCGACGATCGCGAGGCTCGCGCCGAGCCGCTTCGCGAACGCGCGCGCGCGCTCGACGCCGCCCGCGTCCGGCGAGACGACCGTGAGAGGGTCGAGGTTCGCGTCGCGGATCGCGTCGAGGAGAACGGGCGCCGCGAACAGGTGGTCCACGGGGATGTTGAAGAAGCCCTGAATCTGCGCGGCATGGAGGTCGACGCACAGAACGCGGTCGGCGCCCGCCGCCACGATGAGGTCGGCGATGAGCTTCGCCGTGATCGGAACGCGAGGCTTGTCCTTGCGGTCCTGCCGCGCATAGCCGTAGTACGGGAGCACGGCGGTCATGCGCGACGCCGAGGAGCGCTTGAACGCGTCGAGCATGATGAGGAGCTCCATGATGTTGTGATTCGCCGGCGGGCCCGTGGGCTGCACGACGAACACGTCCGCGCCCCGGACGTTCTCCTCGATCTGGCAGTAGTTCTCGCCGTCGGAGAAGTTGTAGAGCGTGACGCGGCCGGCCTCCCGGCCGAGGTTCCGGCAGATCTCGCCCGTGAGGGCCGGATGCGACCGCCCCCCGAAGACCTTCAGATCGCCGTACGGGAAACGCTCCATGTCCCTCTAGCCCAGCCCTTTCATCCCCTCCGCCGTGGAGGGGGCTGGGGGGAACCCGGGCTCGGGTTCCCTCAACATGAACGCTGCCAAACTCAGGGCCGGCTTCCTCGCGCCCAGGGCGCGAGTGAGTTTGGCTGGGGAGGGAGGATTCGAACCTCCGAATGGCGGTTCCAAAGACCGCTGACTTACCACTTGTCGACTCCCCATCCGGAAGTCCCGCGTGGATTCTCGCGCAAAGAGCGGATCATCCGCGTTGCGCCCTGACGGAGGGCATCGCGCGGCGCGCGAACGCCGCCTTCGAAACGGTCTTCACGATCGTCATCGTGGTCATCGTTTCTTTCCGAAGCCCGCCGAGCCCTTCGAAGGCGCGCCGGGCGCTTTCCGCGTCGCCGAATGTCCCGAACACCGTCGAGCCGCTCCCGGACAGACGCGCGCTCGTCGCGCCGTGCTCCGACAGGGCCAGACGGAGCCTGCGCAACTCGCCCCGAAGAGATTCCGCCGCCGGCTCCAGGTCGTTCCGATCCGGCCCGCCACCGGAATCGGAGACGCGAAGGTTAGTTTGAGCCGCCGAATCTGTCAACGCGGGCGCGGAAAACGCGCTGTAAACCGCTGCCGTAGAGAGGGAAAAAGGCGGAAAGGCGAGGAGGAGCCACTCCTCGGGGCCGTCGGGCAGGGCTTCCAGGATTTCACCTCGCCCGGTACCCCGGGCCCGGCCGCCAAGGAGGAAGAAAGGCACGTCGGAGCCGAGGGCAACCGCGATCGCGTGCAGATCGGCTTCGGTCGCAGGCAGCTTCCAGAGAGCGACGAGGCCCCTAAGCGTCGCAGCCGCATTCGAACTGCCTCCGCCAAGCCCACCGCCGATGGGGATTCTCTTAGAAAGGTGAATGCGGGCGCCGAGGCGTACCGAGAACCGCTCGCGTAGAGCGTTGGCGGCGCGGATAACGAGATTGCTGGAGTCCGCAGGAAGATCGGCGCCTTCGACCGTCAGCGAGACCTCAGTTGCGCCCTCTTCACCTTCTAAGAAATCTATTTCTTCGGTCAGATCCACCGTCTGGAATATGGTGTCGAGCTCGTGGAAACCGTCGGGTCTCTTTCCCAGCACTCGCAGCGAGCGGTTCACCTTCGCGAACGCCTCGACTCTGAGGGCCACTCCAGGCTCCGTCATGCGGGGGGGACCAGCTCGCCCTCGGGCCAGGACGAATAGGACTCGAGCGTGAGGATGGCCCTGCCTTCCGGGCCATTCGCCTCGATGCGGCGCGGCACGCCTTCCCCCGGCTGTAACTTCACGATTTCACCGGCCGGAAAAGAAAATTCGATCGGCTTCTCCTCTCGATCGAGGAGAACGATCACCGCGCGCTTCGAGTCGTCGATGCGCAGCCGAATGCCTTTCGGAGTTTCTTCGAATGGTAAGGAGGACGAAAGCGCGGATTCGGGGACGCCGAGCACGCACGCAAGGATGTCGTTCGAAGTGAACTGTCCGGGGAGCAGAGACTGACGCGAGCCGGGCGCTCCGCCGTCGCCTTCCGCGCCTCCCCTATTCCCCTTTCTAAGAAATCCCCCTCTTCCTTCTCCGGCAATCGGCGCCGAGGCCCGCCACGTGAGCGTGCCGGCCGCGCCGTTCCACCAGACGGAGAGGTAGCCGCGCGAGATCGCGCCGACGTTCGGCGAGACCTCCGCCCTGAAGAGCGCTTTGAAGCGCCGGGCGGGATCCCAGGCGGCGGCTCGCGCCCTCTCATACGCGTCCAGCATCGAAGCGCGGGGAGATGGCGCAGGAGATTTTTCTTTGAAAGGGGAAGATGGAGAGATCGCCGTCGACGGGGCGGCCGCAGCGTCACTCGACGCGCCCGGCGGACGCCCGCTGCCACATCCACCTTCTAAGCAACAAAAAAACGACGCGAGAAACGAGCCGCCAACCCGAATGGCACGGGTCCCCTTCACTTCTGCGCGGCGCGGCCTTCGGTCTTCTGGAGCTTCTCGTCGAGCCGGTGCTTCACGTCCTCGTCGGGCTTGAGCGTGAGCGCGCGCTTCCAGCTCGACCGCGCGAGCGCGAGGTTCCCCTTCTTCTGGAAGAGGTCGCCGAGGTGCTCCTCGACGGTTGCGTCATCGGGATTCAGGATCGCCGCGGCGCGGAGGTTCTCCTCGGCCTTGTCGAGCTTGTCGAGCCGGTAGTAGACCCATCCGAGGGAGTCGAGGTAGGCGCCGTTGCCGGGCTCCAGCTCGACCGCCTTGCGGATGAGCTCGAGCGCACGCGGCAGGTTCTCGCCGCGGTCCGCCCACATGTAGCCGAGATAGTTGAGGCCCGGCGCGTGGTCGCCCCTCACCTTCAGGAGCTTCTCGAACGCGTCCACCGACTCGGCGACCTTCTTCTCCCGCTCGAGCGAAGCGGCCAGCCGGAAGAGCAGGTCCGGGTCCTCCTTGTCGCGCTCGAGGCCCGCCCGCGCCGTTGCCGCCGCGCGGCCGTACTTGTCGAGACGCTGCCATGCGTCCGCGGCCGCGAGCGTTCCCGTCCTGTCCTCGGCCGCGAGCTCGTCGAGCATCTTCGCGCCTTCGGCCTCGTCGGGGGCAGATGCCGTGCGGAGCAGAAACTCCGCGTAATTCGCCCTAAGGAGGGCCGTCTTCTTGGGAGCCTTGTCGTATGCGTCCTTCGCGAGCTTCAGGCCTCCCGACCAGTCTTCGCGGTCCCGGGCGATCTGCAGCAGGAGGTTGTAGGCCTGCAGGTTGAGGCCCTCTTCGCCGATCAGGTGCGGCTCCAGCCGCGCCGTGGCAGCCGCGTAATCCTTCCGAAGATACGCGGCGTAGCCGAGCTGACCGTCGACCTGCGCGACTTCCGGAGCGTCCGGCTTCTTCGCGACGATCGATGCGCGCAGATCCCGGAGCACGGTTTCGGCTTCGGAGATCCTCCGCGCCTCGATGAAGTTCACGGCGCGTCGATAGGGGACCTCGAGATCGTCCGGCTCGAGCGCCTGGAGCTTGCGCAGCGCCTCGTCTGCCTTGTCCGGCTCGCGCGTTTCGGAGAGCAGAGCCGCGTAGAGACGCAGCGCCTCGCGGTTCTTCGAATCGGCGGCAAGCACTTCCTCGACGACCTTCCGCGCCTCGGCGAAGCGGCGGCCCCTGAGCAGGAGCCCTGCGTACTGCGTCTTGAGCCCGAGATTGCCCGGCTGCAGCTTGAGGAAGTCCTGGAGAATGGGCGCCGCCTTGTCGAACTGGCGGCCCCGGTCATACACGCGCAGGAGGCCCAGGAGAGCCGCGCGGTTCTCCGGATCGAGCTTCCCGAGGCCCTTGTAGACCTCCTCCGCCTGCTGAAGCTGGCCGCTGCGCTCGAGGGTTTCGCCGTAGAGGAGCAGGACCGCGGGTCCGTTCGCCCGATCCAGGACTCCTTCGAGAACGCTCGACGCCTCCTTCGGCTTCTCGAGCCGCAGGAGAACCTGCGCGTACGCCACGGCTCCCTGCGGGTCCGCCGGCGCGAGCTCGTTGGCCTTCCTGAGCTCGCCCGCCGCCTCTTCCAGGCGCGGCTTGTCCTTCGCCGTCGAGAGGAGCACCTGGCCGAGAAGCCGATGCGCGCCGGCGCTCCCGGGCTCGAGCTCGACGGCCTTGCGGGCCTCTTTCTCCGCCTCCGGATAGACGGGCAGGTCGCGCAGCAGCTCCCCGTATTCGCGCCGGAGCGCTCCGTCCGCCGGGTCCAGCTCGACGGCTTTCTTGAACTCGCGGACGGCCGCCTCGAACTCGCTTCCCTGCGCGTACAGCTTCGCGCGCAAATAGTGCTCGACTGCTTCGCGACGGCGGCTCTCGTTCTGGGTCAGGGCGTCCTTCGCCGCGGTCTTCGCGACGCCTCCGCCGCCGGTCTGGCCGGCCATCGGCATGGCCAGGAGGGCTAAGGAAGCGGTCGCGGCGAGAAAAACGCGTCTCTCAGGCATCGACACGCAGTTTACTCGCAAGAATCACGCCGAGGATTTTTCTTATATGCGGCGGCTGCTGATGCAGCCGCCGATAGAAGGAATCTCTTTCCCGGATGTCCGGTGTCAAGGGTCTCTGACCGCTGCGCGGCGCGCGAAGCGCGCCCTTGACTCCGGACATCCGGGGAATACCCGAATCTCTATCTGCTAAAAAACAGCAGGCTCTTCGTAAGTCGCGAATACCTCGCGCATGACGTCGGAGATCTCGCCCACCGTGGCATAAGCCTTGACGGCCTCGACGAGTGGCGGCATCACGTTCGTTCCGCCCGCGCAGGCGGCCTTGAGGTCCGAGAGCTTCTGCATGGTCGCGCGCGAGTCGCGCGTCCTTCGGACTTCGGCAAGCGCCCGCACCTGCTCGGCGGCCATCTGCTCGGAGATCGTCAGGATCGGCACCTCGTCCTCCGGCAGGGAATCCGTGAACGCGTTGACGCCGACCACGATCTTGTCCTTGGAGTCGACGGCGCGCTGGAAGCGGTACGCGGCGTCCATGATCTCCCGCTGCGGGAACCCGGCCTCGATGGCCTCCACCATCCCGCCGAACGCGTCGATCCGCCGGAAGTAGTCGAACGCGCCGGCTTCCATTCTGTTCGTGAGCTCTTCCACGAAGTACGAGCCCGCGAGCGGGTCCACCGTGTTGGCGACGCCCGTCTCGTGCAGGATGACCTGCTGCGTCCTGACCGCGATCTTCGCGGCGAACTCCGTCGGCAGAGCGAGCGTCTCGTCCAGCGCATTCGCGTGGAGCGAGTTCGTGCCGCCGAGCACCGCCGCGAGGGACTGGATCGCGACGCGTGCGACGTTGTTGTAGGGCTGCTGCGCCGTCAGGGAGACGCCGGCGGTCTGCGAGTGGAAGCGCATCTTCCAGCTCTCGGGCTTCTTCGCGCCATAGCGGTCTCGCATGACCTTCGCCCAGATGCGGCGCGCCGCGCGGTACTTCGCGATCTCCTCGAAGAAATCGTTGTGGGCGTTGAAGAAGAACGAGAGGCGCGGCGCGAAGTCGTCCACGTCGAGGCCCGCGTCGATCCCGTATTTCACGTACTCCATCCCGTCGCGCAGCGTGAACGCCAGCTCCTGAAGAGCCGTCGAGCCCGCCTCGCGGATGTGGTAGCCGGAAATCGACACCGTGTTCCACCTCGGAACGTGCTTCGCGCAAAAGGCGAACTGGTCCGTCACGAGCCGCATCGACGGGCGGGGCGGGAAGATGTACTCCTTCTGGGCGATGTACTCCTTGAGGATGTCGTTCTGGAGCGTGCCGCCGACCTTCGTCCACGGCGTGCCGTGCTGCTCGGCGACCGCGAGATACATCGCGAGCGCGATGGGCGCGGTGGAGTTGATCGTCATGGACGTCGTCACGGCGCCGAGGTCGATGCCGTCGAAAAGCGCCTCGAAGTCGCGCAGCGTGTCGATCGCGACGCCGCACTTCCCGACTTCGCCGGTCGACATGGCGTGGTCGGAGTCGTAGCCGTAGAGCGTCGGCAGGTGAAAAGCCGTCGAGAGGCCCGTCTGTCCGTGCGCGAGCAGGGCCTTGAATCGCTCGTTCGTCTGCTTCGCGTTGCCGAAGCCGGCGAACTGCCGGATGGTCCACGGCCTTCCGCGGTACATCGTGGGCTGCACGCCGCGCGTGTAGGGAAACTCGCCCGGCCAGCCGAGGTCGCGGTCGAAGTCGAAGCCCAGGCAGGTCGTCCGGCGTCGCGAGCGTGTTCACCGCGGCGGACGAGATCGTCGTGAAGTCCTTCCTCCACGGGGGCGTCTTCGCGAACGCCGCCGCCGCTTTCGCTCGCCAGGCATCTTTCGCCTTCCGGATGTGCTCCTGCTCGGGGGTCAGCGGAAGCGTCGCCGGAACGTCCGTCTTCTCACGGGTGAATTGATCGCTCATCGCCAGATTGTATTTCCTGGAAGGTTAAGAGAGCGAGTTGCCGTCGCGGGGCGCCCGGAGCGGCTCCAACCGACGGATGACGCCGGCTTACACTTCACTCGATGATCGCGGCCGGAACGCGGTTCGCCTTTTTCGAGATCCTCGAGCCCCTCGGGGCCGGAGGAATGGGCGAGGTCTACCGGGCGAAGGACCTGCGCCTCGCGAGAGAGGTCGCGGTCAAGGTCCTGCCGGAAGAGCTCTTTGAAGGTGAAGAGAGTCGGCAGCGGTTCGAACGGGAGGCGAAGCTGCTGGCCTCGTTGAACCATCCAAACATCGCCGCCGTCTACTCGTTCGAAGAAATCCCCGGTTCCTCTCCCTCTTCGTGTTCCCGCCACCTTCTCGTCATGGAGCTCCTCGAGGGAGACACGCTGAGGCAGCGCCTCGCGGCCGGCCCCCTCCCACCGCGCACGGCTCTCGATCTCGCCCTGCAGATCGCCGATGGCCTCGCGGCGGCCCACCAGAAGAACATCGTCCATCGCGATTTGAAGCCCGAGAACATCATGATCACGAGCGAAGGCAGGGCGAAGATCCTGGACTTCGGCCTCGCGAAGGACCTGGCGACGGGCGTGTCCTCCTCCGCGGCTGAATCGCCGACGATGACACGCCGGACCGAGCCGGGGACCGTGCTCGGTACCGTCGGCTACATGTCTCCGGAGCAGGTGCGCGGGCTGCCCACCGACGCGCGCTCGGACGTGTTTTCCTTCGGAACCGTCCTCTACGAGATGCTGACGGGGCGACGGGCGTTTCAGAAGGACACCGCCGCGGAGACGATGACGGCGATTCTCCACGATCACCCGCCGGAGATGGCTTCGACGGGCACGAATGCGACTCCCGCCCTCGAGGCGGTCGTCCGCCAGTGCCTCGAGAAAGACCCTGCCCGCCGCGGCTCGTCCGCAGGAGCCCTCGCCGAGCGGCTGCGCAGTCTCCTGGACGCTCCCGCCCCGGGCTCGCCCCGAGGCCGCAAGAGAAGGGCGATCGATTCCATCGCGGTGCTTCCCCTCGTCAATGCCGGCGAAGACCACGATTACGACTACCTCGGCGACGGCATCACGGAACGCCTCATCGACACGCTCTCCCAGCTCCCGAAGCTTCAGGTCATGGCGCGGAGCACCGTGTTCCGCTTCTCGGGAGCCGGAATCGATCCGCTCGTCGCCGGTCGCGAGCTCGCCGTGCGCGCGGTGCTGACCGGCCGCCTCACGAGGGCCGGCGACGTTCTCCGCGTCCAGGCGGAGCTCGTCGACGTCACGACCGGATTCCGGCTCTGGGGCGCGCGCTACGAGCGTCCGATGCGGGATCTCCTCGCGATCGAAGAGGAGATTTCCAGGGAGATCTGCGAGCACCTGCGTTTCAAGCTGAGCGCTCCGGAGCGCCGGAAGGTCGCAAAACAGCACACCCGGAACGCCGAGGCCTATCAGCTCTATCTGAAGGGCCGCTTCTTCTGGAACAAGTGGACGCCGGACGGAATGCGGAGCGCGATTCGGCTCTACGAAAGTGCGATCGAATTGGATCCGTCGTACGCCCGGGCGTGGGGAGGGATCGCCGACGCCTTCGGCGTGCTCGGCAACATCAAGGCGGTGCCGCCCGCGGAGGCTTTCCCGAGGGCCAAGAGCGCCGCCCTCCGCGCCCTCGAGCTCGACCCGAATCTCGCGGAAGCGCATGCCTCTCTCGGGTTCGTTCGCCGCTTTTTCGATTGGGAGTGGTCCTCGGCGGAACGGGAGTTCCGGGACGCCGTCCGATTGAGCCCCGGCTACGCAACAGGGCATCGCTGGTACGGGCAGCTCCTCTCGGGGATGGGCCGCCACGAGGAGGCCATCGCGGAGGGGCGCCGCGCGCTCGAGCTCGATCCTCTCTCCGTGAGCATCCACACGGCCGTCGGAGACGTTCTCTTCTACGCGCGCCGCTATGACGACGCGATCGACATGTACCGCAAGGCGCTGGAGCTGGATCCCGATTTTCTGGCCGGGCACAGCGACCTCGCGCGCGCGCTCGAGCACAGCGGCCGGGTCGACGAGGCGATCCGAAGCTACGAGAAGGCCGTCGCTCTCGCCGGGGACACGGTCGCAGATCCGTCGATCGGACTCGCGAACGCCTGCGCCGTCGCGGGACGCCGGCGGGAGGCTCTCGACGTTCTCGAGGAGCTGAAAAGGCGGCGCGACCGGCAGTACGTCTCGCCCTGGGGGCTCGCGTCGATCTATGCGCGGCTCGGGGAAACCGGATTCGCCCTCGAATGGCTCGAGCGCGCCTACGACGAGCGCGATCCCACGCTCGTCTGGCTCAAGGTGCACCCGCGTTTCGACGCGCTCAGGGCCCAGCCGCGTTTCATCGAGGTCCTGAGGAAGATGGGCCTGGATTGAGCGGACCGGGCCGGGTGGAGCGCCGCTTCGCTTCCCGCGCGAGCAGGGTTTCGAGCTCGACGAGGTCCGGCGGCTTGACGATGTGCCGGTCGAAGCCCGCGGCGTTCGCGGCCTCGCGGTCCGCGGGCTGCCCGTAGCCGCTCAGCGCGACGAGGAGGACGTCCCGTCCTCCTTCCTGGCTCCTGATCTGGCGCGCGACCTCGTAGCCGTCCATCCGCGGGAGCCCGAGGTCGACGAGCGCGACGTCCGGCTTGAAAAGGAGCACCTGAGCGAGGCCCTCCAGGCCGTCCGCCGCGCCTTCCGAGACGTGACCCCACAGGTGGAGGAGGTCGCGCATCGAATCGCGCATGTCGGCGTTGTCTTCGACGACGAGGACGCGGAGAGAGCAGGTCGTCGCCTGTGCGGGCTCTCGAACCGGTTTCTCGCTCGTCTCGGGCGCCTCCGAGCGCGGCAGCCGCACCACGAACTCGCTTCCGAGCCCGGGGCCCTGGCTCGCCGCGCTCACCTTCCCCCCGTGGCGCTCGACGAGCGTCCGGACGAGGCTGAGCCCGATGCCGAGCCCGCCCTGAGTTCGGGCCAGAGGCTGCGGCGCCTGCGCGAACAGATCGAAGATCCTCTCGAGAAGGTCCGTCGGGATCCCGTAGCCGTCGTCCCGCACGCGGAGAACCGCATCACCGCTTCCTTCTTCGAGGCTGACCCAGACGTGGCCGTCCGACGGCGTGTATTTCAGCGCGTTCTGAAGCAGATTCAGCACGATTTGCTCGAGGCGGTCCGAATCTCCCCTGACCCAGACGGGGGAACCGGGGAGATTCGTCGTGAGCGGAGGGATGCGCGGCGCTGGTCGCGCTCTCGCAGGCTGCGATGGCATGGCGCACGGGCTCGGCGAAATCCACGATCTCCATCCTGAGATCCACCCTCCCCTGCTCGATCCGCGATACGTCGATGAGATCGTCCACGACGTGCGCGAGACGAGCGGACTGATGCCGGAGAACGGCGAGCATCCGCGAGCGCGTGGGCTCGTCCGGATCGCGCTCGAGAACCTCGATCGCGTTGCTCACGGGAGCCAGCGGGTTCCGAAGCTCGTGCGCGAGAGCCGCCAGGAACTCGCTCTTCCGGCGATTCACGATGCCGAGCTCGTCGAGACGCGCCCGAAGCGCCTCCTCGAGCTCCTTGCGCTCCGCGAGAGAGGCTTCCAGGGACATCCTGCTGAGCGCTTCGCTTCGCGCGTATCTGTCGTGGTTGCGCCGACTCCACTCGACGAAGCCGATGCAGACGAAGCAGATGAACGCGTAGCCGCCGAGGCTGAAGGTGAGATCCGGGTTCACGTGGATCGGCTGCTGGAAAAGCGTGACCGCGAGCGCGCCGCCGGCGGCCGAGGCCAGGATTCCGGGACCGACGCCGCCGTACCACGCGGAGAAAAGGCACGCCGCGATGAACGTCACGAAGGCGAGCCGCGAGCCCAGGAGAGGCGCGAGCGCGAGCCGGAGCCCGCACGCCAGTGCCGTCGCTCCAAATGCCGCCCCGTAGCGAGCGAAGGCGCTCTGTCTCAAAGCCGCCGCCTCTGCGCTCGAAGAAGAGATTCCACCGTCGGAGGCCGCCTCAGAAGCGCGAGCCGGCCCTTCGACACACCCGCCTCCGCGGGCCACCCGTGCGAGAGGAAGAGCGGCATCGATTCCGTGTACCCGTACGCGCCCGCATTCTCGAAGGCGAGGAGGTCGCCGCGAACGGGAAGCGGCAGGCGCGCGGCCGGGTGCAGGACGTCGAGAGAGGTACAGAGAGGACCAGAGATGACCAGGGATTTCTTAGAAGGTGAAGAGGGGCGCACGCTTCGGCCGTTCCGTGCCTGCACGAGCCTCACGCGGTGGGGGGTTTCGAGGAGGACCGGGCGAAGGAAGTGGTGGACACCGCCGTCCACGAGGACGTAGTCGACGCCGCGATTCCTTTTCGTCCCGAGAACCTTCACGACGTACGTCCCGCTCTCGGCAACGAGGAATCGGCCCGGCTCGAACACGAGGCGGGTCGCGTTCGAAGAGCCCCCTCGCGCGTGCTTCCGTCGCCACCGCCTCCAGCCCCTTTCTAAGAAATCCGAGATCCAGCGGTCTTTCTCCGTCGGCGTAAGGCACGCCGAAGCCGCCACCGAAGTCGACGGAGCGCAGGGGAATGGAGTATTTCTTCGAAAGTGAAAGAGCGAGCGAAAGAACGCGGCTCGTGTTCTCGACGAGGAGCCGTGCGTCGAGGACGTTCGACGCGTTGAAAACCTGAAAGCCGCAGACATCGAGATGCGGGTAGGCGTGCCGGTCTCTCACCCTTCGAAGAACTCTTCCGGCCGACCCCAGGTCGAACCCGAACTTCTTCGCTCCCGGGCCGCCGATGATGACGCGCTTCTCGGCGATGCCCCAGGGTGGATTCAGGCGAAGGCCGACGGCGACTCGCCTTCGCAGGCGCTTTCCGATCTCTTCGAGGCGCTCGAGCTCCCACTCGCCTTCCGCGTGGATGATCGACACGCCCGGCACGCACGAGCGCTTCGAGATCGGCGTCGGACTTCGCCGGGCCGGTCGAGAGGATCTTCGAAGGGGGACATCCGGCGCGGCGCACCGCGAGCAGCTCGCCTCGGGAGGCGACGTCCGAAGAGAGACCGAACTTTCTCAGAAAGAGAGAGGACCCCGAGCGAGGGGTTGGCCTTGACCGCATACGCGAGCTCGAAGCGAGGGCCCAGGGCGCGCCGGAGGCGCAGCACCTGGCGCTCGATCACGTCGAAGTCGTAGAGATACAGCGGCGTTCCAAAACGCGTGGCCGCACGAAGATGACCGAATCGCCTCTCATTCTCTTCTAAGCACACGCGGCCGAAGGCCGCGTGCAAACCTCTTGTTTCACCGCAGCGCGCTCTCGAGCACCGTCCTCGCGTCCGTCTTCGCGTCGCGATACTTCACGATCACGGCAGCCGAGAGCGACAGCCCGCGGGCCTCGGCCCAGGCGCCGGTGAGCGCGCCGCGAGCCCGGGACGACGACGGCGCCCTCCGGGACGACGAGCGGGCGGCCCGGCGTCGAACGCAGCTCGCGCTCGTTCACGGGATCGAAGACGACGCTCGAGGCCGTCAGGATGACGCCCGCCGCGAGGACGGCGCGCTTCCCGACGCGGACGCCTTCGTAGATCCCGGCTCCCCCGCCCACGAATACTTCGTCCTCGACGACCACGGGTGCGGCGCCAACGGGCTCGAGGACGCCGCCCACCTGCGCGGCGGCCGAGAGGTGGACTCTCTTCCCGATCTGCGCACAGGAGCCGACGAGCGCATGGCTGTCGATCATCGAGCCCTCGTCGACGTAGGCGCCCACGTTCACGTAGGCGGGCGGCATGACGACGACTCCCTTCGCGAGAAACGCGCCGCGGCGAAGGGCCGTCCCGCCGGGGACGACGCGCACGCCTTCGGGAAGCGGGCGGCGCGGCGGGAGGGTGTCGCGGTCGCGGAAGAGAAGCGGACCGGCCTCGCTCGGTTCGTCCATGCCGAGCCGGAAGGCCGCGAGGATGCCTTCCTTGACGGCCGTGTTCGCCACCCAGTTGCCGTCGGCGTCGGGGCCGCCGCACGGACCTCGCCGCGCTCGAGCTTTTCGAGAAGGGCGAAGACCTCCTCGCGCGTCACGCCGCCGCCTTTTCGACCGGCCTCCCGGCGGCATCGAGGAGGCCGGCAGTCCGGAGCGCGTCCTCGACCGCGGCCTGGTGCTGCGGCGAGAGCGGCACGAGCGGAAGGCGGAGAGCGCCCCCGACGAGACCGAGCCTCTGCAGAGCCCATTTCACGGGGATCGGATTCGATTCGCGGAAATTCGCTTTCATGAGCGGGAAGATCCTCGCCTGAAGCTCCGAGGCACGGGCGCGATTCCCGGCGAGGGCCGCGGCAATCGCCTCCACGAACAGACCCGGGGCCTCGTTCGAAACGACCGCGATCACGCCCTCGGCGCCGCAGGCGATCATCGGAATCGCGAGCGAGTCCTCGCCGGAGAGGACGGCGAACCCGTCCGGGCGGGCGCGGAGAATCTCGCAGGCCTGGTCGAGGCTGCCGGAAGCTTCCTTCACGGCCACGATGCGCGGGTCCTTCGCGAGCTCGAGCACGGTGTCGGGCTGCATGTTGACGCCCGTGCGGCCCGGCACGTTGTAAGGAACGAGCGGCAGCCGGCCCGCGTCCGCGACGGCCAGGAAGTGCGCGATGAGGCCCTTCGGCGTGGGCTTGTTGTAGTAAGGCGTCACGACGAGAAGCGCGTCCGCGCCGGCCCGGCGGCACCGTTCGGCGAGGGCCTGAGATTTCCGGGTGTCGTTCGAGCCGCAGCCCGCGATCACGATGACGCGCCGCGAGGACGCGCGCGCCTCCTCGACGACGACCGCGACCACGCGCTCGTGCTCGTCCGCGTCCAGCGTGACGGCTTCGCCCGTCGTCCCGCACGGGACGAGGCCCGCGACGCCGCCCGCGATCTGGCGCTTCGCGAGACGGCGCAGGCCCGCTTCGTCGACGCTCCCGTCGTCGCGGAACGGCGTCACGAGCGCGGTGAAGACTCCGGAAAGAGGAAGGTTCTCTTGAGGGTGAAGAGTCGTGTGCGTGTGCAGAAGCGATCATGAAGCGCCTCCCTTGAGAGACAGGTCGTCGAAGAATTCGTCGAAGGTCACCGGGCCGGCGCGGCCCGACACGAGCATCCACTCCGCGGCGCGCACGGCGCCCTGGGCAAAGATCGAACGCGAACGGGCGCGGTGCACCAGCTCCACCGTCTCGTCCGCGCCTTCGAAGAAGACCGAATGCTCTCCCGGCTGGGCACCCTGCCTGAGAGAGACGATCGGGACGGATCTCTTCGAGAGCGGCTCGCGCGAGATGTCGAGCGCGAGAACGCGTGCGGTCCCCGAGGGAGAGTCTTTCTTCGCCGCGTGATGCCGCTCCACGATGCCGGGCTCGAACTCGGGGAACGGCGCGAGCGCGGCGGCCGCGGCGGCGACCGCGCGCCTGAGCGCGGCGACGCCGAGGGAAAAATTCGAAGAATGGAGAAAAGAAATCTTCTGCTCCCGTGCGAGGTGTGCGGCCGAAGTCACGTCCCAGCCGGTGGTCCCGGAGACGACGGGGATTCTTCTGAGAAAGAAGGAGGGGGACGATCAGCGGAGCAGACGCCGGTGTCGTGAACTCGAAGGCGACATCGCAGATTGGGAAGTCCGAAGAGAGAAAAGAAGGAGGAGAAGAAGAAGATTTCTTAGAAGGTGAAGAGTTCGGCGACGCAGGCTGCGCGGCCGGCGCGGTGCCTGCTGCGGCGCCTGCATCCGCCCTATTACCTTCTAAGAAAATCTCTTTGCGCCCCAACCGCCCAACGACTTCGTGCCCCCTGTGGATCAGCGCCATCTCGATCGCCTTCCCCATCTTCCCGTATCCGACGAGAAGGGCTTTCATTCGAAGAACTCCCTGTGAAGCCGGCGCAGCGCTTCCGGGCCGTCTTTCCCGTCGACCACGAATGTCACGTTCGTGTCGGACGCGCCCTGCGAGATGAGGACGACGTTCACGTCGCCGACCGCACCGAAGACGCGAAAGGCGACGCCCGCCGTCGAGCGCAGGCCTTTTCCGACGACGGACACGACCGCAAGGTGCTTGAGGAGCGAGACCTCGGCGAACTCCGAGAGGTCGCGCACGACGCCCTCGAGCGGGGCTTTCTCGTCCACCGTGATGGAAATCGAGACCTCGCTCGTGGCGATGACGTCCACCGGCACGCCGTGCTTTTCGAAGACGGAGAAGACCTTCGCGGCGTAGCCATGGGCGAGCAGCATGCGCGGGCTGCCCACGAAGAGCGCCGTGACTCCCCTGCGCATCGCGACGGCCCGGACGCCGTTCCCGGGCACGTCCTGCCGCACGACCGTCCCCGGGCACTCCGGCCGGAACGTGTTCTTCACGGCGACCGGGATCCCGCGCGCGACGGCGGGGCGGATGGTCGCCGGATGAAGCACTTTCGCCCCGAAGAACGCGAGCTCTGCCGCCTCGGGATAGCTCACCTCCGGCACGAGGCGAGCCGCCGGCACGACGCGCGGGTCGGCCGTCAGAATCCCGTCCACGTCGGTCCAGATCTCGATGCGGCCCACGGCGCGGCCGACGTCGTGGAGCGCGGCGCCGAAGAGCGCAGCCGAGTAGTCCGAGCCGCCCCGGCCGAGCGTCGTGGTCGAGCCGTCCGGGGCGGCGCCGACGAAGCCTCCCGTCACGACGGTCCGGCCCGCCGCGAGATGAGGCGCGACGTGCCTGGCCACGCGGTTGGCCGTTTCCTTCTCGTCCGCCAGGGCGGCGCCGTACGAGGCGTTTGTCGCGAGGATGTCGCGCGGGTCGACCCACACCGCCTCCGCGCCTGCCGCGCGGAGAGCCGCGGCGAGAAAGCGCGAGCAGATCAATTCTCCGATCGCGAGAAGCGCGTCCGAGGTTCGAGGAGAGATCTCTTCGAGTAGGGAGATTCCGAGAGAGAGCTCCCGGCATCGCCGCATCTCCTCCTCGATCGTGACGGCGCAGGTCCGCAATTCGCTCTCCGGCAGGGAAAGCCCATCGAGCGCCGCGCGATGGCGACCCTCCAACTCGTCGAGCGCGGACTCGGCGGCAGCCCGCTCTCTTGCTTTTCGAAGAGTTCTTCAATCCGACCAGAAGATCCGTCACCCCTCCCATCGCCGAGACGACGACGAGACTCGGGTCTCCGCCCGCGCGCCTTCACGAGCCGCGCGACGTCCCGGATCCGCTCGGCCGATCCCGACCGAGGTGCCGCCGAACTTGAGAACGTCGGTCATCGCACGGGAGCCCGCGTCGCGACGCGCCCCTGAGCGAGAAGCAGCTCGGCGTTGAGCAGCGCCGCCCCGGCCGCCCCGCGCACGGTGTTGTGGACGAGAACCGTGAACTTCAGGTCGAAAGCGGGATCGGGCCGCAGCCGGCCCACCGTCACCGTCATGCCCTTCCCCGCTTCGACGTCGCGGGCGGGCTGCGGGCGGTCGCGCTCGTCGCGGACCGCGATCGGCCGCACCGGAGCGGAGGGCAGCTTCAGCCGCTGCGGCTCGCCCGTGAAGGCCTCGAGCGCGGCGCGCACGTCCTCGAGCGACGCCTTCTTCTTCAGATCCACGAAGACCGATTCCATGTGACCGTCGCGCACAGGAACGCGGTTGACGGAGACGGAGATCGGGAACTCCGCGTCCAGAACGCGCCCGTTCACGAGCCGGCCGAGGATCTTTCGCGGCTCCCTCTCGATCTTCTCCTCCTCGCCGTCGATGAACGGGATCACGTTGCCCTGAGCGTCCAGAGACGCCACGCCGGGATAGCCCGCTCCCGACAGCGCCTGCATCGTCGTGACGAGGACGCGCCCGACGCCGAACGCGCGCTCGAGGGGCGCGAGCGCCATGGCGAGACCGACGACGGAGCAGTTCGGGTTCGTCACGATGCCGCCGCCCGCGGCGTGCCACGACTGGCCGTCGAGGAGGCCGAGGTGATCCGCGTTCACTTCCGGGATGACGAGCGGGACGTCCGGCTTCATCCGGAAAGACTTCGTGTTCGACACGACGAGCTTCCCGCGCGAGGCCTGAAGCGGCTCCACCGTGTCGGCGACGGCGGCATCGAGTGCGGAGAGGCAGACGGGCGAGGAAAGCTCGTCCTCGACGGAGGTCACCACGAGGTCGCGCGCGGCGGCCGGGATGTCGCCCGGGAGGATCCAGCGCGTCGCGTCCGCGTAGCGCTTCCCCGCAGACCTCTCCGAGGCGGCGACCTCCGCGAGGACGAACTGCGGGTGGCCGTCGAGCAGCGAGACGAGGCGCTGCCCCACGGCGCCCGTCGCGCCGAGGACCGCCACCGGAATCCGGAAATCATTCGGGGTCGCCATGGGTGCTCCTCTCGAAACGAAAGGGCCCGCCGTTTCCGGCGGGCCCAGGTGTGTCTCTGTGGTGATCGTCGAAATGCCGTCGATCTACAGAACGCCCCATCGCCCGCCTCGCGGCGTCGTCATCTTCGCGGTCTTGCGCTTTCGGGCGCAGGGGCAACTCATCGTGGCGTGCAGCCTAGGCGCCGGGGACGGGACCTGTCAAGAGCAGGCTGGGACTCCGCGAGGCACGGGACGTCCGGCGCGCGCCGTTCCCGCCTGCTCGTTTGACCCTCGGCGGAGCGGCCCTTGATAATCGCGGTTCGCTCCGCATTCCGGACGAGTCCCCGAATATGACGACATCTCTGCCGCCGCAACGCCTCGCCGACCTCTATCGCTGCATGCTGCTGAACCGGCTGCTGGAGGAGCGGCTGGTCCACCTGTACCGGCAGGGAAAAGTCGTGGGCGGCCTGTATCGGTCGCTCGGGCAGGAAGCGACGTCGGTCGCGACCGCGTTCGCGCTCGACGAAGGCGACCTCCTGGCGCCGCTCATCCGGAATCTCGGCTCCGTGCTCGCGCGCGGCATCCCGCCTCGCGACATCCTCACGCAATACATGGCGCGCGCGACCGCCCCCTCCGGCGGCAAGGACGCGAACCTGCACTTCTCCGTCCCCGAAAAAGGCGTCTATTCCCCGATCGCGATGCTCGGCACTCTCGTGCCGGTCGTCGCGGGGATGCTCCTCGCCGACCGCATGCAGGGCAAGCGCACGGTCGGGATGACGTACCTCGGAGACGGCGGGACGTCCGTCGGGGCCTTCCACGAGGGTTTGAACTTCGCCGCCGTGCTGAGGCTGCCGCTCGTGCTCGTCGTCGAATTCAACGGATGGGCGTACTCGACACCCTACGAAAAGCAGTGCGCGGCCCGGACGCTCGCCGACAAGGCCCTCGGCTACGGGATTCCCGGCGAAGTCGTGGACGGGAATGACGCGCTCGCGGTGTACGAGGCCGCCCGCGCGGCTGTCAATCGGGCGCGGCAGGGTGGCGGGCCGACTCTTCTCGAGTGCAAGACCTATCGCATGAAAGGCCACGCCGAGCACGACGCGCAGGCGTATGTGGATCCGAAGGACCTGACGGCCTGGCGCAGCCGTGACCCGCTCGCCCGGTTCGAAACCGTCCTCGAGTCGTCGGGAGCGATGCCGGCTGCCGGGCGGAACCGGATCCACGAAGACGTGGAGAGGCAGCTGGACGCGGACGTGGCGTTCGCCGAGGCGTCGCCTTTCCCCGACCCGGCTCTCGCCTTTCGCGGGGTCTACGCGGCCGAGAGCGTCCTCGCGCGAGGCCGCGACGGCGTCTTCACGGGAGGCCTCTGATGGCCGACCCGCGCGTCGCGCGAAGCGGCGCCACACTCACTCTGACGGCGGACGCGACCGCCGGCGTCGAGATCTCATACCTCGAGGCAATTCGCCAGGCGCTCTTCGAGGAAATGGAGCGCGACGAACGCGTCTTCGTCCTCGGTCAGGACGTCGGCGTCTACGGCGGGGCCTTCAAGGCGACCGAAGGGCTGCAGGAGAGGTTCGGGAAGGACCGCGTCCTCGACACGCCGCTCGCGGAGGAAGCCATCGTCGGCGGCGCCATCGGCGCGGCGATGCGCGGGATGCGCCCCGTCGCCGAGATGCAGTTCATCGACTTCATCTCGCGCGCCTTCGACCTCCTCACGAACTTCGCGGCCAAGAATCGGTACCGGACGGGCGTGGGCGTTCCTATGGTCGTGCGCGGCCCGTCGGGCGCGGGGGTCCACGGCGGGCCTTATCACTCGCAGAGCCCCGAGATGTACTTCGTCAAGACGCCGGGCCTCAAAGTCGTGGCTCCCGCGACGGCCTACGACGCAAAGGGCCTCCTCAAGGCCGCGATCCGCGACGACGACCCCGTGATCTTTCTGGAGCACAAGTTCCTCTACCGAAGGGTGAAAGACCGCGTGCCGGAGGAGGATTTCGTCGTGCCGATCGGAAAGGCCGCGATACGCAGGCCCGGCCGTGACCTCACGATCGTGACCTACGGTGCGATGCTCTGGACGGCTCTCGAGGCGGCCGCGATTCTCGAAACGGACGGCGTCTCGGCCGAAGTGCTCGACCTGAGAACGCTCCTGCCGCTCGACGAGGAGGCGATCCTCGCGTCCGTCCGACGCACCGGAAAGTGCCTCGTCCTCCACGAGGACACGCGCACGGGAGGGCTCGGAGCCGAGATCGCCGCCACGGTTTCCGAAAAAGCGTTCGAATGGCTGGACGGCCCTATCCTGCGCGTGACGGCACCCGACACTCCGGTGCCGTACTCTCCACCCCTGGAGGAGGCGTTCCTCCCGAACGTGAATACCCTGCTGGCCGCCGTGCGAAAGCTCGTGCGGTATTAGCCGCCGGAGAAAAGACCATGCCGACGAACGTCATCATGCCGCAGATGGGCGAGTCGATCGCCGAGGGGACGGTCACGAAGTGGCTCAAGAAGCCCGGCGACGCGGTCAAGCGCGACGAGCCTCTCTTCGAGATCTCCACGGACAAGGTCGACGCCGAGATCCCCTCCCCGGGCGCCGGCACCCTCCTCGAAATCCTAGTGCCCGAGGGGCAGACGGTGCCCATCAACACGGTCGTCGCGCGCCTCGGGGAAGAGGGAGAAAAGACGAGCGCGGCAGCGCCGCCTCCGGCGGCGCCGGAAGATTCTTCGAACGAGGCGAGAACCTCGACTGCTGCGGGAATGGCGGCTCAGGCCGCCGCCGCGCCACCGCCGGCTTCGCCGGCCGGGGCGGGAGCGCCGCCTACGGCGGCGCCGGTTTCTTCGAAGGGTGGTGAGCAGGCTGCCCCTGCGGCACCCCCGCCGCAAGCCGCAGCAGCCGCTCCCGCGCCTTCTCAGAAACCCCCGGTCTCCCCTCCGGCGCCAGCGCCTGCGGCTACCGCTGCGGCTTCGACTGCACCATCTGCGGCAGCCGTTCCCGCGCCTTCTAAGCAATCTTCAGTTCCCTCTTCATCTTCCGGTCCCCCACAGCCTGGAGAGTCGCAGGAGGAGCTCCTCCGGCGCCGTTCGTCGCCCGTCGTCCGCGCGATCGCGGAGGAGAAGGGCGTCGACATCTCGCAGATTCCGGGCACGGGCATCTCGGGCCGTGTGACGAAGCAGGACATCGAGGGATACCTGGCGGGGGGTGCGCGGCCTTCGGCCGCGCCGGGGACGGGGAGAGAGGATTCTCTGAAAGTGGAAAGGGCGGTCGGCCCCGCGGCACCGCCACCTCCCGTCGAAACCGCCCCCCCCGCGCCTTCTCAGAAGTCCCCGGTTCCCTCTCCCGTCTCTCCAGAGAAAACGCTCGAATCTCCCGCCGTTCTCGCGGCGCGTGCGGAAGCTCCCGTCCCCCCGCGCGCGCCCGCCCCGTCGCCCACGGCGCTCGCGTTCCCGTCCGGGAGCAGCGTCACCGTGGAGCCGATGAGCGCGATGCGCCGGAAGATCGCGCAGCGGATGGTCGAGTCGAAGCAGACCTCGGCTCACGTGACCACCGTGTTCGAGGTCGACTATTCGGGCATCGCGAAGCTCAGGAACCGCGTGAAAGCGCGCTTCGAGCAGCAGTACGGCACGAAGCTGTCGTACCTGCCCTTCCTGCTTCGCGCCGCGGTCGCGGCGCTCAAGGCGCGCCCGCTCGTGAACGCCTCCATCGTCGGCGACGACGTGGTCTACCACCGCGAGGTGAACCTCGGTATCGCCGTCGCGCTCGACTGGGGTCTCATCGTGCCCGTCATCCGCCGCGCGGACGACCTGTCGCTCGTGGGCCTCGCGCGGGCGGCGAACGACCTGGCCTCGCGGGCGCGTGCGAAGAAGCTCGTGCCGGACGAGGTGGCGGGAGGCACGTTCACCGTGACGAATCACGGAGTGTTCGGCTCCCTTTTCGCGACGCCCGTCATCAATCAGCCGCAGGTCGCCATCATGGGCGTCGGCGCGATCGAGAAGCGCGCGAAGGTCGTCGAGATGCCGGACGGTTCGGATTCGCTCGCCATCAAGACGATGGGCTACGTCGCGCTGACGTTCGACCATCGGCTCATCGACGGAGCCGAGGGAGACGCGTTCGTGAACGTCGTCAAAGCGACGCTCGAGAAGGGCGCGTGGAGCGAGTTGGAGGCGATCGAGTAGAATTCTCCATGCCCCGGTCGCTCGACGTCGTCAATCTCCTTCCGAAAGGCCGCGTCTCGTGGGACGCGGCCTTCGCGCTTCAGCAGGAAGCCGAGGCGCGCGTGAAGGCCGGCGGGCACGACACCCTTTTCCTTCTCGAGCACACGGACGTCATCACGGTGGGACGGAACGCGGGGCTCGGGGAGCTTCTCGTGTCGGAGGACTTCCTCCTCCAGCGAGGCGTTGTGGTGCGCGTCACGGATCGCGGGGGCAAGCTCACGTTTCACGGGCCGGGACAGCTCGTCGTGTACCCCGTCCTCGATCTCGCGGCCGGCAGGCGCGACGTGCGGCGCTACGTTTGCGACCTCGAGGAGACACTTATTCGTACCGCCGGCGACTTTGGAGTGTCGGCTGCTCGCAGCTCTGTTCCGGAACGGAAGGCCTCGATCTGGGTCGGAAACGACAAATTGGCGGCGATCGGAGTCCATTTATCGCGTTGGGTAACGACTCACGGCGCCGCCTTGAACGTCTCGACCGACCTGGCAAGGTTTTCGCTCTTCATTCCCTGCGGGATCGCCGACGGCGGCGTGACGTCCCTTTCCCGGGAAAACCCGAATAAACCGCCGCCGGCGCTGCCCGAGGTCGCAGAATGCTTCGTGAGTCACTTCCTGAACGTCTTCGAGAGACAGAAGGGGGAAACGCCATGACGGAGCGCGGTCACCCGGGTATCTACGAATTGCTCACGGGCCGCATCGCGCCTTACGCCAGCGAGGGCGAGGCCCTGCGGTTCGACCGGATCGCGCGCGCGCCGGTGGACGACGAGACCGTCGGCCTCGTCGCGCAGGCGCTCGTCGACTCCGACGCGGACACCCGCCGGGCAGGCCTCTTCATCTTCGCGGGTCTCCAGGACGACTCCGCCGAGCGTCTCGAGCCTTTCCGGCCGCTCGCAGGCAAGGTGCGCGAGCTCCTTCTCGACGCCGAGCCTGCCGTCCGCTGCGACGCGCTCATGGCGTTCGCCTACTTCGATCCCGACGATCTCCACGTGGCGGTGCGCGAGTTCCTCACGGACCCGAACGGCCGCAACCGCCTGCAAGCCGTCCGCATCCTGGACGTCGAACGCAGCCCGAAGAACCTTCCGACGCTGCTGACGCTCGGCGTGGACCCGTACCACGAGGGCCGCGAGGAAGACCAGCGCGAGTGGCTCGTCGTGCGCGAGGCCGCGCGCGCGGCCGTCGAGCGGACGGCCGACCTCCGCTTCCCCGCTGCGGTCGAGGAAGAAGACGTCGAGGGCGTCCGCTGCGTGTACCACGCGTGGGACCCGGTCTGGCAGTGGGCGGCGAGACAGGGGATCCGCGGCTTGGGTTGAATTTTTTTCCCGTCACCTCGGCCACAGCCAGCCGAAAAAGCCCCCCGTCAGGAGCCCGAAGATCAGGCCGTCGATCGTGAGCCGGATCGTCGTGCCCCAGGACTTCCTGTACCAGATCGACGACTGCCAGAGCGCGAGGCTGTAGCCGAAAAACGCCGTCGCCCCCGCGAACCGGAAGAACTCGAAGGTAGTGCGCTCCCGGGCCAAGCGCGCGGCCGGAAATGTAGGCGGCCGTGACGCCGATGGCCAGGCAGTACACGAACCACTGGATGAACTGCGGCCCCATGTTCATCTCGCCGCCGCCGCCCATGACGGTCATCATGATTCGCGGCCCGGCCTTGAACTTCTCCATGAAGGCGGGATCCTTCATCGCCTTCGCGCTGCCGGCGCACGGCACCAGGTAATCGCCGGGCGGAATGTCGAACTTCCGAAGGGCGGCCATCACGTCGTCCTCGGCGGGGAGCTTCTTGTAATCGGCCGCGTGGTACCCGAGGACCATGTGGATGATCGAGCTCGCGATGAACACGGCGACGGCCGAAAGAAGAATGGGCAGCCAGAGAGAAGGGATGGACACCATGAGATCTCCTCCTTGTTGCGCGCGAGCATAAACTGAGGCCGTGAGCTCGGTTCCGTCCTCACGGCCTCTCTATGGGATCACCCCCCGCCCCGATTGGCTGAAGGTGCGCGTCCACGACAACGCGACGTCCCGCGGCATCGCGAAGCTCATCGAGGACAAGCATCTCAACACCGTGTGCCAGGAGGCCCGCTGCCCGAACATCTTCGAATGCTGGGGAGTCGAGAAGACCGCGACGTTCATGCTCATGGGCGACGTCTGCACGCGGCGTTGCGGCTTTTGTGCGGTGACACAGGGCGCCGGGAAGCCGCTCGACCCCGAGGAGCCGCGTCACGTCGCCGAGGCCGTCAAGACGCTTGGCGTGGCGCACGCCGTCGTGACGTCCGTAAACCGCGACGAGCTGCCGGACGGCGGTGCCACGCACTTCGCGGCCACGATCCGGGAGATTCGTGCGCTCGTTCCCGGCGTCACGATCGAGGTGCTCGTCCCGGACTTCCTCGGCAGCGAGGCCGCGCTCGGAACCGTCCTCGACGAACGGCCGGAAGTCCTCAACCACAACACGGAGACCGTCGAACGCCTCTACCGTCGCGTGCGGCCCGACGCCGTCTACGCGCGGTCGCTGGAGCTCCTCCGCCGTGCCGCGAAGAGGAGGGACGAAGAGAAGGAAAGAGATAAGAAGACTTCTTTGAAGGTGAAGAGCGGGGTCATGGTGGGGCTTGGCGAGACGCGCGGGGAGCTTTCGAAAACGATGCGGGACCTGCGTGCGAACGGCGTCGAAGTCGTGACCGTGGGCCAGTACCTCCAGCCGCACGCACGCCGCCTCCCGATCGAGCGGTACTACACGCCGCAGGAGTTCGAGGAGATCAGGCGGGAAGGCGAGGAGATGGGATTCTCGAGAGTGGAATCAGGGCCGCTCGTCAGATCCAGTTACCACGCGAGAAGAGCTCTGGCTTCCGCTGCGCCCTTGATTTCTTTCTGATATGCGGCGGCTGCTGTTGCAGCCGCCGATAGAAGCAAACCTGTCGCTCCGATGACCGGTGTCAAGGGCGCGCTACGCGCGCCGCGGAGCGGTCGAAGACCCTTGACTCCGGCCATCGGAGCGCTATCCGAGCGGGATCTCGTCGATTGATCTCTAGCCGTCGTTCCCGATGGCTTCCACCGGGCAGGAGTCCATGGCTTCCTGGCACTGGGCTTCTTCCTCGGGAGTCTCGGCCTGCTTCATCACGTACGAGAAGCCCTTGTCTTCCTGGCGGGTGAAGTTCGCGGGCGCCGTGACGCGGCAGACGTCGCAGTCGATGCACTGCGTGTCGACGTAGAATTTCCCGGGGACGTTCTCCGCGTAGCGGTCGTCTTTGTTCGCCATCCCGCGGGAAGATAACATGCCCGACTCGGGGCGCGACCATGACCTCACGCATTTTTCTTCCTCTTTTTCCGCTCCCGAACGCCCTGCTCCTGCCGGAGACGACGCTCCCGCTCCACGTCTTCGAGCCCCGGTACAGGACCATGCTGGCGGACGCGCTGGCCGGCGACCGGCTCATCGGTATCCAGCTCCTGAACCCGGCTGAGCCCCCCGACGACGCGGGCCGGCCTGCCGTCTTCGAGATCGGCTGCGCCGGCGAGGTCGTGCGGCACGAGCCGCTCGAGGACGGGCGCTCGAACATCCTGCTTCGGGGAACCTTCCGGTACCGGATCGCGGGCGAGCGCGAGTCGCCGGCTCCTTATCGCGTGGCCGAGGTCGCTCCCCTCGCCGTCCATCCCCTGCCCGCGACGTCGCGGGGCGGCCGGACCCGGCGGGACCTCCGGCGCCTTCTGGCGAAAAGCGTGGAGCGGCTCGCCGACTCCGTCGGCCGCTCGCAGGCGCGCTCGTTGCCGTCGCAGCTCTCGGACGAAGGCTTCGTGAACGAGGCTCTCACGCGGCTCGGGCTGGACGCGGAAGAAGGCTACCGCCTCCTCGTCATGGACCGGTTGGAAGAGCGCTACGCCTGGGCGATCGAGCACATCGCGGAAGTGCAGAAGCGGCTCGACTTCCTGGGGCCGTTCCGGCGATCCGGGTTCGATCCGCGCAGCAACTGAAGGAGAATGCCGCGATGACGCATCCCATGACGACGACCACCTTCGCTCTCGACGGCTACCGCGTGACCCGGAACCTCGGCGTCGTGCGCGGCATCACCGTGCGCTCGCGCTCGATCTTCGGGACGATCGGCGGGTCGCTTCAGACGCTCGTCGGCGGGAACATCACCCTCTTCACCGAGCTGTGCGAGAAGACGCGGACCGAGGCGTTCGACATGATGCTCACCCATGCGCGCGACATCGGCGCGAACGCCGTCGTGGGCGTGCGCTACGACGCGACGGAGGTCATGCAGGGCGTCACCGAAGTCCTCTGCTACGGCACGGCCGTGATCGTGGCCTCCGAAGGCACGGCCCCGCCTCCCCCGCCCCTGCGCTGAGGCGGCCGTCCTCCCGCGCGCTCAGGCCTTCGAGGCCGGCATCGCGCGGTCGTGCGCCCAGCTCTTGATCGCCTTGATCTGCTCGTCCATCGTGTGCGACAGGGGCACGGTGGCGGTCAGCATCTTCGACATGTCGTCTTCGTTGAGCTTGCGCCCCTGGTTGAAGGCTTCGACGGCCGCGGCCTGAACGGCCGCCTCGATCTCCGAGCCGACGAAGCCCTTCGTGGCCTTCGACAGGAACACGACGTCGAAAAGGCTCGCGTCCGAGCCGACTTTCCTGAGATGGACGTTGAAGATGGCCTTGCGCTCGTTCTCGTTCGGCAGGTCGAGGAAGAACACCTGGTCGAAGCGGCCTTTGCGGATGACCTCGGCCGGCAGGAGGTGGATGCGGTTCGCCGTCGCCGCCACGAAGACGAGCCCCTGCTTCTCCTGCATCCAGGTGAGGAAAGCCGAGAAGATGCGGCCGAGCGACGGGTCGCCGCCGCCCGCATCGCGCCCGCCGGTGATCGCCATCTCGATCTCGTCGATCCACAGGAGCGCGGGCGACAGCGACTCCACGGTCTGGAGCGCGCGGTGGAACGTCTGCTCCGGGTTGTCCGTGCCGAAGACGAGGTTCATGTCCAGGCGGAAGAGCGGCAGGTTCCAGAGCGCGGAGATGGCTTTCACCGAAAGCGACTTTCCGCAGCCGGATACGCCCATGAGCAGGATGCCCTTCGGCACGGAGACACCGGCATCCAGCGCTTCCTTAGTGAAGAGCTTCTGGCGCTTCAGGAGCCATTCCTTGAGGTTCTCGAGGCCCCCCACGTCGTCGAGGGAGAAGCGCGGCGGCACGAACTCGAGGACGCCGTCCTTGCGGGTGGCCTGCTGCTTCTCGGCCAGAACCTCGAAGTACGACTCGTCGTCGAAGACGGGACGGCGCGAGAAGACCCGGGAGACGACGTGCTCGGTCTCGTCCTGCGTGAGGCCCCTGAGCGCCATGGCGAGCTTCTTCGCATCCGCGTCGGAGAGGCCCTTCTCGCCGAAGTAGCGCTTCCCGAGGTGACCGAGGAGAAAGAGGATCTCGCCCTCGTCCGGAAGGTCGTAGTCGAGGATATGGACTTCTTTCTTGAGATCCTCGGGGATGACGAGGCGCGGGGACATGAGGACGAGGAACCGGCCCTTGCCCTTCAGCGCCCGATAGGCGTCCCTCAGGCGCCGCACCACCTCGGGCTTGCCGAGGAAGGCGGTGAGGTCCTTCATGAGGAAGAACCCGGGGCCGCTCGCCGCGAGGATCGCGTCCAGAGCCTTGAGAGGATCGGCCGTGTCGGGCAGCCGCTCCGCTCCGGTGACGAGGCCGTCCACGCAGGTCCAGACCGAGAAGGGCACCGGCTTTTCGTAGAACTTCTGGGCGAGCGCGGCGATCGCCCGCTCCACCCGCCCCTCCTCCCAGGACACGACGTAGAGCAACGGGTAGCCGCCGAGCAGGGCTCGGCGTATCCGTTCGGGTCCCCGGACGACGTCGCTCATTCCCACGAATGTTACAGGCTTCGATACACTAGACCGCCGTGAACCCCGAACATCTCGAGCACGTGCAGGCCCCCGACTGGAACGAGTGGCGAGCGGAGCGGCCCTCTCTCACTCCCGACTTCACCGATGCGCGCCTTCAAGGCGTGGATTTCTCGGGCAAGAACCTCTCGGGCGCGGATTTCTCCCGTGCGAAAGTCGAGGGCTGCAACCTCTCGGGGGCGTCACTGGCGCGGGCCCACGTCACGGGGGCCTTGTTCACCGGTTCGACGCTCGACCGCGTCGATCTCTCCGACACGGACCTCGACTATCTGATGCTCGAGCGGGTGTCCTTCGTCGGGGCGATGTTCCGCAACGCGACCCTGAGAAGCGCAACGGTGCGCGAGTGCACCATGACCGCCGTCGACATGACGGGCGCGAAGCTCGACGGGACCGATTTCACCGCGACCGACTTCTCCTTCGGGCGAATCCTCTACGCGAACTTCCGCGGCGCCCAGCTCGAGGGGTGCGTCTTCGAGGGCGCCGACCTCACCCAGGCCGTGTTCGACGGGGTGACGTACCGGAAGGGGTCCTTCGACAAGGCGAACCTGACCCTTTCCTTCTTCCGCGACGCAAAGCTCACGGGGACGTCCTTCAAGGGCACGAAGCTCCAGCGCGCCGTTTTCCGCGGCGCCGAGGCGAACGGCGCCGACTTCACGGGGGCCGATCTCTCCGAGGCTGATCTCGAGCGCGTCGTGGCCCAGGGCGCGAACTTCTCCGAGGCCGTTCTGCGCAAGACCAGCGCCCATCGAGCCGACCTGAGGGGCGCCGTCTTTATCGGGGCGCAGCTCGAGGAGACGGACTTTCTCGGCGCCTCGCTCGACAAGATGGACCTGAGGACGCCCCGGATGCGCCTCCCGAACTTCACGGCCGCGCGCCTCATCGACGCGATCGGCGCCCGCGCGAACCTCCGCGGCTCGAACTTCACGGAAGCCGACCTCTCCGGGGCGGACCTCTCCGAGGCGAACCTCGAGGGCTGCATCATGTCCAAGGTCAAGCTCGCGCGAACGAACCTCAGGCGCGCGAACCTGAAGCGCTCGCGCCTCTCGGGCGCGATCGCGGTGGGGGCGAACCTGTCCGGAGCGAATCTCTTCGGGATCGAGGCGGACGACGCCGATTTCTCCGCCAGCGACGTGCGCTTCGCCCAGCTCGTCGGCGCGAAGCTCGAGGGAGCCTCGTTCAAGCAAGCGAACATCGGGGGCGCGGACTTCTCGGAGGCTCGCCTGAGCGGGGCCTCCTTCGTGGGCGCCTTCGGCGAGAACGCGAAGTTCACCGGCCAGCTTCACCTGAAGCTCGTCCTGGCCGCGAGCTCGCTCCTCGGCTCGGCGAAAAAAAAGAGCGAGAAGATCGAGCGCGACAAGGAGACCGAACGTCTCTCGCGCCTCGCCCAGCTCGAGCGCAATGCGGACGAACGGGCGCGCGCGATGGGCGTCCGGCGCGACGCCGACGTGCCCAGGGAAACGGCCCCGCCCTCTCCCGACACGCCGAAAAGGGGCTGAGCGGCTATTTCTTTTTCGCGGGCGGTGTGGTCGCAGCGGCCGGAGCGGGAGCGGATCCGGTTTTCGCGCCCGACTTCGCCTTGCCGGATTCCTTCGGCTTGCCGGCCGCCGCGTCGCGGAGCGCGGCCGCCGCGCTGCGCAGGTCGTCGAGGACGGCCCGGTCGACGAGCATCGGTTCGGGCCTGCCCGTGACCTCCGCGAGCACTCCGGCGGCGCCGCTCGGCGCCTCGAAAAACGAGACGACCCGCTCCGACGTCTCTCCCTCGGAAAGCAGCTCGAGCGTCGCCAGGGGTTTGTCCTTCGCGGATTTGCCGCTTCGCCTCGGCAGAAACGACTTCACTTCGGCGCGCGCGACCGCGCCGCTCAGCGCTCCGGCGATCTCCGCGGGAATCTCGCGCCCCGTCGAACGCCAGGAGCCTTCCACCTTCTCGGCTCCCGCCCGGAGCTCGTCCGCGGCGAACGAGACACGCCGAAGAGCGGGCGCGTCCGCAGGGAGCACGCGCACCTCCCGCCACGCCGACATTTCCGCGTCGAGGTCCTCGCGCACACGGTCGTCCACGACGGCCACGACGTTTCCGACCTTCGCGTAGAGCTTGCCGCTCGCGTCCGCCTTGGCGGCGCCGAACGAGATCGTAACGACGATCTCCGCGTCCTTCTCCAGCCGCACCGTCGCCCAGGCGGGAGACAGGCCGACGCGCGAGAGCTCCGCCGGAGGGACAGCCGGGAACTCCGAGATCCGCTCGCTCGCGAGGTCGCCGAGCAGGCGATCGACGAACGCGTTCGAGGCGAAATCCGCGACGGGTTTCTCCATCCTCCAACCGCCGGCGGCTCGGTCCGGCTTCGAGCCGCGTGCGACCACGACCGCGTACGGGCCCTTGGTGACGGTGACGCGCGTGATCTCGGCGGTCGGCGTCTCGAAGAGGGAACGGCTCCGGTATTCGTCCAGCGGCTTCGTGAGTGCCGCGACCGGCGCCGCCCGAACGGCCGCGAAGCGCGCTCCTTCGGACGCCGCGGTGGCCTCCGTTCCCGGAATCGCCTGCCCGAACGCGAAAGTCCTCACGGACTTGTCCCTGAAGGTGACGGTGACCTTCGCCTTCGGCGCGTCGAGACCGAATTCCTTCGGGTCGACGTCGGTCCGGACCTGGCCGACGACGTCGAGCCGGCCCAGATCGCTCGCGAGATTCTCGGCCGCGAATCCGTCCGCCCGCGCCTCGGGCTCGCCGGCGAGCACCCAGTGGTTCTTCTCACGGCGCGTGAGCTGCACGTCCGGCAGATCCGGGCGCGCGATCAGGAGCGAGGCGACTTCCTCGACGTTCACCTCCGCCAGCCTCTTCGCCGACTTCGCACGCTCCTCGGACGTCGGCTGCTTGCGCTCGAAGAGGATCACGAAGGCGAGGAGCGCGAGAAAGACGGCGGACAGGATGAGCAGCTTCTTCGTCGGCATGGGCTTCTCTACTTGCGCCGGCGCACCCAGATCGCGATGCCCATCGCCACCGACGCGAGAGGCAGGAGAAGGAGGACGACGAACGCGACCTGACCCATGTCGCGCCTCGTCAGCGTGACGGCGACCTGGTCGGCGCTCTTCGGGGGGATCGCCACGAGGGACTCGCGCTCGAGCGCCCAGTTCACGGCCGAGGACAGGAGAAGCCGGTTCGCGGCGTTCGCGATGCCGGCATTCGACGCCCAATCCGCGTCCCCGAAAACGACCACACGGGCCTTCTTCTTCGGCGGCTCGCCCGGCTTCGCTCCCGCGGCGGGCACCGCAGGGGGAGTGTCGTCCGCCTCGACGGCGGCCGCCAGGCAGACGGGGCCCTTGACGTCCTTGTCGTCCTTCTTCGGCAAGCCCGTCTTCTCGAGGTCCTTCAGGTTCGTCTCGCCCCAGCCGTCGGACGAGGTCTCGACGAGCGGCGTCGCTTTCCAGCCCGGGACGGGCGCAGAAGCCACGCTCACCGAGCGCGCGAGCGGAAACACGACGGGCATGCCGGCGAGCAGCTTCGTGACGGGATGGCTCCGGAAGCTCTTCGCGAAGACCGTCTCGGCTCCCATCATGGGGAGGGTGTTCTTCGGGTCCACCACGACGTCGCTGTCCGCCGTCAGGCCTATGGACGCGAGGATCTGGCCGAGCCCGAAGTCGGACAGAGTGCCCGGCGCTCCCGGCGGAAACTCGACGTCGAGGAAGAACAGGGCGCGGCCGCCGGCCTCGAGGTACCTCTTCAGCACGTCGCGCTCACTCTCCGTGAAGGGCGTGCGCGGCCCCGCGACGACCACGAGGTCGGCGCCTTCCGGCACGGCCGCGGCGCCGAGCGTGGCCCACTCCTCGACGGTGCAGTTGTCGGCCTTGAGCGACTCGGCGACCTCGGAGAACCCTTCGCGGCTCCGGGCGGCGTCGAACTTGCGCTCTCCGTGCCCGGACGTGAAGACGACCTTCGGTGCCCTGGCCTGCGTGACGCTGAGGATCGCGGACGTGAACTCCTGCTCGCCGCGGAAGCTCTTCACCGAGGGCTCGCCGCCCATGCGTGCGCGAGAGAAATCGTACTCGACGATGCGGTCCTCGGTGACGATCTTCTTCTTGTCGCCCGAGCGGAAGACGACGGCGAGATTCCTCACACCGGTCTCTTCGACGAAGGTCTTCGCCCGGACCGGGTTGCGCGTCGGATCGAGCGTCTCGACGGTGAGCATCGCGCTCTTCGCCTTGTAGCGCTTCAGGAGCTCGTCCACGTCCGGAAAGAGCGGCGTCCCGGCGGTCATGAAGACGGTGACCTGGACGGGGGTCTTCAGGTCCTTGAGGACGTTGAGCGTCTTTTCGGAGAGCGAGTAACGGCCCGTCGTCGTCCAGTCGAAGCGCGCGTAGCGCCGCGAGCCGATGAAGTTCACGAGGACCAGGATCCCGAGTCCGAGGGCGACCGAGATCGCGAGCGTCGCGCGATAGGTGGAGCGCGTGGGCGTGTCGTGCGCGGTTTTCGCGTCCATCTCAGCGGGCCTTGTTCGCCTCGAGGGCGCGCGTCGAGAGGAAGAGGAAGAAGACCACGGTCGAGACGACGTAGAGGATGCGGCGCGTGTCCACGATGCCCCGGGAGAAATCGTCCATGTGCTCGAGGATGTTCAGGTAGCTCAGCGCCTCGCGCGCCTCGGGGAACGGAAGGAAGTCGCGCGCGACCCCGATGATGAAGCTGCCGAGGATGAGCACGAACGCGAGGATCGCGGCGACGATCTGGTTCTTCGTCAGGGCGGACGCGAACGTCCCGGCGGAGATGAAGAGAGCGCCGATGAGAACGATTCCGAGGTAGCCCGCGAGGACCGGACCGAGGTCGAGCCCCCCGAATCGGGAGAGCAGGAGCGGGTAGATCGCCGTCGGCACGAACAGGAACAGGAAGAAGCACCAGGCTCCGGTGAACTTCGCCGCCACCACGGTCGCCTCCGACACGGGGGCGGTCAGAAGCGTCTCGATGGAGCCCGACTTGCGCTCCTCCGTGAGGAGGCGCATCGCGATGATCGCCGACACGAGCATCAGGAAGATCCACTGGAACACGTTCGTGAAGAACGTGGACATCAGCGCCATCCGGGGCGTTTCCGGCGAGTTGAGGGCTCCGACGAGCACCATGAACACCCATCCGCTCACGAGCAGGAACGAGGTGAGCACGAGGTACCCGAGCGGCGAGACGAAGTACGAGAAGAACTCCCGCTTCACGATCGCGGCGAAGGCCCTCACGGTTCCCCCTCCGTGACCGCCGCGGGCGTCTCGACGTTCGGGTCGACGCCCGGCTGCGTGTCGACCTCGACGGCGGCGTCGCGGGAGACGAGGCGCACGAAGACGTCCTCGAGAGAAGCCTGGCGGGGCGTGAGCTCCAGGAGGGTCCAGCCGCGGGTGACGACTTCCCTGAAGACGGATTCGCGCAGGTCCGTGCCCGACTCGCCGTCGAGCGTGACGCGCGTCTCGCCGCCCGCGCCGATGCGCGACGCGCCCGAGACGCCGGGGAGATGGCGAAACACGACATCGGCCTCGGGCACCTCTCCCTTCAGGGTCACCGTCACGCTGGGCATCTGCGACATCTGGTGGCGAAGCGTCTCGGGCGTCCCGGACGCCACGATGCGCCCTTTGTCGATGATGAGGATCCGGTCGCAGACGAGCTCGGCCTCGGGAAGGATGTGGGTCGACAGCAGGATCGTGTGGTCCTCTCGCAGGTCGCGGATCAGCTCGCGCACCTTCACGATCTGCCGCGGGTCCAGCCCGACCGTGGGCTCGTCGAGGACGAGCACCTTCGGCTTGTGGACGAGGGCCCCCGCGAGGCCGACGCGCTGGCGGTAGCCCTTCGAGAGGTTGCCGATCGGATTCGACGCGACGTCGTTCACGAAGCATTTCCCGAGGGCCTCGTCGACGAAGGCCTTCACGTCGCGTCCCGGCACCCCGCACAGCTCGGCTCGAAAGGCGACGTATTCCCTGACCCGCATCTCCGGATAGAGCGCGAGCGTCTCGGGCAGGTAGCCGAGCGATCGCTTGGCCACGAGAGGTTTTTCCGTGACGTCCACGTCCGCGAGCGTGACGCGGCCGGCGGTCGGCGCGAGAAAGCCCGTGATCATCCGCATCGTGGTCGTCTTGCCGGCCCCGTTCGGGCCGAGAAAGCCGAGAATCTCGCCGCTCTCGACCCGGAAGCTCACGTCCGTGACCGCCGGCGTTCCGTAAAACGACTTTGAAAGTCCCTGCGCTTCGAGCATCTCTTCTTGGTGACCTCCGCGTCTGGCCTCGACCGGATACCGCCGGCGGGCCGCAGAAGCCGTGGGAATATAGCAGGCCTCGTGGGAGAGTGAGACCGTGACGGCGTCCCTGCGACGACCCCTCGCCGTCCTCGGCGCGCTTGCGTCCGTCGTCATCTGGGCGGTGAATTACCCCGCCACGAAAATCGTCTATCGCGAGCTTTCGCCGCTGGCGTTCACGGGATGGCGGATCGTCCTCGCCGCGGCGTTTCTCGTCGCCGAAGCGCTCGTCCGGCGAGAGCCCCTGCTGCCGCCGCCCGGCGCGCGCAGCCTCGCCCTCGTCCTCGCCTTGTCCGGCGTCGGCGTGTACCAGTGGCTCTATGCGCTCGGGCTCGCCTCGACGAGCGGCTTCTCCGCGGCCCTCCTGAACTCGGTCTCGCCGCTCATCGCGATGCTGATCGTGGTCCTCTTCGGCTGGGAGCGCATGTCGCCCCTCGCAGGCGTGGGCTCGCTCGTCGCCTGGGGCGGCGTGGCCCTCTTCGTCGGCGCTGCGAGCGGACCAGACTTCGGCAGCACGGCGGGGAACCTCATGTGCCTCGGGGCGGCCACGTCCTGGGCCGTCTACAACGTGGCATCCGCCCGCTCCGCCCGGTTCCTCTCGCCTCTCGGCACGCAGATCGCGGCCTTCGGAGGCGGGAGCGTCGTGGTTCTCGCGTACACGCTGCCCGACATGCTGCTGCAGGACTACACGCGTCTCCACGCGTCGACGTGGGTGATCGCCGTCTTGTCGACGTTCCTTCCCCTCGTCGTCGCCTTCCGTCTCTGGCTCGGCGCCGTGCGCACGCTCGGCGTGGCGCAGGGCATGAGCTTCGGCTTCCTCATCCCGGTACTCGCCGGCGTCGCCTCGGCGATGCTCACCGGTGAGCGCTTCAACGCCCGGAAAGTCCTGTCGGCGGCCCTCGTCCTCGCCGGCCTCGCGCTCACGCGCATCGGACGCCGGCCGGACAGCCCCGATCCGGCGCGCTAGGATTCCGGCGAAGGTTCAGGAGGTCCGATGTACCGTTCCGTCGCCCGCGTCGTCGATCTCACCGACCCGGCCCTCAACGTTCTCCGCGGCCTCTCGCTCGAAGAGGCCCGCGCGCACGTCGCCTCGGGGGATCCGAATGCAGTGGCCGCCCTCGACGGCTCCTACGCGCTCGTCGGCGTGGACGGGATCACGGTCAGGCTCGCGCGCTCGCTCGACCGCCCGCTGAGATACTTCCTCGCGAAGGAAACGGACGGCCCCGTCCTCGTCGTCGCGGACCGGATCGATGCCATCGGGAAATGGCTCCTCGAGCACGGGCACGGCGACCAGTTCCACCCGAGCTATACGCGCATGGTGCCCGCGCACCACGTCGTCACCCTGCGTCTCGTCGGCTGCCCGGATCCCGCCCCGAGCTACGTGCGCACGTTCACGCCTCCTCGGAACGTCCTGCCCGGGGACCTCGGCGAGATCGGCCGCCTCTACATTGGCGCGCTCGCGGACGAGATCTCGAAGTGGCTCGAGACGGTTCCCGCTGGCGAACCAGTCGGCGTCTGTTTCTCGGGCGGCATCGACAGCGGCGCCGTGTTTCTCGTGACCCACCATGTCCTCCGCCGCCTCGGCATGAGCCCGGGGCGCCTGAAGGCCTTCACGCTGTCGCTCGGGAACGGCCCGGACGTGGGCCCGGACCTCGCGCAGGCACGGGCCTTCCTGGACGCGCTCGACCTCGGGTTCATCCTCGAGCAGGTGGACGTCGATCCGGAGTGCTGCGACCCGAAGGAAGCGGTCCGCGTCATCGAGGACTACAAGCCGCGTGACGTGGAGTCCGCGACGATGGCGCTCGCGCTCCTCCGCGGCATCCGCGCCCGTTATCCCGGCTGGCGATACCTCCTCGACGGGGACGGCGGCGACGAAAACCTGAAGGATTACCCCATCGACGAGAATCCCGAGCTCACGATCCGGAGCGTCGTCGGCAACCTGATGCTCTATCAGGAAGGATGGGGCGTCGGCTCGCTCAAGCACTCCGACACGTACTCCGGCGGCCAGAGCCGCTCGTACGCGCGCACGTACGCGCCGCTTCGCGCCTGCGGCTTCTCGGGCTTCAGCCCGTTCACGCGCCCGCGCGTCATCGCCGTGGCCGAAGGCATCCCGTTCGACGCGCTCACGGAGGGCCGGGTCGAAAAGCTCTACGCGCTGAAGGGCGAGATCGTCTCGCGCGGCGTCGAGGCGATCACGGGCCGGAAGATGCCCGCCTACCCGAAGCGGAGGTTCCAGCACGGGGCGGGCGGAGAGGCCGTCTACGCGCGGCGCTTTCCCTTCTCCGAGGCGCAGTACCGCGCCGAGTTTCTGTCGAAATATCTCGGCGCCGCGTGATGGATGTCTTGTCGTCCGACAGCGAGGCGCGCGCGGGGTCGATTCTTCGCCTGAGGCCCTCACACAACGCTGTCGATCCCTCCCGCCCCTACGGCTTCTTCGTCGAGGAGGAGCCCCGCGCGGGCGGCGGCACGGATCGGGTCGCCACCATCTTCCTGACGAATCGCGAGTGCCCCTGGCGCTGCCTCATGTGCGACCTCTGGAAGAACACGCTCGAGGCGCCTACGCCCAAAGGGGCGATCCCGGCGCAGATGCGATACGCGCTCGAGAGGCTCCCTTCCGCGAACGTCCTGAAGCTCTACAACGCGGGCAGCTTCTTCGACCGCGCCGCGATCCCGAGGGAGGACCACGGCGAGATCGCTTCTTACGCGCGCGGTTTCGAGCGCGTGGTCGTGGAATGCCATCCCGCGCTCGTCGGCGAATCGAGCCTGAGGTTCCGCGATTCCCTCGGCGGGCCGAGTCTTCAGGTCGCCCTGGGGCTCGAGACGGCGAACGAGGAGATCCTCGGAAGGCTGAACAAGGGGATGACCGTCGCGGACTTCGAGAATGCCGTCGATTCCTCACGGCTCACGGGATCGGTATCCGGAGCTTCGTCCTCGTCGGACTCCCGTTTCTCCGAAGGGACGAATGGGCGAGCGCAACGCGCAAGAGCGTCGAGACGTCCTTCAGGGCGGGCGCGGAGGTCGTCTCGCTGATTCCGACGCGCCTCGGGAACGGTGCGATGGAAGAACTGCAGAGGCAGGGCCTGTTCGAACCTCCCACGCTCTCGGATTTGGAAATGGCGATGGAAGATTGCTTGGAAGGGGAAGAGGGGGACGTCCAGGCGGCGGGCCTCGCGCAACTGGAAACGGCGAACGAAGATTTCTTAGAAGGGGAAGAGAGGAAGGCCCCCGCGGCGGGCCGCGTGCATCGGGAAAAGGCTATTGAAGATTTCTTAGAAAGGGATGAGGGGCGCGTCGGCGCGCCGGGCCTCGTCCTCGCGGACCTCTGGAACGCCGATGCTCTCGGCGCCCCGTCCTGCTGCGCCGCGGCTCGCGTGAGCAGGCTCCGCGAAATGAACCTCATTCAAAGAAATCTTCCTCTTCCTCCTTGTCCCTCTTGCCTGGTCCTCGCGCAGGGGTAACGCGTGCGAGGCGTCTTCGACGTCGCGATCGTCGGTTCCGGCTTCGCCGGCTCGCTCCTCGCGCTCGTGGCGCGGCGGCTCGGACTCTCCGTCGTGCTCCTCGAAAGAGGCTCGCATCCGCGCTTCGCGATCGGCGAGTCCACGTCCCCGCTCGCGAACCTCCTGCTCGAAGAGCTCGCCACGCGATACGCGCTCCCCCGCCTCCTGCCGTTCGCGAAGTGGGGCTCCTGGAAGCGCGCGTACCCCCAGGTGAGCTGCGGCTTGAAGCGCGGATTCAGTTTCTTCCACCACGAGGAGGGACGGCCGTTCGCGAACGCAGCGGACCGGCACGACCAGCTTCTCGTCGCGGCGAGCGCCGACGACGAGGTCGCCGACACGCACTGGTACCGGCCCGAGTTCGATCATTTTCTTCAGAACGAAGCGGTAGAGGCGGGTTCTGAATACGTGGATCGGATCGAGCTGAGCCGCGTCACCCGCGAGAAAGACCGTTGGGCTCTCACCGGGGAGCGCGGCGGCGGGGTCTTTGAGTTCGAAGCCGCTTTCCTCGTCGACGCCTCCGGGCGAAGCGGGGCTCTGCACGAAGCGCTCGGCGTCCGGCGCGTCGCGGTCCCGACCTTCCCTTCCACGCAGGGCCTGTTCACGCACTTCGAAGGAGTTCGACGCCTCGACGAGATGGGGATTCCCCGAGACGCCGAGGTTCCGCCATATCCGGTCGACGACGCGGCCGTGCACCACATCTTTCCGGGCGGCTGGATCTGGATCCTGAGGTTCGGCAACGGCCTGACGAGCGCCGGCGTCGCGGCCTCGGACTCTTTCGCCGAGGCGGTCGGCCTGTCCGAGGGCGAGGCCGCGTGGAACCGCCTGCTGGAGCGTTTTCCGACGATCCGCGACCAGTTCGAAGGGGCGCGCCCGACGCTCCCCTTCGTCCACGCCGCGCGACTTTCATTCCGCGTCGACCGCGCGGCCGGGCCGGGCTGGGCTCTTCTGCCCTCGGCGGCCGCGTTCGCCGACCCGCTCCTCTCGACGGGCTTTCCGCTCGCGCTCCTCGGCATTCACCGGCTCGCCGAAGCGCTCGAGCGGGATTTCGGGACCTCGCGTTTCGAAGCTTGCCTCGACAACTACGCCGCGCGCACGCTCGAGGAGGCCGACCGCGCCGCGCGACTCGTCGCGGCTCTCTACTCCGCCTTCGGGGACTTCCCGCTCTTCGTCGAGCTGTCGAAGCTCTACTTCGCGGCGGCCCACTTCTCGGAGTCCGCGAGGCGTCTCGGCCGGCCCGACCTCGCGGGCACGTTCCTGTGCGGATCGCATTCCGAGTTCGGTCCGGCCTACGACGCCTGCTGCCGCGCGGCCCTCACCCCGCGAGACGCGGCTTCACGCGAGGCGCTTCGCGCCGACGCCGCTCGCGCGGTCCATGTCGTCGATCTGGCGGGGCTTCTCGACACTTCGCGGAGAAACTGGTTCGAAGCGCCGCCCGTCAGCGTTTCCGGCGCGGCTTTTTCGGTGCCGGCCTGACCGGCGGCGGCCCGGCTTTCCCGGGGGGCGGCTGCACCGGGCCGAAGAGCCTCGGCGGCGGGCCCCCGAAGAAGGCGACGACCGCGGATGCGAGGGACTCGGCCAGGGAATCGCGAAAGACGCGCGTCTTCATGAGCGCGCGGTCCTCCTCGTTGCCGAGGTTCGCGAGCTCGACGAGAACCCGGTTCGGGATCCGGTTGTACCGGAGCACCGCCGGCACCCATTCGCGGCCGGAGCGGATCACGTGGGTGCGCACCGGCGAAAAGCTGTGCACCGGCAGACCCGCCTCGCGCAGCGCGGTGATGATGCCGTTCGCGAGCGCCGTGGAGGCGCCCTCGGACACGACGCGCTCCTTGCGGTTGAACGAGACGACCGGCTGCTCCTTCACCTCCCGGTACGCCGCGTACGCCGGGCCCGTCTTTCCGTAACGCTCGCGCAGGTAGCGCTCGCCGGGCACGTAGACCATCGCGCCCCGCACCGAGGGATGCAGCGAGTCCGCGTGCAGCGAGATGAAGATCGTCCGCTCCGGCGGAACCTTCGCGCCGTCCGGCCCGGGCCGCCGGATCAGGCTGTTCGCGAGATACCACCTGAGGTTGACGCCGACCGTGGGATCCGCGAGGGAATAGGCCGGGTCGGTGAGGAGGAGCTGGGCCCGGCTGGCGCGAAGGCCGTCGCGGTCGGGCACCTTCCACCCGAGCTCGGAGTCCTTCGTCGTCATGAGGACCTCGGCGCGCGTCCGTTCGGCGAGGATCCTCTTCAGCCGGCAGGCGACGTCGTAGACGTACGTGGACTCCCAGACGCCCCCGTGGAGCGTCCCCGTATCGCGGCCGCCGTGGCCCGCGTCGAGAATCACGCGCACGCCCGCGAGCCCCCGGGCGATCTCGGGACGCGCGAACTGCGCGGACTCGGCCTTCTCTCGCGCGCGCTCCACGGAGCGCGGATCGTCCTTCGGGAGGAACTCCTCCGTCAGGTATTCCATCGGAATCTTCACGGGGAAGCCGACCGGAATCGCGTGGACGTTTCCGATCAGTGAGCGGGCGGCGATCTTCATGGCGAGGTCGTTGACGTCGACCGCATCGAGGCGGCCTGTGAAGCGCACGACCACGGCGGAGTAGAGCGCCTCGCCCTTGCGCAGGCGGTACAAGGCGAATCGGCCCTTCTCGTCCTGGTCGTAAACGAGATTCGGCGGCGCCGTGTCCGGCACGCTCTCGGCGTCTCGAAACGGCGGCAGGAGGAGCTCCACGGGGACCCGGACCATGGCGCCGGGCGGCACCACGTCTCCCGTGAACGCATTCTCCTTCGCGAGAGCCGGCGCGTTCCCGGCCGCCCCGGTGAACCATTCGGCGATTCCGGCGAGGCGCTCCTCTTCCACGGCGATGTGGAGCCAGCCAGCCGTCGCGCGCACGTCGGACGGGAAGAGCGCGGCGATCGCGGCGCGCTTCGACTCGTCGGAGAGGGCGGCGTAGGAGAGGATGGCGCGCCGCGTGCCGGCCAGAACGCCCGGCAGGGCGAGCAGCCGCTGCGCCGTCGCGTCGTCCTTCGAGACGCGGCGGGCGAATTCGACCGGCGTCTCGCCTTCGAGAGGCTGCACCTCGACGCTGATCGCACCGTCCGCGCGCTGCACGGCGAAGTCCCGCGACACCTCGACGCGGCGGACGGCGGGGGGCGGAGACGACGAGGCGGCCGGAAGGAAAAGGGCGGCGCAGGCCGCGGCGGCGAGAGCGCGCCGGCCGCTCAACTCACGGCGCCCGGTGGGCGCCGCGCGAGGGCGCCGGATGCGTCCTCGAGGACACGCGCGAGCGCGAACAGGAGAGGCTCCGAGTCGCCGGGTCCGATGAGCTGCATCCCGATGGGAAGCCCTTCGCGGGAGAAGCCCGACGGCACCGAGACCGCGGGCAGGCCCGCGAGGCTCGCGGGAACCGTGAAGACGTCCGCCAGGTACATCGCGAGCGGGTCGTCCATCTTCGCGCCGAGCCCGAACGCGGGCTCGGGCGCCGTCGGGCACAGGATCGCGTCGACGCCGCGGAACGCCGCGGCGAAATCCCGCGCGAGAAGGGCGCGGACTCTCTGGGCGCGGCCATAGTAGGCGTCGTGATAGCCGGCGGAGAGCGCGAACGTGCCGAGGAGGATTCGCCGCTTCACTTCGGGCCCGAAACCAGCCGATCGGGTCTCACGATAGAGGCCCGCGAGCGAGGCGTCGCCCTTCCGCGCGCCATAGCGCACGCCGTCGAACCGGGCGAGGTTCGACGAAGCCTCGGCCGTGGCCGTGAGGTAGTAGACCGGCACGGCCAGAGTCACGCGCGGCACGGACACCGTCGTCACGAGGGCGCCCGCGGAGCGCAGCGCCGCTTCGGCCTTCTCGAAAGCGGTCTTCACGTCCGGGTCGATGCCCCCCTCCGCCGACGAAGCCTCCGCGAGAAGGCCGATTCGCGTCCCGCGCGCGCCCGTGCCCGCCGCCGCGAGGACGTCCGGCACCGGCGTCGCGAGCGCCGTCGAGTCCCTCGGGTCTCCGCCCGCCATGACGGCGAACGCGCGCGCCGCCTCGTCGACCGACCGCGTCAGGGCGCCCGCCTGGTCGAAGGACGACGCGAAGGCGATGAGCCCGTAGCGCGAGACGCGGCCGTACGTGGGCTTCCAGCCCACGAGGCCGCAGAACGCGGCCGGCTGCCGCACGGAGCCGCCCGTGTCGGTGCCGATCGCAAGCGGCACCGCGCGCGAGGCGACCGACGCCGCCGACCCTCCGGACGACCCGCCGGGCACGCGCGCCGGATCCCACGGGTTCCGGACCGGGCCGTACGCGGAGTTCTCGTTCGACGAGCCCATTCCGAATTCGTCGCAGTTCGTCTTGCCGACGACGACCGCGCCCGCCCGAACGAGCCGCGCGACGCACGTCGCGTGATCGGGCGCCACGAAACCCGCGAGGAGCTTCGAGCCCGCCGTGGACGGGCGGCCCGCGACGTTGATGTTGTCCTTCACGGCGAACGGGACTCCCGCGAGCGGCAGCCGTCTCGCCCGCGTGGACGCGCCGGTCGACCTCTTCCGCCTCGTCCAGGGTCTTCGCGGCGTCGATCGAGAGGAAGGCGCGGAACGCTTCCTGAGCCTTTGCGACGCGCCCGAGCGACTCCGCCGCGATCTCGCGAGCCGTGATGCGCCCCGCAGCGACGGCATCGGCGAGCGCGACGAAAGATCCCTCGAGAAGCGCGGCCGGCGAAGGCTCGGTCAAGCGCCAATCCTCAGTCCCTCGTCACGACGCGCGGCACCACGAAGTGCCCGTGCGGAAGGCGGGCGCGTTCGTCTCGATCAGGGGACCCGGCGAGCCGTCACGGGCCGCGTCCTCCCTGAGGGGCGTCGCGTGCGCGGCCACGTCGCCTTCCAGCAGCGACTCGGGCAGCTCCCTCAGCGCCTCGAAGTGCTCGACGATCCGCGTGAGCTGGCCCGCCATCGCCTCGCGCTCGGCGTCCGAAAGCTCGAGCGCGGCGAGCGCGGCCACCTTCGAAACGAGCGCGGGGTCGATCCTCATCGCGAAAGTATAGCGGTCCGCTTGACGCCCCAAGTGCGTGACCGTACCGTCTGAGCAGAGACTCGCAGGCATGAGGCCCTTCCTTCTCTTCCGCCCGGGCGGCGGCGTGCCGGAGGCCATCCGGAGCCCGCTCGAGAAAGCCGGAGCGGAAGTTCTCGTCGCGGGCACGCTCGAGGAAGCGGGCGCGCTGCTCCATTCCGCGATGCCGGACGTCCTCCTCGTGGTCCCGCCCGGCACCGCGGCCGACGCGGCGACCCTTCTTTCCTTCCTGCCCCATTCGGCCGCGCCTTCGTCCGTGTTCGTCCTGGCGGACGACGGCGCCCCGAGCCGCCCGCTGGCGCTCGAAACGATCGCGCGCAGCCCGTGGAACAGGGCGACGGCGGCGCTCGGCGAAGGCTCGGACGACCCGGCCTCGGCGATTCTCCTCTCCCGCGCGCAGCTCACCGCCCTCCTGGAGCTGTGGGAGCAGTTCGCCTCCGAGGGCCGCGACTTCATGGAGCACGCCCTTCGCGCGCTTTCGCTCTCCCTCGATGCCACGCGGGTGAGTCTCTTTCGGTGGAAGGCGGGCTCGGCCCTCGCGACGATCCTGGGCTCGAGCCTCGGCACGGGTGTCGTCGGCCGCGAGGTGGAGATCGCGCGCTATCCGGAGCTGCGCGCCGCCGCTTCGCGATCCGGCCCCGTCCTCGTGGAGGAGGTCGACCGCGATCCCGTCATGGAAGGCGCCAGAAGCTACCTCGAAGGCGCGACGATCCGGTCCCTGCTCTGCCGGCGGCTCCCCGGCGAGGGAAGCGACCTCTACCTCCACGCGGTCCGCGAGCGCGTGCCGTTCGGCCTCGTGGACGTGGCGCTCCTCGGGGCCTCCGCGCGCCTCTTTCGAGCCGTGCAGGATGCGGGCCGGCCCCGCGACGTCGTAGAGAAGAACCCCGATCGCAAGCGCCTGCGGACGGTGCAGCGCATCCTCACCGGAATCCCCGACCCGACCGCGATGGTGGGGCCGACCGGCGAGATTCTCGTCGTGAATCCGCCGTTCTGCGCGCTGACGGGCCGCCTCGAGTCCGAGCTCGTCGGGCTCGACTACCACCTGCTGCTTCGGCCGCTCGGCCCCGCGGAGACGCACGGCGAGGCCCCGCGCGTCGAGGGCTCGCACTTCGCGCGCGAGAGGCTGCGACTTCTCAGGGCTTCGGGCCAGACGATCCCCGTGGAGGTCATTTCGATGCAGACGCCGGACGAGACGGCGGCGCGGGCCGGCTGGTCGACGCTCACCCTTCGCGACCGGCAGACGGAGAGCAGCCGCGAGGCGCGGGAGAAAACGCTCGCCAGGGACGCGGCCGAGGCGTCGCGACAGCTCGAGGCGCTGCAGGCGAGCGTGCGCGAGGCGGAGGCCATGCGCGCGCGCTTCTGGACGGCGGCCGCGCACGAGCTGAGGACTCCTCTCGCAATCGTGCAGAGCTACCTCGAGGTCGTCCTGACCGACCTTGCCGCCGAGGTCCCCGAGCGCCCGACCCAGCTCCTGAAGACCGCCGCGGACGGGCTCTCGCGTCTCGAGAGGTTGATCGCGGACGTGCTGGACGCCGCGGTCACGGGGCGCGCGCGCGCCACCGTTCGCCTCTCCGAAGTGGACCTCGGCGAGGTCGTCCGCGGCCTCTCGGGCGCGCTCTCGGCGTCGGCGTTCAAGCGGGGCCTGAGGCTCCGCGTGGACGTTCCGAAAGGGCTCCCGCGCGTCAGAGGCGACCGGGAGAAGATCGAGCGACTCGTCACGAACCTCGTGGACCACTCCCTGAGGACCACGCCGCGGTCGGAGGAGCCGATCCTTCTCTCGGCCTCGCGCGAAGGGGACCGGACCGTGATCCGGATCGTGGATCGCGGCCCGACGCTCTCCTCGGAGAGGACGGCTCACCTCTTCGACGACGTCGGGTCGGCGCGCAGCGGCGGCGAGTTCGGGCTCTCCGTCGCGCGGCGGCTCGCCGACGCCATGAGGGTCGAGCTCACCGCGTATCCCGCTCCGGACGGCTCGAACGTGAAGAGCGTCACGTGGCCGGCCGCGAGCGGCAGCGACGAGGCCTCACGCTGAAGACGGATCCAGCGATCCGGCGCGGGCTCCGCGCCCTCCTGCGACGCCCGGACGCGGCGGCGGCGGCGTCCCTCGCGCGGCCGGAGGACCGCCTCCGGGCTGTTGGAGGAGCGGTGCGAGACGCGTTCCTCGGAAGACGCGGCGGAGATCTCGATCTCGTGGCCCCGCCCAGCGGCGCCGAGAGGATCGCGAGGGAGCTGGCGGCGCTGGCCGGCTCGCGCGTCGTACCGATCGGCGACCCGCCGAAGCGGGTCCTCAAGGTGCCGTTTCGCTCGCACGAGATCGACGTCTGGGAAGACAAGGGGGATCCCGCCGCCGACCTTCTCCGGCGCGACTTCACCGTGAACGCACTTTCGTTCTCCCTTCCGGAAGGGGCGTTCCTGAGCGCGCCCGGCGCGCTCGAGGATCTGAAGGCCAAGCGGCTCGCGCCGCCGCGGCCGGGGGTCTTCCTCGAGGATCCGCTCCGGGTCCTCCGCGCGGCACGGTTCCTCGCGGAGCTGCCGGGATTTCACGTCGCGCGACGAGCGACGCCGGAACTGAAGAAAGCGGCGGAGATTTCTTCGAATGGTGCCCGCGGAGAGGCGCCTCGTCGAGCTCGACAAGCTCCTTGGCGCGCCCGCCGCCGGAAGGATGCGGGGCCTGCGGTTTCTCGAGCGCATCGGCGCCCTCCAGTCTCTCCTTCGAAGCAGCGCGCCGCGCAAGCGGCGCGGGAATGTCCTTTCCGGCAGCGTGCCGCGCGAGCGGCGCGGCAATCTCTCTCCGGCTCCGCAGCGGACCTGCGCCGCGGGATCTCTCTCGTCTCTGCCCTCGACTCCCGCGACGCCCGGGTCGCGCGGGCGCTCCTGCTTCTTCCGATGGGTCCGAAGAGAGCCGAAGATTTTCTGAGAAGGTGGAAGACCAGCCGGGAGGAGCTGCGGCTCGCGAGCAGGCTCTACGCTCTCCCGCTCTCGGGGCCGCGCGCCGCCCGCCGCCCGCCCTCGCGCCGCGACGTGGCCGCGCTCCTCCGCTTCTCTTCCCCTTTCGAAGCGGAATCCGCCGCCTTCCTCCTGGCGGCAGGCGACTCGCGCGCGCGGGAGCTGGCCCGGGCGGCCCGGAGAGTGATTCGCCGCCCGGCGGCGCTCCGCCGCATCCTCAAGCCCGCCCGCCCTCTTCCATTCGAAGAAATCTCCTCTCTTCTCGGCCTGAGAGAGGGGCCGGAGCTGGGGCGGGCCCTCGACGCGTTCGACCTCGCCCTCGCGTCCGCGGAGATCCGCGGTCCGCGCGCGGCCCGCGCCTGGCTTCGGCGCCCGCGGGCGTTTTTGGGCGCGCGCATGGCCTCTGTTGAAGTAAAATGACCGGAGAGTCGACATTCGGATGGATCTGACCGAGCTTCTGAAGTTCGTCACGAAGAAGGAGGCCTCGGACCTCCATCTGAAGCCGGGCCGTCCGCCGCTCCTTCGCGTCAACGGCCGGCTCGTGCCCCTCAAGACCGACCCGCTCTCGCCGAAGGAGATCGAGGACATGGTCCTCCCGATCCTGACGCCGTACCAGCGGGACAAGCTGCAGCAGAACTACGCGGTCGACATCGGCTACGGCATCACGGGCGTCGCGCGCTTCCGCGGCAACATCTACCTGCAGCGGGGCACGTGGACCGCCGTCTTCCGGCGCATTCCCTACCAGATCCCGCAGGTCTCCGCCCTGAACCTGCCCGAGGTGATCGAGACGTTCGCCGACCTCCCCGCCGGCCTCGTCCTCGTGACGGGCCCGACCGGATCCGGCAAGTCGACGACGCTCGCGGCTATGGTCAAGCTCATCACCGAGCGCCATCCCGTCCACATCGTCACGATCGAGGACCCGATCGAGTACCTCTTCCAGGACAACATGGCCTCCGTCTCGCAGCGCGAGATGGGGACCGACACGGTTTCTTTCCCCGAAGCGCTTCGCAACGTGATGCGGCAGGACCCCGACGTCATCATGGTCGGCGAGATGCGCGACTGGGAGACGATGTCGACCGCGATCACGGCGGCCGAGACGGGCCACCTCGTCTACTCGACGCTGCACACGAACAGCGCGTCGCAGACGATCGACCGCATCATGGACTCGTGCCCGCCGGCGCAGCAGAACCAGGTGCGCCGCCAGCTCGCGCTCGTGCTCCGGGCGATCATCTCGATGCAGCTCATCGACCGCGTGGACGGCAAGGGTCTCGTGCCCGTCGTCGAGATCCTCCTCAACTCGCCGAAGATCGCCAAGCAGATCGAGACGGGCGAGACGAAGGAGATCCACGAGGAGATCGAGACCTCGGTCGCGTACTTCAAGATGCAGTCGATGAACCAGTCGCTCATCGCCCTCCTCGTGAACGGCGCGATCGACGTGAACGCCGCGATGAAGCTGTCGTCCGACCCCGAAGACCTCTCCCTCAAGCTCCGGAAGCTCTTCCCGAAGATCGAGGAGCGCGGCCGAGGAGGAATCATGGCCCCATCCGCGAACGACTTCTCCGCCATCACCGAGCTCATGGACGTGAAGCGACTCTACGAGGAGCAGGAAGAAAAGTGGCGCCAGCGCCTCGACCGAGAAGGACGAGCTCATCGCGTCGCTCGAGTCCGACCTCACGGAGCGGGACCGGATGATCCAGGCCAAGGCCCAGCAGGGAGCCGAGGCCGAGAACGAGATCCAGAAGGTCCGTGCGGACGCCGAGCGGCAGCGCCAGGAGATGGCGGCGAAGGTCGCCCAGCTCAACGAGCGGATCCGGGACCTGAACCAGAAGCTCCTCGGGACGGGCGGCTCCGCGGCCGTTCCGGCCGGAACACCCCAGACCGGCTTCTTCAAGCGCTGACGCGCGTCTTCAGCCAGCGCTTCTTCAGGCGCCGGGCGCCTGCGGACGCGTCGGGCAGGGACTCGATCTTCCAGACGGAGGCCCGCCTCCGGCCGAGTCGCACGCGGTGCGTCTCCAGGACGTCGCGCCGGAACACGGTGACGATCACGGCATTCCCCGGTTCGACTTCCTTCTCGAGCCGGGCGACGAGCTCCTCGGCTGCGCGGCGGCCGTCCAGGGCCACGAGCACGTCTCCGGGGCTCACGCCCGCGCGCTGGGCCGGCCCGCCGTCGAGAACTTCCGCCACGACGAGCCGCCCGTTCTCGAGCCTTCGTCTTCCAGCCGAAGTCGGCCCTGAGGCGCGGAGCCATCGCGTCCGTGACGCCCTCCTCGGTCTCGGGCGCCTCGCGCAGCCTCAGACCCGCGACGGCGAGGAGCCGCGCGAGATCCGGCGTCGCCGGTGCCGCGCACGTAGCGGTCGAAGAAGCGCCGCACCGGCGGACGCGACCGAGCGACTCGCACCGCCGCCTCCTCGAAAGCCCCCGGCGGGTAGCCGCGGCCTTTCGCGCCGTAGGTCCTGAACAGCCGCCGAAAGACCTCGTCGAGGCCGCGCCGGCCGCCCGTCGCGCGGCGGAGCGTCAGGTCGAGCGCGAGGCCCAGGAGCGCGCCGCGGCGGTAATAGCTCTCCGCCACGTTCACCGAGTTCTCGTCCGGGCGGTAGAAGCGGATCCACGTGTCGAAGGAGGCCGTTTCGGCGCTCTGGACGAGGCGGCCCGGCGTCTCGAGATGCGCCTTCCAGTGCCTCGTCCACTCCTCGAAGGCCTGCGCCTCGGTGATGGAGGCCGGCGCGCACGAGGAGCAGAGCTTCGTAGTAGGACGTGAGGCCCTCGAGAGCCCAGAGATCCACCGTGTAGACCTCGCGCCCGTAGTCGAACGGCCCGAAGGCCTCGGGCCGGATGCGCTTGACGTTCCAGGCGTGAAACAGCTCGTGCGAGAAGAGGAGGAGCGCCTCGCGATACGCCTTCTCGGGCCGGAAGGCATGCGGGTCGAGCGCCACCGACTGCGACGCGCGATGCTCGAGCCCTCCGCGCGCCCCGGCCGACAGGTGGACGAGGAACAGGTAGCGCTCGTACGGCAGGCCGCCGAAGAGAGCCCCGGCTTCGTTGACGAGCCGCTTGAGGTCCTTCACGAGGCGCATCGGGTCCTCGTTGCCGCCGCCCCAGAGCGCGAGCGTATGGGGCACGCCGCGCACGGCGAACTCGAAGGTGCGGTGCGTCCCGCACTCGAAGGGCGAATCCACGAGCTCGTCGTAGTCGGCGGCGCGAAAGGCGCCGCCGCGTCCCGGAAGCGCGATCGAGACTTTCCAGCCGCGCGGGAGCGCGAACGCGCAGCTCCTGCGGCTCGTCCTTCCGGCCGTCCACGTAGAAGAAGAGGTTCGCGCCGTTGCCGAACCCGTGCGACGCGTCGAGATGCGAGGTCCGCACGCGTCAGCTCGTGGGCGTAGACGCGATAGGAGATCGAGAGAAGACCGGGAGACTCGGATTTCTTAGAAGGTAACAGAAAGGCGCCAGCGGTTCTTTTCCACCTTCACCGACTCGAATGGGGCGGCGGCCCGATCTTCCCTTTCGCAGAGAAATCTCTTATGTGTCGCGAGAACTCCCGGACGAGGTACGAGCCCGGCGTCCAGACCGGGAGGACGAGATCGAGAGTCGTCGCGCCCTTCGGGTCGACCTCCATCGTGATCTCGTAGAGGTGCGTCTCGGGCCGCGGCATCGCGACCGTGAAGCGTGTCGTGAGCATCGGCCTCGAGGATAGCGAACTACGCGTCGAGGAAGGCGATCACACGCCGCGCGAACGCCACCGGGCGCTCGGTCGGCGGGACGTGCCCGCAGCGCGGCAGGACCTCGAGACGCGCATTCGGCAGGCCGCGCACCAGGCGGTGGCCCGCGGCGAGCGGAAAGATCCGGTCGCGGTCTCCCCAGACGACGAGCGTCTCGTGCGGAATCCGCGCGAGATCGCGAGGCCTCACCACGTCCTCCCCCGCCGCCATGGAAGCGACGAGCTTCATGAGCTGCGGCCGGTTCTTCCGGCGCCCCTTGTAGAGCGTCGCCGCGAGGGCGACGAGCGGATGCCCGAGAAACCGCGAGTTCACGCTCGTCGAAAGGATGCGCCGCACGTCCGCGTAGCTGCCCGGGACGAAAGGCAGCGAGGCCGCGAGAACGTCGATGGTCTCTTCGAGAGGTTGCCCCGCGGTGTCGACGAGGACGAGCTTTCGAACGAGGCGCGGATAACGCCGCACGAGGTCGAGCGCGACGGCGCCGCCGAGCGAATGCCCGAGCAGGTCCACGCGCCCGGGCGCGTCCGGCAGCGCCTCGATCGCGTCGACGACCGCGTCCGCCAGCAGGCGAATCCGGTATTCGACGCCGGGGCCGACCGGCTTGTCGCTTCTGCCGTGCCCGAGGAGATCCATCGCGACGACGCGCCGCCTCCGCGCGAAAAGAGGCAGCGTGAGCGCCCACTCGCCGTGGTCCGCCCCGATGCCGTGCAGGAGGACGAGCGGCGGCGCGCCGGAGGGGCGGGACGCCCCCGCGTCGAGGCATCCGACGTGAAGCCCGTTCGGAAGAGCGAGGCGGCGGAATCTCACGAAGCAGGCGAGATCTCGGAGCGAGAGTTCTTGCTTATATGCGGCAGCTGCGATGCAGCCGCCGATAGCGGAAATCTCTCCCGGATGTCCGGTGTCAAGGGTCGGTGACGCTGCGCGGCGCGCGTAGCGAGCCCTTGACTCCGGACATCCGGGAAGATCCGAGAAGGCCCGGGTTCAGATCCTCGAAAAACGAAAACCAAAGAACCTAATACTTCCTCATGAGCCCAACGACGACGCCCTGAACCTTCAGATCCCCCTCCGCGACCCAGATCGGCGACATGCGCTCGTTCGCGGGCTGGAGCCGGATGCGGCCGTCCGCCTCGCGATAGAAGCGCTTGAGCGTGGCCTCGCCGTTCAGGAGGGCGGCCACCATTTCGCCGTTCGAGGCCTTCTCCCGCTTGTTCACCACGACGAAATCGCCGTCGTGGATGCCGTCGTCGATCATGGAGCTGCCGTTCACGCGCAGGACGTAGTTCTGGCCCTTGCGCGTGAGCACGTCGGGCACGGCGACCGTCTCGCCCTCCGGCTCGGGCTCGATGGGCTGGCCCGCGGCGATGCGCCCGGCCAGCGGGATCTCGACGGCTCCGGCGGGCTTGTTCTCCTCGGCCAGGACGAGGGAGCGCCTCTTGTTCCAGTCGCGCACCAGCACGCCTTTCTCGAGGAGCAGCTTGATGTGCTTCTGGAGCGTGCCGAACGAGGAGTACCCGAACTCCTCGCAGATCTCGCGCTGCGTGGGCGAAAGGCCCCTCTTCTGCCGGTAGGTCCGGATGAAGTCGAGGATTTCTTTTTGCTTAGGAGTGAGCGTCAGTGCCATAAAAAATAAGGCTCTATAATGATAATTCCTTATTTTATTCGGAAACTAATGAAGTAGTGCAGGCAATAGTAGGATCAATTCCATATAAAATAAGGTTACTCTGGTCACCTAATCGTCACGCGCAAGATAGGCGTAAATTGCCGTCAGGAGACAGTCAAGATCGGTATTCTCACATATGCGGCGGCTGCATGATGCAGCCGCCGATAGTCGAAATCTTCTTCCGAATGCCGATGTCAAGGCGCGCTCCGCGCGCCGCGCAGCGGTCTTCGACCCTTGACATCGGACATTCGGGAAATACGGCCATAAACTCCTCGGTGTTGCCCGTAGAAGACATCAAGAGGACGCCCAAGAGTCTGGGCGGGCGCATCCTGCGCACCGCGCTTCTCTTGCTGTTCGTCGCGCTCCTCCTTTTCGCCGGGATTCTCTTCCTCTTCAACCGGCCCTTCAGCGAAAACCCCGAGGCGATCCACGCCTCGCGCCTGACGACCTCCAATCAGCTCTTCCCGGTGCAGGTCGCGGTCTTTCCCGAACGGATCGCGCGTTACAAGCCTCGTTTCTTCGGCCACACGGAGGACTCGATCTCGACCGACCAGATCGCCTCCGTGAAGATCCAGGCCGGCGTGGTGTTCGCGGACGTCGTCATCGACACGACGGGAGGCTCGCCGCCGATCGTGATCCACGGGCTCTGGAAAAAGGACGCCGAGCGCCTGCGCCATCTCATCGGCGCCGTGCAGGAGTCCCGCCGTAAGCGGGCACCGTGAAAGCTGGCGTCCATTTGAACTTCGGGCGGATTGCGGAGAGAATCCCCCGACCCCAAAGGCGAGAATCGACAGGGAGGACCTGAATGAAGAACGCTCTGAGAATCACCGCTGTAGCTCTCTGCTGCGTTGCGCTCGTCGCCTGCAGCCAGAAGGGCCCCGCAGAGGCCGCCCTCAAGGCCGCCGAAGCGTCCATGAACGAGATCCGGGCCGAAGGCTCGAAGTACGCGGCGGAGCAGACGAAGGGCGTTCTCACGGCATACGCGTCCGCACAGGACGCCTTCAACAAGGGCGAGTACAAGGTCGCGATGGAGATCGCGCAGGGCATTCCCGCCAAGTCCAAGGACGTCGTCGCCGCCGTCGCCGCCAAGAAGGACGAGCTCACCAAGTCGTGGAACGCGCTGAGCGCTTCCGTTCCGGGGATGGTCGAGAAGATCAAGGCGAAGGTCGATGCCCTGAGCGCGATGAAGAAGCTGCCCAAGGACATGGATGCCGCCAAGCTCGAAGGCGCGAAGGCGGGCCTTGCCGACGTGACGAAATCCTGGGGCGAGGCTTCCGACGCGTTCAAGTCGGGCAATCTGATCGACGCGAACGCCAAGGGAAACGAAGCCAAGGCGAAGGTCACCGATCAGATGGCGGCGCTCGGCCTCACGGTCAGGCCCGCGGGATCGCGGGCCCTCAGCTCCTGTAGTCGGCGTTCAGCGAGACGTAGTCGTGCCCGAGGTCCGCGGCCAGCTTCGAGGCCGTGGCCGTTCCGACTCCGAGGTCCACGACGACTCTCACGCGCTCTCTCGCGGAAGATGCGCACCGCGTCCTTCTCCCGATAGGGCGCCGGAACGCCGTCCTTCACGAGGACGAGCGGTCCGAGCTTGAGCGAGACGCGCTTTTCCGAAAAGCGGGCCCCGCTCCGGCCGACGGCCGCGAGGATGCGCCCCCAGTTCGGGTCGCCGCCGTGGAGCGCGGTCTTCACGAGCGGCGACGTCGCGACGGCGTGCGCCGCGGCCTTCGCCTCGGCCTCCGTGCGCGCCCCGGTGACGGTGAGGTCGAGGACCCGCGTCGCCCCTTCCCCGTCTCGCACCATCATCCACGCGAGCGCGCGGCAGACCTCGGTCAGCGCCTTCTGGAATTCCGGGCCGTCCTCGCTCGCGGAGAGCTCCGGCCCGGGGAGCGCGCCCGAGGCCATGAGGAGAACCGTGTCGTTCGTCGAGGTGTCGCCGTCCACGGAGATGAGGTGGAAGCTCGCGTCGGCCGCCCGGCGAAGCGCCGTCTTGAGGAACGCGGGCGTCGCGGGCACGTCCGTCATGACGAACGCGAGCATCGTCGCCATGTTCGGATGGATCATGCCGGCGCCCTTGGCGATTCCCACGACTCGCCCGCGGCGGCCCATCCAGCGGAACGAGGCCTGGGCGACCTTGGGACCCACGTCCGTCGTGAGGATCGCGTGCGAGGCGGCGTCGAGCCCCGAGGACGAGAGGCGCCACTTCGCGTCGGGCAGCGCGGCGCGGATCTTCGCGTCCGGCAGGACGACCCCGATGACGCCCGTGGACGAGACGATGACCTCCTCCTTCGGAAACCCGAGCAGCGCCGCGGCGGCGTCGCGCACGCGCCGCGCGGCGTCGAGCCCCGGCTTTCCGGTGACGGCGTTCGCGCAGCCCGCGTTCACGACGACCGCGCGCACGCGGCCGCCGCTCCGGGCGAGGTCGCGCCTGCCGAGGATGACGGGCGCTGCCTGGAACCGGTTCTTCGTGAACAGGGCCGCGGCGTTCGCGCCCTTCTCGGCGACGATGAGCGCGAGGTCGGGCCGCTTCTTCCGGATGCCCGCGCGCACGCCCGAGGCCAGAAAGCCCTTCGGCAGATTCATCCCGCACCTCCCGCGAGGCGCCGGACCGCGGCCTTCGCGGCGCGCGCGACCTGGCGCGGCGCGGTCCCGCCCGTGACGTCCCGCTTGGCGAGCGCGCGCCGCACGTCGAGCGCCTGCAAGGTCCTCGGCGGTGATCTCCTTCGAGGGCCCGAGAGCCGCGAGCGTCGTCCCGAGCGCCTCGGCCTCCGCGACGCGGCGGCCGACGATCTCGTGCGCCTCGCGGAACGGCATGCCGCGCTTCGCGAGCGCGTCGGCGAGCTCCGTGGCGAGGAGCCGGTCGTCCGAGGCGGCCTGCGCCATCCGCGTCGCGGTCGAGCTGCAGCCCTTCGACGATGCCCGTCAGGGCCGGCAGCGCGGCCGCGAAGGACGCTCCGCACGCGGAAGACCGGCTCCTTGTCGAGCTGGAGGTCCTTGTCGTAGGCGAGCGGCAGCCCCTTGAGCACCGCGAGCAGCCCGGTCAGGTCGCCGATCGCGCGCCCGGCGTGGCCGCGCGCGAGCTCGAGGACGTCGGGGTTCTTCTTCTGCGGCATCCGCGACGAGCCCGTCGCGAGGGCGTCGGGCAGCGTCGCGAAGCCGAACTCGTCGGACGTGAAGACGATGAGGTCCTCCCCGAGGCGCGAGAGGTGGACGAGCAGGAGCGCCGACGCGAAGAGGTACTCGGCGGCGGCGTCGCGGTCGGAGACGGCGTCGAGCGAGTTCGCGGTGGGCCGAGGAAGCCGAGGCTCCGCGCGAGGGCCTCGCGGTCGACGGCAAGCGGCGTCCCCGAGAGCGCGCCGGAGCCGAGCGGGCACTCGTCCGCGCGCGACGCGCGCGTCGTCGAAGCGGCTCGCGTCGCGGCGCAGCATCTCGACGTAGGCGAGGCACCAGTGGCCGAAGGTGACGGGCTCGGCGCGCTTCAGGTGCGTGTAGCCCGGCATCGGCGTGGCGGCCTCGGCTTCCGCGCGGCGCGCGAGCGCGAGCGCGAGGGCGCGCGCGGCCGCCGCGCCCTCGTCGAGGGCGTCCTTCAGGTAGAGGCGGAAGTCGGTCGCGACCTGGTCGTTCCGCGAGCGGCCCGTGTGGAGCTTCCCCGCGAGCGGGCCCGACCTTCGCGGCGAGGCGCGCCTCGACGAAGGAATGCACGTCCTCGTCGTCCGCGTCGGAAGGCACGCCCGTCCGCGACACCTCGGCGCCGATCTCCTCGAGGCCGGCGACGAGCTTCTTGACGCTCGGCCGCGCGAGAGGACGCCGGCCTCCCCGAGCGCCTCCGCCCAGGCGATCGAGCCGCGCGACGTCCTCCGCGAGGAGCGCCTGGTCGAAGGCGAACGAGTCGTTGAAAGCCCGGAGCGCCTGCGGCGGGAGGCTCGGAGAACCGGCCTCCCCAGAGCTGGCGCCGCGCCAAGGCCTCAGCCCTCTCCCCGCGACGACGGCCTGGTACGTCGTTCCGGCCTTCAGGCGCAGGCGCCCCTTCGTGGGCAGGCCGAAGAGGCGGATGAAGCCGGCCGCGTCGGCGGGCGTGTAGCCGCGCATGTCGAACGAGGCGAGGTGCGCCGAGTAGAGCGCGTGCGGCGACGTGCGGCCCACGACCGACGAGGAGCCCTTGTAGAGCTTGAGCGTGACGTCGCCCGTCACGGTCGGCATGAGCGCGTTCATGAACGCGTCGAGCGCTTCGCGGAGCGGCGAGAACCACTGCCCGAAGTAGACGAGCTCGGCGTAGCGCGCGGCGAGCTTCTCCTTCTCGTGCACGCTGTCGCGGTCGAGCGTGAGCGTCTCGAGCGCCCGGAGCGCCTGCGACGAGGAGCGTCCCGCCCGGCGTCTCGTAGACGCCGCGCGACTTGATGCCGATCAGCCGGTTCTCGACGATGTCGACGCGGCCGACGCCGTGCCGGCCGCCGATCTCGTTGAGCTTCTCGATGAGCGGGACGGGCGCGAGCTTCTCGCCGTTCACCGCCACCGGCAGGCCGGCCTCGAAGGCGATCGTGACGCGCTCGGGCGCGTCCGGCGCCTTCTCGGGATCGACCGTGAGCTTGAACATCGAGGGCTCGGGCTCGAAGCCGGGCTCCTCGAGCGGGCCGCCCTCGTGCGAGAGGTGCCAGAGGTTGCGGTCGCGCGAGTAGGAGTCCTTCTTCGTGGCCGGAGACGGGGATGCCGCGCGCCGCCGCGTAGTCGATCGCGTCCTCGCGCGAGCGCGATCTCCCACTCGCGCCACGGCGCGATGATCGCGAGCTCCGGCGCGAGCGCCATGTACGCGAGCTCGAACCGGACCTGGTCGTTGCCCTTCCCCGTGCAGCCGTGCGCGAAGCGCGTCGCAGCCCGTCGCGAGCGCGACCTCGACCTGCTTCTTGGCGATGAGCGGGCGCGCCGTGGCCGTGCCGAGCAGGTAGTCGTGCTCGTAGACGGCGCCCGCCTTGCAGGACCGGGAACAGGTAGTCCTTCGCGAACTCGTCCTTCGCGTCGACGAGGAAGAACTCGGAGGCGCCGGTCTTCTTCGCCTTCTCCTCGAGGCCGGAGGTCTCCTCGGCCTGGCCGACGTCGACGGCGACGGCGACGACCTCGCAGCCGTAGTTCTCCTTGAGCCAGGGGATGATGATCGGACGTGTCGAGCCCGCCCGAATAGGCGAGCGCGACTTTCTTGACCTTCGGCTTCACGGGACTTTCTCCTTCGGCGGCTCGCGGAGGATCTCCTCGAGCGCCTTGACGAATCCGGACAGGGCCGGGCGGGGGACGACGTACGGGGGCAGGAGGCGCAGCACCTTCGTCCGGGACGTCCCGACGACGAAGCCCCTCTGCCAGAAGCGCCTTCTGGACCTCGGCGGCATCCCGGTCGAGCTCGACGCCCCACATGAGGCCGCGGCCGCGGACGTCCACGATCGCGCCCTTGCTGCGCTTCTTCGCGTTTCGGAGCTTCTTCCCGAACCACTCGCCGGTCTCGCGGATCCCCTCGAGGAGGCCGCCGTCCACGATCTCCGAGAGCGTCTCGAGGCCGAGGCGGCACGCGATCGGGATTGCCCCCGAACGTGGTCCCGTGGTGCCCGGGCTTGACGAGCGGCGCGATCCGCTCGCTCACGAGGACGGCTCCGAGCGGCAGGCCGCCGCCGAGCGGCTTGGCGAGCGTCACGAGATCGGGGTCGACGCCCATCTCCTGGAAGACGAAGAGGTGGCCGGTGCGCCCGAGGCCCGACTGGATCTCGTCGAAGACGAGCGCCGCGCCGACGCGGTCGGCCGCGGCGCGCGCGGCCGCGACGTACTCCGCCGTCAGCGGGACGATGCCCCCTTCGCCGAGGATCGGCTCCAGGAAGATCGCGGCCGTGTCCGGCGTGACGGCGCCTCTCGAGGGCGGCGACGTCGTTCGGCGGAAGGAAGACGGTCTCGCCGACGAGCGGCTCGAACGGCTTGCGGTACGCCTCGTTGCCCGTGAGCGCGAGCGCGCCCATCGTGCGCCCGTGGAAGCCGCCCTCGAGCGCGAGCATCCGGCTTCGCCCCGGCGTCGCGAGGCGCGTGAACTTCACCGCGGCCTCGATCGCCTCCGTGCCGCTGTTGCAGAAGAAGACGCGCGGCATCCCGGAGAGCTGCGTGAGGCGCTCGGCGAGGAGCCCCTGCGCCGGGTGGTAGAAGAGGTTCGAGACGTGGAGAAGGCGGTTCGCCTCCTCGCGAAGCGCCTTCACGAGGCGCGGGTGCCGGTGGCCGAGCGCGTTCACGGCGATGCCGGCGAGGAGGTCCCAGTAGACCTTTCCCTCCGCGTCGACGAGCTTCGCGCCCTTTCCCGGCGCGCGGGTGGAACGACGTGCGCTTGTAGGTGCCGAGGATGTTCTCGGCATCCCGCTTCTCGACGAGCGACGGGGATTCAGGCGGCGGCTGCTGCAAGGCGGGTCCCTCCGATGCCCTCGGACAGCGCCGAGGCGTGGCCGTTCGGTCCTGCGATGACGACCTGGGAAACGCCCGCCTTCACGGCCTCGAGGCAGGCGACGAGCTTCGGACGCATCCCCCCGGCCACGGCGCCGGACGACAGGAGCGCCCAGGCGGAGTCGGGGTCGAGCTCCGGCACGAGCTTCCCCTCGGCGTCGAGGAGGCCCTCGACGTCGGTGAGGAAGACGAGCCTCTCGGCCCGCAGCGCCGCCGCGAGCGCGGACGCGGCCGAGTCGGCGTTCACGTTCAGGAGCGTCCCCTCGCGCCCGAGCGCGACGGAGGCCACGATGGGCAGCAGGTCGGCGCCGAGGATCGCGCTGATGAGCTTCGGATTCGAGAACGTGACGCGCCCGACGAAGCCGAAGTCGACGCCGTCGAGGCGGGGATGGAACTCGGCCCACAGCGTCTCGCCGTCCGCGCCCGAGAGCCCCGCGGCCGTGATCCCGAGCGAGCGGAACTCGGCCACGAGCGACTTGTTCACGAGGCCCGACAGAATCGAGACGACGACGTCGAGCGTCTCGGGATCCGTGATGCGCAGGCCGCGGTAGGTCTTCTTCGGGATCTTGAGCGCCTGCAGCGAGGCGTCGATCCGCTTGCCGCCGCCGTGCACGACGACGATGCGCGCTCCCGCGGTCCAGCGGGCCGCGATGGCGGCGAGCGCGCGCGCGCGGAGCGCCGGCGTCCTCGAGAAGGCTCCCGCCCAGCTTGACGACGATGGGACGGCCGACGTGGGTCGCGCTCACGCGAGGCCCTCCGTCTCGGGATGCCGGAAGAGCCGGTTCATGTTCTGCACGGCCTGCGAGGCGGCGCCCTTGAGGAGGTTGTCGATCACCGAGACGAGGACGCCGCGCCGGCCGCCCGGGAGGAGCGCGAAGCCGATCTCCGCGCGCGGCGTGCCCACGACGTCGCGCAGCTCGGGCAGCTCGCCCGCGGCCCGAACGCTCACGAACGGGGTCTTCTCGTATGGTCTCGCGTACGCGGCCGCGAGCGTCTCTGGCGTCTGCGGCTCCGCGAACGACGACGTGGAGCGTCGAGAGGAGGCCGCGCACGACCGGCAGGAGGTGCGGCACGAAGACGAACGGCGCGTCCGCCGGAAGGCCGAGGCCCTGCCTCATCTCCGGCTCGTGCCGGTGCACGCCGACCCCGTAGGCCTTGAAGTTGCCGTCGAGCTCGGAGAAGGAGTAGGCGACCTCGCTCTTCTTCCCCGCCCCGAGACGCCGCTCACGCTGTCGCAGATGACGGGCTGCTCCTGCGCGAGGAGCGGGAGCACGGGCTTGAGCGCGAGGAGGACGGACGTCGGATAGCAGCCCGGGTTCGCGACGAGCCGCGCGCCGGAGAGCTCCTCGCCGCACCACTCGGTGAGGCCGTAGACCGCTTCGGCGAGGAGCCGCGGCGCGGGATGCTCGAACCCGTACCACTTCGGGTAGGCGGCCGCGTCGCGAAGGCGGAACGCTCCGGAAATGTCGATGACCTTCGCGCCGAGCTCGAGGATCTTCGGGGCGAGCTCGGCCGACGTCTCGTTCGGCGTCGCGAGGAAGACGACGTCCGGCCGCGACGCCTCGAGACGCTTCTCGGAGAACGGCTCGGCATCCGGCCCGACGGCGCGCCCGAGCGAGCGGATGAAGGCGCTCGAACGGGACGGGTCGCCCGTCCTTCCTTCCGGAGGAGAAGACGGAGACGATCTCGGCGTGCGGATGGCGCGAAAGGAGCGCGCACAGCTCCGCTCCCGAGTACCCCGTGGCCCCGACGACCGCGGCGCGCGTCACCCGCGCCCCCGCCGGGAGCGGCCCGTACGGGAGGCCCGACGCGAGCCGCCGGGCGAGCCGCTGCGCGACGGCGCCGCTGGCCGCCGCGAGGAAGATCGTGTCGTCGCCGGCGATCGTGCCCACGACCCCTTCGAGCGCGGCCTCGTCGAGCGCGCGCGCCACGGGATGCGCCGCGGCCGGGGGCGTCTTGAGGACGACGAGGTTTCCCGCCGTCGCGACGCCGAGCACCCACTCGCGGAGCGCGCGCTCGAGGCGCTCCTCGCGGCGGGCCCTCAGCTCGCCGTTCGCCGGAGACGCCTCCGCGCCGGGCACGACGTAGCCGGCCGCCGACTTCGCGAGGCCGAGGTCCTTGAGGTCCCGCGACAGCGTGGGCTGCGCCACGTCGATCCCGCGGCGCTGGAGGCGGTGCTGCAGCTCTTCCTGCGAGTGCACGGCGCCGTCGCGGATGACCTTCAGGATCTCGTCGCGCCGCCTCAGCGTGGTCGAATGACTATTCACACATGCGAATATTCATTCAATTTGCGCCGCGCGTCAAGCGTTTTTCTTTCGTGACGGAAGGCACGCTGTCCGCGGCTCTTCGGGGCTAGAATTCCTCCGATGAGCCGCGACGCTTCCCGGCGGGTGTCGGGATGAGCCCTTCGCGCTTTTTCGACCCGTTCGAGGCCGAGATCGGACGCCTGCCGGAGAAGCTGCGGCGCTTCTTCCTTTCGCGCGGCGTGCGCACGGAAGACGACGCCCGGGACCTCGCGCAGGAGACGCTGCTGCGCGTCCTGCAGCGGCTCTCGCGCGGCGAGCTGCTGGACTCGCCCGAGGCGTTCTCCCTCGGCGTCGCGAAGAACGTCTTCTTCGAGTACTGCCGCCGCGTCGCGAAGGCTCACGCCCACGACGGCCTCTCGGGCGCCGTGGAGCTCGCCGGAGCCGAGGATCCTCTGACGGACGCGCTGGCCTCGAGCCAGGCGATCCGTCTTCCGCAAGGCGCTCGAGCTCCTGCCCGAGCGCATGAAGAGCCTCCTCGTCAAGCGGTTCGTGGAGGAGGTGCCGTCGCGCACGATCGCGCGCGAGGAAGGAATCTCGACGGACGCCATCGACATGCGCGTCTACCGCGCGAAGCGCGAGCTGAAGAAGCGCATGGACCACGAGAGAGCGGCTCGGGAGAACGGAAGTCCCCCGGCGGATCCGGACCTCCCTTCGTGAGCGCCTCGTCACCCGGGTCCGCGGAGATCCGCGACTACCTTCTCCGCCGCATGACCGACACGGCACGCGGCCGTTTCGAGGAGGCCTATTTTCGCGACGACACGCTGCTGGACCGGATCGAAGCCGAGGAGGACGCTCTCGTCTCGGACTACGTCCTCGGACACCTGAGCGACGGCGAGCGGCGCCTCTTCGAGGAGTCGCTTCTCGGAACGCCCTACTACCGGGACCGGGTCGAGACCACGAGCCGGCTCCGGCTGAAGGTGGGCTCAGCCATCGCTCTTTCCGCCGCGCCCCGCCGGGCGCCACGGCCGCCGACGCGCGCCTCTTTCCCGGGCGAACGGGTCTCGCGGTGGCGTTCTCTCTCCTGACGCTTCTGCTCGTCGCGGCCCTCGTCTCGGCCCTGCGCCTCAAGAGCGATCTTTCGCGCGCGCGGCTGGAGCTCGCCGCGAGGCCGGCGTCGGCTGCCGGCCCGGCCGCGCAGGCCGGCGTCGTCCCGCTCGCTCAGTCGGTCGTGCTCGGCGCCGAACGGGCCTTCGGTCCGGCGATCGCGAGCCTCCGGCGGGCGACGGGCGGTGCGATCCTCCTGACGCTTTCCGCGCGCGCTGCTCGGCCGGGAGAACGGGTCCTTTTCGGTCGTTCTCTTCGACGGGAAGAAGGTGGCCTGGGAATCCGGCAGTCTTCCGTCGAAGGAATCGGGACGAGGGAGACGTGTCGCTCGGCCTGCCGCCGGGCGTGCCTCCCGCAGGCGCCTACTCGGTCCTCCTGCAGGACTCCCGGCGCGCCGGATCGCCCGGAGACGCTGCTCGGCATCCTCGAGATCCTCGACCGTTGAAGGGTCGGGCCGCGAGGGCGCCGGTCGAGGAAGAACGACGCGAACGCCTCACCGATCTCGTCCGCGGACGCGCCGCCGCCCGCGCGGTACCAGCGCGCCATCCAGTTCAGGGCGCCGAGGATCGCGAACGCCGTGAGCTTCGGGTCGACCGGGCGAAAGACCCTCTTCGCCACGCCCTCGGCGATCACGTCGCGCAGGCTCGCTTCGTACGCGTCGCGGACGCTCACGACGGCGGCGCGCCGCCGCGCGTCGAGCGCGTCGAACTGGAGCGCGAGCGCGGTCCCGTGGAACTTGTCCACCATGACGCGGGCGTGCTCCACGACGATCCGGCGGAGGGCCTGGTCGGGCGGCAGCGCGGAGGCCCGCACCCGCCCGGCCACGTCGAGCATCGCCTGGTTCGCCGTCTCGTGGCACAGCGCGAGGATCTCTTCCTTGTCGCGAAAGTAGTAGTAGAGGCTGCCGCGCGTCAGCAGAAGCTCTTCGGCGATGTCGTCCATCGAGGTGCCGTAGAACCCCTTCGCCGCGAAGCTGCGGACGGCGCTCTCGAGGATCCGCGCGCGCTTGACCTTCCGCTTCGTCGCCACGTGCGCCGACGGGGTCCGGCGACGGGCGGCGCCGCCCCGCGTTCCGGCGACTTCCTTGCGCGACATGGCGCCGGGATCTTAGGTCCTCGGACTCCCGGAACGAAAAAGGCCCCACGCGGGAAGCGGGGCCGAGGCGTGAGAAGATGGTCGGGGCGAGAGGATTTGAACCTCCGACCCCACGGTCCCGAACCGTGTGCGCTACCAGGCTGCGCTACGCCCCGAGGAGCGCGGACGATACCATCCCGGACGCCCCTCGCCGCCAACGCGAGGCGTCGACGGGTTCGGATCCGCTACGGCCCCGCGGCGGCCCCGTAGCCGCGCGGGTCCGCGACCCCGACGAGCGTTCCGTCCTTCTCGAAGGCGATCGCGTGAACCTTCCCGAGCATCCCGTGCGTGTTCTCGAGCGATCGCTCTTCGACGACGTGTCCTTTCGCGCGCAGCGCCGCCTTCACGCTCTCGGGAAACGCACCGACCTCCACCTCGATGCGGTCCGGCAGGTGCTGGTGGTGGAAGCGCGGCGCAGCGACGGCCTCGGCGAGCGGCTGCCCGCGCGGGCCGGCGTTCAGGAAGACCTGCAGGACCGTCGTCGGAATCATGGCCCCGCCCGGCGAGCCGAGGACGAAGCGCGGCCGGCCGTCGCTCGAGGACGATCGTCGGCACCATGGACGACAGGGGCCGCCCGCCCGCGCGCACGGCGTTCGCCTCGCCCTGGACGAGGCCGAACAGGTTCGCGGTCCCCGGCACCGCCGAGAAATCGTCCATCTCGTTGTTGAGGAGGATCCCCGACGCCCGGCACGATCGCGCCGTTTCCGAACGTGTCGTTCAACGTGTACGTCAGCGCCACGGCGTCGCCGTCCGCCGTCGCGGTGGAGAGGTGCGTCGTCTGATCGCGCTCGCCGGGCCACGCGCCGCCCGCCACCTGCCGGGACGCCGTAGCCCGCGCGGGGTCGATCGAGAAGCCGAGCGCGGCGAGCCGGGCGGGCGCGAGGAGCCGCGCGAGCGGCACGTCCACGCAGTCCGGGTCTCCGAGAAAGCGGTTCCGGTCGGCGTACGCGCGGCGCTCGGCTTCCGCGATCAGGTGGATCGTCTCCGCGGAATCGCGCGACGAGATGTCTCCGCGCACGAAGCGCAGCTGCCCGAGGATGGACGCGAGAAGGAAGCCGCCCGCCGAGGGAGGCGGCATCGTCACGAGCCGGAAGCGTTCGTAGTCGAGCTCGAACGGGATCCGCCACGACGGGCGCGTAGCCCGCGAGGTCCGCCTCCGTCAGGACTCCTCCGGTCGCGCGGACGAACTCCGCGATCCTGCGGGCGATCTCGCCTCGCTGGAAGCCGTCCGCTCCCCGCGACGCGATCGCCTCGAGTGTCCTCGCGAGATCCGGTTGCACGAGAAGAGCTCCCGCGGCGAGGGGCTCTCCCTGCGGATAGAAGAGGCGTGCGGCTTCCGGATCGCGGGAGAGGACGCGCCGGATTGGCTCTTCGGCGAGCTCGCGGGCGAGGCCGGGAGGGACGCGATACCCGTCCCGCGCGAGCGCGATCGCGGGCGCGACGAGCCGGCCCCAGGGCAGGCGGCCGAATCTTCCGTGCAGGGCTTCGAGGCCGCGCACCGTTCCGGGTGTCGCCACCGCGAGCCCGCCGTATCGCGACGCCATCGGCCGGGACGCTCCTCCCGCGTCGAGATACGTGTTTCGCCAGGTTCCGGCCGGGGCGGTCTCGCGGAAGTCCAGCGCGAAAGAGGCGCCCTCGGCCGTGCGCACCACCGCGAAGCCCCCACCCGCGAGGTTGCCGGCCTGCGGGTACGTGACCGCGAGAACGAACGCGGCGCAAATCGCCGCGTCGACGGCGCCGCCTCCCGCGGCGAGGACTCGGGCGCCCGCTTCGGCGGACTCCGGCGTCGCGGCCGAGACCATGCCCCTCTTCGAGCGCGCCGCGCGCGCCTCGCCGAAGGGCGCGGAGGCGCGCGCCGACGGGGCCGCGAGCGCGAGAAAGAACGCGGCGGCGGTCCCGGCGACGAAGCGGGAACGCATGCCGCAGCCTAGCGCAGCGTGACGGTGAGGTTCTTCGATGCGTCCACGTCGAGCGCGAGCGTGCGGCCGTCGCCTGAGAGCGCGAACGTGGTGACTTTGTACTGGTTGACGCTGCGGTCCGTCGCGATGACCCAGGCCTTGAATTCCGCCTGCCCGCTCGGCAGCTCGATCTCGCCGTCGAGGCTCCCGCCGCCCGACTTGCGGCCGAAGTCGAAGGATCGCCGAAAGACCTCGACGTCGTTCCGGCGCACCATGACGTAGCCCTGCGGGGCCGGCACGGTCACGGCGATGCGCAGCCGGACACGAGCTGGCGTCGGTTTCGGAGGCGGCGGAGTCTCCGCCTTCGGCGCGACGACCACAGGCTCGGGAGCGACGGTCGGCGCGACGGCGGGTTTCGACTTGGACTTCATGGAGCGAATCTGCTCGGCTGCCTTCTTCTGGTCCAGGCGGCCCTGCTTGGCGATCTCCGCCTGGGCCTCGGTCTTGAGCTCCTGCGCTTCGCGCGAATCGGGGATGAGCGCGAGGGCCGTGTCCGCTTCCACGATGACGCGGGCATAGTTCTTCGCGGCGCGGGCCTCGCGGGCAACCGCGAGTCGCGCGCCGGCCTCCGCGACGCGGCGCTCCTGATCTTCCTTCTTCGCGAGCGCCGCGTCCGCCTTTTCGAGCGCCGCGCGAGCGGCGACGGATTCGGGCGCCTGCCGCAGGAGCTCGAGAAAAGCGGTTCGCGCTTCCGCCGGGCGACCCTGCGCCAGCGCCCGCGATCCGTCGTTCAGGAGCTTCTTCCGCGCGAGCGTGTCCTGTTCGGCTGCCGTGTCGGGGGCCTTGCCCGCGATCGCGCAGCTCCGCTGGAGGAGGGCGGCGACGAGGACGAACGCCAGCAGGACTGTGGCGCCGACGATGAGCCATACGAAGCGCAGGCTCACCTCGCGCCTCAGGGCCTCCGGCACTCTCTCCTTGAGAGGCCCCGCACCGAGGTTCGCCGCACCCGCGGCGAGCGCTCCGGGGCGCGGCGGAATCGTCGCGACAGGGCCCGTGATGTCGCGGCCGCCCGGACGCGCCGGGACGCCGGCGGGCCGGCCCATGGGCAACCGCGCAGGCGGCGCCACGGCGCTTGGCGCGGGACGTACCGGCTCTATAGGCCCGGTGATGTCCCGCCCGGCCCTGGCGACCCGGGGAACGCCACCTGACGGCGTGACAGAAGGATCGGGGGATGCCGGCATGCGCGGCGGCGCGGGGGTGCGGCTGGGCAGGACGGGTGGGGCGGGCGCAGCGATTTCAGGAGGCGGTGCCGGCGGAGCGCTCTCCCGGGGTGCGTCGCTCGGCGGAACGCCGGCCGCCGGGGATGCCGTCTGCGGCCGGATCGTCTGAATCCTCTCTGTCACCTGCGAGAGGGGGTCGTTCGCCGGCAGCACCGGCTCCGGACGACGCTCCGGGAGTTTGACTTCTCCGCTGTCCCGTTCCGTGGCCGGCCGGACGCCGCGCTTCACGTTGGAGACGAGCGTCCCGGGAGACGAGGGCGGAGGCTCGCGAGGAGCAGCATCCTCCTCCGCTTCATCGCCCGAGCTCCTCTTCAAGGCGTCCGTGTCCAGGCTCCAGTCGGGAATCGAAGTCTCCTTGCTGATCGAACGCGGAACCGCGGCCAGCGAGGGGTCGAGGTCGCTCCTCCCGCGCCGGGCGAGGTCCTCGAGTGTCGTGTTCCCGCCGCCGAGGGGCCCCTGCGCCGTCCCGGGACGCGCCATCTGAGCCGAAGGCGCGGGAGACGTCCTGGGAGTGGTCGGGCTTTCCTTGGATTCGACGGCGGAGACGGGGCCGAGCCGCTCGGCCTGCGCCACCATCTCGCCGAGGTCCTTGAGCATCTCCATCTCGGCGTGGCGGGCGCGGAACTCGGAGAGGGCCCGCACGAAGTCTCTCCCGCTCTGGAAGCGGGCCGCCGGGTCCTTCGCGAGCGCACGCGCGAGGATCGGGTTGAACTCGGCCGGGATCGCCGCGTCGTACGTCTGCGGAGGCGGGTACTCCTCGTGGACGATCTTGTAGGAGATCGACGTGAGGTTGTCGCCGGCGAACGGCTTTTTCTTCGTGAGGAGCTCGTACAGGACGACGCCGAGCGAGAACAGGTCGCTGCGCCCGTCCACGGTCTCGCCGGTCACCTGCTCGGGCGACATGTAGTTCGGCGTGCCGAGAAACTGCCCGGTGGCCGTGAGGCTCGAGCTCTCGATCTTCGCGATCCCGAAGTCCGTGATCTTCACGGTGCCGTCGGTCGTGAGGATGATGTTCGCCGGCTTCACGTCGCGGTGGACGATGCCGCGACGGTGCGCGTAGTCGAGAGCGTCCCCGACGGAAATCACGATCTCGGCGATCCGGTCGTACGAGAACGACGACCTTGTCCTTCAGAAGCTGCTTGAGGTTCTTCCCCTCGACGTACTCCATCGCGATGAAGGACGTCCCGGTCTCGACTTCCTCGCCGACGTCGTGGATCGTGACGATGTTCGGGTGGGAGAGCGTGCCCGCCGCCTGCGCCTCGCGGAGGAAACGCTCCGTGAACTCCCGCGTCTCCGAATCGTCCTCGCCGTCCGCCCGGATCGTCTTCAGCGCGACGCGCCGGCCGATGACCGGATCGCGCCCGAGGAAGACGACTCCCATCGCGCCCTTTCCCAGCTCGCGTTCCACCTCGTAGCGCGCGAATTTTCTGGGCAGACTGGGCGGTCCCGGTTCGGGCGGCAGACGACCTCCGTGCCTGTGTACGGTCGCGCAGGCGATCCGGGGGAACACCCGGAATCCCGAAATTCTAGCAGCCGCGCGGCAAGCAGCCCGCTGAGCCGCGCAATCGGCGTGTCCTGTTCCTGCGCACTCCGGCGTCGGTCAAAAGAACCTGCCACGCCCGAACGCCCGCGCCTATAATCCCCGCCCCGAAACGAAACTCCGGAGGGCCCCCGAATGAAGGTCTACCCCGCTTCCGCCATCCACAACGTCGCCGTCGTCGGCCACAACGGCGTCGGCAAGACGACGCTCGTTTCCGCCCTCCTCCACGAAGCGGGCGCGACGCCGCGCTTCGGGCGCGTGGAGGACGGCAACGCGCCGACCGACTTCGACCCGGAGGAGATCGAACGGAAGATCTCGATTTCGCTCGCGGTCGCGTCGCTCGAGTGGAAGAAGAAGAAGGTCAACCTCATCGACACGCCCGGCTACGGGATCTTCGTGTCCGAGATGATCTGCGGCCTGAAGGCGGCGGACGCCGCGCTCCTCGTCGTGGACGCCGTCGCCGGCGTCGAGGTCCAGACCGAGAAGGCCTGGAAGCTCTGCGACGAGCTCGGCCTCCCCCGCCTCGTGGTCGTCAACCGGATGGACCGCGAGAACGCGGACGGCGGCCGCGTCATGGAGCAGCTTTCCGCGGAAGTTCGGCCGCACCTGCGTCTGCCTCGAGGCCCCCATCGGGCGCGAGAAGTCCTTTCGCGGCGTCATCGACCTCGTCGCCATGCAGGGCTACCTGACGGACGCCGCCGGCAAGACGGCGCCGGCGCCGATCCCCGAGGAGTTCGCGAAAGACGCCGCGACCCTGCACGAGGCGCTCGTCGAGATGGTCGCCGAGGGCGACGACAAGCTCATGGAGACGTTCTTCGCCCAGGGCAACCTCTCCGAGGAGCAGATGAAGCCCGCCCTCACGAAGGCGATCCGCGACCGCAAGATCACGCCGGTCCTCTTCGCCGCGAGCGGCGACCACGAGACGGGCGTCGAGAAGCTCCTCGACGAGATCGTGGATCTGCTGCCGACGGCCGACTCGCTTCCAGACCGTCGCCCGGAACAAGGCCGGGCAGAGCGAGGCCCTCGCCGCCGACCCGTCCGGCCCCGCCGGCCGCGTTCGTCTTCAAGACGATCTCCGACCCCTACGCCGGGCGCCTGACGCTCTTCCGCGTCGTCTCGGGCACGTTCAAGAGCGACGGCACCTACTGGAACGCCACGCGCGAGACGCCGGAGCGCTTCGGCCCCGTCTTCTCCCCCCTCGGCAAGGCGATGCAGACCGTGCCCGAGATCCCCGCGGGCGACATCGGAGGCGTCGCGAAGCTCAAGGAGACGCTCACGGGCGATTCCCTCTCCACGAAGGAAAAGCCGTTCATCTTCGCGCCTGCGACCATTCCGGAGCCCGCGATCGCCTTCGCGATCGAGCCGAAGTCCAAGGGGGACGAGGACAAGATCTCGGTCGCGCTCCACAAGCTCATCGAGGAGGACCCGTCCCTCCGCTTCTCGCGCGACGCCGACACGCACGAGTTCCTGCTCGCGGGCGCGGGGCAGCTCCACGTCGAGATCGCGGTCGCGCGCATGAAGAGAAAGAGCGGCGTCGAGGTCATCCTCCACCCGCCGAAGGTCCCGTACCGCGAGACGATCACGCGGCCGGCCGAAGGGCACGGCCGCCACAAGAAGCAGACGGGCGGGCACGGCCAGTTCGCGGACTGCAAGATCCGCATCAAGCCCCTCGCCCGCGGCGCGGACTTCGAGTTCGTCGACGACCTCTTCGGCGGCTCGATCCCGCGCAACTACGTGCCCGCGGTCGAGAAGGGCATCCAGGACGTGCGCAAGCGCGGCTTCCTCGCCGGCTTCCCGATGGTCGACTTCCGGGTCGAGCTGTACGACGGCCAGTACCACGACGTCGACTCGTCGGAGATGGCGTTCAAGATCGCGGGCTCGCTGGCCTACAAGGACGCCATGGAGAAGGCGAGGCCGACCATCCTCGAGCCGATCATGAAGATCGCGATCCGGGCGCCGCAGGAGTACATGGGCGATCTCATGGGCGACCTCACGTCGCGCCGCGGCCGGCCGGCCGGCATGGACCAGGAGGGCGACGACTCGATCATCCGCGCCGAGGCGCCGCTCGCCGAGATGATCTCGTACGGATCGATCCTGCGCGCCATCACGCAGGGGCGCGGCTCGTTCCACATGGAGATGGACCACTACGAGGAGGTCCCGCGTCCCCTCCAGGAAAAGCTCATCGCCGAGCACGCGAAGCACCGGAAGGTGGAGGTCGTCGAGGAGTAGAGCGGCGCCGAAATCGCCCTGATCAGCCCGCATCATGGCGGCGGGGCGCCCCCGGGGCGACCCTTGCTTCGGGGGTGTGCCCATGTCGACTCGCTGCGGCCGGGGAAGATCTCCTCGGCAGTCTGATCGCGGACGGGACCACCTCGTGCGCCCGTCCGCTCCCGCCCCGGAAACCTCCTGGAATCAGCGCTTCGCGCAGCGCACGCAGCGCATCACGGCCTCGATGATCCGCGAGCTCCTCAAGCTCACGGAGAAGCCCGACATCATCTCCTTCGCCGGCGGCCTGCCGGCACCCGAGGTCTTTCCCGTGGAGGAGATCCGGGCGGCCACGGACCGCGTCCTCAGGGAGCACGGCACGACGGCCCTCCAGTACACGACGACCGAAGGCTACCGGCCCCTCCGCGAGCTGCTCGTCCGCCACATGGGGCGCTACGGCGTCGACGGTGAGGCCCGAGAACGTGCTCGATCACGTCCGGCTCGCAGCAGGCGCTCGATCTCGTCGGGCAAGCTCCTCATCAACCCGGGCGACCGGGTGCTCACCGAGGCGCCGACGTACCTCGGGCGCGCTCCAGGCCTTCAACGCCTACCAGGCCGACTACCTCCCGGTACCGATCGACGACGAGGGTCTCGACGTCGACGTCCTCGAGAAACAGCTGCGCGCCGGCCCGAAGTTCCTGTACGTGCTGCCGAACTTCCAGAATCCCGGCCGGCGTCACGCTGAGCCTCGCGCGCCGCCGACGCGTCGTCGAGCGGGCGGCTCACTACGGCATCCCGATCGTCGAGGACGACCCGTACGGGCAGCTTCGATACGAGGGCGAGCACCTCCCGTCGCTCGTGAAGATCGACGCCGAGACTCCACGGCTGCGCGAGCGGCGAGCGGGCGTTCACGGGCAACGTGCTCTACATGTCGACGCTCTCCAAGACGCTCGCGCCAGGCCTGAGGATCGCCTGGGTCGTGGCGCCCGAGGCCGTCATCTCGCAAGCTCGTCCAGATCAAGCAGGGCGCCGACCTCCACACCTCGACGTTCTGCCAGTACGTCGCCTACGAGGTGGCCAGGGGCGGCTTCCTCGACCAGCACGTGCGCCGTATCCGGACGGTCTACGGCGAGCGCCGGGACGCGATGCTTCGCGCGCTCGACCGGCACGCTCCTCGCGGCGTACGCTGGACGCGGCCGCAGCGGCGGGCCTCTTCCTCTGGGCCACGCTGCCGAAGGGGTTCGACACCACGGCGCTCCTCGACGAGGCGATCCGCGGAGAAGGTCGCCTTCGTCCCGGGCGCGGCGTTCTACCCCTGCGGCGGAGGCGAGGAGACGATGCGCCTGAACTTCTCCTACGCGCCGCCCGACGTCATCGAGGAAGGCATCAAGCGCCTCGCGCGGGTGATCGGGAGAAGATGCATCTTAGAAAGAGAAAGAGCGGATGCTCCCCGGATGTCCGGAGTCAAGGGCGCGCTTCGCGCGCCGCGAAGCGGTCACCGACCCTTGACACCGGACATCCGGGAAGAGATTTTCTGCTATCGGCGGCCGCATCAGCGGTCGCCGCATCTAAGAAGAAAAATCCCCTCTTCTTTCTTCCCTCTTACGCCCCGTGGATCGCCTTGCTTCGAGCTCGCGATGAAGTCGCGCAGGAACTTGACGTCGTCGGACGTCGCCGCGATCGCCTCGAGGCCGGCGAGCATCGCGGTGCGGTCGTGGCGGTGCCTGTGGAGGACGCGGTAGGCCTTCTGGAGAGCCTGCGACGCGCTCCTTCGAGAAGCCCTTCCGCATCGAGCCCGACGGTGTTGACCTTGTACGCCTTGACGTCGCGCTCCGAGGAGCTCCAGAGAAACGGGAGGACGTCGTGGTTCATGCCGGAGAACGCTCCGACGAAGGCGTGGCGCCCGACCTTCAGGAACTGGCGAACGGCGGCGAAGCCGCCGAGGATGACGTCGTCCTCGACGACGCAGTGCCCCGCGAGGGAGGCACCGTTCGCGAAGACCGTGCGGTTCCCGACGACGCAGTCGTGGGCGACGTGCGCGTAGGCCATGAAGAGGTTGTCGTCGCCGATGATCGTCGTTCCGTGGCCCGTCACCGTCCCGCGGTGGATCGTGCAGAACTCGCGGAATATGTTCCGGTTCCCGACCACGAGCGTCGTCGGCTCCCCCTTGTACTTGAGGTCCTGAGGCGGCCCGCCGAGCGCGGCCAGGGGGCAGATCCGGTTGTCCTCGCCGAGCGTCGTGGGGCCCTCGATGACGGCGTGGGCGCCGACCGTCGTGCGCGCGCCGATCGTGACCTTCGCGCCGACGATCGCATAGGGGCCGATCTCCGCGTCCGCGTGTGATCGGAGGCCGAAGGATCGACGATGGCGGTGACGTGGATCGCCATCAGGCGGCTCCCGGACGGTTCACGAGGCTCGACATGATCTCGGCCTCCGCGCAGAGCGCGCCGTCCACGCGGGCCTCCGCCCTGAACTTCACGAGGCCGAGCCTCACGTTCACGATCTCGGCGGTCACGACGATCTGGTCTCCCGGGACGATCGGGCGCCGGAAGCGGGCCTTGTCGACGCCCGACAGGAACATGAGCTTGGCGGACGGGTCGGGCTCCTTCGCGAAGAAGAGGCACCCGGCGACCTGCGCCATGCACTCGACGATCAGGACGCCCGGCATGACCGGGTTCCCCGGAAAGTGGCCCTGGAAGAACGGCTCGTTCACGCTCACGTTCTTGAGGCCGACGACCTTCGAGCCAACCGCGACAGGCCCGGGCGACATCTCGAGGATGCGGTCGACGAGGAGGAACGGGTACCGGTGCGGCAGGAGCCGCAGGATCTCGAGGATGTCGGCCTCGCGCCCGGTTCGCTCATGAGTCCCCTCCCTTGAGGAGCCCGGCCTTCTCCGCGAGGCGGCGCACGAGGCGGGCGGTCTCCGGCAGCCGCCGAAACTCGATGTGCGACTTCTGGAAGGCGCGGTATGCGAACGCGGGCGACCCGTGGAGCGCCTCGCCGTCCGGCACGTCCGCCCCGATGCCGCTCTGGGCCTGCACCTTGACGCCGTTGCCGATGGTGATGTGCCCCGCGACGCCGACCTGCCCGCCGAGGACGACGCCGTCCCCGAGCACGGCCGAGCCGGCGATCCCCACCTGCGCGCAGAGGACGTCGTGGCGGCCGATCCGCACGTTGTGGCCGACCATGACGAGGTCGTCGATCTTCGTGCCGGCGCCGACGGACGTCGTCTCGAGAGTCGCGCGGTCGATGCACGTGTTCGCGCCGATCTCGACGTCGTCGCCGATCGTGACGCCCCCGACCTGCGGGATCTTCACGAGACCTTTCTCCGTCGTCGCATAGCCGAAGCCGTCCCCGCCGAGGACGGCGCCGCTGTGGATCTCGACGCGCTCCCCCAGCATGACGTCGTCGTAGAGGACGACATGGGGATGCAGCCACGAGCCCGCTCCCACCCGGCATCGGGCCCCGATGACCGTGTGGGCGCCCACGATCGCGCTCGCCTCCACCCGCGAGAGATCTCCCCACGACGGCGTAGGGGCCGATTTCGGCGGACGGATCGACGAACGTGCCGGCGTCGACGACGGCCGTCGCGTGGATGCCGGGCCGTGGAGCCCGCGCCGGGTGGAACAGGCGCAGCGACGGATGAGAGCCGCGGACGGGTCCGGGACCTCGATGACGGTCCGTCCCGCGAGGGCGGACGCCGACCGCGCCGAGAAGCGCACCAGCCGCGGAAGCGGCCGCGCGCGGCAGCGCCCGCTCTTCGCTCACGAACGAGAGCGCGTCCGCGTCCGGCGCCCTCGAGCGAGCGCACGCCTGAGAGTCTCCGATCTCCGTCGCCGACGACGCGTCCGCCGCAGGCGGCGGCCACTTCGGCGACGGAGAAGGACGGCCACGCCCGGCTTACTTCTTCGGCGCGGCCGGGGCGACCGTCGAGGCCGGCTTGGCGGCGGCAGGCGCCGTGCCCTTGGCGGCGGCGGCGCGGCGGGCTTCGCGGCCGGGGCCGCGATCATCGAGTTGAACCTCGTGATGACGGCCTCCGTCAGGTCGACGGCCTTGTCGTCGGCGAAGAGCAGCCCGCGAGTTGAACTTGTTGAAGACGAGAGAGTAGCCCTGCTCGCGCGCGACTTCGTTGATGACGGGCATGATCCGCTTCTCGAGCTCCCCGAGCTCCTTGCGCTGCGACTCTTCCAGCTCGCGCTGCGCGTCGTCCTGGAAGCGCTTCAGATCGAGCGCCTTCGACTGATAGTCCTTCTGGAGCTTCTCCATCGCGTCCTCGGACAGGGACTTGCCCTGGTCCTGGATCTTCTGCTCCATGTCCCGCAGCTCTTTCTGGCGCTTCTGCAGGTCTTCCTGCTTGGCCTGCTGGACCTTCTGGACGCGGGCAAGGCTCTCCTTGCCGATGGCGGACTCCTGGACGATCTTCTGAACCTCGATCACGCCGATCTTTCCGCCGGAGGTGGGGGCGGCGGTCTGGGCGGCGGCGCCGCCGGCGAGAGCGCCGAGCGCGAGGGCGCCAGCCGCGAGAGTGACGATGCGATTCATGAATGGAACTCCTTCGTTGGTTTTGGCCCGGAGGGACGCCGAGTCCACGGAGACGGGGATCATACTGGAAATGGCTAGAACGTCGTCCCGATGGAGAACTGGAAATCCGTTCGGGACTCGGTCTGGATCACGTTGCCCGCCTGGTCCTTGATGTCCTTCGGCGAGAGGTTGATGCCGTAGATGAACCGCAGGGGCGCCTGGAAGATCGGAAGGAGGATCCGCATCTCGAGCCCCGCCGACGTTCGCATCGATCCCAGGGTCCGTGGACTGGCCCTCGAGCCAGGTGTTTCCGGCGTCGAAGAAGAGCGCGAGCTTGAGGGGGCCCGCGACGGTGTAGACGTACTCGACGTTGAAGACGAGGAACCGGTCGCCCCCGAGAAGCGCCCCGCTGCTCGTGAAGAACGCCCGGTCCTGGCTGTCCAACGGGTAGATGGATCCGTACTTGAAGCCGCGCACCGACCGGTCTCCGCCGATGCGGTAGCGCTCGAAGAGAGGAATCCGGCTGTCGAAGCCGGTCTCGGCGGGGTCCTGCTGGCCGCTGTAGGCCCGAAGCAGGCCGAGGTCGAGGTTGAACGCGAAGTTGCCCTTCTTGCCGAACGGGAGGTACCGCGTGGCGCTCGCGCTCAGCTTGAAGTACGAGAAGTCGCCTCCGAACGGGCCTCCCGCGATGGAAAGAGAGGCGCCGAACTTCATGCCGCGGCGTCGGATCGAAGGGATCGTTGCGGCTGTCGTATCGGTACCCGGGAGTGACCGCCGAGGTCTTGCCCGACGTACGTCGCGAACGCGACGGGCACCACCCCGCCTCCGGGCGGCGGCGGGGGCGGATAGACCTGGTACGTGCTCGTCTGGTCCGTGAACCCGTAGAAGATCGACACGAGGTCGAAGATCCCCAGCCCGTAGCCGAGCGAGAGGTTCGCGCCTTTGCTCCTCTGGTCGAGGCCTCCCGCGACGTCGCTGTAGTCCAGGGTCCGGTTGAACATCGAGCCGCCGATGGACATCCGCTGGTCGAGGAACCACGGCTCGGCGAACGAGATGTCGAAGAAATTCGAGCGGTTGCCCCGCTGGAACTGGACGCCCAGCGTGTCGCCGCGGCCGAGGAAGTTGCGCGTGTTGAACTGGAACTGCCCGAAGAGGCCGTCGAGCTGCGAGTAGCCCGCTCCGAACTGGACCTCGTTGCGATTCGTGTCCGTCCCCTTGATCGAGACGTCGACGGTCTTCTTCTCCGCGTTGACGCGGAAGTCCGGGTCCTCCTCGATCTTGAAGTAGCCGAGCTGCGTCACCTTGAACAGGCTCTTCTTGAACGTCTCCATGTCCATGATGTCGCCTTCGAAGACCTGCAGCTCGCGCCTCAGCACCTTGTCGCGCGTCGTCTTGTTGCCCGTGAACTCGATCCGGCCGAGCCGGTACTGATCGCCCTCGGTGATCTTCACGACGACGTCGACGACGTGATTCGGCTTCTCGGTGTTCTCCGGGTTCATGAAGACGTAGATGTAGCCCCGGCTGCGGTAGGTCGCGTCGATCGCCTTCATGCCGTCCGCGATCACGGCCCGGCTCATCGGCTTTCCGGGCTTGTACGCGAAGAACCGCTCGAGCAACTCCGGCTCGGAACACGTCGAGCCCTCGACCGTGACCTTGCCGAAGTAGAACCTCTCCCCTTCGACGATCGGGATCGTGATCCTCACGCGGCGGTTGATCTTCTCCGGGCGTTTCTCGGACGGGTTCGTCACGAACACGTCGAGGATCGGGTCCTTGATGACGACGTCCTTGTAGCCGACGTCCTGGTAGACCTTGCGCAGCGCCTCGACGTCCTCCTCGTAGCCCGCCTGGTTGTACGTGGACTTGCTGTCGAAGAAGCGCCACCAGTGCGCCTGCTTCGTCTTGGAGAGCGCGTAGCGGAGCTTCGTCTGGCCGAAGACCGTGTTGCCCGTGAATCGGATCGATTCGATCTTGATCTTGTCGCCTTCGTCGACGAGGAAGACGATGCGGCGCTGAAGGTCGGAGACGTTCTCGATCGTGCGCGTCGATCGCCGCGGAGCGGAAGCCCTCGGCCTTGTAGGCCTCGAGGAGCACCGACTTGGCCTTCGCGACGTCGCGCAGCGAGACGGGCGCGCCGACGCGGATCTCGGCCTTGCCTTCCTTGAGCTTGTCCTTGAGCTGCGACGTCGTGAGCTTCTTGTTGCCCCGGAACTCGAGGTCCGCGACGGTGGGCCGTTCGACGACGGTCGCGACGAGCACGACGCCCGCGGGGGACGTCTCCTTTTCGAGCGTCACGTCCTCGAACAGGCCGGAGTCCCAGAGCTTGCTGAAGTTCCGCTTGATCAGTTCGTCGTCGTAGGGGTCGCCCGCCTTGACGCCCAGGTAGAAGCCGACGGTCTCGGGAGCCGTGGTCTTCCCGCCGCGCACGAGGATCTGCGCGATCTTCGGCCTGTCGGCGGCGGGGACCGCGGGCTCGGGGGCGAGCGCCATCCGAGGCCTTCGGCATCGTGCCCGTGAGCGGCGACTCCGGCCGGGGCGCGCCGAAGACGCCTTCGCCGGCGGTCGCGGGCGTGGGCGTCGGAGTCGGCGTCGGAGTCGGTGCCTGCGCCCGGGCCGTCTCGCGACCGAGGAAGGCCGCCAGAAGCCCCGCGAGAACTCCGGCCGGAATGACGCGCGCGGATCGACCCGGGGCGGACCCGGCGGGACCGCCGGACGAGCAATTCAGGGGCACCCTGCTTACCGGCCCGTACCGACCGGCTCGGGAGCTCGAACCTGAACCTTGAGCTCGTCTCCTGATACGGTCACTTCGACACACTCGACAGGCTCTCTCGAGCCGATGAGCAATTCCGATACCGCGTCCTCGACGTGCCGCTGGATGGTCCTGCGCAGCGGACGCGCGCCCGAGTGGATGTCGTGGCCCGAGGCCTTGAGGAGCCAGTCCACGGCGGCCTCGTCCACCACGAGCGTCAGTCCGCGGTGCTTCAGCGTCTCGGCGACGTCGTCGAGGAGCAGACGGCCGATCGCCCGGAGCTCCGGGAGCCCCAGCGGGTTGAAGACGATGATCTCGTCGATCGCGGTTGATGAACTCCGGCGAGAACTCGCGCCGAAGCTCCTTGAGCACCATCTCCTCGATCTCGCGCTTCTCGGGGGCGTTCTTCGCCGTCACCGAAGCCCATCCGGCTGCCGGTGACGAGGAACTTCGTCCCCACGTTCGAGGTCATGATGATGAGCGTGTTCTTGAAGTCGACGACGTTCCCGTACGCGTCCGTGAGCTGTCCGTCCTCGAGGATCTGCAGGAGGAGGTTCGCGATGTCCGGGTGCGCCTTCTCGATCTCGTCGAGGAGGATCACGCGAGTAAGGCTGGCGCCGGATGCGCTCCGTGAGCTGGCCGCCTTCCTCGTGCCCCACGTAGCCGGGGGGCGAGCCGATGAGCTTCGAGACGGCGTGCTTCTCCATGTACTCGGACATGTCGAAGCGCACGAGGGCTTTCTGGTTGTTGAAGAGGAACATCGGCCAGCCGGCGGGCGGCCTCGGTCTTGCCGACGCCGGAGGGCCCGAGAAAAACGAACGAGCCCATCGGCCGGTTCGGGCTCTTGACCCCGAGGCGCGAGCGGCGGATCGCGCGGCTGATCGCCTCGAGCGCGCGATCCTGACCGATGACGCGCTTCTTCAGGGAGTCTTCCATGTGGAGGAGCTTCTCGGCTTCCTCCATCTGGAGCGACGTCACCGGGATGCCCGTCCAGCTCGAGATGATCTCCTCGACGTCCGACCGCGTCACGTCGACCGGGAGTCCGTCGTCGAGAGCGGAGGTCTTCGTGTGCTCGATCTCCTCCTTGATCTCGATCTCGCGCTCGCGCAGGAAGACGGCCCGCTCGAAGTCCTTCTCCGAGATCGCCTTCTTCATCTCCTTGACGATCCCCTTGATCTCGCTCTCGAGGCGCCGCAGGTTCAGGGTGTCGGCCGTCTTGCGGAGCTTCACCTTCGCGCCGGCCTCGTCGAGGATGTCGATGGCCTTGTCGGGGAAGAAGCGGTCCGGGATGTAGCGGTTCGCCTGGTAGACGGCCGTCTTGATCGCGTCCGGCGTGTAATGCACGCGGTGGAACGTCTCGTACCGCTCGCGCACGCCGTCGAGGATCCTCAGGGTCTCCTCCTCGTCCGGCGGGGCCACCATGATGGCCTGGAAGCGGCGCAGGAGGGAACGGTCCTTCTCGATGTACTTGCGGTACTCCTTGAGCGTCGTCGCGCCGATGCAGGAGATCTCCCCCCGCGACAGAGCGGGCTTGAGGATGTTCGCGGCGTCGAGCGAGCCCTCGGCCGAACCCGCGCCGATCAGCGAGTGGATCTCGTCGATGAAGACGATGAGGTCGAGGTTCTCCTTCAGCTCCTTGAGGATGCCCTTGAGGCGCTCCTCGAACTGGCCGCGGTACTTCGTGCCCGCGACGATGAGCGAGAGGTCCAGGGCGAGGATCTTCCTCTGCGCGAGGAACAGCGGAACGCCGCCCTCCACGATGCGCTGCGCGAGGCCCTCGACGATCGCCGTCTTGCCGACGCCCGGCTCGCCGAGCAGGATCGGGTTGTTCTTCGTGCGGCGCGAGAGGATCTGGATGATCCGCTCGACCTCCACGTCGCGCCCGACGAGCGGGTCGAACGCGCCCTGCTGCGCGAGCGCGGTCAGGTCGCGCGCGTACTCGGCCAGGAACGGCAGTTCTTTCTTCTGCTTCGATGCTTCGCGCTCCTTGATGAGCGCGATCGTCTCCTCGCGCACGCCGTACAGGTTGAAGCCGTGCGACATCAGGATGCGGCCCGCGACGCACGGATCCACGCGAAGGATGCCGATGAGGAGGTGTTCCGTGCCGACGTAGGGATGCATCATCGACTCCGCCTCGTGCGAGGCGTAGGCGAGGATCTTCTTGGACTCCTCCGAGAGCGGCAGCTCCTGGGTGGAGGAGACGCGCTCGACGAACACGCGATCGCCCTCGATCTCGCGGCGGATCTCGTCCGGCCTCACGTTGAAGCGGGCGAAGATCTCCTTGATGATCTCCTCGCCCTCGCGGAGAACGCCGAGCAGAATGTGTTCGGACTCGATGACCTTGGAGCCCAGCTTCGAGGACTCGTATCGGGCGAAAAACAGCGCCCGGCGCGCCTTCTCGTTGTATTTTTCGAACATCGTCAAATGACCGTTTCAACCTCTCGGAGAGAACGGCAGGGCGCTCCCGGAGACGTCGCTCAACCCCTCTTCTCCCAGCAATTTGATCGTAGCACAGCGACGCGCCCATTCCGGGTCGTGGGTCACGACGATCGCGGCCCCGGCGCGCTCCCTGGCGACTTCGGCCAGAAGCTCGAAGACCTGCGCCGCGTGCGCCGCGTCGAGGCTGCCTGTCGGCTCGTCGCAAAGGAGGAGCCGCGGCCTCCTCACGACGGCGCGCGCGATGGCAATGCGCTGTCTTTCACCGCCGGAAAGCGTCCGCGGGAACGCGGCCGCGCGGCCGAGCAGGCCCACGCGGTCGAGCACCTCGCGCGCGACGCGCCGGCCCTCTTCTTCGGCCGCCCCGGCGAGGAAGAGCGGCAGCGCGACGTTTTCCTCGGCCGTGAGCTCGGGAAGGAGATGGTGAAACTGGAACACGAATCCAACGCTCGCGCCGCGCACGGCCGCGCGCGGGCCCGGCGCGAGCGCGGCCCAGTCCGCGCCGTCGAGCGCCACGCGGCCCGCGTCGGGCGCTTCGAGCCCGGCGAAAAGGTGCAGCAGGGTCGACTTTCCGCAGCCCGAAGGGCCGGTGATGGCGAGGAGATCGCCCGCCTGGACGGCGAGCGAAACGCCGCGAAAGACCTCGACCCGCGCGTCGCCCGCCCCGAACCCCTTCGCGAGACCCTCCGCGTCGAGCAACGCCGCCGCGTCAGGCGCCACGCAGGATCTCCACGGCGGGCTGGCGCGCGGCCGTGCGGGCCGGCACCGTGGCCACGACGAACGCCCAGACGATCGACAGCGCCGCGACCGCGCCCACGTCGAGAGGGTCCGCGCGGAACGGCGCGTGGCTCATCCCGTAGAGCTGCGCCGGCAGCGGGACGAGGCCGAGCCTCTCGAGCAGGATGGAGGCCGTGACGCCGAGGAGGACGCCCGCGAGCGTGCCGGCCATCCCCACGCAGCCCCCCGCGGTTCGGAAGACTCTCTCCACGGTCCTCGGAGACGCGCCGAGAACCGAGAGGACGGCGGCGTCCCCCGCGCGGGTCGCGGCGAGGACCGCCGAGGTCGCCGCGAGGTTCAGCCCCGCCACGATCACGATCAGGAAGACGGCGGCGAACAGGACGAAGCGCTCGAGTCTCAGAGCGAGGACGAGAGCGCGGTTCTGCTCTTCCCACGTCGTCGAGGTGACGGAAGGCCCGAGCGCGGCCGCCACGGCCGCAGCGCTGGCCTTCGCTTTCGACGGGTCCTCCAGGAAGACCTCGTAGCCGGTGGCCCCGTCCGCGCCGATCGCGAAGAGACGCCGGGCCTCCTCGAGCGGCAGGCTCGCCTCGGCTGCGCGGCGTCCGGTGGACGACGGCGCGAGGGCGGTGACCTTCAAGGTCGAAACGATCGGGACAGGGCCGAGCGGCGAAAGCCGAGCGCGGGACGAGACCAGCGTCACCGTGTCTCCCGGCACGACTCCGAGCGGCCGGGCCTGGGCCACGTCGAGCACGAGCCCTTTCGTCCGCTCGCGGCCCACGACCTCCGCCGGAGCGGCGTCGCGCCCCATCGACACCCATACCCGGCCCCGGGCCACCGGGGAGACGGACACCACGCCGGGGAGGGCGGCGAGCTTGCCGCCGATCCGGTCGGAATCGTGGAACGGACCGCGGCCCGCGGGCGTCACCAGGAGATGCGGCGTCTCGGCGAGGAGGCGGCTCCTCACGTGCGTCTGGAATCCCGCCAGGAGCGCGAGCGACACGATGAGCGCCGCGACGCCGAGCGCGAGCCCGCAAAAGGCCGCGAGCGCGACGACCCCCACCTGCGCGTCGCGCCGCGACGCGAGGAGATACCTGCGGGCGAGAGAAGAAAGACGAGAGATCAGCTTCTTCGGCCGCATCAGCGGAAACAGGATCACGTCCCGGATCGACGGCGAGTTCGTGAAGAGCATCGCGAGGCGGTCGATCCCGACGCCTTCTCCCGCCGTGGGCGGCATCCCGTACGAGAGCGCCTCGACGTAGTCTTCGTCGTAGGGCATCGCTTCCTCGTCACCCTTGCCGCGCTCTTTCACCTGCGCGCGGAACTTCTCCGCCTGCTCGTCGGGGTCGTTCAGCTCGCAGAACCCGTTCGCGACCTCCATCCGTCCGATGAACAGCTCGAAGCGGTCGGCGGTGTTCGGGTCGTCCGGCTTCGTCTTCGAGAGCGGCGAGATCTCCGCGGGATAGTCGACGACGTACGTCGGCTGCAGAAGCCGTCGCTCCGCGACGGCCGAGAAGATCTCTGCGAGTAATTTCCCCTTGGAATCGCCGAAGCGCTCGACAGACTCGACACCAAAATGTTCTGCTGTTTTTCTTAGAAGGTGAAGATCCGAGAGGCTCTCGCGGGTGACGGCGATGCGTCCGCCCGCTGGTGCGGAAGCCTTCGCAGAAACCGCCGGGACGCCCTGTCGCGCGTCCGGCTCCGCACCCTGCTCGGGACCATTCGAAGAAATCTTCTCTTTCCTCCCAGTCTCTCTCGGCGGCTTCCACGTTCTCGAGAATGGCATCCACCATCGAGATCCGTTTGAACGGCGCCTTCAGCGAGAGCGTCTCGTCGCCCCACTTGAGCTCCGTCGTCCCGAGGATCTCCCGCGCGGCGCTCGTGAGGAGCTCTTCCGTGAGCGCCATCTGGTCGCGGGCGTCGGCGTACGCCGTGTAGAACTCGAGCATCGTGAACTCGGGGTTGTGGTGGGTGGAGATGCCTTCGTTGCGGAAGTTGCGGTTGATCTCGTAGACCTTCGGGAATCCGCCCACGACGAGGCGCTTGAGGTACAGCTCCGGAGCGATGCGCAGGAAGAGGTCGAGGTCGAGCGCATTGTGATGCGTCACGAACGGGCGCGCGGCCGCGCCGCCCGCGAGCGTCTGCATCATCGGCGTCTCCACCTCGACGAAGCCGCGCGCGTCGAAGAACCGGCGGATGAACGCCACGATCTTCGCCCTGATCTCGAAGGTCCTGCGGGTCTCCGGCGAGACCACGAGGTCGACGTAGCGCTGCCGGTACTTCCGCTCGACGTCCGTGAGGCCGTGCCACTTGTCGGGCAGCGGCCGCAGGGACTTCGAGAGGAAATCCAGCGAACCCGCCCTCACGGAAAGCTCCCCCGTGCGTGTCCGGAAGACCGATCCGGCGATTCCCACGTGGTCGCCGAGGTCGAGCTGCTCCAGAAGCTCCCAGTCTCCCGTGCGGAGCGCGTCCTTCTTCATGTAGGCCTGCACGCGGCCGACGCCGTCCGAGAGGTCGAGGAAGATGGCCTTCCCCATCTTGCGGATCGCGAGGATGCGGCCCGGGACGCGCACGTACCGGTCGGCTTCGGGCGTGGCGTCGAGGGCGGCGGCGTCACGGGACGACCATTTCGCGACGACGTCCGACACGAGATGCGTGGGATCCCAGCGATTGGGATAGAGCGCCCGCCCGAGGGCCGCGATGCGCGCGCGCGATGCGCGGCGGTTCGCGATCTGCTCGGGGAGCTCGAGAGGTTCCGTCACTTGCCGCCCAGGGCGTCGTAGAGCAGCCAGAGGCCCGCGAACGCCCGGAGATGCCGGAAGCGCGAGCGCGTCAGGTGATTCCAGGCCTCGATGCCTTCCGACTCGGCCGCGGCCAGGGCCTGGCGAAAGAGGCCGTCGATCTCCCGGGCGCGCGCGAGGCACTTGCCCGTGGGTTGGAGCGTGCTCTCGGACGCCGACGAATCCCCCACTTCGCCGACGAGGTCGCGCAGCTTCTGCGCTTCCTCGTCCATCTTCTGCCGAAGGACGGCGGCGTTGAAGAAGAGGCGGTCGCGTTCGGCCGCGGGCACCCCGCTCTTCCCTTTGCCCAGGATCCGCAGGGCCGACCGCACCTCCCAGGATTCGAGCCGGCCTCCCTGCGCGAGCACTCCGGCCGCCGGGTCCGACCCAGCCAGATCCACGCTCGCGAAGAGCCGGCGGGCCGTCTCGGAGGTGACGCGGTCCGTCTCGGCGCGCCAGGCGATCGCCGAGACGGTGTCCCGGCGCATCGGCAGGGGTGTCGCGCCTTTCGCCAGCGCTTCCCTTCTCTTGCGGGTCCCGGCGGTCGAATCCGAGTCCACCTCGAACTCCTCCGCGGCAGCGGGATCGAGACGCGCGAGAAGCCTGTGGAGCGATTCCTTCAGCCGCTTGACGTCCCGCGGGCGCACCCCGCGCCGGCGGCTCGCCTTCTCGAACTCGTCCTTGTCCTTGCGGAAGCGCTCGAGATCCTCGCGGAACTCGGGGCTCATGAAGCGCGCGTCCTGCTCGAGGTCCTTTTCCTTCTCGAGGACCTCGCTGGAGGCCGACCGGATGCGCTTCTCCTCTTCCTTGTACAAGAGCTGGAACTTCTTCTTCGCCGCGATGTTCGAAGACAGGATCGCCTGCATGACCTCGGGGTCGTAGAACGCCTTCCCCATCCGGTGCTTGAGCGTGCGGATGTTCTCGAGCGTCCCGCGCTTCGTGAGGTCCTCGAACCGCTCGCACGCCTCGAGGTCGCGGCGCAGGATGTCGAGCAGGGAGACGACGGACTTCACTTCGGCGGCCTCGGCCCGAGGGCGGACCATCAGGGAGAAGAGCGCCTCGCTCAGCTTCTGCAGCTCCGGGCCGGGCCTCAGCTCCGCCTCTCCCTTCTTTCCCGGCGTGGTGCCGAGGCGCGTCAAAAGGAAGTCCACCTTGTCCGTCTCGTCGGGCGTAAGGGCGGGCGCGTAGTAATAGAACTTCAGGATCGAAAGGAGCAGATCCTCGTCGCCGGCCTTCACGCGCTCGAAGAACTGGCGCATCGTGCTCGGGGAGATCTGGCGGTCGTCCTCGGCCAGCGTCGCGTGGAGCGTGTCGAGCTGGCCGTCGAGGCGCGCCATCGCCGCGCGCGTGTCGGCGGCGGGCTCGACGCCTTTCGTCTCCTTGATGCGCTTGATCTGCTCGTACAGCGGGGCGAAGGAGACCGCCGGTCCCGTGGCCCCGTGCAGGCTCGTGCGGTGCACGCCCTGGAGAAACTGGTGAAAAGTCCACAGGACCTTGAACTTCGAGGAGAGGAGGCCGTATGCCTGCGAGACGGCTTCGGGGTCGGGCGAGGTGCTGGTCACGTTTTGTGAATGATAATCTGCCCAGGGTGATCGACCGCATCCTGCTCTCCGAAGAGACGATCGCGAAGCGCCTCGATGTCCTCGCGAAAGAGATCGATGCCGCGTACGCGGGCAAGGACCTCCTCGCCGTCGGCATCCTGAAGGGCTCGGTGTTCTTCCTCACCGACCTCCTGAAGCGCCTCACGGTGCCGGTGTCGGTCGATTTTCTCCAGGTGCGTTCCTATGCCGGAACGAGCTCCTCGGGAAACATCAACATCGTCCACGACCTCTCGATGGACGTGCTGGGCAGGGACGTCCTTCTCTTCGAGGACGTGATCGACACGGGGCTCACGCTCCGGAAGATCCTCGATCTCCTCGCCTCGAGGAAGCCCCGCTCGCTCGGCGTCGCCGCCCTCCTCAAGAAGAAGCTGCCCGAGAACCGCGACATCCGCACGGACTTCCTCGGGTTCGAGATCGGCCCGGAATTCGTCGTGGGCTACGGCCTCGACCTCGACGAGAAGTTCCGGAACCTGCCGCACGTGGCCGTATGGGATCCAACGCGATGAGCCTGAAAACCGTCTCCGTCGACAACGCCCCGAAAGCCATCGGCCCCTACTCGCAGGGCATCGTGGCCGGGGGCTTCCTCTTCACCGCCGGCCAGGTGGGCTTCGACCCGGCCACCATGAAGCTGGTCGAGGGCGACGTCGCCGCCCAGACACGGCGCGTCTTCGACAATCTCGAGGCCGTCCTCGCAGGCGCGGGCGCCACGCTTTCGGACGTCGTCCGCGCGGGCGTGTTCCTCGTCGACATGGCCGACTTCGCGAAGATGAACGAGGTCTTTTCGGCCCGCTTCGGCGCCCACCGCCCGGCGCGGTCGACCGTCGCGGTCGCGGCGCTCCCGGCGGGAGCGCGGGTGGAGATCGATCTCATTGTGCGCGTAGGATAGGCACCGCGTCTGCGCACTACGGACGCGGAGGAGTTCCCCATGCGCGCACGCCACGGACTTTTTGCCCTCGCCTTTCTTTTCTTTCTTCCCGCCCGCGCCGACGACGGCCCGGCCGCCAAGGCACCTGCCCGGACCGAGGAAACGAAGCATCAAGGGCAGATGGACTGCTGCGCCGGCGCGGAGAAAACGAAGTGTCCGAGAGCCGGTGCAACGGCTTCGTCGAAAATGAAATGCCCGAGGGCCGGGGCAGCGGCTTCGTCGACGAAGACCGCCACGAAATCGGCCCCGGACGCCGCTGCGGCAACGTCGAAACCCGGGACCGCGGGCGCGGCCAACATGGTGGTCACGCGCGACGCGGAGACGGGCGAACTGAGGAACGCGACGGCGGCCGAGCGCGAGAAGCTCGTCGGCCGGCGTCCGCTGGCCGCCCCCGAGCACAAGGTCGTGACCCTGCCGGACGGCAGCGTGATGGTCGAGCTCGGCGAGGTCGACATGTCGTATGCCGTCGCGACGCGCAATCCCGACGGCACGTTCACGAAGACCTGCGTGCACGGCGGAGCGAATACCGCCGCGAAGGCCGTCGCGTCCCCCGCCGCCGTCCCCGCTGCACCGGCGACGCCCGGGGACCGCTGAGGGAGCCGCCTTGAAGTCGCGCAACCTGCGGGCCCTCGGGATCGCGTTCGCTCTCGCCCTGGCTGCATTCCCCCTCGCCGCCGCCGACATCCAGATCGTCGTCTCGGACGGCCCTGGCGTCGGCTTCAACGACCCGACTCCCGCGACGCCCGTCGGCGGCAACACGGGCACGACGGTCGGCGCGCAGCGCCTCATCGTCTTCCAGGAGGCCGCGCGCATCTGGGGCGCGCTCCTCCCGAGCAGCGTGACGATCAAAGTCAGCTCCAGTTTCGAGGCGCTGGACTGCGAAGCGAATACGGCGGTTCTCGGCTCGGCCGGAGCCACGACGGTCCACGCGAATTTCGGTGGCGCGCCGGTCGAGAACACCTGGTACAACAAGCCCGAGGCCGACAAGCTCTCCGGGACCCTCCTCGGCACGAACCCGGCGTCGATCCGCGCGCTCTTCAACAGCGAGCTCGGCAAGACGGGCTGTCTGACGAACACCTTCTACTACCTCGGCCTCGACAACGACCACGGGTCCGACATCAATCTGCTTTCGGTCGTTCTCCACGAGTTCGGCCACGGCCTCGGGTTCCAGTCGGCCGCGGACTCGACCGGCAAGTTCATCGGCTCCGGTGCGAACCAGTTTCCCGGCGCGTTCGACCGCTTCCTCCTCGACACGACGGCGGGGAAGACGTGGGACCAGATGGCAACCGACGCGGAGCGCCTGACCTCGGCGACGAACACCGGGAACCTTCAGTGGAACGGCCCGAGGGGAGCCGCGTACGCGAAGGCGTATCTGGGCAAGCGACCTCGCCTTCTCGTGACGGCGCCCGCCGCGGCCGCCGGAGCCTACGCCATCGGAACCGCCGATTTCGGTCCGCCGCTGTCGGCGCAGAACGTGAACGGGCAGATCGTGGCGGCCACCGATGCTTCGAATTCAATTGGACCGTCTACCACGGATGGCTGCAGCGCGTTCACGAACGCGTCGCAGGTGGCCGGCAAGATCGCGCTCATCGATCGCGGAGGCGCCGTGCCAACAACTGCACGTTCGTCCTCAAGGTCAAGAACGCCCAGAACGCGGGCGCGATCGGAGTGGTCGTCGCCGACAACATGGCGGGGAGCGTCGCCGGAATGGGCGGCACCGATCCGACGATCGTGATTCCTTCCGTGCGCGTCACGCTCTCGGACGGCGCAAAGCTGCGCGCGAATCTGCCCGGCGACCGCGAGCCTTGGCCTGGACGCGGCGCAATATGCCGGAGCCGACGCCTCCGGCCGCCTCCTGATGTACTCCCCCAACCCCTACGAGAGCGGCTCCTCCGTCTCGCACTGGGACACGTCGGCCTCGCCGAACCTCCTCATGGAGCCGAATGTCTCGAACGATCTCGGATCGACGGTGGACGCCACCCTCGCCGCATTCCAGGACATCGGCTGGTTCCTCGGCTCGACGACTCTTCCGACCACCTGGATCCTGCCTTCGAGCGCGCACGCCCCCGGCCAGAACAACGCCTTTTTCTCGACGGACCTCACGATCACGAATACGGGCTCCCAGGACGCCACCTTCACGCTCAAGTTCCTCGGCCACGACCAGGACGGCCGCACCGGCGCCGAGGTCGTGCGCGCGCTCGCCGCCGGGCACACGGTCACGTACACCGATGTCCTCGGCTCGCTCTTCGCCGTCTCGAGCGGCTTCGGCGCCATCCGCATCAGCGCGGACACCGGCGCGCTCAAGATCGTGAGCCAGACCTCCACGCCCCCGCCCTCCGGCATCGGCACGTTCGGACAGGCGGTTCCTGCGCAGACGGCGGACGACTTCGTGACGCCCGCTTTCCCCCGCGTCCTCCTCGGGCTGCGTCAGGACGCCGCTTTCCGGACGAACGCCATCTTCGCGAACGCGACGGACCAGCCGGCGCACGTCGACCTCGCGCTCCGGTCCGAATCCGGTGCGTCTTTCGGCTCCCTTGGAATCGACTTCCTGCCTCTCGAGATGAAGCAGCTCGGAGGCGTCGTCACGGCGCTCGGCGCGCCGGCCGGCACGTCGAACGCGTCTCTCGTCGTTTCGACGCCCACCGCCGGAGCCCGGATCGCGACGTACGCGGCCGTGATCGACCAGACGACGAACGACCCGCGGACGATCCTCGGCAACGTGCTGGGAGCCTTCGCGACGGGCGTGTCTTCCACGTACCTCCTGCCTTCGAGCGCCCATGCCGGCGGCGCCAACGGCGCCTTCTTCTCGACGGATCTCACGATTTCCAACCAGGGCACGACGGACGCCACGATCACGCTCAAGTTCCTCGGGCACGACCAGGACGGCCGCACCGGCCCCGAAGCCGTGCGCACGCTCGCGGCCGGCAAGTCCGTCGTCTATGCCGACGTGCTCGGCTCCCTGTTCGGCGTCTCGAGCGGCTTCGGTCCCATCCGCATCTCGGCCGACACGAAGGCCCTTAAGATCGTCAGCCAGACCTCCACTCCCCCGCCCTCCGGAGTCGGGACGTTCGGGCAGGCGGTGCCGGCTTTCGGCCCGTCCGATCTCGTCACTTCCGTCGCGCCACGGTCGCTCGTCGGCCTGAGGCAGGATGGCGCGTTCCGTACGAACGCGGTCGTCGCGAACGCGACGGACCAGCCGGCCCACGTCGACCTCACGCTCGTTTCGGAGTCGGGCGCGACGCTCGGGAGCTCCGCACTCGACCTCCTGCCGTACGAGATGCGGCAGATCGGTACGGTCGTCACGGCGCTCGGCGCCCCCCCGGGCACGTCCAACGCCGTCCTCGTCGTCTCGACGCCGACGCCGGGCGCCCGCATCGCGACCTACGCACCTATCATCGACAATGTCACGAACGACCCGAGGACGATCCTCCCGTAGGAAGGCTGAAAGATGATCGCGACACGAGCATGCCCATGAACGTGGGCATCATGGGCTTCGGAAGGATCGGACGGAACGTCTTCCGGATCCTCTACAAGAGAGACGACATCCGCATCGGCGCCGTGAGCGACCTCGGCGACGCGGCTTCCGTCGAGTACCTGCTGAAGTTCGATACCCTCTTCGGCCGCTTTCCGGACGAGATCAGCGCCAAGGAAGGCCATCTCTACGTCGCCGGGCGCCAGATCGCCCTCCTCGCGGGCCAGGAGAGGGGCGCGATTCCGCCCTGGGGCGACCTCGGCGTGGATATCGTCGTCGAGGCGACGGCGCGCAAGCTGACACGGGCCGAGCTGGAGAAGCACCTTCAGGCGGGAGCCAAGCGCGTCATTCTCTGCGAGCCGCCCGTGGATCGGATCGACCTGACGGTCGTGAACGGGATCAACGACCATCTCGTGAAGAGAGAGCACCGCGTCCTCTCGTGCGCGTCCTCGACCATCAACTGCCTGGCGCCGCTCTCGAAGATCCTGCTCGACGCCTTCGGCATCCGAAAACTGCTTTTCACGACGATCCACTCCTACACGAACGCGCACCGGCTCGCGGACGTGCCGGCCGAAGACATGCGCCGCGGCCGGGCCGCGGCGGAGAACATCATCCCGCAGGAATCGCGCTCCGCCGGGATGCTGCAGGAATTGCTCCCCGCTCTCGCGGGAAAGGTCGTCGGCGCCGCCATGAACGTACCCGTGCCGAACGGCTCGGCGGTCGACCTGGTGTGCTGGCACGAGAAGAAAGTGACCGTCACCGCGATCAACGAAGTCGTCCGCACGGCCATCGCGGCCCGGCGGAAGGGAGTCATGGCGTACGAGACCGAGCCGATCGTCTCCACCGACGTCTCCCGCAGCAGCTTCTCCTCCACGTTCGATTCGCGCGCGACCATGACCCTCGGCGAGAACGTCTCCAAGACGCTCTCGTGGTACGACGCCGGCTGGGGCTATGCCCACCGCACCGTGGAGCTCCTCGAACGCTTCCTCGACCTGGACCGGGAGGCCCCCCGATGACCCGCATCGCCATCAACGGCTTCGGCCGCATCGGCCGGACCGTTTACCGCATCGTCAGCGACCGGAAGGACATCGAGGTGGCCGCCATCAACGACCTCTTCGACAACGACCAGCTCGCGTACCTCCTGAAGTACGACACGGTGATGGGCGTCTTCGACAAGGACGTGCGCGTGGACGGCAAGGCCATGACGGTGGACGGCCGGCGCAGCCTGATGATCGAGGAAAAGAACCCCGAGAAGCTTCCCTGGGGAGAGCTGGGCGTGGACGTCGTCGTCGAGGCCACCGGAAGGCTCGTCACTCGCGAGAACCTGCAGAAGCACCTGGACGCAGGAGCAAAGAAGGTCGTTCTGACGGTGCCGCCCAAGGACGAGATCGACGCGATGGTCGTCGTGGGCGTGAACGACGACATGCTGCGCAAGGAGCACCGCATCGTCTCGAACGCCTCCTGCACGACGAACTGCCTCGCGCCGCTCGCGAAGATCCTGGACGACGCATTCGGGATTCTGGATGGCTTCATGACCACGGTTCACGCCTACACGAACGACCAGCGCCTCGCGGACGTCGCCCACAAGGACCTGCGCCGTGCGCGCGCAGCCGCCGAGAACATCATCCCGACGACGACGGGCGCCGCCCGCGCCGTGGGAAAGGTCCTGCCTTCCCTGAAGGGAAAGCTGGACGGCACCGCGATTCGCGTGCCCGTGCCCGACGGCTCGGTCGTGGACCTCGCGTGCCGCCTCGCAAAACACCCTTCGGTCAAGGACGTCAACGCGGCCGTCAAGGCCGCGGCCGAGGGGCCGATGAGGCGGATCGTGGAGTACAGCGAAGTGCCGCTCGTCTCCTCCGACATCATCGGCAACCCGCATTCGTCGATCTTCGACGCCCTCTCCACGCGCACCGACGGCGACGGCTGGCTCAAGGTCGTGGCCTGGTACGACAACGAGTGGGGCTACTCGAACCGGGTCGTGGACCTCATCGACCGGCTGGTCGCGCTGGGGTGAGGGCCGAGAGAATTTCTTCGCCTCAGTGCCCCTTCGAGATCTCCGAGAAGGCCCGCAGGGCGCGCTCGACGTCGACGTCGTTGACGTCCGCATGCGTGACCATGCGGATGGAAGAGGGCCCCGCGGCTCCCGCGAGCACGCCATGCGATTTGAGCTTCGCCACCAACCCGGCCGAGTCGCCCCAATCACCTTCCAAGAAGAAAAACAAAATGTTCGTTTCGACGTCCGCGAGATCGATGCGGAGTCCGCGGATGCCCGCCAGTCCCTCCGCGAGCTTCCTCGCCCGGGCGTGGTCCTCGGGCAGGCGCGCGCGCTCGTCCTCCAGCGCCACGAGGGCCGCCGCCGCGATGACGCCGACCTGGCGCATCCCGCCTCCGAAAAGCTTGCGGACGCGTCGCGCCTCGGCGATGAAGGCCTTCGAGCCCGCGACGGCGCTGCCCACGGGCGCGCGCAGCCCTTTCGAGAAGCACGTCATGACCGAGTCGAAGCCCGCTGCGAGGGACGCCTCGGACATGCCCAGCGCCGCCGCCGCGTTCCACAGCCGGGCGCCGTCGAGATGCGTCGCGAGGCCCCTCTCCTTCGCGAGGGCGAGGAGCGGGTCGACGACCGAACGCGGGACGACGGCGCCGCCGGCGAAGTTGTGCGTGTTCTCGAGAGCGAGAACGGACGTCCGCGGCAGGTAATAGACGGTGTCGGGCCTGATCCAGGCCGCCACCTGCTCCGTCGTCATCCGGCCGCGCGGCGCGTCGACGGGGCGTGGAAGAAGACCCGACAGCGCGGCCATGCCCGCCATCTCGTAATGGAAAATGTGGCTCTTACCCTCGAGGATGACTTCCGTGCCGGAGCGCGCGTGCACCCGCAGCGAGAGCTGGTTCCCCATCGAGCCGGTCGGGACGAAGAGAGCCGCCTCCTTGCCGAGGATTTCGGCCGTCCTCTCCTCGAGGCGCCTGACCGTCGGATCCTCGCCGTAGACGTCGTCGCCAACCTCGGCCTCGGCCATGGCGCGCCGCATTTTCGGGGTCGGCTTCGTGACGGTGTCGGAGCGAAAGTCGGAAACGGGTGCGGTCATGCCTCGATCATCCCAGAATGAGAGCGGCGACGGCGAGGGCGAAGCCGAAGAGATCCAGGCGGGCCGCCCGGCCCCGCGCGGCATCGGCGCGACTCACCCACGGCGGTCGAAGATTTTCTTCGAGGGTCTGTGATTTTTCGCGGTAATAGCGCTCCCGAGGAAGTACGACCATCACGGCGGACACCAAGGCGGCCAGCAACAGGAAAATCGCCGCCGCCCGCCACGTGTGCCGCGGGGACAGAGAGCTGCCCATGATCTGCACTTCGAGGAGCACGCCGAAAAGCAGGGCGCCTGCCGCCACGAACCGAGCCCGGCCGAATAGCTCCCCGATCCCCGGCGCCGAATCCCGTCGCGCACTCATCTTCATCTCGTTCTCGGCCCGCTCCGTTTTCCCCTCCCCCTCTTCCCCTTCTAAGAAAATTCCCGGTGCCCTTTTCTCCTCTTCCTCTTTTCCTTCTAAGAAAATCTTCTTCTTCCTCCCAACAAGGAGAGCTAGGGGAACCCCGATGAATACCGCAAGCCCCAGCCCGATCAAAACGCGCGACGCCTCGAGAAAAAAATCCGCCAGCGACATTCAGGCGAGTGTAGCGGGATAATCGGCGCCGCATGAGCCTGTTCGTCATCGATTCCTTCGCGGTGGGACCGCTCGCCTGCAACTGCTCGATCGTGGGCGACCCGGATCGCCGGGAGGCGGTGGTCATCGATCCCGGCGACGAGCCCGATCGCATTCTCGAGGCGCTCTCGGGGAGCGGATTCAAGGCGGTCGCGCTCATCCACACGCACGCGCATTTCGATCACGCCGGCTGCTCGGCGCTCCTCAAGCGCATCACGGGCGCACCGATCCTCATGCACGCGGGCGACCGGCCGCTTTATCAGAATCTCACCGTGCAGGGGCAGACTTTCGGGTTGTCGCTGGACGCGCCCGGCATCATCGACCGGACTCTCGAGGGCGGGGACCGGGTCGCCTGCGGCAAGCAGGAGCTCGAGGTCATCCACACCCCTGGCCACACGCCGGGCAGCCTGTGCTTCCGGATGCCCGGCGAGGACGGCGACGTGCTCTTCTCCGGCGACACGCTCTTTCGGCGCTCGATCGGGCGTACGGACCTCTGGGGCGGCTCGACGCCCCAGATCCTGGACTCGATCCGCAGCCGCCTCCTGACGCTGCCGGGAGGCCTCCGAGTGATTCCGGGCCACGGCGACGAGACGACCATCGCGGACGAAGGGAAACGGAATCCGTTCGTAGGAGATCCGAATTACCGCCCCCTATAATCCCCGCCGATGAAGCTGACGTTCGAGCAAAGCGCGGCGCTCCTCCACAAGTTCTGGTCCGGCCAGAGTGTCCCTTCCCCGAAGACCGGCCGCCCGATGCGCGCCTTCTTCGTGGAGCGGAGCTTCAATCCGCAGGTCGTCATGATCGGCGGAGCGGGCGAGCATCTCCGCTTCGACCAGAAGCCGCGGCAGATCGTCTTCTCCGACGGGCACGTCAAGTCCATGGTGCGCGACGCAAAGGAGCGCGAGAACCCCGTCTGCCCGCAGGACTTCGAGCCGCTCATCGTCAAGCGCACCCCCGCCGTGCGCTTCCCGAACGAGTGGGACTGGCAGTTCCACTGCCCGAGGTGCTTCTCGTTCGGGAGCTGGGAGTACACCGACAAGCAGGACGACGTCGTCGCGAAGCCGGCGGTCAGGAAAGACGCGCCCGCGTTCCACGACGAGACGATCCCGCTTCTGAAACGCATGGAGATGGCCAAGACAGGCGATCTCGCGCTGAAGCTCTACGCGGCCATGGCGCAGACCGACTGCACGGCCTGCGGCTACGACTGCGAGGGCTACGCGAAGGCCATCGCGGACGGCAAGGAAAAAGATCTCACGCTCTGCGTTCCGGGCAGGGAGGAGACTGAGGACGTCATCAAGAAGCTCGTCGCGGGCACCTACGCCTTCGCCTGAGCCTCCGCCAGCATGGCCTCGATCACGGGCCGGCAGCGCTCACCCGCGCATTCGCCCGTCGTGCAGCCCGTCGCGCGCGCCACGTCCTCGATCGTCCGCGCCCCCCGATCGATGGACTCCTTCACGCGCGGATACCGGATCGTGTTGCAGATGCACACGGGCCGGAACTTCAGCAGCATGAGCTGGCGCTTCTCTTCGGTGGTGAGTGATCGGACTGTTGCTGACATGAGAGAAGGAGCTTTCTGTTTTTTCTCATATGCGGCGGCTGCTGGTGCAGCCGCCGATAGCAGAAATTTCTTCCCGGATGTCCGGTGTCAAGGGTCCGCGACCGCTGCGCGGCGCGCGAAGCGCGCCCTTGACTCCGGACATCCGGGGAGCATCCGACGCATTTCCTTCGATTCCCCTCCGAAGAAAAAAATCTCTCTTCGCTCTCAAAAATCCACGGTGTATCGAATCGACGCCCGGTCGCGCACGCGGTCGAGGTAGACGACGCCGTCGAGGTGGTCGCTCTCGTGGAGGACGACGCGCGCGTGGAAGTCGTCCGCGACGAAGGTGACGGGCTTTCCGGACGTGTCCAGCGCGCTCACGCGGATCTTTTTCGGCCGCGGGACCTTCGCCGCGAGAAACGGCACCGAGAGGCACGCTTCGAAGTCCTCCTCCTCCGTTCGGTCGAGCACCTCGAACGTGGGGTTCACGAGAAGCGTCGGCGCGACTTCGAGAACGTCCTTGCCGCGCTTCTCGCCGTGCACCTCGTAGAGCACCACGCGGAGGCCCGTCGACACCTGGGGCGCGGCGAGGCCCGTGCCGTGGTACTCGACCATCGTCTCCATCATGTCCTCGAAGAAGCTCCGGAACCGGCCCTTCTTGAGATCGTGCGCCTCGATCTCCGACGCACGCTTCCTGAGGATGGGCGAGCCGAGCTTGGCGACTTTGAGAATGGCCACGTGTTCTCCCGGGAGCGGCGCTCCGCCCCCTCATTGTAGGGGCGCCTTAGAATCTGTCTCATCAGGCACGTCTTTCTCTTCAATCCCGCGGCCGGGAAGGGCCGGGCGATGCGCGATCGCGACCGCGTCCGCTCGGCGCTCGATGCCGCCGGGCTCACGGGCGACTTCCTCGACACGGAGCGCCCCGGCCACGCCGCCGACCTCGCCGAATGGGCCGGGAGCCCGAGAGCGGACGTCGTCGTCGCAATCGGCGGCGACGGCACGGTGAACGAGGCCGTGAACGGCCTCATGCGGCTCCCCGAGGCGAAGCGTCCCGCCCTGGGCCTCGTGCCCGACGGCACGGGAAACGACTACGGGTTCGCGCTCGGCCTCAGGCCCGGAGACCTCTCGGGTGCTTCGCGCGTCCTCGCCGGGGGAAAGACGCGCGTCCTCGACGTGGGAGAGGTCAACGGGCGCTTCTTCGCGAACAGCGTCGGCCTCGGGTTCGACGGGGCCGTGGCGGAAGCCGCGTCGAAGGTCCGTTACCTGAAGGGCTTCGCCGCTTACCTCTGGTCCGTCTTCACGGTGCTGAAAGACTGGGCCAACTTCGAGCTCACTCTGACGGCGGACGGGAGAGTCCTGGAAGGCAAGGCGTTCCTCGCGGCGGTCGCGAACGGTCCGCGCAGCGGCGGTGGCTTCCTCCTGGCCCCCGCGGCGCAGCCCGACGACGGCCTCTTCGACGTGTGCCGGCTTGGCGACCTCGGCAAGCTCGAGGCGCTGCGTCACCTGCCGAAGGCGCTCGACGGCTCGCACGTCGGGCTGCCGTGGGTGACGATCCTGCGCGCCCGCGAGGTCATCCTGGCCTCGGACCGGCCGCTCACGGCGCACGTCGACGGCAACCTCGTCTTTTCGGCGGGGCATCCCGATCCGCTCGTCTTCCGGATCCATCCGCGCGCGCTGCGCGTGATCGGCAACTGGAAAGGAGATGGTGCCCAGGGGCGGAATTGAACCGTCGACACCGCGCTTTTCAGGCGCGTGCTCTACCAACTGAGCTACCTGGGCCGGCCGCGCGACCGTCGCGCCCCGGGCACGTCCCTTGCGGAGAGGCACCCTGCGAAGCGCCTGCGGGTTATAAGTGGCGCGCCTAGAATAGTCAAGAAAGGCATCGATGCTCGCTGTTCTGACCCTTCTGCCCCTTCTTCTGGCCCAGCAACCGGCCTCCTCACCTCCCGCGACACCCGCTCCGGTGCTCGAACCGGCACAGACGGGCAGCGCCCTGGCCGGGGCGGCGGGCCTCGAGGTGCTCTGGGCCCGCACGCTTTCCGAGGCGACCGAGGGCGCGAAGCGCCTGAAGGACGGACGCATCCTGATCTTTTTCGTGGAGCCGGACTGCGGCCAATGCGACCGGATGAAGGCGCTCGTCGCCCCGTCCACGTCTTTCTACGCGTTCACGCGCGACAAGGTCCCTCTGTACGAGGACGTCTCGACGGCGGAAGGCAGGGACCTCGCGCGGCGCTTGAGGGTCCGCGGCGCTCCCACCTGGATCGTCGTCACGCCGGACCTTCTCGAGTGCGGCCGGCAGGAAGGGCCGACGACGCAGCAGGGGTGGGTGAATGCCTTCATCGAGGCCGAACGTGGCTGGGCGGGCTTCAAGAGGGCCGTCGCCGCCGAGGCCGAGAACCCCGAAAACCCGCCCGCCACCTACGAGGTCGCGCGCCAGCTCTTCGAGCGCGGCGGACGCGAGCAGGCGGAGTCGCGCTTCCGCCGGCTCGCGGCCGATCCGAAAACTCAACCCGACATCCGCGAGCAGGTGAACGCTTACCTGGCGTCGATCGACCTCGACGCCGGGCGCCTCGACGAGGCGGCAAAGCTCCTCGACAGCCTCATCGACTCCGCAAAGAACCCGAAGCTCAGGGAGCGGGCCGAGCTGAGGCGGGCGGACGTCGAGATCGCGCGCGGCCGCAAGGACCTCGCGACCTGGCGCCTGAAGGAATTCCTGAAGGCGCATCCGGATTCACCTCTCGTGGCCGAAGCGCAGGCGCTCCTCGAAGCGTTGAAGGGGAAGGCGGGGAGTTGATGTCCTGCCGATCCGCTCTCGGCGCCCTGGCGCTCGCCGCCGCACCGGCCCTCGCGCAGCCCGTCCCGGCCTCGAACACGATCGTCGCGCCGCGCCTCGCCGCCGACGCGGACCGGCTCGTCCCGGGAAAGCCTTTTCGGCTCGCGATGGTGGCCGACATCAAGGCGGGCTGGCACGTGAACAGTCACACGCCCAAGGAGGACTTCCTGATCGCCACGGAGGTCAAGCTCAAGCCGGCACCGGACCTCGTGCTCTCGGCCGTGACGTACCCGAAGCACAAGGAGACGAAGTTCTCCTTCTCCGATCAGCCCCTGGCCGTCTACGAAGGACGGACGATCTTCCTCGTGCCCGGCACCGTGAGCGCGAAGGCCGCTCCCGGCCCGCGTACGCTCACCGCCGTGATCTCGTATCAGCCCTGCAACGACACCCAGTGCCTGCCTCCTACCGAGCTGACGGCGTCGCTCACCATCGACGTCGCGAAGGCCGGGGGAGAGGCGAAGCCGAAGAACGCGGACCTCTTCGGTGCCCCTGCTTCCGCGGCGGGCGGCGGCTCCGGTGGCTCACCTTCGGGAGACGGCGGCCCGGTCCCGGAAACCGGCGCGCCCGGCAGCGCGCCGCTCGGCTCGGCGGCGCTGCGCGAGAAATGGAAGGTCCAGGGCGTCCCGACGCTCCTCTTCCTCGGCCCGGACGGAAAGGAGACGGGCACGCGCGTCGTGGGCTTCGAGCCTCCCGAGACGTTCGCGCCGCGCTTCAGCGGGGCCGGCCCGGCGGCGCAAGACGGCCTCGCGGGAAAATCGCTCCCGATCCTCCTCGCCCTCGTTTTCGTCTCGGGCCTCGCGCTCAATCTCACGCCCTGTGTCTATCCGCTGATCCCGATCACGCTCGGCTTCTTCAGCCGGCAGGCCGGCGGGAGCAAGGGCGGCACGTTCGGACTCGCGCTGGCCTACGTCCTCGGCATGAGCGTGACGTACTCCGCTCTCGGGGTGTTCGCCGCGCTTTCGGGCTCGCTCTTCGGAGCCTGGCTCCAGAAGCCGGCCGTGCTCGTGGCGATCGCCGCGATCGTTCTCGCCCTCGCGCTCTCGATGTTCGGACTTTTCGAGATCCAGGCGCCGCACTTCATTACGGACCGCACGGGCTCGAAGTCGGGCGTCGCAGGCGCGCTCACGATGGGGTTCTTCGTCGGCTTCGTGGCCGCGCCCTGCATCGGTCCCTTCGTTCTGTCGCTGCTCACCTATGTCGCCGCGAAAGCCTCGGCGCCGCTCGGCTTCGGCCTGTTCTTCACGCTCGCGATGGGTCTCGGCCTTCCCTACCTCGTGCTCGGTACGGCCTCCGGCAGCCTGAAAGCCCTTCCGCGTTCGGGTGAGTGGATGACGGCCGTGCGGCGGGTGTTCGGCTTCGCGCTCGTCGCGCTCGCGGTGTATTTCCTGCGGCCACTCCTGCCCGCGCGCGCCTACGAGATCGGCCTCGCGCTTCCCCTTCTCGCCGGAGGCGTGTGGTTCCTCTTCTTCGAAAAGAGCGGCACCGGCTTGCGCGGTTTCGCCGCCGTGAAGGCGGGCGTCGCTGTCGCGCTTCTCGCCGCGGGCGCCGCCTTCGCGATGCCACGCAAGGCCTCGGCCGAGCTCGCGTTCCAGCCGTACTCCGAAGACGCCGTCGCCGCGGCGCGCTCGGCCGGCAAGCCCGTGATGATCGATTTCTACGCAGATTGGTGCCTGCCCTGCAAGGAGCTCGACCACAAGACCTTTCGCGACGCGCGCGTGATCGCGGCGGCGAAGGGCTGGGTGCTCCTGAAGGCCGATTTGACGAGATAGCCGGATAAAGAGAAGTCCGAAGAATGTCTTTGCTCGGATGCTCCCCGGATGTCCGGAGTCAAGGGCGCGCTTCGCGCGCCGCGCAGCGGTCGCCGACCCTTGACACCGGACATCCGGGAAGAAGATTTTCAACTATCGGGGCTGCATCTGCAGCCCCGAATATCAGAAGAATCCCTTCCCCGGGCGGCTGCATCAGCAGCCGCCGCATATGAGAAAAGAACTTCTGGCCTTCTATTCCTCGAGCCGCTTCAGCAGGGCATCCGCCGCGGCCCTCTGAGCGTCTTTCTTCGAGACGCCCTCTCCGCGCGCGCTGACACCCTCGCCCCATGACACCTCGTAGGCGAAGCGTCGGTCGTGCGGCGGGCCGCTCTCGTCGACGAGAAGATAGACCGGCAGCGGCCTTCCCTCGGCCTGCGCCCGCTCCTGCAGCGCCGTCTTCGGGTCGCGCCGGTGGAGCTCTCCGAGATCGAGCGCGGCCAGGTCCGCGTCGAAAAGGCGTCCCGCCGCCTCGCGCGCCGCCTCGATCCCGCCGTCGAGAAGCAGCGCCGCGAACACGGCCTCGAACGCGTCCGCCAGGCGCGCGTCCCGCTCGCGGCCGCCCGAGCGCTCCTCGCCGGGCGACAGGCGCAGCGTCGAGCCGAGCCCGACGCGGCGCGCGAGCGCCGCGAAATGCTCCTCCGAGACGAGCTGCGACCGCGCCTTCGACAGCGTGCCTTCGTTCTCGAGCGGGAACGCCGTGAAGAGCTTTTCCGCCACGAGAAAGTTCAGGACGCTGTCGCCGAGGAATTCCAGCTTCTCGTTGTCCTCGGCGTCCAGGTTCTCGTTCGCGAACGACGCGTGCGTGAGGGCGCGCCGCAGCAGGACGGAATCGCGAAAGCGATGGCCGAGGGCGAGCTCGAGCGCGTCGATGGCGTCCGCAGCGTCCGAGGACATCGGGCCTCCCGTCACAGCGGATTCCGCCAGCGCAGGCCGGGGAACCGCGCGAAGTCGGCGTCGTTCGAGTGCAGCTCGCACTGGTGTTCGATCGCGATGGCCGCAAGGTGAGCATCCGTGGTCAGGTTCGCGGCGACGCCCACAGAAGTCAGTAGTCTCTCGAGGATTTCGAGATGCCGGGGTCCGGGGTCGAGGACCTCGACCATTGGCCGCTCGAACCAGGCCCGGACATGGTGAAGGGTTCGCCCCGGGTCGAGAGGGTTGACGAGGACGGCCGGATGCGTCATCAGCCGGACAAACCCGCACACGACCGCCCAGGGCATACCCACGGGGTCGGAACCGTTGAGCAGCCCTTCCCACCACGCCCTGGCTCCGGCGTGGTGCGGGGCATGTCGATTGTACGCGAAGACGAGAAGGTTGATATCCGGCAGGATCATCGCTCGGCCCGCGTCTCGTGAACGAAGTCCTCGGCCTCGAGCCGGTCCACGATCTGGTTCAGCTTCCCGGGGTCGACACCCGTCCGGAGACGGCTCGGATTGGGCTCGACGGCGAATCGGCGTCGCCGCGAGGGCGCGGTTTCCTGCGCGGCCAGCCCGCGGCGGAGAACCGTGTTGAGCGCAACCTTGAAGGAAGAGCGCTTACGACGAGCGTACTCCTTGAGTTTGTCGGCCAGGTCCTGATCCAGAGTCACCGTCGTTCTCATTTAGGCATCATGATGCCACCTGATGTTGCTGTCAAGATGTAGTGCTCAGGCTAATTGACGAACGACGCCCGGATTACACTTCTGCCGGACGACACGCGTGGGCCCTCTCAAAGCCCCAAGCCTCGGGCAGCTTCGCCGCTACGCGATCGCGCGCAGCCTTTTCAAGGCTACCAGCCTGCCGCGGGCCATTGCGCGCCTGGGCTTTGTCCAGGCCGACCCGATGCGGGCGCCCGCTCGCGCCCAGGACCTGATCCTCGCGCAGCGCGTCAAGGACTATCGCGCCGGCGAGCTGGAGCGCCGCTACCCGCGCCTGGCGGTCGAAGAGGCCTTCTTCGTCAACTACGGTTTCCTGCCTCGCGAGACCCTGGCCCTCCTGCATCCGCGCGGGGCGCCGCGCGCCTGGGACGCGCGGGATGCAGGCGCGCGCCCAGGACGTGCTGGCCTTCGTGCGCGAGCGTGGTCACACCCGCCCCAGGGACGTGCAGGCTCATTTCGACCATGGGCGGATCAAGCGCTGGGGCGGCGACCTGAACGTCAGCACACATCTGCTGGAGGGCCTGCACTATCGCGGGCTGCTGCGCGTGGCGCGGCGCGAGGCCGGCACCCGGGTCTACCAGGCGATCGAGCACGCGCCGCAGGACGACAGCCCCGAGGCCCGGTTCGCGCGCGCCGGCCAGTTGCTGGACATGGTGGTGCAGCTCTACGCGCCGCTGCCTGCGGCCAGCCTGGGCTATCTGTGCGGATTGCTGCGCTAGTGGAGTGCCGCACCTGGCCGCGGAGGCGCGTCAGGTCCAAGAGCACGCCAAATCCCGCTATGCCCATGCCCAGGTCGACGGCCTGCTGTGGTTCTGGCCGCAGGGCGAGAAGGACCTGGCCGTTCGCCACCCGGTCGAGGACAGGCTGCGCTTCCTCGCGCCCTTCGACCCCGTGGTCTGGGACCGACGGCGCTTCCGCTTGTTCTGGGGCTGGGAATACAAGCTGGAGGCCTATGTGCCGGCCCACAAGCGCCGCATGGGCCATTACGCCTTGCCCATGCTGTGGGGCGAGCGAATACTGGGCTGGGCCAATCTGAAGGTGGTCGATGGCCGGCTGCAGCACGAGCTGGGCTTCGCCGGCCCGCGGCCGCACGACAGCGCCTTCCGGCTGGCGCTGGACGAGGCATTGCAGCAGATGCAGGAGTTTCTGGAACTCTAATACGTTCGTCGATGTGCGGGATGCAGTTCTGCTTTCCCGCGCTGACAAGCACTGCAAGGCACGGGCAGGCTTGCCGCGCCTCGAAAAAGGCGCCCGAGCTAGGTGGTACCGGAGGAGGGACTCGAACCCTCACGGCCCTTTCAGGCCTGGGGATTTTAAGTCCCCTGCGTCTGCCATTTCGCCACTCCGGCGAGGAGAAGCTTACGCCGGGCGGCGGACCCGAGAGAGGGGCGGGATTGGAGGCGACGGTCGGAGTCGAACCGACGAATGAGGCTTTTGCAGAGCCTTCCCTTAACCACTTGGGTACGTCGCCGTCCCGCTCGGAGGCGGGATGTTAGCAGGGCCCCGCCTAACTCGACATCGTGCGCGCGAGGGCGAAGAGCGATGGGTCGAGCTGCTTCTTCTTGCCGGCGACTTCCTCGAGAGGCGTCGCCGCGACGGTTCCCTTGAGCTGGCCGACAAGGACGCCGGACTCCCCCGACGCGAGGCGCTCGACTGCCGCCGCGCCGAGGCGCGTCGCGAGGAGGCGGTCGAAAGCGCCCGGCGAGCCGCCGCGCTGCACGTGCCCGAGCTGCGTCACGCGCAGGTCGAACCCAAGGCGCTTTTCGTTCTCCCGGAAGTACTGTCCGAGAGCACGCGCGTTGTGGTGCGCCCCCTCGGCCACGACCACGATCGCGTGCATTTTGCCGCGTTCCCGCGCCGCGTAGAGCTCCTTCGCGAGGTCCTCGGGGTCCGTCTCCACTTCGGGGATGACGATCGCCTCTGCGCCTCCCGCGATTCCCGCCATGAGCGCGAGATACCCGCAGTCGCGCCCCATGACCTCGACCAGAAACGCTCGCTCGTGCGACGAGGCGGTCACCTTCAGGCGGTCGATCGCTTCCAGCGCGATGTTGAGCGCCGTGTCGACCCCGATCGTGATGTCCGAGCCCGGCAGGTCGTTGTCGATCGTGGAGGCGACGCCCACGACGGGGAACCCGGCTTTCGCGAGCGAGTGCGCCCCCACCTGCGAACCGCTTCCCCCGATCACGACGAGGCCCCCGACGCCGCGGGCCTTGAGGACGCCGAGCGCCTGTTCGCGTCCCACCGCCGTCTTGAACTCCTCGCAGCGCGCGCTGCCGAGAATCGTTCCCCCCTGCTGGATGATCCCTCCCACGTCGCGCGGTCCGAGCGGGACGAGCTCGCCGCCGAGCAGTCCCGCGAACCCGTGGCGCACTCCGGAGACGCTCCAACCCTGCGCGATCCCGGCGCGGACGACGGCGCGGATCGCCGCGTTCATGCCCGGCGCGTCGCCTCCGCTCGTCAGGACGGCAATGCTCCTCATTCGGACTCCCTTCATTCCCCGCTCAGGCGCGGGCGGTGAAGGGCCATTCTGCCTTCCTCCGCGCCGTCACGAGGTACGCGATGACACCCGCGCCGAGGACGACGAGGCCCGCCGCCTTGAACCCCTTCTCGGGCGACAGGAAGACGAAGCTCCACAGAAGCAGCGCGACGAGCGCCGGAAGCGGGTAGAGCCACATGCGGAACGGGCGCGCCAGATCCGGCCGCGTCTTCCTGAGGACGAGCGCCGCCACGACCTGCGCGATGAAGGGGATGACCGCGCGGATCGACACGATGGCCGAAACGACGGCTTTCAGGTCCAGGAACGAGAACACGGAGGCCGCGCCGCCGAGCGCGAGGAGCGCGACGACGGGATAGCCCTCGGTCGGATGCAGCCGCGCGAACGCCGGAAAGAAGTTTCCGTCCCGCGCGGCCGCGAAGAGGATTCGCGAGTAGCCGAGTGTCAGCGAGAAGACCGAGGCGAACGCGGTCCACAGGATGAGACCCGTCACGAAGCGCGCAACGGGCCGGCCCGCGAGGACCGCGACGAAGTCCGCGACCGTGGACTTCGAGCTCATGGCCCCGGCCATCGGAAGAACCGAGACGATGCAGGCGTTCATGAGGATGTACAGGACCGCCACCGACAGAATCGAGATGACGATGACGCGCGGGATCGTCTTCGTCGGCTCGACGATCTCCTCGGCGAGGTAGCAGACGTTGTAGTAGCCCAGGTAGTCGTAAACGGCGAGGATGAGCGCCAGCCCGAGCCCGCCCAGGACGCCGGCGGGCGGCGAAAGGCCGGGCGCGGAGACGACGGGCGCCTCCCAGAACCGGAACGCCTCGAGCTTCAGGTGCGGGAGGCCGAGTCCGATCACGATCCCGAGCGTCGAGAGGACGCCGATCCAGAGCACGATCGAGAATCGTCCGATCGCGCCTATCCGGCGCATGAGGAGGAGCGTGACGGCCACGCACAGCAGCGACGCCACGGGCGCTTCCCACCTCTCCGGGATCTGGGGAAAAACGAAGTGGAGATAACGCGAGAACCCGATCGCCCCCGAGGCCATCGAGAGCGGGGCCGAGAAGATGATCTGGAAGAGGAACAGGAACGACACGAGCCGGCCCCAGCGCCCCGGGCCGTAGGCCTCTCTCAGAAAAGCGTAGGAGCCTCCCGCGCGCGGCAGCTCGGCCGACAGCTCGGCCGTCACGAGCCCGTCCGCGATCGCGAGCACGGCGCCCAGAATCCACGCGCCGAGCGCTCGGCCCCCGCCCATCGCGGCGAGGATGAGGGGAAGGGTCACGAAGGGCCCGATCCCCACCATGTCGATTATGTTCAGGGCCGTGCCCTGCCAGAGCCCGATCTCGCGCTTGAGCGCCATGAGCGGGAGAGGATAGCTCGTGGGCGCTCCGGTAATCTCGCCCGAGAGGAGTTACGCTCCTCGTTCGAGTGAGACTCCCCCGATCGTTGGCGCTGCCGCTCGCGGGGGCACTGCTCGTGCTCCCCCTTTCCAGACGGATGCTCGCTCAGTCGACCGCTCCCGCGCCCTCTCCGACTCCAGAGCCCCAGATCCAGGACAACAGCTTCCTCATCGAGGAGGCGTACAACCAGGAGCCCGGCGTCGTCCAGACGATCCAGACGTACGCGCGCGTCGCCGGCACGGGAGACTGGGCCTACACGCTGACCCAGGAGTGGCCGGTCCCGAACGAAAAGCATCAGCTCAGCTTCACGATCCCGATCCAGGGGCTGTCCGGTCCGATCGGCGTCGCGAAGGGACTCGGCGACCTCGCCCTGAACTACCGGTACCAGCTCGTCGGCAGCGGCGAGGCTGCGGTCGCCGTCAGCCCGCGCGCGACCCTTCTCGTGCCCACCGGCGACAACCGGCGCGCGCTCGGGTCCGGAGGCTTCGGGCTGCAGGTCAGCGTGCCCCTGAGCGTCGTCCTGTCGAGTCACTTCGTCGCCCACACGAATCTCGGAGCCACGCTGATCCTGTCCGCGAAAGACGCCGAGGGCGACCGGCGCAACCTGACGAACCTCAACGCGGGGCAGAGCCTCGTGTGGCTCGTCCATCCGAACGTCAACGTCCTCGTGGAAGCCGTCATCGCGACGAACGAGACCATCGGCGGCGGTGGCGTCCTGATTCGACAGACGGCCGAGGCGGTGTCACCGGGCCTTCGGGCCGCGCTCAACCTGCCCGGAAACCTCCAGGTCGTCGCCGGGCTCGCGGTTCCGATCGGGATCGGCTCGAGCAGCGGCCAGCGCAGCCTGTTCCTCTACCTGAGCGTCGAGCTGCCCTTCCGGCACCCGGCGCGGTGAATCGCCCGTCAGCCCCGCTTCAACACGTCCTTCGCGATCGTGTTGAGCTGCATGAACGAGGTCCCTTCGTAGATCTTCCCGATCTTGGCGTCGCGGTAGAGCTTCTCGAGGGGGTAGTCCTTCACGTAGCCGTAGCCGCCGAGAAGCTCGAGGCCGCGCGACGTGCACAGCTCGGCGCACTCCGAGCCCTTGAGCTTCGCGATCGCCGCCTCCCGCGCGAACGGAAGGCCGTTCTCCTTGAGGCGGGCCGCGTTGTAGACGGCGAGGCGCGCGCACTCGATCTCCATGTCCATGCGCGCGAGCTCGTGCTGCACGGCCTGGAACTGCGCGAGAGGCTGGCCGAACTGGCGGCGCTCCTTCACGTACTTCGCCGTGTAGTCGAGGGCATTTCGCGAGATGCCGAGCATCTGCGCGCCGATCCCGATGCGGCCCTCGTTCAGCGTCTCGATCGCGATCCTGTATCCCTCGCCCACGTTGCCGACGACGTTCTCGGCGGGCACCTCGACGTCCTCGAACGCGAGCGCGAGCGTGGAGGACGCGCGGATTCCGAGCTTGTCCTCCTTCTTGCCCTTGTGGAAGCCCTTCCACTGCGACTCGACGAAGAACGCGGTGATGCCCTTGTAGCCTTTGCTCCTGTCCACGGTCGCGAAGACGAGAAAAAGCTCGGACTCGAGTCCGTTCGTGATCCAGAGCTTTTCTCCGTTCAGGAGGTAGCGGTCGCCCTTCGGCGCCGCGGTCGTGGTCAGCGCGAACGCATCGGACCCCGACCCGGCCTCCGAGAGAGCGTACGAGGCGACTTTCTGCTTCGCGAGCTGCGGAAAGTATCTCTTCTGCAGAGCCGGCGAGGCCCAGCGCAGGAGCGCATTGTTCACGAGGGTGTTCTGGACGTCGACGACCACGGCGCAGGCCGCGTCGACCCGGGCGAGCGCTTCGATGATGGCGATGGACGTGCCGAAGTTCGCGCCGAGGCCGCCATACTCCTCCGGGATCTCGATCCCCATGAGATCGAGGTCGAAGAACTTCCGGATGAGGTCCGGGTCCATGACGTTCGCCTGGTCCATCTCGCGGACTTTCGGGCCGATCGTCTCGAGGGCGAAGTCGTAGACGCCTTCCGCGAGCTCCCGCTCGTGGTCGGCGAGGACGGACACGGGCGGGATCGCGGGCGTTTCAGTGGTAACGGGCATCGGAAAAATCCTCCAGGTCCGTAGAATATCGGAAAGAGAGAGAGAAGAAGATTTTCTTAGAAGGTGAATACGGGCGGCTGCAACCGGCTCGCGCTTCGTTGATCGCCGGCGCACGTCACCCTTCTAAGCAAAGCGCCGGGGCGTCGAGCCCCGGCGCTTCTCTTCCGGAAGTTACAGGGCCCTAGAACGAAAGGCGCGCCCCGAGCTTCAGCTGATAGCGCGAGCGGAGGTCCTGGGTGAGTGTATTGCCTTCCGTCGTTGAGCGCGCCCGAAGCGACCGAGTACCTCGGCTTGCCCGTGGCGGAGTCGATCCCCGAGTAGTTGAGCGCGGTGTACGTCTGGTTCGCGACATAGCGGAGGAGCCCCGAGTTCTTGTCGATCAGGTTGATCAGGTTCAGGACGTCGAACGTGAGCTGCACCTGGATCACCGAGATCGGGAGCGTGAGGTCGTAGTGGAAGTCGAGCGTGTGGATCCACGGGGCGTCGGCGCCGTTGCGCGGAGCGACGCGGCCGCGGTAAGCGTCGAGGCCCGTTCGCGACAGGAAGTCGTTCCAGGCAGCTTCGGTCGGGGGCGCGACGCCGGCGGTCGAGCTCAACCAGACGATGTCGCTGTAGTTCTCGGGCACGAAGAGGAGGTCGTTGCCCGAGGCGCCGTCCCCGTTCGGGTTGCCGCCCATGAGGATCGAGTAGGGCTGCCCCGACTGGGCCGTGTAGACGAGTCCGATGTTGTGGTCCAGCGGACCGGTCCGGAAGGCTTCGGACAGGACGATGTTGAAGCGATGCGGAACGTCCCAGAAGGACCGCGTGAGCTGCTGGGTGTAGATGTCGCCGTTCGTGGTCTGGAACTGCCAGTTCGAGTATGCGACGCTCGACGTTCCCTCGAACGCGGACTTCGCGTTCATGTAAGCGTACGAGCCCATGGCGTAGAGACCGAAGGGAAAGCGCTTCTCGAGCTGGACGACGAGGTTCTGCTGCTCGCCCCTCTTCGTGTTGTCGAGATAGATCAGGTCCGAGATCGCCGTGCTGTAGCTCTTGTAGACCGGCGCCCCGTAGAACGTCCTGTTCCCTGTCTCGACCTTGCCCTTGTTGTAGTAGAAGATGTCGTACAGCGTCTTCGTGAACATCGCCTCGATCGTCCCGCGGATCCCGTACGGGAGCTCGCGGTCGTACGCCAGCGTGCTGCGGAGGACCTGCGGGAACTTGAAGTCCGGGTTGATGCCGTTGACGGTGATCGCCGACGTGCCCGGAGGGAAGTTCTTGGGCGGGTTGTTCGGGTCTCCCGTGAACGTCACGTTGGTCGCGCCCAGGTTCGTGATCTCGATGCCGGTGCTGCCGTAGTTGTTCGAGATCCAGACGAACGGCGTGCGGCCGGCGAAGACGCCGATCCCGCCGCGCACCTGGTCCCTGCCGGATCCGCTCGGGTTGAAGTTGAAGCCGAGGCGGGGCGAGAACATGACCTGGTTGCTCGGGACGTCGCTCGTGTTGACCCCGAAGGTCGTGTCGACGAGCGGGTTGTAGCTCGGGACTGTCGGTGAGGCGCGGGACGTCGAGCCTCAGGCCGAGGCTCAGCGTCAGCTTGTTGTTGACCCTCCACTGGTCGCCCACGTAGAGGCCCCACTGCTGGGCGGAGAACTGGGTCGGCCGGCGCGGGTCGGCCCCGGTGGCGAACTGGACCTGGTACCGGGCGGCTTTCCCCGCGTCGAGGTCAGCGAGGTTGTTGAAGAAATACGTCCCGTAGACGTCCTGGATGAAGAGGTTCTCGAACTTGAAGAACTCGTTGTGGGTCCCGATCGTGATCGTGTGGCCGCCCTTGATGAGCGTGAAGTCGTCGGTGACCTCGAGGATGTCCTGGTTGAGCGAGTTCGCCCCGGACGACCGCTCGGTCCCGGCGGCGAGGGAAAACGTTCCGTTGCCCGTGCAGGCCGAATTCGGGGTGTTGCAGACGAACACGGACGGGAACTGGACCGGAACCGCGCGGACGTCCCGGATCGTCTGGTAGCCGACGCGGCCCTGGTTGAACGACTCGGCGCCGAAGACGCTGTTGACCTGCAGCACGCCCGAGTTCGTCTTGTCGGTGATCGTGTACCCGCCCGTCTCGAAGGTGTAGGTGGTGGAGTTGCGGGCGCCGTTGACGTCGTTGAGGGAGTCGACGTAGTTGTAGCGGAACGAGAGCTGGTGGGCGCTCGTGACGTTGAAGTCGAGCTTGCCGAGCAGGAGGTCGGAGTTCGTGCGCGTGTTGTAGTCGCCGAGCCCGCCGGGGTTGTAGCCGTACTTGTTGGTCAGGATGCCCTTGAATGCGGCGGCGTTCGCCGGGTTGTTGAAGACGTTGGTCGTCGAGCCGTCGGCGGACCCGTTGGTCGGGGCCGAGAGCTTGTTCCTCTCGCCGCTCGCGAAAAAGAAGAGCCTGTCTCTGAGGATCGGCCCGCCGACGCGCGCGCCGTACTGGTCCGAGCTGAAAGAAGCGATCGGCTTGTCGATCGCGTCGCCGTTGGCCTGCGGGACGTCGCTTCCGATGTAGTTCTCGTTCCGGCGTGGAGCCGTAGACGGAGCCGTGGAACTCGTTCGTTCCGCTGCGCGTGATCGCGTTGATCGCTCCGCCCGTGAACCCGCTCTGCTTGATGTCATAGGGCGAGACCGCGACCTGGATCTCCTGGATCGTGTCCAGAGAGATGGGCTGCGTGTCCGTAAGGCCGCCCGGGGTACCGGTCGAGGCGAGCCCGAACAGGTCGTTGTTGACGGCGCCGTCGATCTGAATCGTGTTGTACCGGTTGTTCTTGCCGCTGACGGAGATGTTCGTCTGCGTCGGATCGCTGGCGGCCACGTTGACGTAGGGACTCGTCCGGGCGAAGTCCTGGAACTGCCGGCGGATCGTCGGCAGGGCTTTGATCTCGGCATTCGAAACCGACTGCGCCGAGCCCATCCGGGTCGGGCTGATCAGCGGCTCGGCTTCGGCCGTCACGCTGACGGTCTCCGCCCTCGCCTCGAGTTCCAGCTCGAATGCGACGTCGCGCTTTTCCCCGAGGGCGATGTCGATGTCCTTCAGGGTCTCTGACTTGAAGCCGGCGATCTTCGCGGTGACCGTGTAGGGTCCGCCCACGCGGACATTGAGGATCGTGAACCGCCCGCTGGCCGTGGTCACCGACATGAACCGCGTGCCGGTGGGGACGTGAACGGCCTCCACCGAGACGCCGGGGAGAGGGCTCTTGTCGGACTTGATCGACACGAGCCCCTGAAGACCGCCGGTGGTCTCCTGCCCGAACGCAGGCACGGCCGACAAAAGAAAGGCCGCGATTGCGGCCGAGGCGAATGGAAATCCGAAACGGGGGCGAAGTTTCATGTGGTCACCTCTGCTGAAAATGAAGATGAATGAAAAGAAAAACAACGCGCAGACTTGCAGCTGGGTGTAAAGAATCGGTGAAACCGGCGTCAGGAAAGCGTCTTTCCGGGAAGCTTCCTGATCCTATCGTGGATTCGAGTGACGCCGTCATCAGGTCCTTCCCGAGATCTTAGGACACAGTGGTTTCTCCCCCACTGGGCAAGGTGCATCAGTCCTAGAATCAACTGGAGTATTCATGTCGGGCCCCGTCAAGACCCGCGAGGCCACAGGAGGATCCAAATCCGTGTACGTCAAGAACCTGATGGCCGAGGTCAAGGCCAAGAACCCGGCCGAACCCGAGTTTCACCAGGCCGTCGAAGAGGTTGCCGACTCGCTTCAGCTCGTTCTCGAGCAGCGCCCGGAATACCGGAGCGCGAAGATCCTGGAGCGGATCATCGAGCCCGAGCGGGTCCTCATGTTCCGGGTCACCTGGCAGGATGACCAGGGGACGTACAGGGTCAACAGGGGATTCAGGATCCAGATGAACAGCGCCATCGGGCCCTACAAGGGAGGGCTCCGCTTTCACCCCTCGGTCAACCTCGGAATCCTGAAATTCCTCGCCTTCGAGCAGGTCCTCAAGAATTCGCTGACGACGCTGCCGATGGGCGGCGGAAAGGGCGGTTCGGACTTCGACCCGAAAGGCAAGAGCGACGGCGAAGTCATGCGCTTCTGCCAGAGCTTCATGACGGAGCTCTTCCGCCACATCGGACCCGACACCGACGTTCCGGCCGGCGACATCGGCGTGGGCGGGCGCGAGATCGGCTTCCTGTTCGGCCAGTACAAGCGGCTCCGGAACGAGTTCTCCGGCGTCCTGACGGGCAAGGGACTCCACTGGGGCGGCTCGCTGATCCGCCCGGAGGCCACCGGATACGGCGCCGTCTACTTCGCGTCCGAGATGCTCGGCACGAGGGGTCAGACTCTGGAAGGCAAGACCTGCCTCGTCTCGGGCAGCGGCAACGTCTCGCAGTACACGGTCGAGAAGCTCCTTCAGCTCAAGGCGAAGCCCGTGACCCTCTCCGACTCGGAGGGCTACATCTACGACGAGGCGGGAATCACGGCCGAGAAGCTGGCCTTCGTGATGGACCTCAAGAACGTGCGCCGCGGCCGCATCAAGGAGTACGCCGAGAAGTTCAAGGGCGCCGTGTACACGCCGGTGGACCCGAAGCTCGACCACAACCCGCTCTGGACCCACAAGGCGCAGTGCGCCTTCCCGAGCGCCACGCAGAACGAGATCAACGGCTTCGACGCGGCGCACCTCCTGAGGGGCGGCGTCTATGCGGTGGCCGAAGGCGCCAACATGCCGACGACTCTCGACGGAGTGAAGGTCTTCCTCGACGCCGGCATTCTCTACGGGCCCGGAAAGGCCGCGAACGCGGGCGGCGTCGCGACCTCGGGGCTGGAGATGTCGCAGAACAGCATGCGCCTGTCCTGGACTCGCGAGGAAGTGGACAACCGGCTGCACCTCATCATGAAGTCGATTCACGCGGCCTGCCGCGAGACGGCCGAGCGGTTCGGGACGCCCGGTAACTACGTCAACGGGGCGAACATCGCGGGCTTCCTCAAGGTCGCCGACTCGATGATCGACCAGGGACTCGTCTAACCTAGGCCCCGGCGGCGGCGTGGAGGATTCCCCTCCGCGCCGCATCCCGGGGAGCATTCGATGTCCGAACGAGGCCCGGACGATCAGACCCTCCGCTCGGAGAGCCCGTGGGGCGGGTTCCACGACCTGATGCAGTACCGGGTCCAGGACATCCTGCTCGTCTCCAGCCTCTACGATTCCTTCATCCTGGCCGAGGACGGCCAGCTCAACGAGCGGATCCTCTCGGAGTCCCTCGAGCTGAACCTCCGGCACGTGCCGGGCGTCACCCGGGTGTCGACCGGCGAGGAAGCGCTCGAGCTCGCCCGCAAGGAGCCCCGCTTCAACCTCGTCATCACCTCGATGCACGTGGGCGACATGGACGCCATCGGGCTGGCCCGGCGGCTGAAGGGCGAGGGCCTGAAGGCTCACGTGGTCCTCCTGGCCTACGACCATCGCGAGCTGACCCGGTTCCTCGAAAGACGCGACGTCTCCGTGCTCGACGGGATCTTCCTCTGGCGCGGCGACGTGAGGATCGTCCTGGCCATCGTGAAGATCATCGAGGACCGCATGAACCTCGCGCACGACACAGGCGTGAAGGGGGTCCAGGCCATCATCCTCGTCGAGGACAGCGTTCCGTTCGCCTCCTCCTTCCTGCCGGTGCTCTACACCGAGGTGATCAACCACTCGCACAACCTCGTGCCCGAAGGGGTCAACCTCTCGCACAAGCTGATGCGCCTGCAGGCGCGGCCGAAGATCCTCCTCTGCCGCACCTTCGAGGAGGCGTGGGAGCTCTTCCAGACCTACCGGGAGAACATCCTCGGGATCATCTCCGACATCGAGTTCCCGCGCGGCGGCGAGCTCGCCCCGCGGGCCGGCGTGGAGCTCTCGCGCCGCGTGCGCGAGGAGCAGCCCGACATCCCGATCATGCTGCAGTCGAGCCGCCGCGAGAACGAGGCGCTGGCCGAAGGAGGTGGGTGCCGCCTTCCAGCTCAAGGGCTCGCCCGTGCTCCTCCAGCAGCTCCGGCACTTCATCGCCGAGAACTTCGGCTTCGGCGACTTCGTCTTCCGGCTGCCCGACGGCACCGAGCTGGGCCGCGCGCACGACCTGAAGACGCTGGAGGAGATGCTCCACACGGTCCCCGCGGCCTGCCTCGCCTATCACGGCGAGCGAAACCACTTCTCGACCTGGCTGAAGGCGCGCACCGAGTTCGCTCTGGCCCACAGCCTCCGGCCGCGCACGGTCGCCGACTTCGGCGGCCTGGAGAACCTGAGGCGGCAGCTCATCCAGGCGATCCAGGAATACCGCGCCGAGCGGGGCCGGCGCATCGTGGCCGATTTCGACCGCGCGACGTTCGACGGCTCGCGGGTTCTCGCGCCTCGGCGGCGGCTCTCTCGGAGGCAAGGCTCGCGGCCTGGCTTTCGTCAACGTGCTCCTGGACGACAACCGGGTCCGCAGCCGCTTCCGGAACGTGAACATCTCCGTTCCGTCCGCCGTCGTCCTCGGCGCGGACGTCTTCGACCGGTTCCTCGACGAGAACGGCCTGCGCGACTTCGCGATCGAGACCGACGACGACGCGGCGATCCGCCGCCGCTTCCACGCGGCCGCGTTCCCCGAGGAGACCGCGCAGGACCTGGACGCGCTTCTCAAGGCGCGTTCCCTACCCGCTCGCCGTGCGCTCCTCGAGCCTGCTGGAGGACTCGCAGTACCAGCCCTTCGCCGGCGTCTACGAGACGTACATGCTGCCGAACAACCACGGCAGCCGCGCCATCCGGCTCTCCCAGCTCCTGGCGGCGATCAAGAGGGTCTATGCCTCCACGTTCTCGCACCGCGCGAAGGCCTACCTCGACGCCACGCCCTACCGCCTCGAGGAGGAGAAGATGGCCGTCGTCCTCCAGCGGATCGTGGGAGCCTCGCACGGCGATCGCTTCTACCCGGCCATCTCGGGCGTGGCGCGGTCGCACAATTTCTATCCCTCGCCGCCCATCCGGACGGAGGACGGCATCGCGGCCGTCGCCCTCGGCTTCGGGGAAAGCGTCGTGGAAGGCGAGGCCTGCGTGAGGTTCTGCCCGAAATATCCCCGCCACCTCGTGCAGTTCTCGTCCGTCGGGGACATCCGCCAGAATTCGCAGCGGGAGTTCTTCGCCCTGGACCTTCGCAGACTCCCAGGCGCGGCCCGCTCTCCACGAGTTCGTGCTCGAGCGCCACGGCCTCGAGACCGCCGAAGAGGACGGGACGCTGGCTTCGGTGGGCTCCACGTACTCCCCGGAGAACGAGGCCGTCTACGACGGCATTTCGCGCCCGGGCGTCCGCCTCGTCACGTTCGCTCCGATCCTCAAGCACGAGACGTTCCCGCTGGCCGAGATTCTGGCCTCTCTGCTTCAGGTCGCGACGCGCGGAACGGGCGCGCCGGTGGAGATCGAGTTCGCGGTCGACCTCCTGGGCCCGGGGAGCGCTCCGAAGGAGTTCGGCTTCCTGCAGCTCCGCCCTCTGGCCCTCTCGAGGGAGCTGACCGAGCTGCAGATCGGCGCGGTGGCCCGCGAAGATCTCGTCTGCCAGAGCGCGACCGTGCTGGGGAACGGCCGCATCGACGACGTGCGCGACCTCGTCGTCGTCGACTACGACCGCTTCGACCGCATGAGGAGCCATGTCGCTGCGGACGAGATCGCCGACTTCAACGCCGCAGCTCTCGAGCCGGGGGACTCCTTACGTCCTCATCGGAGTCGGCCGATGGGGCTCGGCGGACCCGTTCCTCGGGATTCCCGTCACGTGGGACCAGATCTCGGGCGCGCGCGTCATCGTCGAGACCGGCTTCAAGGACTTCCGGGTGACGCCGTCGCAGGGCACCCACTTCTTCCAGAACCTGACGGCGAACAACATCGGCTACTTCACCGTCAACCCGGAGCTGGGAGACGGCTTCATCGACTGGGCCTGGCTCTCGGCGCAGCCGGTCGCGAGCGAAAAGTCGTGCATGAGGCACCTGAGGTTTCCGGACCCCGTCGTCATCAAGATGAACGGCCGGAGGAACGAGGGCGTCATCCTGAAGCCTTCGTCCCCAGCGTCAGCGGCCGCGCCGCATCGGTGACAGCCCCGATCTTCGCCGCGTAGCCGGACGGGTTCTCGAGCTCCTCGTCGGTCACGACGTGGACGTCCAGCAGGCCGGGAGTCGTGACGCCGGTGCGCAGGTAGTTCATCTCGGAGAGGCAGAGGCTCCAGCCCTCCAGCCAGGCCAGCAGGTCCCTGCGCATCTCCGGCGTGCCGGAGAAGTGGACGAGGAGATTGATGTCGCTGCCGGGGCCCGCCGTGCCGTTCTTCGTGCTGCCGAAGAGGTAGAGCCCCTTGATCCCGAACCGCGCGACGTCGGCCGCGGCGGCGATGCGCTCGGCCATCCGCAGGCGCCAGCGCGAGTGGTCTTCCGCGGGCACCGGCTCGGGGAAACGCTTCCTTTCCGCCGTGACCTCCTTCCCGCCGCCCGGGCTCGTCAGGAAGCCGACGGCGCGGTCCTGGTCGGCGTTCAGCAGAACGCGGAGGACGAGGCCCTGCGTGGCGCGAGGCACGTCGATGACCCGGACCGTACCCCGAAGGTCCGCGAACTCCGGCGCCACGTCCGCCAGGATGTCGGGCGACTCCCTCAGGAACTTCTCGTGGAACGCGATGTCGGGGTCGTCCGGAAACAGCGGAAGGTAGCGGATGGAGGCTTCGACCAGGTCCTGGAAGAAGTGCGTGCCGAAGGAGACGTCCGGGACGTAGTTTCCCCTCTTCCGCGCGATCTCGATGAGGGCCGCCGTGTTGTTGATGTCCGAGTACGTGACGGGGACGCCGAGCTTCACGTCGCCGCGGCTGCCCCAGCGGCCGGGTCCCATGAGGATGAACTGCCTTTTCGGCAGGACCTTGTTGAGCCGGCCCACGGCCCGCCCCACGCGCCGGAGGCTGTCGGCGTCTTCGAGCGCCGCGTAGCGCTCGGGGTCGACGTAGACGATGTGCGTGATGTCCGGCATCCGGCCGTTCGAGACGTAGCGCCGCGCCTCGAAGACCACCTTGTCGGCCGGCAGCTCCTGGGGGATCGGTGACGACGCGACGTCCTCCGAGAAGCTCTGCGGCCTGCACTGCAGGAGATAGAAGTCCTTTCCGTCCGAAGCGAACTCGATGTCCACCGGCCCGCCGGTCTTCTCGCTCAGAAGGCGGAGCAGCGCGCGCATCTGGGTGAGGAAGGGCGTGGACTCGATGAGCCCGTCGAAGGTGACGACGAGGCGGTCCGCGTCCTTCGCCCAGTCGATCAGGAGGGGCCGGTGGATGCTTTCACCATCGGCGAGCGAGACGATCTGTTGCACGCCGGGAATCTCCGGTCCGCACTCCGCGAGGAGGTCCTTCAAGGTCGACGGTCTCGAAGCGCCCCGACTCCATGTTGATGACGTCCAGCTTCCTCGGCGAGTAGCGGACCACCTCGTCGGGAGTGACGTTCACCCTCAGCCCGGGCTGGCCCGGAGCGATCAGCACCGGGTAGTCGTCGCCGAGGCGGTCCACGGCGCGCGTTCCGAGACCCGCCACGAGGCGCACCAGACCGTCCTCCCGCTTGATCCGCGCCGACCAGCGGAATTCGTTGTTCGAGAACGCGACCCCGGCGAACGTCGGCAGGAAGTACTTGCCGGCGCGGTTGCCCACGACTTCCTGGATCATCACGCCCATTTCCTCGTGCACGTCCAGAAGGCCGCGCGCGGCGCGGTATTCGATGGGGTCCGGCCCGAAGATCGAGGCATAGACCTCGGCGATGGCGTCCATCAGCGCGTTCAGGCGCTCGCTCTTGGTGCCCTGGTTCGCCAGGAACAGGCTCTTGTATTTGCCGGAGAACGCCGACCCGATGCGGTCCTCCAGCAGGCTGGAGCTGCGGACGATGAGGGGGCGGCCCTCGAGGTCGTCGAGCGCGACGGAGAGGCCCTTGACGATCTCCGGCGAAAAGTGGGAGTCCTTGAAGACCTGGACGATGTGCGGGTATTCGCGCCGCACTTCCTCGATCTCCAGATACTTCCGGTTGTAGACGTCCTGAAGCTGGTTGAACTCGATGAAGTTCAGCACTCCGTCCGACGTGACGTACCACGTCCTCGGGATCCGGATCCGTCCGAGAGCGTCGGCGTACTCCGGAGACTTGCGAACGATCTGGGCCGCCAGAAACAGCCCCGAGCTCTTCCCGCCGAGCTTGCCGTGGCTCCTCGGAGGACAGATGACGCGGCGGGAAAGCTCGTAGAAGTCGCTCACGTCGATGTAGTTCTTGGCGGTGCCGACGAAGTCGAGGTCGTCGGTGAGGAACCGGCGGATCAACGAGACCCTCAATTCCACCTGCACGGTGCGCGACAGCTCGTGGTCGTCGACGGCCGTGTTGTGAAAGCGGCCCAGCGCCTGAGCGATCTCCATCAGGGGGGTCCCCTGGTTCTCGACCGCCTCGACCAGGAAGCCGGACTTCTCGTCCCTGATCCATTTCTGGATGCACGAGAGGATCTCGTCGGAAGCGAGGTGCTCGGAGGCGATGCGAAAGACCTCGTCGGCGACCTTGACGAGCGAGTCGATGCCCCGCCGCTCCAGGGGTCGGTTCTCGCCTCCGCCCTCTTCGGGCCCGCCGCTCCGGCCCGCGGTGAAGTGCGGCAGCAGGTCCTGTGCCTCGGCAATGCCGTTCCAGCAAAGGTAGTTGATCATCCGGCGCGAGACCCGCATCAGCAGGTGCTCGTCGGTCTTGCGCAGGAAGTCGATGATGACCCACCAGTCCCGGCGCGACGGCGGCGGGAGGCCCTCGAGCGCCTCCTGCCGGCCCTGGATCCTGTCCAGCAGCTTGCGGTGGAGGAGGAGCTGCCCGAGGCGCTCGGCGACCGTGTCGATGAGCTTCCTCTCCTCTTTCAGGAACGGACCTTCGTCGGAGGCCGGCATCGCCTCGAGGTAAAACACCTCGACGCTGCCCACGGTTTCACCCTGGACCCGGATCGGCGCGATCTGAACCCAGGGCGTGCCGATCAATCCCGGCGGCTCGTAGACCACGCCGTCCGCCGTGATTCGCGCCAGGCACTCGGCAGGGTATTGCCAGCCCGGCGGGAGGATGTCGATGACGTCCCGGAAGATCTCGTCCAGCGAGACCTGTGGGCGGTTGCAGATCTCGTTCACCCGGTAGAGGCAGGTGAGCTCCTTGGCGCGCTCCTGCAGCGCGTCCAGGATCGTGTCGACGGGGTCATCCGGTGAGGTCATGTCTCCTCGTCGCGCCTCCAGATGATCCCACGTCCGGTGCGGCCATCCACCTCCACGCGCAAGGGCTCCGCCGAACGAACGTGGCGGATGAAGGACTTTTCCGCGACGAGAGGCCGGCTTTCGAGCCACTCCCAGTCGAGCGTGCCCGGCCCCTCGGGCGGCAGGGAGAAGTAGCTCACGCCGAAGCTCGAGATGTTGTGGAAGAAGTGCGAGCCCTGGCTCATCTCGATGCCGCGCTCGGGGCGCGACGCCTCGACGAGGACCTTCGCTCCCGCCACGTCGCCCCACACCACGGGGATGCCGAGCCAGGGATCGGCGCTGCCCCACCTCCCGAAGCCGATGAGGACGTACGGCGCTCCCCTCCTCGAGAAGCCCGCGGTTTCTCGACGCGATCTCCTCCGCGATCGCCCGCGAGTGGCGCGCATCGAACCGGTCCGGAGGGAGATACACGATGTCGCGGATCCCCTCGACGATCCCGTTCCCCATGACACGGTCGGAGGAGAGGAGCACTCTCCAGCCGGGTCGGGTCTCCTGCGTCACGTCGACGAGCTCGGTCGAGACCGCCATGGGACGCACCTGGAGCAGGCCGAGTCTCAGCGGCGGCTCACGGCGCGGATCGAGCGTCGCTGCGAACTCGATCTCGACCGGCCCCCCGGCCGTCTTTTCACAGTGCGAAAGGAGCGACTTCACGACGTCGTTCAGCGCGTACTCGACGTGGACGAGGAGCGGCGCGAAGTTCAGGATGCGAGCTCCGGCCACGCTTGCTCCGGGCACGAGACGGTCCGAGGCGGCCTCCCAGGTGGACGCCGTGAAGCGCAGCGTGCCGTCCCCTTCGGCGTCCACGAGAGAGCCTTTCACGAGGTATTCGGTCTCGCGCACCGGATCGTAGGCCGGAGGCTTCCCCATGTTCACGGCCCAGAACTCGGTCTGCGTGTTCTCGAGGAGATCGGCTGTCGAGGCGAACGGCGCCGGCGCGCGCTGATGGGCCGGCGAGTAAGTCCAGGACAACCCGCCATCCACGATCGTCTTCCCGAGTCCGAGCGCCAGGAGCACGACCCCGTCCTCGGGGCGGGCCGAGCCGAAACGATAGAAGCCGTACGAGCGCGCCACGCCGGAGATGTCCGGGTAGTAGCGCTCGCCGTGCCGGAGCCCCACGACTTCCTGCAGGAGCACCGCCATCTTCTCTTCCAGCGATCCCGCGTCCACCGTCGCCCGGTAGGCCTTCGCGCCCCGGAAATACGTCGAGGCCCAGACCAGCTTCACGGCCTCGGCCAGCTTCCGGAAGCGCGCGTCCGGCTCGGGCTGGTTGTTCGGGATCATCTTGGTCGCGTACACGCCGGCGAAGGGACGCTCGAGGGCGTCCTCCAGGAGACTCGAGGAGCGGACGGCGAGAGGCGCGTGGATCCCATCGGACAACGCGCGAAGATCACCCACGAGATCCGCGGGTAGGCCGCCCTTCTGGAAGGCGCGGGCGATGGCGTCGTCGCCCTCGCCCGAGAGCGCTATCTCCTCGAGGCGGTTCTCCTCCATGAATCGGTCGAAGTGCTCGGCCGTGACGACGGACATCGTGGGGATCGAGATCTCGATCTCCGGCGAGACGCCCGGGAACGCCGCGGCCAGGGTGTCGCGGATCCGTATCAGTCCGGCGGCCTTCCCTCCCACCGGCCCCTCGCCCATCCGCGTCGCGGGCTCCTTTCCGTCGAAGAGCCGCCGGTCGAAACGCGGAAGAGCGAGCTCCTCTCTCGACTCCGCCATCAGCGGGATTGTGCGCCGTCAGACCCAGCCGCGGTCGTGACAGGCCTTTGCGACCCGGCTGACGGCGATGACGTAGGCCGCGTCCCGCATGTAGAGTTTTTGCTTTTTCGCGAGGTCGGCTACCGCATGGAAGGCCGACGTCATCTTCACGTCCAGCTTTCCGAGGACCTCGTCCTGTTCCCAGAAGTAGTTCATGTTGCTTTGCACTTGCTCGAAGTAGCTGCAGGTGACGCCGCCGGCATTCGCCAGAAAGTCGGGGAGGACGAAGGTACCGCGCTCCTGGAGGACCTTGTCGGCCTCCGGAGTCGTGGGGCCGTTGGCGCCCTCGGCGATCACCTTCACGCGGTCCTTGATTTTCCGCACCGTCTCTCCGGTCACCTGGTTCTCCATGGCGGACGGCATCAGGATGTCCACGTTCTGCTCGATCCAGGCGTCGCCCGGAAGCACCTCGTATCCCAGCTTCGCAGCCTTGTCCTTGTCGACGCCCCCGAAGCGGTCCGTGATGCCGAGCAGCGCGTCGGGATCGACGCCCGCCTCCTTCCGGAAGCAGTACGACGTCTGGTCGGCCTGGTCCCACGAGGAGACGGCGACGACCTTCCCGCCCAGCTTCAGGTAGAGCCGGATGGCGTATTGCGCCACGTTCCCGAAGCCCTGCACGCTGGCCAGGGTCTTGTCGACTTTCAGGCCGAGGAGCCGGAGCGCCTCGCGCAGAGCGAAGACGAGGCCGTAGCCGGTGGCCTCGGTCCGGCCGAGAGATCCCCCCATCCCCACCGGTTTTCCGGTGATGAAACCCGGTTCCCGGGCGCCGTGGATCACCTCGAACTCGTCGAGCATCCAGAGCATGTGCTGGGGAGTCGTCATCACGTCGGGCGCCGGCACGTCCACCTGAGAGCCGACGTTCCGCGAGATCTGCCGGATCCAGCCCCTGCAGATCTGCTCCTGCTCGCGCGCGCTCAGGTTGTGCGGATCACAGATGACGCCGCCCTTCGCCCCGCCCAGCGGGATGTCCACGACCGAGCACTTCCACGTCATCCACATCGACAGGGCACGCACGGTGTCGATCGTCTCCTGCGGGTGGAACCGGATTCCCCCCTTGGACGGGCCCCGGGCGTCGTTGTGCTGGACGCGGAACCCGCGAAACACCTTCATGGCCCCGTCGTCCATGTGCACGGGAATGGCGAAGTGGAACTCGCGCAGAGGCCACCGCAGGAGGTCGCGCGTGGCGCCGTCCAGCCCCAGGATGTCCGCGGATTTGTCGAACTGCGACTGCGCCATTTCGAACGGATTGAACGCACTTTTCATGGGAGATCTCCCTCTTTTGATTTGTCTTCCTGCACCCGGCTGGCGGACGGAAACACGGCGCCCCCCACCAACCGGCTCATCATCATCATCGTAGGCGCCGGCCACCCTTGCCGTCATGAGCCATTTGGATCACCTCGACCCAGCCGAAGACCTCGCCTACACTCGGGGTTTCGGAGGATCGATGACCCTTGCCAACGGATTCCTGGAGACCGTCAACCGGAACTTCGACGCCGCCGCGAGCTATCTCGACTACCCGCCGGGACTTCTGGACCAGATCAAGGTCTGCAACAGCATCTACAAGTTCCGCTTCCCGGTCCGAAAGGAAGGGGGAGGCTACGAGGTCATCGAGGCCTGGCGAGCCGAGCACAGCCACCACAAGCTGCCCGTCAAGGGAGGAATCCGGTACTCGCCCGACGTCAACGAGGACGAGGTCCTCGCGCTCGCCGCGCTCATGACCTTCAAGTGCGCGATCGTCGACGTGCCGTTCGGCGGGGCGAAGGGCGGTATCAGGATCGACCCGCGGAAAGTGTCCGTCGAGCAGCTCGAGCGCATCACGCGCCGCTACACGGCCGAGCTCACGAAGAAGAACTTCATCGGGCCGGGGATCGACGTGCCGGCTCCCGACTACGGAACGGGCCCGCGGGAGATGTCCTGGATCGCCGACACGTATGCCCAGTTCCATCCCGGCGAGATCGACGCGATCGGCTGCGTCACGGGCAAGCCGATCAGCCAGGGCGGCATCCGCGGGCGCAAGGAGGCGACGGGCCGCGGCGTCTTCTTCGGGGTGAGGGAGGCGCTCGCGGACAAGGAGCTGCTCGACACGCTGGGCCTGTCCGGCGGCCTCGCGGGGAAGCGAGCCGTCGTGCAGGGGCTCGGCAACGTCGGGTCGCACGCGGCGCGATTCCTCCAGGAAGGCGGAGCCGTGATCGTCGGCCTCTCCGAGTGGGAAGGCGCGATCGCGAACCCGAAGGGTCTCGACGTCGCCTCGGTGATGAAGCACCGCGCCGCGACGCGGAAGATCACCGGCTTCCCCGGCGCGACGGACCTGCCCGGCGAGGACGCCCTGTTCCTCGACTGCGACATCCTCGTCCCGGCCGCTCTCGAGAACGTGATCACGGCGGCGAACGCGTCGAGGGTGCGCGCGAAGATCATCGCCGAGGGCGCGAACGGCCCGATCACGGCCGACGCCGACGCGATCCTCCGTCAGAAAGGCGTCTGCGTCATCCCCGACATGTACCTCAACGCGGGCGGCGTCACCGTGTCGTACTTCGAATGGCTGAAGAACCTCTCGCACGTGCGCTTCGGGCGGATGGAGAAGCGCTTCGAGGAGATGAGGGCCGAGGAGATGGTGAAGTCCATCGAGGGCGCGACGGGCAAGCACCTGTCCTCGGGCGAGCGAAAGCTCGTGATTCACGGGGCCGAGGAGGAGGACCTCGTCAACTCGGGCCTCGAGGAGACGATGTCCGTCGCGTGGCATCAGATCCGCGACGTGCAGAAGAAACACCTGAAAGTCGGATCTCCGCACCGCGGCTTTCATCTCGGCGATCGACAAGATCGCCGTGAGCTACATGGAGCTGGGAATCTTCCCCTGACCCCTCGCCGTCAGTCCAGCGCGAAACTCCGGCGCCAGTCGCCGCTCTCCTGGTAAGCGGGCTGGTTTTCGCGCACGAGGACGTGGTTCTCGAGGAGCGAGTGCGTCCATCGCGGTTCGCATGAAGCACCGGTACGCGTCCTCCGGCGTGCAGACGATCGGCTCTCCCCTCACGTTGAAAGACGTGTTCACGACGACGGGGCAGCCCGTGCGCTCCTGGAACGCGGAAAGGATCGCGTGATAGACCGGGTTCGTCTCCCGGCGCACGGTCTGAAGACGCGCGGAATAGTCCACGTGCGTGACCGCGGGGATCGACGAGCGGGGCACGTTGAGCTTCTCGATTCCCCAGAGCGCGTTCTCCTCGGCGGTCATCGCGCGGCGCCTTTCCGGCGCGACGTCGGCGCAGAGGAGCATGTAGGGTGAGTCGCCTTCGAATGCGAACCACCTCGCCGACCTCCTCGCGAAGGACGGACGGCGCGAACGGCCGGAACGACTCGCGGAACTTGATCTTCAGGTTCATGACGGACTGCATCGCGGGCGAGCGCGGATCGCCGAGGATGCTGCGTCCGCCGAGCGCGCGAGGCCCGAACTCCATGCGCCCCTGGAGGAGCCCCACGACCTTGCCGGCGGCGAGGAGCTCGGCGACGACGCCGGGAGAGCTCGGCGGTCGACAGCGTTCGATACGGGTAGTGCTGTCGACTCGAGCCAGGTCTCTATTTGCTTAGAAGGGTAAGAGGGGCCGAGGAACGCGCCCGACATGCCGTCTTCGTACGGGGGCAGACGGCGACGGAGCGACGCGGACACTCGCAGCGGCTGCCGTCGCCTGCCTCTTCCATTCAAAGAAATCTCTCTTCTCTTCTCGTCTCTTCTCGAAGCCGCCATGTCCCCCGCTTCTCCGCGCTCTCCCGCGGCATCCCGAGATGGCGGTGCCACACCGCCAGCGCCGCGCCCGACCGCGCCGCCCGCGTCGCCCGCCGCGGGCTGGATCCAGATGTCGTCGAAGATCCCCGCCTGAAGGAGCTTGCCGTTCGCCACGCAGTTCAGCGCGACGCCGCCCGCCATGCAGAGGTAGCGGGCGCCCGTCGTCTTCTTCACGTGGCGGGCCATCTTCAGGACGATCTCCTCGGTCACGTCCTGGATCGAGCGCGCAAGGTCCATCTCGCGCTGCGTGAGCTTCGACTCGGGCGCGCGGGCCGGCCCGCCGAAGAGGCGCTCGAATCCCTCCCCCGTCATCCTCAGCCGGTCGGCGAAGTCGAAGTAGTCCATGTCGAGCCGGATCGAGCCGTCGTCGCAGACGTGGACGAGCTTCTCGCGAATCGCCCTCGCGTACTTCGGCTCGCCGTACGGCGCGAGGCCCATGAGCTTGTACTCGCCGCTGTTCACCCTGAAGCCGCAGAAATACGTGAACGCCGAGTAGAGGAGGCCGATGGAGTGGGGAAACTTGAGCTCCGCCAGCATGTCGAGCCGGTTGCCGCTGCCCATTCCGAGCGAGGACGTCGCCCACTCCCCCACGCCGTCCATCGTGAGGACGGCCGCCGCCTCGTACGGCGACGGGTAGAAGGCCGAGGCCGCGTGCGACTCGTGATGATCGGAGAAGAGGATCCGGCCCCCATAGCCGAGCTGCTTTCCGATGCGGTCGGCCATCCAGAGACGGTCCGTGATCCAGAGAGGCATTGCCCTGCGGAACGAGGCGAATCCGCGCGGCGCGTAGTCGAGATACGTCTCGAAGAGACGCTCGAATTTCACGAGCGGCTTGTCGTAGAACGCGACGTGGTCGAGGCGGTCGGCGGTGAGTCCGTTTGCCTCGAGGCAGTAGCGCGCCGCGTGCGCGGGGAATTCCGCGTCGTGCTTCTTTCGGGTGAAGCGCTCTTCCTGCGCGGCCGCGACGATCCTCCCGTCGACGAGAAGACACGCCGCCGAGTCGTGGTAGTAGGCCGAGAGGCCGAGGATCGCCGTCACGGCTCTAGAACAGCGTGTAGATGAAGGGAGCGATGACGCTCTTTTCGGCGAGGACGAGGAGGAGACCGACGAGGACGAGAAGGAACACGATGGGCATGAGCCAGTACTTCTTGCGGTATTTGAGGAATTGCCAGAGCTGCGGCTAGGACTTCTCTCTTCCTCATCACCAGATCGTCTCGTAATGCCGCGGATCGCGATTCCGTTCCGGGTAGGGCGTCCACATCGAGTCGGGCGTGCGCCCGCGCCGCCTGAGCTCGTCGCGCCCGAAGAGGCGCAGGACGAGGCCCAGCGGGGTGAGCACGAGGAAGAAAGTGAGGAACAGGAAGATCGCCGAGTTGACGCGCCCGAGAGAGCGCGCGAGCGCGAGCCACGCGCGATGGGGGCGGGCGAGAAGAGCGGGGAGAAACGCGGCGAGAAGGAGGAGAGGCCCGCCGAGCGCGAACGCGACGACGGCCGCAGCGTCCCTCTGACGCCAGAGCAGGAGCCCGCCCAGGACGGCGAAAACGCCTCCAACGGTCCACCCGAAACGCCGGTCGTCGGAGCTCGTCGCCACCTTTCGATCTTAGCTTGCCTGGAACTCGCCGCCGAGCACGGCCGCTGCGGCGAGCAGATCCGAGAAGGCGGACGCGGAAAGCGGCTCGCTCACGAAGAACCCCTGCAGGCGGTCGCAGCCGGCGCGCCGCAGGAACTCGATCTGGCTGCGCGTCTCGACTCCTTCCGCGACCACGACGAGCCCGAGATCGTGCCCGAGGGTCACCATCGTCTGCACGAGCTTCGCGTTCCGGCTGCCGGGGTCGATCGGGGTGTGCAGCTCGCGAATGAACGCCTGGTCGATCTTCAGCTCGTCGATCGGGAGAAGCTGGAGGTACGACAGCGAGGAATAGCCGGTCCCGAAGTCGTCCACGGCGAGGCCCAGTCCGAGCGCTTTCAGCCGGCCGAGGAGCGTCATCGTCGTCGCGACGTCCTTCACGAGGAGACTCTCCGTGACCTCGAGGCGCAGGAGGGAGCCCGGCACGCCGTGCGTCGTGAGGATGCGCTCGAGCGTCTCGGCGAGATCCGACTGGGAGAAGTGAACGGGCGAGAGGTTGAGGGAAACGGGCACGTTCGCGACCCCTTCGCGCCTCCAGGCCGCAAGCTGGCTGCAGACCTCCTCGAAGACCCAGAGGCCGATGGACAGGATGAGGCCGCTCTCCTCGGCGACCGGGATGAAACGGTTCGGCCGCACCAGGCCGAGCTCGGGATGGTTCCAGCGAAGAAGCGCTTCGGCGCCCATCAGCTCGTCGTCGCGATCCACCTGCGGCTGGTAGACGATCTCGAGCTCGCCCCGCGCGAGAGCCCTGCGGAGGTCGTTCTCGAGCCGCAGGCGCTCGCCTCCGCCGAGCGTCACGTCGGGTCCGAACACCCGGTAGCCGTTTCCGGCGAGGCTCTTCGCGGCGTACATCGCGGCGTCCGCGTGCCTCTGAAGCGCGACGACGTCGCGCGCGTCGTCCGGGAAAACGCTCACGCCGACGCTGGCTCCGACGAAGACCTCCTCGCCACGGAGGTCGAAAGGCGCCTTGAGCGCGTCGAGGATCCGCTCCGGAAGGGGCCGGCCCGCGGTCGACGCGCCGGGCGCCTCCGTCCGAAGCACGCAGAACTCGTCGCCGCCCATGCGCGCGAGCACGTCTCCGTTGACGAGCGCGCTCGAAAGCCGGAACGCGACTTCGCGCAGCAGCACGTCGCCGCCCGCGTGCCCGAACGTGTCGTTGACCTGCTTGAAGCGGTCGAGATCGATGTACGCGAGGATCACGCGCTCACCGCTTCCCGCGGACCGCGACACGGCCCTTTGAAGGCTCTCCTCGAATGAAAACCGGTTCGGGAGACTCGTCAGGGAGTCGAAGCGCGCCTGAAACGCGAGCTGCTCGGCGAGCTGGCGCTGTTCGATCGCGATCGCCGCGAGCGAGGCCGCGTTCGAGAGAAGGGCCGTGTCGGCGCGCTCCGGCCGCCGCGCCTCGCGAAGGAGAACACTCAGTGTCCCGAGCACGACTCCGCCTCCGGTCTCGATGGGAATCGTCCAGCAGGCGCAAATCCCGTGCGGCGCGAAGGTCTCGCGGCACGCGGCCCAGAGGGAGTCGCCCGGTACGTCGCGCGTCACGACGAGACGATGCTCCTCGACCGCCCGCGCGAGCGGCGGCGTCGTGGACCCGAGCGGGACGTCCTCCTGCGCGGTTCCGAACGGCCCGACGGCGCCCGCGGAGCCGATGGCCCGAACGCCCTGGCGGAGAGGCGAGATCGCGCAAATCGCCCTCGGGCGCTGGTGCTCGACGAGGGAGGCGACTTCCGGGAGGATGACGTGCAGCGGCTCGCCGCGCGCGATCTTCTCGAGGATCACCCGCCGGTCTCGATCGAGGAGGTCGCGCCCCGAAAGCGTGTCTTCGACGAAGCGCCGGTCCTTCCGTTCGCGCTGAAGGAGGACGCCCGCCTCCGCGGCCGAGTCGGCGAGCGCGTCGCGCTCGACCGTGAGGCGCTCGCGCTCCATGAACACCTCCTTCATGCGCTTCTTCAGGGGAGCGAGCACCAGCAACGTTCCGACGCCGGCCCCGAACGCGGCGAGGGCGACGGCCACGGCGAGGGAGACGCGGCGGTCCCGGCCCGCCGCCTCGCGTGCCGGCGCGAGCGAGAGTCCGAGCACGAGCGTGCCGACCCGATTGCCGTCGTAGGTCACCGCGGCGCGCGCGACGCTCGCCTCTCCCGCAGTCGGCGCCTGCCAGACCGCCGCCGGAAGGCCGGCCCGGTTCAAGATCACGATCGACACGAGACGGGCGCCGGGGACGAGGTCCTTGACCGTCTCGAGGGCGCCGTCGTCGTCCTGAAAGACGAGGAGGGAGCCGATCGCGGCCGCCGCCCGGCCGGCGACGGCATCCGCCTCGCGACCGGCGGCCTCCAGTGCGCGCGCCTCCGCGCCCGCGAGGCGGACGAAGAGCGCCGTCGCCGCGACCAGGCAGACGAGCGCGAGCGCGAGGGAGATCCGGCGCGCGGGATGCATTGCGGACACTGTACGCCTCGCGGTCTCCGTTCAGCGGTCGCGACCGGCCGCGTACGCCGCGAGGCCGGAAAGAGGGCCGGCGGCGCCCTCGAGGTCCCGCGCGGCGTCGCGTGCCGCCGCGAGAGCGAGGTCGCGCTCGCGGAACGCGCCCTCGAGCCCGAAGACCGCGGGATACGTGAGCTTGTCCTGGGCGACGTCCTTTCCTGCGGTCTTTCCGAGCGTCGCCGAGGTCTGCGTGACGTCGAGGAGGTCGTCGGCGATCTGGAAGAGGAGTCCGAGGGCTTCCCCGTAGCGGGCGACGCTCAGAAGCCGGTTCTCGTCCGCGCCCGCGTGCAGCGCCCCGAGCTCGAGCGACAGGCGGATGAGCCGCCCCGTCTTCAGGGAGTGAATGTGGCGGAGGAGAGCGGCGCGCTCGGCTTCGGGCACCGCCTTCTTCGCGGCCGCGAGGTCGAGAGCCTGCCCGCCGGCCATCCCCGCGACACCGATCGCCCGTGCCGTCATCGCGACCGCGCGCGCACGCCGGGCCGCGCGCGCCTCGCCGGCAGGCCGCGTCGCGAGCAGCTCGAAGCCGAGAGTCTGCAGCGCGTCGCCCGCGAGCAGCGCCGTCGCCTCGCCGAAGACGACGTGGCACGTGGGCCTTCCCCGGCGCAGCGCATCGTCGTCCATGCAGGGCAGATCGTCGTGGATCAGCGAATACGTGTGAATGAGCTCGAGCGCCGCCGCCGCCTCGAGGGCGTCGTCCGGGAGCCGTTCCGCTCCGCAGGACTCGGCTCCGGCGAGGAAGAGGATCGGCCTCAGCCGCTTCCCGCCCGCGAGGACGCTGTAGCGCATCGCGGCGACGAGGGCGGCCGGCTCGACTCCCTCCCCGGGCAGGACGGCGAGGAGCGCCTCCTCGACCTCCCGGCGCCGATTTTCGAGGGCCGACGGCAGGAGCGCGCCAGCCTTGCCTCCCGTCATCGCTCCGGCTCTTCCCCTTCGAGATCGCCCTCATCGAGCTCGTCGTCGAGGGGCTCCGTCACGAACGCGTCCGGCGTCTCCTTCAGAACGACCTCCACGCGCTTTTCGATCTCGTCGATGCGGCCCCGGCAGAAACGCGACAGCGCGATTCCCTCCTCGAAGAGGACGAGGCTCGCCTCGAGACCTTTCTCCGGGTCCTCCAGCTCGGAGACGATGTCCTGCAGACGCGTGAGCGCCTTCTCGAACGTGAGGCTCTTCGGAAGGCTCTCGGTCTTGCCCTTACTCATGATCGACCTCCGTGGAGACGGCCCGTGCCCGAATGCGACCCCGCGCGAGGCGGATTCCGAGGCGGTCTCCGGCCGCCACGCGGGCCGCGTCCGTCAAAGGCGCCGATTCTCCCTGCCGTGTGACGACCGCGTAGCCGCGCGCGAGCACACGCAACGGGCTCAGCGCCTCGAGCCGCCCCGCGGCGATCGAGAGCCCCTGGTTCGCGGCCGCGACGCGCGCGGCCATGCGGTCTGCGGCGGCGCGCCTCTCCTGCTGGACGCGGCCGACAACGAAGGTCAACGCGGCGCGATCGACCCAGGCCCGCACGCCCTGTTCGTAGCGCGAGACACGGGAGAGAAGAGAAGAGGGGATTCGTTGAAAGGAAGAGAAAAGGGAACGCGCCGTGGCGCGCGAATCGAGCCCGGCCTGGTGGACCGCCGCCGGGAACTGCGTCAGGGCTGGCGCCGAGGCGAGGCGGGCGACGCTGTGCACCGCCCGGTCCATCTTCCCTTTCAAAGAAATCCTCAAGTCCCTCTCTCCACGGGAGAGCCGCTCCTCGAACCGGTCCAGCCTCTCGACGACGAGCTCTGCCGCCTGCGAGGGCGTGGCCGCCCGGACGTCGGCCGCGAGATCGGTGAGGGTGATGTCCACTTCGTGGCCGACGGCGGATATGACCGGCACCTTCGAGGCCGCCACCGCCCGGACGACCGCCTCGTCGTTGAACGCCGCGAGGTCCTCCTTCGAGCCTCCGCCGCGCGCGACGATGACGATGTCCGCGGCGCCCGGCACGCGCGAGAACGCACGCAGCGCCCGGACGATCTCCCCCGGCGCCGCGGCGCCCTGCACGGAAGCCGGGTAGAGCGTCACGTGGGCGTTCGGATACCGCGCGTCGAGCACTTTGAGGATGTCGCGCAATGCGGCTCCGTGCCGCGACGTCACGACGCCGATGCGGCGCGGAAGAAGCGGGAGCGGGCGCTTCTTCGCGGCCTCGAACAGGCCCTCCGCGGCGAGCCGCGCCTTGAGCTGCTCGAACGCGAGCTGGAGCGCGCCGATGCCGGAGGGCTGGATCTCGACGATCCGCAGCGAAAGCTCGCCGCGCTCCGGGTAGACGTCCGGCGTGCCGCGGGCAAGGACGAGAAGACCTTCTTCGAGCGTGAACGGGATACGGCGGTAGTCGCTCGCGAACACCTTCACGCGCAGGGTGGCGCCGCCCGACTCATCCTTCAAAGAAAAGAAGCAGTGCCCGGAGGCCGCCGTGCCCCGGAAGCCTGAGATCTCGCCTCGTACCCACACGTTCTGAAGGCCCGCGCGAAGGAACCCGTTGATCCGCGCGATCGCCTGCGACACGGTCATCGCCACGGCGTCCGGCCCCCCGTGGGGCGCTGCGTCCCCGAAGGACATCTGCGTCTCGGCGACGCGGCGCGCGGTCACGCGCCGGAAGGTGTACCCGCGGCCCGGGATGCGGCTCGACATCGTCCCGATTCTAGACGGGGGGGCGGCGCGAGCGAGCCGCGACGAACGGGAGCGTCGCGACGACGAGGGTCGCCATGAGGACCTCGACGTCGCCGAAGTTGTATTCGAACATTCCCGCCGCGAAAAGGGCCGCCATCGAGCCGATGGCCCCGAGCGCGATCCCGCGCACCTGGTCTCCGCGCGGCGTCGCGCGCACGATCCGGACAGCGCCCACGAAGAACGCCCCAACGAACGCTAGGTACGCGAGGGCGGAAGGAACTCCCGTCTCGGCCGCGATCATGACGAGGTTGTTGTGCAGATGCCCCGGGGTCGGGTTGACCCAGCCGGGCACGCGGTACGTGGAATAGAGCGGCTCGACGCGCCCCGGCCCGACGCCGAAGAGCGGCCGGTTCGCGATCATCGCGCGGCCCGCCTTCCACATGGCGATACGATCGCCCATCGTGACGTCCTTCGGGTTCGTCACGGACATCAGGCGGTCGCGCACGGCGAGCGGCATGAGGACGAAGAAGAGCGCGACCGCGAACGGCGCCACGAAGGCGAGGCGAGGCCGCCCCACGAGGAGGACGGCGAGGATTCCGAAGGCGAGGCCCAGATACGCGCCACGCGTGAGCGTGAGAGCCATCGCGAGCGCGCCGGCTGCGGCGACGGCAGCGTCCGCGATGCGCTCACCCCGGCTGCCGCCGGAGAGGCCGCGGCTTCCGAGGAGCGGCACTAGGACGAGGAGCAGGCCGGCATACGTCATGTAGATGGAGAGACCGCCCGAAACCCTCTCGCCGAGGTTGTCGGCGCCCGAAAACCACTCGACGAACCCGCGCAAGACGAGATAGAGCGCAGTGATCCGCAAGGCGTCCACGACGAGCTTCACGTCCTCGGTGTCCTCGAGAAGAGCGGTCGCGAAGAAGACGAGCAGGAACGTCCCGAAACCCTTTATCTGGATGATCGACTTCGAGGGAAGTGTCGAGAACAGGCAGGACAGGAAGGAGAGAAGCACGAAGGCACCGATCGGGCCATGAAGAGGGGTCGTCCGCCGGAAGGGTCCGAGGAAATCGTCGCCCCTCGCTCGCGCGCGCCAGCGCCACACGAGAGTCGAGGCGAGGCAGAGAGCGAGGCACATGTTCGCCACACCGATGCCGGGAACGCTTCCGACGCCGAGCAGAAAGAACACGAACGCCGCGCGTTCCCATCCGCTTCGGCGCGCGATCGGTTCGGGTATGAGCCTCAGAGGAGGATCAGGCCATCCGGGCGTCGGCCGGAAGAGCCTCCTCGATAAGCATCACGGGGATGTCGGAAACGATCGGGTAGACGCGTCCGCAGGCGGCGCACGAAAGCCCCTCGGTCACGACGGGCTCTTCGTCCTTCAGGCTCTCACGGTACTTTTCGATCACGTTCTTCGCGACGTCGGCCTTCAGGAGGCACAGGGTCACGGGGGGACGCGCGTCGCAGGCGGGACACGCGAGGATGTCGAGGAGCTCCTTGTCGACGGCCATGCGGCGATCCTAGCAGGGTTCCGACGCGCGGCACACGCCTCAACCCGCCAGCTTCTCCTGGATCGGCGTGATGCAGCGGGCCTTTCCCGTCGACTCGTCGACGTCCACGATCGCGCCGCACATGCGGACGTCCCGCGTCGCGGTCTCCATCGAGCGCGGCGTCTGGGAGAGGAATTTCTCGAGGATCGCCTTCGGGTCGAAGCCGATGATCCCCTCGTACGCGCCGGTCATGCCCGCGTCACCCTGATAGGCAGTTCCCTTCGGAAGGAGACGCGCGTCCGCCGTCGGAACGTGCGTGTGCGTGCCGATGACGAGTGACGCCCGGCCGTCGAACCACCAGCCGATCGCCTGCTTCTCGGAGGTCGCCTCCGCGTGGATGTCGACGACCACCACTTTCAGCTCCGGCCGCTTTGCCTTCATCTCGGCGAGCGCCTGGTCGCCCACCCGGAACGGCGAGTCCGTGTTCGCCATGAAGACCTGCCCCTGGAGGTTCAGGACGCCTACGGGAATGCCCGACGGCGTGTCCTGGACGGCCCACCCGCGGCCCGGGTTTCCCGGGGGGTAGTTCGCGGGTCGAAGCAGGTTCTCGAGGTCGTCGAGGAGCGGCACGAATTCCTTCTTGTCCCAGATGTGGTTGCCGGACGTGAACACGTCGATCGGAAGCTTGGTCATCTCGGCGAAGAGCTCCGCCGTCACGCCGAATCCCCCGGCCGCGTTCTCGATGTTCACGATCGTGAAGTCGATGTGCTCCCGCCCGATGACTTTCTCGAGGAGAGAAAGCGCCTTGCGGCCGGGCTTGCCGACGACATCTCCGATGAACAAGAGCTTCATGTACCGGCCTGCAAAGTTTCTTTGAAGGTGAATAGGGCACGGTGCCCCTCTTTCCTTCTAAGAAAATCTTCTTTCTTACTTTGCAAAGTCGACTGCCCTCGTCTCGCGAATGACGGTTATTTTGATCTGCCCGGGGTACTGGAGCTCGGCCTCGATGCGCTTGGCGAGGTCCTTCGACATCCAGAGGCACTCGTCGTCCGTGACTCTCTTCGCGTCCACGATGACGCGCAGCTCGCGGCCGGCCTGGATCGCGAAGGTGCGCTCGACGCCCTTCATGCCGTCCGTCATCTTCTCGAGCTTCTCGAGCCGCTTGACGTAGGTCTCGAGGATCTCGCGGCGCGCGCCGGGGCGCGCGGCCGAGATCGCGTCGGCGGCGTTCACGAGGACGGCTTCGATCGTGCGCGGCTCGTAGTCGCCGTGGTGGCACTCCATTCCGTGGATGACGGGCTCCGTCTCGCCGTACTTCTTGAGAATCTGCCGGCCGAGCTCCAGGTGGGTGCCCTCCTGCTCGCGGTCGATCGCCTTGCCGATGTCGTGGAGGAGCCCCGCGCGCTTGGCCACCATGACGTCTGCCCCCAGCTCGCTCGCGAGGTGGCATGCCGCCCACCCGACTTCCTTGCTGTGCTGGAGGACGCTCTGCCCGTAGCTCGTGCGGTACTTCAGACGACCGAGCAGCTTGACGACCTCCGGGTGAAGGTCGGCGATTCCGAACTCGAACGCCGCGGCTTCTCCGGTGGCCTTGACGTCCAGCCAGAGCTCCTCGCGGACTTTCTCGACAACCTCTTCGATGCGGGCCGGATGGATGCGCCCGTCCTGGATGAGGCGCTCGAGCGCGCGCCTCGCGACTTCCCGCCGGATCGGGTCGAATGACGAGAGGAGGATCGCCTCGGGCGTGTCGTCGATGATGATGTCGACGCCCGTCGCGGCCTCGACCGCCCGGATGTTCCGGCCCTCGCGGCCGATGATCCGCCCCTTCATGTCGTCCGACGGGAGGTCGAGAACCGAGACCGTCGTTTCGACGACGTGCTCGGACGCCATGCGCTGAATCGTCATCGACAGGAGGCGCTTCGCTTTCCAGTTCGCGCTCTCGACGGCATCCTCTTCGATTCGCCGGACGAGGCCCGTCGCCTCGAGGCGCGCCTCGTTCTCCAATTCACGGATCAGGTCGCGCTTGGCCTGCTCGGCCGTGAGACCGGCGATCTTCTCGAGCTTTTCGCGCTGCTCGTGGACGATCTCATCGGCTTTCCTCTGCGCCTCGACCTCGATCTCCTCGATCCGCTTCTCGCGTTTCGTGAGGTTCTGAGCGCGATTCTCGGACTCCATCTCGCGCTTCTCGGCGACGACGATCTTCTTGTCGAGGCTCTCTTCCTTCTGAAGGAGGCGCTTTTCCTGGTCCAGCAGCTCGGCCCGCCTCTTCGCGGCCTCCTGCTCGGCGACCTCGCGGGCCTTGAGCGCCCGCTCCTTCGCGTCGAGCTCGGTCTTCTGGGCGGTTGCCTCGGCGCGCCGGACGGCGGACTCCGCGGCGAGCTTCGCTTCGTCGAGCTTCTTGCGAGCCTCGAGCTCGGCCTCGGCCCTCGCGATGGATGCCGCTCCCCGGGTTTTCAGGGCCCAGATGAGGACGCCCACGGCGAAGACCGCGAGGACGGCCTCGGCGGCGATGGCTTGAATGGAGTTCACGGGTCGGTCCCCCTCGATCGAGCGTTCTTTCGAGGGCGATCCGGTTCGAAGCTAGACGCGATCCCGAAGGAGTCTCCTGGGTTGGGCGCGATCAGGATAATGGCGCCCCGCCTCGGCCGTGTGGGGTGTGTCGATTGAACCCGTCGTAAGACAGGGGGAGCCCACGGGGCAGACCATTAGTTCCCCCGAAGGGGCGTCACAGGACGGCCCAAATGCGTTGGCTCCACGATTTGAATATCGGTTCAAAGACATATCCCATTCACGCACCGCGCAGGGTGCCGATCGATTCGCTGCCGGCCCTCGCCGGAATGGCCCGAGAAGACGTCTTCAGGATCTCGTCGAGTTTTTCGACGAGGCGGGTGGCGCGCTTCGCGACCCGCCCCGGATCACCCTCGGAGCCTGACTTGGAACGGTGCTGGTAGAACTCGTCTGAGATGTTGAGCGCCGTGAGGATGGCGATCTTCGCGGCGTCGACGGTCGGCGCATGCTCGGAGACCTCGCGCATCTTCTGGTCCACGAAGGTCGCGAGCTCCTTGATGTACGCGGGGTCTCCTGCCGCCCGGACGGAGTACGTCTGGCCGAAGATTTCCACCTGCGTGACGGACGGTTTAGGTGCCATTTTTTCGTGCGGCGTAAGGTTCGCGTCGCGACGAGAGGATAGCACGCGGCCTCAGGCGCTACGGCCGGGCAAGCTCGTCTCCTCGAGCGTTTTCAGAAGTCGCTCGATCCGCGTCCTGACCACCGCGCGCTCGGCCTCGTGCCGCGCGAGCGCGGCCACGGCTCCGCCGCTTTTCTCGTTCGCCTCGCGGGCCGACGCGAGCTCGGAGGCCAGGCGCCCGTTCTCACGGGACAAATCGTTCATCACCTCGACGAGCGATTCCAGCCGCGACTCGATCGCGTCGAGCACGGCCTCCAGAGTGGCTTCCCCCGCCGGCTCCGCCTTGCCTTCGCCCCGGCCTTTTGTTTCTTTCACGTCGTCCTCCTCAACCTGCCGCCGGCACGCCGTCCACCGCCGCGTCCGGCAGCGCCAGAAGCCGCCGGGCCGCCTCGTCGCGCCACGCGTTCACGTCCTCGCGGGCCAGAGAGCGCAGCGGCGAGCCGAACCGCAGGGTCAAAGTCGTCTTCACGAATCCTTCTCTCACGCCGGGGCCACGGTAGCGCCCTTTCGCCTCGACGGCCGCGAGCTCCGCGGGCGCGCCTTTGCGTACGGCATTTTCGAGCGTCTTCCAGGCCGTCGAAAGCGGATGCGTCACGGTGAGATCCACTTCACTGCCCGGGTAGCGGGGCGGCGGCTCGACGGACGTCTCGGGTGGCGGCAGCGCGGCCGCAAGAAGGTCGAGGTCGAGGTCGCCCACGACGGGATCGGTCAGATCCCAGGAGGCGGCGAGAGCGGGCTCGAGGACGCCGACCCAGCCGCAGGGCTCACCCGCCACGAAAACGTCGGCCGCCCTCCCAGCCGCGAGGAACGAAGAGAACCGAAGATTTTCTTTGAAGGTAATAGGGGTCGAAGCGCTCCCCAAGCCGAGGCCTTTCATGACCGCCTCTGCAATTCCCGCCCCATCGAAGAAATCCGAATTCGCCGTCTCCGTCTGCGACCAGTGGCGGCTTCTTGCGCCGGCGAGGAGGATCCCGACTTTCGTTCTTTCGATGACTCTCTCGTCTCCGGTCTTTTCTTCAGCAGAAATCTTCTCTCTCTTCTTCGGATTCCAGCCGAATGCAGTTCCGACCTCGAAGAGGGCGAGATCCTTCTGGCCCCGCCGAACGTTGTGCCGGGCGCTCTGAAGAAGCCCGATCACGGGCGTGGCGCGCATCGTCGTGAACGGCTCGCCGAGAGCGTTCTCGACGATAACGGGGGCGCCCGGCGCGGCGGACGCGAACGGGGCATTCTCGATTTCCGAGACGAACGAGTACGTCGAGCACTCGAGGAGCCCGAAGCCGGCCAGGAGATCGCGCGCGCGGTCCCCGACGAGAGCCGCCCGCGAAGGCCGCGCGGGCGCATAGGGGCGCGGCAGCGTCTCGGGCAGGCGATCGTAGCCCTCGCACCGGATGACCTCCTCGATGAGGTCCTCCTCGCCCGCGACGTCGACGCGCCAGGAGGGCACTGTCACGCCCACGGTATCGCCGTTTTGGACCGGAGCGAATCCGAGGGCGGTGAGGATCTCCACGCATCGCGCGGCCGGGATGTCCATTCCGAGGAACGCCGCGAGGCGCGCGAGCCGGAGCGTGAGCACTCGGGGCGCATGCGGGGTCGCCCGCCGTTCGCGGACGTCGATCGTGCCCCGGGAAAGGGTGCCGCCGCAGACCTCGAGAATCAGGCGGGCCGCCCGGTCGAGCCCGTCGCGCGTCGCCTCGGGATCGGCCCCCCTCTCGAAGCGGTGCGACGCGTCCGTGTGCATGCCGAGAGAGCGCGAAGTCCTGCGCACGGCGCGCGGGTCGAAATGCGCTCCCTCGAGGAGGACGCGCGTCGTCCGATCCGAGATCGCCGTCTCGAGCCCGCCCATCACGCCCGCGAGGGCGACGGGTTTCTCTGCGTCGGCGATCACGAGGTGCTGGGGAGTGAGCGCCCGCGTGACGCCGTCCAGCGTGACGAGCGTCTCCCCCGCCCGGGCTCGCCGCACGACGATCGTCGGGAAGCCGTCGACCCCCTTCGCGAGGGTGTCGAGGTCGAAAGCGTGGAGCGGCTGGCCGATGTCCCAGAGGACGTGGTTCGTCGCGTCCACCGGGGCGGAGATCGTCCCCGCGCCGATCGCGCGAAGCCGCGTGGCGACGGCGCCGCTCGTCGCGCCCGTGTGGATTCCCTCGAGGACGCGCGCGGAATACCGCGAGCAGAGCTGCGGCTCCTCGACGAATACGCGCGCACGCATGTCGGCGGCGGTTTCGCCCTCTCGAAGAGGACCCCGTTCCGGATCCGCGAAGGGGCGCCCAAGCGCGAGGGCTGCTTCGCGCGCGAGACCGCGGTGGCTCATCCCGTCCGGCCGGTTCGCCGTGATCTCGACGTCGTAAATCGTATCCGCGCCCGATCTTTCGACACCCTCGACGATGAAGCCGACCGCCGTCAGACGCTCGCCGAGCGATTTCGGGTCCGGCACGGGGCCGGGCAGATACGAGGCGATCCATTCGTGCGAGAACTTCATCCGTGCCTCAGCTCCACACGCGGTCGAGGAAGCGCACGTCGTTCTCGAAGAAGAGGCGCAAATCGGGGACGCCGTAGACGAGGAACGCGATGCGATCGATGCCCATGCCGAACGCGAAACCCGAATACCTCTCGGGGTCGATCCCCCCGTTCCTCAGCACGGCGGGATGCACCATCCCCGCGCCCAGGATCTCGATCCAGCCCGTGCCCGAGCACGGGCGGCACGGGGCGCCCTGGGAGCTGCCCGTCCCCCTGCAGAAGACGCACGAGACGGCCACGTCCACGCCCGGCTCGACGAACGGGAAGAACGTCGGGCCGAACCGGATCTTCGTCTCGGGCGTGAAGAGCAGGCGCGCGAACGCCGCCAGGGTGCCCTTCAGGTCGGCGAACGTCACCCCTTCGTCCACGATGAGCCCCTCCATCTGGTGGAAGACGGGCGAGTGGCGCGGATCGATGTCGTCCTTCCGGTAGACCCGCCCCGGGATGACGATCCGAATGGGCGGCTTCTGCGCGAGCATCGTCCGGATCTGGACCGGCGAGGTGTGCGTGCGCAGCAGGAGCCGGTCGTCGCCTTCCCCGCCACCCTTCACGAAGAACGTGTCCACGGCGTCGCGCGCGGGATGGTCCGGGGGAAAGTTGAGCGCCCCGAAGTTCAGCCAATCGGTTTCGACGTCCGGGCCACGCGCGATCTCGTAGCCGAGAGACGCGAAGGCGGCTTCGATCCGCCGCCTCACGACGGTCAGCGGGTGCAGCCGCCCCACCTGCGGGGCGCGCGGCGGCAGCGTCACGTCGACCGCGAGCGCCCTCTGCCTCTGCTGGCGTTCGAAGAGAACCGAGGATTCTTCGAGTGTGGAGAGTGCGGCCTCCACGTCCTTCTTGAGCGAGTTGATGGCGGCGCCGGCCGGCGCCTTGTGTTCCTTCGAAAGGGTTCGAAGGCTCGCGAGCAGCTCGGTGACGATTCCCTGCTTCTGGCCCAGCCATTTGACGTGGAGCGCCCGCACATCCGCCGGGAGGAGCCCCCCGGTCGCGGCCTTCACCTCGGCGGTCTTCAGCTCTTCGAAGAAATCTCTTCGTCTTTCTTCGATCGCCTGAAGAAGGTCCGCCACCGCTCGTGCGCTTCGTCCGCGGGCGTCTACGCGCCCGCGCTCGCGGCCGCTGCGGGCAGCCCGAGGGCGGTCTTCGCCGACGCGACGATGTTCGCGAATCCCTTCGGATCCTCGACGGCGATCTCCGCGAGGACCTTGCGGTTCACGTCGGATCCGGCCTTCTTGAGGCCCGCCATGAGCTTGCTGTAGCTGAGGTCGTGCTGGCGCGCCGCCGCGTTGATGCGGACGATCCAGAGCCCCCGGAACTCGCGCTTCTTCTGCTTGCGGTCGCGCGTCGCGTAGACGAGAGACCGCTCGACCTGAAGCTCGGCGATGCGAAAGCAGTTGTGCTTGGTGCCGTAATAGCCCTTGGCGAGCTCCAGAACTCGTACCCGGCGATTCTTCCTTTTGGGTCCGCGCTTGACGCGAGGCATGGTGTCTCTCCTTGTCCAGTGACTTCGTTTAGGCGTACGGGAGCATCGACCGGACGTTCTTCGTGTCGGCTTTCGACACGAGAGTGGCCTTCTTGAGGCCCCGCAGGCGGCTCGCGTTCTTTTTCGTGAGGATGTGGCGTTTCATCGCGTGGCCGCGCTTGAACTTTCCGGTGGCGGTCTTGTGGAACCGCTTCGCCGCGCCGCGGTGCGTCTTTCTCTTGGTGGCCATGTTCGGGACTCCTTCTCAGTGCTTCTTGATCGGACCGAGGATCTGGTGCATCCGGTTTCCCATCATCTCGGTGCCGGATTCGGCGTGCGCCCGGCCTTCGAGGTCCTTGATGAGCCGGTCGAGGACCTTCCGCCCGTTGTCCAGTCGCGACATCTCGCGGCCGCGGAACTGGACGGTGGCCTTCACCTTGTCGCCCTCCTCCAGGAACCGGAGGATGTTCCTCAGCTTGAAGTCGTAGTCGTGCTCGTCGATGTTCGGGCGGAACTTGATTTCCTTGACCTGCGTGATTTTCTGTTTCTTCTTCGACTCGTGCTCTTTCTTCTTCTTCTCGAACGTGAACTTGCCGAAGTCCATGATCTTGCAGACCGGAGGGTCGGCCTGCTCGGCGATCACGACGACGTCGAGCCCTTCCTCGCGCGCTTTCGCGATGGCGGACGGCGGGTCGACGACGCCGAGCTGGGCTCCGTCCGAGCCGATCAGCCGGACCTGCTGGAAGCGAAGGATGAACTCGTTGATGGGAGAGTTCTTCGTCGGGGGAACGCGTGGGCCGCCTCTGAAAAATGCCAGGTTTGTATCCTCCTGTAGTTAAGAAAGACTCGGGTTCTTGGTTTCGGACTGTATTCCCGAACTTCCGGAGTCAAGGGCGCGCTCCGCGCGCCGCGTAGCGGTCTTCGACCCTTGACACCGGAAGTTCGGGAAGAGATTTCCTGCTATCGGCGGCTGCACAGCAGCCGCCGCATATGAGAAACACTCCGGGTGCGTCGCCTCGTCAGCGGGCGATTCTTGCCAGTGAAGAGCGCCTCGGCTCGTCGCCACCGCGCTCTTCATCATTCGAAGCAATTCTTCGATATTCTGATCCTTGAATTCCCCGCCGTGGCGGATGCGGAGGGAGACCGTCCCGGCCGCCTGCTCCTTCTCGCCGACGATGAGCAGGGCGGGGACTTTCTCCAGCTCGCCGTGGCGAATCTTCGCGCCGAGCTTTTCGTTGCGGGAATCCATCGAGGCGCGAAGGCCCTCTTCTCTTACCCTTCCAAGAATCTTCTCCGAATATTCGTTTAATTTCTCAGACACAGGAACGACACGCACCTGCTCCGGCGCGAGCCAGAACGGGAAGTCGCCGCCCGTGTGCTCGATGAGGATGCCGAGGAAACGCTCGAGAGAGCCGAGGATCGCGCGGTGCAGGAGGACCGGGCGCTGCTTCGTTCCGTCCTCGGCCGTGTAGTGCAGGTCGAAGAGCTCGGGGAGGTTGAAGTCGCACTGGAACGTGCCGAGCTGCCAGGGCCGCCCGATCGCGTCGTTCACGCGGAAGTCGATCTTCGGCCCGTAGAAAGCGCCGTCGCCGGGGGAGACGACGTAGGGCCGCCCCGTCGCCTTCAGGGCCGCCTCGAGCACCTTCTCGGCGCGGTCCCACACGGCGTCTTTTCCGACCCGCTTCTCGGGCCTGAGGCCGAGCGAGATCGCGACGTCCTGGAAGGCGAAGGCCCCGTAAACCTCGTCGAGGAACGTGAGGAAAGACGCGACCTCTCGGTCGATGCTCTCCGGAGCCGCGAAGATGTGCGCGTCGTCCTGCGAGAAGGAGCGAACGCGCGTCAGGCCCTGCGTGACGCCCGACTTCTCGTACCGGTGGAGCCGCGCGAAATCCGCGTACCGCACGGGCAGGTCCCGGTAGCTGAACGCCTGCGACGCGAAGAGGAGGCAGTGGCCCGGGCAGTTCATCGGCTTGACGCCGAACTCGCGCTCGTCGACCTGGACGAAGAACATGTTCTCGCGATAGTTGCCCGTGTGCCCCGAGGTCGTGAACAGCTCTTCGTCGAAGATCTGGGGCGTGAGGACCTCCTGATAGCCGTACTTGACGTACAGGTCGCGAATCCAGTCGATCAGGAGGTTGTAGACCGTCGCGCCTTTCGGGAGGAAGAACGGCGACGCGGGCGCCCACGGGTGGAACACGAAGAGCGCGAGCTCCTTGCCGAGCCTGCGGTGGTCGCGCGCTCTCGCGGCCTCGAGCCTCGCGAGATGCTCGTCCAGCTCCTTCTGCGTGAGAAAGACGGCCCCGTAGATGCGCTGGAGCATCGGGTTTCGCTCGTCGCCCTTCCAGTACGCGCCCGCCGCGTGCGTGAGCTTGAAGACGCCGAGCTTGCCCGTCGAAGGCACGTGCGGTCCCCGGCAGAGGTCGATGAAGTCCCTCTGCTCGTAGCACGAGAGGCTGCCCTCGGGAATGCCCGCGACGATCTCGACCTTGAGCGGATCGTTCTGGGCCTCGAAGATCGCGACGGCCTCGGCCTTCGACATCTCCTTGCGGACGACGGCGTTGTCCTCGGCGACGATCTTCTTCATCTCGGCTTCGATCTTCTCGAGGTCCTCGGGCGTGAACGGCCGGCCCGGGTCGAAGTCGTAGTAGAAGCCGTTCTCGATGGCCGGCCCGATGCCGATCTTCACGCCCGGGAAGAGGCGCTTGACGGCGTTCGCGCAGAGGTGCGCCGTGGAGTGGCGATAGAGCTCCAGCGCGTCCGGGTGCTTCGGCGTGACGACTTCGAACGGGCCGGACTTCCGGAGGGGCCGGGAGAGGTCGAGGACGTCGCCGGCGAGCTTCACGGCGAGAGCGTCCTTGGCGAGGCGCGGCCCGATCGACTCGGCCACGGCACGGCCGGTCGTGCCCGAAGGCACGTCGCGCACCGATCCGTCGGGCAGCGTCAGACGGATGTTTCCTCCGTCTCCTCCGGATGCCGCATCGACCTGTTTCGCGCTTTCCACCGAGGACATCTGAGACTCTCTTCCCTGTTTCTTTCTTATATGCGGCGGCTGCTTATGCAGCCGCCGATAGTAGAAAATCTTCTTCCCGAATACCCGATGTCAAGGGCGCGCTTCGCGCGCCGCGTAGCGGTCGAAGACCCTTGACATCGGATATTCGGGAAACATCCGAATCCTTGATCGTGTCGAGGAAGGGAACAAGAGGTTGGTAGGCGCTAGCGGACTCGAACCGCTGACCCCTTCCGTGTGAAGGAAGTGCTCTACCGACTGAGCTAAGCGCCTTCGAGCGGCTTCTGGGCGGCGGCACGGGAGAGGTCGGGCGATGGTAGGCGCTAGCAGGATCGAACTGCTGACCCCTACCGTGTCAAGGTAGTGCTCTACCGCTGAGCTAAGCGCCTGAACGCGTCGCGATTTCTCTCCGAGGGCTGTCGCCGGGGGCCGTTCGCAAGAACGTCTTGTGAGCCCCGACCTCGACCCGGATCGTCTTCTCCAAAGAGCAGTTCCGGCGTTTCGGCCGGAGCCGCGGAGGATAGCACACGGCTTGCGCTCCGGGCCCGGCGTCAGCCGTCAGTCCCCCACGTGGATCTTGACGTCGCGCGGCGCCGGACGCCCGTCCGACTTCTCCAGCAGGTCCTTCAGGCTCATGAGGAAGACCGCCCACTTCGTCGAGCAGTGGTGCATGAATTCGACGGGTTTCTTCCAGGCCGCGTGTCGGGACCCGGGTGACGTTCGACCTCTCCTGGAAGGTCGATCGACCAGTGCCCCGGCACGGGCGGATGATAGGCAAGCATTTACTTGCATGTCAACACGAACGTGACGCGCTTCCCGCCGGCCCCAAAGTCAAGTTCCAGGGGGCTCCTTCTTCCTCACCCAGAGCCGCTTCGTGACGCGAGCGACGACCTCGCCGCCGGTCTCCGCGACGACTTCGGCCGTGAAGACGGGCTCGATTTTCTCGCCGCGGTCCGCGGCGGCGCGGATCTCGCCGATCGCCGACGCCGGCACGTGGAACGCCGCCCGGACCGGGCCGCGGCCCGGCTTCAGGAACTCGATCTGGGCCGCCTTGTCCCAGACGAGATAGCCGGGGCCGAGGTGGCGCATCACGATGAAGACGAAGTGCGGGTCGCACATCGAGTAGAGCGACCCGCCGAACTGCGTGCCGAAGAGGTTCTTGTTCCACCAGTGGAGGCCCAGGCGCACGTCGATCCGGTGGGCGTCGTCCTTCGGGTACGACACGCGGACGCCCGCGCCGAGATACGGCGGGTAGAGGTTCACCAGCCGCATCATCAATCGCTGTCGCAGTGTCGCCATCAGTCCCCGACGAGCGCCACGACGCGCACGGGGCCGCCGGAGCCTCCGCCGATCTTCATCGGCAGCGCGACGAGCCACGCGCCCGTCTCGGGAAGCTCGCCGAGGCCGGTGAGGTTCTCGAGCCCGGGGACCTGAGCGGCGGCCGCGATGCGGTGTACGGGGAAATCCTGCGAGGGTCCGTGGTCGATGGAAGCCGTGTCGACCCCGAGCGCCGCGACACCGAGCTTCACGAGCAGGTCGGCGGCTTCCTCTCCGTAGGAAGGAAAGTGAAGATGCGACGCGTCGTTCGGCGTGTCGTCGCCGAAATACCGCTTGCGGTCCGGCCACCGCGCCGACCACCCCGTTCGGAGCAGGACGATCGCGCCGCGGGAAATCGCCCCGTGCGCGGTCTCCCAGCTCCTGACGTCGGAGACCGTCAGTCTGTAGTCCGGATCCTTCGCGGCCTTCTCGGAGATGTCGAGGACGACGGCCGGAGCGATGAGCCGCCGCACCGGGACCTGATCGGCGCTCTCTCCCTCTTCCGAGAAGTGGGCGGGTGCGTCGAGATGCGTGCCTCCGTGCTCCGGCGTCGAAAACGTTTTTGATTCGTAGAAAAACCCTCGGTCGGTCTTCCCCCGAAAGAGCGTCTTCAGCTCGAACGCCGACGGCGACGTCGGCCAGTAGAGGGTCCGATCGTCGAAGGCGTGCGTGAGATCCACGACGCGGGCCTTCCGGAGATTCACGACTTCCGCGAACGCGGCCCTCGGCGCCGCGAGCGAGGTGAACGGAACGTCCAGAATCGGATACTCGAGCCAGTCCTTGTAGTCGAAGTGCCACCACTCGGCCGGATACTCGAAGAAACCCTCTTTCTCCATCGCGGCGGCGAGAAGGGCCCGGCGGGCGAGGACCTCCTTCGACCCCTTGTCCCAGGTCGGGTACGAGCGCGCCGACATCTCGTCGTAGGCGCCGCCCATGTCGGCCTCCCGCCCCGTGGCGAGGTCGTAGAGCGAGAGGTCCACGGCGCAGCCCCGGTTGTGCCGCGAGCCCTTCTTCGGGTCGGCGACGAAGATCTTCTTGTCGGCCGGCGTCGCGTCCCAGAACAGCTTCGTGACCGACCATGGCCGGTAGCCGTCGAAGATCAGGAGCCCGTATCCCTCCGGCTTCAGAGCGCGGTTCACGCGCACGAGCGCCTCGGCCGCGGGACGCTGGAGGAACGCACGCGCTTCGGCATACACGGGACGCCCGAGAAGGTTTTTCGAAGTCGCGTACCGGACGTCGAGCCGGATGGTCGGATCGAGCCGGACGATCTCGACGAGGTCGGGCTCGCGGAAGGGGCGGCTTTCCCTGGGCGGCCCCTCCTGCGCGAAGGCGGACGCGGCGGCCAGGCCGAGGGCAATGGGCAGGATCCGGAGGATTCTCTTCATCGGGCGACCTCCCGTCGACGGAAAAGGGGCGCGACGAAGACCGCCACGCCCCCTTCCTCACATCGAAACGCGCGGTCTACTTCTTGACGTCGAACTCCTTCGTCGCGGCGACCGTCCCGTCGGCCAGGATCTCGACCTTGTAATGGCCCACCGGCCAGCCCGAGGCCTTCGCGATGTGGAACTCGGTGACGGCCGGACCCGTCGGCGCGATGTCGCGCGCTTCCTCGTTCACGGCCTTCACGAGGCCCCCCTTCGCGCCGTAAGTCCAGCGGGCCTTGAGCGTGGCCTTCGCGGCCGCGCCCTCGGTCGAGACGACGGCGTAGATCGTGTCCTTCGGGCCGAAGGTGGTCGCGTCCTCCTTGATCTTCTTGTCGTCCCCGATGGACTTTCCGAGATCCACGGAAACAACCTTGAACGGAACGGGCGTGGGCACCGCCGTCGGGGCCGGCACGGCCGTGGGCGGCGGCGGAGGAGGCTCTTTCTTCGCGCAGGATGCAAGGGACACGGCGGCCGCGAGAGCGAGCGCAGGCAGGGCGAAGCGGTTTCTCATCGTCATCTCCTTGTTGATCAGGCGCCCGGAATCTTCAGTTCCTGGCCGGGGTGGATGAGGTCCGGGTTCTTGACCTTGTCCTTGTTGGCCTCCCAGATCTCCTTCCAGCGGTTCGCGTCGCCGTAGATCTTCTTCGCGATCTTCGACAGGCTGTCGCCCGAGACGACCGTGTACGTCCGGGTGACGGTCTCGCCCGCTGGCGCGCCTGCGGTGCTCGAGCTGCCGCTCGTGACGTCCGAGAAATCGGGCTCCTTTTCTTTTTCGTCGGGAAAGCTCATATCGACCTCCTGATGAGGGGGTCGTCATATCACGGTCCCCTGCTAACCTCTTGCAGGCACACCATGAAGCTCGTCATCCAGATTCCCGCCTGGGACGAGGCGGAGCAGATCGGGCCCGCTCTCGCGGAGCTGCCGCGCCGGGTGAGGGGTTTCGACTTCGTGGAGACCCTGGTCGTGGACGACGGCTCCACCGACGGAACCTCGGAGGCCGCGCGTCGCGCGGGCGCCGACCACGTCGTGAGGCTTCCGATTCATCGCGGCCTCGCGTTCGCGTGGCGCGCGGGCCTCGACGCCGCCCTGCGCCTCGGAGCCGACGTCATCGTCTCGACGGACGCGGACCGCCAGTACGCGGCGGCCGACGTCGAGACCCTCGTGGCGCCCCTCCTCAAGGGCGAAGCCGAGATCGTCGTGGGCGACCGCGGCGTCGCGACGAAGCCGGATTTCTCTCCCGGCAAGCGCCTGACCCAGCGCCTCGGCTCGTGGGTCGTGCGGCGCGCCTCGGGAACGGAGGTGCCGGACGCGACCTCGGGCTTCCGAGCCCTCACCCGCGAGGCCGCTCTTCGGCTCAACGTCTTCTCGAAAATGACGTACACGCTCGAGACGCTCATCCAGGCCGGGAACAAGGAGATTGCCGTCGCCTCGGTCCCGGTGCGCACGAACCCGCCGGTGCGCGCGTCGCGCCTGATCAGGCGCTCCACGAACTACGTGCTCGTTCAGGGCGCGAACATCCTGCGCATCACGGCTCTCTACAAGCCGCTGCCCGTCTTCTTCGGCTGCGCCTCTCTCCTCGCCGCCGCCGGCTTCGCGCTCGTCGGGCGCTACGTCTACCTCGTCCTGGCCGATCACAATCCCGCCGGCCACCTCCAGTCGCTCCTCCTCGCGGCCGTGCTCTTCGTCGCGGCGGTGGTCTGCGTGCTTTCGGGGCTTCTCGCGGATCTCATCTCCATCAACCGCACGCTGCTCGAGGAGCTCGTGCTCGAGAAGCGTCGCCGGGAGTCGGGGAAGAGGGAAGAGAAAAGAAGAATTTCTTAGAAGGTGAATGAGGCGGATGCGCGCCGCTGGCACCGGCGCAGCAGGATTCTGACGCGGCTTCCCCGCGCCGCGCCCCTCTTACCCTTTCCAAGAAAATCTTCGGTCTTCTCTTCACGGCCGCGCTCCTTGCGCTGTTCGTCTTGGCGATCCGCCGCGCTCCACCGGGTGCCCTCGAAAGTCTCAGGCACGCCAACCCTGCGCTGCTCCTCGCCGGCTTCGCGGTGTTTTTCGCTTCCCATGCACTTCGGGCCGGCCGCCTGAACTTTCTGCTCCCGAAAAGCGAGCGAATCGCGTCGGTTCGGGCATTCGGCCTTTCCGGCGCCACGCACTTCCTCGTGCAGGTCGTTCCGTTCCGAGGCGGCGACGTGGCGTCGCTCGGGCTCGTGCATCGCGAGCTCGGCGTCTCGTGGTCGCGTTCGGGCGGCGTCTTCGTCCTCGTCAAGCTGATCGACACCGCCGCCGCGGTGCTCGTGGGACTCGCGGGCGGAGCGGTCGTCCTGCTGCGACACCGGGTGGCGGGAGGCCCATGGGCTGCGGGGCTCTTCTGCGTCCTTCTCGTCGGCCTCGCCTTTTTCCCGGAGGCGGGAGGAGCGCTTCTCGAAGCGCTCGCGGCGAGAGCGCGCCCCGCTTCGCGGATCAAGCGCGCCCTCGAGGACATCGGCGGCGGTCTCGAGGTCGCGCGACGCGACCGGCTCGCCTATGCGGCGGCGTGCCTGTTCTCGGTCGGGTTCCTCGCCGCCCACCTCGTCGGGCTCAAGCTCACGATGGCCGGCCTCGGGATCGACGTGGGCTTCGCGGCGCTCGCTTTCGCGACTCTCGCGGCCACGGTCGCCGCGGCGCTCGTCCCGTCACCCGCCGGCACTTTCGGGACGGCCGAGTCAGGCTGGATGGCGGCGCTCGCGCTCGACGGCGTCTCACTGGCGGCGGGGGCCGTGAGCGGCGTCGCGGTGCACCTCCTCGCGACTCTGGCCGCCGGAGCGGCGGGACTCTTCGTTCTCGCTCGACCCGGCGCGAACTAGCCTTTCCAGGGCCCGCCGAGAACGTCCGACGCGGGCGCGAGCACGAGTCGGCGCTTCCGATTGAACTTCCGGCCTTCGTCCACGAAATGCTTCGTCAGCTCGCGCGTGAAGCTCGCCCGCACCTTCCCGAGAAGCTGGCGGAACGAATACCGCATGGGATAGATGCGCATGCCGAGTACGTAGCCGCGAACGAGGAAATAGAGGAGGAAGTAAAGGCGCGTCCACGGCCTCTTCACGAGGTGTTTCACCGCGAAATTCCGAAGTCCCGGGAAAACGAGGAGAAACACGCCGAGGAACGAGATGTTGAGCTGCTTCATCTTCTCCTCTTCGGTGAAGCAGCGGAACGGCGACTGCGACTGGAAAGTCTCGTGGAGCTTCTCGTAATCGCCGTCGAACGCTCCGATCGAGATCGTGTAGTCGGTCAGGGGCGTTCCGGGATAGGGGCTGAGCATCACGAACTCGCCCGACGTGACGCGACAGTTGACGTTGATGTCGAGCGACTCGATGTCGTAGTCGATCGGGTCGTGCCTGAGGCCGAGCGCGACGAGCCGGTCCGTGAGCTCGCGGCGCGCGGGTGGCGCGAGCGGGACCCCGCCCGCGAGGACGCTCTCGAACGGCTCGCGCTTGATGCGCGGGAAGTGGGTCGCGAGGTGCGCGACGACGCCCGCCGCTTTCTCCTCGAACCGGGAGTCGTCCACCCTCGGGATCACCGGCGCCGGGATCGCGAGAATCGTGTTCGAGAACGTCTTCACGCCCTTCTTGGCGCAGTACTCGAAGGCGAACTTGATGTCCTCCTCGGTCATCGTGCGCTTGAAGGTGTGCTGCCTCACGAAGTCGTTTCCGGATTCGATCGACATCGTGATCGAGTGAAGACCCGCCGCCTTCATCAGGTCGATCATCTCCGGGTCCTTGTGGACGAGGTCGCACCGCGTGAGGCAGTGGAACGGCACGCCGATGACCTTCGGGTACTTCTCGGAGAACTCGCGCAGCCAGTCGTCGGCGTGAAACACGAACATGTCGTCGTAGAACTTGATGAACTGGGTGTCGTAGTTCCGCTTGATGTCGAGCAGCTCCTCGAGGAGCCGGTCGACGCTGTACCGGTTGATCGTCTTTCCCTTGCGCTTGTAGAGCTCGTTGAACTTCGCGTTGAAGCAGTACGTGCACGGATACGGGCAACCGCGCTGCGAGATGAACGTCCGCATCCCGAAGTACTTGAGCTGCGTCTTGTCGTACACGAGGGCGCGGTCGTGGAACGGCAGGTCGTCGAGGAAGTTCGCGCGGTCGCGCAGGGCGATCGTGCCGTCGGCCCGCCGGTTTCCCCGGGTGACGATGCCGGGGACGTCGTCGGGTTGGGTGCCGGCGGCGAGCCGCGAGAGGAGCTCGGGCCAGGCCTCGTCGGCCTCGCCAACGGCCAGGTAGTCCATGTGCGTCTCTTCGACGGGAAGCGCCTGCCTGCCCGGGCGGGGCGGCGGCGCGGCCAGTGTTTCCCCCTGGAGCCGCATGCGCGGATAGTTGAAGGTGGGGTGGGGGCCGCCCATGATCGTCAGGACGTCGTCGCCGAACGTGCCCTTGATCTCCCGCGCGACGTCGAACATGACGTTGCTCTCGCCCGTTTTCGCGCTGAACGCCACGACGTCCGGGCGGATCGTGTTGAGGTCGCGCTCCAGCTCCCCGTGTTCCAGCACGGACAGGAACGTCTCGTGCCCCCCCTGCTTCGCGAGCGCCGAGAGGAGCTCGACGTTCAGGGGGTCGATGTTCTCCTCCTTGAGCATCGTGAAGAGGATCTTCATGCGGCCCCTAGGATAGTCTAAAGAGACGGTGTCTCAGCCCTTGACCTCCTTCTCGGCTTTCTGGCCCTTCTACTGCCGGGAGCACAGCCAGCCCCTCACGCGACGGTTGCACCTCGTCGGTTCGATCCTCGGACCTGTCGCCGCGACGGCCCTTTTCGTCCGGACCGGCAGCGGGCACGCTTTCTGGCTCTGGCCTCTGTGTGGCTACGGCTTCGCCTGGGCCGCGCATTTCTTCGTGGAGAAGAACCGGCCGGCCACGTTCCGGTATCCGTTCTACTCGCTGGCGGGCGACTACGTGATGGTCTGGAAGATGCTGACCGGGAAGATGGACGAAGAGGTTTCGAGAGCTTGCTTGATGGAGGTATTTCCCGAATGACCGATGTCAAGGGTCAGCGACCGCTGCGCGGCGCGCGAAGCGCGCCCTTGACATCGATCATTCGGGAAGAAGATTTTCTACTATCGGGGCTGCATCAGCAGCCCCGAATATCAAAAAGATCTCTCTCTCGAGCCGCATCGGTCGCGGCGATTGCGGTTCTTCTTGCCGCAGCCCCTCACGCGCAATCTCAGAAATCCCCGGTCTCCCCTCCGAATCCTTCTCAGAAATCTCCCGTCTCTTCTTCTCCGAAGAAGGCCTCGAAGAAATCCACCACCTCGAAGGCCGCGGAATTCGCGGCCCTCAGGTCCGAGTACCTCAAGGAGTTCCTCGAGCGCTTTCCGGTCGTTGCGACGTATCTCGGCGCTGGGGGCCTCGATCCCGCGTATGCGGTCCTGGACGGACGGCTCCGCGACTATTCCCCGGCCGCCCTGCACGCCGAGCGCAATTCGTGGACGAACTTTCAGGCCCGCCTTTCGAAGATCGACCTCAAGGCCCTTCCCGAGGCCGACCGCATCGACGCGTCCGTGATGGACTCCCAGCTCGCCTTCCTCGTGCACAACCTCGACCGAGGCGTCCACGAGAAAGCCCTCGACGTCTTCGTCGAGGAGCCCCTCCGCGGCGCCGAATGGACGCTGCAAGGGATGACCGCCGGGACGGGCGGTGCCCGGGGGACGAAGGCCGAGTGGCAGGCCCTCGCGGCGCGCGCCGCCGCGGTATCCGCCTACCTGAAGACCGCTCTCGCGAACGTCCGGCGCGGCTCTTCAGGGAACGCGATCCCGGACCGGCGTCTCATCAGGTCCGCGGTCGACGCGGCCGAAACTACGGCAGCGTACTTCGAAAAGTCTCTCTCGGAGAAGGCCGCCGGCCTCGACGCCGAGACGAAAGCCTCGCTCTCCGCCGCGTGCCTCGCCGCCGCGGCGGCGTTCCGGGATTTCCGCAAGGGTCTCGTCGACCTCTTCTTCGAGCCCGACGGGAAGGCGCTCAAGCCCGCGTTCGACAGGGACCGCTTCGCGGCCGGCGAAGCGGAGTACTCGTGGGCGCTGAAGAACAATCTGCGCGTGACGAGGACCCCGCGCGAGCTCCACGCCTACGGCAAGGCTCGCGTCGCGGAGACTCTATCCGAGATGACCGTTCTCGCGGGCCGCATCGCAGCGGCCCATCAGATGAAGGACGCGTCGCCCGGCGCTGTGATGTCGTACCTCGGGAACGACATCCCGAAGAACGACGCGGAGATGTTGTCGTGGTACCAGCTCGGGTGCCGGCGGCTCGTGGAGTACGGCCGGCTGACCGGAATGTTCGACCTCCCGGCCGATTACCGTCTCGATGTCGTCTTCACGCCGCCGCCTCTGCGCGACACGATCGACGCCGCCTATTACCCCGCGCCGCAGTTCAGGAAGGAAGGCGTCGGGCAGTTCTACGTGACGCCGACGGGCGACGACCCCGCGGCGCTTCGCGAGCACGCGCGCGCGGCGGTCGCGAGCCTGGCGGCGCACGAAGGCTTTCCCGGCCACGACTGGTACTACCAGTTCACACGTTCCCGGTCCGGTTCGATCTCCGCGATCCGCTGGCTGTCGCCCGGGGGCGTGGAGGATTCCGCTTCGATGTGGGCGGACGCGATGTCGTCCGAGGGATGGGCGCTCTACTGCGAGCGCCTCGTGGGCGAGCCGCGCACGAGTCTTCCCGACGGCTTCTATACGGCGGAAGAGCGCTTTTTCCAGCTTCAGAACCAGCTCCTGCGCGACGCCCGAGTCGTGATCGACACGGGAATCCACTGCGGGTTCATGTCGTTCGAGGATGCCGTGACGTACTACGTTCGAAACGTCGTCTTCGTGAAGGGTCCGGTCTCGACCGATCCGGCGTCGAATCCGGATGCGAATGAGCGCGCGGCCGTCGCTTCCGCCCGCCGGGAGGTCTTCCGCTACTCCAAGTGGCCCACCCAGGCGATCACGTACGCCCTGGGCAAGGCGGAAATCCTCGCGTTGCGCGAGGAGTGCCAGGCGCTCGAGGGGCCGGCTTTCTCCGAGCGGCGCTTCCACGAGGAGTTCCTTTCCGAGGGTCAGGTCCCGCCGGGGGCGATCCGCGCGCGCCTCCTCGCGAAAGCACGCGCCCGTTCTGCCGCGAGCGGCGCCCCGGACGCGACGAACATCGGAATTTCGCGCTGAACAAGGAGTTCAGGCCGTCTGAGGGCCTTTGCGGTCGAGGGCGCGCCGGACGGTCCGCGCGAGCGTCTCGGGGTTGAAGGGCTTCTGGATGAAGTCGCTTCCGGGCTCCAGGATGCCGCGCTCGTCGAAATAGCCCGAGGCGAAAATGATTTTCATCGCGGGACGCTCGGGGCTCAGCAGGTCCGCGAGGCGCCGTCCGTTCAGGCCGGGCAGGACGACGTCGGTGAGGAGCAAGTCGATCTGTCCCGCGTATCCGCGCGACGTGTCGAGCGCCTCCTCCGCGCTCGACGCGACGAGGAGGCGGTAGCCGCTCCGTTCGAGCAGGAGGGAGGCGAGGCGGCGCACGGATTCCTCGTCCTCGACGAGCAGGATCGTCTCGGTGCCCCCGCGCGGCAGGGACCGGGGACTCACGTTCGAAGGCGAGTCGGCGGCGCCGTGGACGCGCGCCAGATAGACGAGCACCCGCGTCCCCTTCCCCGGCTCGCTTTCGATGCGGACGTAGCCGCCGCTCTGCTTCACGATCCCGTAGACGGTCGAGAGCCCGAGGCCCGTGCCCTTGCCTCTCTCTTTCGTCGTGAAGAACGGCTCGAAGGCGTGTGAAAGGGTCTCGGCGTCCATCCCGTGGCCGGTGTCGGAAACCTCGAGCAGCACGTAGTCCCCTTCCGCCATCTTCGGTATTTCCGGAACGTTCGCGGCACGAAGCGACGTGTTCCGCGTCGCGATTCTGAGGACGCCGCCTTCCGGCATCGCGTCGCGCGCGTTCACCGCGAGGTTGAGGAGCACCTGCTGAAGCTGGCCCGGGTCGGCTTGAACCCGCCAGAGGTGCGGGTCGCGCTCGGCCTCGTACGTCACGTCCTCGCCCAGCGTCCGCCGCAGCATGCCGTCGACCTCGCCGAGCACCTCGTTCAGATCGAGGATCTTCGGCTGCAGCACCTGCTTGCGGCTGAAGGCGAGAAGCTGCTTCGTGAGCGCGGCGGCGCGCTCTCCGGCCTTGCGGATCTCCTCCGTGGAGCGTTTCACCTCCGGCGAGGGGTCCGAGTCGAGAAGGAGCTCCGCGTACCCGAGAATCGCCGTCAGGAGGTTGTTGAAGTCGTGGGCGACGCCGCCCGCGAGCCGTCCGACCGCCTCCATCTTCTGGGCCTGACGGAGCTGCTCTTCCAGCGCGTGCCGTTCGGCGAGATCGTGCACGACATTGAACACGGTCCGTCGTCCGCTCTCCTCGATCAGAACCGCGTCGATCTCGACGGGCACCTCCTTGCCGTCCTTCCGCCGGAAGCGGCGGTTCGAGATCGTGATCCTTCCCTGGTCCACGAGGCGGTGGATGTTCGCGTCGACCGAGGCGCGATCGTCGGGAGCGAAGTCGTAAAGGCTCAACGCGGACAGCTCCTCCCCGGAGTAGCCCAGCATGCGCTGAAAGGCCGGGTTCGACTCGAGAACCCGCCGCGTCGCGAGATCGAAGAAGAGAAGGCCGTCCCGCGACGACTCGATGACGCTTCGATAGCGCTCGCGCGACAACCGCAGCTCTTCCTCGGCCTCCTTGCGCGCCGAGATGTCCACGATCGTCCCTTCGATGACTTCCGGAGGGCCCGCCAGCAGGGACGCGTGGTCGAGTGTCCAGAACAGGCTGCCGTCTTTCCGACGCGCCCGCGCCTCGCGCGCGACGAGCGTGCCTTTCTCCCTCAGCGCCTCGAGAAAACGCAGTCGGCTGTCCGCGTTCTCGTAGAGCGAGACCGCGGAACGATCGAGGACGTCCTGTCGCGACTCGTAGCCGTAAAGGTGGGCAAACGCCTCGTTGCATTCGAGGATCTGGCCTTCGGGCGTCGAGCGGTAGATTCCGGCGAGGCTCTGTTGGAAGAGATGTCCGTACCTCTGCTCGGACTCCCGGAGCGATTCCGTCATTTTTCCCGCGAGGCTGAGGGCGCGCGCCCTCGTGGCGGTCAGGGACCAGACGATTCCGAACAGGAGGCCGGTCACGAGAAGGCCCGCGACCAGGAGGTCGCGCGACCGGCGGCTTCCCTGCGTGACCATGAACGCCGGCCGGGCTTCGAACTCCAGCGTGAAGTTGTGGCCGCCGAGCTCGAGCGGGGCGGTCGCGGCCGGCGCGCCTTGCGCGGGATCCGGTCCCGGCGGCGCGTAGAGGAGAGCCGAGGTGCCAGCGGCTGCCCCGTCGTGCAGCGAGACCGCAAGGTCCGTGTCCTCCTCGCGAAGGATCCTCTCCATGATCGGGCGGATGCGGACGAGTAGCGAGACCCAGCCGAGAATCCTCTCCCGGCGCTCCGCTACGGTGACGGGAGCGGCCGGCCCGCGAAAGACGGGATACTGAACGGCCATTGCCGGGCCGACCGTCGGGTCGCGGGGAGCGATCGGGGCCGCCACGCGCGCGAGGCCGAGGTCACGCGCCTGCTCGAGCGCCTCCCGGTTCGCCGGGACCGCTCCCGTGTCGAAGCCGACCACGTCCGACGAGGGCTCGGTCCCCTCGTAGAACTGGATGAGGAAAAGGTCGTCCCGCTCGCCGGACGTCTGCAGGTTCAAAGCAGGTCCTGCGAGGCGCCTGCGCTCGAGGTAAGCCGCGAGATCGGCGCGCCGCACGGGCACGATGAACGCCAGTGAGCCCACGCTCGCATCCCGAGCCGCGAAGCCCAGCCCCTGCCAGTAGCTCCGGAACGCGGATTCCGATACGTCGCCGTGGTATGCGAAGAAACCGGCGCCGCCGCGGAGCGTGCTCTCGTACGAGCCGAGGCTCGCCTGAAGCGCGGTCGACACGCGCTGGGCGGCACGTTGGATTCGCGCGACCGACCTCAGTTTGAGCTGGCCGCGGCTTTCCTGCCATATGAACAGCGATGCCCCGAGGCCGAGGGCGAGCGCGATCCACGCGAGCGCTCCCGGAGCGCGGGAACCGGGCCGGGCGGGCGAGTTCGTGAGCACTCGCGAGAATCATAGCCCGCGCCGCCGCGTCTCAATTCCCGGTGACGACGAGGACCGCGCCCGCCGAGAAGGCGTTGAACTCGGGTGCGTACATCGATTGGACCGTCGCGGGTCCCACGCGGAACGTGCCCGCCATGTTCGCGCGCAGCCGGTATTTGAACGTGTATTGCCCCACCGGCAGACGCTCGAAAAAGAAGTTCGTGGCCGAGTCGCGGGTCTCCTCGTACCAGGCGATCCCGAGGTCCCACTTCCAGCGTGAGACCGCGTTTTCCGGCTCGAGACCTGCCGCGCGGGGATCCCTGAGGTGAACGTACTCGGCTTCGTGCTTCGTCCTGAGAGAGATCTGCACCTCGATTTCGTCCCCCGGCTTCAGCGCCGCGCCTTCCGCAAGAGGCGTGAGGACGAACTCGCGCCCGTTCGTCGCGCGCCGGAAGTACTTGCGCGAGACGGAAAAGAAGTCGCCGCGATCCTCAGCCGGGAGCTTGTCCGTGGAGTAGTGCCACGCGGCCGAAGCGAACGCGAAGCCCTTGCTCTCCTTCTCGACGACCACCGTCGACGTCGTTTTCGGGTCGATCCTGTCTCCGGGCACGACGACGCGGTTGTTCCTCCCGGTGTACGTGGCCGGGTCGAAAGTGAACGTGACCTTCTGCGTCCCGACGGTCACGGTCGCGTCCTCGGGGATGCCGAGCGCGCCCTCGCGCTTCAGGTAGTGGACGAGGGAGTAGATGACCTCGGCCGTCGCCCGAGTCGATTTCCACTGGTTCAGCTTCTTGTTGAGGAGCAGCCACTGGACGATTCCGTCTGTCTTCGGATTCCGGGGGTCCAGCTCGAGGAGCGTTCGCAGGGCGAAGGCGTGCGTCTCGATCGTGTCGTTGTACCAGAGCCACGAACGGTCCTCCGGAGCCCAGAACGTGCCCTGCTCGTCGTTCGTCTTCGCCGAGTCCATCACGGACGCCCACACGAGGCCGGCCTCCGCCGGACGGCCCATGCGCCTCAACGTCAGCGCGAGGTAGCCCTTCAGATACGGCGAGTGGACCTTCCAATGCTTGAACGAGTAGTCGAGCATCTCCCGGCGCTCGGCCTCCGTGATGACGCCGTTCGAAAAGGACGCGTCGGGATACGCCGAGACGACGTAGTTCAGGAACGTGATGAATTCCCAGCACCCGTTCAGCGACATGCAGCGCTTCCACTCCGTGCGGTAGTGCTCGCCGACGTAGGAGAAAGCGCGCTGGGTCATGTCCTTCGGGACGTCCACGCCGAACTCGGCGGCTTTCGCGAGGCCGTGGAGGATGTAGAGCGTCATGTACGGCGACGGCGGACCGCCCGGGAACCACGGGAACCCGCCGACGGACGTCTGCGCCTTTCGCAGCCGCGCGAGAGCCGACTCGCGGTTCGCCCGCGCGACGCGCGGGTCGAGGACGTCGATCGACTCCACGTCCGTGCGGCCGCCGCGCGCCGTCACGAGCCACGGCGTCTCCTCGAGCGCCATCTTCCGGTTCGGGTCGAGGGCGTCCCAGCTCTCGAGAGGGGTCGTCCGCTTCGACATCTCGGCGGCCATCTTCGCGACGGCCGGATAGTCCTTGTAGACGCTCGAGACTATGCCCGTCGAGACGAAGCGGTTCAGCGTCTGCTCCGTGCACTCGTAGGGGTAGTTGACGAGATACGGGAGGGCCTGGAGCACCGTGTAGAAAAGCTGCGCGTCCACCGTGACGACCATCCGCTCGTTCAGGAGCGTCGGGTCGTCGTTCTTCGCGAGGTCGTCGAAGCGAAGGGTCTTCCTGTCCTTGTTCCTGAGCGTGACGAACCGCGACTGCACGAGATGCATCCGGCCCGGCAGGACCGGCACGGGGCGCAGCTCGCCGTCGGAGACGTCGCCGGCTGTCGCCGTGACCTTGAACGCGGCGTTTTGGAGGCCCTTCGGGGCCGTCACGAGGAACGTCAGATTCGTTCCGCCGCCCGGCTTGACCGTGAACGGCTTCTTCGCGTCCGCGTCGGCGACGCCGAAGGCCGTGTTCAGGCTCGTGTTCCGGTCGGGATCGAGGATGTCGAGCACGAGCGTGCCGGTGAGCGGCTTCTCGGACGCGTTGTTCACGACGACCTTGATTCCGGCCTTGTCGCCTTCGCGCAGGAAGCGCGGGACGTACGGGCGGACCATGAGGTCCTTCACCGTCCGCGTTTCTTTCTCCGCCGAGCCGCCGCGGAGATCCCTCGTGACGGCATGAACGAAGACGTTCCACGACGTGACGGAGTCCGGCACCGTGAACGAGATCGTGGCCGAGCCGTCGGGACCCGTCAGAAGGTGCGGCTGCCAGAACGCGGTCTCGGAGAAATTGCTTCGGAGGGCGGCCGGCGAAGCGTCGCCGGTTGAGTCCGCGCGAGTCCTTTCGGTGTCTTTCTTCTTAGAAAGGGAATCGGCTCTCTTCGGACCTCTCGTCCTTGCCCGCGACCTGCCCTGTCTCCGCGACCTGCCGCCGCTTTCATCGCCATCGGCGCCGAAGCGGGATAAGCCTGGTTTTGGGCCATCCTTCCCTCGGCGATTCCGCCCACGACCCCTCCCCGTCTCCCCGGGCCGCCGATGCCGTAGCCGTCCTCGAACTTCAGGCGGTCGACCGTGAGGCCGCCCCACGACGGCGGGGGCGGAAAACCACCGCTCGTGAGCCACAGCGCCTGCGCGGGGCCGAGCGTGGCGCGCCACGTCGCCGGCGTCGCGCGGTTCGGCAGGAGAGACAGCGCGCTCGGCGGCCGGTGCGGCGCGAAGACGTCGAGGCTCCTGTCGTACATGTACGCGAGGAGCTCGGCCGTCTCCGCGAGCGGATGCTCTTTCGTCGCGCCCTTCACCGTGACGCGCCACGTCTCCGTCTGGCCGGGCCGCAGCCGGTCGCGGAACGTCGCGAACGTGACCTTCAGCTCCCGGTCGTCCCACGGCACGAAGACGGCCTGCGTCTGCTGGAGGAACTGGTGGTCGCGCAGGGCCGTCAGCGTGACGCCGAGGCCGCCGCGGTCCTCCTCCGTGATCGTTCGCTCGATCAGCGCCGCGTCCGCCCCCGCGCGCAGAATGCGCCGCTCGATGACCTTGCCGGCGCGGACGACGTCGAGATAGAGAACCTGACCCTTGATTCCCGACGCCACGTGGAAACGCGCGACGCCGCCCACCCTCACGGAGGACGATTCGGCGAGGAGGACGAGCGGCAGCGCGGGGGCCACGGTCGAACCCGCGACGAGAAAGTCCTCCGACGTCTCGTAGTCCGCCCCGAAGTCGTCGGCCGTCGCGTAGCGCAGGCGGTAGGCGCCCGCGGGAAGCGCGGGCAGCGTGAGCTTCGCCTCGCCCTTCGCGTCGTGCGTGACGGCACCTGATGCCGTCTCCGCGCCGTCCTTCCACGCGTGCAGCCACTGGGCGATCGAGTATTCGGTCGACCAGCGCGGGCGGAGGAGGTCGCCCGGGGTCTGGAATTCCTTGCTCCCTCCCTTGGCGTCTCCTTCGATCAGCGCGGCGCGCGGCTCCCCAGACCCATCGGCGCCTTCGGATTTCTTAGAAGGGAATTCTGCCGGGAGGAGCGCCTTCTCGGGTCCGACGAGCCGCAGCAGCCGCCACGTTCCTTTCCCGGCCTTCGGGTTGCCGTCGAGATCGGTCCTGACGATCTTGACGTCGCCCTGTGCTCCGCCGCCGCGCGACGGCGCCGCGTTTCCCACAGCCCTATTCCCTTCTAAGAAAAAATTCTTCTCTTTCTCGACTCTTGCTTTCACGCTCACGAACCCGAGGCGGAACGTCCGATCGGCAGAGCGCGTCTCGCCGCCCTCGTCCGTCACGTCCGCCGAGAGGCGATAGCGGTACGTGACGTCCTTGCCCGCGCGCTCGTCGGCCTTCGGCGTGAACGTGACCGCGAAGGTCCCGTCCTGTGCGAGGGAGGCTTTGCCGGCCGCGACGGTCTCGGCTCCCGCCGGGCGGCCGCCGCCCCACCAGCCCCACCACCACGGGTACTCGGCCTCGCGCGTGACGCGCCAGGCCACGCTCCCGTTCGTGACGGGGAGGCCGAAGTAATAGCGCGATCCTCCGCGGAAAGTCGCGGGGCGGTTGAGGCGCAGCGGGTCCTTCGGGACCTCGAGAGTCGTCTCGAACGTCGGCCTCTTGTACTCCTCGACGCGGATGGGGGCGGCCCCTCCGGTCGCGCAACGCACGCTCCAGGCGCCGAGCGCGCGCCCGGCAGGGATCGCGAACTCTCCCGCGGCCGAGCCGTAGGCGTTCGACGCGACGGTCTTCGACTCCACGGCCTGCCCGTTTGCGTCGACGAGCGTGAGCGTCACCGGCGTCTGGGGCACGACGCGCCACCGCGCGAGGTCGCCTCGGCCGCTGAAGACGACTGCTTTCCAGAGCACCTTCTGAAGAGGCCGGTAGATGCTGCGGTCCGTGTAGACGAGCGCCGAGGAAGTCTCCGCGGGCGCGGGCCGGTTCCAGAAGCCGAGATAGGTCGGATCGAGCGCAAGATCGTCGCCGCGCCGCGCGAACAGAAAGTGCGATTTTCCGTTCCGGTCGGGGTCCGGGTCGAACGCCGCCAGCCCGTCATCCGAGGTCCGGGCCGTTGCGGCGCGCGCGTGCCCCGCCTGCCAGTCGTACCTCCAAAGGGCGACGCTCGCGCCCGCGGCGGGCTGGCCCGTCGTACCGGAGACTGCGCGCGCCTCGATGCCGCCGTCGTCTGTCTGGCGGATGTCGAGGACGAGGTCCGTCACGAGCATGCCGACCGCGCGCAGCGGGTTCTGTCCGGCCGAGAAGTCGGCCCGCGGCGACGCCACGATCACGTAGAACCCCCGTGAAAGTGCCGGCGGGGTCACGAACGTCCTGTGCAGCTTGAAGTCGGGCGTTGCGGGCAGATCGACGTGGAACGTGGCCGCCGGCGTCGACTTCGCCACGAGAGAGTCCAGCTCCCTGCCCTGCGGCAGGAGGTTGTAGTCCCGCGCGAGAGAGAGGCGCTCCTCGAGGTCCACGGCATACGCGCGAAAATGCAGCGCTCCGAGGTTGCGGTGGGTCACCTCGATCGAGCGCCGGCCCGGGCCGTCCGCCGCCATCGCGGCGAGCCGATAGTCGGGTTGCTCGATCTGACCCACGATCGCCCGGCAGCGCTCGCCCCCGGTCGACTTCGGATACGTCCTCGAGCCCTCGAGGGCGAGGGCACGCGCCTTCACGAGGCTGCCCGGTTTTTCTTCGGCCTTCACGAGCTCCGCGAGCTCGGCCTTTCCCATCGCCCACCAGGGAACATCCGCGACGTCGACGAGGCGCCTGGCGAGATCGCGCCTGATCAGCGAGCGATCAGAAGCGTCCGTCATCGCCGCGTGGAGGCGTCGCACGCGCTCGAGTCGCGCCTCGAGGGCGGCCTCGCGCTCGCCACGTTCCGCGTGCCAGGTCTCGAGGTCGTCGAGAACGGCGCCGAGCTTGAGGAGCGGATGGACGGACGGGTCCTCGAGCGCCACGAGCCGTGAAGCGGCGGAATCGCCCGCGACGAGCGACGCGCGATCGAGCGCGAAGACGCCGTTCGACTGCTCGGGCCTCCAGAAGGTCGAGTCGGAGAGGAGCGCGACGAACAGGTACGCGGTGGCGTCCCTCAGTGTGTCGCGAATCCCCTTCGGATAATTGTTCGGCACCAGAAACTCGTCGAGCGCCGCGACCTTCGCGTCTCCGAGGCTCTCGCGGTCGCGGAACACCTCGACGTACGTGCGGACGGCCTCGGCCGCGATCTCCTCGCGCGTCCACGCCTTGAGGTCGACCGCTCCCGTCGACGCAACCCTCTCGCGCCGGCCGATCTCCCACGCGTAGGCGCCGGTGTAGGTGACGAGCGACTGCGCATAGAAGAGCCGCAGAGCCGTACGCGGCAGGAGGCCCTTCGGCCAGGGCTGGTCCTTGAGGAAGCGGACCGACGTCTCGTACCCGTGGAGGGCGGTCCGGAGCTGGACCTCGCGGACGAGAGCCTTGGCCTCGTTCGTCTCGTCGCCCTCGGCCCGAGCCGCCTGGCGGATCTTCGCGACGCGCTCCGAGGCCTCCTCGAGCTTCTGCTCCGACACGAGGCGTTCGACTTCCTTCCACGTGGCGGCGCCACCCGTGGCGCGGGCACCGTCGGAGAACGGGCGGGCGAGAGCGATCGCGCCGGCGGCCGCGAGGGCCAGAGCGCCGAACCCGAGAAACGAGAGGCGGCGAGGGGCGAATCTCATGAATCCTCCGCGAGTCTAAGACCCCGGGGATGCGGGAAGGTTCCCTACCGGATGAGACGGAACGCCGCGACGGCCTCGAGCGTGCGGTTCTTTCGCGTCTTGAGGGCACGGCGCGAGAGGCGGCGCACGAGCGAGTCCCAGTCGGGGATGCGGCCGGCCGCAGCCTTCCCGAGGATGCCCAGCCAGTCCTCCGGCCGGAGGCCGCGCGCATCGCCGCGGCGGCGGAGGATCAGGTCGGCCCACTCGGGACGCGGCGCGCCGTCGAGACCGACCGCGACCCCCTCGACGCCCGCGCCATGGCGGAAGACGAAGAGCAGCCCCGCTCCGGAGGCTTGCGCCTTCTCGAGCAAGAGGAGGCCCACGCGCCCGCGCGCCCCGTCCTCCAGCTCGCGGAAGATGCCCTCGACGAGCGCGTGGCCCGACGCGAAGAAATCGAGATTTTCCTTGCGGACGGCCTCGTCGCGGTCGAACGTGCCGAGCCATCGGGCTCCCCCGGAGACACCGGGCAGGTGCTCGACGAGAGCGTCCGCGCCGAATTCCACGTACCACGTCCGCTCCCCCGCGCGCTCCTGCGTCTCGAAGCCGTGGAGATCCGCGGCATCGAGAACGAAGCGCTCCAGGCGCGCGTCGAGGTCGGGCGGGACGCGCGCGAGGATGTGCGGCGCCTTCTCCTGCGTGTAGCCCTCCTGGTGAAGATGGTGATAAACGGCCTTTCGCCGCACGTCGGCGGCGCTCCTGACTTCGGCCGCCAAAGCCTCGGTGGGAAGAGCTTGTCGGACGTTTGCGGCCCGCCCGGCTTTGCGAATCGCGGCTTCCACGTCGGCGAGCGAGCGCTCGAGGCCGCCGAGCGGCGAGGTGAAGAGGCCGATGCGCTCGTAGAGATCCACGATCTCGCGTTCGAAGCCGCCGGGAGGACGGAAGTAGACGATCTCGACGGGCGCCGTCCGGTTGATGCGGTCGAGCCGGCCGATGCGCTGCTCCACTGCGGCCGGATCGTGCGGCAGGTCGAAGAGGACGAGCCGGCGGCAGAACTCGAAGTTGCGGCCCTCACCGCCGGCTTCGGTCGAGATCAGAAGAGACGGTCCGTCGACCCGCCGGAACTCCGCCACCTCGACGTCTCCGCGTTCCGGGGTGAGCTCCTCGTGAAAGATCGCGACGCGCTTGAGGGTTGCGGACTCCAGCCTCGCCTTGAGGGTCGAAAGCGTCTCGCGGTCGTGGACGAAGACGAGCGTCTTGGCGGTCCCCGCCGCGCGCCATTCCTCATCCCGCCTCGCGAGCCATTCGACGCGCGGATCCTCTTTCCCGTCGCCGGTCATGCCGGCGGCGGGCAGGCTTTCGAGATCGACGGGAGCGGCTACCCGGGGCGGGAACCCGCCGATATCCACGCGGCGAGTCGCGCTCGTGCACGGAGGCAGCGGTGCGCCGCGCAGAAGTGCGGAGTGGAATTCCTCTTCGGACGTGTAGGCGTCGGGGCGAAGCAGCTCGAGCAGCCGAAAGAACCCGTGCGGGTCCGCCTCGAGCGGCGCCGCGGAGAGCAGAAGCACGTGGCGCGCGACGCGGGCCAGGGGCGCGACGGCGCGGTACGCGTCGCTCCCCGTGCCCCCCTTCGGCCACTCGAGGCGGTGCGCTTCGTCCACGACGAGAAGATCGAACCCCGCCGCCTCGGCCTGCCCGGACAGCCGGGACTCCGCGACGAGGTCCTCGAGCGCGATGATCGAGTGCCGGTGCGCTTCGAAGGGGTTGAAGCCTTCGCCGTGCTCCTTCACGACGTCCTGTCGCCTCCTGCGATCGAGAAGGACGAACGTCTGGTGGAATTTGCGGTAGAGCTCGCCGAGCCACTGGACCGTGAGCGTCGCGGGCGCGATGACGAGCGTCCGGTCGGCCCGGTCCGTGCGCAGAAGGCGCGAGAGGATGAGGCAGGCTTCGATCGTCTTGCCGAGTCCCACTTCGTCGGCGAGAAGCCAGCGGACGGGATCGGACGCCGTCGCGCGCTCGGCGACGTCGAGCTGGTGGGGGAAAAGCGCGATGCGCCCGCCGAGGAACGAGCCCAGCCCGGTCGCCTGGCGGATCTCGGCGAGGAGGAGGCCGTCGAGCCGGTTCCGGAACGCGGCCGCGCGATCCGTCTGCAGCGCGGCGAGGCGCTCGACGGGGTCGTCCGGCGGCGCGAGCGGCCAGAGGAGCAGCGGGTTCACGGTTCGCCCGTCGGCGAGGCGCACTCCGGAGGGCTCGATGACGGCCACCAGGACCTCTCCCTCCTCGCCCTCGAGGCGCGCTTTCTGCCCGGCGCCGAGCGGCAGCGGCCGCAGGGCAGTGTCGTCGGCCGCGAGCGTCAGACGCGTCCCGGCCGCCGGGAAGAAGACGACGATGCGTCTCCCCTCCACCTTCTCGACGAGCCCCGGCCCGAGGTCGGGGTTGAACTTGTGAAAGAGCTTGTCGTTTTCGCGGAAGGCGGGCACGAGCCGCTCATGGTGCACGCCGACACGCGATCCGGCAAGCGGACGGTCAAGACGGGGCGTTCAGCGCAGCGCCTGATCGAGGTCCGCGATCAGATCGTCCGGATGCTCGAGGCCGATCGAGAGCCGGATGAGGTCCTGCGGGGTGGTCGAGCCCGCGCCTTCGCTCGTCGCGCGGTGCTCGATCAGGCTCTCGACGGCACCGAGCGAGGTCGCGCGCACGAACAGCCTTGCCCGGCCCACCGCGGCCATCGCCGCCTCGCGGCCCCCCTTCACGTGGAAGGACATCATCCCGCCGAAGCCCGACATCTGCCGCGCGGCGAGGGCATGGCCGGGATGCGACGGCAGGCCGGGATAATTCACCCGCGACACCGCCGGGTGCTTCTCGAGGGCTCGCGCGACGGCGAGCGCGTTCGCGCTGTGCGCGGCCACGCGCACGGCGAGAGAGCGCAGCCCGCGCAGGACGAGCCACGCGTTGAACGGCGCGAGGACGGCACCGAGGATGTGGCGGACATGGGCGGCCTTTTCGAAGGCCTCGTCCCGGCGCTTGAAGACGAGCACCCCTCCCTGCACGTCGCTGTGGCCGCCGAAGTACTTCGTCACGGAATGAAGCGCCACGTCGGCTCCGAGGTCGAGCGGCCGCTGAAGAGCGGGGGTCGCGAAGGTGTTGTCCACGACGGTGCGCGCTCCGAGAGCCCGCGCCGTCTCCGCGATCGCCGCGATGTCCGCGACTCTCAGGAGCGGATTCGAGGGCGATTCCACGAGGACGAGCCGCGTGGCGGTCGTCAGCTCCCGCCTCACGGCGTCGAGATCGTCCATCGCGCAGAAACCCGCAGTGAGCCCCCAGCGCGGGAGAAACTCCTGCGCGACGACCCGCCAGCCGTAGTACGCGTCGTCCGGCATCAGGACGTGCGCGCCTGCCGGCAGGGTCTGCATCAGCGCCACGCCCGCCGCCATACCCGATGCGAACGCGAGCGCGCCCGCGCCGCCCTCGAGAGGCGCGACGGCGTCCTCGAGAAGTGCCTGCATGGGATTTGACTCGCGGATGTACGTGTGCCCGCCGAGCGGAGTGCCCTCCGGGTCGCGCTCGAACGTCGTGGAGAGGTACAGGGGCGGTGCGACGGCGCCCGTGGCGGCTTCGGGGCGGCGCCCGGCGTGCACCGCGAGCGTTTCGAACTTCAGCGCATCGTGCGAGGCATCCGTGTGTGGCACGATTCCCTCCGTGAGACTTCCGCTTCTTCTCGGCCTGACCGCAACTCTGACCGCTCTACCGCTCGCAGCGCAAGCCCCCACGCCGTCCAAGCCGGACGTCGGCAGGGGGCTCAAGCGCGAGCGCGAGAGTCTCGCGAACTACCAGTGGCGGCTCAGGACCGAGATGAAGGTCGACGGTGTCCTGCGCGTCTCGCGGATCGAGAACGTGCACCTGGGCCCCAGCGGCGAGTTCATCAAGAAGATCGTCAAGTTCGACAAGTCGATGGCTCCGACTCCCTTTCCGGAGGGCGACCCGCGCGCACGAATTGCCGCCCCCCCGACGAACACGGAAGAGGACGTCCTCTTCGATCAGGCGCAGGCGCTCATGCAGTTTTACGCGCGCCTCACCCCGGAACGGGTCGGGGCGTGGGCAGAGAGGGCCGAGCTGATGCCGCCGGACCCCGATCGCGCGGGCAAGGTACGGCTGCACGGCCGCGGCCTCGGACGGCCGCAGGACGATGCCGTGCTCTACCTCGACCCGCTGACGAAAATCGCCAGTGAGATCGAGGTCAAGACCACCGTCGATCCCCGCATCGTCGACATCGCGTTCCTGAGGGCCACGTTCGAGCCGCTTCCGCAAGCGAGGCCCAACGTGCCCGCAGTCTGGGTGCCTAAGAAGATCTTCCTCAACATGAATCGCGGAAAACGCGCGGTCACGCTCGAGATGGAGACGTCCGACTGGAGGGCCTGGGCGGGGCCGTGACCCCGAAGGGGGTCCGGGGGAAACCCTGGAAGGGTTTCCCCCGGCTAGAGCTTCGGAACACCCTCCGGATGATTCCTCAGGAATACGGTCGCTCCGAGCAGCAGCAGGAGCATCCCGTTTCCGACGAGGACCCACGGGACGCGCACGAGCGTCACGAGGAAGCCCGCGACGAGGCTGCCGAGGGGCATCGCGCCGCGGAACGCGAGGGAGTAGACGCTGACGACGCGTCCGCGCAGCGCGTCGTCCACGTTCGTCTGGACGAGCGTCATGAACATCGCGAACACGATCATGAGCGCCGCCCCCGCGAGGAAAAGGAGCGCGAAGGAGATCCACTTCGTACGCGACAGGGCGAACCCGATCATGAGCGCGCCGAACGTCATCTGCATCGCGACCGCAAGGGCGCCACGGCGCTTCACGTGCCCGAAGCCGGCCGCCCCGATCGCACCGCACACGGCTCCGAAGCCGAAGACCGCGAGGAACGTCGCGAAGACTTTCACGTCTCCCTTGAAGACGTCCTTCGCGAAGACGGGCAGGAACGTCAGGAGGGGGAACGCGCAAAGGCTGCCGACGAACGAGAGCCCGATGAGGCCACGCAGCGCGCGATCGTGGTGCGCGGCCAAAAGGCCCGCCTTCAGATTCTCGAGGACGCTCCCCGTCGCAGCCCCCGTCGGAGCGCCGCGCTTCAGAAAGAGAAGGGCGACGATCACCGCGAAGAACGAGAGGCCGTTGAGCCCGAAGCATGCGGCGGCGCCGAGCGTCGCGAACGCGGCGCCCGCGAGGACGGGCCCGACGACCCGCGCGAGGTTGAACTGGATCGAGTTCAGGGCGACCGCGTTCGGGACGTCCTCCTTGTCGACGAGAGTCGGGACGAGGGCCTGATACGCCGGGCCTCCGAAGGATTGCGCGAGGCCGACGACGAGAGCCAGGGCGAGGATGATCCAGACCTCGACGCGATTCGTGTAGGCGAGCCCCGCGAGGAGGAACGCCGAAGAGAGCTGGACGACCTGCGACAGAAGGAGAATCCGCCGCCGGTCCATCCGGTCCGCAAGGACGCCGCCGACGAGCGAGAAGGCGAGGAACGGCGCCTGCTGAAGCGTGTCGGCCCACGCGAGGTACTGCGGCTTCCCCGAGATCGTGAGGAGGAGCCAGCTCTGCGCGACCGTCTGCATCCACGTCCCGCAGCTCGACGTGAACGCGCCCGCCCACAGGAGGCTGAAGTCCCGGTACGTGAACGCCTTGAAAACGCGAGTCAGCCGCTCACGCACGATCGGCGGAGCATAACCTCGAAGCCGCTCACCGGGGTCGGTCCACGGCCGTGAAGAGCGTCAGCGCGTAACCGGCGTCTCCATCCTCGAAATGGGAACGCGACACGAATCCGGCGGCCTCCACCCGGGCAAGCAGGTCCCGGGACACGTACTTGTAGGAGGCCTCCGTGAAGATCGACTCTCCCTTCCGGAAGCGCACCTCGAGGCGCGCGCCGGGGATGCGCACCGTCTGCGCGCGCCGGCTCACGAGGAACATCTCCATGCGCCCTTTGCCCGCGTTCCAGACGGCCCGGTGGGCGAAGGACGTCAGGTCGACGTCCGCGCCCAGCTCGCGGTTCATGCGCGCGAGAACGTTGCGGTTGAACGCGGCCGTGACGCCGAGCGGGTCGTCGTAGGCAAGGAGGAGCTCTCCTTCCGGCTTCACGAGATCGGCTCCCAGGAGGAGACCGTCCCCCGGCTCCAGAGCGGACCTCACGTCCCTCAGGAAGCGCGCCGCCCTCGGCGGCTCGAAATTTCCCACGTTGGATCCCAGGAAGAGGACGAGCGCGCGCCCGCGCTTCGGGCGCTCGCGCGCGATCCGCGCGAGCCCCGCCTCGTATGTGCCCCGGACCGCGGCGACGCGGCCGAACCCCGCCTTCGCGAGGCGGGCCGTCGACGCGGTGAGCGCCTCCGGCGAGATGTCGACGAGCAGAACGTGCGGAGCGCCTCCGAGGTCCTCGAGGAAAAGGGTCAGCTTCTCGCCGTTGCCGGGCCCCAGCTCCGCGACGAACGCCGGCCGCGGAGCGCCCCGCGCCATCGCGCGCGCGGCGCGACGGAGCAGCCGCCGCTCGACGCGCGTGATGCGGTACCAGGGGAGCAGGCATATGGCGTCGAAGAGCCGGGAGCCCAACTCGTCGTAGAACCAGTGAGGCGGCAGCCGGTACGGCCTCGTTCCGAGCCCCCGGCGCACGTCCGACGCGAAGCTCACGCGCCGGCCGTGCGGAACTTCGCGAAGACGAACGGGTACTGCGTCCGGAACCAGTTGCGGAAGCTGCGCCTCACGAGAGGCAGGGCGGTCACGGGAGACGCCCCCTTCAGCACGGCGTGGTCGCTGTCGAAGAAATCGACCGAATACCGCGGATACGACACCATGGGATGGAAGCCCGGGAACGGCTGGAACGGCGACGCCGTCCACTCCCATCCGTTTCCCATCAGGTCCTGCACGCCGAACGCGCTGGCGCCCGACGGGAAAGAATCCACGGGCACGGGATCGAAACGGGCCACGCCGAGGTTGCCGTGGCCCGTGTCCGGCTCTCCTTCGCCCCACGGAACCGCGTTCTCGCGCCCGTCGGGCCGCCCGAAAGCCGCGCGATGCCACTCGGCCTCCGTTGGAAGGCGGCGGCCGCGGAAGCGCGCGTACGCGTCCGCTTCCGCCCTCGACACCCAGACGGGCCAGGCCGGAGGCAGCGGCACCTCCTCGAACTGCGCGCGACACCACCAGCGCTTCCCGCGCTTGAACCAGGCGTGGGGACGCGTGATGCCCTCGCGCCGGATCCAGGCGAAGTCGCTCGCGTTCCAGAAGGACGCCTCGCGATACCCGCCCGCGTCCACGAACTCCAGGAAGTCCGCGTTCGTGACGGGGAAGACGTCGATCTCGAAGGCGTCGACGTCGCTCACGAGCCGGGGAAATTCGTTGTCCCAGCGCGAACCTCCCCGATTCGCGGTCCAGGCCGAGCGTCGCGCGGCCCGAAGGGATCGAGACGCGGCGGCGCGGGGGCGGCGTTCCCCCGACCTGGAGCGCTTCGAGATCCGCGGGCCGGCGCTTCGCGGCCGTGGGCAGCTCGCGCAGCATGTAGAGCAGCGTCTCCTGATGCATGAGCTCGTGCTCGATGATCGCGTGAAGGGCTTCGTTCCGCTCGGGCCGGGGCTCGCGCGGCGCGTCGCGCACGATCGTCGTGATCGCGTCCTCGATGGCGGCTTCCGCCCGGCGCACGTAGTCGCAGAACGCGCGCGCGCGTCGGCCAGGCGAACGTCGCTCCCTCGCCCTCGTCCTTCGGATCGATCCCGCGCTCGAAGAGGCGCTCGAGCATCGCATCGACGCCCGGCCGGCCGAGCGCGCCCTTCACGAGCGTGTTCACGACGAACGCCACCAGATGGCCCTCGTAGAAGACGAAGGGATGGCGGACCGGAATCGGGTTGTCGAACCACGCATCTTCCGGAAGAAACTGATCGAAGAGGACGCGGGTGAAGGCGCGGCCCTTGCGCCAACGCAGCAGCATGTCGTCCCGATCCAGGCGGGAAGGCGGGGACGCGGACTCCGACGCGGGGGTGTTCATGCGGCGCTTCGTGCAATGCAGATGCCCGGCAGACGTTTCAACGGCGGCCTCCCTCTGCTACATTCTCTCCCGTCCCGTGAACGGGAGGCCGAATGAACGACGACCGCTCGAAGCCGCCCCCGACGACCGGACCGGACGCCGAACACCAGGAGCGCGTGCGCGCTGCGTTCGACGATCTCGGAGCGAAGCTGGGGGACCGGATCTCCCCGGACGCGCGCGCCAAGGTCGACGGTCTCCGCGACGCGACCCTCGAGAAAGACGCCGCGAAGCTTCGCGGACACCTCGACGACCTGAAGCAGAGGCACGGCTGGCTGTGGGAGGAGCTCACCGCCCACCCCCGCGTCGCCGCCCTCGTCAACGAGCTGGCGCTCTTCGGCCTCTGACGCATCGGACGCCGCTCATGCGGCCGGCTTGTCGCGCTTCCGGAACACCCACGCCATCAGCACGCCCAGCAGATACAGCGCGCACATCGGCAGAGCGAAGGCGCACTGCGTGGGGATGTCCGGCGAGGGCGTGATGAGCGCGGAGATGATGAAGATGACGAGGACGGCGTAACGGAACTTCGCGAGAAGCCACTTCTCGGTCACGACGCCCATGCGCGCGAGAAAGAAGATGAGGATCGGCGTCTCGAAGACGAGCCCCATGCCGAGGAGCAGCTTCGCCGTGATGTCGAGGTAGTCGTCGATCTTGAGGACGGGCATGAAGTCCTCGCCCGTGGCCACGAGGAACTTCGCCACCATCGGGAAGCCCACGGCGTATCCGAAATACCCTCCGCCCACGAAGAAGACGACGGACAGGAAGACGAACGGCCAAACCCAATTCCGCTCGTGGCGGTAGAGCCCCGGCGCGATGAAGAGCCAGACCTGGTAGAGGATCACCGGGCTCGCCACGAACACGCCCGCCAGAAGGGCGATGTTGATGTAGAGCATGAACGGCTCGGTGAGCTGCGTGTACGCGAGCTTCGTCCCGGGCGGCAGGGCCGAGAGGACGGGTTTCTCGAGCCACTGGAAAATCTCCTTCGATTTCCACCAGCACAGGAGGAAGCCGACCGCGATCGCGAGGGCCGAAACGAATAGCCGCTTCCTCAGGTCCTCGAGATGCTCGAGGAACGACATCCGCGGGAGGTCTTCCTCCCCGTCTTCCTTTCTCGGATTCTCTTCGGTCACGACGGCGTCGTCGACGTCGAGGGACGGGCTCGGTGGCCTTCTGCTGCGCCACGGCGCCCGCGGCGGGTGCGAGGGCGGGCGGCTCGGCGTTCGGCTCGGGCTTCACGTCGCTCGTGATCGAGTCGAGGCCCGTCTGAGCCTTGTCCATCTCGTCCTGGATCGAGCGCTTGAGGTCGTTCGAGGCGCGCCTGAACTCCCCCAGCGCCTTTCCGACCTGCTTCCCGATCTCGGGCAGCTTCTTCGGGCCGAAAAGAAGCAGCGCCAGAAGCATGATCATCATGATTTCCGGCATGCCGAGATTGCCCATCTAAGGCGCCTCCTGCGCGTCAACGATGCTCCGACGGCGCCTCCATGAAGTCAAGGAACGCCCTTTCCACGCGTGTTACGCTTACGGCGTCCTGGGAGGGCTTCCACCGTGACCGATCCGACCCGCCGCTCCGCCCGCCGCCTCGTCGTCGCCGCCGTCTTCCTCCTCGCCGTGACCGTGGCCGGCGGAATCGCGGGCGGACGCCTTGGCGCCGTCTCCGACGCGACGAATCCGGGCTTCAAGGAATATTCCGACATCCTCGCGACGGCGCGGGCCTGGTACGCCGACGACGTTCCGGCGAACAAGTTCGTCTACGCGTCGATTCACGGGATGCTCGGCACGCTGGACCCGCACACGAACTTCCTCGAGCCCGAGGAGTACTCCTCGATGGTCGAGAAGCAGCGCGGCTCGTTCTACGGGCTCGGCATCATCATCAGCAAGCGCAACGGCAAGGTCACGGTCATCACCCCCGTCGAGGGCTCGCCTGCCGAGCGCCTCGGCATCCGTGCGGGCGACGTCATCGACCGCGTCGAGGGGCAGAGCATCGACGACCTCCCGGTCGACGTCGTCGTGAAGAAGCTCAAGGGCCCGAAGGGCACGAAGGTGAACATCACGATCCTGAGGCCCGGGCTCGACGAGCCTCTCCAGATGACCGTCACGCGGGCGGAGATCCCCACGAACTCCGTCGCGTACGCCCTCATGCTCGAGCCGGGCGTCGGGTACATCCGCCTGAAGGACTTCACGCACACGTCCGCGCCCGAGCTTCAGGAGCACTGGGAGAAGCTCGAGAAGCTGGGCATGAAGAAGCTGGTCTTCGACCTCCGCGGGAACCCCGGCGGCCTCCTCGACCAGGCCATCGCGGTATCGGACTTCTTTCTCACGAAGAGCGAGAAAGTCGTCGTGACGCGCGGCCGGGGCGGCGCCCAGGAGCAGAGCTTCTCGGCTCCCGGCAAGAACACCCACTCGCGCATTCCGGTCGTCGTCCTCGTCAACAAGGGGTCCGCGTCGGCATCCGAGATCGTCGCCGGAGCGCTGCAGGACCACGATCGCGCCGTCATCGCGGGCCAGACGAGCTGGGGAAAGGGCCTCGTACAGTCCGTCTACAACCTCTCGGACGGCGCCGGCCTCGCGCTCACCTCGGCGAAGTACTACACGCCCTCGGGCCGCTGCATCCAGCGCGACTACAAGGACGTTCTCGAGTACCTCTCGCCCGAGGACGAGGAAGGCGACGGCGAAGAGACGGGGCCCGCGCGCGAGGCGCCTTCCACCCAGAAGAAGGAGTCCTTCCGGACGGATTCCGGCCGCATCGTCTACGGCGGCGGCGGCATCACGCCCGACGTCTTCGTGAAAGCGCCCACCCTCTCGCGTTTCGCGGCCACGCTCTACGCGCGCGGCCTCTTTTTCGAGTTCGCCGTCGATTACCGCGCGAAGCACTCCGCCGTCCCGCGCGATTTTCAGATGACGCCCGCCGTGCGCGAGGAGTTCTTCAGGTTCGTCGACGCCAAGCCGGGCCTGCCCTTCGAGGGAAAGACCAGGGCGTCGTACGAGGCCGAAGCCGATCCCTCGATCCTCGACCGCGCCATCCGCGAAGAGCTGCTCACGTCGGCGTACGGACGGGAAGCCGGCTACCGCGTGAACATGGAGGGCGACGTCCAGCTCAAGAAGGCCCTCACGCTTTTCCCCGACGCCGAGAAGCTCGCGATGGCCCACCAGCAGATGCAGCTGGCGAAGAAATCCGACCTGAAGGGTCCCGTGAAGCCCTAGTGGGGCTGGCCCTCACCAGGAACCACCACAGCAGGAACGCCGCCGCGTAGCAGCCCACGAAGCGCCAGAAGTGCGCCGCGGTGGCCCACAGGTTCCGCGTGAAGGGGCCGTAGTGCGCCGCGCTCCACGGCCCGAGGCGCGTCGCGTAGAGGTCCTCGACGCCCGCGACGAGCGCGAGAACGTGCAGGGCGAAGAGGGCCGCGAGGCTCACGAGCACCCCGCGGACCGGGCGGTCGCGGAAAACACCCGGGGTCGTCGCCGCGAGCGCCAGGAAGAGGATGACGTCGAACGTCAGGTCGTCGGCCGGCAGCGACGGCCGGTCGGACGTGGACGGGAAGTCGGCCCGGTCGATCACGACGCGCCTCTCCTCGGCGTAGAGCCGCGTCGCGCGCGGCCGCTCGACAGCGCGGATCAGGCCTTCCGCGAGGCCTGCGAGGAGGCGGTTGTAGGCGGGCGTCGCGGCCCACCACAGCGCGAGGCCGAAGGCGAAGCCGGCGAGAGCCCTAGCCGCGGGCTTCAGCTCGGCCTCCGCCGTCCGCGCGGCGGCTCCAGGCGAGGAAGATCCCGACGGCGAGCAGGATGAGAGCCGTCTGCCAGACGGCCGCGTGGAAGAGTTCGAAGACGTCGCGATGGTGCACGCCGAGCCAGAACAGCGAGACGATGCGGACCAGGTTCACGCCCTGGATCAAGGCGAGCCCCGCCACGATCCCCAGCGCGCGCTGCCTTGCAGGCGCGGGAAACGCGAGCATCGCGGCCACGAGAAGGAGAGCCGCCTCGATGCCGTTGCATCCGTTCTTCACGTCCACGGCGAACGCGGGGGACTGGATGATCGTGCCGAACGACTGCGTCTTCTCGCCGAGCGCGGCGAGGATCACCGTCGAGACGCGCACGAGGAGCTCCGTGAACGGCACCACGACGCGGTCGTTCACGGGCCGGATCGCCACGAGGAGGTAGAACGCGACAAGCGCCACGACGAAGCGGATCAGGAACTTCTTCTGCGCGGGCTGCATTCGGGGGAAGCGAGGATAAGGGATTTTTGCTTCGGAGCGCGCCTCACGGCGCGCCGGGGGCACCAGGGATTTCGGATCTTCTTAGAAGGTGAATAGGGCATCGGCGACGGCGCCCCATGAAAGAGAAGGCCCGGCGGTTGCCGGGCCCTTCTTCTCTTACCTTCTAAGAAATCTTTCTCTTCTCTTCGTTTTCCCTCAGCGAACCAGCGTGTTGTTGTCCACGATGAAGCGCCGCGTGCCCGCCGACCGCACGTTGCCGCGGGCGTCCGTCACCTCGATGAGGAGGTCGTGCTCGCTGTTCGAGATCTGGGTCGTGTCGAGGAAGAAGCGGAAACGCGCGGCGTTCCGCTGCGCGTAGGCCGGGTATTGCAGCGCGACGTCGGGGCTCGCGAAGCCGTACTCGGCGAAGTCCACGCCCCGCACCGCGTCGATCTGCGCGACCCCGTCGATCAGGATGCGCACCTTCACCACGAAGTCGAGGTCGAGCGCCCAGCCGATGACGGGGAACACGCCCCCGATGAACTTGTAGTTCGTGGGATCGTCGACGAAGCCGATGGGCGGCGGGTCGAGATTGCCCGTCGCGCACTCCATCACGATCGGGATCTCCTTCAGGAGCGAGGCAGAGTCCTCCTTGTCGAGCGCCTTCACCTGGAGGATGTGCGCGCCTTCCTTGAAACCCATCTGCGTCATGAGGAAGCCCGCGTCCACGAAGAACTGGAAGCCCACGTTCGGGGCCTGCTGGAAGCCCGGGTACAGGACCTCGATGTCCGGCCGGTAGTAGCCGTAGCAGTCGATGAGGGCGTTGAAGAGCAGGAACTCGCGATGGCAGTTGACGCGCGTGTCCTTGATGACGACGCCGTCCATCTCGAGAATGACGTGCGAGACGCCGCCGCGCTCCTGCGCGACCGACGTGTCCATCGCCCAGCCGTTGACGAACATCAGGAAGCGCGGGTCGACGATGTCGCCCCGCCGGACGGACCGCCCGGGCGGGATCGGGACGCAGTTGCCGAACCACGTCGCGTTCAGGAGCGGGAACTCCACGTCGCCGAACGGCGCGAGGTTCGGAGAGTTGTTGAAGACCTGGACGCGGCGCGTGCCGAGCAGGCCCTGCTGGCCCTGGTCGTCCACGGCTTTCACCGTGACCGTGTGGACGCCGTTCGCGTAGCGCGTCGAGTCGATGTTCAGGATGAACCCGGCGACGATCGCCTGCGGGTTGTCGGGATAGTTCGCGGCGACGTCGGCGCGATAGATGCCCGTCACGGCCTGCCGCTCGATGAGGCCGTCCACGAAGACATCGACGTGATCGACCTTGCGGTCGTCGAGCGCCCAGCCCGCCACCTCGAGAATGCCGTTCGCGCTCACGCCGCTGTCGGGCTGCGGGAAGTCCACGCCGCCGAACGGCGGCTGGTTGAGCGTGTTGTCGATCGTGACGGCCCGCGGCGTGAGGAAGTACGAGCAGCCGCTCACGTCCGTGATGCGCACGTACACCGTGTGCGAGCCGTTGGAAAAGAGGGACGCCTTGAAGGAGGCCTCGATAGCCGGGGTGCTCGCCGGCGGTCCCGCCGTACTGCGGGAAGAACTGGATCACGTCCGGGCGCGGCAGGTTGATGTTCGCGCCGCCCGCCGTCGCGACCAGGTTCGACGTCGTCGGTGCCGTCCACGAAGACATCGACGTTGGACACCAGGTTGCCGTCCAGGGCGAAGCCGATCACCTGCACGTAGCCCGAGACGGTGGCGCCGTCGACCGGAACGTCAATGGATCCCAGCGTTTGCGAGGGGCAGGCGAGAGCCTCTCGCTCCGCGCGCATCGCCTGGACGGACGGCGCCGCGAGCAGGGCTGCGCCCGCGGCGATCACCGGGAGGATGAGGGCCTTCCGCTTCATCACGAGCCTCCGTGCATCGAGAGATTCCGGGGATACGCTCGGCCGGGACCGACGAATAGAGAGATTGACGCAGATGGAGTTTATCCCCCGCGAAAGACCTTGTCAAACCGAAGGTTACGGCTGGAAGTCGCTTCAGATCATCTCGTCGGCGTGCGCCAGAACGCGCACGTGCTCGACGGCCGCCGCCGCCGTGGCCTCCGGGTCGTAGCCGCCCTCCAGCAACGACACGATGCGCCCTCCCGCGAACACGTCGGCCACGTCCTCGAGGGCGCGCGACATCCACGAGAAACCCTCGGTCGAGACCCGCATGCCGCCGACCGGATCGGCCGCGTGGGCATCGAAGCCCGCGCTCACGAGGACGAACTCGGGCCGGAAGCGCTAGGCGAGCCTCTCGAGCGCCGCCGCGAACCCGCCCGCATAGGCCGCGTCGCCCGCCGCCTTGGGCCGCGGCACGTTCACCGTCGTCCCGCGCCCCCGGCCCGCGCCCTCCTCGTCCGCCGCGCCGGTGCCCGGATAGAACGGATACCGGTGAACGGAAAGGTAAGCGACGCGTCCATCGTCCCAGAACGCGTCCTGCGACGCCGTTGCCGTGATGCACGTCGAAGTCGGCCACGAGGACGCGCGCGGCTCCGTGGTGCTCGATCAGGTCCTTCGCGGCGATCGCGATCGAATTCAGGAAGCAGAAGCCCATCGCGCGCGACGCGAGCGCATGGTGCCCGGGCGGGCGCGCCGCCACGAAGACGGACGCCGCGCGCCCGGCGACGACCGCGTCCGTCGCGGCCAGCGTGAGCGACACCGCACGCAGAGACGCCTCGAACGTGCCGGCCGACAGCACGTTGTCTGGTGAATCGAAGAGCGCAAAAGGTCCCCCGTAGTCGGCCGGCGCGTGGGTGCAGAGGGCCGAGAGACGCCGCACGTACTCCGCGTCGTGCACGCGCTCGACGGCCTTCTGCGTGCGTTCGGGCGGCGGCGGCGTCTCGATACGCCGTCCTTCCTGCCGAAGGGCATCGACGACGACCTCCAGCCGATTCGCCGTGTCGGGGTGATAGGCGCCCGTGTCGTGCTGGAGCACCGCGGGATCGAAGTAGACCGGCACGTTGCGCACATCGCGAGCCTACAGCAACAGTGGGCTACCATCGACGCGTGACCGCATCGAAGAAAGGGATTGCGCGTCGCGATCTCGTTCGGCCTCGCGGCCGTCCTCCTCGTCCTGTTCCTGAGGACGCTGGACTTCGCGGCCGTGGGCGGCGCCATCGCCTCGGCGCACGTCGGCTGGCTCGCGGTCGCGACGGCGGCCGGCCTGCTCGGAACGCCGCTCTTCCGGTCGTGGCGCTGGGCTCTTCTCCTGAAGAAAGCCGGGCGCCCGTCCGCGCTCGCGCTCAATTCCGCCACGGCCATCGGCTTCGCGGCCTCGACCCTGCTCCCGGCGCGCGCCGGCGAGATCGTGCGCCCCGTCGCCCTCGCGAAGAGCGCCGGGCTGCCCGTCGCGCCGTGCCTCGCCTCCATCGCGCTCGAGCGCCTCATCGACCTCGTCACCGTCATCGTTCTCTTCGTCGTGTACGCCGTCGGGTGGGCGCCCCTCGCGATGAGCGGCGACGAGGCCGGGCGTTTCGCCCTGCTGCGGCGCTCGGCCTTGCTGCTCGGGCTCGGCACGCTCCTCGGCCTCGCGTTCCTCGGCTTCCTCGCGGCGAAGCCCGAGCGCACCGACCGCCTCGTGAAGCCGCTCCTCAGGCCGCTGCCCCCGAGGATCGGAGCGAAGCTGGAGTCGATCCTGCTGTCGTTCCTGGACGGCCTCGGCTCGCTCGGCTCGCTGCGCGAGGTCCTCGTCGTGGCGGCCGCCTCGCTGTTCCTGTGGACCCTCATCGGCTTCCAGATCTGGTCGACGCTGCGCGCCTTCGATCTCGTTTTTCCCTTCCCCGTCTCCTTCTTCGTGATCACCTGGGCCGTCCTCGGCCTCGCCATCCCGACGCCGGGCGGCGTGGGCGGCTATCACACGGCGGTGGCGTATTCGCTGACGGGGTTCTACGGCGTGGCGAAGAACACGGCGGCGGCCTTCGCGCTCGTCTCGCACGCGCTTTCGTTCGTGCCGATCACGCTGATCGGGCTCGGATTCCTGATCGCGGGCGGATTCAGTCTGCGGAGCCTCGCGGCGACGCCTGTGCCAGAGCCCTCGTATAGTCCGAGCCCCACACCGCCGGATTCGACTCCAGCATCTCGACCCCCAGCTTGAACAACCCGGTCTGATCCAGTCCGGCCTGCCACACGACCCGGCAGTGGCACAGCACGCGCGTCCGCACGTTCTCCAGCTCGAAGATGTCGCCGACCTCGACGTTCCGCTGCGCGTACACGAGCGCCCCGTGACTGTTCACGATGAGCGTCGATCCGCTGAACCTCACGCCCTCCCAGCGCATCGAAATCGGAATCTTGAGCGCGACGCGCGGACTCCGGCGCAGCTCGTGGAACGCACCAGGCTCGAGCAGGGGGTACCTCCGAGCGCTGATTATCCGACAAAGGCCGAGAAGGGGTGAGCGCTCCCGGAGCCGCAGGTTCCGGGGGCAGCCTGGTGCCGCCCCCGGAACCGTCGGGATTGCTAGTTGTTGAGCGCGCCGGCCGAGATCCAGTTCCGGATGTTGTTCTGGTTGGCGACGGAAACCGAGCGGTGGCCGCCGGCGAGCTGGAGCACGAGGACGCTGTTGTCGGGGTCGAAGGGGATCACCCTCGTCCCGGTTCGCGTCGTGGACGGCACGTTGACGAGGTTGGAGAACGTAAATCCGGCGCGGAGGTCCAGGTTCGCGCTGCCCCCCGCGTCGTGACAGCCGATACAGCTCGGGGTGAAGAGGCTGGTCTGCAGGAAGGTCAGCGTAATGGCCCCCGCCGGAGTCGGGGTGCGTGTGGGCGTCGCCGTCGGCGTCCGCGTTGGAGTGGGCGTTGGAGTGGGCGTCGGAGTCGGCGGCACCGTGGTGGGCGTTTGAGTCGGCGTCCGCGTCGGTGTCGGCGTGGCTGTGGGAGTCGCTGTCGCTGTGGCCGTAGGCGGCGTCGTGGGAGTCTGGGTCGGCGTGGACGTCGCAACCGGCGTGGAAGTCGGCGTCCGAGTGGGCGTCGACGTGGCAGCGGGCGGCGCCGTGGGCGTCTGGGTCGGCGTGGACGTCGCAACCGGCGTGGAAGTCGGTGTCCGAGTGGGCGTCGACGTCGCCGCGGGCGGCGCCGTGGGCGTCTGGGTCGGCGTGGACGTCGCAACCGGCGTGGAAGTCGGTGTCCGGGTGGGCGTCGACGTCGGCCGCGGGCGGCGCCGTGGGCGTCTGGGTGGGTGTGGATGTCGCCGCGGGCGGCGTCGTGGGCGTCCGGGTCGGCGTGGACGTCACAACCGGCGTGGAAGTCGGTGTGGGTGTCGGAGTCGCCGTAGGCCCGGGAGGTTGCGTCGGCGTCGGCGTCGGAGTCGCCACCGGCCCGCCCGTAACCGTGATGGTGCGGTGCGGCGGGGTGGGATCCGACAGGCCGTGCGAATCGGTGACCGTGAAGGTCACCGTGTAAGTGCCGGCGGTCGCGAAGACGTGATTACCGGGAGTCAGGGCCGTCGAGGTGGTCCCATCGCCGAAGTTCCACAGGACCGTCACCATGTCGCCGTCAGGATCGCTGGCCGTACCTGCGAAGTAGACCGGCTGACCGGTCGTCACCGTGAGATCTTCGTCATCGTCATCCTCGGGCCTGACGATTCTGCCGTTGGGCGGATTGTTGACCGTTCTCGGGGGCACGATCTGTCCGCGAATCTCCCCTGCCAGATGCGCCGTGGTGTGGATCACGACGTAGCACAGGCCGTTGCGGAAGTTGGTGACAAATCCGTTCCAGTCCCCCAGCAAGGGTCCGACGAGATCGGCGGGCAGTACCGTGCCGCTCGCGAGCCTGCCATTTACCCTGCCGGTCGGGGTCGGCGAATCGAACAGGTAGGCGACGATGGGGCCGTTGGTCCCGGGCCGTCCCAGGTGGATGTGGGCCTGCGTCACGCCTCTGATCCTCCACGCGGACAAGGAGAAATCGAGGCGCGCCGCCCCGCTCGGGGTCGCGACGTCGTGGAGAACGAAACAGCCCCGGCCAACAGCCAGGGTCCCTACCCGCGGCACCATGCTGAAGCCGTTGAGGCTCGTTCGGGCGGCGAGGCCGCCCCCTGCCGTCTGGTCATCCCCGCAGAAGGTCTCGGCTTCGCTGGCCAAGGGCCTGGCTTGCAGGATCGCCCCGCGGCTCGCGGAGCTCCAGTAGACCGCGCCGTCGCTCGCGAGAGCCACCCCGAGGGGTTCTGCATCTCCGCTGTAGACGAGTTTCCGTTCCATCGTCCTCAGGTCGAGAACGCTGATCGAATTGCGGCCCCCCTCGTCGCCCGCGAGGCCCGGCGTCGGCACTTCCGTGAAGGCGAGCCGCGTCCCCGCCGCATCCAGGGCGATGCCGGCCGGGCGCTCGAGGTCGGAGAGCAGCGTCTCGATCCTGCCGTCGCCAGAGCGGTGCAGGATCGCGCCTGTTGCGGACGTCGTCCAGTAGACGTCGCCCTCGGGTCCCACCGCCACCGAAAGCGGCTCGGGCTCCGCCGAGCTCAGGACGGTGCTGCGGGTGCCGTCGAACTGCGACAGCGCCCCCGCCCGCCCGCCCTTGCCTCCGGCCGAGATCTCGGTGAAGTAGACCTGTCCCTGTGCGCCCACGGCGATGCCGCTCGGGTCTTGGAGGCCTTCCACGATCCGAGTCGGCTGGCCGCTCCCGGGGTCCAGCTTGAAGATCGCGCCCGAGCTCCGGCTCGTCCAATAGACCGCCCCGTCGGCATCGGTGCTCACCTGCGTCGGCGCCGGCTGGTCGAAGTAAGCGACCCGCAGTTCGCGGGACCACGTGTCGAGGATCGACACCGCGCCCGATTCCGCGCGGCCGCCCGAAGGTGCGGACTGTGCGACGACGATGTTCCCGTCGGCGTCGAGAGCGATCCCCTGGGGCCGCGTCAGCTTTTCGGCCAGGACCGAAACGACGTAGTCGGGCGATTGTTCCCCCGGTCTCGACATGTTTCTGTGGCGGCACGGAGCCCGCGGTGCGCAGGGCGGATTCCACGACCCGCGAAGAGCCCCAGAGCCAGACCACCGATGGAAGGGCCAGCACGAGAAGAGCGGTCCTGAGGATCCTGTGTTTATCCCGTTTGCTCATTTTCTCCGCTCCTTCTTGAAAAAACCGTCGCTCTCCCCGCTCGCGCGGAGTTCCCGACGATGGGATATGCCCGGCGGACGCGGAGAAGATCCGCTGAGTCGAAAAAGAAAATGAGATTCATTGCAATGTAGAATCTGGAACGTGGTGAAAGACGCGCGGCGGGGCGCAACCGAGGACGCGGTCGCCCAGGATCAGGCCGACGACGTTCGCCCGGCGATGTCCGAGGAAACGGGAAGGACCGTGTTAACGCTGCTTCGGCGGCAGAGCCGGGCGCTTCCCATTCCCCCGGAGGACCGTGAAGACCTCGTCCAGGAGGTCGCGATCTGGATCGCGCATCACCGGGAGGCCGGCCGCCCGATCACCGAGGCCTGGCTCCGGTCCACTCTCACCCAGTTCGCGCGGAGCGTCGGCCGCGCGCAGCGGCGCGAATCGCCGCTGGACGATCTCCCGGCGAACGCCGAACCGACGCGCCCTCCGCGCCGCCCCTCGGCTTCGGCCGAGGAGCTCACGCGAAACCTGGGGGAGAAGGAAAAGAGGGTCGTCGAGCTGCTTCTCGAGGGGCACACGTGGGAGTCCGCCCTCCAGAGAATGGGGGTCTGCCACGGCAGCCAATCGCGGTGGCGCTCGAGGATCCGGCTTGGGATCGCGAAGATGCTCGGCAGAGCGCGGGAGGAGTGATTCGTCCCGGCTTCGGGATGAAACTCGTAGCTTCGACGGTTTAGGCGTCTCTGGCACGCGCGAAAATCGCACGCCGGGAATGCCTTTGACCTTTCCGCTCCTCATCTCGGCGAGACGGCGCTCGGCCTCATCGACCCGACGCGGCCGTCCCACTGGGCGTCGCTCAGCTCGTAGTCCAGGCTCCTCAGGAGGCGTCCGGCGATCTCGGCGCGCTCCTTGGTCGGGGAAGTCTCCGACAGGCGGCGATGCGGAAGGAGATCTGACCAGTCGTCACGTTCATGATTCTAGCTTTCGGGTTCAGTGCCGTCGCTTTCTTCGGCTTCCCCCTGGAGCGTGCTCGCGCCGCATCTCATTCAAGCGGGTACTTGACCCCGTTCCGAAGTCCGGTGTCGGCCGCGAGCTCGGCATCGATGTTCCGCATAAAAGTCTCGTCTTCTTCCTCGACTTCATGTTTACTCGCCCTTCCTCGCGTAGGTCACACGGCCCCGCCTCTACGGCGACCAAGGCCTCAAAGAAATAACCCCGCCCGAGGCCTTGCGGCTGGTCAGACGGGGAGGAAGTCCATGCGATGATATCGAAGAAAGCCATGTCCGCTTCGTTCAGACGGGGATTTCCAGTGCCTCCGCAGGAACATTGTTCGATGAAGGTTGCTCAGCCCGTCTTCTGCTCGTCGGAGGGCTTCTTATCCATCCATTCCTGGCAGGCCTTGCAGATGAAGGCGTTCAGCCTCGGGACGAATCTCCATTCGTCGGACTTGTCCGCCTCACAGAAGAAGCACTTCCGGCGGCCGCGCGTCACCGCCGTCTCGTCGAAGGGCTCGCGATCTTCCGGGGAAGGCATCTTGAGGGTATTTTGAGCCATCTCCGCGCGCGTCTCAAGTTCAACCAGGTCGGCTGGCATTCCCTCTTCCGGCCGTGCCTTTCCAGAAAGCACCAGGATACACGTCGGCCCTAGTTCTCCTTGCCGTGCTCCTTCTCTTTCTCCTTGGCCGGCGGGTTCGCCTTGGCTGCGGATGAGCGCTCTGTGCCTTGGGCCGCACGTTGGGCTGTCTCTCCACATGCGGTGGAGGCGCTGCGGCCGCTCGTTTGCCAGCGTTCCCTTCGTTATGACGCTGACTGAGCTGCGCCTGGGTCTGAGCCTCTTGGGTGAGTTGTTCGAGGGTGGAGGCGGCGGAGAAGGCGACGGACCTCCGCCGGTTGCGAATGGACCGTTCGAACGCGCTTCGCCGCTGCCGCTGGCGGCGGCGATCGTGAGATCTGCATGATCCGTCGCCCCTCTGCGCTTCTCACGCTGAGCAGGCGGCGGAAGCGAACGAACTGCGGTCGGACGTCACGGCGTCCGTCTTCGAACCCGGAGCCTGTTGCGGCGCGCGCTTTTCGCGGCTTCGAGCAGCCTGGCTCTTTCGCTCGCGGGGACGATGCGACGCCGCTTCCTCCAGAGACGTCCGGATCGGGACAGGTTCGGTCTTCGCCTGGGCAAGGCTCGCGCGCCAATCCGCCTTCCGGCGACGCGCTCTCACCGCAATGCCGGCCGCCGGCGGACAGCACGCCGCGCTGGACCGCGAACCGCGTCAGCGGGCGCGAGCGCGCCATGAGCGTCGCGTTCTGCGCGACCGGACGCACCGAGCTGGCGTTGACGCCCGCGAACTGCCGGGCCGGCACGAACACGTACGCACCGGCATGCGTCACCGCGGAACCGGCGTAGCCCGAGATCCTCATGGGCGAGTCGGAGGCACCGGCGCCCATCCGACGCGTCGTCCGTGATGTACCACGTCACCGAGGTGAAGGGCGACGGTCCCGGGAATCCAGATCCACCCGAAATCAGCGGCGTCGACCCAGGTTCCGTAATGGGACGGGTCGCCGCCCCAGGGTTCGTAGGACACCCAGGTCCAGCCGTCCTCCGTGTAGATCCACTCTCCATCGAGATACCGGCCGCCAGGAAGCGGCGACGTCCGCCGGGCGCCAGCAGCGGCCGTAGCTCCCGACCGTGACCCAGGTCACCGTAAGGTGAGAGCGTGTCGTAGTAGATCGTGACGCTCACGGCGTGGGGCGGCTGCGCGGGCACGGCGAGCCCTTCTGGCGACCAGGAGGGCGAGGAAGAGCGCGAGCGCGAGAAAAAAGACGCGATTCTTCAATCGCAGAGTATTTTTCATTTTCCTCACGTCTTCTGTTACAAAGTCGCGTGCCAGAAACGCTAGGAAACCCTGGGAATGCCGAGAAAGAAACCGAGGAGACCCCGGCGCCCCATCGGGTCGTCCGCGTATGGGGCATCACGAGGGCAGACCCTGAGGTCGCGGCACTCGAGTCGCTCCGCTGACGAAGACGGTCAGCGGGCGGGCGCGGAGGAATATTGCGCCGCGTCGAACCCGCCCC
>CAVVDA010000004.1:0-7585 GCA_963746875.1 Thermoanaerobaculia bacterium
GCAGGCGCGACGGCACGACGCGCTCGGCCGCGGAGACGGAAAAAGAAAGAACGAGAAAGAAAGAGAATCTGCTTAGAAGGAAGAGAGTGGACCTGATGCGCATGCGGTGAAGACTAGCGCGCTTCCCTGCTCGGCTCGTTCACGGAGTCTCACGTCAGCCCCTCCACCAGGTACAGATCAGACGTCACCCTGTGATAGCTGTAAACGTACGACTGGCCGTCGGGCGCCATCCGGATCGGCCCGACTGCCATGACGCCTGCCGGATCCGAGGGCATCAGCTCGCGCACGAAAGCCCGCTCCCCTGTTTCGGGATCCAGGCGGAAGACCCTCGCAGGCACCTCGCCCATTTGGTGGACGTACAAGCGGCGCCCCGACTCGTCCCACCCGATCGGAGAGTCGCTGCCAAGGCTTCCTGGGACCGGGACGGGCTCTCCACCCTCCACGGGATAGAGGACTGGCGGCTGACCGCAGACGAAGCGGCCGTCGGGCGAGACATTCAAGGCCAGGATTCCTTCGGGGGTGACGGGCCGCGGGGTGCCCCCGTCGACGTCCAGGACGTACGAGCGCCACCGGCGGCCCTCCTCGACTCCCCAGAAGAGCAGGCGCTTCCCGTCGGCGAAGAACACGGCTCCGCCATTGAACATCTGGAACCTGACGCCTCCGAGCGATAACACCTTCACCTCACCCGCCCCTGTGGGATGCAAGTGGAACTCCGCGAGGGAGCTTCCCGTTGACAGCGCCCACTTCCCGTCCGGCGAGATCGCCAGGGCGCAGGCTCCCTCGCTCAATCGGATGGCGGGCGACCCGTCTGTCTTTCGCACGTAGCACGAGAAGGCGGGGCCTCCCAGCTCGCTGAACAGGACGAGCCTCCCGTCTGCTGACACATCCATGAGGAGAGACCCATCCAGCCACGAGAGATCCCGCTCTGTCGACTCGCCTGGCGAGAGACCGAGGATTCCAGTGCGAACGGCCCCGTGCGTGACCAGAAGCTTCCCCTGCCTCGAGATGTCCTGGAGAACGAACCTCCCGGGAAGCCTCTGAATGACGCTCTCCTCACCGTCGAGGTTCACCGCGTGGAGGCCCCGAGGGCCACAGCGAGCCGGGCTGCCACGAGACGCAGAGAACCAGACCTCTGTTCCATCCGGGCTCCAGGCGAGGCCGCCATCGACTGCACTCCAGCCGCGCGAAATGATTCTCGCGTGCCCGTCGAGGTCCACGAGCGCGACGGTGCCCCCGTCCTCGTCGGTCCACATAGTCGACCAGACCGCGATGAGGTCACCCTTCGGCGAGAACCGGGGGAAGCGGATTTCCCTCGCACGGTAGAGCGTCCTGCCGATCGGGTACTCGAGGTTGAAGAGCTGATCGCCTGATTGCCACCGCACGACGGCGGGCTTTCCATCCGGCCCCCAGTCGGCCCAGTAGACTCTAGGGAGGATCTCTCGCTGCGCGCCGCCGGCCAGGTCCACGCGCGCGAGCAAACCCTCGGCCAGGCCGCCGTAGGGATCGGACCGGCATCCGAGGAGGACCGCCATATCACCCCTCGACGACACCGCCGCGAGGTTCGCCGGCGGAAGGCCAAATGACCGTGACTCCACGCTGTCGAGACGTCCGAGGGAGATCTCTGGAGGCTGGCCGTCCCAGGCCGCCGCGTAGACGAAGCCCTCACCGTCCGGGGTGAAGCGGGCCGAGATCAGGTTCCCGCGTCGGAACGTGAGACGTCGGTAGGTGGCCGCCCGAGCTGCGGCGTTCGCGGTCGTCGGGGATTGAGTCAATTCGCCGAGGCTCGTCTGGAGCAGGAACGCCAGGTCCCGCGCGCACTGAAACCGTTCCTCTCGACGTTTCTCCAGGCAGTGGCGGACGCCGTGTTCCAGCGCGTTCGGGATCGCGGCACCCCACGACGAGAGGTCGGGCGGCTCATCCTTGAGGATGGCGGCCAGCGTCTCTGCGGTCGTCTGCCTTTCGAAGGCCTTTCGACCGGACAGCATCTCGTAGAGGACGCAGCCCAAAGAAAAGATGTCGGAACGCGCGTCAACGGTCTCGCCGCGCGCCTGTTCGGGTGACATATAGCTGATCGTTCCGAGGACCGTGCCCGGAAGCGTGACTCCGGATTGGGTGGGAGAGTTCGTTTTGAGTCCAGACGCCGCCTCGAAGTGGCGCGCCAGCCCGAAGTCCAGGATCTTCGCGTTTCCCGCCGTGACGAAAACGTTCTCGGGTTTTATGTCGCGGTGGACCATGCCTTTCTCGTGCGCCGCCGCCAGCCCAAGGGCGATCTCGCGCGCCAGCTCGACCGCCTTCCGGACGCTCATCGGCCCGGCGCTGAGCCGGTCGCGAAGGGTCTCCCCTTCGAGGAGTTCCATGACCGCGAAGGCCGTCCCCTCGTGGGTGCCGAAGTCGAAGATCGAGAGGATGTTCGGGTGCGAGAGCGCTGCGACCGCGCGCGCCTCGCGTTCGAAGCGGGCCAGGGCATCCGGGTCCTTCGCGAGCGCCTCTGGGAGCACCTTGATCGCAACGTCGCGGCCGAGCCTGACGTCTCGCGCGCGCCACACCTCGCCCATGCCACCCGCGCCGAGAGGCGCGATGACCTCAAAGGGGCCGAGCCGCGTGCCAGGATTCAACTGCCGTACGATAGCTTGTGGTCACCCGGCTGGATCGATATCCGTGCCACGCCGTGGACCTTCCGGCTCTTCCTCTCCTGAACGAACGCGACGGCGTGGAGCGCGTTCCTTTTCCAGTCCGCCTTCAGGTGCAGCGGGCGCTCCGTCTCGAAAAGTCCTCCCGGTCGAACCGAGCCCACGACCGCGAGATCGCGAACGACGGCGCCGTGCACGAGGCGCCGCCCCGCGTTCTCGCCCCGCGGCACGTCGCTCGCGAGGCGGTCCTCGGTGATCGCCAGGAGGAGCTCGGCCGTATCGCCGGGCGTGACGGGCGGCAACGCGCTGACCCGGATCCGCAGCGCGGCATTCTCCCCGTGCCCCGCCGGGAGGATTTCGATCGAGGCCTTCGGCAGACGGGCGGCCTCCTCGACCGCGCGCCGCGCCTCCTTCTCGTCGCTCCCGACGAGCTCCGTGCGCCCATCCACGACGAGCTGCGGCGTGTAGACGCGGTTTTCGCCCAAGGCGCGGCCGTAGTCGCTCTGGCGCGCACTGAACGATCCGGAGGAGTAAGGATCGGTCCACCCGAGGCGGTTCCAGTAATCGACGTGCAAGGACAGCGGCACGATCTCGGCGCCGGCGACAGGTTGGGTCCGCTCGAGGCGCGCGAGCGCGAGGTCGGCGGGCGGGCAGCTCGAGCAGCCCTCGGACGTGAACAGTTCCACGAGGACTGCAACGCGAGTGGATGGCGGTCCCTCGGCAGTCGTCGGGCCGGCGGCGATCATGAGCACCGCCGTTAGAAGGATTTTCTTGAAAAGGGATCCGAAGTCAAAAAACATCGCACCGCCTCGGCGAGAGTATGGCGCGACGTGCCGCTGCTATTCCTTCAAAAGGTATGGCTGATATATCAGTTGATATATTATACTATCATTTACTAGATACTAGCTCGTGCCGCGCCTCGGGGCAACTCATGCCGAAGACCCTCGTCCTTTCCCGCGCCGACGTCGAGAGCCTGCTCGACCTCGACTCCTGCTTCCAGGCCGTGGAGGAGGCCTTCCGCCAGCAGGGGGCCGGCGAGGCCGGGCCGCCTGGAGCGCTCTCGGTGAAGGCGGCCGGCGGCGGGTTCCACGTCAAGGCCGGAATCCTCGGCGGCCCGACGCCCCTTTTCGCGGCGAAAGTGAACGGGAATTTCTTCGACAACGAAAAGCGCGGACTGCCGAGGATTCAGGGCGTGATCGTGGTCTCCGATGGTTCGACCGGCACGCCCCTCGCCGTCATGGATTCGATTGCCATCACGAGGCTCAGGACCGCCGCGGCGTCGGCCGTCGCCGCGAAGCTTCTCGCCCGGCCCGGCTCGAAGACGATCACGATCTGCGGTTGCGGCGTGCAGGGGCGAGCCCAGCTCCGCGCCCTGGCGCGCGTCCTCGCGGTCAAAGTAGTTTTCTGCTTCGATGAGCAGCCAGATCGCGCGTCGCGCTTTGCTTACGAGCTCGCGCCCGAGCTGGGTTTCCCCGTCACTGTAGCCGACGACTTGAGATCCGCCTGCCAGACCAGTGACGTCGTCGTCACCTGCACGCCTTCGAAGAAACCCGTGCTCTTCGAAGGTTTCCTGCGCCCGGGCGCATTCCTCGCCGCGATCGGCGCCGACAGCGAGGACAAGCAGGAGCTGGATCCCGCTCTGATGGCCTCCTCCACGATCGTCACCGACGTGACGGAGCAGTGCGCCGCGTTCGGCGACCTCCACCACGCGCTCGGGAGCGGCGTCGTGACGCGTGAGGACGTGCGCGCCGAGCTCGGGGACATCGTCGCCGGCCGGAAACCCGGCCGGCGTTCGGCGGAGGAAGTCATCGTCTTCGACAGCACGGGCATGGCGCTTCAGGACGTCGCAGCCGCATCCGTCGTTCTCGAGAGAGCGCGGGCGACGGGCCGGGGGATGATGGTGGACCTCGCGGCCTGATCGCCCCCTCTATCGCGTCCGAGGCTCGACGGCCACGACGAGTCTCCTCTTCACCTTCTAGGAAATCTTCCGTTCCCTCACCGGGACCGGTGAGCTTTCGAGGAGCCGGGTGAACCGCGGCACGTTCCTGAGGCTCTCGAAGTCCGGATCGAGGCGGGCGCGCTCCACGACGTAGACGCGGCGCATCGCCGCCGCGGCTTCGAGGACGTCCATCGCCCGCTCCGCGTCGCCGAGAAGGGCCCATGCCGCCGCGACGTAGTACCGCGTGAACGGCTCGTCCGCGCCGAGTCGCAGGCGGTCCTCGAAGGCTCCGATCGCGAGCATGAGCGCGCGGCGGGCCTCCTCGGGACGCCCGAGAGCGAGGTGCGCGCTGCCGATCCGCGTGTGCAGCTCGATGACGGCCCGGTCCTTCAGGGTGTGATCGACGCGCCGCAGGGACGCGAGCTCCCGTTCGTACGCCTCGAGGGCCTCAGCGGGCCGGCCCTGAAGAGCGCGGATCTGCCCGAGCTTCATGTAGGCGCCGACGATGATGGTTCCTTCGCGACCCGAAAGCCCCCTCTCCTGAAGCTCGATCGCCTGCCGCGCCGCGCGCTCGGCGCGCGGGAAGTCCCTCAGCAGCGCGGAGACGTGGGCGAGCTGCAGCGCGTACCAGCCTCCCTGCGGATTGATCGCGAGGGCTCGCTCGAAGGCGTCCACCGCGTCCTGAAACCGGCCCGTGCCGATGAAGTGGGCGCGCGCCAGCGCCGCGTGCGCCGCGGCGTCGTCCGGATCGAGCTCCAGAGACCGGCGAATCGCCTCGAGACCCTTGTCCACGCTGCCGATGTCCACGAGCGTCCCCCCGAGCTCCTTCCATGCGCGCGCGAGGCGCGGCTGGAGGGCGAGGGCTTTCCCGAGGCTCGCCATCGCTTTCTCGAGCAGCTCCGGCATCGCGAGATCCGTCGCCTTCACCTCGTACGCTTCGCCGAGCGAGAGCCACGCGCGGGCATACTGCGGATCCAGCGCCACGGCGCGCTCGAAGAACAGGATCGCGCGGTCGACGGACTCCCGGCTCTCGACGCGGAGGTTGATGAGACCCTTGGAATACGCCTCGTACGCGTCGATCGCGTGCGTCTCCTCGGGCTCGATCCCGGCGGGTTTCGACGCGAGGTGCATGGCCGCGACCAGCTCCGCGACGACGCGGTCCTGGAGCGCGAAGAGATCGCTCCGGCTGCCGTCCACCTTCACGGTCGTCACGACCTCGCCGGACTCCACGTCCGTCACGCGGGCCGTGATCCGCATGACCTCGCCGACACCCTGAAAACCGCCCGTCACGACGCGCCGCGCGCCCACCTCGCGCCCGAGCCGGATCGCGAGCTCGCTCGCTCCGGACGAAGTCTCGCCGGTCAGCCTCTTCTCCACCTCGCACACCCGCTCGCATCCGATCACGGAGAGGCCGGGGACGTTCTTCAGGTCGGCGGTGACGGTCTCCATGATGCCGGTCGAGAGCCAGCCGTCCTCCGCGTTCCGCGTGATGTTCGTGAACGCCAGAACTGCGATCGCGTTCTCGCCCGGGGCGGGGAGGGCCGGAGACGCGGCCGCCCGCGGGGAGCCGCCCGCCAGGCTCGAAAGCTCACGCGCGACGTCGCGCATCGCCGCACGGCGCTCGCGATCCTTCGCGAGCATCTTCAGGACGAGGGCCTCCATCTCCCGCGGGACGGCCGGATTGAGTCGCGTCAGGGAAGGCGGCTCCGCGTGGAGCAGGGAGTCGATGACGGCGACCGTGTTCGGGCCCTCGAAGGGCCGTCGGCCGGCGAGAAGCTCCCAGAGCAGCACGCCCAGCGAGAAGACGTCCGTCCGGGCGTCGACATCCTTGCCCAGGGCCTGCTCGGGCGACATGTACGCGACGGTGCCGAGCACGGAGCCAGGTGACGAGCGCGTCGGGTCCGCGCCGACCGGGCTCCAGGTCTCGCTTCCCTCGCCCGGCACGGGCCGGAACGCCGCGAGGCCGAAGTCCAGAACCTTCACGCGTCCCCTTCCGTCCACCATTACGTTTCCCGGCTTGATGTCGCGGTGGACGACTCCTTTCGCGTGGGCGGACGCGAGGGCGTCGGCGACCTGCAGGACGATGTCCACGGCCTCGGGAACGTTCGGCGCGCGCTCCTTGACGAGCGCCGAGAGCGTGCGTCCCGCGACGTATTCCATCGCGATGAAGCTCTGCCTCCGCCCGTCGCGCTCCACCGTGTCGACGTCGTAGACGACGGCGATGTTCGGATGGTTGAGCTGCGAGGCGAATCGCGCCTCGCGCAGGAGGCGGCCTTCCTGATCCTCCGCGCCGCGAAGCAGCTTCAGGGCGACGGGCCGCCGCAGCTTCAGATCGTCGGCGCGGAAGACCTCTCCCATTCCGCCTTCACCGAGGCGCTCCGCGATCCGGTAGTGCGCGAGGACTTCCCCGACCACGGGGGCATCTTAGTGCGGCGGCGCCCGCCCGCACATAATCGGAGCACGATGGCCAGAGGGGATCGCGGGGACCTGAAGGACCTGGCCGCGCTCTTCCTGCGTCTCGGCGCGACCGCGTTCGGCGGGCCCGCGGCCCACATCTCGATGATGGAGCACGAGGTCGTGACCCGACGCGGCTGGATGACGCGCGAGGAGTTCCTCGACCTCCTCGGCGCGACGAACCTCGCGCCGGGCCCGAACTCCACGAAGATGGCGCTCTTCATCGGCCACGCGCGCGCGGGCTGGCCGGGGTTCCTCCTCGCCGGCCTCGGCTTCGTCCTGCCCGCGACACTGTTGACGATCGTCTTCGCGTGGGCGTACGTCCGCTTCGGCTCGCTGCCCGCGTTCCCGCACTTCTTCGAGGGCATCAAACCCGTCGTTCTGGCGCTCATCGCGCAGGCTCTCGTGAGTCTCGGGCGCACGGCGGTGAAGAACAGGTTCCTGCTGGCACTCGGCCTCGCCATCCTCGTTGCCACGTTCTTCGTCAACGAGATCGTGCTGTTGCTCGTCGCCGGCTGTGTCTCGGCGGGGGTCATGGCGCTTGAAGATTTTCTTAGAAGGG
>CAVVDA010000005.1:0-702366 GCA_963746875.1 Thermoanaerobaculia bacterium
CTCGTCCCCGTTCGCGGATAATCGATATCGATGATGGATTTCGGAGAGCTGAGGAGGATCCTGGCCGCCCTCGAGCGCGAGGGCGTGCGCTATGTCCTCGTAGGATCCATGGCGATGGCGGCGCAGGGGATCGTGCGTGCGACCCGCGACGCGGACTTTTTCGTCGCGCCCGACGAGGACAACGTCGCCCGGCTTCGCCGAGCGCTGAAGAGCGTGTTCGACGACGACCCGAACGTGGACGAGATCACGGCGGCCGACCTCGGCGGGGACTATCCCGCGGTCGAATACACACCGCCCCACGGGCGGTATTCGATGGACATCCTGGCCCGCCTCGGCGAGGCGTTTCGCTACGAGGACCTCGAAGCGGAGGACGTGGTCGTGGAGGGCGTCCGGGCGCGGGTGGCGACGCCGCGTATGCTCTACAGGATGAAGAAGGACACGGTCAGGCCGCAGGATCGGCTGGATGCCGAGACGATCCGCGCGCGCTTCGGCCTGAAGGACGAATGATGGGCGTGCGGAAGTTCCGCTCCGTGGAGGAGATGAAGGGCCAGCCGCCGCTCCGCCCGCTCGACCCCGAGAATCTCCGGATCGCCTGCGCGCTGTCGAGCCTCGAAAGGCTCGCCCCCGTCCGCCGCTCTTCGGGGGTCCGGAAATTCCGGAGCATCGAGGAGATGTCCCGGCAGCGCGACGCGGACCGCCGCCCTCGCGGCTGAAATTCCGTCGCTCGACCTCAACGAGGGGAGCATGCAACCCATCGACAAGCGCAACCTCGTCGCCCAGTGGGCCTTCGACACCCGGCCGGTGCTTCTCCGCTTCCACCTGTGGCTGGAGGACGTGGAGCGTGGAGCGGGCCCAGCCGGAGCCGGTCTCGGAGCACGCGTTCACGCCGCGCGGCATCGCCCGATGCCTCGCGATGACCTCCGCGGCCACGGCGCTCGGGACGCGCCTCTTCGGCGGCTTCGGCGAGGGGGCGGGGAAGGACAAGGCGACGCTGAACCAGGTGAAGAAGTCGGCGGACGCGATCAGCGCCTACGTGATGAGCGAGGGGCTGTGGCACCTGACGCGCACCCTTCCCGAGAACCACGCGATCATGGTCTCCCTCGGCGAGGGGCTGATGCCGAAGGCGGGGGAGACCCCGGAGATGGGCGCGAACCCGCTCCTCGGCTTCGGCCGCGTCTACGCCCGCCCCGAGGTGGCGCGCGTCGTGGACCGGAGGGTCCGCCGGCTGCTGAACGAGCCGGGGCACACGTTCGAGCAGTTCCACGGCTGGCTGCAGAGGCGGGGGATCACGCTCTGGGGCGCCGCCGTCGACACGCTCGAGAACACGTCGCGCTTCGCCGAGGGGAAGGCGACGGGCCCGATGTCGGTCTTTCACCTCTTCGACTCGCCGCTCGTCCTGTCGCGCCCGTACGAGTCGTACATGGGCTGCCTCACGGTGCCGCGGCGCGTGGCCGAGGCGGCCGACCGCGCCTCGCTGCTGCTCGACTACCGGACGCCGCGCGCGCGAGGTGATCGCAGGCGATCGAGGCGGCCTATCCCGGCGTCAAGCGCGAGAACATCCACGTCTGGACGCTCCGGGGGAAGAGCCGCGTGGGGCGGCTCGGAAAGCTGTGGGAGGAGTGGACGGCGCTGGGCGTCCACCTCGTCGAGGACGGCTGGAAGGCGCCGTCGGGCTTCGAGGTGTTCACCGACTCGGGGACGTACGCGCCGACGTTCCTCGTCGGGAGCTGGACGGACGCGGCGGGAGACACGCACGTCTTCCTCTGCGACGGCTACGCCGCCACGGCCGAGGCGATGCAGGCGGCCAGCCTCGCGGAGGTGCTGGACGTCGACGCCTCGATGGCGCTCTTCTCCCCCGGCTTCGAGCTTCCCCTGCAGCGTCGAGGGAAGGCTGATGCAGCTCGACCCCGACAGCGCCGGACTTCGCGCAGAGAGTCTGCGAGGCGCTGGGCGGGCGGGACGTCGAGGCGGGCCAGGTCGTCTCGTACGCGGAGGCGATCCGCGAGGCGAGAGCCTCGCAACGTCCCGACGGGCCGGCCCGCCCTCAGGCCCGACGACTTCGTGCCCGAGAAGAACTGGCGGGTGCTGGCGTCGACCGGCTACATCTGCGACGACCCGTACACCGGAACGGCGGGCGTCACGCGCGTGGACGACGGGGTCTACCGGGTGACGACGAGGCTCGCCGCGCACCAGGCCTCGAGCCGCATCGCCTTCACCTTCCGGCTGATGGAGCCGCTCGACAGGGCGCGCCACGTCTTCAGCCCGCTCCTCGTCCGCTTCATGTCGGGCGTGGACCACACGACGCGCCCGGTGAAGATCTCCGACTCGGGCCGGATCCGCAACGAGCTGCAGACGATGTTCTCCCAGGCCCTCGAGCACGACGGGGAGACGATCCGGCTCCACTTCGATCGTCTCGACGAGAAGGTCGTCCCGCGCGAGAAGCAGGAGACGATCCGGAAGGTGCTGGAGTGGTACCGGGCGAATCACCCGGTCTGGTTCGACTGGATCGAGTTGGCCGGGGTGTCGACGCCGAGGATCTGAAGAGTTTGAAGTCCGGATGAGATTCAAGCTGCGCTTCCCTGTTTCCGCGATCGAGAGGTGGGCCGAGGCGTTTTCCGACGCCTCGGATTCCGTCATCGAGAACATCGCACGCGTAGCGCGCCGGCAGGGATATCTGACGCGCGACCAGTTCCTGAGGATCGCGGAGTGGAAGACGGCCCGGTCTCGACCCCGCTGCGAACGAAACGACGCGGGGTTCGTGAAGGAAGTGACGCGCGCGGCGCTGGCCTCGAAGGACGAGCGGTTCAAGATTCAGGCGCTTCGACTCCTCGAGGGCGTCGAATGGCCGACGGCGTCCGTCATCCTCCATTTCTGCGACCGGGGCCGATACCCGATCCTCGACGTCAGGGCGCTGTGGTCGGCGGGCTGCGACGCCACGCCGTCGTACGGGTTCAACTTCTGGATGGAGTACACGGACTTCCTGCGCAAGGTGGCGGCGGACGCGGGCGTCTCGATGCGCACTCTCGACAAGGCGCTCTGGCAGTACTCGAAGGTGAAGCAAGGGGAGAAGAAGTAGCGCGGAGCGATCAGGCAAGCTCGAGCGCAATCGCGAGCGCCCGGTTGAGGTCTCGCAGCCTGGGTTCGGAGAGCGTTCCGACGTAGTCGGTCAGCGCCGACTTCGGGAGGCTGACGAGCTCGTCGCAATGAATGGCGCTCTCGTGCTTCAGGCCTTCTTCGGGTCCGACGGGGACCTGCGTGGAGAGGCCGTGGCGGGCCGAGTAAATCGGCGCACAGGTGACGGTAGAGAAGGAAGAGTCGATCAGAGTCGAACGGCTGACGATGCAGAAGACCCGCGACCGCTTCGGATCGCCTCTCGGATGTCGAACGCGATAGAGCTCTCCGCGCGTCACCAGCCGGCCTGATATTCGAGCACGTCGAGCGCCTCGACATTCAAGGACTTCGAGCGACGGTCCAGGATGGCCCGGTCTCGCGCCTCACGCCGGCGGCGTCTCAGGAGGGAAATGCGATCCCAGGCCGCGGCTTCGAGGAATTCGGACCGGTTCACTTTCTTGCCGGCCACGCGCGTGATCTCGAGCAGCAGCTCTTTCGTCAGACTCACGGAGGTCTTCTCTCGCATACCACGATCGTACCACCGGAACATGATCCGGACTTCTGAGGACGGTGAGCCGATGGTCTCCAGGTCGCGAAAGACTTGGTCTGAACCCTGACCTACTGAAGGGTCACAGGAAAGTGGAACGAGCGGGCTGCCAACCGCCGTCGTCCCATCGGAGAGACGCGTCATCGGGTACCGGGGTTGCAATATCGTCACGGCATGAAGAGGATCCGGTAGCTCGCCTTCGCGGTCGGCCTCGCGCTGGCGCAGCGGGCCTGGGGCGGGAACGCGTTCGAGGCCGTCCTGGCCGGGTCCAACGCGGTTCCCGGGCCCGGCATGGTAGGGGAAGTTTCGTCGCGGTGGTGGTCGTCGAGGGGACGAAAGTCACCCTGACGCTGTCGCCGAAGGACGTCGGGGGCTGGATGTCCGCCCACATCCACAGGGGAACCGCGGGCACCATCGGCAAGCTGGTGGCGGAGTTTCCGTGGAGCACGGGCGACAGCTCGCCGCGCGCGTCCGTCGCGTCGGTCTCCTCGAAAGTCGCCGCCGGCCTCGTCGCGAGTCCCGGGAAGTACTACGTGGACGTGCACACGCCGGGCTTCCCGGCCGGGGCCGCGCGAGGGCAGCTAGTCGCGCGCGCGACCGCGGAGGCGCCGCCGGTCCCGATTCCTGCCGCGGCCGCCGAGGAGGCGCCGCAGGCGCCGCCGCGTGCCACGGGAAAGGCGCAGTCCATCGTTTTCAGGCGGGTGAGCCCCAGGGTGTATCGGGACTCCGATTTCAGGCTCGACGCGTCCGCGACCTCCGGGCTGAGCGTCTCCTTCACCGCGACCGGCGATTGCACGGTGGACGGCTCGACGGTCCACATCCTCTCGGCCGGGAAGTGCTGGGTGACCGCGCGCCAGAGCGGCGACTCGAGATTCGAGGCGGCGCCGGACGTGGAGCAGCTGATCCCGATCGCGAAGGCCGACCAGACGATCGACTTCCCCAAGCTCTGGTACGCGTACTACAGCCCCTACGACCTGCCGCTCTACGCGCGCGCGTCCTCGGATTTGCAGGTCGTGTTCAGCGCCTCGGGGCCGTGCTCGGTCGTGGGTTCCTATTTGAGGATGGCCGGTTACGGAGATTGTTTGGTGACCGCCGATCAGCCGGGCGACAGGAACTTCAATCCGGCGCCGTCCATGACGCGCACGCTCGAGATCATCCTCCAGCCCCCACCGCCATGAGGCGCCGTGGCGTTACTCGAAGGTGAAGCAGAAGGGTCAGGGCTGCGCCGTCCGAGCGGGCCTGGGGGCCGAAGAGCCTCCCGCCGCGATCAGAGACGCAATTCCGACCGCGACGAAAAGCGCCGCCGCGACCCATCGCACGGTCCTCATCGGGAGTCGATGAGCCAGGGTCTCGCCGACGATGACCGCGGGGACGTTGGCGACCATCATCCCCAGAGTCGTGCCCAGGACGACCAACGGAAGATTGTCAAAACGGGCTGCCAACGCCACGGTCGCCAACTGCGTCTTGTCTCCCATCTCCGCGAGGAAGAACGCGACGGTCGTGGTGGCGAAAGCGCCGGCTCCCAGCATGCGTGGATCGCCCTCGAGAGTGTCCGGCTTGAGGGTCCACAGGCCGAAGGCGATGAACGCCACCCCCACGATCCAGGTGAGGGTTGACGGAGCGACGAGGCTGGCGAGCCAGACCCCGACGCTCCCCGCCAGAGCGTGGTTGGCCAGGGTCGCGACGAGGATGCCCGACAGGATGGCCCACGGGCGTCTGAGCTTGGCGGCGAGGACGAAGGAGAGGAGCTGGGTCTTGTCGCCGATCTCGGCCAGCGCCACCAGGGTGATCGACGTCAGCAGGGCTTCCAAGGTCCGCGATCGTACCGTCGTTTCTCCGGATCTGGTGTCTGTTGGACTCGGCCTCAACTCGCTTTCAAGAGAGGTCTCGGCAGACTTTGAACCTGCCCGGCGGCCTCGTAGAGATCGACGGACTTCTGCGCGTTCATCCAGAAGTCCGGCGAAGTCCGGAAGGCCGCGCCGAGCCTAAGAGCCATCTCAGCCGTCACGGCGCACCGGCCGTTGACAATGCGATTCACGACCTTGACATCGCATCCCAGGTGATCGGCCAGGACCCTCTGGCTCAGCCCGAGGGGGATGAGGAACTCCTCGCGGAGAATCTCCCCGGGGGATGTCGGCTTGCGGCGGTGCGGGCGGTCACTCATCTTCACACCTCGGCTTTCAGTGGTAGTCCCTTACGTCGACGTCCGTCGGGCCGGAGGAGGTCCAACGGAAGACGACTCTCCATTGGTCGTTGATCCGGATGCTATGGAAACCCAGCAAATCACCTTTCAAGGGTTCGAGACGGTTCCCGGGAGGAGAGGCGAGGTCCGCCAGCTGGACCGCGTAGTCCAGCATGTCGAGCTTGCGGGCTGCGATCTTCGCCACGCCAGACCACTTCACGCCCGGGCCGAGTCGGCCCTGTCGAAAGAACATCTCCACGACGACACTGGCAAAGCCCCGGATCGCCATCGGCCACGGTATACCGTATCACGGTATACCGTGTCAAGGTACATTCGGATCGAAGAGACTTGAGAAAGGCCGAGGGGGGACCCGTTTGCGGATCCCCCCTCGATATGGTGGAGGCGGGGGGAGTCGAACCCCCGTCCGAAGCGCCCGAACGTCGAGATTCTCCACGCTCAGTCCGGACTTGTTTTTTTAGCCGCCGCGTCTTCAGGTCCGGACGACCGGGCGCGGCAGCGAACCTGAAACTCTCGGGACGCCTCTTCAGGTGGCGGAGGCGGCCCCAGCCCGGATTTCGCGTCAAACGCCGAGGCGCCCCGGACAGGCTCCCCGGCGCCCGTCACGGCTAATTAGGCCGCGAGAGCGAGGTCGCTGTTGTTGGCAGCTGGTTGTTGACCGTCGTTTTTACGAGCGAACGGCCGTGCTCGGCGTGCTCCTCGATCGCTGAATGCCCCGTCGAAACCGGGACGCCCCCAATCGTGACCGGCGAGGATATCAGAACCACGGCGCGCCGGGCCACCCGGAGAATCGCCATAATCCCGGGGTGAGACGCCGCGCGCCGCTCTCTCTTTCTTCCGCCGCGGTCGCGCTGTTTCTGGCCGCGGCCTCCGCGCGCGGAGAGGACGTGACGGCGACTTTGTCCCGTCCGGACAGGCCTCCGGCGAGCCTGCGCGCGGAGGAGCGCGACGGCCGGACGCTCCTCTCCGTGAACGACGCCGTCGCCGCGCTCGAGGGCTCGATGACGTACGACGAGAAGACCCGGTCGTACGAGGTGAAGCTCAAGGGACGCTCGGCGGTCTTCGGCGTGGACGCGGCGCTCGCGGTCGTGGACACGAAGCTCGTCTCCCTGGGCGCGCCGGTGCGCGGCCAGGGCGCCCTCGCGTGGGCGGAGCCGGAGTTCTTCCAGAAGGTCATCGGGCCGATGGCGGGCCTCACCCTCTCGTGGGAACGCGCGACGCGGACGCTGTCGGTGCGCAAGTCCGAAACCGTCGAGATCGCGCGTCGAGTCGTCGGTGGCGGACCTCGGCGAGACGACGAAGGTCGTCCTGCGCTTCTCGCAGGCGCCGTCGTACGCCGTCGAGAAGGGCGCCGATCAGGTCGTCCTCCACGTCCCGAACGCGCGCCTCGTGATGCAGCCTCGCGGAGAGGCTCCTCGACTCGGCGCGCGTCGCGCGCCTGCTCGTCAGGGGCGGCGACATCACGATCGTGTTCCGGGAAAAGGACCTCGTGCCGAACGTGTACGCGCTCGGGGCGCCGCCGCGCCTCGTCGTGGACGTCGCGAAGGGAGGCCCGCTGACGCCGTCCGGCGCTCGCCCCCCGGTTCCGGCGCCGGGGGCGCCGCCGGCCCCGAAGGCGAAGACGATCGTCCTCGACCCCGGGCACGGAGGCGTCGAAGAAGGGGCGAAGGGCCCCGGCGGCCTCCTCGAGAAGGACGCCACGCTCGCGCTCACGAAGACGATCCAGGAGGTCCTCCAGCGCCGCGGCTACCGCGTCGTGACGACGCGCCTCTCGGACGCCACGGTCGGCCTCGACGACCGCGCCGCGCAGGCGAACGCGGCGAAGGCCGACGTCTTTCTCTCGATCCACTGCAACGCGTCGCGCGCCGCGACCGCGCACGGGACCGAGGTGTATTACCTGTCGCTCGACGCGTCGGACCGCGCCGCGGCTCTTCTCGCCGAGAGCGAGAACGCGACGCCCGCCGCGACGCCGGGCACGGCCGAGAAGAACGCGGCGTTGCGGGATCTCGACCTGATCCTCTGGGACCTCGCGCAGAACCAGCATCTCTCGGCGTCCGCGCGGCTCGCGGAGATCGTGCAGGCCGACTTCAACCGGCTGCTCGGAATCACGACGCGCGGCGTGAAGCAGGCGCCGTTCCGCGTCCTCGTCGGCGTCAACGCCCCGGCCGTCCTCGTGGAGGTCGCCTTCATCACGAACCCGGACGAGGAGACGCGGATCGGGTCGGACGAGTTCCGGCGGCAGACGGCGGAGACGCTCGCGGGAAGCCTCGACACGTATTTCCGGACGGCGGACGCCGTGGCGCCCGTGCCGTACGCGCCGAAAGCGCCCGGCAAGAGCTAGGCACGGCCGCCGCATGCCGCGCCGTTTCGCCCTCGCGCTCGTCGTCCTGCTTCTCGCTCCTTCTTTCGGCCCTGCTCCTCGGGCGCCGCATCAGGGGGCCGTCGCCTGCCGCCGCCGCCGTGCCCACGCTCCGGCCGACGGCCGTGATTCCGCCGACGCCGATCCCGGCCCGGCAGGTCTCGCTCTACTTCGAGTCTCCCGCCGACGATCGGCTCCACCCGGAAGCGCGGGACGTGCCCGCGGCGGTCGACGACGTGGCGTTCCTCAGATCGGTCGCCGCCGCCGTCATGGACGGGCCGCGCCGCCAGGAGCTCGTGAGGCCGTTTCCCGAGGGCTGGTCGCTGCGCGGCGCGTATCTCCTGCGCGACGGAATCGCCGTCGTCGACCTCGCCCCGCCGCCTCTTCTCGCGGCGCGCGAGAGCCGGAACGCCCGTCGGCCCGCGCTGGCAGGCGGGCTCTCACGAGGAGGACGCGGCCATTCAGGCGCTCGCCGTCACCCTCGCGAAGAACCTGCCCGCCGTGACGCGCGTCGTGCTCCTCGTGGCGGGCGAGGCGGCGGAGACTCTCGGCGGCCACGCGGATCTCCTGCATCCGATCGCGCCGGATCTCAGGCGCGCCGCCGACGAGCCGCCGCTCGAAGCGCCGGCCGCGCCGACCGCGACACCGGCGCCCACGTCTTCGCCCTCGCCGCCCGTGCCCTCGCCCGTTCCCTCCCCGTCAGCTTCCGCCCGTCCCGCGCCGGCGCGGGCAAGCCGAGCGAACATGAGCGACGCACGTCCGATCGGCCTCTTCGACTCCGGAGTCGGAGGCCTCACGGTGCTCGAGGCCGTCGCGCGGCGGATGCCGTTCGAGGACCTCCTCTATCTCGGCGACACGGCGCGGCTGCCGTACGGTACGAAGTCCGCCGAAACGGTGCGTCGCTACGCGCGGCGCGCCATCGGCTTCCTGCTTTCGCAGGACGTCAAGGCCGTCGTCGTGGCCTGCAACACGGCCTCGGCGCTCGCGCTCGACGTTATCGAGGAGATGTCGCGCGGTCCCGGTCGTGGGCGTCGTCGCGCCCGGCGCCGACGCCGCGGTCGCCGCGGCGCGGGCCTCGGACCGGGGCGGCGTGAAGGGACCGATCGCGGTCCTCGCGACCGAGGCGACCGTCGCGTCCGACGCGTACGGCCGCGCCATCCGCGCGCTCGATCCGGAGCGGGACGTCGTGCACACGGCCTGCCCGCTCTTCGTGCCTCTCGCCGAGGAGGGCTGGACGGAGAACGAGGTCGCGCGCTCGGCGGCGGCGCGCTACCTCGCCGACGTGCCCCGCGCGGGCGCGCGCGTCGTGGTCCTCGGCTGCACGCACTATCCGCTCCTGGCGCGGACGATCGCGGGCGCTCTGCCCGAGGCACGATTCTCGTGGACTCCGCCGAGACGACGGCGCGCGCCGTCGAGGCGGCCCTTCCTCCCGGGTCGCGCCGGGGCGAGACCTCCCACGGGACGACGCGCCTCCTCGTGACCGACGCGTCCGAGCGTCTGCGCCGCGTGGCGGGGCGATTCCTGGGCCGCCCGGCCGCGGACCTGACGCTCGTGGATCTGCCTTAGCGGCCGGCGCGTCCGTTGCGCCAGAATCCCGCCGTGGCTTTGGTGACTTCCGCCTCGCATGGTCCGCCGCGCCCCGACGGCCGCGGGCCGCTCGACCTCCGGCCCGTGACGATCGTCTGCGATGCCGTGTCTCACGCGGAGGGATCCTGCCTCGTGACGCAGGGCAGGACGCAGGTCCTCGTGACGGCCTCGGTCGAGGAGAAGGTCCCGCCGTTCCTGCAGCGGACCGGCCTCGGCTGGGTGACGGCCGAATACGGGATGCTGCCGCGGGCCACGCTCGAGAGGAGCCCCCGCGAAGCGGCGCGCGGCAAGCAGTCGGGAAGGACGCTGGAGATCCAGCGCCTCATCGGGCGGGCCCTGCGCGGCGTCGTGGACCGCTCGCGGCTCGGCGACCGCACGCTCACGCTCGACTGCGACGTGCTCGTCGCCGACGCCGGAACCCGCTGCGCCTCCGTCACGGGCGCGTACGTCGCGCTCGCGCTCGCCTGCGCGTCGCTCGCGAAGGCGGGCGCCATCCGGCGCGAACCCGCTGCGCGAGGCCGTCGCCGCCGTCTCGCTCGGCGTCGCGGGCGGACGCATCCTCCTCGACCTCGACTATTCGGAGGACTCGACGGCCGACGTGGACCTGAACGTCGTCGGGACGTCGAGCGGGCGCTTCGTCGAGATCCAGGGCACGGCCGAGCGCGAGCCGTTCGACGAGGAGCAGCTCGGGCGGCTGCTCGCGGCCAGCCGCAAGGGGCTCGGCGCGCTCTTCGCGGCGCAGCGCGCCGCGCTCCTCGGCCGGCTTCCCCAGGACTGGCTCGACGCGCTGGCTCCTTCCGCTCCCGCCGCGCGTGCTCAGGCGTCCGCGAAGAAATCGCGCAGCGCCGCGGCGAGGCGCGGCGGGTCCTCCAGAAGGGCGTAGTGCCCGATCCCGGGCAGCTCGAGAAACGTCGCGTCTTTTCGCGCCGAGAGAATCGCGCGCAGCTCTTCGGCCGGCGCGAGCGGGTCGCGCGCGCCGGTCACGAGAAGGAGCGGCATCGACGTTCCCCGTAGTCTCTCCGCGAGCGGCCGCGCGGCGAGGACGCCGTCCACGAGCTTCTCGATCGCCTGGACGACCTCCTCGCGCCGGGGCCCCGTCCGCGCGGCGACCGTCCGCGCGACGAAGGCCGCGCGCCCGGGCCCGTCCACGGCGAATCCGTAGCCCGCGGCGTTTCTGAGCGAGCTTTCCGGCACGCTCTCGATGACCGCGCGCCGGGACATCGCCATCCACTTGAGGCGGTCGGTGAGGCCGTACGGCGCGGACCCGAGCGGCGACACGAGCGCGAGGGCGCGGACGCGCCGGGCGCGAGCGCCGCCACCTCGCCGGCCACGCGCCCGCCGAGCGAATGGCCCGCGAGAAGAACGGGCTCCTTCCCGATCTCGCCGAGGACCCAGCGCGCGAGCGGCTCCGGCTCGAAACCCGCCGCCTGGCCCCGGCGCCGCGAGGCGAGCCCGGGAGATCGAGCGCGCGCACGGCGAAGTCCTTCTCGAGCAGCTTCGCGGCGCTCGGCCCAGTCCTCGGACGAGCCGCCGAGGCCGTGCAGCAGGACCAGAGTTCCTTTCGACTTCTTCGCGGCCATCGCTCAGAATCCTACCGGACGGGGCGTGGCGCAGTGGTAGCGCACCTGCTTTGGGAGCAGGGGGTCGCCGGTTCGATCCCGGCCGCCCCGACCAACATCATCAGCTTTTGATGAGCGCCGTCGTGCCGGCATGTGCCTGATCGTCCTCGCGTGGAAGGCGACGCCGAAGACGCGCCTCGCGGTCGCCGCCAACCGCGACGAGTTCTTCGCGCGCCGCACGGCGCCGGCCGCGTGGTGGGGCGACGCGCCGGACGTCCTCGCGGGGCGCGACCTCGAGGCGGGCGGGACGTGGCTGGGAATCACGCGCAAGGGCCGTTTCGCCGCGCTCACGAATTTCCGGGACCTGTCGGCTCCGAGAAAGGACGGCGCGCCCTCGCGAGGTGCGCTCGCCGCCGACTTCCTGCGGGGAGAAGCCGCCGCGGCGGATTACGTCGCCGCGGTCCAGCCCGGCGCCGGCCGTTACCACGGCTTCAACCTTCTCGTCTCGGACGGCAGCGGAGCTGTGGTCCTTCTCGAACGTGGAGGGCGACCCCGTCCTCCTCGGTCCCGGCGTCCGGGGCCTCTCGAATCACCTCCTCGAAACGCCGTGGCCCAAGGTGACGGCCGCCCGTTCGCGCCTCGAGGCGGTGCTCCAGGCCGCCGACGGCGCGGAGGACCTCGAACGCCGCCTGCTTCACCTCCTCGCGGACCGGACGACCGCGCCAGACGACGCTCTCCCCGAGACCGGCCTGCCGCCGGACTGGGAGCGGGCCCTCTCGGCCGCCTTCGTCGAGCTCCCCGGCTACGGGACGCGGGCCTCGACGGCCCTCGTCGTCGGGGCGGACGGTCGGGTTCGGTTCACCGAGCGCACCTTCGGCGAGGGCGGCGCACCGCTCGGCGAAGTTCGGGAGGCGTTCGAGGTCGGTACGACGCCGGGAGCGTGACGAGGGGCGCCTTACGGCATCGGCTTGAGGTTGACCTCGCGGAGGTAGCGCGTTCCGAGGGCGTCGCGCATGGCGAAGCGCGGAGAGATCATCTCCTGCTGCTTGGCCTCGTCCTTCGTCTTGAACTGCTTTTCGGCGATGGCCTTCCGCTTGTCGTCGTCCCCCTGGTTGAAGTCCAGGGCCTTGCCGAAGCTGGGGTAGAGCGTCGCGATCGCGATGTCCCAGTCGTTGGCGTCCCGCGGGGTGTTGAGCAGGAACTTCGTGTCGAGGATGAGGCCCTGCTTTTTCGCCTCGCCGGCGGAGTACATGTACGACGAGCGCAGGTACTTCATGTAGTCGTCGAATTTGCCGGGCTTCGTCCGGATGTAATTGACCGCCCAGACGGGGCCCTCCGTGTAGTGCTCCTGCGCGAGCGCCGGAGCGGCGGCGAGACCGGTCGCCGAGGAACAGCAGGCTGACGATGAGTTTTTTCACTGGACCTCCTCTTTCTTTTCGTTCAGTTTGGTTTGCGGAAACGCGGGGAAAGGGACGCGTTACGAATGCGCGGGCCGAAGGCCCCGGACGACGCTCACCTGAGAATGAGTTTCAGCGAAACTAATGCCCGGCGGGCCCCGGTGTCAAGGTGACGGCGGGTGAGACCTCGACCGCACCCGGCGCGAGGTCGAGCGGGGAGAGGGCCCCGGTCACCTCGCGGATCGCCGGTCCCGTGACGGAGACGTCGTCCGAGATGACGCTCGCGGCGCCCTGGCGCGCGAGGTGCGCGGCGAGCGCGGGGTCGTTCACCGTCCAGACGTGGACGGAGAGGCCCTTCGGCCTTCGCGCGCTCAAAGAGCGCGTCCGAGACGAGCGCCACGTTCGGGCCGATCGCGGCGCAGCCCTTCGGAAGATCGGGCCAGAGCCGCCCTTCGGGCCGGTGCGCGGTGCCGTCGTAGTTGAGGCACGTCGCGACCCCCGGCTCGATCTCGCGGATGCGGCGGAGCGCGTCGGGCGAGAAGGAGAGAACGACGGCCCTTTCGAGGAGCGCGAGCTGCGCGAGGAGCGCCGCGACCCGGAACTCGAGGAGGGAAGGCCGCGGCGAAGGGCCGGGCTTCAGCTCGACGAGATAGCGTCCCGACGAGCCGTACCTCAGGAAGACGTCGCGCAGCGTCGGGACGAACCCCTGGAGCTCGCCGCGCACGATCGGAGTCTCCCTGAGCTCGGGAATCGTGAGGGTCGCGAGCGGGACCCGCCGGCCGCCGAGGACGATCGTCGGCGTCGTGGTGCACGACGGCCTCGCCGTCCAGCGTGAGCCGCACGTCGAGCTCGAACGCGTCGGCGCCGTCCGCCTCGGCGCGGTCGAAGCTCTCGAAGGTGTTTTCGAGCGCCTTCGTCGGGGAGCCGCGGTGCCCGACGACGCGCGTGGGGGAGGCCTCGAAGAAGTTCATGCGGGCTGGATTATCCTCGCGGTACATGTCGCGATCCGCACGAGGGCGGCCGGAAGGCGTCGTGCGCCGCCGGCGCGCGGCGCGGCCCCTTCCCGAAGGGCCGTTCGCCGTGCCGCTGTCGACGATCGACTGGCTCGTCTCGCGCGAGAGCCCGGCGGCGCGCTACGTGGCCCTTCGCGACCTTCTCGGCCGGCCCCCGAAGGATCCCGATCTCAAGAGGGCGAAGCAGGGGTTCTCACGCGAGCCGTTCGTGCGCGAGGCGCTGGCGCTCCTCGCGACGCGGCTCGCGCCGGGCGCGGGAGCGACGGCGCTCGAGCGCCGGTACGACGGCGGCGTGTGGCTCGCGCTCTTCCTGACGGAGGTGGGCGCGGACGGCGCGCTGCTTCACCTTCACCACGCGGGCGACGTCCTCCTCGCGCGCTGGGAGAAGACGCTCGTCGAAGATCGAGCGGCACGAGGTCGCCGACCTCGACGCCGCGCTGTTTCGCGCGGCCCTCCGGGTCCTCTCGCGGATCGGATGGGAACGCGATGCGCGCGTCCGCGAGGGCGCCGACGCGCTCGCGGCGCGCGCTCTCGCGGGACGCGGCCGGACGGAAAAGGACCTTCTGCTCTTCGCGTCGCTGCCCGAAAGCGCGAGAAGCGAGCGCGTCCTCGAGGCCATCTCCTTCCTCTCGGCCCGGCTCCTCGAGGACGAGCTGCCGGCGGCGCTCGCCCCCGGCGCGCCGGAGGAGCTCCTCATGCCCGGCTTCCCGTGCGGCGACGAGACCGATCTCGTCGAGATGCTCTTCGCGCTCGCCTCGGTGCTGCCGCGCCGAGTCACGGCGCGAACCGGTGCTCTCCCGCGCCCTCGCGCAGCTCGCCGCGCGCGCCGACCATCGCGCGCGCTGGACGCTCGAGCGGCCGCGGCCCGAGCGGCTTCCGGTCGCCCTCGAGCGCACGGGCGAGCTCTCGCGGTGGGTCACGCTCCGCGCGCTGGCCGATCCTGCAGCACTTCCACGGCCTCGAGGTGCCGGGCGCGCCTCCCCCGAGGAGGCGCCCGTGAGACGGGCCCCGCGTCTTTCTGCTCGGGGTCCTCCTGGCGCTCCTTCCGGGATGCGCGGCCGATCCCTTCGGCGCGCCCCAGCGGGTGAAGACGCACGGCTATCGCGCGCGCGTGACGCTCAGGAGCGACGGAGTCGAGAAGGCGGCGTTCGACCTCGCCGTGCTCCGGGACCTCCGGCGCAAGGGGCCTGAGGACGGCCCGGCGCTCGTTCTCGACCTGGCCGCCCGCACGGCGTTCCGGCTCGACCCGGCCGCGAAGACGGCCCGGGACGTGCCGTTCTCGGAGGCGGTGGGCGAGCTGCCCGGCGGAATCCCGCTCGTCCCGGGATTCGACGAGAAGACGGAGGCGGCGCGGCGGAACGTCGGCATCTACCACCGCGAAGGCGACGAAGTCTTCGCGGGACACGTGTGCGCCCTCTGGCGTTTCGACGACGATCCCGCCGTGCCCGGGTCGCCGACGACGACCTACTGGGTGGCCAGCGGACCTGGACGGCCTCGTGATGCGGTACGACCGCGAATCGACCGACGCGGACGGCAGGACGCGGAAATCCACCGTGACGCCTCACGAACGTGCGGGTCGGGGCGGATCCCGGCCTCTTCTCCGTGCCGAAGGGCTGGTCCCGGCTCTGAACGGGCCTTCGAGAACCGGCCCCGTTCTTGCTGGTATCCTCCCGGACCCGTCACGCCGCCGGGCGAACGGGACATCAGTCTTGCAAGGAGTGCGCGTTCAGCCATGAACATCGCGAACCCGACTCTCTCCCGTCTCGTGAAGACCCTCGTCGCGGGTCTCGCTCTCTCCTCGTCGCGCCTCTTTCGGCCCAGACGGCGACGCCGAAGGACCCGAAGTCGCCCGTGCCGGGATTCGCGGACGGACGCGGCCCGACGGGCCCGGTCACGCTCAAGATCGTCGCTCCGGCGGCGGATGAAATCATCCCCGTGCCGCAGCCCGAGGCCGGGCAGCCTCCCGCCAAGGGCGCTCCGGTGACGCTCAAGGTGGAGCTCGCGAACTTCGAGCTGTTCGAGGACGACGCCACGAAGAGCGGGCAGCACCTCGAGATCCTCGTCGACAACATCTCCTCGACGTTCCCGTGGCGGGATGCGACGAAACCGTACACGTTCAAGAGCCTTCCGAAGGGCACGCACACGGTCAGGATCTTCCCGGTGCGCCCCTGGGGCGAGGCCATCAAGGAGCCTTCCGCTCTCGCGATGGTCACGTTCCACGTCGGCGAGAAGGACGGCAAGAACACGGTCGAGCCGGGCTACGCCGGTTCTCACGATCGTCTCCCCGCGCGGCAAGGTGAAGGGCGAGACCGGAAAGGTCCTTCTCGACGTCCTCGTTATCGGGCTGCCCGGTCGCCGAGCAGGCCGTGCCCGATTCGTGCCGCCTCCGCTACAAGCTCGACACGCAGCCCGAGGTCACGCTCACGAAGGTCGAGCCCGTCTGGCTCGAGAGGCCTCACCCCCGGACGGCACGCGTACGTCGTGGGCCTCACGCGCGAGCAGAAGGTCGTGCCCGGCGCGTTCGCGCTCTACCAGGGCTCCTTCGAGGTCGAGAACGGGGCGAACCCCGCGGCGCCGGCCTCGGCCCCGCCCGCGAAGGCCACGGGCCAGTAAACTTCCCGGCATGGCCCTCGTTTACGGCGGCGCGGGGACGCGTCCCTGCGCCGTCGACCCGCCGCTGATCCTCGCGCCGATGGCGGGGATCACGGACATGACCTACCGCCTCCTCCTGCGGCGCATCGGAGGCGTGGGCCTCGTGACGATGGAGTTCGTCTCGTCCGAGGGTCTGACGCGCGGAAACCGGAAGACCCAGAGGCTGCTCCGCTTCGACCCTGCCGAGCGCCCGCTCTCCGTCCAGATTTACGGAGCGGACGCCGCCCGAATGGAGATCGCCGCGGAACGCGTCGAGGAGATGGGCGTCGACGTCTGCGACATCAACATGGGGTGCCCGGCGAACAAGGTCCTGAAGGGCTGCGCGGGCGCGGGTCTCATGCGCGACCTCGGAAGGGCGAAAGAGATCGTCGCGGCCTGCCGGAAGGCGCTGAAGACGACGCCTCTCACGGTGAAGTTCCGGCTGGGCGTGACGGACGAGACGGTGAACTACCTCGAGCTGGGCCGGATCTGCGAAGGCGAGGGCGTGGCGGCCGTCGCGCTTCACGCGCGGACGGCGAAGCAGATGTACACGGGCCGCGCCGACTGGAGCCGCATCGCGCGCCTCAAGGAGGCCGTGGGGATTCCCGTGGTCGGGAACGGCGACGTCGCGACGCCCGAGGACGTCCTCGCGATGTTCAAGGAGACCGGCTGCGACGCCGTGATGTGCGGCCGCGCGACGATGAAGAACCCCTGGATCTTCAGGCAGGCCTCGGAGCTTCTCCAGGGCCGGCCTTACCGCGAGGCCACGCTCGCCGAGCGGCGCGACGTGATCCTCGACCATTTCCGGCTCATCCAGAGGGACGACGCGGACGCGCCGAGGGCCGTCATGGCGAAGCTCCGCACGTTCACGGGCTGGTATACGCACGGCCTTCCGAACGGGGGCGACCTGCGCCGCCGCATCGCGTCGCTCGAGAGCCCGCAGGCGTTCCTCGACGCCGTGGAGGACTTCTTCGCGACTCACGCCGCCCGCGCGGCGGCGTGAAGGCTCAGTACACCTTCGGCACCGCGTCCTTCGCGAGCGGACTGACGTAAGGCTTGCCGGCGGTCGACTTCTGGAACTCGGCCTTCGCGGCGGCGACCGTCCGGGCGTCGCTCAGGAGGTCGGTCACGGACGACGCGAGGACCTTCGCCGCGACGAGCATGCCTTTCTGCCCGAGCGCGTGCCCCGCGCAGGACGTCACGGCCCAGTGGTGCCACGGCTGGCCGGCCGGCGCCCGTCGCGACCGCGAGCTCGGCGAGCGGCAGGGCCGCGCTCACCTCGCCCACGTCGGACGAGGCCCCGGACCCGTGGCCCGGGGCCAAGCGGAAGGACGTTTTCCGAAAGGCCGGTCTCGGGAACGCCGACCTCCTTCTGAATGCCGCGCGCGAGAGCGATGTCGGCGGCGTCCCAGGGGGGCGCCCCGACGCGGTCGAGGTGCTTCTGAAGGACCTTCGAGAGCTCGCCGTTGAAGAGCGGCTCGCGCGTCGAGGCGAGGAGGCTGACCTTCGAGGTCGTCTCCGTCGCGAGGCTCGCGCCCTCGGCCGCCTTGCGCAGGCGGCAGAGCATCTCGTCGACACGCGCGCCGGTCTCGTCCCGCACGAACCACTGGACGCGCGCGTAATCCGGAATGATGTTCGCCGCGAGGCCGCCGTTCTTGATCGCCCGATGGAGGCGCGCGGTCGGGAGGACGTGCTCCCGCATGAGCGCGAGGGCGTGATCGAAGAGCTCGACGGCGTCGAGCGCGCTCCGCCCGAGCCACGGGTTCATGGCGGCATGCGCCGTCTTCCCGAAGAACTCCACGTCGACCGCGCGTGATCGCGAGATAGGGCTTCGTGCACACGTAGTTCGCGTCCGCGGGGTGCCAGGCGAGGACGACGTCCGTTCCCGCGAAGACGCCGTCCCTCAGCATGAAAGGCTTGCCGAGGAGCTGCTCCTCGGCCGGCGTGCCGAAGACCCGGATCGTGCCGGGCAGCTTCCCCGCGACGCGGGCCCGGTTCGCGGCGACGGCGGCCGCGACCGCCGCCGTGCCGAGGAGGTTGTGGCCGCACCCGTGGCCGGGCGCCCCTTCGGCTCGCGGCGTCTTCTTCGGCAACCCGCCCTCCTGCGAGAGGCCGGGAAGGGCGTCGTACTCGGCGAGGATCCCGATGACGGGCGTTCCGGTCCCGGCGGAGGCCACGAACGCCGTCGGCATTCCCGCGACGCCGCGCGTCACGGTGAATCCCTCCTTTTCGAGGACCTCGATCAGGAGCGCGGACGACTTCGTCTCCTGGAGTGCCGTCTCGGAAAAGTCCCAGATCTTCCCGGAGACCTCGTTCCAGCGGGCGGACGTGGAGTCGAGCCAGGCGTCCGACGCGGCGGCCGCGGGCGGCGAGGCTGCCTTTCCGGGGGCCGGCACGGTGAAGAGGGCGAGGCCGAGGAGCGCCCCGGCGGGGCGGCGGAAGGAAACTTGCATCGGGCTCTCCTGAAGGGAAGATTTGTCGCTTGAGAAAGACAGCATACGATGGCCGCATGACGAAGCGGGTCCCCGCGTCACGCTCCTCGCCCTCGCCGCCCTTCTCACGGCCCCGCCGGCGCGGCCGCAATCGGGTCGTCCCGGGAGATGCCCAGAAGACCCGGCTCGAGGCGCCGGGAATCTCGATCCCGATCGACGTCCGCGAGCAGTATCTCGGGCGGACCGGGGGCAAGACGGCCGTCAAGTTCGTGCTCTCGGTCAGCAAGGGAGACCTCCGCGGGGCCGGACACGCTGCAGCCGCGCGTTTATTCGTTCTATCTGGCGGGCGACGTCACGGACGAGCACGGTCAGGCCGTCGAGAGCTTCCGCGTGCCGGTGGACATCGACCTCTCGGCGACGGACGTCACGAACGCTTCGAAACCCGTGGCGATCTCGTTTCTTCGCGCTCTCCAGCCCGGCGCCCTCAACATCCAGTTCCGGCTCGAAGGCGTCGCGGGCAAGCTCCTCGGCACGCGGGCGATCTCGCTCACGGTGCCGGCCATGTCGGCCGAGTTCCGCGCCGAGGATGCCGGGGCGGAGGGCGCGGGGCTCCCGAGCGCCGCGGCCGTGATCCTCGAGAGCGAGAACCGGCCCGACCTCTCGCAGAGCGCCTCGGGGTTCGTGAAGATCCTGGCGCCGGACCAGGAGGTGCCCGTCGGCCTCCTCAGGATCGAGTGCGAGGTGAAGGAGCCCGTCAAGCGCGTCGAGTTCTACCTCGGGGAGAAGAAGATCCTCGTGAGGAACCGCGCGCCGTACACGGTCGAGCTCGACCTCGGGAAGATCCCGAAGAAGCAGACGCTCAAGGTTCTCGGCTTCGACGCCCAGGGCAACTTCGTGGACGCGGACGCGTGGGCGATCAACGAGAAGGACTCGCGCCTCGCGGTGCGCATCCTCGAGCTGCCGAAGCAGAAGCTCGCCGGCGACACCGTGGAGCTGAAAGTCGCCCTGCAGTCCATCGCGGGCGGCGCCGCGACGAAGCTCCAGCTCTGGCTCGACGACACGATGGTGAAGGAGTGGACCGAGCCGCCGTTCACCGTCACCGTGCCCGTGGCGCAGATCCAGAAGGCCACGCTCATGCGGGCGACCGCGATCGGACGCCGAGGGAAAGGAGTTCACCGATCTCAAGCTCCTGAAGGGCGAGTCGCGCTTCATGTCGAAGGTCGAGGTGAACCTCGTCGAGCTTCCGGTCTCGGTGCTTCGATTCCGACGGTCGCCTCGTGAAGGGCCTCCCGCGCGAGGAGTTCACGGTGTTCGAGGACGGCGTGAAGCAGGAGCTCTCCAGCTTCGAGTTCGCCGAGTCGCTCCCGCTGTCGCTCGGCATCGTCATCGACGGGTCGGGCTCGATGAGGGACGCGATGCCTCTCGTCCACCAGGCGGCCACCGAGTTCGCGCAGAAGCTCGTCTCGAAGGAGAAGGACCAGGGGTTCGTCATCGAGTTCCGCGAGCGGCCCGACGCTCCTCGCGTCCCTCACGCACAAGTCCACGGACCTCGAGCGCGCCATCGCCGAGACGCGCGCCTCCGGAGCCACCGCGCTCTACGACGCCGTCGTCATGGCGCTCTACCAGTTCCGCGCGCTGCCCGGGCGAAAGGCGATCGTCGTCCTCTCGGACGGCGACGACAACCACTCGTGGACGGACTACGCGACGCTGCGCCGCTACGCGCGCGCCGCCGGCGTGCCGATCTACTTCATCGGCCTCAATCTCTCCATGCTCGACTTCGGCATCAAGGCGAAGATGACCGAGCTGGCCGTCGACACGGGAGCCGAGGCGTTCTTCATCGGCAAGGCGGCAGCGCTCGCCGAGATCTACCGGAAGATCGAGACGGAGCTCCGCTCGCAGTACTTCCTGCGGTATCTCACGAACTCCACGAAGGGCGAGAACCAGTTCCGCGCGATCGAGGTGAAGCTCAACAACCCGAAGCTGCGCGCCAAGACGATCCGCGGTTACTTCCCCTGATTGCGGGCGCGGCGGCGGTGTGCGCCGCCGTCGTTCCGCAGCAGCCGCCGACGAGGCGCGCGCCGAGCCGCCGCGCGCCAGCGAGTCCGTACGGTCGATGGGCCGCGTGAATCCCCCGGCGCCACGAGCTCGCCGTACGGTGTTGCCGTAGGCGGCGAGCGGCACGCCGGGCGCCGCCGCTGCGAGGCGCGCGAGATCGCCGCCGAGCGCGCGCGCGGCGACGCAGTTGACGCCGAGGGCGTCGGGCGGGGACGGCAGCGCGAGGAGGGCGCGCGCGAAGTCCTCGATCGGCTCGCCCGGACAAGAGCCGGCCGTCGCCGTCGGTCACGCATGGACACGACGACCGGGCAGGCCGGTCGCCGCCGCCGCGCGCGCCGCGGCGACGGCCTCGCGGATCGTGTTCATCGTCTCGACGAGGATCAGGTCGCACGCCCGCGGCGGCGAGCGCGGCGGCCATCTCGGAGTGTTCGGAGGAGAGGTTTCTGCTTCGGAGGGGACCCGATCGGGCCGGTAGCAATCCTCCAGAGGGGCGAGCGACCCGGCTATTGCGATGGCGTTGAAGACTTTCTTAGAAGGCGGCGCTATTGCGGCGTCGCTCGGGCGGACGGCCCGGCGCGCCAGAGCCACCGCTCTCGCGATGAGCTCTCCCTGCGAGAGGGAGCAAGAACTCTCTCTTATGTTCCTCCCGTGCAGCCGGAAGCTCGCGATCGTCAGGACGTCCGCGCCCGCCTCGGCGTTCTCCCGGTGGATCTCTGTGACGAGCTCCGGCGCGTCGAGGAGGGCCCGGGCGCTCCAGAGCGGGGGCGCGGAGTCGGCTCCGCGGCGAGAGAGCTCCGTCCCCAGCGCCGCGTCGAGGACGAGCGGCGGTCCCGAGCGAAGCCTCTCGCGGAAGAGGCGGCGGGCACGGCGGGTCTCCGGGGACGAGGATATAGGGGCGGCTCGATGCTAGCATTCCCTCGATGGCCGGCAACCGTATCGTGGGCCCTCGTTCTCGGCGCCTCTTCCGGCTTCGGCGAAGCGGCCTCGCTCGCGCTCGCGCGGGGCGGGCGCAACGTCTTCGGCGTGCACCTCGACCGCCGGGCGACGCTCCCGAACGTGGAGCGCATCACCCGAGGGGATCGAGGCCGCCGGGACCCGGGCGGTGTTCTTCAACATGAACGCCGCCGACGACGAGAAGAGGGCCGAGGCTCTCGCCGAGATGGCGAAGGTCCTGGACGCGGAGGGCCGGCGGGCCGGCATCGACGTGGTCATGCATTCGCTCGCGTTCGGGACGCTGAAGCCGTTTCTCGCCGCGGACGCCGGCGAGCGGATCTCGAAGCCCCAGATGGAGATGACGCGTCGACGTCATGGCGCACTCGCTCGTCTACTGGATGCAGGACCTCGTCGCGGGCGGGCTTCCTGCCCGAGGGCGCGCACGCCTTCGCGATGACGTCGGCGGGCGGCCACCGCATCTGGAAGTCCTACGGCGCCGTCTCGGCCGCGAAGGCCGCTCTCGAGAGCCACTGCCGGCAGCTCGCCGTCGAGCTCGCCCCGCGGAAGATCGCCGTGAACGCGATTCGCGCGGGCGTGACGGACACGCCGGCGCTCCGGAAGATCCCCGGCAACGACCAGATGATCGAGCGCTGTCTCGCGATCCACCCGGCGGGCCGGCTGACGACCCCGGAAGACGTCGCGAACGTCCTCGTGGCCCTCTCGTGCCCCGCAGACCGTGTGGCTCTCGGGGAACGTCCTGGGCGTCGACGGGGCGGAAGACGTCGTCGGCTGAACGCGCGATGACGACGCATCGCCGTTCTCGCGCGCCTTCGCGCGACCGCTCTTTCTCGCCGTGTCTCGCCGTCGTCCTGCCGGGAGCCTCGTGCGAGGTCGTGAAGCCCTCGGTGAAGGCCGTCTCGGACGTTCCCTCCGCCGGGAAGTTCCCGCACGCCATCCTGGGCCGCCTTCTCGAAAAAGCGGTGACGGACGGCCTCGTGGACTACGCGGCGGTCTCGGTGGACGAGGCGATTCTCGAGGACTACCTCGCCGAGGTCGCGCGCGTCTCGCCCGAGTCGCACCCGCACCTGTTCCCGACGGAGCCCGACCGCCTCGCCTACTGGATCAACGCGCACAATGCCTGCGCTCTGCGCGGCGTCCTGCGCTTCAACCGGCCCGGCAACCTGAAGGACATCGCGCACCGCTTCGACTCGGAAACCACGTACGTCGTCGGCGGGAAGAACCTCTCCCTCAACGCCATGACGGCGATCGCGTACAAGCGCTTCACGGACGCCCGGATCCACTTCGCCCTCGTGAAGGCGCGGCGGGGCGGGCCCCCGCTCGCGAAGGAGCCCTGGGACGCGGCCGACCTCGACGCGCGCCTCGATGCGGCCGGGCGCGCCTTCCTCGCCGACCCGCACAACGTGGACTGGAAGCCGCCGGCTCTCAAGGCGGGTCTGTCGCGGATCCTCCTCGACTTCCGCGCGGAGTTCGAGCGCGAGGTCCCGTCGACGGTGTCGGGCGACTCGCGGCTCATCTCGTCCCTGAACCGCTTTCGCGCGCAACGGGAGAAGATCAACGCCGTCGAGGTCTACCCGATTCCCCCGGACGAGCGTCTCAACGACGTGGCCAATCGGTAGCCAATGTCCCATTCGCGTCTCGCCGCCCCGGCTCTCTTCGCGGCGTGCTCGCGCTCTCGTGCGGCCGCGGTCCGCGGGAGCCGCAGCCCGCGCCGGTCGCCCCCGGCGGCGGGAGCCCGCGAGCCTCCTCGCGCTGCCGCTTTCGCCCGGCCTCGTCCTCGCGCTCGACCCGAACCTGCCCGGCGTCGATGGCGAGGACGTGCCGGAGTCGGCGCGCCGCGAGGTGGAGGTTCTCGAGCTCGGAAAGGGGGGGCTCCGGCTGCGCTGGTCGGGCCGCGTGCGCATCGAGAAGCCGGACTCGGCCCGGCGCCGCGAGGAGTGGGTCCGCTCGCGCGCGAACGCGTCCCAGGGCGCGACGCCCGGTCGCGGCGCCGCCCGCGGCGTACGAGTCGCGGGAGGTGGGCGGAACGCTCTTCTTTCCGGACTTCGCGACCGCCACCGAGTTCCTGCTGCCGGGCCTCTGGCCCGAGGGCGTCGCGACGATCGCGGGCTCGTCCGCGCTCTGGATCTCGCCGAACGCGTTCGCCGAGCTCAAGGCCGCGGGCCGGGCGACGGTGCCGTTCTCGCTCTCGTCGAGCCTGCTGAGGGACCCCGCCGCGTCTCTCCTGAAGCGAGCCTTCCAGCTCTCGGGCGAGGCGTCGTCCGGCCCGCCTCACCTCTGGACGCGCGAGACGGAGACGGACTTTTCGCTGCGCGTGGACGGAACGGAAGCCCGCGTCAAGGCGCTCGGCGCGCGCAACTGGTTCGGCGCCTACACCGTTTTCGCGGCGGACGGGCCGCCGCTCGTCCTGTCCGTCCTGCCGGGCCCCGTCCCGTCGCGCGGCCTCGACCTCTTCGCGCCCGCGAGCGTCCTCAGGACGCTGCTCGGCTATCGCGTGTCGGAAGTGATCCGCTTGCCGCGACGGGATTCGTGACGGGTCCGGAGCTCGCCGTCGTCACCGGCGCCTCCTCGGGAATCGGCGAGGCGCTGGCCCGCCGCCTGGCGGAGCAGGGCCGCGACCTCCTCCTCGTCGCCCGCTCGGGCGACCGGCTCGCGTCGTCTCGCGGAAGAGGTCGCGAGAGCGAACGGGATCGAGGCGGGGTTTCTCGCCGCCGACCTCGGGCTGCCGGAAGGGCGCGAGGCCGTGTTCGCCGCGACGGAGGGCGCGGGCAAGGCCGTCTCGATTCTCGTGAACGGCGCCGGCTTCGGCCTGAACGGCCCCGAGGCCGAGCTGCCGCTTCGCGCGCGTCCTCGGAATGCTCCAGCTCAACGTCGTCGCGACGGCCGAGCTCACGCACCGCTTTCTCGTGGCCATGCGCGCGCGGCGCGGGGGCGCCATCCTCAACGTCGCGTCCACGGCCGCGTTCCTGCCCGACGCCCTACTTCGCCGCGTACGCGGCGAGCAAGGCCTTCATCCTGTCGTTCACGCACGCCCTGCACGAGGAGGCGAGGAAGGACGGCGTCACCGTGACGTGCCTCTGCCCGGGCTACACGAAGACGAATTTCCACGCCGTCGCGGGCATGCGCGGCGCCGAAGCGACGCCGTTTCCCGAGATGACGCCGGACGCGGTCGCGAAGATCGGCCTCGAGGCGCTGCGGAAGAAGAAGGCCTTCGTCGTGACGCACTTCCTCGATCGCGCGTGGATCGCCTCGGGCCGACTCGTGCCGCGTTCGGTGCCGGTGAAGCTCGGGGCCGCGGTCTTCTCGAAAACGCGGCTGCCTGACAAGCCCTGAGTGGGTAAGATCGTCCGCGTGAACGAGGAATCGCCGGCACGAGTGACGATCCTCTACGACGCGATCGGCAAGTCCGCAGGTTTGAAGCTCGGGTGGGGCTATTCGGCGCTCGTTGAATACGGCGGAAGGCGCGTCCTCTTCGACACCGGCGGCCGTCTCAATGATTTTGCCGCCAACGTGACGTTTCTCGGCGCGGATCTGAGCAGACTCGATTTCGCCGTTCTGTCGCACCGCCACGGGGATCACACGAGCGGCCTGCATCACGTGCTCGAGGTCAATCCGGGCGTGAAGATCTACACGCCGGCCGAGCAACAGAACTTCCACACCCCTTCAGCGCCAGGGCTCGTCAACCTGATCAGGCGGCGCGTGGAGTCGGCGCCCGAAAACATGCACTACTTCGACGGCAAAGTCCCGGAGCAGATCGGCTCCGACTCGCCGTGGCCTTACGCCGATTTCGCCCAGATCAGGACGGCCACCGAGGTGCTCCCCGGATTCTGGCTGTTCTCGACGACTTCCGACGTGACCGGCACGAAGGAGATGAACGAGATCTCGATGGCGGTCGCGACGCCGCGGGGACTGGCGGTCGTCATCGGCTGTTCGCATCCGGGCGTCGAGAAGATTCTCGAAGGGGCCGTGAAGATCGAGCCCCGGGTCTACAGCATCTTCGGCGGGTGCCATTTGGTGGAGACTCCGGACGCGGAGGTGAGCAGTCTCGTCATCCGCTTTCGGGACAAGTGGAAATTCGAGCGCGTCGCCGCCGGACACTGCTCGGGCGAATTCGCTTTCTCCGAATTCAACCGCGTCTACGAAACGAGGTACGACCGCGCGGTCGTCGGCGCGGTGATCGCGCTGCCGCGATGACGGCACGGTGCGAGCTTCAGTGCTTCGGGGCGGCGTCGCCCCAGAGCTCCTTCAGGCGCGAATCCCGCCCGCAGCCCGAGCGGTAGAACGAGTAGCGGATCGGGTTCTTCTTGTAATAGCTCTGGTGGTAGTCCTCGGCCTTCCAGAACGTCCCGGCCTTCAGGATCTCGGTGACGATCGGGCGCTTCAGGACGCCGGAGGCCTCGAGCGCTTTCTTCGAGCCCTCGGCCGCCTTCCGCTGCGCGTCGTCGGCGACGAAGATCGCGGTGCGGTACTGCGAGCCGTTGTCGCAGAACTGGCCGTTCGGGTTCGTGGGGTCGACGTTGTGCCAGAAGACGTCGAGGAGCTTCTCGTAGGTGACCTTCTTCGGGTCGTACACGACCTCGATCGACTCGAGGTGCCCCGTGCCGCCCGCGGACGACCTCGTGGTACGTGGGACTCGCCTTCTCGCCGCCCGTGTACCCCACGGTCGTCGAGACGACCCCCGGGAGGTCGTCATACGGTCTCTGCATGCACCAGAAGCAGCCGCCCGCGAAGGCGGCTTTCACGAGCCCCGCCGGCGCGGCCGCCGTCGCGACGATCGGCTCGTCCGCCCGCGCGAAGAAGGCGAAGAGGACGAGAGTGAGGAGCGGAACGAGGAATCGAATGGTGCGGCGCATCTGAGGCATCTCCGATGATTGTCCTACGGGACGCCCGCGCGCCATGGATGACCGGGGAGGGACCGCTCGTTCCCCGACGTGAGGCCGCTCACACTCCATAGGTCCGCCCGAAGAGCCGCGTGAGCGCGTCGGCGACGGAGCGAAAGGCGAGCGGGAGGCCGGCCGCCTCCTCCGCCGTGAACCAGCCCACTTCCAGCGTCTCGTCGCCCGCGTGCGGCTCGCGGCTGCCGACGGCGAGCGTGCCCCTGTAGACCACGATGACGACGGGCCTCCCGGGATAGGAGAAGGCCCCCAGGAGATCCCCGAGATCGGCCGTGGCGCCGCACTCCTCGAGCGTCTCGCGCAACGCGGCCTCCTCGAGAGTCTCGCCGCGGTCCACGTGGCCCCCGGGGAACGTCCAGCGGCCGAGACCCGGGCTCGATCGCGCGCTTGACGAGGAGGACCCGGTCCCCGCGCACGATGAGGATGCCGGCCGCGATCTTCGGGTCGATCCAGTGCACGGCGCCGCAGCGCACGCAGACCGGGACCTTCTTCGCGGAAGGGCCCACGGCCTGCTCCTCGAGCCGTGCGGCGCACTGCGTGCAGAAGATCGGAGCTTCGTACACGGCCTCAGGCTACCGCGTTTCACGGCCCCCTTTTTGGCGCCTCCTTGACGCGGGGGAGAGACGTGAAGAGAATTCGCCGTTTGCTCCGATCATCCGCTCGGGCCCACGGGAGGCCTCTCCAAATGATCCTCAGAAAGTGGACCGACGACGACGCCCGATGGCTGAAGGCGAACTTCGGCCGGATGGACCTGCAGACCCTCTCCAAGGAGCTCGGACTGCCGCTCGAGGACCTGGAAAAGAAGATCCGGCAGATGAAGCTCGCCGGGCCCGAGCCCGACCGGCCGCGAAAGGCGCCGGCTTCGCTCAAGGAGGCCGTGAAGGAGAGCCTCGGCGGCGCGCAAGGAATACGAGAAGGCGATCGAGCTCTTCCACAAGCGGCATTTCGACGACGCCGCGCGGCGCTTCGAGGACCTCATCGAGAAGCACCCCGACGAGAAGGAGTTCCTCGACCGCGCGCGCATGTATCTCGGCGCCTGCCGCACCGGAAGGAGGACGAAGGGCCCCGCCGCGGCCGAGCCGGAGGAGCTGTACCACGCCGCCGTGTTCGAAAAGAACCGCGGCAACGTCGAGAAGGCGCTCGAGCTGCTCCGCCGGAACCCGGGCCGCCGCGACGGCGACGGCCGCGTGCACTACCTCACGGCCTGCTGCCTGGCGCTCCAGGGCGACGTGGAGCAGGCGATCCTGAGCCTGCGGAAGGCCATCGCCGCGGACGATCAAAACCGCATCCAGGCGCGACTCGAGGCCGACCTCGCCATCCTCCGGGGGACGCAGGGCTTCACGGAGCTCGTCGCGGGAGGCGCATGACCGTCGTCGTCCTCCTCGCCGCCGGCCGCGGCGTGAGGATGAGGTCCGAGCGGCCGAAAGTCCTGCACGAGGTCGCCGGCCGCCCCTTCTCGACCGCGCGCTCGACACCGCGCTCGCCGTCGCGGGCTCGCCCGGGAACGTGGTCGTCGTCGTCTCGAAGGACGGGGCCGCCGTCGGCGCGTACCTGCAGGCGAACCACCCGCGCGTGCGCATCGCCGTGCAGGACCCGCCGCGGGGCACGGGCGACGCGGTTCGCGCGGCCGCGGCCACGGGCGCGTTCGGAAAGGCGAAGACCGTCGTCGTCCTCTCGGGCGACGTCCCGCTCCTGACAGCCGGCGACGGTGAAGAGCCTCGTCGACGCGCTGAACAGGGACAAGAAGGCGGCCGTCGCCGTCCTGACGGCGACGCTCGCGAACCCCACGGGCTACGGGCGGATCGTGCGGGACAGGAAGAAGAGATTTCGTTCGGATAAGAGAAGAGAAGGATTCTTCTGCGAATGAGAAGAAGATCGCGGAGATCAACACCGGGACCTATGCGTTCGATCGAGTGTTTCTGGAGAAATCCCTCCCTCTCCTCACTTCTAAGAATCTCCCAATCCGAGTTCTACCTGACCGACGTTCTTTCCCTCGCGCTGAAGGCGAAGCGAAAGGTGGTCACCCTCGCCGGCGACTCCTCTTCCGCCCTCGGCGTGAACTCGCGGGCCGACCTCGCCGCCGTCGAGCGGATCCTCCGCGACCGCAAGGCGTCCGAGGCGATGCGCGGCGGGGACGACGATCCTGCGCCCCGAGACGATCACGCTCGACGAAACGGTCGTCCTCGAGCCCGACACGGTGCTCGAGCCGTTCGTGACGCTTCTCGGGAAGACGCGCGTCGGGCGCGGCACCGTGATCGGGCAGGGAACGGTCGCGAAGGACTCGGTCTTCGGGAAGAACGTGACGGTGAGGCCCTACTGCGTGATCGAGTCGGCGGTCGTCGGCGACGGCGCGGTCGTGGGCCCGTTCGCGCGCCTGCGCGAGGGAACGGACCTCGCCGAGGGCGTCCACGTCGGGAACTTCGTCGAGACGAAGAAGGCCGTGCTCAGGAAGGGCGTCAAGGCGAACCACCTGACGTACCTCGGCGACACGGAGATCGGCGAGCGCACGAACGTGGGCGCGGGCGTCATCACGTGCAACTACGACGGCTTCCCGAAGCACAAGACGACGATCGGCAGCGACGTCTTCGTCGGCTCGGACGTCGCAGCTCGTCGCGCCGGTCACGATCGGCGACGGCGCCATCATCGCGGCGGGCACGACCGTGACCGAGGACGTCCCGAAGGACGCGCTCGCCCTCGCCCGCGAGCCGCAGAAGAACCTGCCCGAGGGCGGCGCGAAGTACCGCGAGAAGAAGAACGGCCGGGAAGAAGAAGGCCTGACGATGTGCGGCATCGTCGGGTACGTCGGGGGCCGCGAGGCGACGCCGATTCTCCTCGACGGCCTGAAGCGCCTCGAGTACCGCGGCTACGACTCGGCGGGCATCGCGGTCGTCGGGGACGACGGCGTCGTGCGCGTCGCGCGGAGCGAGGGCAAGCTCGGCAACCTCACGGAGAAGATCGCGCAGGACCCGCCGCCCGGCCGGTTCGGCGTCGGGCACACGCGCTGGGCGACGCACGGCCGCCCCTCCGAGGAGAACGCGCACCCGCATCGCGACGCCTCCGGCCGCGTCGTCGTCATCCACAACGGCATCATCGAGAACTTCCTGCCGATGAAGCAGCGGCTCCAGAAGGAGGGCGTTCGCTTCCTCTCGGAGACCGACACGGAGGTCGTCGCCCAGGCCCTCGGCGCGGCGCAGAAGGCCGAGCCCGGGACCCCCTTCGCCGAGATCGTCCGGAGGACCGCCGCGTCCCTCGAGGGGATGTTCGCGCTCGTCCTCTTCTCGGCGGACGAGCCGGGCGTCCTCTACGCGCTCAAGTGGGGGCCGCCCATCGTCCTCGGGCTCGGAACGGGCGAGAATTTCGTCGCGTCGGACGCGACCGCGCTCCTCCCGCACACGCGCGACCTGATCTTCCTCGAGGACGGCGACCTCGCGCGCGTGACGGCGTCCGGCGTCACCGTGACGGGGTTCGACGGGACGCCGCGCGAGCGGCCCTCCCAGCCGCGTCCCGTGGGACGCCGTCTCGGCCGAGAAGGGCGGCTACCCGCACTACATGGCGAAGGAGATCGCCGAGCAGCCGACGGTCGTCGTCGAGACGATCGGCAACAAGCTCTCCCTCGAGACCGGCCTCTTCAACGAGGAGGAGATGGGCGTCCCGCGCGCGCTCCTCGCGGGATCGACCGCGTGCAGATCGTGGCCTGCGGGACGAGCTGGCACGCGGGCCTCGTCGGGAAGTTCCTCCTCGAGGAGATCGCGCGGATTCCCGCCGACGTCGACTACGCCTCCGAGTTCCGCTACCGGTCGCCGCTCGTGGACGGGAGGACTCTCGTCCTCGGCATCTCGCAGTCCGGCGAGACGGCGGACACCGTGGCGGCCCTGAAGGAGGCCCGGCGACTCGGGGCGCGGACGATCGGCCTCGTGAACGTGCCGGGCTCGGCGATCGCGCGGATGGTGGACGGCGTGATCGCGACGCACGCGGGCCCGGAGATCGGCGTCGCGTCGACGAAGGCCTTCACGACGCAGCTCGTCGCGCTCGCGCTCTTCGCGCACTACGTGAAGGGCTCGCGCGCGGCCGGGCGAAGCTCCGGTCGACGCGGCGTTCCTCGCGGGCCTGGCCCGCCTCCCCGGCGCGCTCCGCGAGGCGCTCGCCCTCGAGCCCGAGATCGAGAAGGTCGCCCGCCGTCTCGAAAAGGCGCGGGACGTCCTCTTCCTCGGGCGCGGCGCGCATTACCCGATCGCCCTCGAGGGGGCGCTCAAGCTCAAGGAGATCTCGTACCTCCACGCGGAGGGCTATCCCGGCGGCGAGATGAAGCACGGCCCGATCGCCCTCATCGACGACGCGCTGCCCGTCATCGGCCTCGCGCCCGACGACGCGCTCTACGAGAAGATCGCCTCGAACCTCAGGGAGGCGAAGGCGCGGGACGGCGTCGTCATCGCGCTCGTGAACCCGGGAGACGCGGACGTCTCCACGTTCGCCGACGCCGTCGCTGACGATGCCGAAGATCCATCCGGCGCTCCAGCCGATCGTGTCCGTCGTGCCCCTCCAGCTCCTCGCGTACCACGTCGCCCGCCGCCGCGGCTGCGACATCGACCAGCCCCGCAACCTCGCGAAGTCCGTCACGGTGGAGTGACGGACGAACGCCGGCCGGCCCTCTCCCCGCGACATGTGGAAGCCCGGCGGATGCCCTTGACATATTAGCAAACGCTACTATGATGTCGCTCGATGTCACGGGGCGCGAGCGACGAAAGCGTCTTCCTGGCGATCGCGTGTCCCACGCGGCGCGCGCTCCTCGACGCGCTCGCGCGCGGCGAAAGCAGCGTCTCGGATCTCGTCGCCTCGCTCGACGTCACGCAGTCCGCCGTGAGCCAGCAGCTCGCGGTCCTGAAGGGCGCCGGCCTCGTCGGAGAGCGCGCCGAAGGGAGATTTCGTTATTACCGGCTCCGCCCCGGGCCGCTGGCCGAGATCGACGCCTGGATCGGCCGCACCCGCGCCTACCACGAAAGGCAGCTCGACGCCCTCGGCCGCGTGCTCGACGCCCTGCCCGACGACCCGAAGACGAAGCCCGCACGTCCCACAAGGAGGCGACGATCATGAGCACCACCGCCACCGCCCGCCAGACGACCACGTGGCGCCTTCAGCGTGCTCGAGGATCCGACCGGTGCGGTGCTCGCGATCATGAAGCCGAACCTCGATGAGCGACATCCGCATCGTCCGCGACTATCCGCACCCGCCGTCGAAAGTCTGGCGCGTGCTGACCGAGCCCCCGCTGATGGCGCTCCTGGGGATGCGGCCCGAAGGCTATGCGCCCGTCGTCGGCACGCGGTTCAGGCTCGTCGGAAAGCCGAACCCCGGCTGGCGCGGGTTCGTCGAATGCGAGGTGCTCGAGGCGCGCGAGCCGTCGCTGCTTCGCTACTTGTGGGACGACGACGGGAAGGGAAAGCCGACCGAGGTCGCGTACAGGCTCGAGCCGCACGCCGGCGGCACGCGGCTCACCGTCGAGCACACCGGCTTCACGGGCGTCGGCGGGTTCCTCTTCACGAAGCTGATCATGGGGCCGGGGTGGAAAAAGACGCTCGGAACGTTCCTCCCCGCCGTCCTCGCGGACCTCGACGAAGAGGGAAAGCTCCGGCCGGACAGCACGCTCAAGCCGAGGTTCTGAGGAAGCAAGGCGGAGGGCCGGCGCTCGTCACGCCCAGCCCTTCGCGCGGCCGACGGCCTTCTCCCAGCCGGCGCGGAGCTCCGCCGCGCGGTCGCGCGACATCGCGGGCTCGAAGCGGCGGGCGACCCTCCAGTTCGCGCGGATCTCGTCGGCGTCCTTCCAGAAGCCGACGGCGAGGCCGGCGAGATACGCCGCGCCGAGGGCGGTCGTCTCGAGACCTCGGGCTTGACGACGGGCGACGCCGAGGAGATCGGCCTGGAACTGCATGAGGAGCTCGTTCTCGGTGGCGCCGCCGTCGACGCGCAGCTCGGTCAGCGTGACGCCGGCGTCCTTCTCCATGGCGAAGAGGACGTCGGCGCTCTGGAAGGCGATCGACTCGAGCGACCGCGCGCGCGAGATGGCCGCCGGTCGAGCCGCGCGTGAGCCCGAAGACGGCGCCCCGCGCGTACGCGTCCCAGTGCGGCGCGCCGAGCCCCGCGAAGGCCGGCACCATGTAGACGCCCCCGTTGTCGGCTCTCGCTCGCGGCGAGCGCCTCGACGTCGGCGGCCGTTCCGGATGAGCTTCAGGCCGTCCCTCAGCCACTGCACGGCGGCGCCCCCGATGAAGACGCTGCCCTCGAGGGCGTACGTGAGGGCGCCGCCGAGGTCCCAGGCGACGGTCGTGAGCAGCCGGTTCTTCGAGGCGACGGCGTGCGCCCCCGTGTTGAGGAGGAGGAAGCAGCCCGTCCCGTACGTGTTCTTCGCGAGGCCGGGCCGGTCGCAGGCCTGCCCGAAGAGGGCCGCCTGCTGATCGCCCGCGATGCCCGCGATCGGCACGGACGACGCCGCCGAGGGCCGCCGTCGCGACGACGCCCGACGAAGGCACGACGCGGGGCAGAACCTCCCGCGGGATGTCGAGGAGCTGGAGGAGCTCGTCGTCCCAGGCGCCCGGCGTGGATGTCGTAGAGCAGCGTCCGGCTCGCGTTCGAGGCGTCGGTCACGTGCACGGCCCCGTTCGTGAGCTTCCAGACGAGCCACGTGTCGACCGTGCCGAACGCGAGCTCGCCCCGCTCCGCCCGCGCCCGCGCGCCCGGCACGTGGTCGAGCAGCCACTTCAGCTTCGTGCCGGAGAAATAGGGGTCGAGGACGAGGCCGGTCTTCGCGGTGAACGCCGCCTCGTGGCCGGCCGCGCGGAGCGCGTCACAGTCGGCGCGGTGCGGCGGTCCTGCCAGACGATCGCGTTCGCGAGGGGACGGCCCGTCGCGCGCTCCCAGAGGAGCGTCGTCTCGCGCTGGTTCGTGATGCCGATGGCCGCGACGTCGCGGCCCGTGATGCCCGCCTTCGCGAGCGCCTCGTGCATGACGCCCGACTGCGTCGCCCAGATCTCCGTCGGGTCGTGCTCGACCCAGCCGGGCTCGGGATAGATCTGCCGGATCTCCTGCTGGGCCATGCCGCGCACAGCGCCGCGCGTGGTCGAAGACGAGCGCGCGCGAGCTGGTCGTGCCCTGGTCGAGGGCGAGGACGAACGGCATGGGCGCGACGGATCATGCCGCAGCGCGCTGCGGGAAGACGCCGCCGCCGCTGCGCTACCATCGCTCCCCTTGGTCGCCCGCCCGGAAGATCTTCTCGAAGGCCTCAACCCCGAACAGGCCGCCGCCGTGTCGCACGGCGAGGGGCCGCTCCTCGTCCTCGCGGGCGCCGGGTCGGGGAAGACGCGCGTCCTGACGCGCCGGCTCGCCTGGGTCGTGGCGCACGGCGTGCCGCAGGAAGCCGTCGTCGCCGTCACGTTCACGAACAAGGCCGCGGGCGAGATGAAGGACCGCGTCGCGCGCGCTCCTCGGGCACCGAGCGGCCGCGCTCTTTCGTCGGGACGTTCCACGCCTGGGGCGTGCGCCTCCTCCGGCGCTTTCCGGACGAGGCGGGCGTGCCGAAGGGCTTCGTCGTCTTCGACTCGGACGACCAGCTCGCCGTCGTGAAGCGCGCGATGAAGGAAGTCGCCCTGCCCGAGAAGTCGGCGACGCCGCGCCAGATCCAGTCGCGCATCTCGCAGGCGAAGAACGAGGGCATCCAGCCGGACGATTTCCCGCGCCGCTTCGGCGACTTCCTCGGCTCCCGCCTCGCGGACATCGCGCGCGCCTACGAGAAGTCGCTGCGCGCGTCGAAGGCGCTCGACTTCGACGACCTCCTCGTCCTCTCGACGCGCCTCGTCGCGACGCACGACGGCGTGCGCGACCTGCTCAGGCGGAGCATCCGGCACCTCCTCGTGGACGAATACCAGGACACGAACCGCGTCCAGGCGAAGCTCGTGCGCCTCATCGCGGGCGAGGCCGGGAACCTCTTCGTCGTGGGCGACGAGGACCAGTCGATCTACCGCTGGCGCGGCGCCGACGTCTCGAACATCCTGGAGTTCGCGCGCGAGTTCCCGGCGGCGAAGACGGTCCGCCTCGAGCGCAACTACCGCTCGACGGCGCCGATCCTGAAGGCCGCGGGAGCCGTCGTCGCCGAGAACCGCCGCCGGCTCGGCAAGACGCTGAAGGCGACGAAGGCGGGCGGCGAGAACGTGCGCCTCGCCGTCTTCGACGAGGAGCGCGACGAGGCGCGCGAGATCGTCTCGCGGATCGCGGCCGCGCGCCGGGCGCGGCCGCGGGGCCGAGGTCGCGGTCCTCTTCCGCACGAACGCGCAGTCGCGGCCGTTCGAGGACGAGCTCCTGCGCTCGAACATGCCGTACATCCTCGTCGGCGGGACGAAGTTCTACGAGAGGGCCGAGATCAAGGACGCGCTCGCGTACCTGCGCCTCGCGCGCAACCCGTCCGACGACGTGTCTTTCCGGAGGGTCGTGAACGTGCCGGCGCGCGGCGTGGGCGCGGCCACGCTGGAGGCCGTCGAGGCCGCGGCTCTCGGAGCGCGGCGTCCCGCTTCTCGCGGTCCTCGGCGCGCTGCCCGAAGGCCTCACGGAGCGCGCGAAGAAGGCGCTCGCCGAGTTCCGGGACCTCGTCGCGAAGCTGCGCGACTTCGGGGCGGCCGAGGGGAACGGCGCGGGCGCCGCGGTGGCGTTCGCGCTCGAGGAGACGGGCCTCCTGAAGCTCTACGAGAGCTCCCTCGACCCGCAGGACGAGGCGCGCCGCGAGAACCTGGACGAGCTCCTCGCCGCGGCGCGCGAGCACGAGCGCGCTGACTTCCTTCGGCGGAGAAGGCGACGATCCCTCCGTCGCGGGCTTCCTCGACGCGGTGACGCTGCGCGCCGACGCCGACGAGGCGGACGAGAAGAAGGGGATTCTCCTCATCACGCTCCACGCGGCGAAGGGCCTCGAGTTCGACGAGGTGTTTCTCGCGGGCTTCGAGGAGGGCTCGCTTCCGCACGCTTCCTCGCGGGACGACGACGACCAGTTCGAGGAGGAGCGCCGCCTCGCGTACGTCGGGATGACGCGCGCGAAGGACCGCCTCACGCTCTCGTACGTCCTCCGGCGGATGGTGCGCGGCGAGTGGATGAGCCGCGAGCCGTCGCCTTTCCTCTCCGCGATTCCGGAGTCGGTGCTCGAGCGGGAAGATCTGACGTCAGGTTTGGCGGGGGAGCTGCGCCCCGGCCCCCGGCGGATTCTTAGAAGGGGAAGGGGGACGAGGTTCCGGCGCGCGCGGGCGGCGCGGTTCGGCGGCGGGCGCGGCGGGTCGCTGTTTCCCGACTACGAAAACGAATCCCAGGAGCCCGCTGCGGGCGCGCTCCCCCTCTTCCCCTTCTAAGAAATCTCTCTTCGGACGTTCCCCGATACGCAGCGTCACCCCCATCAGGCCCGTCATGAAGCGGACGCCGCCGCCGCCCACGGCGTCCGGGTTCCGGCGCGGGTCGAAGGTGCGCCATCCGGAGTACGGCCCGGGCGTCGTCCTGACGATCGAAGGCTCCGGCGACGCCGAGAAGCTGATCGTCTACTTCGACCGCGCGGGCCGCAAGAAGTTCGTGGCGCGCTACGCGAACCTCTCGCCGGGCTGAGGGATTCAGGCGGGCGAGCCCTTCGCGAGCGCCGCGACCGCCCGCCGCAGCTTCCGGTGGCGGTCGAAGAGGCGCACGAAGTCCGACTCGCGGCGGCCGCCCTTGGCCCTCACGACGGCGGCGAGCGCCGCGCTTCTCGGCGGGCGTCCAGCGCGCGACGCCCGGCAGGATCGAGACGAGCGGCGCCCAGCGCCGGAACGCGAGGCGCTCGCCCGCGCTCCAGCCGGAGAGGGATCCGGAGGCCGAGGAGGTCGCGCGCCTCCAGGATCAGGACGGCCTCGGCCCGCTCGCGGTCCGAGCCGAAGCGCCGGGCCAGCATGTCCGTCACCCGAAGGCCCACGTTCGGCAGCTCGAGGAGGCCGATCGCGTCGTCGCGCTCCTTCCCGAGGAAGAAGTAGAGGTTCTCCGAGGCGAGGATCTTCAGCGTCGCGAGCGACGACCGGTGCCTCGGGTCCGTCCTGCATCCGCGCCCGCTCCTCGCTCCATGAGCGCCACGACGTGCGGGGCGCGCGGGCGAAAGCCGAGCTTCTGGTAGAACCACCACGCGCCGGACTCGAGCGCCTCGGGGTTGCCGTAGCCGCCGAGCTGGTACGGGAAGATCGTGAAGACGTCCGGGCCGAAGAGCTGCCGGGTCAGGGCCAGGACCTTTCCGTAGATGCGGCCCGACTCGCCGCCGCGGAACGTCTCGAAGACGTTGTAGGCGATCTCCGAGGAGCCGAAGAGCGCGCTCACGAGGACGTAGCCGACCGGCACGCCGTTCTTCAGCGTCAGGAAGCCGTAGACGGACTCGAGGAGGAGGCGCCGCTCGGGCACGCGCGCCGATCACGACGAACGTGAGGCCGTCCGGGAAAGTGCGCGAGGCGGACGTCGCGCGGATCGCCCCACTGGAAGACGTCGAGATCCCGCTGGCGCGTGACCATCGCCTCGCGCGCGAGGTCGAGGAGGCGCGCGGCCCTCGCCGAGCGCGGGCACGACGCGAACGGGAGGGCGCGCGACTTCGCGCGCGACGTCCGGCCGCCCGCCGTCGAGCGGCGCGGCCTGGAAGCGTCACGGCCGGGACCGCGGCCGCGGCGTGCGTGCGCGAGGGCCCGCCCGGACCGGGCGCGAGGACGAGCGGCAGCTCGAGCCCCTCGTAGGCCCACTCGTTCTCGAAGGCGTCGCGTCCGAGCGTCGCGAGCCGGCGGACGAGGAAGGCCGCGTCCGTCTCGCGAGGGCCCTTCAGGCGCTTCACCCAGCCGCGCACGCCGAGGTCCAGCTCGTCGAGGCCCGGCGTCTCGGCGAAGAGCGAGACGAGCGGAAAGACGCGCTCGAGCGCCTCGCGGTTCGCGAAGGCCTTCCAGTCGACCGTGAGGCGGTCTCCCCACCGCGCGGCGAGCCAGCGCGCGGTGCCGGCGATAGAACGGGAAGCGGATGGCCGTGCCCGCGATCCCGGTGTTCTCGAGCGCGCCGGCGGTGGCGGCGAAGATCGGCGCGCCGCGCGAAGCGCGCGAGCATCGCGGTGACGTCCGCGAGAACCCCGGCGTCGTCCGGATAGGCGCGCAGGAAGCAGAGCGCCTCGTGGAGCCGCTCCACGGCGCGCGCGCCGCGCAGGGGACGCCGCGCGAGGACCGCGAGGCACGCCCTCTTCCGGGCGGCGGCGTCGCGGCCCGTGGCGGTCCTCAGGCGCTCGAGCGTGACAAGGGCCTCGCGCGCTTTCATCGGGCTCTCCTTCGAGAGCGTACGCCCGGCGAGGATCGCGGCGGCCTCGGCATCCGCCCAGGCCAGCTCCGTCTCCAGGAGCAGCAGCCTTCTCCTTCGCGCGGCGGTCGTGCCGGGCGCGGCGCGCTCGAGCTCGTCGGCGAGGAGGCCGCGATAGAGCTGCAGCGACGCGAGGCGGGTCTCGGGCGGGCGCCTCTCGAGGAACGCGAGCCTCACGAGCGGCGCGGCGTGAGGCTTCGGAAGGGCGAGCGGCTCGGCGAGCCACTCGCGGAACTCGCGCCGGCCGGCGGCGGTCAGCCGGTACTCGCGCCGCGGCGGGCCCTTCGAGGAGCGCCGCCTCCGGAGCGCCACGAAGCCGCCGCGCAGGAGGCGGCGGAGCGCGGGGTAGATCTGCGCGAGCTCCGCGTTCCAGCCGAGCGCGGGATCCCTGGCGAGCCGCGTCCCGAGGTCCCATCCGCTCGCCGGACCGCGCCCGAGAAGCCCGAGAAGGACGTGCGGAAGGGACATGACCGCGAGTATATAAGAATTTATATACAGAGGTGGATAAGGACGTGGAATGAGCCTGTGGAAATCCTGTTCGCGGAGGCGGCGCGAGGCCGCGCGCGGACAAAAAAATAAGGGGGCTGGTGCAGCCCCCGAATCCCGGAAATACCTTGGATGGAACAGTTTGAAGGAGGGTACTTACTTCTTACCCTTTTTCCCCTTCTTGGTGCTCTTCTTGGCAGCCTTCTTCTTAGCCGGCATGTGGTCTGTCACCTCCTCCTGGCAGATTTGATTGACAGTCCCGAAAGCCGCGTGCTAGGTTGGCCGCCCCTCGAAGGACGGGGACCTCGCGTTTTCCGGATCTGTCGACTGCCGAAAAAACCAGAAAATTTTCGTCGTCGATCGATTTCAAAAGAGCTCGGGGTTTCCGTAAGGACGGTGAAGCGACTCGCGATCGCCTCGCCGTCCTTTTTTCTTCTTGAATGAATTGTAGAGAGTTTCGAGCACGAATCAAGAATTTTTTTCTTGACGTCGCGAAGTTTTTTTCACCCGCCCTCGTCCGGTCCGCCGCGCGTCCTCGCGCCGCGCATCCGGGCTACGATCGCGCGCGGAGAGATTCGGAGACATCGCATGAACGAGACACTCGTCCTCGCCCACTCGCCCGACTCCGACGACGCGTTCATGTTCTACGGGCTGCGCGAGAACGCGGTGGACACCGAAGGCGTCTCGTATCGCCACGAGCTCGCCGACATCGAGACGCTGAACAGGCGCGCGCTCGAGGGCGAGCTCGCGATCACGGCCGTGTCCTTCCACGCGTACGCGTATCTCGCGGATCGCTACCTGCTGCTGCCGCACGGCGCCTCGTTCGGGGACGGATACGGGCCGTGCGTCGTCGCGCGCGAGGCCGCCGGCGCGCCCGCGGACGCTCGCGGACCTCGCGGGGCGGCGCGTCGCGATCCCGGGCCGCTCACGACGGCGGCCCTCGCGCTCACGATCTACGCGCCCGCTCTCGATCCCCGTCGTCACGCCGTTCGACCGCGTCGGCGAGGCCGTGACGCGCGGAGACGTGGACGCCGGGCGTCGTCATCCACGAGGGCCAGCTCACCTGGAAGGACGAGGGCTTTCACCTCGTGGCGGACCTCGGCGTCGTGTGGAAGGACGAGACCTCCCTGCCCGCTGCCGCTCGGCGGCAACGCCGTGCGGAAGGACCTCGGGCCGGAGCTCATCGCGCGCGTGTCCCGCGCGCTCGGCCGGTCCATCGAGTACGCCCTCGACCACCGCGAGGACGCCCTCACGGACGCGATGCGCTTCGCGCGCGGCCTCCCGCGCGAGAAGGCCGACCGCTTCGTCGCCATGTACGTGAACGACTGGACGCGCTCCTACGGCGAGCGCGGACGCGAGGCCGTGCGCCTTCTTCCTCGCGCGCGGGCACGCGGCGGGAGCGCTGCCGCGCTCGTGACGCCGGAATGGGTGGAAGAGGGTTGAAGAGCGCGAAAGAAGCCGGGAGGGGCCGGCGATGACGGTGCGGGGCCGGACGGTCCTCGCGGGGGCGTGGCTCTTCGTCGCCGCCGCTCTGGTGCGGGATGCTCGCGTTCTTCGGCGCGTTCGGGGCGCGCACCGTCCTCGCGACCGCCCCGAGCCGGCACGCCGCGGGCGCCGTGAACCGCGCGCTCCTCGACGGGCTCGACGCCGTGTCGCTCGGCGCCGTCGCCCTCCTCCTCGTCGGCCTCGTCGTCTGGAATCGCGCGCGGCCGTGGTCGCCCCGCGCGCGCGGGCTCGCGCTGCGCCTTCTCGCGATCGCGGCGGTCGCCGCGATCGCGTCGCTCTACGTCATCACGCCGGAGATGATGGCGCTCAGGGACCGGATGGGCGCCATCGATCTCGTCGCGAAGACGGATCCCCTGAGGCAGGAATGGGGACGGCTTCACGGCCTTTCGTCGCTCACGCTCGTCGTCCGGCTCTGCGCCGCGATCGGGGCGTTCGTGGCCGCGTTCTCGCAGCTGGCCCGCAGACCGCTTCGCGGTCTCACCGGGAGAGGCGGGCCTGGCATCTGCGAGAAATGGGGGAAACACGGTCGTGTTTCCCCCGAACCCCCTTCACCGCTCGAGTAACGTCGGGCCGAGCCGGAGGCGGAAGAACTCCGTCCAGCGCCTCTCGTATTCGGCGCGCGCCACGGCCTGCGGCTCGTCCGCGTGGTGGCAGTGGCCGCAGCGCGGCACGCGCCAGAACGACTTCTCGCCCGCGAGCGCCTCGTAGAGGCGCGGCGAAAAGCGGATCGGGACGAGCCCGTCGTCCTCGCCGTGCACGACGACGGCCGGGCACGTCACGCGGCGCGCGGCGCGGACCGGGTCCACCTCCGAGAGGTCGAGCCCCTCGGTGCGCTCGATCCTCCGCATGAGGAGGCGCACGGGGAGCGTGAAGAGAAAGGCGGGCAGAGACGTGGCGCAATGCAGGTAGTGGGCCGCCATCGCGGCCAGGTCGCCGAACGGCGCCTGGAGCCAGAGCGCGGCCGGCGAGGATGCGGCGGCGAGGTGGACCGCGAGAAGGGCGCCCATCGAACAGCCGTCGATGCCGAGGCGCGACCGCGCCACGCCGAAGCGCGCCTCCGCGAGATCGAGGAGGCGGAGCAGGTCGCCGGTCTCGAGGACCCCGTACGTGACGCGCGCGCCCGTGGAGGGCGGATGCCCCCGGAGCTCGGGCACGAGCACGTTGAAGCCGAGGCCGAGGGCACGCACCGAGTCCACTTTCCACTCGGCGCCGCACCCGCCCTTGCCGTGGAGGAAGAGGAGCGTGCCTCTCTCCGCCGGCCGGCCCGGCGTCGCGAAGAGCGTCGAGAGGCGCGCCGGCTCGCGCGGGTCGCCGTCGTGCGTGAGGATCTCGACGAACCCGTCGGGCGAGGCGGCTGCCCGGACCGCCGCGTGGAAGGCCTCGACGGACGCGGTCGCGGGGACGAGGCCCACGGGGGAGAGCAGGATGCCCGCGGGCGATCGCATGCCGTGCGAAGGCGCCCTTCAGGACGCCTTCGCGGACTTTCTTCTTCGGGCTCGGGCGCGGCCGTGCGGTACTCGGCGTTCTGGGGATCGATCTCCGAGGCCCTCTTCAGGGCCGCCGCGGCGCCGGCGCGGTCGCCCGTCGCCCGGAGAGACGCCGCGAGCGCCGCCTGCGCCGGGGCGTCCTCGCCGTTCGAGAGCTCGACGGCGCGCCGCGCGTGCTTGACGGCCTCGGCGCGAGTTCTTCACCGCGAGCGCGGCGCGGGCCGCCCGTGCGGAGAGCGGCGCGTCGAAGGCGCCGACCGCGATCGCCGCGAGATACGCCTTCTTCGCCTCGTCCGTCCTCCCGCTCGACGCGAGCGCCTCGGCGAGATCGAGCTGCCGCTCGACCCGCGACGCCGCGGCAGACGCCGTTCTTCTCGGCGAGCGAGACGGCGCGCTGAAAGGCGGCGAGCGCCTCCGGGCCGTTGCCGGCCAGGCGCTCGGCGCCGCCGAGCGCCGCGACGACGTCGGCCGAGTACGGCGTGGCCTCGCCGAGGACCTTGAGCGTGTCCTCGGTCACGGCGCGCGCCGACGCGATGTCGCCCCGCTTCCCGAGGCCCGTCACGAGCGCCGCCGCGAGGAAACCGCGCCGTGCGTCCGTCCCGAGCCCGGGAAGAAACGTCGCGATGAGATCGGCCGTCTCGGACGGACTGGTCGTTCTGCAGCGTCTCGAGGACCACGAGCTGCAGGAAGAGCTGGAGGACTTCCGGCCGGCTGAGATCGCCTTCCTCGCCCACGATGCGGAGCGCGATCGGCCGCAGCCGCGGAAGGTCGCGCCGCGCCATGAGCGCGCTCGCGATCGCGATCGCCTCTCCGGCGTTCCACGACGCCTTGAGCTTCGCCAGGCCCTCGAGGATCGGCGTCCTGCCGTTCAGGATGGCTTCTCCGGCGCGCCGGAAATCGCTCGGCGTGGAGCCGCCCACGAGGCGGTCGATCTCGTTTCCGTCCGCGTCGAGGAAGAGCACGGTGGGAAACGAATAGGCCTGGTACCGCGCCGCGATGCGCCGCCCCTCGCCCTTCTCCGCATCGACGCGCGCCGGGACGATGGCTCCTTTCGACCAGTCCACGACTGCCGGGTCGGAGAACGTCGTCCTGTCCATGATCTTGCACGGCCCGCACCACTCCGCGACGACGTCGAGCATGACGGGCTTGCCTTCCGCTTTCGCGCGCCTCAGGACCTCGGCGAAGGGCTTGCCTTCGACGAACGGAATGTGGACGCCGGCGGGAGCGCCCGCTTTCGCGGGCGCCGGGGAATTCTTGGCTGAAGAAGGAGCGCCCGCAGTCGCGGGCGCCGGGGACTGCTGAGAAGGGGAAGAAGGCTGCGCCTCGGTCGGAGGGGCCAGCGTGACCACAAGCGCGGCGGCAAGGAGGGTGTTCGGAGTTTCAAGGGATTTTTTTCTGATGCTCGGCGGCAGCTGCTGCAGCCGCCCGGGGAGGATATCTTCGAATTCGGGGCTGCTGATGCAGCCCGATATGGAGAATCTTCTTCGAATGGCCGATGTCAAGGGCGCGCTTCGCGCGCCGCGCAGCGGTCGCGGACCCTTGACATCGGTCATTCGGGAAATACGGCCTCTCGGCAAATCTGTTCTCGTTCTCTTTTCCGCCTTTCCTTTCTTCCCCTTCTAAGAAAATCTTCTTCTCTTCTTCTATTCCACTTTCCATCAGAACCCGGGGCGGAAGGGATCGATCGGGGGCGGGGGCGGATCGCCCGCGTACGTGACGGATTCCAGAAAGAGGCCCGAAGGCGGGGCCGTCCACTCGGCGGGCTTGCCCGAACGCTCCGCCAGGAGCGCGCGGACGTCCGCGACGCCGAGACGGCCCCTGCCGGCTTCGAGAAGCGTCCCCGCGAGGCGGCGGACCATTTTCCACAGGAAGTGCGAGGCGCCGATGCGGAAGAGGATGAGGTCCGGCGCCTCGGGCGGCGTCTCCACGCGCGCGAACGCGACCTCCACGAGCGTCGAGTCGTGGCCCTCGGCGTTTTCGCAGAAGCTTCCGAAGTCGTGCCGGCCCACGAAGAGATCCGCCGCCGCCCGCATGAGAGAGGCGTCGAGGCGGTCCTTCACCCAGTAGACGTACCGCTTGCCGAACGCGGTGCGCCGCCGCGAGATCCGGTAACGGTACACGCGCTCGCCGGCGGAATGGCGCGCGTGGAACGAGGGCGGCGCGACGTCGAGGCGCAGCACGTGGATGTCGGGCGGGAGCCGGTCGTTGAGATCCTGGCGCAGCTTGCCGAGATCGGCGGCCTTGACGCTCGCTCCGTGCAGCGAGGCGACCTGCGCGAACGCGTGGACGCCGGCGTCCGTGCGTCCGGCGCCGTTGACCTTCACGTCCGCACCGAGCGCCTCGCGGCACGCGCGCGCGAGCTCGCCCTGAACCGTGCGCGCGTTCACCTGTGACTGCCAGCCACGGTAGCGCCCGCCGTCGTACTCGAGCGTGGCGCGCAGCACGGAGGCGGGCGGCATTCGGCTATTCTCTCCGAACGTCGTGGCAACCGACACGGGCGGAGCTCTCCGGCCCTTCACGCGGGCGCGGGACGCCGGCGCCGAAGCGCGGGTGGCCGAGGCGGTGCGCGCGCTCGTCTCGGCGCTGACGGACGCCGCCGGCGACACCTGGGCGGGCGCGGCGCTCGGCGGCGCGCTCGGGCTCGGGGAAGGCGCGACGATCGTCGCCCGCGACGGGACGGGGCGTCCCGGCGATCCCTTCGAGCTTCTCGCCGTGCTCGATGCGCCCGTGAGGGACGTCCCCGCGCTTTCCAGGCACCTCGCGCACGCCGCCGCCGAGACGGCGAAGAGCCGCCGTCTCGAGGCGTCCGTGAAGGCGGTCGCGCGGCGGGGCCTGCGGCTCCTGCCCCCGACGATGTGGAACATGGAGCTCGTCGCGGCCCGCCGCGTCGTGGCCGGCCCGCCCGATCTCCTTCCGCCTTACGCAGACGTCTTCCGGGGAAACCCCGACCGCGTCGAAGGCGTGCGCCTGCTCACGAGGACGGGCGCGAGCCTGCTCTCGGCCGAGCGCCTCGTCGATCGATCCGCGTCGGGGGCCGGCGCGCGGGAGGCCCTCCGCTCCGTCCGCGCGGCCGATCTCGCTCTCGGCGCGGTCGTGCTTCTTTCCGCCGGCCGCTGGACGCCGGGCGCGCTCCAACGCGACGAAGAGCTGCGCGCGCTCGCGGCGGCGGGGCCCGAGAACCCGCGCCGGACGGGTTTCCACGTCCTGATGAACTGGACGCGATTCCGCGATCTCGTGGAGCGGCATCACGCGGCCGTTCTCGCGCTCTCCGAACCGGAAGGAGCGGAAGCGCCCGACGCGCGGCGGCAGGCGGCCCGCGCCGGCGACCGCTTCATGGAGGTCCTGCGCCTCTTCGAGGAAGAGCGCCTGGGCGTGCCGCTGCCGAACTGGACGGAGTACGCGATCGCGCTCGCGCGGCGCCGGAGCGGCGCGACGGTGTCGGAGCTCTTCGGCGACGAGGACACCCCGGCCGACCTCGCGGTGACGGGACGCCTCGCCCGGAAGTCGGCGAAGAGCTGGCCTCTCGCCGAGCGCCTCGCGCCGGCTGTTGCGGCGCTCCTGGACTGGGATCCGAGCGACCTGCCGATCGTGCCTGTTCTCCTCGGACTTCCGGACGTCGCCGGGCGCGAAGTCCTCCGCCAGCGCGCGATCGCCTGGAGCGCGAACGTCTGAACGGGTGACTCCTCGCGCCAGGCCATGGAGATCCGGACGTGCGGCGCAAATGCACCGACCTGATGCATCTGCATCAAGGCGAATGCTCGGAATCGAGCTAGATTCCCTTTAGATTCCTTACAAGGTTCTTGAACAGGAGTAGCCGTATGAAGGGTACTCGTTATAGGTATTTGGAAAGGGCTGGTCGTTATTTCAGGCGGAAGCCCGAGCGAGCCCGAATCCCAACGTTCATGCACGACCTGTCGAATCGGGACGATCAAGTAGTCCTCTTCAGAAAAGGGTAGATCTTCGGTCGACCCCTCGCTGCCTCGAGCAGCGACGAAAGCTCAGCCAAATTTCAAGGAGGTCGCGGTCGTACCGCAAGAGTAGTGGATGAGGTGTTATCTGGCGAATCAGTTCTTCACCCACGCGGGGCAACCGGCCGCGGAGGTGAAGCTGTGAAGCAGGTCGCGTCTCCCTCTTGGGACCGCCCAGCATGTCTTACAACATGATTCGCCGACTCGCGCTCTTCGCGGCCCTTCTCGCCTGGTGCTCCCCGGCGGCGGCGCAGTCCTTCACGGGATGGCCGCTCGCGGGTGCCCACGCGAAGCAGCCCTGTTCGGTGTGCCACAAGAACAACGTCTTCAAGGGCACGCCCAGGGATTGCTACTCCTGCCACAGGACCGACTTCAACACGGCGACGACCCCGGTGAACCACATCGCGTCGAACTTCCCGACGACCTGCGACTCGTGCCACAGGTTCTCCGACCCGACGTGGATGGCGGCGACGTTCAGCCACACGACCTTCCCGCTCGTCGGTGTGCACGCGACCACGGCGTGCACGACGTGCCACAACCCGCCGTACGCCCCTTCCGCGAACAACACCACGGCGGTTCCGACGACCTGCTACGGTTGTCACGTGAGGGACTTCACGGGTGCCGCGACCCCGGTGAGCCACACCGGCTTTCCGACGACGTGCGACTCGTGCCACAAGAACACCGACGCCACCTGGTCACAGAAGAGCTCCTTCGTCCACAACGCGTACTTCGCGCTGGCGGGCGCCCACATCACGGCGCCGTGCGCCCAGTGCCACACCAACAACAACTACATCAGCGTGCCCAAGGCCCCGTGCTCGGGGTGCCACCAGAAGGACTACAACACCGCGACGACCCCGGTGAACCACATCACGTCGAACTTCCCGACGACCTGCGACTCGTGCCACAAGTTCTCGGACGTCTCGTGGATGGGTTCGACGTTCAGCCACACGACCTTCCCGCTCGTCGGGGTGCACGCCACGACGGCGTGCACGACGTGCCACAACCCGCCGTACGCGCCTTCCGCGAACAACACCACGGCTGTGCCGACGACCTGCTACGGGTGTCACGTGAGGGACTTCACGGGCGCCGCGACCCCGGTGAGCCACACCGGCTTCCCGACGACGTGCGACTCGTGCCACAAGAACACCGACGCCACCTGGTCACAGAAGAGCTCCTTCGTCCACAACACCTACTTCGCGCTGGCGGGCGCTCACGTCACGGCGCCCTGCGCCCAGTGCCACACCAGCAACAACTACATCAGCGTGCCCAAGGCCCCGTGCTCGGCGTGCCACCAGAAGGACTACAACACCGCGACGACGCCGGTGAACCATGTCACGTCGAACTTCCCGACGACCTGCGACTCGTGCCACAAGTACTCCGACGCGACGTGGTCGCTGGCGACGTTCAGCCACACGACCTTCCCGCTGGTCGGCGTGCACGCCACCACCGCGTGCACGGTGTGCCACAACCCGCCGTACGCCCCTTCCGCGAACAACACCACGGCGGTTCCGACGACCTGCTACGGGTGTCACGTGAGGGACTTCACGGGCGCGACGACCCCGGTGAGCCACACCGGCTTCCCGACGACGTGTGACTCGTGCCACAAGAATACCGACGCCACCTGGGCGCAGAAAGGCTCCTTCGTCCACAACGCGTACTGGGCACTGGCGGGCGCTCACGTCACGGCGCCCTGCGCCCAGTGCCACGCCAACAACAACTACATCAGCGTGCCCAAGAGCCCGTGCTCGGCGTGCCACCAGAAGGACTACAACGCCGCCAAGACGCCCGTCGACCATATCGCGTCGGGCTTCCCGACGACGTGCGACTCGTGCCACAAGTTCACCGACCCGACGTGGATGGGGGCAACGTTCAGCCACACGACCTTCCCGCTCGTCGGCGTGCACAAAACCACGGCGTGCGCGACGTGCCACAACCCGCCGTACGCCCCTTCCGCGAACAACACCACGGCGGTGCCGACGACCTGCTACGGGTGTCACGTGAGGGACTTCACGGCCGCGACGACCCCGGTGAGCCACACCGGCTTCCCGACGACGTGTGACTCGTGCCACAGGAACACCGACGCCACCTGGGCGCAGAAAGGCTCCTTCGTCCACAACACGTACTTCGCGCTGGCGGGCGCCCACGTCACCGCGCCCTGCGCCCAGTGCCACACCAACAACAACTACATCAGCGTGCCCAAGACCCCGTGTTCGGCGTGCCATCAGAAGGACTACAACACCGCGACGACCCCGGTGAACCACATCACGTCGAACTTCCCGAACACCTGCGACTCGTGCCACAAGTTCACCGACGCGACGTGGTCGCTGGCGACGTTCAGCCACACGACGTTCCCGCTCGTCGGCCTGCACGCCACGACGCCGTGCGCGACGTGCCACAACCCGCCGTACGCCCCTTCCGCGAACAACTACACGGCCGTACCGACGACCTGCTACGGGTGTCACGTGAGGGACTTCAACGCCGCCAAGACCCCGGTGAGCCACACCGGCTTCCCGACGACGTGTGACAGCTGCCACAAGAACACCGACGCCACCTGGTCACAGAAAGGCTCCTTCGTCCACACCGCGTACTTCGCGCTGGCCGGCGCCCACGTCACGGCGCCCTGCGCCCAGTGCCACACCAACAACAACTACATCAGCGTGCCGAAGTCTCCGTGCTCGGCGTGCCACCAGGCGGACTACCTGAACGCCAAGACGCCGATCGACCACATCGCGTCGAGCTTCCCGAACACCTGCGACTCGTGCCACAAGTTCGCCGACGCGACGTGGATGCAGGGGACGTTCAATCACACGGCCTTCCCAATCACCAGCGGCAGGCACAACGTCCCGTGCGCCCAGTGCCACATGACGCCCAACGTCTTCACGGTCTTCACCTGCACGGTTTGCCACACGCAGTCCAAGATGGCTAGCGAGCACAACGGACGGAACGGATACGTATGGACTTCCGTGGCCTGCTACTCCTGCCACCCGAACGGAAGAAGCTGATGCGCGGTAGATTCGCCGTTCTCGCGGTCCTCGGGGCCCTCCTCGCGTGGGGGGCCCCGGCCGCGGCGCAATCCGGCCTCGACTGGGGCCGCGTGTCCCTCTTCGGCCAGGTCATGCGTTCCGGCAACGGGGACGGGTCGAGCACGGCCTACAACGAGCTGAACGCCTCCGTCACGCTCCACACGCCCCCCCGGGACCAGGACGGGCTGGAGTTCTCGATCGACGCGCGCGGCTCGCAGTACCCGTCCGTCGAGAACCGCGACCCGCGCCTCTCCATCTACGACGCCTGGGTCGGCGGCAAGTTCGCCGGCGGCAAGATCGCCGTTCGTCTCGGCCAGATGTACGTGAACGACCTCGGCGCGCTCGGAGGCCTCGGCGGCCTCTCGCTCGAGACCAGGACCGGCAAGCTCCGCTTCGGCCTCTTCGGCGGCCTCGAGCCGAAGGGCTTCGACGCCGGCTACGTGGCGGACGTCAAGAAGGGCGGCGCCTACGCCGCCTACGACGGCGAGCGGGGCTGGCGCAACGTGCTCGGCTACGTGACGATCCGCAACCAGGGTCTCGCCGAGCGCAACGTCCTGTCGACGACGAACTTCATCCCGGTCGGCCGGGAGTTCTTTCTCTACCAGGCCGCCGAGTACGACCTGACGGGGCCCGGCGGCGTGGGAAAAGGCGGCCTCGCGTACTTCTTCGCGACGGCCCGCTGGGCGCCCGTCCAGATGCTTCGAGCTCCAGGGCCTCTACCAGCACGGCCGCTCGATCGACGCGCGCACGATCACCCAGGACCAGCTCGCGGGCCGCCCGATCGACTCCAAGAGCCTCCAGGGCTTCCTGTTCGACTCGATGGGCGGGCGCGCCACGGTCGAGTTCGTCCGCGGCTGGCGGGTCTGGGCCGGCTATTACCAGGACAAGAACAACCAGGACGACATCACGTCGAACCGCTGGCAGTTCGGCCTGTCCGCGATGAACATCCTCGGGACGGGGTTCGACGCGTACGTCTCGGACAACCGGACGATCCGCCCCGGCGCCTCGACCTACGACTCGTGGTACTTCTCCCTCGGACGCAGCCTCGGCTCGCGGCTCTACCTCACGCTCGACTACTCGACGTCGCTGTCCGTCCTCCAGCTGACCAATTCGGGCGGGCTCACCGTCATGACCCGGCCCTCCTCGCGGCGCTACAGCCTCTCGGGAATCTACAACCTCTCCCGGGCATTCTCGCTATTCGTGACGGGCGAGCAGCTCGTCGACGACGAGACCACGCAAAACCGGGCATTGCTCGGGCTGACCTTCCGTTTCTGACAGGGAGACTCGTCGCCGTCAGCGCGCTCCGGGGAGCGCGCGGACCCGGAGCGCCTCGGCGTCTTCGTTCCTCACGCCTTCGGGCGGCCTGCGCTCGCCGCGGGCGATCGCCAGCTCCAGCTCGCGCAGCTTGAGATGCGTCAGAAGCGCGGTCGCGGACGAGAGGGCCGCGTACGCGAGGCCGGCCGTGCCGTCGAGGAAGCCGAGGCGCAGAAAGCGCGCGGTCGAAGAACTCCCAGAGGACGCGCGCGGCCGGAAAGCCGGTGTCCCTTTTCCCGGCGGCCCACTTCGCCTCGGCGGCGAGCGTCGTGTGGCGGTCGAGCTTCTCGAGGTAATCCGCGAGGTCGCGGTGCGGGCGGTGGAGGATGGACTCTTCCAGCGAGTCGATCGGGCCCGCGGCGAGGATCTCTTCGCCAACGGGATCGTCCGAGAAGCGAGCGCGCGTCCGGTCGTACAGGCGGGCGGGCCTCACGACCGTGTCGCGCCCGAAGAGAAGCTCGCGCCCGAAGAACGCGAGGCGGACGGGCACGCGGAAGGCCGCGGGCGAAGATGTAGCCGACGCGGCCGTGGCGAGGCGGGAGCGAATCTCGCGGGCGAGGTTCGGCGAGACGGTTTCGTCGGCGTCGAGCGAGAGGATCCAGCGGTTCGTCGCGAGGGAGGCCGCGGCGTTCTTCTGCCGGCCGAAGCCCTCGAAGGGCCGCACGAAAACGCGGGCGCCCGACCGCCGCGCGACCTCCTCGAGGCGGTCCGCCGACGCGGCTTCCACGACGACGACGCACTCGTCCGCGAAAGCCACGGAGGCGAGCGCGTCGGGCAGGCGGTCCGCCCCGTCGCGGGCGATGAGGGTGGCGCTGAGGCGGGACTCCTCCGGGGCCGACATCGTCTCCTCAGTATGAACCGGGGACTTCCGGGGGCGGCGCCTCCGTATACTCCCCGGCCGTGACGTCCGGGCCTTCCTCAGACGATCCCGAAGCGTCCGGGCGGATCCTCTTCGCGGCCGCCCTCACGGCCGGCGCCCTGCTGAGGCTCGTGCTGCTCGGGCAGCCGGACCTTTTCGGCGCCGACGAGGGGCGCTGGGCGATCGGCGCGCAGAACCTCGTCACGGGCGGGACGGCCCAGCTGCTCGGTCTCTCGGCGACCCCGCTGGGGCCTTCGGGGGGCACGCCGATCCTGTTTCCGTGGGTCCTCTCCGTGATGGTGCGCGTTTTCGGCCCGGAGGAATGGGCGGTCCGGCTGCCCTCCGCCGTCCTCGGACTCATCGGTGCTTTTCTGCTCGAGCGCGTGATCCGGCGCGGCTGGGGCCAGCCCGCCGGCCATCTCGCCGGCGCCTTCGCGGCGCTGTTTCCGCCTCTCGTGGCGGCGTCGCGGGCCGCGACCGTCGAGCCGACGCTCGTGACGCTCGGGCTTGGCAGGCATCATCTTCGGCCTCAGGGCATTCGAGGAGGACATCCCCTTCGAGGGCGCCGTCTCGGGTGTTTTCTTCGGCCTCGGCTTCCTCGCGAAAGGCTATGCCGTCGGCCTCTACCTGATCCCGCTCGTGCTCGCTCTCGCGGCGCGGCCGCGCCTTTTCGGCCTCGGCCGGACGAAACGCTCGCTCGCGCTTCTCGCCGCGGCTTTCGTTCTGGTCGGCTTCTCCCACCTTCTCGCGGTGTTTCTCTTCCGGCGCGAAGCCTTCGGCTTCGAGCTCGCGACCGCGTTCGGGGCATCCGAGGCCGCGTCGCGAGCGGCTGCGCTTCCGACGGCGTTCTCCGTCGACGTCCTGACTCTCGTGCGCTCGCTCTTCTTCTTCCTGCCGCTCGCCGCTCTCGGGGTGGTCTTCCTCGGGCGAAAGGTGGGCGAGGCGGAGATCGCGTCCGGGGCGACGGGAGGCGATCGGCGACTCGCGCACGGCGTCCTCTGGGGAGCCTACGTCGTCGAGCTCCTCATCCTCGTCGCGGTCGCGGGGAGATACCGCCTCTCGTCGATTCCCGTCATGCCGGCGCTCGCGGCGTTCACGGGGCTCGGCGGCACGTGGCTCATGCTCGCGGCGAGGCACCGGACCTCACGGTACGCGCCCTGGCTCGCGAAAAGCGTCCTCGGGCTTCTCCTCACCTGGGGAGGAATCGAGGCCGCGCGCCAGATCCGGCACGATCTCCTCACGCATCGCACGGGAGCGCGCCAGCTCGCGGATCAGATCGCTCCCGCGCTCGCGCCGCTGCCGCCTTCGACGCCGTCGTTTCGCGCGAGCGAGCCCGAAGGGCTGGAGTTCCGTCTGTTCCGCACGGGCCTCTCCTGGGACGGCATGACGTCGGCAGCGGCGATCGAAGACGAGGTGCGTGCCGGGCGCCTGCGCTGCTGGGCCTACCGCACCGACGGAGACGTCCCTCCCGGCGAGGTCAGGTCCTGGCTCGTCGCGAACATGCGCGACATGACGGCCGACGTGAACGCCCGCGCGGGCCGCGTCACCGGCCTCACGGTCTTCGTCCCATAATCCCCTTCCCATGACGACCGTCCTCTTCGCCGACCGCGACGGCGCCTCCTTCGGCCCTCTCGGCGCGCGCACCGTGCCGGCGCTCCTCCCGCTCGGCGGCATCCCCGTGCTCGAGCGCGCGCTGGAGGCCCTGGTCCGCGCGGGGCGGCGCTCGGCGCTCCTCGTCGTCGGACCGCGCGCGGGCGAGATCGAACGCCGCTTCGGAAAGGGCATTCGCTGGGGCATCGCGCTCGAGATCGTGCGGATTGGAGGACGGAGAGACGCCCGGCGACGTGCTGCGGCGGCTCGAGCCGCGGCTCGACGGCGAGACGATCGTCGTGCGCGGCGACGTCGGAGCGCACGCCGTCATCGGCGAGTTCCTCGCGAAAGTGGACGAGGCGCGCGGCCCGGTGGTCGCGGGCCTCCTCGGCGGCCGTCCCGCCGGCCTCTGGCGCCTCCTGCCCGGCGCGCTCAAGAAGAAGGACTTCCCGAGGGAGCCGGGTGCGGCCGAGTGGGTGAAGGACGCCGACTTCGCGCCGCTCGCGCTCTCCGAGGGGCCGATCCTCCTCGCCGACGTCGCGTCGTATTACAAGGCCGACCGCCTGGCCGCCGGCACCGCCCCGGCGCTTTCGGAGCGCGCCCTGGTGGACGGGTCCGCGGCGCTTCTCGAGGGTACGACCGTCGCGGAGGAAGCCGTCGTCCTCTCCGGCACGCGCCTTTCCGCGGTGAGCGTCCTGCCGCGCACGGCGATTCCGCCCGGCGTCACCCTGGAGAACGCCGTCGTCTCGGGCAACCTCGTCGTGGACGCGGCGACGGGCGCGGCGAGCCTCCTCACGGACCGCCTGCCCCCCGCGCAGAAGAAGCCCTCCTCGTCCTCGAGCCGCGGACTCGGGCTCGTCGCCCTCGCCCTCTCGCTCCCGCTCTGGCCCGTGGCCGCCCTCTGGAGCGCGATCGCGAACGCGGGCCATGCGACGCGTCCCGTCACGCTCGCGGGAAACGCCGCGGACGGCACTCGCCGTCGTTCTCGACGTTCCGGTTCGAGACGGCCGTTCCCGTCCTGCGCGATCTGCCGCTCCTCTTCGCGGTGCGTGTCGGGGCGCCTCTCGCTCTCCGGCGTGACGCCGCTCACGCCCGCGGAGGAAGCCGCGCTCAAGGAGCCGTGGGAGAAAGTCCGGAACGAAGCGCCGGCCGGCGTGCTTTCGCTCGCGCGCCTCACGGCGCCCGCGTCCGCGCCGCCCGAGGTGGCGCGCGTCGTGGACGCGTTCTGGGCCCGGACGAGAAGCCCGCTGATCGGGCGCTCCCTCTCCGCGCTCTTTTCGGCGCGGGCGTGGACGGCCCCGAGAGGCTGGAATCCCGGACGCGCTCAAGGAGGAGGGGAAGGGATGAGCCTCGAGGAGCTCGTCGTCACCGCGCCGTTCGGAGGCCGGGAGCTCGCGCGGATTCCGTCCCCCTCGCGCCGAGGACGTCGAGGCCGCCGTCCGGCGGGCCGTTCTCGCGTTCGAGAAAACCCGCGTCATTCCCACGTTCACCCGAGTCGCGATTCTGAGGACGGTCGCCGCCGAGCTCGAGCGGCGGCGGGACGAGCTGGCGCGGACGATCGCGGCCGAGGCCGGCAAGCCGCTGAAGGCCGCGCGGGCGGAGGCCGAACGCGCCGTGGCGACGTTCTCGGCCGCGGCGGCGGCGCTCGAGGCCTAGAAGGGCGAGATGCTGCCGCTCGACGTGAACGCGGCCTCGCTCGGGCGCTGGGGCGTCGTGAAGCGCGTCCCGCTGGGGCCGGTCCTCGCGATCACGCCTTTCAACTTCCCGCTCAACCTCACGTCGCACAAGGTGGCTCCGGCGATCGCCGTGGGCGCTCCCGTCGTCCAGAAGCCCGCTTCGAAGACGCCGCTCTCGGCGCTCGCGCTCCGGGAGATCGTCCTCGAGGCCGGCTGGCCGGCGGACGCGTACGCCGTCCTCCCGATCTCCGGCGCGGCGGCCGAGGGGCTCGTTCTGGACCCGCGCCTCCCGGTCGTCTCGTTCACGGGCTCGGGCGCCGTCGGCTGGCGCCTGAAATCCCTCGTGCCGAAAAAGCGCGTCGCCCTCGAGCTGGGCGGGAACGCCGCGGTCGTCGTCCACTCGGACGCGGACCTCGACGACGCGGCGCGGCGCACGGCCTCGGGCGCGTTCTCGTACGCGGGCCAGTCCTGCATCTCCGTCCAGCGCGCGCTCGTCCACCGCCCGGTTCTCGAGGCGTTCCGCGAGAAGCTCCTCGCCGCGACGGCGGCGCTCGTCGTGGGCGACCCGCTCGACGAAAAGACGGACGTCGGCCCGATGATCGCGCCCGCGGAGGCCGCGCGCGTCGAGGCCTGGGTCGCCGAGGCCGTGGCGGGCGGCGCGACGGCGCTCCGTCGGGGGGACGCGCGTCGGAGAGTGCCTCGCTGCCCACGATCCTCGCGAACACGACGCCGTCGATGAAGGTCGAGGCGCAGGAGGTTTTCGCGCCCGTCGTCACGCTCAACGCGTACGACGACTTCGAGGAGGCGCTCCGGCGCGTGAACGACTCGAAGTACGGCCTGCAGGCGGGCGTCTTCACGCGGGATCTCGCGCGCATCCAGCGCGCCTTCGACGTTCTCGAGGTGGGCGCGGTCCTCGCGAACGACGTCCCGACCTGGCGCGCGGACCGCATGCCGTACGGCGGCGTGAAGGAGTCGGGCTCCGGGCGCGAGGGCCCGGCCTACGCGATGGAAGAGTTCACGGAGCCCCGGCTCCTCGTGATCCGGAGCTGAGACGAGGAAGAGGAACATCATGTCCGAGCAAGTCTTCACGATCGCCGCGACCTGGGACTCCGCCGCGAAGGAGGGCACGCCTCGCGAACGAAGACGGCAGCCTGATGATCGCGCACGTGGGCGCCGCGTCCCTCGGCGGAGGGAACGGCGCCCCGAATCCCGAGGAGCTGCTCCTCGCGGCCGTCTCGGCGTGCTTCGTCCAGACCTGGGCGATCTTCCTCGCGAAGCTGAAGGTCCCGATCGCGGCGCCGGCGCCTCGACGGCGTCGTGCGAGCTGGACAAGGACCCGGCGGGCGGCTTCCGCGTCACGACGGATCGACCTCTTCGCCGCACGTCCCCGCGGCGCTCTCGGGAGTCGCGCCAGGCGGACGTCGAGAAGACGCTGTCGCTCGCGGAGAAGTACTGCATCGTGTCCAAGGCGGTGAAGGGCTCGCTCGCGCTGACGGTGACGCCGAAGCCGGTCTGACCGCCGCTCCGCTTGGTCGGCGCGCGAGGCCCCGCGGCGCCGCGCCGCGCCCTCGCGTGTTCACACTTCCTCCGTGCCGCTCGCCGTCCTCGTCTGGTGCGTCCTGTGCCTGATCTGGAGCTCGACGTGGCTCTTCATCAAGCTCGGCCTCGCCGACCTGCCGCCCGTGAGCTTCGCCGGCATCCGGTTCGTCGTCGCCGCGTCGGTGCTCTGGGGGATCGTCGCGATCCGCCGGTCGCCCCTGCCGAAGGGATTCCGCGCCTGGGGGTTTCTCGCGCTCACGGGCTTTCTCGCCTTCTCGCTGAACTACGGCCTCCTCTTCTGGGGCGAACAGCGCACCTCGTCCGGCCTCGCGGCCGTGCTTCAGGCCACGATTCCGGCGTTCGGCCTCGCCCTCGCGCACCTTCTCCTGCCCTCGGACCGCATGACGCTGCCGAAGGTGCTCGGCGTGTCGCTGGGAATCGCGGGCGTGGCGGTCATCTTCTCGGACCGCACGACGCTCGCGGGAGAGGACGCGCTGCGCGGGGGCATCGCCATCGTCGCCGGGGCCTTCGCCGTCGCGCTCTCGAACGTCCTCGTGAAATCGCGCGGCGCGTCGTTCGACCCCGTGATCCTCGCCGGCGTCCAGATGACGTTCGGCCTCGTGCCGCTCGTCGCCGCCGGGTTCCTTCTCGAGGGAAGCCCGCTCGCGTTCCGGTGGACTCCGCGCGCGGTGCTGTCGGTCCTGTACCTCGCCCTCGTCGGCTCGGTGATCGCGTTCCTTCTCTTCTACTGGCTCCTCCAGCGGATGGACGTCACGAAGGTCCTCCTCATCGCGCTCGTGACGCCCGTCCTCGCGGTCGCGCTCGGCGCGGCCGTGCTGGGCGAGCGGTTCGGCGGCCGCGCCTTCGTCGGCACGGCGATGATCCTCGGCGGCGTCTTCCTCGGCGTGCGCCGGCCGGCGCACGCCGGAAAGGGCTAGCAACGCGCTTCAGAGCTGCAAACTCAGTTGCGGCCGTGCCGGGGCGTCGCCACGTAGGCGTGCCACTCGCCGTCGACGTCCTGAAACTCCCCGGAGAACGGGCCGCCGTCAGTGATGGCGTCGACGGTCGTCCAGTTCGCGCCGGGAACCATGAAGTCGGTGTAACGGCCCTTGTAGAGAAGGTATCCATGAGGGAGGCCGTCGCTCGTCTTCGTGTAAACCCCGCCGATTTCTCCCTTGTTCGAGACGGCGTTCGGCTCGCCCAAACCGAGATCGCCGTCGGGGTTGTCGGGGAAGAGAGCGAAGGTTTCGCCGTCGAAGGTGAAGCAGTGCCAGGCGTCGTCGGACGCGGTGTAGTACTGACCCGCGAGAAGGCCCTTGTTGTTGAAACCCGGGCCGATGAACGTGTCGTCCGAGTCCGGGTAGTCGAAGACCTCGAAAAGAGAGAGCGAGGCGTCGAAGAGAAGCCCGTGACCGAAACCGCGGTCAGTGTCGAGGAGCATGCCGCTCATGACGCCGCGGTCGTTGATTGCCTGAGCGAAGAACTGGGCACCGGGCTTGTCGGGAACCGGCGTGTACCGGCCGCGATGGTAGATCGTGTTGTGAATGTTGCCATCGGCGTCGCCCCAGACGAGGGGAATGTGCCCGGACGAGTTGTGTTTCGAGGGGGAGGTCCAGAGGGAGTCCGGAACCTTGAGCTCCTTCCACTTGCCGTTCTCGAGAACTGCCGCGTTGCCAAAGCTCGATGGATCGTCCGTTTCCTGCAGGTAATTGATCACGACGAGGCCGGTGTCGTTGACAAAGGTAAACACCAATCTCGTGGTTCCGGCCGGCGGCTCGAGGACCAGGATCGTATGGTCGGCCGTTTGAATGACTCGCGACGCATCGTGAACCGGGAGAGGCGCGACGTGGCGACTTCGGTTCGATGAGTGCATACGGGTCCTGTGGTGCTCGGCGGCGGCGGGCGGGCCTGCCGCGCACGCGAGCGCGAGGACGGAGAAAGCGAAGAGCGTGCGGATGCCGTGAAGACGAGAGCCATGTTGGGTGATCATGACGACGTTCCCTCCTTTTCCGATCGCGCGATCGGTTCCAAAACCTGCGGATGGACAGGATCCACGAGGCCCGTGTTGGCGGCGGCGTTCCCTGATCCTCTCTAACGCCGCATTGGCGTACAGCGTAGAAGGAGTCGAGGGGTTGATGGACAGAGCGTGTATCGCCAGAAAACGTGGCGTTGGATTTCCCTCACGACTCCTAAGGTGTGCCGGCACAGGACCGGAATCTCAGGAAATTCGTGGGGTTTTTCCAGAATTGCTCGCGACCGAACGCGCGGGGCTGACCCGCTCCGTAGAGAAGGCGCACCGGCCTGCTGGAGATCGCCAAAACGACCTGCCCTCGTCGGCTCGGTATCGCGTCCTTCTTTTGTTACTTCACCATGGGTACGTACGCCCCGTCGCCGGTCCGCTCGCCGGGGTTGCCGCCGTCGTTGACCACGCCGTAGGCGATCCAGGGGGCCGTTCCGGATATCCGGGTGACCTTGACCCAGCCGTTCGCGACATCGGAGCTCCTGAAGAAGTTGGCCGGCTGCGCCCACTGTCCGGGCCAGAGCGGGACATGCAACGGGGCACCGCGCGGCGCGCCACCCGCGTCGCCGTCGTACGCCTGGAGCTTGAGGAGGATCGGCCCGGCCAAGTCGCCCCCCGTGTTCACCACGGCCACGTTGGTCCGGTTTTCGGAATCGACTCTCAGTCCGTAGAGATACGCTTCGTCCGAGGCCTCCTCGCTCGAGTAGACGCAGGGAGTGAATAGTCCGAATTGCCCGCCGGCCGCCGATTGCGAAGTGGTGCGCGCCCCCGCGAAGACGTTGTTCGCCGTCGTTCCAGAGACCGAGATGCGGAGCGCGCCCCCGTACGAGGCCGCGTCCTTCGTCCCGGTTTTGGCGCCGTTCCTCCGGAGGTAGTCCACGGCCTCCGGAATGATCTGTTCCTCAAATGGCGCAAGCGTGACGTCGAATCTTCCGCCGATAGTGATTCTTCCGGCGGGGTCTGGGGGACTGATGGACTCGATGTAGCCGAGGTTCAACGTCACCGGCGAGGCGCTCTTGTTCGCAAGGACCAGCTCGCTCCGGAAAACCGGGGTCTCGACGAGAACGGGCACGGTCAGGGTCGAGCCGACGAGGACATCTCCCACGGGCAGGACGAACGACCCGTCGTTCGTCGTGTTGTCGTTGATGACGCCGTAAGCGCTGAAGGAGCCCGTTGTCGAGATTCGCTCGATCGTCACCCAGCCTCGCGTGATCCCGTTCCCGTCCAGGATCTGGTTGGAGCCATACTGGTTCCAGCCGAACGGCGGCAGAGTCTCGGCGTCCCGGAAGACCGCGCATCGACCGTCTCCCGAGCCGGAGCAAACGGCCACCTTCAGCGTCACGGGGTCGCTCGAAGTGTTGAAGACGGCCACGTTGGTCCGGTCGGCGGGTGTGGAGCGGAGGCCGTAGATGGTCAGAGTTGACGTCGAGGCTTCAATCGCAAGAAGACCCGAATAGGCCAAGCCCGCTCTGCCCAATGGCTGCGGCTCTGTCGTCAGAGCCGCGGTCCGCGCCGTCGCCGAGACGAGCTTCGGATCGATGGCGCTGGATCCGCTGAAAGTGACGAGGAGAGTTCCTCCCTGCTGTGGTTGCTCTGCCTGGGAGGGAATGGAGAGGCCCTTCTCCCTGAGATACGAAAGGACGTCAGCGATCCTCTTCTGCTCCGCCGGCGCCAGGCTGTCGGTTACGGACCCGGATCCCTCCTTCGAGCCAAGGGATGCGGTGTAAAGCATCGAGACCGATAGCATGGTCGTTCCGTTATTCGTCAACGCCATTTCCGTCGTGTAGTGAACGGAGCTGCCCGAGACATCGAGCACGATGGGAAGGAGTCGGGCGAGAGGGAGACCCCCGGGCCTACCGGAACTGCTGGCGGCGAGCGAGACCGTCGTGATGCTCTCCAGTCCCGAATCGTCGATCGCCGTCAACCGGAAGACATAGAGGTCCGACACGTCTGGAGTGAAAGTCGGGTTGCGAATCGTATTCGAGGAGAGGGTTGCCGTGGAGCCAGAAGGGCGCCGGATCTCCTCCCAGAACCACTTGGTGGCTGTCTGCGGCGACGTGTCGAGTTGGCGGGCTCGATCAACCTGACCGTACGCCGCGTCGATCGTCGCAACGTCGGCGAGTCCAGGCGCCGGCACCCCTTTGCGGATGCAGTGGTTACCCATGTCCGCTATGAAAACGTTCCCGGAGCGGTCCACGGCGACGCCCGAAGGGTAGTCGAACCGCGCGGCGGACCCCGTGCCGTCCATGCTGCCGCTGGAGCCCGCGAGCCCGGCGAGTGTCGAGACGACGCCGGCCGGGGTCACCTTGCGGATGGTGTGGTTATTGAGGTCGGCCACGTAGACGTTGCCCGCGCCGTCGGTCGCGACGCCCCAAGGGGACGCGAACCGCGCGGCAGAGCCGGTGCCGTCCGCGCTGAAGTTAATCCCCTCAAAGCCGGAGATTCTCCCGGCAGAGCCCGCGATTGTGGAGACGGCGCCGACGGGGGTGACCTTCCGGATCGTGTCGTAAAAGGAGTCGGCCACGTAAACATTTCCCGAGCCGTCCACGGCGACGCCCGTGGGGTAGTGGAACAGCGCGACGGACCCGGTGCCGTCCCTGGTGCCACTGCGGCCTGCCAACCCCGCGAGAGTGGAGACGACGCCGGCGGAAGTGATCTTGCGAATCACATGGTTGCCAAAGTCGGCAACGTAGACGTTGCCCGAGCCGTCCACGGCGATGCCCGAAGGGTAGTCGAATCGCGCGGCGGAGCCGGTGCCGTCCGCGCTGCCTAAGGAACCTGCCTGACCTGCGAGAGTCGAGACGACTCCGGACGGGGTAATCTTGCGGATCGTGCTGTTGTTGAAGTCGGCCACGTAGACGTTACCCGCGCTGTCCGTCGCGACGCCCGTGGGACGGTCGAACCGCGCGGCGGACCCGTTGCCGTCCGCGCTACCGGAAGTCCCGGCGAGGCCCGCGATTGTGGAAACGGAGCCGGCGGGGGTGATCTTCCGGATCGCGTGGTTGAAGGAGTCAGCCACGTATACGATTCCCGAGCCGTCCACCGTGACGCCCGAAGGGTCGTAGAACCCTGCGGCGGAGCCGGCGCCGTCCGCGCCGCCATGGTGAACTGCCAGGCCCGAGAGAGTGGAAACGACGCCGTTCGGGGTGATCTGGCGGATCGCGTTGTTGCCGGAGTCGGCCACAAAGACGCTACCCGAGCCGTCCACGGCGACGCCGTTGGGCTCGCTGAACCGCGCGGCGGATCCGGCGCCGTCCGCGCTGCCGGGAGTCTCGGCGAGGCCCGCGACCGTGGAGACGTCGCCGGATGGGGTGATCCTGCGGATGCTGTGGTTCCACTGGTCGGCCACGTAAACGGTTCCCAAGCCGTCCACGGCGACGCCCGCGGGATAGTGAAACCGCGCCGTGGAGCGCCGCCCGTCCGCGGTGCCGAGGGAACCTGCCAGCCCCGCCAGAGTCGTGACGACTCCGGACGGGGTGATCTTTCGGATCGTACTGTTACGGGAGTCGGTCACATACACGTTACCCGAGCTGTGCACCGCGACGCCCCAGGGGCGGTCGAAGCGAGCGGCGGACCCGGTTCCGTCCGCGCTGCCTCTGTCGTCTGCGAGCCCGGCGAGTGTCGAGACGAAGCCGGCGGGGGTCACCTTGCGGATGACGTGGTTTCCGGAGTCGGCCACGTAGACGTTGCCCGAGCCGTCCACGGCGACGCCGCTGGGAAAATTGAACCGCGCGGCGGGCCCCGGGCCGTCTTCGCTGCCGTTGGAACCCACAACCCCGGCGAGCGTCGAGACGACGCCGGCCGAAGTCACCTTGCGTATCGTGCTATTGCCGGAGTCGGCCACATAGACGTTGCCTGAGGCGTCCACGGCAACGCCGTTGGGAAAACTGAACCGGGCGTCAGACCCCGAGCCGTCCAAGCTGCCGCTCGAGCCCGCGAGCCCGGCGAGTGTCGAGACGACGCCAGCCGGGGTCACCATGCGGATGGAGTGGTTGTCGGAGTCGGCCACGTAGGCGTTGCCCGAGCCGTCAACGGTGACGCCGTTGGGGGAACTGAACCGCGCGGCGGACCCGGTGCCGTCGGACCAGCCGGCGCCGCCGGTCGTCCCCGCAAGGTGAGTAATCGTCAGAAGCTGGGCGTTAAGGCTGCCCCCCGCGGCGAGGAGGGCCGCGACGAGGGCGAAGGGTCGAAGGTCCGTCCCACGAGCAAGGCTCTTTGCTTCTCGGCTCGCCCTCGTCCCGTCCCCGCTCGTCACCATCACAGGTCAACTCTGTCTTTGCGGCGTTTACCTTGCATGGGTCGTGCCCGGCGCCGCCCTCCGGCCACTGTGTTCGCCCCCGAGCGATTGCGGAAAGAACCTGAAACTCTGCCGAGACGCCTGCCCTCTGCGAAGGCTCCCTGCCTCACAGGTTCTTCTCGAACCACTCCACGAGGCGCTGGTTGCGGTAGAGGAGGGCCTCGCGCCGCGGGCCGTGCTTCTGGCGCGGCAAGGGCACGAAGACGAAGTCCTTGCGCGCTTTCATGAGCTCGTCCAGGAAGGTGATGGAGTTCTGCATGTGGACGTTGTCGTCCGAGGTGCCGTGCATCACGAGGAGCTTCGCCGAGAGATTCTTCGCGGCCTCGAGCGGCGAGGAGGCCTTGTAACCCTCGGGGTTGTCCTTCGGGCGCTTCATGTAGCGCTCGGTGTAGATCGAGTCGTAGAGCTTCCAGTCCGTCACGGGCGCGCCCGCCAGCGCGCACTTGAACGTCTCCGTGTGCGTGACCGCGAAGAGCGTCATGTAGCCGCCGTACGACCAGCCCCAGATCCCGAGGCGCGCCCTGTCGACGAACGGCTTTTTCGTCAGCTCGGCGACGCCCTCGAGCTGGTCTTTCAGCTCCTGCGCGCCCATGTTCCCGAGGAGCGGCGTCTCGAACGCGTGACCACGGCCCCATGAGCCGCGGTTGTCCATCGTCCACACGAGGAATCCCTTCGACGCCAAGATGTGGTCGAGGCCGGAGGCCGCGCTCCATCGGTTCTGCACCTCCTGCGCGTGCGGGCCGCCGTACACGAAGACGATCGCGGGATATTTCTTCGCGGGATCGAAGGCCGGCGGCACGACGAGCCGCGTGTAGAAGAGCGTCCCGTCGGAGCCCCGGAAGGAGCCCATCTCGACGGAGCCGAACGCGTATTCGGCCCGGAGGTCGGTGGCGTCGTCGAGGGCGCCCACGAGCGCCCCCGTGGCCTTGCGGACGAACGCCCTCGGCGGCGTCGTGGCGTTCGAATACGTGCTCACGAAAGAGCCGCCACCGGGAGACAGCGTGAGGGAGTGAGAACCGTGCTCCTCGGTGACGCGCTGGAAACCGGTTCCGTCCAGCTTCACGCGGTAGACCTGGCGTTCGCGGGGGTCCCTCTCGGTGGCGGCGAAGAAGACGAGACCCGCCTTCGCGTCGACGGAACCACGGCCCGTCGATCATCCAGTCGCCCTTCGTGACCGCGTTGACGAGCGTGCCGTCCGAGGCATGGCGGTAGAGATGCAGGAAGCCCGTGCGCTCGGACCGGAACAGGAACGTCCCGTCGGCGAGAAAGCGGGGCGGCTCGATCGCGTTGATCCAGGCTGGATCCTTCTCCGTGAGCAGCTTCTTCGGCGCGCCGCCGAGGCGCGGCAGGAGGAAGACGTCGAGCGTCGTCTGGGGGCGGTCCAGGAGGAGAAAACACACCTGCCTGCCGTCCGCGGTCCAGGCGACCTCGGGCGCGACGTAGACGTCGTCTGGCGCCGGAGAGAAAGAGGCCGTCTCCCGGCCGCTGAGGTCCACGACGTGGACCGACGGGATCGCGTTCTCATCGCCCGACTTCGGGTAGCGCTGGGGAAGGACCTTGCCGTTCACGGGAGTGAAGTCCACGACGGGAAACGCGGGCACCCGGTTCTCGTCGAGGCGAAGGTAGGCGATCGCGGAAGAGTCCGGCGCCCATTCGTAGGCGCGGCTGCCCCGCCGGCTCGCGAGCTCCTCTTCGTAGACCCAGTCGAGCCTGCCGTTGAACACGTGGTCGCTGCCCGTCGTCGTGAGGCGGGTCTCCTTGCCCGTCGCGAGCTCGAGCGTGAAGAGATCCGACTTCTTCACGTACGCGACGCGCGCGCCGTCCGGAGAGAACGCGGGCGCCTCCTCCTCTTCGGGATCTCGTGTGAGGCGCCGCGGCTCGACGCCATCGGCGAGGAGCCAAAGGTCGTGGTCGAACGAGACGAGGAGAACGTCGCCCTTCGGACTCCATTTCCCGCCGCGAGGCGGGATCTTCCGCTCTTTTCCGGCGCGATCCTTCACCGGCACGGGCGTCAGGAGCTTCGTCTTCTTCCCGCTTTTCACGTCGAATTCCCAGAGGGTGGCGGGCGCCTCGGGCTCCATGCCTTCCGACACGACCCAGGTAACGCGGTCGGCGTCGCGCCAGGCGAAGCCGCTTGCCCCGGAACCGCCGAACGAAGGTTCGGAGATCTTCTCGAGCGTGAGCGGCTTCGCCGCCGGGGCGGGAGGGGCGGCGCAGACGGCGAGAATTGCCGCCGCCGCCAGCGAAATGCGTCTCATGGACACCTCCGTCGTGAGTATGCGAGCGGGCCATCGTACGGGAAAAGTCCACCCGGGTTTCGGCCGTCCCGCCCTCAGCGGGGGAGTGAGAGAATCGGAGACAGGTGGTCCCATTCCGCCCAGGTGGAGAGTTATCCCTGCCCGCGCTCGCGCGGACGCAGGGATTCGACTCGGATGTGTTCACGGTGATGGACGTGATTCGGGGGGGAATGGGCGTGTGCGCACGCGTGCGACAGACGCCCTCCGGCCCCAGCTTCGCGCTGAAAGCGCTTCAGCGCGGCACCAGCAACAAGCAGGACTTCGAGCGCTTTCTGGCCGAGCTCCAGGTCTGGCTGACGCTTTCCGTCTGCGACGGCATCGTCGAGGCTCTCTGCGTCTTCCCCCTCGAGAACATGCCCGTCGTCTGCTCGCGCTGGATGGCGGGCGGAAGCCTGAGATCGCAGATGCCCTCCAGAGATCCCGAGCTCTTCTACCGGACGGTCGTGCGCATCGCGGGCGCCCTGGACTGGGCGGCCGTCGAGCACCACATCGTGCACCGCGACCTCAAGCCCGAGAACATTCTCCTCGACGAAGTGGGGCGGGCCGCCGTCAGCGACTGGGGCATCTCGTCGCCGTTCGGAGAGGGCGAGCTGGAGTCGACGCCCGGCGGCGGACGCGTCATCTTCGGCACGGCGGCGTACGCCTCGCCCGAGCAGCTCCTCGGCGGGGTCCCGCTCGACCTGAGGTCCGACATCTACAGCCTCGGCTGCCTCATGTACGAATGGGAGACCGGCCAGACGCCGTTCCAGGGCTCGTGGCACGCGATCCGGGAGGCGAAGATCCGGGGTGAGCCTCCGAAGATCGCGAGCGGGCTCTTCCGGAAGACGTCGTTCGGAGCCGAGGACGTGATTCAGCGTTGCCTCCAGCGAGAGCGCCACGACCGCTATCCCCGACTGGAAGGCGTTCGTCAACGTCCTCTCGATGGCCGCGGCGCGGCGCGGCATCACGGTGGCGCCATTCGTTCCGAAGATGCGCTATCAGGCGTCGGCGCGCGGGGCCGGCGTGCTTCGCGCGCGCGTCGCGGGCGGTGCGGTCGTCACGGGCCGCGGGGCGGAGGCACGTGTGTCGGTCGACGTGCGCGGCGCCGCGCGCGACCTCGACGAGGCGAAGAGGCTCGCGGGTACCGGCGATTCGAAGGCTGCCGTCGACCTCCTTTCGCGCATCGTCCTGCCCTCGGTCGTGCGCGAGCTTCCGGACGACCCGCTGCAGCAGACATCGGTGCTCCTGTTCGCGCGTGGCCTGCTCGAGCTCGGCCGCCCGGCGGAGGCCCTGACCGCTCTCGAGGCCCTGTCCGGCGCGGTGGAGAAGCCGGTGGAGCTCTTCATTTCCCTGGCGCGGGCGCATCTCGCTCTCGGTCGCGCGCCGCTCGCCGAGCGCACGGCCCGGGCGGGTCTCACCGTCCATGAAGGGAACGCGAAGCTGCTCGACGCGCTGCTCGAGGCGCAGCGGGCGCAGGGCCTTTTTTCGGACGCGATCGCGACCGCGCGGCAGAGGCTCACCGTCTCGCGCGACGCCGGCTCTCTCTCGACGGCGGGGGAGCAGCTTCTCGAAAGCGCGGCTCGCGTCTCCGAGGCGCGCCTTCCCGAGGGGTTCGCTCCCCTGCACGAAGCGGTCTTTCTCCTCTCCGAGGCTCGAGAGCTTGCGCCTCGCGATCCCACCTGGAGGCTCCCGCTCGCGCGTGCGCTCGCGCTGCTCGAGCGCTGGCCGGAGGCGCGCGTGATTCTCGAAGGGGTCACGGACGCGCGCGATGGACGCCGCGCGAGGGAGTCCGCCGAGCTTCTCGCGAAGTGCCTCCTCAGCGTGCGCGAATACGCGGCCTGCCTCGCCCACTGCAACCGCTCGCTCGCCCTGTTCCCCGACAGCGCGGCGCTCGCGCGCAATCGGGCGCTCGCCTTCGCGGAGGGCTTCGTTCTCGGCGTGGAGACCGACGGGCGGCGCCTGGTGGATGACGCGGCGATGAGCTTCTTCGAGAGAGTCCTCACGGAAGAGACGCGCCGCGAGCCCGTCGATTTCCTGATGCTCGCGCGATATCGCGAGTGGACGGGACGGGCCGACGAAGGTGTCGCGCTGCTCGCGGAAGGACGCAAGGCGTTCCCGGAGTCGTGGGAGATCGCGTCCGCGCATGCCCGTCATCTCGAACGGCGCGGCGCCTTCGAGGAGGCTCTCGCCGCGGCTCAGGAAGCGGCGCGCCTCGCGCCCTTCCGCCCGCGGGCCTGGGGCGCCCTCGTGAGAATCCGCGGCATCCTCGGGCCCCCGGAGGCGGCGAACGAGGCGCGCCGGAGAGCGGCGCAGGCGGACCGCCGGCTGAGGGAGCTGAGAACCAGGCCGGCCGTCAGATGAAACGGCGGATGTGCTCTTTCCAGAACGGCCAGTCGTGGCCGAAGACGCCGGGCCAGAACTCGGCCAGAACGCGCTGCCCCTGACGCTCGAGAAGGGCCGCGAACTCGCGGTTCTGGCGCGCGAGCGAGTCGTTCTCGCCGGTCGCGACGACCCATTCGACGTCGCGAAGCTTCTCTTTCCAGGCGTCGTCCATGTTCGCGATGTAGGCCATCGGCGTGTGGAAATAGCACGTGTCGTCCCAGTACCCGTCGAGGAACTGGTAAACGTCGTACATGCCGGAAAAGCAGATCGCCTTCGTGACGACGCCCGGATATCGCGCCGCCACGTTCGCCGCGTGGTACGCGCCGAAGGACGCGCCGACGGTCACGATGTTCCCGCCGGTCCGCGACGTGATGTACGGCAGCATCTCGTCGCGGAGGTAGCGGTCGTATTCGTCGTGGCGCCGCGCGCGCGCGGCGGGCGGGATCGTCCTGTCGTACCAGCTCTCGGCGTCCACGGAGTCGACGCAGACGAGCTGGAGCCAGCCCGCGTCGACCTTGTCGGCGAGCGCACCCGTGAGGCCGAAGTCCTCGTTCTGGTGGAAGGTGCCCATCGACGTCGGGAAGAAAAGGACGGGCCGACCCCGGTCGCCGAACCAGAGGAACTCCATGGGCCGCCCGAGCGCGGCGCTCCGCCACGATCCGTATTCGCGTTTCATGGGCGGAGTCTAACCAAGTCCCCTGCGAAAGATCCGGGACGTCCCGGCCCGAAACGTGTCCGGCGAGCGGGCGGATTGCGCCCTTTCTCCGCGCTCCGTTAGGATGCGCCCGCGGCGCGCGCCGCGCGGGGGAACGTGATGACGGAGGCGGCGAACAAGAGGATCGGGCTTCTCTTCGGCATGGAGGACACGTTTCCCTGGGCCCTGATGAACGAGATCAACACGCTCGCGACGAAGCGAGGCGAGGCGATCGAGTGCGGTCCCGTGAAGATCTCGCATCTCACGCAGGAACAGTCCTTCGAGGACTCCGTCATCCTCGACCGCATCAGCCACGAGGTCCCCTTCTACCGGACGTTCCTGAAGTGCGCCGTCGCGCGCGGCGTGGACGTCGTGAACAACCCGATCTGGTGGTCGGCGGACGACAAGTTCTTCGACAACGTCGTCGCGCTCGCGGCGGGGGTCGCCGTGCCGAAGACGGTCCTCCTGCCGCACAAGCATCGCCCGCCGAACACGACCGAGAAGTCCTTCCGCAACCTGGAAATGGTGGACTGGGACCGCGTGTTCTCGTACCTCGGCTTTCCGATCTTCCTGAAGCCCGCGAACGGCGGCGGCTGGAAGGACGTGTACAAGTGCGACTCGCCGGACGAGTTCTTCGCCGCTTACGACAAGACGCGCGACCTCGAGATGATGGCGCAGGAGGCGATCGAGTTCACGGACTACTATCGCTGCTACGTCGTGGGACGCCGGCGCGTGCGCATCATGGGATACGCCCCGAACGAGCCGCACCACCTGCGCTACGAGGCGGCGCGAGGCCGGGCCGTGCCCGCGGCGCTCGTCGAACGCGTGACCCAGGGGGCGCTCGCGCTGTGCCACGCCCTGGGGTACGACCTGAACACCGTGGAGTTCGCGGTGCGGGACGGCGTTCCCTACGCGATCGACTTCATGAACTGCGCTCCCGACGCCGACGTCGCCTCCGTCGGTCAGGAGAACTTCGACTGGATCGTCCGCGCGATGGCCGAATACCTACTGGATCGCGCGAAGCACCCGCGCCCGTTCGAAAGCCTCGGCACCTGGCCGTATCTTCTGGGCATCGCGAAATGAGCCGGGCGGACGGGGCGGGCTGAGACGTGGGAGCGCCGCGCCCGTCGTTCACCCTCGGGATCGAGGAGGAGTTCCAGATCGTCGATCCCGCGACGCGCGCGCTCAAGGCCCACATCCAGGAGCTCTTCGCGGCCGGCGAGCTGCGTCTCAAGGACAAGATCAAGCGCGAGTTCCACCAGTCCGTCGTCGAGGTGGGAACGGGGATCTGCAAGGACATCGCCGAGGCGCGCGCCGACGTCACGAACCTCAGGAAGGAGCTCGTGGCGCTCACGGGGTCGGCGGGCCTCGCGATCGGAGCGGCCGGGACGCATCCCTTCACGCACTGGTCGGAAGTGCCGATCACCGAGAACCCGCGCTACGAGAGGATCCTCTACGACCTCGGGGATGTCGCGCGCGGCAACCTGATCTTCGGGCTCCACGTGCACGTCGCGGTCGAGCACGAGGAGACCCGGATCGCGCTCCAGAACGCCGTGAGGTACTTCCTGCCGCACGTTTTCGCGCTCTCGACGAACTCGCCCTTCTGGTCCGGGCGCGACACGGGCTGGAAGAGCTTCCGCGCGAAGGTCTTCGAGCGTTTTCCGCGCACGGGGATCCCGGACCAGTATTTCTCGTGGGCCGATTACATGAGCTACGTCGAGACGCTCGTCAGGACGAACTGCATCGACAACCCGAAGAAGATCTGGTGGGACGTCCGTCCGCACCCGTTCTTCCCGACGCTCGAGTACCGGATCTGCGACATCCCGATGCGCGTGGACGAAACGATCTGCCTCGCCGCGCTTTTCCAGGCGATCACCGTGAAGCTCTGGAACCTGTACGACCGGAACCTCACGTTCCGGCTCTACCCGCGGGCGCTCATCAGCGAGAACAAGACCCGCGCGGCGCGCTTCGGCATCGACGGCTCGCTCATCGACTTCGGGAAGAAGGAAGAGGTCCCGTTCGCGTCGCTCCTCGGCGAGCTCCTCGAGTTCGTGGACGACGTCGTGGACGAGCTCGGCTCGCGGAAAGAGGTCGAATACGTCCACACGATCCTCAGGCGCCGGACGGGCGCGGACCGCCAGCGCGAGGTCTACGAGAGGACGCGGAGCCTGCCCGCCGTGGTGGACTACATCCTCGAGGAGACGCGCTACGGCCTCGACTGAGGGGCTCTTCACGGCGGAGGAAGTCGCGCGCGCGACGGGCGCCTCGCGTGCGGCCGGCGGACCTCTCGCATTTTCGTCCGTGTCGACCGATACGCGCACGCTCGCCCCGGGCGCGCTCTACGTGGCGCTGAAGGGCGAGCGGCTCGACGGGCACGCGTTTCTCGCCGAGGCCGCGGCGAAGGGCGCGGCGGCGGCCGTCGTCCGCAAGGGAACGGCCGGCGTGCCGGGCCTCCCGTTCCTCGAGGTCGAGGACACGCTCGCCGCTCTCGGCGGGCTCGCGGCGTTTCACCGGAGGCGGTTCTCGATCCCCGTCGCCGCAGTCGGCGGGTCGGCCGGGAAGACGACGACGAAGGAGATGGTCGCGGCGATCCTCCGGACTCGCGGCTCCGCGCTGGCCACGGAAGGGAACTTCAACAACGAGATCGGAGTCCCGCTCACGCTTCTCAGGCTGGGAAGAGAACACCGCACCGCGGTCGTGGAGCTGGGCATGTCGTCGCCGGGCGAGCTGGCGCGAATCACGGCCATGGCCCGCCCGGACGCGGCCGTCCTGACGCTCATCGCGGCCGAGCACCTCGAGTTCCTGAAGGACCTCGACGGCGTCGCCGAGGCCGAGGGCGAGCTCTACCGGGGCCTCCCTCCCGGCTCCGTAGCGGTCGTGAACGCGGACGACGCGCGCTGCGTGGCGCAGGCGGAGCGTGTGACGAGCGGCGTGAGGAAGATCTTCTTTGGTAAGAGCGCGGTCGCGGACATGCGTCTCTCTCGGGTGACGCCTCTCGGAATGGAAGGTCAGGAGATTTGCCTGGAAGGGGAAGAATGGGACCTTCCCTCAGGAGGAAGAGAGAGAAGAGAGAAGATTTTCTTAGAAGGGAAAGAGGGGGAGGGTGACGCCGAGGCGCGCCGCTTGCGGTCGGGCGCCAAGCTCCAGCTTCGCAGAGTCACCGTCAGGCTGGGGTTCGTGGGGGAGCACAACGCCATGAATGCGGCGGCCGCGGCGGCGGTTGCTCTTTCTCTTTCTTATTCATTCGAAGAAATTCTTCGTGGTCTCTCTTTGGCTCGGCCGTATTCGCACCGCTCCCGCCTGGTCGCCGGCGCGGGCGGGATCACGATCCTCGACGATTGCTACAACGCCTCTCCCGCATCGATGGAGGCCGCGCTCGCGACGCTCGCGGGACTGCGCGTGAGCGGGTCCGGTCGGGCGATCGCGGTGCTGGGCGACATGCTCGAGCTGGGGGAAGCTGAAGAGGCCTCGCACCGTGCACTGGGCCGGCGTGCGTGTGAGTCGGGCGTCGCCGTTGCCGCCTTCTTCGGCCCTCGTTCCTCTCTTACCTTCAAAGAATTCTCTTCTTCTTGTTCTTCCTCTTCTCCTTCGGCGCACTTCACGGAGATCGAGCCGCTCCTCGCGTGGCTTCGCGAACACCTTCAGCCGGGCGACACCGTCCTCGTGAAAGGCAGCCGCGGGATGAAGCTCGAGCGCGTCGTCGAGGCGCTCGTTGCGGCGGAGGGAAGACTTCCATGAGGATCCGCACGGCTTCCTTTGCCGCGCTCCTGGCGGCCGGGTTCGCGGACGCCCAGACGATGTCCATCGAGGACTACGAGCCGAAGTCCACGCTCGTCGTCCCCGAGCACAGGGTCACGCGTGCGAAGTACCCGTTCGTCGACGTGCACAACCATCAGAACATCGGCATGTCGAAGGAGGAGCTGGACCGCCTCGTGAAGGACATGGACGCCCTGAACATGCGCGTCATGGTGAACCTGAGCGGGACGAGCGGAGCGTCCCTCGCCGGCGGCGCGAAGACCGCGGCCCGGCATCCGGGGCGGCTCCTCGTCTTCGCGAACCTCGACTTCTCCGGAATCGACGAAGCGGGCTGGGGCACGCGCGCCGCCGCACAGCTCGAAGAAGACGTGAAGGCCGGAGCGAAGGGCCTGAAGATCTTCAAGAACTTCGGCATGACGGTGAAGGATGCAAGGGGCGAGCGAATTCACGTCGACGACCCGCGCCTCGACCCGATCTTCGAGAAGTGCGCGCAGCTGAAGATCCCCGTCCTCATTCACACGGCGGAGCCGGCGTCGTTCTTCGAGCCCCAGGACCGCTTCAACGAGCGCTGGCTGGAGCTGAAGCAGTTTCCGAAAAGAGCCCGGCCTCGCGACCAGTATCCGCCCTGGGAGACGCTCATCGCCGAGCAGCATCGTCTCTTCGCGCGCCACCCGAACACGACCTTCATCGACGCGCACCTCGGTTGGATGGGCGGAAACCTCGCGCGCCTCGGCAAGCTCCTCGACGAGCGCCCGAACGTCTACACGGAGATCGGCGCGGTCCTCGCGGAGCTCGGACGCCAGCCGCGCTTCGCGCGGGAGTGGTTCATCCGGCACCAGGACCGTGTCCTCTTCGGAAAGGATTCCTGGGCGCCGGAGGAATATCACGTCTACTTCCGGGTGCTCGAGACGGCCGACGAGTACTTCGACTATTACAGGAAGCGCCACGCGTTCTGGAAGATGTACGGCCTCGATCTGCCGGACGAGGTCCTGAAGAAGCTGTACTACAAGAACGCGCTCAGGATCCTGCCCTCGATCGACGCGTCGGCGTTCCCGAAATGAGGCGTCGAATCATTTCCCCGCGAGGACACGCTCCACGGCGTCGATCATCGGCGCGCTCCTGAGGCCCGCTTTCCTGCCCTCGGCGAGCGCCTCGTCGTGCGGCTTTCCCCTGAAGGCCTCGACGACCGCGATCACGGCGCCCACGCGGTTCGAGCTCGAGCAGTAGAGAAGGACGGGACCGGCCTTCGCGTCGCCGAGAACCGCGGCGACCTTTTTCGCGTCGTCCGCCCGGAACGTCTCGGGCGAGACCGGAATCGATACGAAGGTCAGCCCCTGCCCTTCGACTGCCTTGCGGGCCGCTTCGACTCCCTCGGCCGGCTGCCGGAGATCGATCGCCGTGCGAAAGCCCAGCTCCTTCAGCTTCGCGAGCGTCTCGGCCGAGGGTTTGCCGGCAGTGGCGAGCGCCGGGCCGGCCCTCCGGTAGTTCAGGGCCTCTTCCGGCTTCAGCGTCTCGGGAATTTCCACGGCAGCCGCAAGGAGAGCCGGGATGAGGGCGAAGACGAGCGCGACGATCGGGGGGGCGAATCGACGCATGACGTTCAAGGCAACGTCTGCGCGCGGACGGCCTTCTCCTGGCCGGCGCGGAACTTCTTGAGCTTCGCGCGGAGCTTCGGATCTTTGACCGCGAGAATGGCGACGGCGAGCAGGGCCGCGTTCACGGCGCCCGGCTTTCCGATGCCGAGCGTTCCGACGGGGACGCCGGCGGGCATCTGAACCGTCGAGAGGAGCGAGTCGAGGCCTTTCAGGGAGACGCTTTCCATCGGGACGCCGAGCACGGGCAGGACCGTATGCGAGGCGAGGACTCCGGCGAGGTGCGCGGCCCCGCCGGCGGCGGCGATGATCACGGCGAGACCGCGCTTCTCGGCGCTCGCCGCCCACTCGGCGGTGAGCTTCGGGCTCCGGTGAGCCGACATGACGCGGCACTCGTGCGCGACGCCGAAGCGCGTCAGCAGCTCGTCGGCGTGTTTCATCGTCTCCCAGTCGGAGGTCGAGCCCATGACGACGCCCACGAGGGGGCCGGCCTTCTTCATGGTCGCGATCCTCAGACGCTCCAGGCGCGCGCCGTCTCCGCCGCGAAGGCGTCGAATCGCCGCGGCGGGTGCCCGAGGAGGGCGGTCAGGCGCGCGAGGTCGGCGGGAGTCGCCTTGAGGCCCTTCTCCTGGAAGAACGCGTACATGAGCCGGAAGTCGAAGACCATGAAGGCGGGGAGGAACGCGAGGGACTGCTTTTCCCACGCGTCGAGGTCGTTGCCGCCGTAAGCGATCTTGCGGCCGAGGACGCCTCCCCATTTCGCGGCGGTCGCCGAGGCCGTCAGGACCTCCGGGCCCGCGAGGTTCACGGTCTCGCCGTCCGCCGAGGAAGTCGTGAGGGCGATCGCGGCCGCCTCCGCGATGTCGCGGACGTCCACGCGCGACAGGCCGACGTCGCCGAAGGGTTGCGGGTAGACGTCGTGCCCGAGCATGGCGTCCTTCAACCAGGTGTCGTTCTGGAAGAAGTTGTTCGGACGGAGAATCGTGAACGGGATTCCGGAGGCCCTGATCGCGGCTTCCACCGGGATCTTCGCCCCGAAGTGGGGAAGATGGGGCGCCTTGTCCGCGTCCTGCACGGACAGGTAGACGAGCTTCTTCACGGCGCCGAGGCGCGCGCCGTTCACGGCCATCAGTCCTTCGTGGCACTCCGTCGCGCTGACCGCGTTGAGCAGGAAGACGCCGTCCATGCCGGCGAACGCCGACCGCACCGTGGCGGGGTCGAGCAGGTCGCCGGCGACGGCCTTCACGCCCGGGGGGAGAGGCTTTTTCGGGTCGCGCGTGAGGACGGAGACCTCCGCGCCGCGGGAGAGAAGCTCCGTCACGACCTGTGAGCCGACGTTGCCCGTGCCGCCGAGGACGAGGACCTTCATGTTCACTTCCCCATGTGCTGGATGACGGCGTCTCCGAACCCGCTGCACGACACTTCGGTCGCTCCCTCCATCTGGCGCGCGAAGTCGTACGTGACCGTGCGGGCCGCGATCGCCCCGTCCATGCCCTTCAGAACGAGGTCCGCGGCTTCGTTCCAGCCCATGTAGCGCAGCATCATCTCGCCCGACAAAACGACGGAGCCGGGGTTGACCTTGTCGAGGTTCGTGTACTTCGGCGCGGTGCCGTGCGTCGCTTCGAAGATGGCATGGCCGGTCGTGTAGTTGATGTTCCCGCCCGGCGCGATCCCGATGCCGCCGACCTGCGCGGCGAGGGCGTCCGAAAGATAGTCGCCGTTGAGGTTCATCGTCGCGATGACGTCGAACTCGTCCGGGCGGGTGAGCACCTGCTGGAGCGTGATGTCGGTGATCGCGTCCTTGACGAGGATCTTCCCGCCTTGGAGCGCCGCCTTCTGCTCGGCGTTCGCGGCGGCCTCGCCCTTCTCCTTCTTCGTCCTTTCCCACTGGTCCCAGGTGTACGTCTGGGCCTGGAACTCGCTCTCGGCGAGGGCGTAGCCGTAGTTCCGGAAGGCGCCTTCCGTGAATTTCATGATGTTGCCCTTGTGGACGAACGTGACGCTCTTCCTCTTGTTCGCGATCGCGTACTGCATCGCGGAACGAATGAGGCGCTCGCTGCCCCCCTTCGAGATGGGCTTCACGCCGAAACTCGTCTCGTCGGGAAAACGGAGTTTCTTGTACTGCGCCGGGAAGTTCTCCTTCAGGAACGCGGCGACCTTCCTGCCCTCGTCGGTCCCGGCGGCGAACTCGATTCCGGCGTAGATGTCCTCGGTGTTCTCCCGGAAGATGACCATGTTCACCTTCTCGGGGTGCTTGACGGGAGACGGCACGCCCTGGAACCAGCGCACGGGGCGGAGGCAGACGTAGAGGTCGAGGATCTGCCGGAGCGCCACGTTGAGCGACCGGATGCCGCCGCCGATCGGCGTCGTGAGGGGTCCCTTGATGCCGACGAGGTACTCGCGAAACGCGTCGATCGTCTCGTCCGGGAGCCACGTCTGAAGGTTGTCGAAGGCCTTCTGGCCCGCGTAAACCTCCATCCACTCGAACTTCCGCTTCCCTCTGTAGGCTTTCTCGACGGCTGCATCGAGGACGCGCACGGCCGCGCGCCAGATGTCCGGCCCGACGCCGTCCCCCTCGATGAACGGAATGATGGGCCGGTCGGGGACCTGGAGCTTCCCGCCCGAAATGGTGACCTTCGCTCCCGCAGCGGGAACCTTGGGCTTGGCGCTGGACATGGATGACCTCCTTCGTGGGCGCGAATCATAGGTGAACGGCGGGCAGACGGCCGGCCCTGATGCATCTGCACCGGTCCCCGGCGGGCTCGTCCGGGACCATGTTTTCTGTGGATTCTGGTCTTCTCCCCCCGGGCGGGCCATAGAAAGGACGTTTCATGACGAAGCTCAGGACTGAAGTTCTCGACAAGAGGGCCGACCTCGCGGGCCCGGGTATCGGAAGCTACGAGGACCTGGAGAAAGTCCTTCCGACCGATTACACGCCTCTTCTCGACGCGAAAGAGACGCAACGGGCGATCACGGCCGTCAAACGGTACATCGAGGACGGCCTTTGCCGCGAGCTGAACCTCATGCGGGTGGAGGTGCCCCTCATCGTCGACGCCGAGAGCGGCGTGAACGACTACCTCGACCGCGACGGCTCGCGCGGGCCCGTGACGTTCCACATCGCGAACGACAACGAGAAGCACCCGATCGACGCCCAGGTCGTCCAGGCCGCGACGAAGTGGAAGAGGATCGCGCTGAAGCAGTTCGGGATGAGCCCGGGCGAAGGGCTCGTCACGGACATGCGCGCGGTCCGCAAGGACTACTTCCTCGATCACGACCACAGCGCTTACGTCGACCAGTGGGACTGGGAGAAGGTCATCACGCCCGGCGAGCGCAATCTCGACTTCCTCACGAAGACCGTCGAGGGCATCTGGAAGGTGATCAAGGGCGCCGAGGACTTCGCGCTCGACCTGTGCCCGGATCTGAAGAAGAGGACGGTCCCGCGCCTGCCCGAGAAGCTCGCCTTCCTGCACGCCGAGGAGATCCTCGACCGGTTCCCCGACCTGCCGCGCAAGGCGCGCGAGACCGCGATCCTCAAGGATCACCCCGCGGTCTTCATCTACGGCATCGGCTGGACGCTGAAGGACGGCTATCCGCACGAGATGCGCGCGGCGGACTACGACGACTGGGTCACGCAGACGCACACGAAAGACGGCCGCGTGATGCACGGCCTGAACGGCGACATCCTCGTCTGGAACCCCGTCACGAAGCGGCGGCACGAGCTCTCGTCGATGGGCATCCGCGTGAACGCCGAGACGCTGATGCAGCAACTGGAGCTCACGCACCAGCTCCACTTCCTGAAGTTCCCCTATCACCAGGGGATCGTGAACGGCACGCTCCCGCTCTCGATCGGCGGCGGCATCGGCCAGTCGCGGGTGCTGATGCTCCTCCTCCGGAAGGCCCACCTCGGCGAGGTCAGCGTCACGGTGTGGCCGAAGGTCCTGAAGGAGATGTGCGCGAAGCGCAACATCCACGTCATCGAGTAGCCGACGCGGGCTTCCAGGGGGCGTGCCCGGGCCGGAAGATCCGCCTTCCGGCGTCAGGGGCGGTCGGGCCGGAGCCGCCGCTCCCGCGGGTATGGAAAAACGTCCACGATCTCGCCCGCGCGCTCGCGGCGCTGGGTGTCGAGCCAGAACTGCGACGTCGAGAAGGTCCGAGTGGCGCTCCAGGAAGGCCTCGCGGGCCGGGCCGCGGAGCCCCATGAACGTGAAGAGCTCCTCGGGAAAGACATCCTCGGGGCCGACCCAGAACGAAGGCTCGGCCGTATCGCTCTCCTCGTCCACTCCGGGCGGGAGCTCCCGGAAGTTCACGTCGTTCAGGAAGCAGATCTCGTCGTAGTCGTAGAAGACGACGCGGCCGTGGCGTGTCAGCCCGAAGTTCTTCGGAAGAAGGTCGCCGGGGAAGATGTTCGCCTTCGCGAGGTCGCGGATGGCCTCCCCGAAGTCGACGGCGGCGGCGCGGGCCGTTTCGGCCGACGCGTCGCGAAGGAAGACGTCGAGCGGCGTGAGCCTCCTCTCGGTGAAGAGGTGATGGAGAACGACCTCCGGGCCGCGCCTCTCGACGGTCTGCGCGGCTCCCGCGAGGAGGCGCTCGAGGAGCGGCGGGTCGAAGCGCGCGACCGGAAACGAGAGATGCTCGAACTCCTGGACGTCCGCGAGGCGCCCCGCGCGCGTGTGGTGAAAGACGAGCCGGTACTTGTCGAGCACGTCCTGCCGCCCCGTCGTCTTCGGCGGGGCGAACGAGTCGCGGATGACCTTGAAGACGACGTCGTAGGAGGGGAGCGTGAAGACGAGCATGACCATGCCCGCCGCGCCAGGCGCCTCGACGAAACGGTCGTCCGACGAGGCGAGGTGGCGGAGAAGGTCGCGGTAGAGCTCGGTCTTGCCGTGCTTGTTGAAGCCGAGCGCGGTGTACAGCTCGCCGACGGGCTTTCTCGGCATGAGGGCCTTGAGGAAGGCGACGAGCGCCGCGGGCCTCGGGCACTCCACGTGGAAGTACGAACGCGTGAAGCTGAACACGATCGAGGCCTCGTCCTCGTCGGCGAGGACGGCGTCCACCGTGACTCGCCCGTCGCGGTTCAGGAGGGCGACGACGAGCGGACAGCGTCCGGTCTCCGCGGCGCACGCGCCCGAGGAGGTAAGCCCCCTTGCTCCGGAAGAAGACGGGCCGGAGCATTTCGAGGGAATCGAAAAGAGGCGCCGCCCCAGGCCCGCGTGAGCGCCGCGTCGAGCTTCGCCGCGGCGAGGGCGGCATCGCACGCGAGGTCCTCCCAGCCCGCGGCGAACGGGACCGCCGCGAGCGCCCTCTCGAGTATTGCCCGTGTCCCGGCGCTCCCGTCGAACGAAACGAGGAACGCGGCTGCCGTGTCGAGGGGGAGCGCGGGGGCGTCGGACGACACGAACTCGGCGCGGGAATCCACGCCCACCGTGTGGAAGATCCGGCGGGACGCCGAGTTGAAGAAGGTCTCGGCAAGCTCGAGATCGTGCCGGTCGGCGGCGAGGCGCGCGAAGCGCGCCTTCATCGCCCGTCCACAGCACGACGTCCGAGACGCCCTCGCCGAAGAGCGACTCGAGATCGCGGATCGTGGGGTCGAGCCTGCGGCGATAGAGCTCGAGGCGCTCGAGGGCATCGGTCCGCGTCCCGTGCCAGTCGCGCTCCGAGAAGCGCCTGGGCGCCCGCCGCGTGATCTCGCCGAACGCGCGTGTGTACTCCTCGTACGCGCGAAGCAGCCACTCGGCGCCGGTGCGGGCGCGCTCCTCTCTCATCGACGGACCGCGGCGGCGCTCGGAGAAGTCCTCATGGCGCAGGAATCCTAGCGTGGGTCCGGGACTGGTAGTCTCCGCGCCCATGCTCAGAGCCGGAATCGTCGGTCTCCCGAACGTCGGGAAGTCGACGCTCTTCAACGCCCTCACGAGGACCCGCAAGGCCCAGGTCGCGAACTACCCGTTCTGCACGATCGAGAAGAACATCGGGCTGGTGCCTCGGTCGCCCGCGCATTCCCGCCGCCTTCGAGCTCGTGGACATCGCGGGCCTCGTGAAAGGCGCGAGCAAGGGCGAAGGTCTCGGCAACAAGTTTCTCGCGCACATCCGTGAGGTGGACGCGATCCTCCACGTCGTGCGCTGCTTCGAGAGCAAGGACATCGTCCATGTTTCCGACACGCTCGACCCTCTCGCCGACATCGAGACGATCACGGCGGAGCTCATCCTCGCGGATCTTCAGTCCCTCACGATGAAGCCCACGCTTTTCGTGTGCAACGTCGCCCAAAGCGACCTCGGGCGCGCCGACGAGCTTCCGCTCGTGAAGAAGGTCCGCGACCTCGCCGCGCTCAAGGGCTCGGAGACCATCGCGATCTCGGCCCTGCATCGAGGCCGAGCTCGCCGGGCTGCCGGAAGCGGAGGCGAAGGAATATTTCGCGTCGCGCGGCCTCGGAGAGCCCCGGGCGGCCGGGATCCTGCGCGCCGCGTACAACCTCGCGGCAAACGCGGCCTGACCGCGACCTGGCAAGAACGAGCTCGAGACGCCGACGCCGGCTAGGATTCCCGGTTCATGGCCGGCCCGTCCACGTTTCGTCCGGACGACACGCCTGCCGAGGCGCCGGCCGGCGGGATCCTCTCGACCCTTCGGGAAGCCGTGCGCGGCTCGCACGGCGACTTCACCGAGGGCCCGATCGGCCGCGCGGTCATCCTCCTCGCGGTCCCGATGGTTCTCGAGATGGCGCTCGAGTCGGTCTTCGCGGTCGTGGACGTGTTCTGGGTGTCGAAGCTCGGGGCCGGCGCCGTCGCGACGGTCGGACTGACGGAGTCGATGCTCGCGCTTCTCTACGCGCTCGCGATCGGCCTCTCGATCGCGGCGACCGCGACCGTGGCGCGGCGCATCGGCGAGCGGGACCGGGACCGCGCCGCGCGCACCGCCATGCAGGCGATCGCGCTCGGCGTCTGCGTCGTCCGTCCCGCTCGGCGTCGCGGGAGCGCTCCTCGCGCCGCAGCTCCTCGCGTTGATGGGCGCGAGCCCCGACGTCGTGGCGTCGGGCTGGAAATTCACCGCCGTGATGCTCGGCGGAAACATCGTCATCGTCCTCCTCTTCCTCATCAACGCGATCTTCCGGGGCGCGGGGGACGCGGCGGTCGCCATGCGCGTCCTGTGGCTCGCGAACGCGATCAACCTCGTGCTCGACCCGTGTCTCATCTTCGGCTGGGGACCGTTCCCGGCGCTCGGCGTCACGGGGGCGGCCGTCGCGACGACGACGGGCCGCGGAATCGCGGTCCTGGTCCAGCTCGCGACGCTCGCGCGCGGGACCGGACACCTCGCGGTCAGGCGGGAGCACATCGCGCCTCGACCCGAAGACGATGGCTCGCTCTCCTCCGCCTCTCGGGCAGCGCGATCGTCCAGTCGCTCATCGGCACGGCGAGCTGGATCGGCCTCGTGCGCATCCTCGCGGGCTTCGGAAGCGCGGCGCTCGCGGGCTACACGATCGCGTCCGCATCGTCGTCTTCGCCATCCTGCCGTCGTGGGGGATGTCGAACGCGGCGGCGACGCTCGTGGGCCAGAACCTCGGCGCGAAGAAGCCCGACCGCGCCGAGCGCTCGGTCTTCATCGCCGGGCTCTACAACATGGCCTTCCTCGGCGTCGTCGGCCTCGTCTTCGTTTCGGTCCCGGGCGCTCTCGTCGGTCTCTTCACGCAGGACCCCGCCGTCCGTCCCATCGCGACGCAGGGCCTGCGCATCATCGCGGCCGGCTTTCTCTTCTACGCGTGGGGCATGGTGCTCGTGCAGGCCTTCAACGGCGCCGGCGACACGTGGACGCCCACCGTCATCAACCTCTTCATCTTCTGGCTCTGGGAGATCCCGCTCGCGTACGTCCTCGCGGTGCGCGCCGGCTTCGGCCCGCGCGGCGTCTTTCTCGCGATCGCGATCGCGTTCTCGACGCTCGCGGTCGTCGGCGCGGTCCTCTTCCGGCGCGGCAAGTGGAAGGAGAAGAAGGTCTAAACTTCGCGCCCATGCATCCGGGGTTTCGCGCGGCGTTCAACGCGGCGTTCACGCCCGCGCTCGCGTCGACCTACGCGCGGGATCTCGCGCGACGGGCCGGCGTCGAGCCCGGCTTCCGGCTCGCGGAGACGCCGGTCTTCCTGACGAAGGAGCTGTCGGCCGCGCTCGCGGATGGCGCGCGCGCGATCGTCGCGCAGCTTTCGAGGCCGGAAGCGCTCGTTCGGATGAAGCGCGCGATTCCCGGCGCGCTGGGCGACGCCCGGGATGGACGCGCTGCCCTCGCTCGCGCAGGTGGATTTCGCGATCGTGAAGGGAGAGGACGGGCGCCTCGCCCCGCGTCTCATCGAGCTGCAGGGCTTCCCGTCGCTGTCGGCGTTCGAGGTGCTGCAGTCGGACGCGTGGAACGAGGCGCTCGCGGGCGTGAGCGGCCTGCCGAAGGCGACGTGGAGCCCGTACTTCTCCGGCCTCTCGCGGGACGATTTTCTCGCCCTCCTGAGGCGCACGATCGTCGGCGACGCGGACCCCGCGGAGGTCGTCCTTCTCGACCTCGACCCGGAGGAGCAGAAGACGGCGATCGACTTCTCCGCGACGCGAATCCTCCTCGGCGTCGACGCCGTGGACCCGCGGAGCCTCGTGAAGGAGGGGAAGCGGCTCTTCCGCGTGAAGGACGGGCGCCGCATTCCCGTGAAGCGGATCTACAACCGCGTCGTCTTCGACGAGCTCATCAAGAAGGACCTCGAGCTGCCTTTCGACTTTCGCGACGACCTCGACGTCCGCTGGGTCCCGCATCCGAACTGGTACTGGACGTGGTCGAAGTACTCGCTCCCGCTCCTCACGCACGAGACGGTGCCGAAGGCGACGTACCTCTCGGAGCTCGGCGCCGTTCCGAAGGACCTCACGGAGCGCTACGTGCTGAAGCCGCTCTTCTCCTTCGCGGGAGGCGGCGTGAACGTGGACCCGACGCCCGAGGATCTCCTTCGCATCCCCGAGAGCGAGCGCGGCTCGTGGTGCGTGCAGGAGAAGATCGCGTACGACCCGTGCCTCCGCGCCGTGGACGGCGGCGGCGTGAAGGTCGAGATCAGGATGATGTTCTTCCGGCCCGACGCCGACGCGGCGCCCACGCTCGGGCTCAACCTGTGCCGCCTGTCGCGCGGCAAGATGCTGGGCGTGGATTTCAACAAGGACTTCACGTGGGTGGGGTCCTCGGTGGCCCTGCAGCCCGCGTGAGCGCGCCCGCCGAAGCCGGCGCCGCTTGCCCCTAGAATCGGACAGGGAGGACGAGATGGCCTTTGCGATTCCAGTCGGTACGTCCTTCGTGCGGCGCGACGTCGTCACGAAAGAGCAGACGGTCGGGCACTTCGTGCCGGGGATGCCGGAGGTCTACGGCACCCTGATGCTCATCCTTCACATGGAAACGGCCGCCGCCGACGCGATCCAGCCGTATCTGCCGGAAGGCTGGGTCTCGGTGGGCATCGAAGTGAACGTCACGCACCTCGCGGCGACGCCGGTCGGCGCGACGGTGACGTCGAAGGCGGTCGTCACCGCGGTCGGCGAGAAGGACGTGACGTTCGCGGTCGAGGCGCACGACGGCGTGGACCTCATCGGCTCGGGCACGCACCGCCGCGCGCCCGTCGAGGTCGCGCGCCTGATGAAGCGCGTGGCGGCGAAGACGAAGCAGAGCTAGACGACCACCAGCCCCGCGCCCCAGTGAAGGCCCGCGCCGAGCGCGGTGAAGGCGACGAGATCGCCGCGCTTCACCTTGCCCGCGAGCTTCGCTTCGTGGAACGCGATCGGGAGCGTCCCGGCCGTCGTGTTTCCGTACTTCTCGATGTTGTTGAAGACCTTGTCGTCCGGAAGGCCCAGGACCTTCTGCGCCGCCTCGCAGATGCGCAGGTTCGCCTGGTGCATCAGCAGGAGGTCGAGCTCGGCGAGCGTTCTCCCGTTGCCGGCGAGGACTTCCTGGACGGCCGCGGGCATGAGGTTCGCCGCGAGGCGGAACACCTGGCGCCCCTCGACGATCGGGATCGTGCCGAGGTTCTCGAACATCTCGGGCGTGAAGAAGGGGCGCGACTTGCATCCGCCGCCGGGCACGTAGAGCTTGTCCCAGTGCTCGCCGTCCGTGTACATCGCGAACCCGAGGAATCCGCGCCCGTCGCCTTCCGTGTTCGCCTCGAGGACCATCGCGCCCGCGCCGTCGCCGAAAAGCACGGCCCGGTCGCGCATCCCGGTCGCCCGCTCGAACCAGAACGGATCGCACGGCCCGGGAGATTTTCCGAGCATCACGTCCCAGACGTCCTCGGGCCACGGCATGAGGCCGCTGTGCACCTCGGCGCCGACGAGGAGGATGCGGTCGTACATGCCCGAGCGGATGAACGCGTCGGCGGTCTGAAGCCCCGAAAGGAAGCCGGTGCACTGCATCCGGATGTCGAGCGCGTGCGTCGTCTTCATGCCGAGCCGCCGCGCGAGGAGGCCTCCGTTGCCGGGGAAGTAGTGGTCGGGCGTCATCGTCGCGAAGATCACGAAGTCGATGTCGGAGGCCGTCAGGCCGGCGTCCAGGAGGGCGGCCTCCGACGCCTTCGCGCCGAGCTCGGCCGAGCCGATGCCCGGCTCGACGAAGCGCCGCTCCCTGATGCCGGTGCGCGGCACGACCCAGTCGTCGTTCGTCTCCATGATCCGGCCCATCATCTCGTTCGTGACGACCTGGGGAGGCACGTAGAAGCCGGAGCCACGAATGACGGTCGTGCGCTCTTTTTTCGCCGGGGATGTCAGATTTTTCACGCGGCGGAGTCTAGCGGAAATCGCGTGCAGTAACGCGGCTCAGGCGCGTGGTCGCGGCGGGATCGGACAGTCGAGATGCCCTTCGCAGAGCGCGCGCATCGCGTCGTTCGCGGAGTTGAAGGCCGAGATGATCGAGCCGCCGGTCTTTCCCGCGGTGAGATCGCCGACGAGAAAGAGGCCGGGAATCGAGGTTTCGTAGCCCTCGCGCAGAACGGGCGTCAGGCCGTCGAAGTCGATCCCGATCGTCTTGAGGAAGTTCTCGGGCGTGGTGCCGCCGAGCGCGAGGACGACGTGGTCGAAGGTCTCCGGGCTTCGGCTTGTCATCGGTGAAATGGACGCGCGGCCGGCCTCCGTCGCTCTCGACTCGGGCGATGTTCGTGCCGCCGAGAACGAGCACGCGGCCCTGCTCCTCGAGGGCCGCGAGCGAAGTGCGGTTGATGTCGTTCATGCGGTGGAACGAGGAGCCGCGGTACGACAGGACGACGCGGCAGTCCTCCTGGACGAGGTACTGCGCGTACTCGGAGGCCGAGTCGCCGCCTCCCACGACGAGCACGTCGAGCTTCCGGAGCGTCACGGACGTGATGTCGTACGTGATCCGCGCCTTGAGGGAAGACGGGATCGGCCAGTCGGGCTTCTGCGGCCGGCCGAGGATGCCGATCGCCACGACGCACGTCTTCGAGCGGTACGTCGTCGCCGTCGTCTCGATGAGGAAGAGACCGGTGCGGGGGCGGATCGCGCCGACCGCTTCGCGGTACCGCACGATGAGCCCGTTGTCCTCGATCGCGCGGTCGAGATACGTGAGCGTTTCGCCCTTGCTCGCGTCCGTGAGGCAGAGGACCCCCGTGCAGACCGCCGGGAGGCCCTTGTAGTTCGCCGTGACGAGCTTCGACTCGGGGTAGAACTTCCGGATCGAGAACGAGTGGGCCTCGCCCCTCTCGAGGATGAGAACGCGGGCGGGGGAGATCCCGGCCGCGACGGCCTCGGCGCCGAGCGCGATCCCCGCCGGGCCCGCGCCCACGATGACGAGGTCGAGGAGGCCGTCGTCGTCGCTCATGCGGTGAGCGGCGCGAGGCGGACCACGGTCGCGCCCCATCCGCCCCGCTCGGGCGTGGCGTCCTCGAACGACGTGACGAGCGGGGACCGTTCGAGCGCCTTCCTGACGATCGCGCGCTGAACGCCGATCCCCCGCCCGTGGATCAGGCGGACCTCGCGGAAGCCCTTCGCGGCCGCCGCCGCGACGTATTCCGCCACGACCGAGGCCGTCTCCCCGGGACGAAAAGGGTGGAGGTCGAGGGCGTCCTCGATCGGGATCGCGACGAGGCCGTCCGCACCTTCCTTCTGCACGGCGACAGTGTAAGGAATTAGAATACGTTCGTCTTCAGGGAGGAGAGCTCACCATGCGCCGTGTCTCGAGTCTTCTTTTCGTCCATTTCGCCGTCCTTCTCGCGTGCGCGCCCGCCGCGTGGGCCGCGGGAGGCGCGAAACCCCGCGTCGCCGTTCTGGAGTTCGTGGACAAGTCCACGCACTACTATAGCTGGTACCACGTCGGGCGCGCCGCCCAGGACATGATGGTCACAGCGCTCGTCAAGGGCGACGCGTTCCGCGTGATCGACCGCGAGCGGCTCCAGGCCCTCATGCAGGAGAAGAACCTCTCGCTCTCGGGCGACGTCGACCCCAAGACCGCCGTGAAGGTCGGCAAGCTGCTGGGCGTCGAGTACCTCATCGTGGGCGCCGTCACGGAGTTCGGCGTGACGAACTCGGGAGCGAACGTCCCCGGGTACGGCGGCCTGCCGTCCTTCAGCATGAAGACGCAGCGCATGGACGCGGCGATCGACGCGCGGGCGATCAACACCTCCACGGGCGAGATCGTGTGGGCCGACACGGCGAAGGACTCGTCCTCGGACAAGAGCGTCTACGTCGCGGGCGCGGGCGGCGGAAGCAACGACGGCCAGAAGCTGGACAAGATCCTGCGCCCCGTCGTCGACAAGCTCGCGACGTCCGTCTCGTGCCAAGAGGCTCGACACGAGCGGGATGGGCGGGACGTCGGACGCGTCGGGCGTCGTCGGCAAGATCGCGAAGGCCGACGGCGGCACGCTCTACGTGAACGCCGGCTCGGAGGCGGGCGTCAAGGAAGGCGACGAGTTCGACGTCTACCGCGTCGGCGAGCAGATCAAGGATCCCGACACGGGCGAGGTCCTCGGCGCGAACGAGGTGAAGGTGGGGCGCGTGAGGATCACGAGCGTCAAGGGCCCACGCCTCTCGATCGCGGTCTCCGTCTCCGGCTCGGGTTACCGGGCGGGCGACACGCTCCGGAACTGAGCCGCCCTCACTTCAGCGCGTCTTTCAGAAACGCGATCGTCCGGGGCCACGCGGCGCGCGTGGCCTTCAGGTTCGCGCCCTCCTTGCCGGTCTGCTGGCGGAGAAACCCGTGGCCCGCGCCGTCGTAGACGTGCGGCTCGTACGTCTTGCCCGCCTTCTTCATCGCGGCTTCCGTGGGAGCGACGGTGGCCGTGACGCGCGCGTCGTCGCCGCCGTAATTCCCGAGGACGGGCGCCTTGATCGCGGCGAGGGCCTCGTCCGCCGGCGCGGTGCCGTAATACACGACGGCGGCGTTCAGGAGCGGCTGCGCCGCCGCGTAGGCGAAGCTCGCGGTGCCTCCCCAGCAGAAGCCGATCGTCGCGCTCTTCGCGTTCGCCGAGGGCAGCTTGATCGCCCACTCGCGCACCGCGTTCAGGCGCGCGCTCGTCTCCTCCGGCGTGAGGCTCCGGACGAGCTTGACGACGTCGTCGCGACTCGCCGCCGATTCCGTGCCGCCGCCGCCCGGACCTTTCCCCGACAGGAGGTCGGGGGCGACGGCGATGAAGCCGTCCTTCGCGAGCTGGTCCGCGACGGCGCGGATCCAGTCGGAGAGGCCGAAGATCTCGTGGATGACGAGGACGACGCCCGCCTTGTCCTTGCGCTCCGGATAGACGACCCACGTCCTGATCGGCGCTCCGCCCGACGGCATCTTGACGTCGATCCACTCGCCGTGGCGCGGCGACTTCTCGAGGGCCGCCTTCGCCTGCTCCTCGGCGGGAGGGATGTCCTGAGCCGCGGCGGACAGGCCGAGGACGAGAAACGGGACGGCGAAGAAGTCCGGCGTGGCGCATGGCGCTCCTCCTAACGACCTTCGGCGAGCGCGCGCGCTTCCCGGACACGCGGGGAGCGCGGGGCCCTCTCCTGTGCCTTGTCCAGCTCGGACCGGAGCTCGCCGCGCGCGTCGCCGAACGCGAGCCCCATCACCCATTCCGCGTCCGGGCCCGGGTTCGGCCCGAGCGCGCCGCGCCTCGTCTTCGACGAAGCGCATCACGCGGGTGTCGGCCGCGGGCCCCGGCGTTCTGGAGCGCGCGAGAAAGGAGCTGCCAGGCCTCGGCCGTGCGGCCGTCGGCGTAGGCGACGCCCGCCCGCGTGTAGGCGTCGAGGAAACGCGCCTCGCCCGTCGGCCGCCGGGAAAGCACCTCGCGCGCGGTCCCCATCGCGGAGACGAAGTCCTCCCGCGTCAGGCGGCTGCGCCCCTTCGTGTCCAGCGCCTCCCACGCGGCGGAAAGCTGCGTGTCGCCCGAGAACGCGGCGCCGGAGAGAAGAGGGGGAAAAGAATGTTGCTTCGGAACAGAGAGCGCGTGCGGAGCGCCTCGGCCTTCGGGCGGAACCTGCGGCCTGGCGCGGGCGCTTTTCTTCGAAGGGTAATTGGCCGGAAGCAGTCGCGGGCGGCTCTGCTGTCGCGCGGAACGGCGGCGCTTGCCGCGTCGGCGCCGGGCTTCATTCACCTTCGAAGAAATTCCGGACGATGCGGCTGCGGTAGCGCTCGTCGTGAGGGCCGCCGCGGCCGTGCGGACCGGGCTCTTTCTCATTCGAAGAAATCCGGACGATGCCGTCGCCGGAGCGCTCGTCGTGAGCGCCGCCGCAGCCGTCGGCTCGGGCTCCTTCACTTCGGCGACGCAGGGCGAAGGAGCAGATAAATGCCGCCTCCCGCGCTGAGGAGGAGCAGCGCGGCGAGGAGGAGCTTCGCGCCGCGCGTCGCGTCCGGCCGGCGTGTCCGGCGCCTCCTTCGGCTTTTTCGCCTCCGAGGCGGGCGCCGCGAGCGCCTCGGCGTCGATCGCCGGAGCCGAGATGACCGTCCGCGACCTGCGACTCGCGCTTCAGCGCCCTGCGGCACGGTCGTCGCGGTGGCCGTGACGCCGAGCGCCGTCCCGAGCGCGGCGACGAACGCGCCGCAGGAGGAGAACCGGCCGGCAGGCTCCTTCGCGAGGCCGCGGGAGAGCACCGCGTCCACCGCGGGGGAGGTGCCGGGCAGGACCGACGAGAGCGGCGGCGGAGGCGCCGTGACGTGCTGGTGAAGGACCGCGAGAGGCGATTGCGCCGAGAACGGCACGCGTCCCGCCAGGAGCTCGAACGCGATCACGGCGAGCGCGTACTGGTCCGCGCGGCCGCTGAGAGCCGCGCCGGTCGCCTGCTCGGGCGCCATGTAGAGCGGCGTTCCGAGGACCGTGCCCGTCGCCGTGAGGCCCGAGGAGACCTCGGCGCTGCGCGCGAGGCCGAAGTCGGCGAGGAGCGGCCGGCCCTGCGAGTCCATCAGGACGTTTCCCGGCTTGACGTCGCGGTGGAGGATGCCTTTGGCGTGCGCGTGGTCGAGGGCCGAGGCGATCGCCGAGAGCCAGGCGATCGCGAGAGCGGGCGGAACGGGCCCCGCGACGCGGCCCTTGAGCGAGCCGCCGGCCACGAGCGGCATGACGAGGTACGAGACTTCCTCGCCGTCGATCGTCGCGCTGCCGTAGTCGAAGACGGGGAGGACGTTCGGATGCTCGAGGCCGGCGACGAGACGCGCCTCCCTCAGGAAACGCTCGCGAAACGTGGACTCGGCGGCGATGGGGCCGAGGATGACCTTCACCGCCACGGTGCGCTTGAGCGTCTCGTCCTCGGCCTTCCACACCTCGGACATGCCGCCGACGCCCGCTCTTTCGAGGAGGCGGTAGCGCCCGAGGACGGTGCCGGTCGTGATCGGCATGGCTGGCCCGCGGAAGAATACCGGAGGACCGCCGCGGCCGCGGGGGGCGAGAATGCTCCCGTGGCCGAGACGCATCTCCCGACGCTCCACCCGCGCACGCGCGGAAAGAACCGCTTCGTCTACGCCGTGCGGGCGCGCCGGTCGGGCGGGATCTCGGTCGGGATCAACCTCGACCCGCAGAAGACGTGCAACTTCGACTGCGTCTACTGCGAGGTCATCGACCGCCGGGAGATCGCGAAAGGCACGGGCCGGCCCGCGATCGCGATCGACGACGTGGCGCGCGAGCTCGCGGAAGAGCTCGCGTCCCGGGCGCGCGACGGCGGGCCGTCCGCGGCCGATCCGGTGCGCGACATCGCCTTTGCGGGCGACGGCGAGCCGTCGACGTATCGCGGCTTCCTGCCGCTCTCGCGGACCCTCTTCGACGTGCGCGACGCCGCGGGATTCCACGACATTCCGTTCGTCCTCATCACGAACGGCTCGGGCCTCGCGCGCGAGGAGATGCGCGAGGCGCACGATCTCTTCGCGGCGCGGGGCGGCGCGTTCTGGATCAAGCTCGACGCGGGCACGGAGAGCTTCTACAAGACGATCGCGAGGAGCGCGATTCCCTTCGAAAGGATCCTCGCGAATCTCACGGGCGCCGCGAAACGGCATCCGGTCGTCGTTCAGGCCATGTTCCTGCGCCTTCGCGGCGAGCCGCCGCCCAACGACGAGATCGCGGCCTGGGCGAGCCGCCTCGCGAGGGTCGTGGACGCCGGCGGCCGCCTCTCGCTCGTTCAGGTCTACACGGTCGCGCGCGAGACGATGGAGCCGGGCGTGACGCCGCTCGACGAAGGCGGAGCTGGAGGAGATCGCCGGAGCGGCACGGGCGGCCGTGCCCGGCGTTCGCGTCGAAACCTTCGCCTGAACTTCAGCCGGCCGCGGCCGAGTCCGCCTCGGCCGGAGCGTGGTAGAGGACCACGGAAGACGGTCCCGTGCGGATCGCCTGCTCGAGGGCCTCGTTCGCGCGAAGGACGAGCGTCGCCGTGTCGAAGGCGTCGTCGGGATAGACCGCGACCCCGGCGCTGAGGCCGAGACGAATGCCCGCGGCGACGAGGCGCTCGTCCATTCCCTGCTGGAAGTTCTTCTGGACGGAGTGCAGGGCGCGGTGCGCCTGCACCTTGCCCGCCTCGAAGATGAGGATGTAGAAGCGGTCGTCCTCGTCGCGCGCGACGAAGTTGACGGCGCGCGTCGAACGCACGAGCTTGGCGGCGAGCTTCGGCAGGAGCGAGTCGCCGGAGCTCGGCGCCCAGCTTCGACGATCGCTTCCCTGAGCCCGTCCATGCGCAGGTGCGCGACGGCGATCGACTGGCCGTTGCGCTCGGCGCGCCTCAGCTCGGATTCGAGCCGCTTGGCGAGGGACGAGCGGTTGTAGAGGCCCGACTGGCTGTCGCGTTCGGTCTGCTGCTCGATGAGCTTCATGAGGCGCGCGTTGTGGAGCGCGACCGCCGCGGCGTCGGCGAGGAGGTCGAGCCGCTCCTTGAGATCCACCGGCCAGTCGTCGCTTCCGCGCCGCGCGCCGACGGAAAGGACGCCGATGAGCTCGTCGTGATAGGTGAGCGGCACGGCGGCCGCGCGGATGAGCGGCGCGCCGGCGCCCTCGGGATTGCCCGGGAAGAACGTGGCTCCCTCGCCGGGCCCGGCGATGCAGGGCGTCTTGTCGAGGAACGTGCGGACGATCGGGTGTCCCGTGTGCTCGAAGGCGACGGCACGCCCCACTTCGTCGCCCACGTCGGCGCCCCAGCGCGTCGAGATCTTCGCGGACTTCGAAGCCGGGTCCGCGTCCCAGAACTGCGCGGCATCGGCCTTCAGCAGCGTGACGGATTGCTCGCAGAGCGTCTGCTTGATGCGGTCGACGTCGAACGTCGTCGAGAGCGAGCGGCCGACCTCGCGCAGCCGGTCGAGGAAACGGTACGACTCCCGTTCCTGCTGAAGGAGGCGGGCCGACGTGATCGCGAGCGACACCTCGACGCCGAGCGCCTCGAACGAACGCAGCACGTCGGACGAGAGAGCGGCGCCGCGCGCGCCCGTCACGGCGCACGAGGACGCCCGCGGGAGCGCCGCGGTACGCGAGGGGCACGGCGAGAAGGCCCAGCGGAGCCGGGAGCTGCGCGACGGCCGCCCCGGTCGGCAGGAGGGAGGCGCCGTGCGGATCCGATCCGACGTCGGTGAGCAGAAGGTGCGATGCCTCCGTCGCGAGGTGCCCGAGAAGGGCGTCCGGGATCTCCACGGCGGCGGAGCTCCCTCGCCCCTTGACGTAGGCGGCCTGCGTGCCCGGCAGCTCGCCGGCCGGGACGAGCCGGAGCGCGCAGACGTCGAAGTCGAATTGCGGGCCGAGCTCGCCGACCGTGCGCGACGCGATCGCGGAGACGTCGGTCAGGCCCGACAGGGCCGTGTGGAGGCGGCCCACGAACGCGTTGCGCTCGCCGTGCCGGCGCTCGGCATCGAGGAGCCGCGCCTTGTCGAGGGCGCCTGCCGCGAGCTTCGCGAGCTCCTGCGCGAGCCGCAGCTCCTGCGGCGTGAGGGCGAATCCGCCGCGGCGCGACATCGTGAGAAAGCCGAACACGAGATCGCCGGCGTGGAGCGGCAGGCACATGCGGAGGCGGCGCGGAGGATTCGAGCCGGGCTCGTCCTCGAACGCGGGGCCGTGCGCCGAAAGGCTGCGGCCCAGGAGCTCGTCCGCGTCGAGAGGGCGCCGCCCGGGCGAGGGCCGTTCGCCGCTCGTCGCGCCGCCGTGAGTGAGGATCTCCGTGACCTCTTTCGTCTCGGGATGGAATCGATACGCGGTGACGCGGTCGAACTCGAGCTCGCGCGACAGCGAGGCCACGGTGAGCCGGATGACCTCGTCGGGGTTCAGGGAGAGGAAGGCTCCGGAGGCGAGCTCGAAGAGCGCGACGGCCTCCTCGCGCCTTTTCATCAGCGTCCCGAGCGTGCGCTCGCGCTCGAGGACGTGACCGACGGTGCGCGCGAAGATGCGCACACCTTCCTCCGCCTCGGCTTCTCCCGCGGCCATCGTCTCCAGGACGACGCCGAGGACGGCCTGGACCTGATCCTTCACCTTCACGGGCGCTCCGTAGAACGAGAGCCCGCCCTCGCTGACCTTCTTCGGACGGCCCTGCGCGAGGACCTCGCCGAGGTGCTGGTTGAGGCGCGTCTCCGCGGCCGCCGCGACGCTGGACCGGCCGGCCCGCGTCATGGGCGGAACGCCGGCGCCGGGAAGCAGGGCCACGACCGGCGCGTCGAAGAAGTGGAGCGCGGCGGTCAGAATCCCGCCGAGGGACTCGTCGAGGAGCAGACCTTCCTTGAGGGCGCCGTCGAACGCCTTGAGGAGCGGCAGGCCTGGAAAGCGAGTGAAGGAAGCCATCGGATTCGCCGCCATAATAGCGCCCGCTGGAGGTGCCTTGATGCGCCCGGACATTGCGGCGACGGACGCTCTCGCCGACTCTCTCGCGCGGCTTCTGCCCGCGCTCGAGTCTTTCACGCGCTTCGAGGGCGCCGATCCGGCGGCGCGGCGCACGCGTCTGGCGCGCGGCCCTCGACGAGCCGCTGCCCGAGACCGGCGTCGGGCGCGAGGCGGTTCTCGAGACGCTGCGCTCCTTCGTCGTCGCGAACGGGCTCAGGATCGGCGCTCCGGGCTTCTCGGGCTGGGTCACGACGATGCCGACGACGGTGCCGGCCGTCGCACAGCTCGCGGGCGCGATCACGGCGGCGCAGCGCTGGTGGGCGACGCCGGGCAACTTCCTCGAGGTCCTCGCGCTGCGCTGGCTTCAGCGCCTCGTCGGATTGCCGGATCACTTCGAAGGCGGGTTCACGAGCGGCGGCGCCACGGCCAACCTCCTCGGCCTCGCGGCCGCCCGCCAGGAGGCGGGCGAGCGTCGCGGCTTCGATCCGAGCCTCGACGGCCTGGAGCGCCTCGTCGAGCCGCGCGTCTATGCCTCGACCGAGGTGCATCACGTCGTCCACCGCGCCTGCGGCGTCCTCGGGCTCGGGCGCCGGGCGCTGCGCATGATTCCGGTCGACGCGAAGAGGACTCCCGACCTCGGCGCGCTCGAGCGTTTCCTCGACGAGGACCTCGCGGCGGGCAGGACGCCCGTCGCCGTCGTCGCGTCCGCCGGCGACGTGAACACCGGCGCCGTGGAGCCGATCGACGCGATGCGCGAGATCGCGCACGCGCGCGGCGTCTGGCTGCACGTGGACGGCGCCTACGGCGGTTTCGGCGTCCTCGACCCGCGCGTCAAGCCGCTCTACGGGGACCTCTCGAAGATCGACTCGTTCGCGGTCGACCCGCACAAGTGGATGGCGGTTCCCGTCGGGTGCGGCGCGGGGTTCGTGCGCGACGGCGGCCATCCTCGCGCGCGCGCTCACGCTCGAGCCGGCCGCCTACGTGGAGATGGCGCCGACCGTCGACGGGCGACCTCGGCTCGCCCTTCGACGAGCGCGGCGAGGGAAACCCCGACTTTTCCCTCGACCACTCGGCGCCGGCGCGCGGCCTCACCGTGTGGGCCGCGCTCAAGGAGATCGGCGCCTCCGGCATGCGCGCGCGCGTCGTGCGCCACCACGACTGCGCGCGCCGCGTCGCCGCGCGCGTCAGGGAGCACCCCGAGCTCGAGCTCCTCGCCGAGCCGGTCCTCTCGATCTGCTGCTTCCGCGTGAAGCCGAAGGACGTTTCGGACGAGGCCGCGCTCGACGCGCTTGAACGAGAAGGTTCTCCTCGGAGTGCGCGCGCGCGGCCGCGCGATCCCGTCGCACACGCGCGTGAACGGCCGTTTCGCGATCCGGCCGTGCTTCATCAATCCCCGCTCGACGCTCGCGGACGCCGACGCGACGGTGGACGAGGTGCTCGCGGTGGCGAAGGAGCTCGGCGCGCTCGGGGAGCGCGCGCTCAGATCCGAATCGCCCCGCTAAGGTAAGGGGCGCCGTCTCGCAGGGGAGGCTTCGATGCAGCTCGGAATGATCGGTCTCGGACGCATGGGCGCGAACATGGTGCGCCGGCTGATGCGCGGCGGCCACGCGTGCGTCGTGTACAACCGCTCCCGCGGGCCCGTCGACGCGCTCGCGGGAGAAGGCGCCACCGGCGCCTCCTCGCTCGCGGATTTCGTGAAGAAGCTCGAGAGACCGCGCGCCATCTGCCTCATGGTCCCCGCCGCCTTCGTGGACGCGACGATCGCCGAGCTCGAGCCCCTCCTCGCCGAGGGCGACACGATCATCGACGGCGGCAATTCGCACTATCACGACGACATCGCGCGCGCGAAGCGCCTGAAGGGACGGGGCCTGCATTACGTCGACATGGGCACCTCCGGCGGCGTCTGGGGCCTCGATCGCGGCTATTGCCTGATGATCGGCGGAGAGACGGAGGCCGTGAAGCGGCTCGAGCCCGTCTTCCGGACACTGGCGCCGGGACCCGGCTCGATCGAGCGCACGCCGGGGCGGGAGAAGCTCGGCGGCACGGCCGACCACGGCTATCTGCACTGCGGCCCGGCAGGCGCGGGCCATTTCGTCAAGATGGTCCACAACGGCATCGAGTACGGGCTCATGGCCGCGTACGCCGAGGGCCTGAACATCCTGAGGAGCGCGAACGTCGGCAAGGCGACGCACGAGAAGGACGCGGAAACGACACCGCTCCGGAACCCCGAGCATTACCAATACGACCTGAACCTCGCCGACGTCACCGAGGTGTGGCGGCGCGGCAGCGTCGTGGCTTCCTGGCTCCTGGATCTCACCGCCGCGGCGCTCGCGGGCGACACCGCGCTGGAAAAGTTCGGGGGCGAGGTTTCCGACTCGGGCGAAGGGCGCTGGACGATCGCCGCCGCGAACGACGAAGGAGTGCCTGCGCACGTCCTCTCGGCGTCCCTGTTCGAGCGCTTCGCGTCACGCGGAGGCGACCTCTTCCAGAACAAGGTGCTGTCGGCGATGCGATTCGGGTTCGGAGGCCACCTCGAAAAGAAGTAGATCTGCGGGCGGCTAGACCGGCCTCCGTGCTTTCGCCCAGAGGATCTGGGCGACCATGAGCAGCATCCCGAGGTCGCGCAGGACGTCGAGGCGCATGTCGGCGAGGCGCTCGTCGGCGGTCCTGTTCGCCGCGCGCCACGTCGAAACAGCCGCAGTCGATCGCGTTGCCGCGCGCGAGGTTCAGCGAGATCGCGGCGACGAAGACGAGGAGGAGCGCGCCGACGAGGCCCGCCGACGCGCGCGTCCAGATGCCGAGGATGAGGGCGAGGCCGGCGAGGAGCTCGAGCCAGGGCATCACGAGCGCCATGAGATTCACGAACGCGCCCGGCACGAGCCGGTAGTTGTAGATCATGTGTGCGAAGGACGGCGGGTCGACGAGCTTCGGCAGCGCCGCGGCGACGAAGAAGAACGCCGAGCGCGATCTGGACGCGCACCGTCAGCCAGGGCGAGGCGAGCGCTTCCTTCGGCGTCACGACTCGGGCCCGGTCGCGCTCTTACCCTCGCGCTTGACCCAGTCGGGCCAGCCGTCGCGATAGACGAGGAGGTTGTTGAAGCCCGCGCCGAAGAGCTTCTGCGCGAGCATGTGCGAGTCCTCGCAGTCGCCGCCGGAGCAGTAGAGGACGACCGGGATCGCGCCGTCGCGGCCCTCGCCGACGAGCGCCGTCACGCGGGCGTCGACGTCGCTCTCCCAGACGGGAAAGCTGCGCGCGCGGGCGATGTGGCCCTGCTCGTAGTCCTTCGTGCGGCGCGCGTCCAGGACGAGCGCGCCGCGCGCGACGAGCCACGCGGCGTCGTCGCCCGAGATCTCGACGTAGGGCTTGTTGTGAGGCGGGAAGCGGCGAAGCAGGTCGGCTGGGGAAGGAGAGGAATTCTTTGCTTCGGACCCTTGAGCGGGCGGAGTGGCCTTCGGGGCGGGCACAGTGGCCGGGCCAGGGCGCTTTTCTTCGAAGGGTGATTTGGCCGACGAACGCAGTCCTTGGGCGTCAGCGGCCGGGGCTCTTCGAGGGTGGCGATCGTCGCGGGGGGCTGCCGGCGCGGTGCGGCTCCCGCCCCATTCACCTTCGAAGAAACTTCGGACGCTGTCTGTGCTCCAGAGTCAGCAGGAGACAAGAACGGTGGTCGGGCCTGCGAGGGAAGCAGAAAAATCCCCGGTCTTCTCCGGGACCTTCAGCGCATCCGGGTAGTTGCCGACGAGCGCGAGCTTGCGCTCGCGCGACGCGAGCGCGTTCGCGACGAGGGCGCAGAGGATCGCCGCCAGAACGAGCGTCAAGGCCTCGAGGAAGTGCCTTCGGAGGTTCACGGGGGCATTCTAAGCAAGCCTCCGGCCGCCGGAGGTCTGCCGCCGTGGCGCGGGGATAGAATCTCCGGGCTGATCGCCTGTCTCGAAGCAGGGAGGAAGCCATGGCCGAAAAAACACGCTCACGATCACCGACAACCGCACCGGGAAGACGTACGAGCTGCCCGTCGAGAACGGGACGATCCGCGCCCTCGATCTGCGGAAGATCAAGGTCGACGAGAAGGACTTCGGCCTCATGACCTACGACCCGGCGTTCACGAACACGGCGTCGTGCAAGTCGGCGATCACGTTCATCGACGGCGACAAGGGGATCCTCGAATACCGGGGTTACCCGATCGAGGAGCTGGCCGAGAAGTCGACGTTCCTCGAGGTCGCGTGGCTTCTCCTGAAGGGCGAGCTGCCGACGGCGGCCGAGCTGAAGGAGTTCACGAACCACGTCACGATGCACACGTACCTCCACGAGAACATCAAGAAGCTCATGGAGGGCTTCCGGCACGACGCCCACCCGATGGGGATGCTCCTCTCGACCGTCGGCGCGCTCTCGACGTTCTACCCGGACGCCAAGCAGATCTTCGACGCGAAGTCGCGCGACCACCACATCATCCGGCTCATCTCGAAGATGCCCACGATCGCGGCCTTCGCGTACCGGCATTCCATCGGCTTCCCGTACGTCTACCCGGACAACGAGCTTTCGTACACGGGCAACTTCCTGTCGATGATGAAGAAGATGGCCGAGCCGCGGTACGCCGTGAACCCGGTCCTCGAGCGGGCGCTCGACGTCCTCTTCATCCTGCACGCCGACCACGAGCAGAACTGCTCGACGAACGCGATGCGCTCGGTCGGCTCGGCGCAGACCGACCCGTACTCGTCCGTCGCGGCCGCCACCGCCGCGCTCTACGGGCCGCTCCACGGCGGCGCGAACGAGGCCGTCCTCAAGATGCTCCACGAGCTCGGCGACATCAAGAACGTCCCGGCCTTCGTGAAGGACGTCAAGGAAGGCCACGGCGAGAAGCGCCTCATGGGCTTCGGCCACCGCGTCTACAAGAACTACGACCCGCGCGCGACCGTCATCAAGAAGCTCGCCGAGCAGGTCTTCGAGGTGACGGGCAAGAACCCGCTCCTCGCGATCGCGCTCGAGCTCGAGCGCATCGCGCTGCAGGACGACTACTTCGTCAAGAGGAAGCTCTACCCGAACGTGGACTTCTACTCCGGCCTCATCTACGAGGCGATGGGCTTCCACACCGCCTTCTTCACGGTGCTCTTCGCGATCCCGCGCACGGCCGGATGGCTCGCCCAGTGGCAGGAGCTGCTGGCCGACAGCGAGCAGAAGATCGCGCGGCCGCGGCAGGTCTTCACGGGCACGGCGCGCCGGAGCTACGTCCCGATCGAGAAGCGCTAGCGCCGCTCACCAGGTCGCGAAGGGCCTCTTCACGAGGTTGGCGTTGTAATAGCGCGCGTCCCGGGAGACCTCCCGGCCGACCCAGGGGGGAAGAGCGGGCTCCTCGTCGGCGCTCTCGAGCTCCACCTCGGCCACGACGAGCCCGGCGTTCGCGCCGTGGAACTCGTCCACCTCCCAGGTGTGAGCGCCGAAGGGAACCCGGTAGCGGGTCTTCTCGATGAGGGGTTTCTCGCAGAGGCTCGAGCAGCGCCGCCGCGTCCTCGACCGGAATCGCGTACTCGAACTCGGCGCGCGAAAGGCCCTGGCTCCTGCCCTTGACCGTCAGGAACCCCCGGTCCCCGGCGACCCTCACGCGGACCGTCCACTCCGCCGGCGCTCGAGAGATATCCCTGGCGCGTGAGAACGTCCCGCCGCGAGGGCCTTCCACGCGGTGCCCGTGACGAGGAACTTCCTTTCGATCTCCAGGCCCATCCGTCGTCCCGGCCGCGGGGGTCAGGCTCTTCGCGCAGCCCGGACAGATGCCGCGCAGCGTGACGGTGTAATCCTCCACGATGTGGCCCTCCGCGAGGCGCGGGCGCGGCGCCTCGCGAAACGTCTCGAACGGCACGTCCTCCACGGCGCCGCACGCGCGGCAGATGAAGTGGTGGTGCCGGTCGAGGTTCGCGTCGTAGCGGGCGACGGCGTCGTCGAGGACGAGCTCCTCGATGAGGCCGCTCTCCTTCAGCGAGTGCAGGACGTTGTAGACCGAGGCACGCGACGCGGTCGGCACGGCGCGATTGACCGCGGACCCGACCTCCTCGGCCGTCGGATGTCGTCGGCGTCGTGAGCAGGTACTCGAGCACGGCCACGCGCTGTTGCGTGACCCTGAGGCCCTTTTCCCTGAGGCGACCGGCGAGCAGAGCGCGTGCTGTCCATTCAGAGCTTAGATTAAGTCTAGATTTATCTTCGGATCAAGCCCCGCAAGAAACAATCAGGGCCTCTCATTCTCAGGGTGGCCGGCGGTCAGTTCGGCGTGGCGCCGCGGACGTCCGTGATGAACGGGCGGCCGATGCGCGACCAGCGCGGGCCCTTGAAGAACTGCTGGTTCCAGCTCCACATGATGCCGACCGCCCGGCCGAGGAGGTCCTGGACGGGGCGCGTGCCGAAGAAGCGCGCGTCACGGCTCTCGTCGCGATTGTCGCCCATGAGGAAGACCTCGCCCTCCGGCACCGTGATCGGGCCGAACGTGCGGAACGCGGGGCGGTCGGGCAGGACGCGAACGGGGTGCGCCCTGCCGGCGAGAATCTCCGTGCCGAGGAGAATCGGCTCGCCGTCGTCGTTCTTCTGCTCGGGCAGGAAGTCGACGGGCTGGATCTTCCCGTTCACGTAGAGCGTCTCGTTGCGGAGCTCGACGACGTCGCCCGGCAGGCCGACGAGGCGCTTGACGAACGGCACGCTGCCGCCGTCCGGGTTGCGGATGACGACGACGTCTCCCCGCTTCGGCGCGCCGGTCTCGAAGAGACGGACTTTCGAGAAGGGAATCCGGAACTGGTAAGCGGACTTCCAGACGAAGACGCGGTCGCCCTCGAGGATCGTGGGCTTCATGGAGCCCGTCGGGACGACGTACCAGTCGGCCAGAACGGACCGTCCGGTCAGGATGATGGCGGCCATCAGAACGAGCTGGCGGATGTCTTTGAGGAGGGCGGCGCGCTTTTCCGGCGTGAAGGCCATGATGGCAGCGGATCTTCGCACAAAACGTGCCGCGCCTCCGGGTCGCGTTATCCTCGCGACATGGCCCGCTACACGGACCGCCACGCGGCCTCGGGAGTGCGCGATGCGCTGCCGAAGCTCGAGACCTGGCCCTCCCAGTACCCCGTCCGATTACGAGATCGTCATCACGATCCCCGAGTTCACGTCGATCTGCCCGAAGACGGGCCTTCCCGACTTCGCCACGCTGACCGTGACGTACGTTCCCGACCGCCGATGCGTGGAGCTGAAGTCCCTGAAGGCAGTACGTGAACGCTTACCGGAGCCTCGGCATCTTCAACGAGAACGTCGTGAATCGCGTCCTCGGAGATCTCGTTCGCGCGCTGCAGCCGCGCCGGATGGCCGTGCGGGGCGCCTTCACGCCCCGCGGCGGCATCCAGACGACGGTCGAGGCTCGCTTCCCGCGCGCGGCAGGCGGAGGCCGGCGCGGGCGCGGCGGGCGCCTCGGGTGTCACTTCGCCGCGGGCTTCGCGGCGGCGCTCCCCGGCCGGGTCGTCCCGTCGTTCAGGAGCCGGCGGTAGACCGAAAGCGCGTTGAGCGCGTTCAGCTCGCGCGGGCAGTAGTCGGCCAGCTTCTCGGCGGACAGCTCTCCGGAGACACGGGCCTCCGGGGCGTTCTGCTTCTTCTTTTCGACGAGGAACGCGAGCATCGACGTGAGATAGCGGCGGGTCTTTTCGATCTCGGACGCCGCGCCCGCCGGTGGGATTTCCGCGCGTCGGCACGAGACCCCGGGCGCCGAGCGAGTCGAAGCGCTCGAGGACGGCGAGCCAGCCCTTGATGTCGCAGTCGGGGTCCGAGAGCATCGGGCAGCGGTCCGTCGTCACGAGATCGCCGGCGAAGACCGTGCGCGTCGAAGCGTCGAAGACGTAGAGGTCGAACGCGGTGTGCGCGTTTCCCGCGGGCACGCCGATCTCGAAAGCCTGCTTGCCGGCCACGAGCGCGATGCGGTCGCTGATCCCGATGACGTGCGGAGCCTTCGTCCTTTCCCTGCCCGATCGAGCCGGCGAGGACGCCCGTGGCGCGGGCGTTCACGAAGAGCGTCGCGTCCGTCGGAAGGAAGGTCGCGAAGCCGTCGTTCGAGTCGGAGTGCAGGTGCGTCATGGCGATCCACTTGATCGGCTTGTTCTTCGTCGTTCTCGCGATCTCGGCCTTGAGATTCTTCGCGTCCGCCGCCGTCGCCCCCGTGTCGATGACGAGAACGCCGTCGCCCGTGTCGATCCACGAGCAGTTCGTCACGCCGAACCGGCCGTACCAGGAGTTCGGGTAGGGCTGCGCCACCTCGAATGGGGCCATTTCCGGAGCCTTCGGTTTCGGCGCCTCCCCCGCGAACGCGGAGCCGGCGAAAACGAGGGCGAGAGCGGCGAGAGACGAGGGAAGGATTCGGTTCATCGAGTCTCCTGTCATTGGGGACGGTCGAGGCCGCCGGCCGAAGTCGGCGGGCCGGGATGATCGTGAAAAGAGGCGAGAGCGGCGGCCAGCGTCCCGTCGCGGAAGGACGCGAGGGCGGATTCCTTCTCTCGCGCGAGGCCGTCCTCGAGGCGTGAGAGACGATCCTTCGAAGCGAGGGCGCGCTTGGCGGCGGCGAGAGAGGCGATCGGCCGTTCGGCGTACTGCGCCGCGCGCTGGAGCGCGAGAGACAGCGCAGGGCCGTCCTCGGCGACGAGGTCCACGAGGCCGAGTTCACGGGCGCGGGCGGCCGAGAGCGTCTCGCCCGAGAACGCGACGTCGGCGGCGGCCGAGGGCGACGCGAGGAGCGGGAGGAAGACGCTCGCGCCCGCCTCGAGCGCGGGAAAGAGCGGCGAAAGGCCGAATGCGGCCTCGTGTGGCGGGCTGCCGCGCGCGATCCGCTGATCGCACGCGAGCGCGAGCGAGAAACCGGCGCCGAAGGCCGGGCCATCCACGGCCGCGAGGATCGGCCGCGGCGCCGACGCGAGCGCCCGTGCGGCCCGTGCGAGCGCGTCGAGCTGAGAGGCGAAGCCCTCCTCGTCGCCGAGCGCGACGAGAGCCGCGAGCAGGTCCGGGTCGAGTCCCGATGGAGAAGGCGTCCCCGAGGCCGCGTCAGGACGATGGCCGGAACCGTCGGATCCTCCGCGAGCGCCGCCACGGTGTCCGCGAGCATCTCGGCCATGTCTCCCGCGAAGGCGTTTCCCGCCGCCGGCCTCGCGAGCTTCACGACGGCGAGCGGGCCTTCGAGGGAGACGAAGACGAGCGGCTCACCCGCTCGGCCGGCGGCGCGCGCCCGCGCGCGGCAGGCGTCGAGAAAGGTCTCGAACAGCGCTTTCTGCTTTCGTTCCGCGACGAGGTTCTCGGGGTGCCACTGCACGGCGGCGACGAAGCCTGCCGCCGGGCCGCTCGAACGCCTCGACGAGGTCGTCCGGCGACGCCGCCAGCGGCACGAGCCCCGGCGCGAGGTCCTTCACGCCCTGGTGGTGGCGCGAGTTCACGGACGCGCCTTCGAGCGCGGCGACGGCCGACGCAAAGCGCGAGGAAGAGGGCGCCGGCCGCGCCCGGACGACGTGCGCGGGATGGTCCTTTCGGGTGTGCGGATCGACGTCCGTCTCGTGCGAAACGCCGCGCGCCCGCTGCGAAGGCAGGTCCTGCCAGAGCGTGCCCCCGAGCGCGACGTTCAGCGCCTGAAGTCCGCGGCAGATGCCGAAGACCGGCGCGCCGAGCTTTTCCGCGGCAGAAAAGAGCGCGAAGTCGAGCGCGTCCCGCTCGGGATGGAGCTCGAGAGTCGGCGTCGAGGGCGCCTCGCCGTAGAGCGTCGGCGCCACGTCGGCGCCGCCCGCGAGCAGCAGCCCGTCGAACGCGCCGGGGTCCGGGTCGCCCGGGGTCACGACGACGACCTCTTCGGGCAGGGCTCCCGCCGCGAGCAGGGCGCCGCGATACGTTGCGTTTGGCTGGTTCGCGTCGGACGCGATGACGATCTTCATGGACGACCGAAAGAGGCTTTCCGGGCGGGTGAGCGCCGCGCGGGAGGCGCGGCCGGGCGATTATAGAGACGACATGGGAACCGTGCCGCGGGTCGTCGTGACGGGAATGGGCGCCGAGACCGCACTCGGCCGCGGCGTTGACGCGCTCTGGGAGGGCGCGCTCCTCGGCCGGTCGGCGATCCGCCCGGTCACGCGGTTCGACACCGGGCGTTTTCACGCGCGGCAGGCGGCCCTGATCGACCGCGAGCGCGGGCCGGACGGCGCGGAGCTGGAGACGCTGTTCGCCCGCGACGCCGCGAACGAGGCGCTCGCGTCGTGCCCGGGCTTCGGCGGCGACCGCGCGGGAGTCGCCGTCGGGACGACGCTCGCCGGAAACGGCGCCCTCACGGAGTGGCTCGCGTCGCGGACGGGCGGAGCCGCCGCGCTCTCCCGAGGCGACCCGGGCGCGCTCTCTCGCGACCTCGCCGAGCGATCACGGCGCGCGAGGTCCCGTCTCGACCGTGTCCGTCGCCTGCGCGTCGGGCGCGGCCGCGGTCGGGCTCGCCGCGGAGTGGATCCGGGAGGGTCGCGCCGACCGGGTTCTCGCGGGCGGGGCCGACGCCATCTCTCCCTTCGTCTTCTCGGGCTTCGACGCGCTGCGCGCGCTCGCGACGTCCGTTGCCCGGCCGTTCGACACCGCGCGCGACGGCCTCACGCTGGGCGAAGGGGCGGGGTTCCTGCTTCTCGAGGAGGAGGACCAGGCGCGCCGGCGCGGAGCGGCGATTCTCGCGCGGGTCTCGGGCTACGGCTCGGGTTCGGACGCGCATCACATGACGCGCCCGGATCCCGAGGGACGCGGCCTGAGGAGAGCCGTCGAGGCCGCGCTCCTTCAGGCGGGCCGGACCGCCTCCGACGTGGGCTTCGTGAGCGCCCATGGCACCGGGACGACGTTCAACGACGCAATGGAAGAAGCCGCTCTGGCGCATGTCCTCGGCGCAAAGAGCACGGTTCGTGCCGGTGAACGGGATCAAGGGCGCGATCGGGCACACGCTCGGCGCGGCGGGCGCTCTCGAGGCGATCCTCTCGGTTCTCGTCCTCGCGCGCCAGCGCGTCCCGCCCACGGCGGGCCACGCGGCTTCGCGTCCGGATTCGCCGCTCCTGGTCGTCTCCGGCGCGCCGCTTTCGCCCGCGGCGCCGATCGCCGTCGCGCTGTCGACCTCGTCCGCTTTCGGGGGCACGAACGCGGCCCTCATCCTGGAGCGCGCATGAGGCCGGTCTTCCTCGTCTCGGCGGCGCTCGCGAACGAGGGCGAGAGCGGCGCGTCGGAGGACGCGAATCGCCTGCGCCGGATGGACCGCTTCGGGCGGACGGGCTTTCTCGCCGGGAACGCGCGCCTTCGCCGCCTCGGGCGCCTCGCGTCCGGCGGATCCCGACGCGCGCGGGGGCGTCATCGTCGGCACGCGGCACGGCTGCCGCCCGGCGATCACGGAGCACGCCGCAACGCCTCGCGGCGGCCGCGCGCGTCGAGGACCTCGCCCCTTCGGTCTTCGCGGCCACCGTTCACAACACCGTGAACGGCGAGCTCGCCATGGCCCTCGGCCTCGGCGGCGTTTCCGAGACGATCGTCTCGGGACGCACGGCCGGTCTCGAGGCCTTGATTCTCGGCGCGCGCCGCGTCGCCTCGAGCGACGCGGACCGCGTGCTCGTCGTCGCGGCCGAGGGCGTCGACGACGCGATGCGTGAGGCGTGGAAAGAGGAGAGATCGGCTCTCGGACCCCGTGCGGCGGGCGTCGAGCTGGTCGAGACGGGCGCGGCGGTGCTCCTCGAGGCCAAAGAGGAAGAGCTTGCTTCGGAAGGAGAGATTCCCCGCGCGCTATGTCTCCGGCACGCTTTTCTTCGAGCCGGATGCGCGGCGGGCGTCGGCGCGTTTCTTCGAATGGGTGAATGAGGTCGAAGCGCAGGGCGGGCGGAGACGCTGCGCCTCCAGCGGCCGTCATCGCTGTGTGCGCCGGATTACGAAGATTTCTTAGAAGGGGAAGAGGGAGACGCGCCGCGGATCGAACGATTCGGCGCCGCGGGCCTGTACGAAATCGTCCGCGACGTTCGCTCGCGTCGCGCGCGACTGCGCCTTCGCCCCATTCACCTTCTAAGAAGATCCACCTTTACGTGACGCGAGACATAACAGGCGCGGTGGCGGCGGTCGCCCTGGAATCCCCATTCACCTTCTAAGAAAATCCACCTTTACGTAACACGAGACATCACAGGCGCAGTGGCTGCGGTTGCCCTGGAATCCTGATCTTTCTAGCGATTTCTCTCTTCCGAGAGCAGCTCGTCCGGCTGCGGGACGGTGGGAATCGGCTCCTTCGGCAGGGGCGCCCCGTCCCCGGCGGCGCAGGCTGCGCGCCACCTCTCCACGGCGGCGCGCAGCGGGGCGGGGCCCGGGTCGCGCTCGAGGGCCTCGTCGAGGAGCTGGCGCGCCCGCGCGCGGTTCCCGCGGCGCGCTTCGAGCTCGCCGAGCTTCGCCGCCGCTTCCGCGAACTCCGGAGCCAGCTCGTGCGCGCGCCCGGCGTCGCGTGTCGCCGCTTCGAGCCAGCCGTTCTTCCGGTCGCGCTCGAGCCGGCGCGCGGAGGCGAGAGCCTTTCGCGCGCGCAGGTACCGGCCGTGACCGCCGTCCGTGAACCAGGCGTCCGCGGGGATCGGTTCGGCCGTCGCGGGAGCAGGACCGGCGGCGCTCGCGAGGACGGCCTCGAGGTCCACGGGCACGTACGCCCCGAGCGTGTTCGGCGCGGCGGCCACCCAGGCGCGCCCGTGCGTGAGGTCGAGGACGATGGAGTGCGAGGCGATCGACGCGTCGATGGCGTTGCGGTTCCCGGGACCGAGATCCCTCCCGTCCTCGCCTCGCCGGTCCCGGAGGATGGCGACCGCGGACGGCACGTCGAGCCCTCCGCCGGCCTTCTCGAGCAGGGCGTCGAGGCGCGCACGCCTTTTTCGCGACGTCGATCCGGGCGGCAGGGAGCGCGCGCCCTGCCGAACGGCGGGGTCCTCGGCCTCGTTCGTCGCGCCGAGCGACGGACCCGCGGTCTCGCGCACCGCGAACGCGGAGGGGCTCTTCTCGACGACCGCGAGCCGGCCGGCTCTCGCGTCGCCGAGGAGGATCAGGTCGGACACGAGGACCTTCGCGGCGCGGATGCGGGCTGCGGCGCCGTCGAACGTGCTCTCGTTCCTGAGGACGTCCGCGAGGAGGAGCGACATGGGCGTGCCCGAGGCCGCCGTTTCGCCGCCGGCGATCGCCTGGATGGCGACGCCGATGCCCTCGCGGTTGAAGCCCGAAACGACGCCGAGCATTCCGGCGAACCCGACCGAAAGGTAGGGAATTCTCCCTTCCGGCACGACGATCGACACGAGCTTCTGGCGATCGAAGATGTCGCCGCCCTCGAAGTCGAAGTTGCGTGCGAGGAGAAGCGATCCGTCGGCGCCCTTCGCGAGAAAGCCCGTGCAGGCCGCCGCGAGAGCCGGCGCGTCCACGTAGCGCTGAGAGATGTCGTGCAGCGCGTGAAGTCCGAGGATCCGGCGATAGGCATTCCAGCCTGAGGCCGGCGGCACTCTCTCGTAGCCGTCCGCGAGCCCGGAGATGGAGACGAGGAGATCGTCCGGAACCTCGTCCGGCAGTCTCCGCACGCGGAGTGCCGAAAGCTGCCTGACGAGCGACCTCTTGAAGCCGCCGGGGACGAGCGCCGTGAAGAGCCGCTCGAGATGCGTCTCCTGCGAACGCATCCACGGCCGCGTGAGGCGGCCGAACGAGAACCCGAGGTCGTAGGGCGCGCCGGCGAACCGCCCGACGAGAATTCCCCCGGCCGCGCCTGCCACGCGGGTTTCCGCTACCCACGAGCTGCCGAGCCGGCGAACCCCTCCGAGGACTTCCGGGGTGACGTCGGCCGCCCTCGCCGTGGGAGCGGTATCCGGCCGCCGCGGCGCGCAGCCGGGGAGGAGGATCGTGGCCGCGAGGAACGCGAGCGCGCGTTTCACGCGGCGTCGTCCCAGAAACGCGTGAAGAGGTACCACTGGTCCGGGTACGCGCGGATCGTCCGCTCCATCGACGCGACGAAACGCGCGAGCGCGGCGGTCACGGCGGCTTCTCCCTCCTCGCCGCGCGCGTTCGGCACGCGGATCGCCTCCTCGACGATCGTGCGATACCGCCCGTCGTCCTCCTGCAGGACGAAGACGGGGAAGATCGGTGCGCCCGATGCCTGCGCGAGGCGGAACGGCCCGACGGGAAAAGAGGCCGTCTTCCCGAAGAAAGGCATGCGGCGCCCCGTCCCCGAGACGTCGCGGTCGCCCTGCATGGCGACGAAGCCGTTCGACCGGAGCGCCCTCAGGATCGGGACGGACGCGAACGGGGAAGACGTCACGCGGATTCCGATCACGCCCAGCGAGCGCCGGGCGCTCTCCCGGTGCGCTTCGACGACCGGCGAAGGATCCGGGACGTACACGGCATACGTCGTGATGCCGAGCTCGCGCAGGAACAGCCCGCCGAGCTCGAAGTTGCCGACGTGCGCCGTGAGCAGAATGGCGCCGGTGCCCTCGCGATGCGCGGCGGCGAGCTGTTCGTCGCCGATCCGTCTCGCGAGCAGCTTCTCGGGAGCGATGTCCTTTCGGCCGGAATAGCGGAGAAGGTCGATCCACGAGCCGCGAATGCCTGGAAACCATGGCGCGCGCGGTCTTCTCGACCGCGGGGATCCGTGGCCGGGACGCCGAGCATCTGAGCGACGTTGCCGCAAATGGCCTCGTGCACGTGCCCGCGCCGCCAGAGGGCCTGCTCCACCGTGACCGACGCGAGGCGCGCCACCCAGACGGGCGGTACCGTCCGCGCGATCCAGCGGAAGAACGGGAACCAGAGCCCGAACGTGGCGTTTGCCAGGCTGGAGACGATCGTCTCTTCGCCGGCGTCTTCCACGGAGCCCTTCGTCACGCCGTGAGAATGCCACGGCGGCGCGGGGCGCTAACATCCCGGCAAATGAGAAAGCCCGTCGTCCTCATCACGGGAGCCAGCGGAGAGATCGGCCACGGCCTGATCACGCGCCTCGCCGCCGACGGCTCGCGGCCCATCCTCACGGTCGACCTCAAGCCGCTCGATGCCGAGCAGGGCCGTCTCGTCGCGCGCGAGTTCATCGGCTCGATCCTCGACCGGACCGTCCTCGAGCGGATCCTCTCCGAGTTCGAGATCGACCTCATCTTCCACCTCGCGGCTCTCCTTTCCACGCGCGGCGAGTTCACGCCGGTGACGGCGCATCAGGTGAACGTGGAGGGGACGCTCAACCTCCTCGAGTTCGCGCAGAGCGAGCGCCAGTCGCACGGGCGGCCCGTCACGTTCCTCTATCCGTCCTCGATCGCCGCGTACGGCCTTCCCGACCTCGCGACGAAGTCCCGCGCCGGAAGAGTGAAGGAGGACGACTACAACCAGCCGACGACGATGTACGGCTGCAACAAGCTCTACGCCGAGCACCTCGGCCGGTACTACTCGCGGCATTACAAGCAGCTCTCGTCCGAGACGGTGAGCGGCCGGGTGGATTTCCGATGCGTGCGCTTCCCCGGGCTCATCTCGGCGGTGACGATGCCGTCGGGCGGGACCTCCGACTACGCTCCGGAAATGATCCACGAGGCCGCGCAGGGGAATCCCTACGCGTGCTTCGTCCGCGAGGACACGCGCATCCCGTTCATGGCGATGCCCGACGCCGTCGAGGCGCTTCTCAGGCTCGCGGCCGCGCCCGCGCGGGCTCTCACGCGGCAGGTCTACAACGTGGGGGCGTTCAACCCCTCGGCCGGCGAGATCCGCGACCTCGTGCTCGAGGCCTTTCCCGGAGCGCAGATCACGTTCGAGCCCGACCTCAAGCGCCAGGGCATCGTGGACACCTGGCCCGCGGACGTGGACGATTCGGCGGCCGCGAGAGACTGGGGCTTTTCGCCGCGCTTCGACCTGAAGCGGGCGTTCGCCGAGTACCTGATTCCGACGATCCGGAAGCAGTACCAGCGGTAGCTAGTCCCCCGCCTCGTCGTCGCGATGGAAAGCGCCCGCGCCGGCGAGCGCGGGGTCGAGCTCGACGGGCTTCACCCACTTCTCGACGACGCTCTTCGTCCCGGGAACGCGGAGCTTCTCGAAGAGGAAAGAGAACTTCTCCTCGAGGCGCCTTCCGATCTCGGCGCGCACGGCTTCCGGCAGGTCCCACGCGGCCTTCTTGAACGGCCCGATCGCCTTCTTGCGCGAGCGGTAGAGGAACTGCTCGTCGGTGTCCTTCGGCTTCTTCTCGTCGGCGGCGTTCGCGTGCACCCAGGCGTACATCTCCTCGCGGAGCCCTTTCGGAAGCCCTTCGTACGTCATGTTCTGGAACTCGGTCGCGAGGTGGACCTCCGAGGCGCCGTGCTCGGGGAACTGGTGGAAGTTCTCCGGCGCGACGGTGGACGCTCCGTGCTGGACCGCGCCGGAGAGGCCGTAGTCCGGCCTGGCGATCTTCGAGATGGCCTCCATCGCGTCGAAGTGGATTTCGACCTTCGCCACCGTCCCGTCCGGGAGAGGCGTGCCCTCCGTGCGAGGTCCCCGTGTTGATCGAGATCTTCGAGATCGCCCTTCATCCCGGGGGCAGCGCCGCGAGATAGCCGTCCATGAAGGCGCGAAACTCCTCCGGCGTGGACACGTCCTTGCCCACCTCGCCGATCTCTCCGCCGATCGAGATCGTGACGCTCCTTCGGCTCGAGCGCGCGGATGAAGCGCGTGAAGTGCAGCGGCGTTCTCGTAGTTCTGCCGCTGCTGGAGGGCTTCGGTCGGCTGCGACATGTCGACGAGCGTCGAGGTGTCGATGTCGATGTTCAGAAAGCCCGCCGGGATCGCCTCCTCGATGAGCGCCTCGATGGCCCTCCTTTCGGCGCCGGCGTCCGCGGCGAACTTCTTCGCGTTCATCTGGAAGTGGTCGCCCTGGATGAAGACGGGCCCTCGATGTCCTTCCTTGATCGCGGCGGCCAGGACGACCGCGGCGTATTCGCCGGGGCGCTGGTCGGTGTAGCCCATCTCGCTCCGCGCGATCTCGAGGACGAAGGCGCCCACGTCGCGTGTCTTCGCCGCGCGGAAGACGGCGCGCGCGGCGTCGTACGTGAGCATGCGGAGGTTCATCGCCGGCGTCGTGAACCCGCCCGCCTCTCCGCGCCCCATCGCCGACGTAGAGGTCCTGGATGGAGGCAGGCAGAATGCCGAGGGCCGCGGCGGCCTTCCGGATGGAAAGGCGCGCCTCGTCGCGCTTCGCCGGCGTCGGCTGCGAAGACGGCGCTTCTCACGAGGGTGTCGATCGTGCTCTTCCGGAACCCGGACGGATCGCGCTTCAGCTCTTCCAGGACTTTCTCGACGGACATGACGGCCTCCCGACGATGCGATTCTATTTCGATCCCGGACGCTTTCCGGCGAGGTGGGTGATCACCCACGAGAAGTCTTCCGCGCCGAATCCCGCCGCCGTGGCCCCGCGGAGGTCCTCGTGAGCGCCGGAGACGACCGGCAGGTCGCCCCCGGCCGCCTCCAGAGCGAGACGCAGGTCCTTTTCCATGAGCGCGAGGCCGAACTGCGGCGGCTTTCCGCCGCTTTCGAGGAACGCCACCTTTCGCTGGACGTACGGCGGACGTGGACGGAGCCGCGAGGAGCCATGCCATGACGCGCTCTTCGCGGCAGGCCCAGCCTCGCGGCGAGGCCGAGGGCTTCGCCGAATGTGGCGAGTGCGACGCCGAACGTCAGGTTGTTCACGAGCTTCATCGCCGAGCCCTGTCCCACGCCGCCGAAGTGGAGAGTCTCCACGCTCACGGCGTCGAGGACCTCTTTCGCCCTCGCGAGGACCGCTTCGTCGCCTCCCGCGAGGAGCTTCAGCGTGCCGTCGGCCGCGGGCTTGACGCTTCCGGCGACGGGCACGTCGCAGAAGTCGGCGCCCTTCTCACGCGCGCGCTCCGCCGCGCGGCGCGACGCCGCGGGCGTCACCGTGGAGAAGTCGAGCCAGATCTTTCCGGTGGAGAGGCCGGCGACGAGGCCGTCCGGCCCGTCCGCGACGGCCTCGAGCGCCGCGGGGTCGGAGAGCATCGTGCAGACGACGTCGGCGGCGGCCGCCGCTTCGCGCGGGCTCGTCGCGACGGATGCGCCGCGCCTCGATCGCGCGAGCGCGCTCGGCGTGGCGGTTCCAGACGGTCAGGGGAAAGCCGGCGTGGAGAATCCGGCGCGCCATGGGGGCGCCCATCGCGCCGAGGCCGAGGAAGGCGACGCGTGTCATGCGCGCATCTTAAGATCCTCCGCCATGGAACGCCGCGAACTCTCCGCCCAGGAGCTCGCGGCTCTCGTCCGCGATCGTGGGAGCGCCGCACCTCCTCGTGGCGAGGGACGACCTGCAGCCGTACGCGCACGACTGGACGGAGGACTTCGTCTTCTATCCCGCGGCGGCGCGCGAAGCCGAGGACGACGGACGAGGTCTCGCGCCTCCTCGCGTTCTGCAACGAGCGCCGCATCCCGGTCACGCCGCAGGGCGGGCGCACGTGCCTGTCGGGCGGGGCGCTGCCGTCTGGCCGGCGGCCTCGCGCTGTCTCTCGAGCGCATGAACGCCATCCTCGAGATCGACACCGACAACTTCGTGGCCGTCGCCGAGGCGGGCGTCGTGACGCAGACGCTCCACGAGGCCGTCGAGGCGAAGGGGCTGTACTACCCGCCCGACCCGGCTTCGCGCGGCTCCTGCATGATCGGCGGCAACGTCGCCGAGAACGCGGGCGGGCCGCACGCGGCCAAGTACGGCGTCACGGGCCGCTGGGTGATGGGCCTCGAGGCGGTGTTCGCGGACGGAGGCGTCGCCGTCACGGGCGGCAAGACGCGCAAGGACGTGGCGGGCTACGACCTCACGTCGCTCCTTCTCGGGAGCGAAGGCACGCTCGGCGTCGTCACGAAGGCCTGGCTGCGCCTCATCCCGAAGCCGCCGTTCTGGGCGACGCTCGTCGCGCCTTTCCCGACGCTGGAGGACGCGGCGCGCTGCGTCCTCGAGCTGCACCGGCGCGGCCTCGTGCCTCTCGGCCTGCGAGTTCGTGGACAAGCCGTCCATCGATCTCTCGTCGAGGAAGAAGGGCGTCGGCGTGCCGTTTCCCGAGGCCGAGGCGCGCCTCCTCCTCGAGTTCGACGGCCCGTCCGAGGCGGAGGTGGAGCGGGACGTGACGCTCGCGGGCGAGATCGCGCTCGAGTGCGCGGCGCTGGACGTCGTCCTCGCGACGGACGAGGCGAAGCGGCGCGTCCTCTGGGACGTGCGCCGCGGCATCGCCGAGGCGGTCCACGAGCTGGGAGTCTCGGCCGAGCTCGACCTCGCCGTGCCGCGCACCGAGCTCGTTCCGCTCGTGGCGGCGATCCGCCGCATCTCGGGCGCGGCGGGCCTGAAGTCCCTCGCGTTCGGGCACGCGGCCGACGGCAACCTCCACGTCCACCTCTGGCGCGAGGGGAAGGACCCGGTCGCGACGGCCTCTCTTCGAGAAGACGGCGACCGAGATCTATGCCGAGACCGTCCGCCTCGGCGGCACGGTGACGGGGGAGCACGGCGTCGGCATCACGTCGAGGGACGTCCTTTCCCTGTACCGCCCGCCCGCGTTCCTCGCCGCGATGCGCGCGATCAAGCAGGCCCTCGATCCGAACGGCATCCTGAACCCGGGGAAGGTGATCCCCGCGCCGGGATGAGCGCGGCCGCGGGGCGTGCCGCGCACGACCCTCCCGGGCGTTACCGAGTCCTCGCGCTCCTCTCTCTCGCCGAGCTCTTCGGGATGTCGCTCTGGTTCTCGGCGTCCGCGGTCGCGCCGCTCCTCAAGGCCGAGTGGCGCCTGTCCGACGCCTCGGCGACGTGGCTCACGCTCTCCGTCCAGCTCGGCTTCGTGGCCGGGACGCTCGCGAGCGCCGTCCTGAACCTGCCGGACGTCTGGGCGCCGCGGCAGCTCGTGATCGGGGCGACGCCTTCTCGGAGCCGCCGCGAACGCGTCGCTCGCGCTCTTCTCGCACGGCCCCGCCTCGGCGCTCGTCCTGCGCTTCCTGACGGGCCTCTGCCTCGCGGGCGTCTATCCGCCGGGGATGAAGATCCTCGCCTCGTGGTTTCGCGCGCGGCGCGGCCTCGCGCTGGGCGTCCTCATCGGCGCGCTCACGCTCGGCAAGGCGGTCCCGTACCTCGTGAACGCGATCTTCGGCTCCGCGTGGCGCCGGAGCCTGCTCGCGGCGTCCGTCCTCGCGCTCGCCGGCGCGGTCCTCGTCGTCCTCTTCGTCCGCGAAGGGCCGTTCGCGCCCGCGCCCGCGCTCTTCGACGTGACGCAGGTGACGAAGGTCTTCGCGAACCGCGGCGTGCGGCTCGCGAGCTTCGGCTACTTCGGCCACATGTGGGAGCTCTACGCGATGTGGACGTGGATTCCCGTGATGCTCCGCTCGAGCTTCGCGCTCCGCGGGCTACCGCCGGCGGCCGCCGAGGCGGCCTCGTTCTTCGTGATCGGATGCGGCGCGGCGGGGTGCGTCGTCGCGGGGCTCGCGGCCGACCGCGAGGGGCCGGACGCTCGTGACGTCTGTGGCGATGGCGGTCAGCGGCGCGTGCTGCGTCGTGATCGGGCTCTGTTACGGCGGAGAGCCGCTCGTCCTCCTCGCGGTCGCGGCGGTCTGGGGCGCCTCGGTCGTCGCGGATTCGGCGCAGTTCTCCGCGGCCGTGACCGAGCTCGGCGATCCGGTCTACATGGGGACGGCGCTCACGCTCCAGACCTCGCTCGGCTTTCTCCTGACGGCGCTCTCGATCGACCTCGTCCCGGCGTTCCTGCCCGGCGCTCGGCTGGCGATGGGTCTTCGTCCTCCTCGCGCCCGGACCCGTCCTCGGCGTTCTCGCGATGCTGCGCCTGAGGGCCCTGCCCGAGGCCGCGAAGATCGCGCAGGGCCGGCGCTGAGCGCGGGCTCCGGCCGCTGCCTCCGCTACACTCGCGCGATGCCGATTTCCGACTTCGAGCCCGTGATCGGGCTCGAGGTGCACTGCCAGCTCAAGACGAAGAGCAAGGCGTTCTGCGCGTGTCCCGTCGTGTTCGGCGCGCCGCCGAACACCGCCGTCTGCCCCGTGTGCCTCGGCTATCCGGGCGTCCTGCCGGCCGTGAATCGCGAGATGGTGACGCTCGCGATGCGCGTCGCCCTGGCGACCGGCTGCACGATCGAGGAGAGGTCGGTCTTCGCGCGGAAGAACTACTTCTACCCGGACCTCCCGAAGGGCTACCAGATCTCGCAGTACGCGAGGCCGCTCGCGACGCGGCGGCGCGGTCGCCCTCGCTGGCGGACGGCGACGCCGAAGAGCGTGCGGCTCAACCGCGTTCACCTCGAGGAGGACGCCGGCAAGTCGATGCACGACTTCCCGTGGGAGGACGTGCCCACGGGGGTGTCGCTCGTGGACCTGAACCGCGCCGGCACGCCGCTCATCGAGATCGTGTCCGAGCCGGACCTCTCCTCGGCCGACGAGGCGTACGAATACCTCGTCCTCCTGCGCCGCCTCGTGCGCTGGGTGGATGCCTCGGACGGCAACATGGAGGAGGGCTCGCTCAGGTGCGACGCGAACGTCTCCGTGCGGAAGAAGGGCGCGGAGGCGCTCGGCACGAAGGTGGAGATCAAGAACCTGAACTCCTTCCAGCACGTGAAGAAGGCGATCGAGCACGAGGTCGAGCGGCAGGTCCCGGCTCTCGAGGCGGGTCAGACCCTCGTGCAGGAGACGCGCCTCTACGAGCCCGCGACGGGCGCGACGAAGACGATGCGGAGCAAGGAAGAGTCGATGGACTATCGCTATTTCCCGGACCCCGACCTCGGCACCCTCGTCGTCGACGCGGCGTGGAAGGCGGACGTCGCCGCGGCGATGCCGGAGCTTCCGCAGGCGCGGGCCGCGCGCCTCGCGAGCGCGTTCGGCCTCCCGGCCGCGGACGCGGACCTCGTGTGCCTGTCGCGTCCCCTCGCGGATTTCTACGAGGCCGCCGTCGCGGCGTATCCGAAGAATCCGAAGGCGCTCGCGAACTGGCTCCTCTCCGAGCTCCTCGCGAGGATGTCCGACGCGGACCGCCACGCGGGGCGCATGCCCGTCGCGCCCGAAACGCTCGCGGCTCTCGTCCGGCGCATCGACGACGGGACGATCTCGGGAAAGATCGCGAAGGAGCTGCTCCCCGATCTCATCGCGAGCGGCCGGCCGGTCGACGAGCTCGTGAAGGAGAAGGGGCTCGTCCAGATCAGCGACGAGGGGCCGATCCGGGACGTCGTCGCGGGGGTTCTCGCGGATCATCCGCAACAGGTCGCGACGTATCGCGGCGGCAAGACGGCCTCGTTCGGCTGGTTCGTCGGCCAGGTCATGAGAGCGACGGGCGGCAAGGCGAACCCGGAAGTCGTCAACCGCCTCCTCAGGGAAGCCCTGGACCGCCGGTGACATGATCTCTTCGTGATCGAGTTCTACCGCGTCACCAAGGAATATCAGGGCCGCAGAGTCCTCCGCGACGTGACGTTCAAGACGAAGAAGGGCGAGTTCCTGTTCCTGACGGGTCCGTCGGGCGCCGGCAAGTCGACGCTCTTGAAACTCATCTTCCACGGCGAGAAGCCCACCGAGGGCCAGATCATCGTCAACGGGATGAACGTGAGCGGCATGCCGGCCTCGCGCGTCCCGGCTCTCCGCCGCTCGATGGGAATCGTCTTCCAGGACTACAAGCTCCTGCCGGCGCGGACCGTTCTCGACAACGTGACGTACGTGCAGAAGTTTCTCGGCGTGCCCGCGGCCGAGCGCCGGCGCCGCGCCTACCAGACGCTGCGCCTCGTGGAGCTTCACCACCGCCTGGCCGCGCTTCCCGAGGAGCTTTCCGGCGGCGAGCAGCAGCGCGTCGCCCTCGCGCGCGCGCTCGTGAACGAGCCGGTGCTCCTCGTCGCCGACGAGCCCACGGGCAACCTCGACCATCGCCTCGCCGGCGAGGTCATGAAGCTGCTGCAGGACATCAGCGTGCGCGGAACGACGGTTCTCGTCGCCACGCACGACCAGGAGCTCGTCAAGGCCGCTGGGCGCCGCTGCCTGACGCTCGATCGCGGGCGCGTCGTGGAAGGCCTCGTCGAGGCGGCCCTGCCGCCCCAGGCCCTGGCGAAGCGGCCCGACCCGGGACACGTGGAGCCCGCCCCGTGAATCGGCCGGCGGCGCTCGCCGCGCTCGTTTCGGAAGCGTTCGAAGGCCTCGCCCGCGCCCGGCGCATGACGAGCCTCTCCGTGGCGCTCATCGCGATCTCGATCGGCCTCGTCGGGGCGTTCTTCCTCGTGGCCGAGAACCTGAAGAGCCTCGTCGAGACGGTGCGCGACGAGTCGGCCGTGACCGTCTTCCTCAAGTCCTCGGCGACGGAAGCCGACCGCGACGACCTCGAGCGCCTCGCGAAGGCGACTCGCCTCGTCGCGCGGATGCGCCGCGTCTCGCCCGACGAGGCGCGCGCGCGCTTCTCGACGTGGTGGAAATCGCTCGGGCCGGCGGCGCGCTCCCTGCCGGGAAATCCGTTTCCGGCCTCTCTCGAGATGGAGCTCGACCCTCGGCCGTCACTTCCGCCGCGCTTCCGCCGTTCCTCGAGCTGCTCGCGTCCCACCGCGCCGTCGAGGAGGTGCAGTTCGACGTCGAGTGGATCCGCCGCCTGCGCGGGGCCGTCTCCCTCGCGCGCCTGACGGGGCTCGTCCTCGCGGTCTTCCTGACGCTCGGGGCGGCGTTCACGATCGCGAACGTCGTGCGGCTGACGATCCTCCTTCACCGCGACGAGATCGAGATCCTGCGCCTCGTGGGAGCGCCGGAATTCCTGATCCGCGGCCCGTACCTGCTCGGAGGCCTCGTGCAGGGGATTCTCGGCGCGCTCGTCGCGCTCGCGCTCCTGTGGGTCGCCACGCGCGCGGTCCTCGCCTGGGTGGCGGCGACGAAGAACGCGCTGCTCGGCGTCTTCGCCGTGCGCTTTCTCCCCGCGTCGGCGTGCCTGCTTCTCGTCACGTTCGGCCTCGCGGCCGGGCTGCTCGGAGGCTTGCTCGCGGTGCGGCGGCGAAACCTCGCGGGCTGAGCGCGTAAGATTCTCCCGATGAGTGCTGGACGAACGGTACGGCCGGACTCCGTGGAGGACGCGCTGAGGACCAGCGCGGCGCTCGACGTGCGTTTTCACGATCTGAAGGGAGACGCCGTGGTCACCAGCAAGGACCGCGCCTTTCGTGAGCTCTTTCGAATCCTCGAGGCGAGCGGGCTCGACTACGCGCTGATTGGCGGCGTCGCCGTGCAGCTCTGGCGCAGCGAGCCGCGGACGACCCTCGACATCGACGTCGCCGTGAGGAGCTATGAGAGCGTTCCGCGAGCCGCACTCGAAGCGGCGGGGTTTCGGATGCTCGCGAGGCATTCACACTCCGAGAACTGGACCGGCCCCGGAGAGACTCCGGTGCAGTTCAGTGACGACCCCGCCTTCGCGTCCCTCCTCGAATCCGCCGCCCGTAAGAGCTTCGAAGGCGGCCATGTTCGAATCGCAAGTCCCTCTGCGCTCGTGAAGGAAAAGCTGCGGGCCGCCTCCGACCCGACGCGGCGCGAATCCAAGCGCTTCCAGGATCTGACGGACGCGAAGTCTCTCGCTGAGGACCACCCCGAGGTCGAAGGGACGTTGACGCCCGCCGAACGGGCTCTTCTCGCACGAACTCTTTAGCGTGCCCCCGGATGCCCTGCGGAGGTTCCAAATGTGTCGGAACATCAAGACGCTCTTCAACTTCGAGCCCCCGGCGACCGAGGAGGAGATCCGGGCGTCCTCCTTGCAGTTCGTGAGGAAGCTCAGCGGGTTCACGAAGCCCTCGAAGGCGAATGAAGAGGCGTTCGAGCGCGCGATCGATCAGGTGGCCGAGGCCGCGCGCACGCTCATCTCGTCGCTGATCACGACCGCGGACCCCAGGGACCGCGAGGTCGAGGCCAGGAGAGCCCGGGCGAAAGCGGCCGCGCGATTCGGTCAGGCGAGGTAGGGCGGCCTGCGCGCCACGCTCGGTCCCTACACGCCCCGGTGCCCTGCGAGAAGCGCCTCGGGCTCCTCGGGCGGCGCCGGGATCGGGAGTGCGCTCGCCGAGGAGCGCGGCCCACGGCGCGAAGCGCTCGAAGCGCTCGGTCACGACCTTGATCGTCGCCGTGAGCGGAACCGCGAGGATCGCGCCCGGGACGCCCCACAGGATGCCCCAGAACAGGAACGCGAACAGGACGGCGAGAGGGTGGAGCCGCACGCGGCTGCCCACGATGAAGGGCGTCAGGACGTTGCCCTCGAGGAACTGCACGATCGCATAGAAGACGAGGACCTTCACGGGCAGCGCCGCGTCGTTCGAGGCGAGGAGCGAGACGAGAAAGGCGGGCGTCGTCGAAACGATGACGCCGACGTAGGGCACGAGAACGCACACGCCCGCGAGCGGCCCGAGAACGTAGCCGTACGGCACGCGCAGCACGAGCAGGCCGGCCGTGGTGATGCAGGCCGTGATCAGGACGACGAAGAGCTCCCCGAGGACGTAGCCGGAGAGGACTCGCGCGACGCCGACGGCGAAGTCCTGGGCGGCGCGGCCTCCCTTGATGCGCAGGATCTTCACGACCGCCCCGCCGTACCTCTCGCGGTCCTTGAGCATGAAGAACGAGAGCATCGGGACCGCGGCCGTGTAGAGGAGCAGGGAGAGGATGGTCTTGACCTGAAGCGCGACCCTCGACAGCGAGTCGAACGCGTCCGACTCGAGCCGCACGGAGCGGGTGGTCCGATCGCCTTCGGGCAGGAGCGAGCGCGTGCGCTCCTCGAGCTGCGCGAACACGCCCTGCGCCTTCGAGGTGAAAGCCCGGATCCGCGTCTCGTACGATGGGCAGATCGCGGGTGAAGGCCTCGATCTGCGACATCGCGTTGATGACGAAAAAGACGACGAGCGCCGAGAGAAGCACGATGACCGTGAGGACGGCCAGAGAGCGCGGGAAGCGGATCTTCTCGAGGAGGGCGACGAACGGCTGGAGCGCGAAGGAGAGGAAGAGGGCGAAGAAGAACATGACGAACAGGACCTTCCCCGCCCAGAGCATTCCCACGAGGGCGGCGGTCGCGAGCACGACGAGCGCGCGCGAACGGAACACGCCCGCGGCGGGGCCTGTCCCCGTGGAGAACGTTCCGGTCGAGAAGAGTCCGCTCGAGCCCGAATCCACGGCGGCGTCAGTCTAACGCCGCCGCGGACGAAACTCCTCGGATCAGGGGAACGTGACGGTCACGACGGCGCGCCGGTTGCGCGTCGCGTCGGGCGAATCGCCGTCTCCCTTGACCTCGCTCGTGATGCGCGAGCCGTCGATGCCGTGACGTTTCATGAGGTAGTCGCGGGCCGCTTCGGCGCGGGCCCTGGCGAGCGCGGCGTGGTCCCCGCCCTTCTCCTTCGGGTCGGTGGAGGCCGAGATCGTGCACGTCGCGGCGAGGTTGTTCTTCAGGCGGAGGGCGACGCCGTCCAGGATGGCCTTCGCGATGTTCGTGAGGCGGCTCTTGGCGGCGTCGAAGAGGATCTCGTCGGTCGTCGAGGTGGAAGGCCGGGCCGCGGGCGCGGTGATCGGCAGGCTCGACCGGGGGGGCCGCGACCGGCGCGGGAGGGGGCGGCGGCGGCGGCACGGGTTCGGTGACGGGCGGAGCGGGCTCGGCTTCGCGGGGCAGGGCGGCGCGCGGCCGCTCGACGGCCGGAGCGGACGGATGGTAGGCGACCTGAACGAGGCCGCCGATGTTCGAGGGCGTGCTTCCGTATTTCGCCCAGCGGTCGATGTTCACGCGCACGGCGCCGGACGCCGTGAAGGCTCCGAATGCGATTCGACCTCCGACGCGTCGCCTCGGAGAAGTCCGGCGGCTGCGTGTCGCCGCCGTCGTAATGGACGCGGTTGATCTCGCCGATCAGCTTGAAGAACCCCGGAATCAGGGGAACGGCGACGCCGACGGCGTTCGTCCACGTGTTCGAGAGGTCGTAGCCGACGGGTCCGGCGTTCTGAGACGGCGTGGGCGTGCCGACGTCTCCGTTGAGCTGGTAGGCCGTCTGGAACGTCACCCAGCCGAACGTGAACGAGAGGCCGAAGTCGTAGTCCGCGCGGGATCGTGCCGATCGCGTTCGCGTCGTTGCTGGACTGGGTCGGAATCCAGATGCCGCCGAAGAGCGCGACGAGGACCGGATCCCTCGAGTTGAGGCGGATCTTCGTTCCGAAGCGGACCTTGTCCGTCTCGCGTGTGCGTGAATTCGCCGAAACGATAGTGCCCGTTGATGAGACCCTGCCAGTTGAAGTCGGACGCGTTGTAGCGGTTGGCGCCCGTGCTCACGATCGACCTCCCAGTTCGACATGAGGCCGTAGGCGACGGAACCCCCGAACCGCTGGAGGTCGTAGCGGAGAGGGTCGTCCGGAAGCGGGGCCGTGTGCGGAACGGGCGCGGCCGTCCGGTTCCACAGTCCCCAGGACAAGCCGAGAGAGAAGCGCCCCTGAGGCAGCATGTCGGCGGTGATGATCTGGAAGAGGCCCGTCTCGCCCGTGACCGTGGGAGCCACCTGTGCCGCGAGGGGAGCCGCGAGCACCAGGCATGCGATCGCGCCGAGGAGGAGTCGGGTCCGCATCCGTCGCATCGAATCTCCTTTGGTCCGCTCTGGCCGCAGCGGCTCGTTCTGGCCAGGGCGGGAAAAGTGCCTCGAGTCGTTGTCCAAAAAAGACAGGAATCGCTGAGAGATTCTAGCGCGTCCCCCGCCGGGAGGCAAACGAAGTCAAGGAGTTACGCTCAAAGAGGGGGTTCATCTTCTCCCGGAACGCCGCGCGCCGCCGCGGGGCCCCTCAGCTTCTCGACCATCTCCTCGAGCGTCCGGATCAGCTCGCGCACGACGTCGAGTCCGCGGCCCCGGTCGAGCTCCAGCGAGAGCCGATCCGATAGGGACGGTCGATCGTCGACGTCTCCGGGCGCCGCCGCCGCGGCCTCGGCCTCCTGCTTCACTTTCGTGCAGAGGATCTGAAGGCTGCGCTTCTCGTCGCCCTTCGAGAGCGCCTGGAAGGCCCCGCTGTGGGTCGAGACGTTCGGGATGGCCTGGCCGGTGGCGCGCGGGAATCGCCGGAAGAGGCGCGGGAGCCGGGACCTGGGGCGCGGCCCGGGCCGCCCCGCGCGCTTTGCCGATCTCGACGAGCTCGGCCGTGACGAGGCCGTAGAGGGTCTTGGCGATGTCGAACGACGAGATCCGAAGGGCCCGGGCGATCTCGTCGATCGAGCGGCTTGCCGTCCGCCTTCGTCACGACCTTCCATTCGAGCGGCGTCAGCGTGACGGGTCCGTTCGCGCCCTCGCGGGCGACGAGGACGGGAACCGAGTCGGTCCCGGGGATCTTCTTCGAGAGGATCTTCCACTCGTCGCTCCGGCGCGCCGCTTCGAGCAGGAGATTCGTGTTCGAGCGGCTGATCGTGCGGGCTTCGCTCTCGACGCCCGGCGAGAACTGGAACGAGCCCTGGCTCCACAGCGCGAGCGCGTAGATCGCGTCCTCGCCTTCGACTTCGCCGAGCTTGGCGTGCGTGATCTGCCCGTTCTGGAGGTAGACGTAGCCCTTCTCGGAGGCACGCGTCATCGAGAACATGCCCGTCTTTCCGGAGACGGCCACGAGCTGGACGATATCGGAGAGCGGGAGCTCGTTGAGGGAGCCTTGGAACGACATCGGGCGCTTTCACGATAGCACTGGCGTTTCTCGATCGGTGAAGGGGGTCGGGGGGAAACACGACCGTGTTTCCCCCATCGGCCAACAGATGCTAGCGCGCCCTCCCGGGGCGTGCGAAGCACGCGGCGCGCGCAGTCAGCCGGCCGGGCGCCTCCTGACTCCCGCGGAGAAGCGCGTCGCCCGGGGGCCGCCGCGAAGCTCGCGCCGCGCCGCGCGGCGACGAAGCCGTGGGCGAGGGCGGCGGCCGCGGCATCGGCGGCGTCGAGCGCGAGGCGCCGCCCGAGGAGAGCGCCGACCATGCGGCGCACCTGCTCCTTCTCGGCGCTGCCGGACCCGGCCACGGCGCGCTTGATCTCGGCGGGCGTCACCTCGGCGGTCGGGATGCCGGCCTGGGCGAGCGCGAGAAGCAGAACGCCGCGCGCCTCTCCGAGGGCGATGAGGCTCTGGGGATTCACGCCGGAAAAGACGCGCTCGACGGCGGCCGCGTCGGGCCGACTCGCCGCGATCACCTCGGCGAGCGCGGCGTGGAGGTATGCGAGGCGCTCGGCGAACGTGCCGGTCCGGGGCGGTCGGAGGACCCCGGCGTCGACGAGAGCGGGCGCGCGGGCGAAATCGACGACGGCCCAGCCTGCCGCCCGGCTTCCGGGGTCGACCCCGAGGATTTTCATCGCGCTTTCGGGATCTACTCCGTCAGGTACTTTTCGTCGATGTCGCCGTTCGACCAGACTTTCTGGACGTCCTCGTTGTCCTCGATCATCTCGAGGAGCTTCAGGAGCGCGGGGGCCTTTTCTCCGACGTCGATCGTGTTCTGCGGAACCATCTGGATCTCCGCCGTCTGGATCGGAATGCTCTTGCCCTCGACGACGGCCTTGACGGCTTCGAACGACGCGGGGTCCGTGACGATCTCGAAGACCTCCGCGTCGTCCGCCTTGAAGTCCTCGGCGCCCGACTCGAGCGCCAGCTCCATGAGGACGTCTTCCTTCGCGGCGCCCTTCTCGACGGCGATGACCCCTTTCTTCGAGAACTGGAACGCCACCGCGCCGGCCGCGGCCATGTTGCCGCCGTACTTCGTGAGCAGGTGGCGGATCTCGGCGGTCGTGCGGTTCTTGTTGTCCGTCATCGCCTCGATGAGGATCGCGGCGCCGCCCGGCCCGTAGCCTTCGTAGGTGATCTCCTCGTACGTCACGCCCTCGAGCTCGCCCGTGCCGCGCTTGATCGCTCTGTCGATGTTGTCCGACGGCATCGACGCCTTTTTCGCGGCGAGGACCGCCGAGCGCAGGCGCGGATTCGACTCGATGATGCCGCCCCCCACCTTCGCGGACATCGTGATTTCCTTGATCAGCTTCGTGAAGAGGTTCCCGCGCTTGGCGTCGGCGGCGCCCTTCTTGTGCTTGATCGTGCTCCACTTACTGTGACCGGACATGGCTCACCTCTGGGGTCTTCGGGCCGCGAAGTCTAACAGGGATGCGCCTCCAGGCGGCCCTCCGGTCCGGTCGGCAGGAGGCGCACGCGGAGGCGGCGGCCCGGTGCGCTCTCACCCGGCGGAAGGCGAAGTCCCACGTCGAGATAGTGATCCGTGAGGCCCCGGTTTCCGCGCAGCGTCACGACTTCGGCCGTCGTCCCCGACGCGCGCGAAGCGAAGGCGCGGGCCTTGTCCTCGCCGAGACGGCGCAGGGCGCGCGTTCGCTCCGTGACGACCCGGGGCGGAACGGGATTCGCCTGATGCCAGGCCGCGGCGTCGGTGTGAGAGCGCGGCGAGAACGGGAACACGTGGAGCGAGGCGAAGGGCAGCTCCTCCACGAAGCGCCGCGTCTCGTCGAACTCGGCGTCCGTCTCGCCGGGAAAGCCCGCGATGAGGTCCGTCGCGAGGTGGAGACGCGGGTTCGAACGCACCGCGCGCGCCGCGAGCGCGCGATAGCGCTCCGGCACGATGCCGCGGCGCATCCGCTTGAGGACGCCGAACGAGCCCGACTGCAGCGGCAGGTGCAGGTGCGGGACCACGACGCGCGAGGTCGCGACGAGATCGACGAGGGCCTCGCCGGCCTCCATGGGCTCGAGCGAGGAGAGCCGGACCCGGCATGCGGGCGGGTCGTCTTCGAGCCGCGCAAGGAGGTCGACGAGCCGCGTTCCGCGGTCGCGGCCGAACGCCGCGAGGTGGATCCCCGCGAGGACGACCTCGGGCACGCCGGCGTCTCCGAGGCGCCGAACGGCGTCGACGACGTCCTCGATCCGGGCGCTGCGCTCCTTCCCGCGCAGAGACGGCACGACGCAGAATGCGCATCGGCGTTCGCAGCCGTCCTGAATCTTCAGGAAGGCGCGCGTCCGGTCCGGGTCGAGGAGCGCTTCCGGCGGCCTGTCCCAGGCGGGCATCGCGAAGAGCGCGGCGCGTGCCGCCGTCCCGGTCGTGACGATCCGCTCGGGGAGGAGGCCGGCCTCGTGGGCGTCGAGGATCTCGGGCAGCGCGTCGCGCGCGGCGAGAGAGACGACGAGATCGACCTCCGGCATCCCGGCGAGCGATTCGCCGCCCTTCTCGGCGAGGCAGCCGGAGACGACGAGCGTCGCGCGGGGGTTCTCGCGCCTGAGGCGGCGCACGAGACGCCGGCCGTCGCGCTCGGCGCGATCCGTGACGGCGCAGCCGTGCACGAGAAGGACGTCCGCCGCAGCGGGCCCGGCCGCCTGCACCTCGTCGCACGCAAGTCCGGCGAGGCGCGCCGCCGCCGCGGCGTCGATCCGGCTGACCTTGCAGCCGAGCGGCGCGGCGAAGACGCGGCGCGCGTCGGCGCGTCCCGTTCGTTGACACGGCGGTCACCCCGACGATAATAGATTCTTCCGAAAGGAGTTGTGCACGCGGCGGAGGCCTCGCCCTCCGCCCTCAAAGCCCGGCATGAAATTGCTGCTGATCGAATACGAGCCGCGCTATCTCGAGCGGATCCGCCATTACCTGGCGAGCCAGTCGCAGACCGTCGAGCTCGTCATCGCGCGCGACGGCGAGGAAGGGCTCGAGCTGTACCGAAAATCGCGCCCGATCTCGTGCTCATCTCCTCGGTGCTTCCCAAAGTCCGCACGCCCGACGTGATCAAGGGCATGCAGGCCACGGGCCCGACGCCGCCCATCCTCCTCATGATGTCCGGCTACAAGGGTCGCAACAAGCGCGCGGACGCGCAGCGCGTCGGCGCGACGAGCATTCTCGAGAAGCCGTTCTCCGAGGACGTCTTTCAGGCGGAGGTCGCGATGGCGCTGGGCCTGAGGCCCGGCATCGAGATGCCGTCTTCGCCGGGTCCGCCGAGCAATCCGGGCACCCCGCTCCTCTCGGCCGACGACATCTTCTCGGACGTCCTGACGGGGCTCGACGACGAGCCGCCGCGCGAAGCCCGTTTCCCGCGAGCTGCCGTCGCCGGTCTCGGTCGAAAAACGCCTTCACGACACGCTCTCGGGACTCCTGCCGCCGAAGAAGCCGGCGAGCGGATCCTCCCCGCCGTTTCCCCCGGCCTCGCGGCCCGAACGGCCCGCCGAGCGCACCGCGCGCGTGAACGTCGCCGAGGCGATGGCGAGCCTCGCCGCGCGCCCGCAGCAGACGCCGCGCTCCGGCGAGTCCCAGGCCCGGAGCATTTCCTCCGTCGACAAGCTTCTCAGCGACACGCTCTCGGGGATCATGCCCCCGCCGAAGACGACCGCTCCCGCGCCGCCCGCGCGCCCGCGGGAGATCTCGCGCGAGGTCTCGGGCGAGACGGCTGCGGACGAAGGTGTCCCCGATCCCGCCGCCCGTTCCGCCCGCGCCGCCGCCGATGACGCGGCCGGTCGACACGACACGTCCGGTCGCCGACCGGACGTCCCGCCTCGTCGCCGGGCGCGTTCGGGCGCTACCAGCTCCTCGAGAAGATCGGCGCGGGCGGCATGGCCGAGGTCTTCAAGGCGCGCATGAAAGGCGAGCAGGGCTTCGAGAAGATCGTCGCGATCAAGCGCATCGTGCCGCACATGGCGACGAACGCCGAATTCGTGACGATGTTCGTCGACGAGGCGAAGCTCGCGGCCCAGCTCAACCACAACAACATCACGCACATCTACGATCTCGGGAAGGTCGACGCCTGGCACTACATCGCCATGGAGTACGTCGAGGGCAAGGACCTGCGCACGCTCCTGAAGCTCGCGAAGGAGAGGGGCTTCCCGCTGCCCGCCGAGCTCGCGCTCTTCATCGCCGCGAAGATCGCGAACGCTCTCGACTACGCGCACCGCCGGCCGGCCGCCGGACGGCAGCGAGCTCAACCTCGTGCACCGCGACGTCTCGCCGCAGAACATCCTCATCAGCGACGAAGGCGACATCAAGCTCTGCGACTTCGGCATCGCGAAGGCCGCGAGCAAGGTCTCGACGACGATGTCGGGCGCTCTGAAGGGAAAGCTGCAGTACATGTCGCCCGAGCAGGCCTGGGGCAAGAGACTCGACCGCCGGAGCGACATCTTCTCCCTCGGCTCGGTGCTCTACGAGATGCTGACGGCGGCCCCCCTCTTCGAGGGCGACACCGACATGTCCGTTCTCGAGAGCGTGCGTGAAGGCGAGGTCGCGCCTCCGACGTCCCGCGGCGCCGAGGTGCCGAAGCGCGTGGATCAGATCGTCCTCAAGGCGCTCGCGAAGAATCCGCAGGAGCGCTACCAGAACGCGTCGGAGTTCGAGAAGGACCTGCACGCGGTGCTCTACACGTACCAGCCCTCACCCGGCCCGGCGGACCTCGCGATCTACATGCACCGCCTCGTCGAGGCGCCCCAGGCGTCCGAGGACGAGATCGACGCCGCCTTCGACGCGGCCCGCGACATGCCTCGTCCGGCCGCGCCGCCGGCTCCCGCTCCCGAGGCTCCTCCGAAGAAAGGGAAGGGCCTCGTCATCGCGAAGGCGCACACCGGCGAGTTCACGCGGCCGTCGATCCCGGTCCCCGCGCCGCTCCCTGCAGCCGGCGGCCCGCCGCGCCGTGGGGGAGAGCGCGGCCGCGCCCGCGCTCCCCGCGGCGGGCGAGTCGAAGAAGAGCCGCGCCGGCCTCGTCGCCGGGATCGGCATCGCGGCGGCGGTGCTCGTCGCCGGCGCGCTCTTCGTGACGAAGGACCGCTGGTCGGGCGCGAAGCCGCCCGACACGGCGCCCGCGCCGAAGACGGAGGCTCCGGCGGCGAGCGCGTCCTCCGCGGCGTCCGTGGCTCCCTCGCCCGCTCTCCCCGCGGCCGAGCCGGCGAAGATCGTCGACCCGAAGGCCGTCGAGGCGGAGGCGCGGCGTCTCGCCGCCGAGCGCGAGAAGGCGCTGCGCGATGCGGCGGCCAAGCAGCTCGCCGCCGGCGGGGAAGCCCGCGACCGCGTCCGCGCAAGCCCCCGCCGTCGTGGCGCTCGCGCCCGTGAAGCCCGCCGAGCCTCCGCGCGCGGTGGACGCCGGCTCCGCGTCGGCCCCGGCGCCGAAGAGTGTCGAGCCCTCGACCGCAGCGGTCGTGCGCGCTCCGGAGCCGCGGCCCGCCGAGGCCGCCGCCGAAGCGGCTCCGAAGCCCACGCTGCCGCCGCCCGCCGAGGTTTCCGTCCCCGAAACGCCGCCCGCGATCCCCGCCGCGTCGAGCGCGCCCGTGCAGGAGGGCGACCTCGTCGGGCCCGGCGAGGGAGTTCTGGAGCCGCGGCTCGTGCGGCTCGGCAGCATGGGCAATCTCCCGCCTCAGGCGCGGCAGGTCACGCGCGCGGCCGACGGCTCCATCGGAACGCCGTTCCTCATGGCGCTCGTGGACGAGCGCGGCGCCGTCCTGGAGGTCCGGGTCATCAAGCCGTCGAGCTACAAGTTCGTCGACGAGGCCGCCGATACGCTCGTTGAAGGGTGCGACAATCCAGCCCGCGACGAAGGATGGCGTGAAGGTGAAGATGTGGAAGACCTTCCCCATCACCGTGAAGCCCTGATCCCGTCGAGAGGGATTTTCGAGGAGAACGCATGAGCCTTTCCGACGAACAGAGAAAGTTCTACGAGAACACGCTCAAGGTGACGAAGGTCGAGATCGACCAGCTTGAGGCGGAGATCCAGGCCGAGCTCGCGAAGGTCAAGGAACGGCTCGCGGACCTCCAGAACGCGCAGAAGGCGGCGCGCCAGATGTACGGGGCGGCGTGCCTGAGGCTCGGAATCTCGAACGACCTCGAGGAAGCCGAGGAACCCTGAGCGGACGTCTCGGTCCTCTCTCTCTCGGTCTCGCGCTTCTCGCTTCTCCGGTCCCGACCCGATCCCCGGCTCCGCCCCGGCGCGTCGTCGCGCTCGCCCCTTCCGCGGCCGAGATTCTGTTCGCGCTCGGGGCCGCGCCGCGCGTCGTCGGCGTTCCCGATTTCGCGGACGATCTCCCCGAAGCGGCGGGAAAAGCGCGCGTCGGAGGCTTCACGCCGGATCTCGAGCGCGTCGTCGCTCTCGCTCCGGATCTCGTCGTCGTCTCGAAGGACGGGACCGATCGCGCCGCGTACGAGAAAGCTCGAGGCGCTGGGGCTCCCGGTCGTCGTGACGAGCGGAACGACGCTCGCCGGCGTCCTCGAGGACGTGGCCCGCGTGGGGCACGCGCTCGGCGAGGACGAGCCGCGCCCGGGCTCTCGTTCTCGCCCTCACGAAGCGCATCGCCGCGGCGGAGAGCTCTCGGTCGCGCCCATCCGCGGGCGCGGGCGCTCGCCCTCATCTGGCCGGATCCGCCCGTGGCGGCCGGCGCGGGCACGTTCGTCGGCGACGTCGTGAGGCGCGCAGGCTTCACGAACGTCGTGCCGGAATCCGCGGGCGAATGGCCGCGCGTCTCGTTCGAGACTCTCGCCGCGTGGAATCCCGATCTCGTGATTCGCCCCGAGACCCCGGAGAACGCCGAGGCGTTCGCGCGCGCGTTCTCCGACGCGCGCTGGCGCCTCGTCAACGCGGTGAGCGCCGGCCGCGTCGTGGTGCTGCCCGGGAGCCTTCTCGAGCGGCCGGGCCCGCGGCTCGTCGAGGCGCTCGAGCGCCTCGCGGCGGTCAACGTGCCGTGACGTCCCGCCGCCCGGCGCTCGTCTGGGGCATCGCTGCTCCTCGGCGTGCTCGCCGTCGCGCTCCTCGGCGTCTCTCCTCCTCGGGAAGCGTTTCACTCGCGCCCGGCGCGGTGCTCCGGGCGCTTCTCGGCGACGGCGACGCGCAGGCCGTCTCCATCGTGCGCGACCTCCGGCTCCCGCGGGCGCTTCTCGCCGTGCTCGTCGGCGGCTCGCTCGCGCTCTCGGGCGCGGCGCTGCAGGCGCTGCTCGGAAACCCTCTCGCCGACCCGTATCTCCTCGGCGTCTCCGGCGGCGCCGCGTGCGGAACGCTCGTGGGCTCGCTCCTCGGCCTCGGAGCGTCGGCGGGAGCGGCTCCGGGCGTCCTCAGCTCCCTCGCGCTGCCTCTCGCCGCGTTTCTCGGCGCCCTCGCGGCGGTGCTCGTCGTCGGGCTGGGCGCCTCCGCCGGAGGCCGGCTGGACCGCGGGCGGCTCCTTCTTTCGGGCGTCGTCGTGAACGCGCTCGCGTCGGCCGTCCTCCTCTTCCTCCTCTCCTTCGGCGACGCGTCGCGCTCGCGGACGTTCGTCTTCTGGATGCTCGGCTCGCTCGCGGGGGCCACTCCGGGCGCGGTCCTCGCCCTGTCGGTCTACGCGGCGCTCGGCCTCGCGCTCCTCCTGCCGCTCGCCCGCGCGTTCGACGCGCTCACCCTGGGGGAGGAGACCGCCGCGACGCTCGGGATCCGCGTCGAGACCGCCAAGCGCACGGCCTATCTCGCCGCCTCGCTGCTCGCCGCGGCGGCCGTGGCCTACGCCGGAATCATCGGGTTCGTGGGCCTCCTCGTGCCGCACGCCGTGCGCCGCGTCACGCGCTCGCACCGCGCGCTGCTTCTCCTCTCCTTCCTGGGAGGCGCCCTGCTCCTGGTCGTGTCGGACGTCGCCGCGCGCTCGCTCTTCGCTCCCGCGGAGATCTCGGTGGGCGCCATCACGGCCCTCCTCGGGGCCCCGGCGTTTCTTCTCCTCCTGAGGGCGCGGCCGTGACCGCGCCGCTCGCCGTCGAGGCGCTCGCCGCGGGGTACGGCGCGCGCGACGTCCTCGCGGACGTGACGCGCACGTTCGGCGCGGGCCGCGTCACCGCGCTGCTCGGCGAGAACGGCGCGGGGAAGTCGACGCTCCTGAAGGCGCTCGCGGGCATCGTGCCCGCGCGCCGCGGAACCATCCGTCTCGGCGGGCGCCTCCTGTCCGGGATTCCGCGGCGCGAGGCGGCGCGCGCTCTCGGCTATCTTCCGCAGGGGTTCGAGCCGCTCTTCCCGATTCTCGCGCGCGATCTCGTCCTTCTGGGCCGAACGCCCGTGGCGCACGGCGTTCGGCGCGCCCTCGGCGCGAGACCGCGCGGCCGTCGAAGCCGCGCTCGCCGAGATGGACGCCCTCGCGCTCGCCGAGACCGATCTCGGCGCGATGAGCGGCGGCGAGCGCCAGCGCGTCCTCCTCGCACGCGTCCTCGCCGGCGAGCCCGACGTCCTCCTCCTCGACGAGCCGGCCGCGAACCTCGATCCGCGCCACCGGTTCCTCGTGATCGACGCGATGCGGCGCCACGCGGACCGCGGGAGGCACGGTCGTCTTCTCGACGCACGAGCTGGACGTCGCCTCGACGGGCGCCGACGACGCGCTGCTCCTCTCCGCGCGGGCGCGTGCTCGCGGCCGGTCCGATCGTCGACACGCTCACCGAGCCCCTCCTGTCGGCCCTCTTCGGGGTCGAGGCGTGCGTCGGCGCCGGGCGCGGGCGGACGGCCGATCGTCTCTCTCGGCCCCGCGCGGGCGCGCTAAGATCCCCGGTTCTCGGCCATGTGGTTCCGAAAGGACAAGATTCCGCGCGCTCCACGCGACCCGAAGACGAGCTCTTCGCTGGGCGAGGGCCTGTTCCTGAAATGCGAGGGGTGCCGCGAGGCGCTCTACCTGAAGGAGGTCGAGCGCAATCTCCGCGTGTGCCCGAAGTGCGGTTTTCACTTCCGGCTGCCGGCGGCCGAGCGCATGCGGCTCCTGCTCGGGGACGCGGGCGGACAGCCCCTCTTCGGCGACGTCCGGCCCACGGACCCGCTCAAGTTCAAGGACAGCAAGCGCTATCGCGACCGCCTGAAGGAGTCCGAGGCGAAGACGGGGCGGCCGGACGCGATCCTCACGGCGAAGGGCACGATCGAGGACGTTCCGGCGATCGTCGCGATTCTCGACTACGCCTTCATGGGCGGCTCGATGGGCTCGGTCGTGGGCGAGGTCCTGACGCGCGCGGCCGAGCAGGCGCTTGCCGAGCGCGATCCCGCTCGTGATCGTGACGGCGTCCGGCGGCGCGCGCATGCAGGAGGGGATCCTCTCCCTGATGCAGATGGGAAAGGTCTCCGCGGCGCTCGCGCGCCTCGGCGCCGCGCGCGTGCCGTACGTCGCGGTCCTCACGGACCCGACGACGGGAGGCGTCACGGCGTCCTTCGCGATGCTCGGGGACGTCACGCTCGCCGAGCCGAAGGCGCTCATCGGCTTCGCGGGCCCGCGCGTCATCGAGCAGACGATCCGCCAGACGCTGCCCGAAGGTTTCCAGCGGTCCGAGTTCCTGCAGGACCACGGCTTCGTGGACATCGTCGTGCAGCGCGCCGACATGCGCGCGACGGTCGCGCGCGTGCTGCGGCTGCTCCAGACCGGTTGATGGCTCGAGCCCGGGGAAACGCAGTGATTCGGATTTTCTTAGAAGGTGAATGGCGGCACGTGGCTTGAGCGCGTCGACGCTGTTCTCCGGTCTGGCGTGGCTCGAGGCGCTCGGGCCCGCAGAGGATCCGCCCGGGCCTGAGCGCGGACTCGCGCCCTCTTAGCCTCTCTAGGAAATCCCCAATCTTCCTTTTCTTCGATCCTCATCGGCAGGCACGAACGGCAAGGGGTCGACCGCCGCGACGATCTCCGCGATCCTCACGGCCGCGGGCGTTCCCTGCGGGCTCTACACGTCGCCGCATCTCGTCTCCGTGACGGAGCGCATGCGCGCTGAACGACCGCGACGTCTCGCCCGCCGCGCTCGACGACGCGCTCGCGCTCGTCGCGCGCGTCGCGGCGCCGGGCCTCCGCGGGCCCACGTACTTCGAGGCGCTCACGGTCGCGGCGTTCGAGCTGTTTCGGCGCGCGCGCGTCCGGATCGGCCGTCGTGGAGGTCGGGATCGGAGGGCGGCTCGATGCGACGAACGTCCTTTCGCCCGAGGTCTCGATCGTGACGAACGTCGCGCGCCGACCATCTCGACGTTCTCGGCCCCACGCTCGAGGACGTCGCGCGCGAGAAGGCCGGGATCTTCCGGAAGGGCCAGCCGGCGCTCGTCGGGGCGTCGGGCACCGCCGAAGGCCCGCGCGCCGTCGCTCCACGCCGAGGCGCGGCGGATCGGGGCGCGCCTCGTGGAGATCCCTCCGGCCGGCGGACGTCGCTCTTCGCGCTGCCGGGAGCGCACCAGAGGCAGAACCTCGCGCTCGCGCTCGCGGCCGCGCGCGCCGTCGCGCCGCTCGACGAGGCGACCGTCGCGCGCGGTCTCGCGGCCGTGCGCTGGCCCGGGCGCCTGCAGACGCTCGAACGCGCCGGGGCGAGGCCCCTCCTTCTCGACGGCGCCCACAACCCGCCGGGTGCTTCCGCTCTCGCGGAGCATCTCGACGCGACGGGCCTTTCGGGCCGGGTCGACCTCCTCTTCGGCGGCCTTTCGGACAAGGACCTGCCGGGCGTTTTCGCGCCGCTCGCCGCGCGCGCGCGCCGGATCGTCCTCGTGGCGCCCGAGTCGCCGCGGGCCGAGAAGCCCGAGGCGCTGCGCGCGCGGCTGGGGCGGCCGGACCTCGAAACGGCGCGATTCCGTGGCCGAGGGGCTCGCGCGGCTCGAGGAGGCGGACGGGGACGGCCCGGTTCTCGTCGCCGGCTCGCTCTATCTCGTCGGCGAGGTGCTGCGGCTAAGATCGAGAGCGTGACCGCGCCTTCTCCCGCCGTGGCTCTCGTCCCCACTCTCACGAAGAAGGACCTCGAGGCCCAGGAGGACGCGCGGCTCGCGATCTACGCCTCGCGCGCGTCGCGCGCCGTGCGGCGGTACCCGATCGCCGAGGAAGGGAAGACGTACGACTACCGGACGGAGTACCAGCGCGACCGCGACCGCATCATCCACTCGCGCGCCTTCCGAAGGCTCAAGCACAAGACGCAGGTCTTCATCCCGTTCGAGGGCGACCACTACCGGACGCGCCTCACGCACACGCTCGAGGTCACGCAGATCGCCCGCACGATGGCCCGGGCGCTCGCGCCTGAACGAGGACCTCGCCGAGGCCTGCGCGCTCGGCCACGACCTCGGCCACACGCCGTTCGGGCATTCGGGCGAGAAGGTGCTGAACCGCATCCTCACCGGGGGCGAGCCTTCGATCCCGATCGACCCGAAGGTCGCCGCGCACGTCGGGGCGTTCAAGCACAACTACCAGTCCGTGCGCGTCGTCGACGTCCTCGAGAAGCGCTACGAGCACCCCGGCCTCAACCTCACGAACGACACGCGCGAGGGCATCCTCAAGCACACGACGTGGCGCCGCGACTTCCCGTTTCCCGACGTGGACGCCGAGGGCCTGAACCTCTCGTCCGGCGGCCACCTCGAGTGCCAGGCCGTGGGGTGGGCCGACGAGTTCGCCCAGCAGGCGCACGACCTCGAGGACGGCCTCAAGCTCGTGGATTTCGACAAGGTGCTCGCGCTGCTCCGTGTCGCGCGCGGTCGTGGACGCGCTCGGCCCCGCCTACGCGGCGACGAAGGACAACACGGTGCGGCAGGCCATGCTCATCCGCGGGATGATCCACCTCCTCGTCACCGACCTCATCACGGCCTCGCGCGCCTCGATCGGGAAGTGGCTCGAGGCGAAGAAGATCGCGACGCTCCGACGAGTTCTACGCCCAGCGCCGCAAGCTCCCGGCTTCGCTCGTCGCCCCTTCGAAGACGGGCGACCGCTTCTACCAGGAGCTCAAGGAGTTCATCTACCAGAACGTCATCCACAGCTACCGCGTCGCGCGGCACGACGGGCGCGCGCAGCTCGTCGTCACGACGCTGTTTTCGGCGTGGTACAGGAACCCGCGCCTCCTGCCCGACTACGTGCTCCTGCGCTACCGCGACCTCGCGGGCGTCCCGTACCTGCGCGACGTCCCGCTCAAGCGCCTCGACGCGGAGATCGCCTCGAACTACACGAAGAAGCCTCTCTTCCTGCGCGCGATCGCGGACCACCTCGCCGGGATGACCGACAGCTACGCCCTCGCCGAGTACGACTCGATGGTGTCCGCCTATCCGCGTCACGCGCCCGGAAGGCCCCTGACGCGCCAGGCCGGCCGCCGCGATACGATCCGAGAGCTCTGGAGGATCCATGTCGACGACCGCCAGCCGCGCCACGCTCATGAACCGGTCTCTTGCCGAGACCGATCCCGAGATCGCCCGCATCATCGCGGCCGAGCTCGCGCGGCAGCGCGAGGGAATCGAGCTGATCGCGTCCGAGAACTTCACGTCGCGGGCCGTCCTCGAGGCGGTCGGCTCGGTCCTCACGAACAAGTACGCCGAGGGATATCCGGGAAAGCGCTACTACGGCGGCTGCGAGTTCGTGGACCAGTCCGAGTCGCTCGTCATCTCGCGCGCCAAGGCGCTCTTCTCGCCGGGCAATCCCGACGCGATCCACGTGAACGCCCAGCCGCACGCCGGCGCCCAGGCGAACACGGCCGTTTACATGGCCTGCCTGAAACCCGGCGACACGTTCATGGGGATGTCCCTCGCGCACGGCGGCCACCTGACCCACGGCCACCCGCTCAACGTCTCCGGGAAGCTCTACCGCGTCGTGGCCTACGGCGTCAGGAAGGACACGGAGGTCATCGACTTCGACGAGCTTCGCGCCATCGCCGAGCGCGAGAAGCCGAAGCTCATCGTGGCGGGCGCCTCGGCGTACCCGCGCACGCTCGACTTCCCGAAGTTCCGCGAGGTCGCCGACGCCGTCGGCGCGCTCCTCATGGTCGACATGGCGCACATCGCGGGACTCGTGGCGACGGGCCTGCACCCTTCGCCCGTCGGCCACGCGCACTTCGTGACGACGACGACGCACAAGACGCTGCGCGGGCCGCGCGCGGGGCTGATCCTCTGCGTGCCCGAGTGGGCCAAGGAGGTCGACAGGGCCGTTTTCCCGGGCCAGCAGGGCGGCCCGCTCGAGCACGTCATCGCGGCCAAGGCCGTGGCGCTGAAGGAGGCGATGGAGCCGGACTTCGCGAGGTACCAGAAGCAGGTCGTCGCGAACACCCGAGTCCTCGCGGAGGCCGTGGCCGCGAAGGGTTTCCGGATCGTCTCCGGCGGGACCGACAACCACCTCTTCCTCGTCGACGTCGGAAAGAAGGGGCTGACGGGGAAGGTCTGCGAGAAGGCGCTCGACGCCGCGGGCATCACCGTGAACAAGAACACGATTCCCTTCGACCCGAATCCGCCTCTCGTCACGTCGGGCCTGCGCATCGGGACGCCGGCCGTCACGACGCGCGGCATGGGCGAGGCCGAGATGAAGACCATCGCCGGCTGGATCGGCGAGGTGCTCGACGCGCCGGAGGACGCCTCCATTCAGGCGCGCGTCAAGGAGAAGGTCCGGGAGCTGACGGCGGCGTTCCCGCTCTACTGAGGTTCACTGCGACGCGACGTTCCCGAACATGCTGAGCACGCGGAAGCGGGCCGCTCCCGATGAATTGCAGCTCGATCGCCGCGTCGGAATCGCCCGTGAGATAGCCCCCGGGACCGAGGCTCGTCGGTCCCGGGAACGTGTAGATCGGGCCGCCGTCGACCCCGGCCACGAGCTTCGTCCCGTCGGAGGAAGACGCGACGGATTTCCAATTTCGGTCGCTGTCGCGCGGCGTCCAGGTGAATCCCGAGTCGGTCGACGTGTAGATCTGACCGTTCTGAACCACGGCCACGAGCTTCGTCCCGTCGGCCGACGACGCCACGGACATCCAGCTTCGGAGCGCTTTCGCGCGGCGTCCACGTGACCCCGGAATCCGTCGAGGCGACGATCCCGCCGCCGTTTGCCACCGCGACCAGCTTCGTCCCGTCGGAAGACGAGGCCACCGAGGTCCAGGAGGCCTCTCCCAACCTCGGCGTCCAGGTAGCTCCCGAGTCCGTCGACGTGTAGAGCGAAGCTGAGTTCGGTCGATCCGATGAGCTTCACGCCGTCGGCGGACGAGGCCAGGGACGTCCAGACATGGCTGGTGCCGGGCCGCGGCGTCCAGTTGACGCCCGAGTTCGTCGACGTGTAGATCAGGCCGAAGTTGACGCCGGCCACCAGCTTCGTCCCGTCGGCGGACGACGCGACCGCCTGCCAGAGTCGGCTGCTCTCGTGCCCCGCCCAGTCGGCCCCGGAGTTCGCCGACGTGTAGATCAGGCCGCCCAATTCCACGGCCACGAGGTTCGTCCCGTCGGCCGACGACGCCACCGCGGCCCACACCCGAGGGCGTCTCGCGCCCAGTCCAGGTCACTCCGGAATCGGTCGACGTGAAGATCGGACCGATGTTGTGGTCCACGGCCACGAGCTTCGTCCCGTCGGAGGACGACGCGATCGAGAACCAGGCCCCGTTGCTCGCCCGCGGCGTCCAGCCCAGAGGACCCGTCACCTGCTGGCCGGCATTGAGCGCGACCCTCCATCCCCCCGGCCCCAGGCCCGCCACCCTCACGACATCCCCGAGGACGGGAGATGCCGGCAACGTGATCGTCACCTGCGCCGCGTTGTTCGCCAGGTAGCCGACGTTCGAGGCCGCCTGCTGGGACACTCCCGTGACCTGGACCCACGTCGCGCCCGAACCCGTCGGCCCGGTCGGGCCCGTGGGGCCCGGGACGGTGGAGGCGGCACCCGTCAGCGCCCGTTGGACCCGTGGGGCCCGGGACGGTGGAGGCGGCACCCGTAGCACCTGTTGCGCCCGACGCCCCGTTCAGGCCGGTGACGCCGATGGAGCCCGTCGAACCGGTGGCTCCCGTCGGCCCGGTCGGACCCGGTGGTCCCGCCCGAGCCCGTTGACGCGATCGTCAGCGTACTGCCCGAGGGCGTGATCGTCACGTTGGTGCCTTGGGCGAGGGTCACGGCGCCCCCTAACCCGTTCAGGCTGTTGACGACTCCCAGCGGCGAGTAATAGCCGTTGATGTCGACGAAGATGTCCACGGTGCCCGGCCCATCCACCTGCACGGTCACGGCTCCACCGGCTCCGAGAGGCACCACGGCGGCGTTGGCGAGAGACAGAATGCCCGCTTCCCAGTTGAGCGTCGAGACCAGAGGGGTCGTCGCGCCCGTCGGGAACACGCGCAGATCGCCCCGCGTGGTCGGAACCCAGACGGCGAAATTGAACGACACCGCCTGGGCGTCCGCAGGAATGCCGCATTGCCCGTTGATCACGAACGTCCTCTGCGCACCGCCTCCGGGTAACGAGGGCTGGCCGTAGCCGGCGGGGAAGCCGCTACCCGCGCGCGTGTCGATGACGCGGCACGGCGTTACGGCGACGAACGGCAGAGGTCCGGATAGCGTCACGAGCGCCTGGCGTCCCGCCCCGCGTGCGGCGCTCTCGGTACCTTCGGCATTCCCCGCCGGCGTCCAGTACGGCGGGGCCGTCCAGTTCTGAGGTCCGTCGGAAAGGGCGTCTCCGGTCGCGGCGATCAGCGCGAGCGGTGGAACGAGAGCGACGACCAAAGCGAGAGCGACACCCTTCCCTGATCCCTTCATGAGAGAACCTCCTTTGAAAGACCTATGTCGTGGCTGGCCGTTCCGCCATGATTCAGTTCGAATCAAACGTTCGGAGACGTCTCCGGCGACCGCCTGGAAATCCACCACCAGTTGAGGGTGGCGACGACGCCGGTGGCTGCGAGGGCGATGGCTTCGCGCTGGTGCACACGCGTGACGAGCACGAGCGTCATGGCGACCCCCAGGAAACTGAGAAGGGGTCCGAACGGAATCGTGAATCCCCGGCGTTCCGGCAGATTGCGCCGCAGCGGCACGAGCGCGGCGCAGGTCGTTCCGTACGTGACGAGGCGAGCGCCGATGGACAGGGCCAGTGCCGCCCGGAAGCTGCCGGTGACGGCGACCGCCCAGGTGCAGGCGCCGAACAACACGATGGACAGGTGGGGTGTCTTGAAGCGGGGATGAAGCCTGGCGAGGAACGGCGGAAAGTCGCCCTTGTCGGCCAGGGCGTACGCGAGTCTCGGCGAGCCGAGGACGCTGGCGGACAGGTATCCGTAGATGCAGACCATCGCGCCGATGCTCGTGAGAACGGCGCCGACGGGTCCGAAGAGCCCGGAGGCGAGGACGGCGAGCGGGCGGGCGCTGCTCTGCGCGCCGGGCGTGTTCAGCACGGCGATCTGGATCAGGGAGTAGATCGCGATGCAGAACGCGAGTCCGACGGCGAGCGCGAAGGGCACGACGCGACGGGGGTTCTCGACCTCGCCGAGCGGCATCAAGGCCGTCTCGAATCCCCCGTACATGAACGAGAGCAGGAGGAGCGCTTCGAACCAGTTCCTGACCCCGGGCGCTGCGACGTCGGACATCGCCACGACGATCGCCCTGGCCGCCTGAATGAGCCGCGCCATAGAGCCCGAGGCCGATCAGCAGCGAGATTTTCACCACGGCGAAGAGGCTGCTGAGATTCGCTCCGCTCCGCACGCCTATGTAGTTGCCCGCGGTCAGTCCGCCGAGGAGGAGCGTGAGCACGACGGCGCGCGGCCATCCGTGCTCGACGGAGGGAATCAGTCCGCCGAGATAGGAGACGAAGAGCGACGCTCCGGCCGCCGTGGCCGTGAGGCGAACCGCCCAGGAGAACCACCCCACCTGGATTCCGGCGAACCGGCCGAAGACGGTGCGGGCGTAGATATAGGAACCGCCGGGCTCGGGGATCTTCGAGGCGACCTCGGCGGTGCAGGCGATGATGATGGCCGTGGAAAAGCCGCCGACGATGACGGCCAGCACGCTCGCTTTCCCGAGCAGGGTGACGTATTCGGCGGGAAGGCCGAAGACCGCGCTGCCGACGATGGCGTTCACGACCAGCCAGGTCAGACCCCATCTGCCGATCGCGCGGATCAGCGGCACGGCGAGCCGTCGAGGAGTTCCGAGCCCGTCATCCGGCTCAGGTCTTCGTCCTCAGGCGCCGCCGGATGCGGAACACCTCGAGGTATGCCTGCGCGCCGCCGAGAAGCGTGACGCGCGAGTCGGGGGAGTTGAACCAGAGGACGGGCACCTCGGCGATCGGATAGCCGAGCCCGCGCGCGAGGGCGAGCGCCTCGACGTCGAACGCGAAGCGGTCGACCCGGGCGCGAGAGAAGATCGCCCGCGCGGCCTCCCGCGTGAAGAGCTTGAAGCCGCACTGGGTGTCGCGGATGCCCGGCACGACGAGGAGGCGCACGATCCGGTTGAAGAGCTTGCCCATGGCTCTCCGTCCGATCGACTGGTGCTCCTTGACGAGCGACTCGTCCAGGGCGCGCGAGCCGATCGCGACCGGCGCGTTCGCCGACGCGAGCTTCTCCCATTCGTAGATGGGCGTCGAGAAGTCCGCGTCCGACACGAGGATGAGGCGGCCCGCGGCCTCGAGGCAGCCGGTGCGGACCGCGAAGCCCTTGCCGCGGTTCTGCGGGAGGCGGAGGACGCGGACGTCGAGGCCGTGGCGGCGTCCCGCGTCCTCGGCGCGCGAGGCCGTCGCGTCGGAGGAGCCGTCGTCCACGACGAGGACCTCGACGCGGGGCGCCGACGGCCGGGCGGCGAGATAGGCCGAGACCGCCCCGAGCGAGGCGGGCAGCCGCTCTTCCTCGTTGTAGGCGGGGATGACGATCGTCAGGTCGACGCCCCGCAGCGGCTCCGTGCGCGCGGGCGCGGCCTGCGTCCCGAGCGCGGGACTTCCGCGTGTCGCCGTCACGACGGGCGCGCCTCGTAGACGAACTGGTAGCCGAAGAGAGTGGGCCAGAGGCGCGCCGCGGCGAGCGCGGCGGCGCGCACGACCCCGGCGAGAGGCGGGCGTGAAAGCGCGGGAAGGGCGAGCTCGAGCGGCATCGCGGTCGCGTCGATCGACAGGACGCGAAAGCCGCTCTCCTCGAGGAGGGCGCGGCCGGTCTTCCGCGTGTAGAAGCGCAGATGCGTGCGGTCGAGGATGCCGCGGGGCGCGTAGTGGAAACGCCCGAACAGAAGTGCCGAGCCGCACGGTGACGTTCGCGACGTTCGGCAGCGAGAGCAGGAGAACTCCGTCCGGCTTCAGAAGCCGCCTCAGGGAGTCCAGCAGGACTTCGGGACGCGGCAGATGCTCCAGGACGTCGCCGGCCACGATCACGTCGAAGGGCTCCTTCCACGGTCCGGAAATCCCCTCGAGGAGGTCGCCGGTCACGGGCTCGTCGAAGAACGGAGCGCCTTCCTTCGCCGCCTCGGGGTCCAGCTCGACGCCGGCCAGGTACCGGCACGCCGGACGGACGCGCCGCGCGAGGAGCCCGGCGCCGAAGCCGAGGTCGAGAACGGCGAGGTCCTTTCCGCGCGCGAGGACCTTCTCGAGGAGCAGCACGTGCGAGGAGCCCGGGATCTCCTTCCAGGGATAGCGCTGCGCCTCGAGGGACGCGGTGTACTTCAGAGCGGCGCCCTCTGCGCGATCGGGATCCTTCGGCCGCTGCCGAAGGCCTTCGCGGATACCTTCAGGCCGGGCGCCATCTGATTGCGCTTGTACTCGGCGCGGTCCACCTGGCGGGCGATCTTCCTCACGAGCGCGAGCGGAGCGCGCGCCCTTCGCGCGGCGGCCTCGACGGAGAGATTCCGCTCCACGAGGCTCTCGAGGATCGCGTCGAGAAGCGGGTACGGCGGAAGAGAATCCTGGTCGGTCTGGTCCGGCCGAAGCTCGGCCGAGGGGGCCTTCGCGAGCGACGCCTCCGGGATGAGCGCGCCTCCCGCGCGCGCGTTGAGATGCCGCGCGAGCGCATAGACCCGCGTCTTCGGGAGGTCCGAGATCGGGGCGAGCCCGCCGCACATGTCGCCGTAGAGCGTGCAGTAGCCCACGGCGAGCTCGCTCTTGTTGCCGGTCGTGAGGACGAGCGGCCCCTTCTTGTTCGAGACCGCCATGACGAGGAGGCCGCGCAGGCGCGACTGGATGTTCTCCTCGGTGACATCCTCCCCGAGGCCGCGAAACAGAGGCGCGAGCGTCCGGCGCGCATCGTCGAAGAGCGTGTCGATCGGCAGGATCTCGAGACGGATGCCGAGGTTCTGCGCGAGAGCGCGCGCATCCGCGACCGAGCCCTCGGAGGAGTACGGGGACGGCATGGCGAGCCCCGTCACGTTCTCCCGTCCGAGCGCCTCGACCGCGAGGGCCGCGACGAGCGCCGAATCGATTCCCCCCGACAGGCCGAGCACCGCGGTCGAAAAACCGCACTTTTTGGCGTAGTCGCGGATGCCGAGGACGAGCGCGCGCCGGAGCGACTCGAGCGGATCGCCGCCGGCGATCGTCGGGAAAGTCGGGCGCTTTCTCTCCCGAGACCGGGACGACTCGCGCGAGCCCCCGCCCGTCCCGCACGATGTCCACGACCACGAAGTCCTCCTCGAACTGCGCGGCCCGCGCGACGACGCGCCCCCGGCCGTCGAGCACCATCGAGTCGCCGTCGAAGACGAGCTCGTCGTTCCCTCCCACGAGGTTGAGAGACGCCACGGGCACCCGCCCGTCGCGCGCGTAGCGGGCGAGCATCCGGCGCCGAAGGCGGGGCTTCCCTTCCGAGAACGGCGAGGCCGAGATCGCGACCACGAGCGTCGCGCCGCGCTCGACCAGGGCCTCGCCCGGGTCGGCGTGATACAGGCGCCGTCGCCGCCAGAAGTCCTTGTCGTTCCAGAGGTCCTCGCAGACGGGCAGCCCCAGCCGCTCCCCGCGGAACGGCAGGACGACGCAGCCGTTTCCCGGCTCGAACCAGCGCCCTTCGTCGAAGACGTCGTACGTCGGCAGGAGCGTTTTCTTCGCGAGGACCTTGACGCGTCCGCCCTCGAGCAGGGCCGAGACGTTGTGGAACGGCTTGCCGACGCGGTTCCGGTTCGGCACGAACGTCCCGACGAGGAGCGCCGTCCGCCGCGCGCGCCGCGCGAGGTGCGAGAGAGCGCGCGCGGCCTCGCGCACGAACGACGGGCGCTCGAGGAGGTCCAGGGGCGGATAGCCGCAGATCGCGAGCTCGGGAAACACGGCCAGATCCGCCCGCGCCTCCTCGGCCCGGGTCAGGCCCTCGAGGATCCGGGCGGTGTTGCCCGCGAAGTCCCCGACGGTCGTGTCGATCTGGCAAAGCGCGAGGCGCACGGCGCCCCCTACGAAAGGCCGGAGGGCTCGGCGGCCTCCACGGGCTCGATCGTCGTGCGCGAGACGAGGTCCGCGAGCGTCCGTCCGCGGCGGTCGAACGCGGCGACGAGGAGAGGCACGCCCGCGAGCGCGCCGGTCAGCAGGAAGCCGGCGAAGCGCAGCAGCGCGGCGGACAGGGTGGGAGAGCCGCCGTCCTCGGCGCGAATCCTCAGGTCGGCGAGCGCCATTCCGGGCGTCGTGCCCCAGACGAACGGCGCGAGCACGAGGAGGACGAGAGCGGCGAGCAGGAGGAAAGCGGCGAGCGGAAGGAACGCGGGAGGCGGGAAGCGCAGGTCGAGAAGCAGCGCGCCGGCGGCGAGCTCGACCGCGCCGACGAGGGCGAGGATGAGGAGATCGGCGAGGCCCGCCGCCACCCGCCGCGCGAAAGCCACCGCGCGCGGCCCTTCGAGGTCGCCCCCGGCGGCCGCGGGCTCGAAGAACATCTCCGCTTCGGGCCTCGACCGTTCGCGAGCCGCCGGAGGCGCCTCGGCGGGAGCCGGCTCTTTGGCGGGCTCTTTCGCGGCACTTTCCGCCGGGGGGCCGAAAGGCTTCTCGGAGACGTCCGGAAAGAGCTCGAGAGTCGTGCGCGGCGGAGACCGCCGCCGCGGGGGATCGGGAGCGATCGGGTGTTCGGCGAGCGGATCGCGCGGGGGCTCGGACATTTCGCGTCCGGCCTCAGGGCCTGAGGGTGAGGTGCTTGATGAGAATGCGGGAGAGCAGGTCGGTCGCGCCCCGCGGGTATTTGCGCGCGAAGCGCAGGAGACGCTGCGCCTCGGCGTCGCCCGGCCTGAGGTCCGTGGCCTCCTTCACGGCGATCGTGGCCTTCGCCATGTTTCCCGCCTGCAGGCTCTGCACCGCGGAGTTGTAGTACGCGTTGACGAGGTACTCCTCGACGTCCTGGTTCTTCGCGTCCCCCTTGCGGAGCTCCCAGAGGAGCTTGATCGCGCTTTCGTAGTCGCCCTCGTTGTACGACTTCGAGGCGTTCCTCAGGGCTTCGACCTGCTCGTGCGCGCGCTGGGCCGCGGCCGCCGCCTCGGCGTCCTGGGGGCGGGCCTTGACGACGGGATCCAGGTTTTTCAGGGCGTCGATGTACCGGCTCGAGGACATCGCGGTGAAACCGGCGATGCGCATCTCGTCGAGCTGCGCGGCGCTCGGAGCGGCCGGTCCGGGCGTCGGCGCCGCCGAGGACTTCATCTTCTCGATCCTCACGAGCGCCTCGTTGTGGCGCGGATCCGAGTCGGGCAGCTTCGCGAGGACGGCGATCGCCTCGTCGATCTTTCCGGCATCGAAGAGGACCTGGGCTTTCTGGAACGGGTCGTCGGCCGTCGCGCGCCCGCCGGGCGCGCCCCCCTTGGGGGAAGGTCCGGCCGCGGCCGCGGGGCCGGCGGAGGGCCTGCCGCGCAGGAGCCAGTACGCGCCCCCGGCGGCGACCAGGAGGAGAACGCCCGCGGCCGCGAGGAGGATGCGCACGTCGATCCGGCCCTTGCCTCCCCGCCCGGCCTCCCGCGGTCCGCTCGTCGCCGCGGGCTCGAGGCCGGCGTCGGTCGCGTCCCCCTCGGAGCGGCGCCCCACGCCCGAGTCCTCCGCGAACGCGGGAGGCGCCGGCGCCTCGATCTCGTGCTTCATGAAATCGGAATCGCCCGTCGCTGGCGGAGACGCGCGCGCCGCCTTCCGCCGACGCAAGGGCCGCCTCGATCTGGTTGAGATAGCCGCGGGCCGTGGCGTCGTGCTCGGAGAGGGCGAGGACGTCGAGGAACTTGTTTCGGGCGCCGGCGAGGTCGCCGCTTTCGTACTGCGTCACGCCCTCGGTGAGAAGGAGGTCGATCTTGCGCGCCGCTTCCGCCTGCGACTCGCGCGCCGCGTCTATGCGGCGGCTCGCCTCCTCGTTCGAGAGGTCGATGAGGAAGACCCGGGACCAGAGGTCGATCGCCTCCTGCGCGTTACCGCGCGCGAGCGCCTCGTCTCCCTGCTTGAGAAACTGCGTGATGCGCGGATCGGCCTGGACGCCGGACGTCGCGGCGCGAAGCGGGGCCTGGCTGGGCGCCGGCTGAGCGAGCGGCGGTGCCGAAGGCGGGGAAGCCAGCGGGGGGGCCGCAGCCGGCGCCGGAATCGATCCCGCGGCACCTTGCCCGCCCGTAGGCATGCCGAGGCGCAGGTCGTCGAGACCGCCGAACGGGTCGCCCGCGGAAGGCGGCGGGACGAGCTCGGCCTCGGACCGCGGAGCCTCCGGAAGGGAGGAGCCTAGCCCGCCGACTCCCTCGTCGCCGAACACGAGATCGTCGAGCCCGCCCGCGGACGGGGCCGGGGGCACCGGCGTGGCCGGACCGCGCGGGAACGCCTCCTTGAGTTCGTCGGGCGAATCCGGAAGCGCCTCGCCCGCGCTTTCGGCGCCGAAGTAGTCGGTGAACCTCTCGACGTTGACCGGGGTGCCCGGAGCCACGCCGCGCAGCACCTCGAGGAGGCTGCGCGCCGGCGCGAAGCGCGCGTCCATCTTGAGCAGGAAGTCGCAGCCGAGGAGGGCCTCCTCGTTCTTGCCTTCCTGCGCCAGCACGAGCGTGTGGCGAAACGTCTGGAGGACCTTCTCCCGCGCCTCCGGGGCGAGAGCGGGGCTCCCGGCATAAGAACTCATCAGACCGAATGCTAGCAAAGAACAGCGCGGCTCGGAGCAGAGTAAGTCTCGCCGAGGCCTTTCGAGCGGTGAAGGCGGGGGGACGCCGGCGCGCCGTCGGATACGATCGCCCGCCCGGAGGCGTGATGGCCGCACTGATCGAATGCATTCCGAACGTGAGCGAGGGGCGCCGGCAGGAGGTCGTGTCGGCTCTGGCGAATGCGGCCGTGAAGGCCGCCGAGGGGGTCGTCCTTCTCGATCGCACCTCGGACGCGGATCACAACCGGTCCGTCCTCACGTTTCTCGGGGATGGGGACGCCCTCGTGGCGGCGATGACGGCGCTCGTGGGGGCCGCGCTCTCCGAGATCGACCTCCGGACGCACAGGGGCGCCCATCCGCGCGTCGGGGCCGTGGACGTGATCCCGTTCGTGCCCCTGCGCGGCGCCACGGCGGCCGACTGCGTGGCCCTCGCGAAGACCCTCGGAAAGGCGCTCGCCGACCGCTACGGCCTGCCCGTCTACCTCTACGAGGATGCGGCGACGTCGCCGGTTCGCCAGAACCTCGCGAACATCCGCAAGGGAGAGTTCGAGGGCCTCGCGGCGAAGATGGCAGAGCCGGCGTGGATCCCGGACTTCGGCCCTCGGGCCCCGCACCCTTCGGGCGGCGCCACCGTCGTGGGCGCCCGCGCCCCGCTCGTCGCGTACAACATCAACCTCGCGACGCCGGACCTCGCGATCGCCGACCGCATCGCGAAGGCCATCCGCCACCTTTCGGGGGGCTATCGCTTCGTGAAGGCGATGGGCGTGAAGCTCGACGCGCGCGGCCAGGTGCAGGTTTCGATCAACATGACGAACTTCGAGAAGACTCCGCTCCACCGCGTCTTCGAGACCGTGAGATCCGAGGCCGCTCGCCACGGCGTCGCGGTCGTGGGCTCGGAGATCGTGGGCCTCGTCCCGCAGGCCGCGCTCCTCGCGGCGGCGGAGCACTACCTGAGGCTCGAGGCCGACCCCGGCCCGCAGGTGCTCGAGAACAAGCTGCTCGAGAGGCTCTCGTGAAGGGCGCGCGTCTCGTCTCCCGCGGGCGCGCTCCTCGCCGCCGCGGCCCTCGCTCTTTCCGCGGCGGGCCCCGGAGACGGCTCCGATCTCCGGGTCACGCTCGAGCGCCTCGTCAACGCGGCCTCGAAGACGAACGGCGCGTACGACACGGCCCGCGGCCTCACGGACACCGTCGGCCCGCGGCTGTCCGGCTCGCCGGGCGACGCGCGGGCGGTCGCGTGGGCCAAGGCCGCGCTGACGGCGCAGGGCTTTTCGAACGTCCATTCCGAGCCCGTGACCGTGCCGCATTGGGAGCGCGGGGAGGAGAGCGGCGAGATCGTCTCGCCCGTGCCCGTGCCGCTGTCGCTCTGCGCGCTCGGCGGCAGCGTGGGAACGCCCGCGGGCGGCGTCGAGGCCGAGGTCGTCGAGGCGCGGTCTCTCGAGGGCGTGGACGCGCTCGGCGAGAAGGCGAGAGGCAGGATCGTCCTCGTCTGGAAGGTCATGGAGCGCCAGCCGGACGGGTCGGGCTACGGCGCGACGGTTCCGATCCGCGGGGCCGCGGCCTCGCGCGCCGCCAGGCTGGGCGCCGTGGGCGCCCTCATCCGTTCCGTGGCCACGTCGAACGCGCGATTTCCGCACACGGGCGCGCTGCGCTACGAAGAGGGTGTTCCGAAGATTCCGGCCGCGGCTCTCGCGAATCCCGACGCCGATCTCGTTCACCGCCTCCTCGCCGACGGGAGGACCGTGCGCGTGCGCTTCACGCTCTCGGCCCGGTCGTTTCCCGACGCCCTCTCGGCGAACGTCGTCGGCGAGATCGCGGGCCGCGAGAAGCCGAAGGAGATCGTCCTCCTCGGCGGCCACCTCGATTCGTGGGACCTCGGGCAGGGCGCCGTGGACGACGCGGCGGGCCTCGGGATCGCGATCGAAGCGGCGCGCCTCGTCGGGCAGCTCCCGAAGCGGCCGCGCCGCACGCTTCGCGTCGTCGCGTTCGCGAACGAGGAGAACGGCCTCGCGGGAGCGCGGGCGTACGCGAAGGCGCATGCGGCCGAGCTTCCTTTCCACGTCGCCGCGATCGAGTGCGACAGCGGCGCGGGGCGTGTGTCCGGATTCGGATGGACCGCCGGCCCCTCGGCGGAGGCGGCGCTCGCGACGGTCGCGGAGATCCTGAAGCCCTTCGGCGTCGGGAACGTGAAGAAGGGCGGCGGTGGCGCCGACGTGGGCGCGCTGCGAGCCGCCGGCGTGCCGCTCTTCTCGCCGATCCAGGACTCCTCGCGGTATTTCGACGTCCACCATTCCGCCGACGACACGTTCGACAAGATCGATCGCGAGGAGCTGAACACCGGGGTCGCGGCGATCGCGGCTCTCGCCTATGCGCTCGCGGAATCCGAGGAGCCCCTCGAGCGCATTCCCGAGGCCGAGCGCGCCGCCCCGCGCCGCGGGCGCTAGGAGGGGGGGCCCGGGTCCCCGTCCAGCCCGAGGGCCTTCATCTTGCGGTGGAGCGTCGTGCGGTCGAGCCCGAGGCGCTCGGCCGCGCGCGACACGTTGCCCTTCGTTTCGGCGAGGACGCGCGAGAGGTAGCGCTTCTCGAACGCCTCGCGCGCCTCGGCGAGCGTCGCGTGCGCCGGAATCTCGTCCGAGGCCGGCCGGGACGCGCCGCGCCCGGCGGCCGGGCCGTCCTCGGGCGGGAGGTCCACGGCCCGGATGACGGGGCCCGTCGACATGAGGAGGACGCGCTCGACGAGGTTCTGCAGCTCGCGAACGTTGCCCGGCCATTGCCTCTTCGCGAGGTCCTCGAGCGCCTCCTTCTCGAACGCCTTCGGGCGCCGCCCGCGCTGGCGCGCGAGACTCTCGGCGAAGTGCGCGACGAGGAGCGGAATGTCCTCCGGCCGCTCGGACAGAGGCGCCACCTTGAGCGGGACGACGGCGAGCCGGAAATAGAGATCTTCGCGGAACGTCCCCGCGCGGATCATCGCGGGCAGGTCCCGGTTCGTGGCGGCGACGATCCGCACGTCCGTCGCGAACGGCTTGGTGCCGCCGACGCGCGTGATGCGCCCGTCCTGGATCGCGCGCAGGATCTTGGCCTGCGTGCGCGGCGACATGTCGCCGATCTCGTCGAGGAAGAGCGTGCCCGAGTCGGCCTGCTCCCACTTCCCCTTGCGGTCGTCGATCGCGCCCGTGAAGGAGCCCTTCAGGTGCCCGAACAGCTCGCTCTCGATGAGCTCCTCCGGAATCGCCGCGCCGTTGACCTCGATGAAGGGGCCCCGGGAGCGCGGCGACGCGCGGTGGAGAGCGCGCGCGACGAGCTCCTTGCCCACGCCGCTCTCGCCCATGATGAGGACGCGCGCTTCCGAGGCCCCGGCGCGCCGGATCTCGTCGAGAAGACGCGTCATCGCGGGGCTGGTGCCGAGCAGCGTCTCTCTGGCCGCTTCCTCGTCCGTGCGGCTCATGAGCTCGCGCCTGAGGTCGTCGCGCTCGCGCGCGAGGCGGTACCGCTCGAGCGCCTTGTCCAGCGTCAGGAGGACGCGCTCGAGCGACAGGGGCTTCTCGAGAAAGTCGTCCGCGCCGCGCTTGACGGCCTGCACGGCCGTGTCCACCGTGCCGTGCCCGGAGATCATGACGACGGGAATCGCGAGGCCGGCGGCCCGCAGCCGATCGAGCACGGCGAGGCCGTCGATGTCCGGCAGCCAGACGTCGAGGAAGATCGCCTCGGGCCGCTGATCCTCGTCGCCGAAGGCGCGTTGGAGAGCGTCCTGTCCGAGGCCGACCGCGTCCACGTCGTAACCCTCGTCGCCGAGGATCTGCGAGAGCGTCTTGCGGATACCCGGCTCGTCGTCGCAGACGAGGATGCGCGGGCCGTCCGTCATGCGGCGCTCATTCGCATGCGGCGCTCACGCGGCCGGCCATTCGAGGAGGAAGCGGCATCCGTGAGGGACATTCTCCTCCACGCGGACGCGCCCCGCGTGCTCGGCGGCGATGCGCGCGACGATCGCGAGGCCGAGGCCCGAGCCCCGGGCCTTCGTCGAGTAGGCCGGGTCGAAGACGCGCTCCCGCTCCGCTTCGGGGATGCCGGCCCCGTCGTCCTCCACGGCGAGCCGCGCGCGTCCGCCCTCCACGCCGGCCAGGATCCGCACGTGGCCGCCGCCGGGAGTCGCCGCCACGGCGTTGTCCACGAGGTTGATGAGGGCGCGTTTCACCTGCTCGGCGTCCGCGTTGACGAGCGGAAGGGTCTCCGGGACGTCGGCGGACACCGTCACGCCCCGCTTCACGTTCGCGTACAGGTTCGTGACCTGCTGGACGACCGCGCCGAGGTCCGTCGGGGCGAGGTCCGCGGCCGGCAGGCGGGCGAAGCGCCCGAACGTGTCGACGAGCGAGGCGAGCGTCGTGACCTCCTCGATGATCGTGGAGGCGCCCTCGCGCACGACCGAGGCGAGACCATCGGGATCGGCGTCCCTGCCGAGGGCGCGCCTCCGCATGCGCTCGGCCGCGAGGCGGATCGGCGTGAGCGGGATTCTTGATCTCGTGCGCCATGCGGCGCGCCGCTTCCTCCCACGCCGCGGCGCGCTCGGCCGCGACGAGGGCGGTCGTGTCCTCGAGCGTCACGACCCAGGCGCCCGCGTCGGCGGCCCCGGCGGGAATCCGGGTCACGCGGGCCTCGAGCACGCGGGGGCCGATCTTCAGCGTCGCCTCGCGCGGGCCGGCCGCCGCTCGCGCGCGCGCGAGGAACTCGGCGAGCGGGGCGAGGGCCTCGGACGCGAGAAGGTCCTGCGCGCGCGGGAACCGGGCGTTCTCGTCGCGGCCGAGCAGGCGCCGCGCGGTCTCGTTGAGGAAATACAGCGTGTCGTCGTCGCCGAACGCGACGACGCCGGCGTCGAGCCGCGCGAGGATCGTGCGCACGCGGCGGCGCTCCTCGTCGACGCGCTCGTTCGTCGCGGCGAGCTCGGCGTTCGCGGCGACGAGCTCGGTCCGGCTCTTGCGCAGCTCGGACGTCATCGCGTTGAAGGCGCGCGAGAGCGCGGAGATCTCGTCGCCTCCCTCCACCTCGACGAGCGCGTCGAAGTCGCCCGCGCCGACACGCCGCGCCGAGGCGGCGAGCGCCGCGATCGGGCGCGTCACGCGGCGCGCGAGGAGGAGCCCGACCCACACGGCCGCGAGGAGAACGAGGAACGCGAGGAGGAGGAAGAAGAGCACCTGCACGGCCTCGAGCTGCGCGCGCTCGGCCTTCAGCATCGCGTACGCCGAGGTCGCGCGCGAGAGCTGGCGCAGCGGCTCGGCCTCGGCGGGCGGGTCGAACGTGCCGACGACGAGGAGCCCGGAGGGCAGCGAGACGACCGTCCGTCCGGCCTGCCCGCCGTCGCGCGTGGGCTCGAGCCGCCGCGAAACGCCTCGCGCCTTCGCGTCCGCGAGCCACTCGGCGCCGGGATCGTTCACGTCGCGCAGCGGCCACCGCGTGGCGCTGACGGCCACGGGCGGGCGGCCGGGGCGCCTCCACTCGATGAGGTCGACGCCCGACTCTTCGCGCGCGGCCGAGAGGAGGGCGACGAGGCCGCCGTCGGAGACCGCCGCGAGCCGGGGCGCGAGGCGTTCGGCCGTCCGGCGCTCGAGGGCCGCCGACCGCGCGCGGACGAGGTCGGCGACCTCCCGTCCGGCGCGCACCGTCTCCTCGACGGGCGGCGCGAACCAGCGTTCGACGCTCTTCTGCAGGAGGCCGGTGGTGGGCAGGACGAGGAGCGTGATCGGCAGGAGCGCGAGGCCCACGTACGACGCGACGACGCGCACGCGGAAGCGCGATCCGAAGACGCCGCGGCGCGACTCGACGACGAGCTTCGCCGTGCTCCGCACGAGCACGAAGACGAGCGCGAGGATGAGGACGACGACGATGTAGAAGAGGACGAAGAGAAGAACGCGGTTCGTCGCGGCGATGGGCGCGAGGTTGCGCGTGCGCAGGACGAGCGCGTAGCCGCCGGCGAGCGCCGCGCCGAGGGCGAGCGCGATCGCGACGAGGATCCGGTTGTCCCGCGCCCAGCGCCGTCCCGGCAGAGCCGGCGGCGACGAGTCGTTCAGCGCGCGCCGCTCGCCGTCCACTCGAAGATCCCCGACCGCACCCAGACGGTCTCGGCGCTCGTGGGCACCACTCCGAGGGCCACGCCGCTCCCGTAGAGGCAGCGCACGCGGACCAGGAGCTTCTTGCCGAGCAGGTGGTCGCCCATCGTGAAGATCGGCAGCCCCGGCACCTTCGCGAGCGCGGCCGCCGCCTCGTCGCGCGTCGGCACGACCTTCGTGTCGAGCAGGCGCGCGTCGAGGCGGCGCTCGACCGCGTAGTCGGACGTGACGGGCCGGTAGGTGGCCGTCACGGCGTAGCGCCTCTCGTCCTTGAGGCCGTCGAACCAGAGATTGCGGAACGAGAAGAGGCGGAGCTCCCACGTGACGGTCGTGGGAAGCCCCGAGGCGAGGCGCTGGAGGACGTTCTCGGGCAGGGCGGGAGAGAGGCGCGCGTCGACGTGGAGGTCATGTCCGGCCACCCACGTCGAGACGCCGGGGATCACCGGACCGTTCCCTTCGACGAGCGCCCGGGCCGGGCTCGCTCCGGCGAGAAGCGCGGCCAGGAGGACGGTGGCGGTCGAGGGGCGCACCCCCCGACTTTAGCGGGTCGGTGGGATTCCGGTCAGATTCGCGCGGTCAGCGCCGCGGTGTGCGCCGGTGCCGCCTCGGGAACCCCGAACGCCGCGCGGCTTTCCTCGCGCAGGAGGCGCGCGAGCGCCACGTGCATCGTGTGGCCGGCCTTGTGCGCGACCACGTGCCCGAGCACCGGGCGTCCCGACGAGCGCGAGGTCTCCGAGGAGGTCGAGGGCCTTGTGGCGCACGAACTCGTCCGCGAAGCGCAGGTCGCCGTTCTCGACGCGGTCGTCGCCGACCACGATGCAGTTGTCCTCCCGGGCTCCGCGGGCGAGTCCGTGCGCCTTGAGCATCTCGTACTCGGCGAGAAATCCGAACGTGCGCGCCGGCGCGATGTGCGCGGCGTACGAGGCGGGCGTGAGGACCACGGTGATCGACTGCCGTCCGACGGCCGGGTTCGGGAAGTCGATCGTGTACGTCACGCGCAGGTCGCGCGCGGGGCGGATCTCGAGCTTCCTGCCGCCCGAGTCGGAGACGGCGAAGACGCGCGACGGGACGAACGGCACGGCGCGCGCGTTCAGCGCGACGAGGCCCGCGGTGTCGAACGCCTCGACCCAGGGCAGCGCGCTGCCGTCGAGGATGGGCACTTCGGGTCCGTCGAGCTCCACGAGGAGGTTGTCGAGGCCCGCGCCCGACGGCCGCGGAGAGGATGTGCTCCACCGTGGCCACGTCGCGGCCGCGCTCGCCGAGCGACGTCGCGTGGTCGAAGCGTCCCGCCGACTCGGCGACGGCCGGGATGAAAGCGTCCACGTCGGACCGGTAGAAGACGATCCCGTGGTCCGCGCGGGCCGGATGCAGGACGACCCGGACGTGGCGGCCCGTGTGCAGGCCGATTCCGGACAGCCGGACGCGCCGGACCAGGGTGCTCTGGGCGCGCATTCGGGTCGGGATTTGCACGGCGGATGCCACCCCGGATGCGCTCTTTTCAAGGGGATTTCGCGGATCGCGGCCTCTTCCCGAGGCTTCGTGTGTGGCGGAAACCCCTCACCTGCGGCTTTTCCGTCACACCGCAGGTCGCAGGCGTCTCGTGCAAAATCCCGGCTGATATCCTCGTCGCGTCCGGAGGCTGCCGTGCTCGCGCCCGCTGAGGAGAAGTACTATCAGGACTTTCTCGCCGTGCTCGCCCAGAAATGGCGGCCGGCGAAAGCGGCTTTCTACACGCTCGATCCGGCGAGCAGCACGTTCCGCCTGAAGGCGCAGTTCGGCTTCAGCCGCACGGACCATCTCGCCGAGCGCCTCGGCCGCAACGACGCGCTCGTCAACCACATCTACGAGCACCGCGAGCCGACGTTCGTCAACAACGTGAACCTCGCCGGAAAGCTGGCGGACGTGATGGTTCAGGCGACGTCCACGCGCATGCTCCTCGCGCCCCTCTACCTCGACGGGCGGATCATGGGGCTCGTCGACGTGCGCGAGAAGGCCGGCCGCCTGGGCTTTCGCCCAGGACGACGCGCTCGAGATCTCCGACCTCCTGCGCCGCTTCGCGATCGAGCTGCGCCGCATCGCGGACGCGCGCAACGAAGACAACCTGATCACCTCCGAGGCGGCGCCGCAGATCGAGCGCCCGCTCGACCGCACGCCCACCGTGACGGCGCCTCCCTCCCCGCTCGAGCGCACGTCGGGCTTTTCGACGGCCCAGCTCGCGCACGATCGGGCATCTTCGGCGGCCCGCCGCGCCGGCGGCCGAGCCCGAGACGGAGGCGGCGAACCAGCTCCCGAGCGCGGTCGCGCGGGCGAACCGCCTCGTCGAGGAGACGCTCTCGCGCAGCGCGCCCGCCAAGGCCGTCACGGCGGCGGGCGGCGGGCTCACGCCGCGCGAGGCCGAGTTCATCGCGCTCTACCTTCCCACCTGTCTCAGCTACGAGGAGGTCGAGGTGGCCGCCGTGTCCTCCTTCGTGCCGGGGGGAGCGACCGTGACGATCGCGGCGAGGCGCCCGCTCGATCCGGATATCACGCCCGCGCTCCTCGAGAACCTCGAGAAGATCTTCGCGAAGACGGCCGTCCCGTTCCCGTTCACGTCCGATCCGTCCTGGCGGCCTCTCGACACGCCTCCGCGCGGAGGCGCCCGCGATGCGCCGGGCCGAGATCGTCTCCATCCAGTCGAGCGTGCTCGACAGCTCGTCGGAGGGCGTCGTCCTCTTCTCTCTTCTGTTCCGCCACGGCCCGAACCCCGAGGTCCGCGAGGCGCTGCGCGCGGCGCACGTGGTCCTCAGGAACGTCCTCGCCGGCAGCCGCAGCGAGGCCCGCTTCCGCGAGGCGTACCGGGGGCTCGTCAACAAGCTCCTCGAGCCGGGCCTGCAGAAGCGCACCGCCCTGAAGACGCACTGCTTCAACGTGGGCCGCATGGCGCGCAAGCTCGCCGCCCAGCTCGGCGTGACGCCGATGGAGGTCGAGCAGATCACGGTGGCCGCGCATCCTTCACGACGTCGGCATGCGCGAGCTCAGCTACGACACGATCTACGCCAAGCGCAACCTGACCGACGAGGAGATGGCCCTCGTGCGCCAGCATCCGCGCGTCGGGGCGTTTCTCGTCGAGGACATTCCGTGGCCGTACCCGATCGCCCCGCTCATCCGGCACCACCACGAGCGGTGGGACGGCGGCGGCTATCCCGACGGCCTGAAGGGCGACGAGATCCCGCTCGGCTCGCGCCTCATCCATTTGTGCGAAGCGTTCGACGCCATGACGTCGCCGACGCTCGTACCGCGCCGTCCTGTCGGACTACCAGGCCATCGACATCCTCGAATCGAAGGCGGGCACGCAGTTCGATCCCGAGCTCACGCCCGAGTTCAAGCGGATGGTCGCGAACGCGTCGGACTGATCGGGGACCGCCGTGAAGTCCCGGATCGAGAGGCAGGGCGAGAAGGCGGCCGCGCGCGCGGCCCAGAAGAACGCCGGGAACCGCCCGATCGCGTCGAACCGGCGCGCGTTCCACGAGTACAACGTCGAGGAGAAGCTCGAGGCCGGGCGTCGCGCTGACGGGCACCGAGGTGAAGTCCCTGCGCGAAGGCAGGGCCAGCCTGCAGGACGGTTACGTGGCGGTGACGGGCGGCGAAGCCTGGCTGTGGAACGTCCACATCCCGCCTTACGGGGCGGGCAGCTACAACAACGTCGACTCGAAGCGGAACCGCAAGCTCCTCCTCCACAAGCGCGAGATCGTCCGCCTCGCGTCGAAGATCCAGCGGTCGGGCGCCACGTGCGTGCCGCTCAACCTCTATTTCAAGGGCCCGCGGGTGAAAGTCGAGATCGCGCTCGTGACCGGCAAGAAGCTGCACGACAAGCGCGAGACGATCCGCCGCCGCGAGGCCGACCGCGAAGCGCGCGCCGAGATGAAGTCCGCGCGGCGACGCTGAGCGATGGCACGCCGCCCGGGAGCGAAGCGGCTCGTCTTCTCGTGGCGCTCGTCGTCTACAACGCCAACCTGCGTTACATCGCGAGCTACGACAGCTACGCGACGAGCCTGTTGCCGTTCCGGCTCCTGTCTGGCCACGGCCTCACGGTGGACCCCTCGGACGCCGTGTCGCCCCTGGCCTATCGCGCGGATCGTCACGGGGCAACTCTTGCCGTTCTCCGGGCGCGCCCGTCTCACCAGCGCCGCTCTACGCGCCCGTGGCCTGGCTCGTCCCCCGCGTCATCCATCCCGGCGTCGCGCGCGTGCTCATGGAGAAGCTCGCCGCGTCCGTTCTCGCCGCGGCTTCGATCGCGTTGCTCTTCCTCGCGCTGCGCCGCCTGACGACGGAGAGAATCGCGTGGCTTCTGGCGCTCGCGTTCGGTTTTGGGACGCTGACGTGGGCGGTGTCGAGTCACCAGGCGGCCGACGAGGCCGCGGAGCGCCTGAAGGAGCTGTCCAGCCGCGCGAGGCGCGCATGGCCGCCAGCTCTTTCGTCAGCTTCTCGATTTGCCGCGCGGCCGCGTCGGCGTCCTTCGGGGACGAGAGGGCGAGACCGCGCAAGCGGGAAGGCGGCGCGGTTCCTCGCGCGGGCGCCTCTCGCGCGGCGGCGAGCGGCCGTGCCGCGATCGCGGTGAAGTCGCTCGCGAAAACCCCGGTGTCGACGAGCAGCGCCTCGGCCGCCGCGAGGACCCTCACGAGCGCGGCGTCCTTCTCGTCGTGCGGATCGAAATTGTGGATGATGTGTTCCAGGAGGAGGTTGAGGATCGTCCCGCCGTAGTCGGCGCGGACGACGATCTCAAAGAGCCGCTCTCTTCGTGGCGCTCGGACCGGAGGATGAGATCCGACCGGATCGCCTCGGAGGGGTCCGCGACGTTCCAGTGCTCGACCGGCATCCGGCACATACTCCGTTTTCGGGAAACCCGTCGTCGAGCCTCGTTCTCCGGTGACTCTCGGGCAGCGCAGCGAGAAGCGTGCGCACGGCCTCGAGGCTGCGTCTCGGGAAACTGGAACTGCCGCGGCCCGACGAATTCGTTGAGGAGGAGGAAGCCGGCGGGCTTCAGGCGCGCGCCTCACGGCCTCGAGCGCCGCCCGGATCTCGCGCACGTGATGAAGAGACATGTTCATCATCACGACGTCGAAGGCGCCGGCCTCGAGCGAGAAACGGTCGAGGTCGATCGTCTCGAACGTGAGGTTCGCGACGCCGGCGTCGCCGGCCGCAGGAGCCGCCGCGACTCGAGGTGGAGGAGGCTCGCGGGAGGCGTCGAACGCCGAGAGCCGGCCGCAGAGGCCGGTGAGCGGCCTTGATCTCCTCGCCTGCGGCGCCGCAGCCGAGGCTTGCCCACCGGCCGCCTTTCGGAATGCCGGCACGCGACATGAGGCCTTCGATCCAGTTCGTATGGCGCAGCGCCGGTGACGCGCGCCTGGAAGATCTCTCCGAAGACGAGCGGCGAATCGACGCCAGCCCTGCCGGTGGTCGATGGCGCGGGCCGTTGCCGTCTCGTTCCACCGCTCCACGACGCGGGAGTGCCGCGGTCGCCGCCGGGGGCTGTCGCCCTCGAGTTCGGTCTCGTCGACCCCGGGCGGCTCGAGACGTTCGAGTCGGTCTCGCCAGCCTGGATTGTCACGCTCAGCGGGCTCGGCGACGCCTTTCAGGCGGAAGCCGCAGACCGGAGGACAGTCCGCCGGCCGCCGAGGTCCAGCCGAGGCCTCGCCGGTTGAAGAGACGCGTCGACGAAAACGTCGTTATGTCTCCCTGCTGACCACCAAATTTTGACAGTACCCGACGCCCGGGGGATCGCCGCCCTGGCCGGACGCGGCCGGGACCGGAAGCCCCATTTCCACTAACACGATGCGAGAGTTGGATTTAAGCAGGATCGATCACTTCGGCACGACGAATCCGCCTTCGGGGCTCGCGGCACGGGTGCGGCAAGGATCGTGAATATGGGGCTTTCAGCTTCCGCCCGGCGTACGGTGAGACGTGTCGCGATCGGGCTGACCTGCACCCTCGCCCTGGGCCTCGTGGCGGGCGGCACGATCCCGCTGGGAGGGTCGCAGGACTTGCGGGCTGGGAGCCCGGGCCGAATCGTCGATCTGCCGGACGGACGAGGCGAAGCCGAGCTCTTCTCGTTCGACTCGAGCCTCGTCCCCGTGCTGCTTTCCGCCGCTCCGGAGACCGACGTCGACGTCGCGGAGTGGCCCGCGGCTCCGGGGGTGCGCCGAAGCGTGCGCCTCGCGCGCCACGAAATCTACGCGCCGGGAGCCCGAATGCTGCGCGTCGACGCCGGGGGCGAGCACGACCTGGCGCGCTCGCGCCTCGTCTTCTTCTGGGGCGGGGACGAAGCCGGCGGACGCGTGATGGTCTCCGTGGACCCCGAGACGCACGAGCTCCGCGGCCTCTCGCGCGGCCCGGACGGCATCCACGAGTTCGCGCCGGACGCCGCGTCCGGCGGCGGCACGCACCTGCTGACGAAGTCCGGCCCTCCCGAGGGCGCTTCCGCCCCGCAGTGGTCGTGCGGGCAGGAGGACGAAGTCGAGACGCGTTACGCGTTTTCCGGACGCGAGCCGCTCGGGCGGGAGGCGATGAACCTGTCCTCGCTGCACACCGCGACGGTCGCCTTCGACACGGACAACGAGCTGATGTCCCAGAAATTCGCGGACAATACGGCGAGCGCGGTGAACTACATCGCGAGCCTCGTCGCGTCCATCAACGTCATCTACGAGCGCGACCTGAATCTCCGGCTCCTGCAGGGGACGACGTTCTACCGCGTCTCGTCCGTCGCCGACCCGTACACCGGCGGCACCGGGAACGCGGACACCACGAAGCTCAACGAGTTCGGCAGCTACTGGTTCTCGAACGAGGCCGCGGTGCCGCGCGCTCTGGCCGCGATGCTGTCCGGCAAGCAGGCGAGCGCGAATTCCGCCTCGGGCATCGCGTGGGTCTCGGCCGCTTCGCTCTGCGGTACGTCTGTCGGCTACAGCTTCAGCCAGATCTTCAAGAGCAGCTACCTGTCCGGCGACACGATGATCGTGGGCCACGAGATCGGCCACAACCTCAACTCCCCGCACACGCACTGTTATGCCGATCCCGCGCCCGACCGGTGCTGGAACGGGGAAGCGTGTTACGCGGGTGCGACGAACTGCCCGGCCGCGCAGACGATCAACGGGGTCCCGGGCGTGACCGGCACCCTCATGAGCTATTGCCACATGACGGGCTGCAGCACGGTCGCCGGGATGCAGATCTTCCACCCCACGACCGTGAACAGATACATCGGGCCCGCGCTTTCCTCGAAGGTCGGCCAATGCGTCTTCCCGTTCGGCGGCGGCCCGACACCTACGCCGACGCCCACGCCCACCCGGACGCCCACGCCGCCCCCCACGCCGACGCGCACGCCGACACCTCCCCCCGGGGCCACCCCGACGCCCACCCCCGTCCCGGTCGCGACGACGTTCCATCCGCTCACGCCTTGCCGCCTTCTGGACACGCGCAACGCAGCGGGGCCGCTGGGCGGGCCGCGCCTCAGCGGGGGCGGCTTACGGACATTCACGCTGGCGGGGACATGCGGCGTGCCGGCGGCGGCGAGGGCGATCTCGGCGAACGTGACGGCGGTGAATCCCCTGGCGCAGGGCGACCTCATCGTCTTCCCTGCGGGAATCGCGGCGCCGAACGCCTCGACGATCAGCTTCCGGGCCGGCAAGACGCGCGCGAACAACGCGCTCATCACGCTTTCGGCGGACGGCACTGGCCGGGTCACGGTGAAAAACAACTCGGCCGGGGCGCTCGACCTCGTCGTAGACGTCAATGGCTACTACCAGTAATCGGTTTTTCGGAAGAGCCCTCCCCGCGATCGCCGCGGCAGCCGCGCTGGGAGTCGCCGCGCGCGGAACGGCCCCGGCCGGGGCGCCCGACGCCCTTCGCGCCGGCGACCCGGGCCGCATCGTGGACTTGCCGGGCGACCGCGGCCCCGGCGAGCTCCTGACGTTCGATGCGCGCCTCGTTCCCGCGCTCCTTTCGCTCGCGCCGGAAGCCCGGCTCGACGTCGCGGACTGGCCTGTCGCTCCTGGCATCCGTCGGGCCGTGCGCCTCGCGCGCCACGAGATCTACGCGCCCGGAGCACGCGTGTTCCGCGTCGAGGGCGAGCGCACTTTCGAGGTCCCGCGCTCGCGCCTCGTGTTCCTGTGGGGTGCCGACGAGGCGGGCGGCCGCGTGCTGGTCTCGGTCGATCCGGAGGCGCACACGCTCCAAGGCCATTCGTACGGGCCGGACGGCATCTACGAGCTCGCGCCGGACGCGTCGGACCGCAGCGGGCGACACCTCCTCGCCCGGCCGCTCGTCCCGGAAGGAGCCACGTGGGCGTGCGGCCAGGAGGAGGCCGTCGAGACGGCGGTTTCTGAGGAGCCTTACCCGAGAACGCGCGTCGAATCCCTCTCACTCCGCCCGAACGCCCTGACCTCTCTTCACAGCGGGATCGTCGCGATCGACACGGACAACGAGTACATGGCGTACTGGTCGAACAACACGGTGAACGTCACGAACTACATCGCGACCCTCCTCGCCTCGATCAACGTGATGTACGAGCGGGACCTGAACCTGCGCCTCCTACAGGGCACGACGGTCCTGCGCGTCTCGACGGTTACGGACCCGTACGTCCAGAACGCGGGCGGCAATGCGAACGGCGCCGAGCTCAGCGAGTTCACGGACTACTGGAATTCGAACTATCCGAAGGCCACGTACCCGCGCTCCGTCGCGACGCTGCTCTCCGGCAAGCAGCCGACCACCAACTCCGCCTCCGGCATCGCGTGGCTCGCGGGCTCCGTCTGCGCAAGCTCCTTCGACTACAGCTTCTGCCAGCTCTTCAGGGTGAGCTATCTCTACGGGGACACCCTCATCGTCGGACACGAGATCGGCCATAACCTCGGCTCGCCCCACACGCATTGCTACGCGGACCCGAAGCCGGATACTTGCTACGGGGGTGAGTCGGGAACCAATTGCTTCTCGCGGAACGGGTGCCTGTCCCGCCCCGCTGGTGATCAACGGTTACAGCGCGACGGGCACGCTCATGAGCTACTGCCACATCGGGCCCTGTTCCTCCGGCTCGACGCTCGCGTTCCATCCCTTCACGATCTCGCGGTACGTGGGGTCCACGCTCGACGCGGGCGCTTCCGCCGGCTGTCTCGCCGTCGTCGGAGGCCCGACGCCGACCCCGACCCGACCCGACGCCGACGCCTACGGCGACACCGACTCGAACCCCGACGTCCTCGCCGACGAGAACGCCGACCTCGACGCCGACGCCGACGTCGACGTCGCCGGACCTCGACGCCGACGAGGACGCCGACGAGGACTCCCACGCCGACGGCGACTCCCACGCTGACGCCGACTCCCACGCGGACTCCGACGTTCACCTCGACGCCGACTCCCACTCTCGCGGCGACACCCACGAGGACCCCGACGTCCACGCCCACGCGGACTCCGACGTCACCACCCCGACGCCGACTCCCACGCCGACGTCCACACCGACGCCTCCTCCGGGGTCGACGCTCACGCCGACCGCCGGCGACGCCGACGAGGACCTCGACGCCCTGCCACGCCGACGCCCCACGAGGCGACACTCCGACGTCGACGCCGACGCGCACCCCGACGATCACGCCGACGATCACGCCGACGCGCACCCCCACGGCGACGGTTCCGGCCCTCTCGGGCACGCTGCTCTACCCGCTCACTCCCTGCCGCGTTCTGGACACGCGCAACCCGAGCGGGCCGCTCGGCGGTCCGGCGATCGGCGGGAGCTCTCAGCGCACGTTCACCCTTCCGCCCGCGTGCGGGATCCCGGCGGCCGCGAAGGCGGTTTCGGCGAACGTCACGGTCGTGAGCCCGGGGACGCCGGGCGACCTCGTCATCTACCCGGCGACGCTCGTCACCGCGCCGAACGCGTCGACGATCAGCTTCCGGGCGGGAAGGACGCGCGCGAACAACACGCCGATCATGCTTTCGCTGGACGGCACGGGCCGCGTCGTCGTCAAGAACAACTCGGCCGGCGCACTCGACCTCGTCGTGGACGTCAATGGCTACTACCGGTAGACGGCTCCTCGGCTGGTCGCTCCTCGCCGCGCTCGCTGCGGCCGGCGCGGCGTTCGGACAGGTGCAGGGCGGCGCCCTCCCCGGGCCGCTGCCGCTCTTTCCCGCGGACAACTGGTGGAACGCCGACGTGACCTCCGCTCCCGTGGACGCGCAGAGCGCGACGTTCATCGCGTGGATAGGCGCTGCGAAGGGCATGCATCCGGACTTCGGGGGCGACGCGGGCGCGCCCGGGATCTACGGCATGCCCTACATCGTCGTGCCCGGCACGCAGCCGCTCGAGCCGGTGGGCTTCGACTACGCGTCCGAGAGCGACTCCGGCGCGCCCGGACGGCCCGCGGGCTATCCGATTCCCGTCGCGGCGAAGACGCAGCCGCACTGGATCGAAGGCGGGTACCCGGGAAACGCCGGAGTCGGCGGCGACAAGCACATGCTGATCGTCGACCAGGATCATCGCCTGCTGTTCGAGACGTGGAACACCCGCTGCCTGCCCGCGGGATCCGCCTCGTGCACGTGGCGCGCGGGCTCGGGCGCCGTGTTCTCCCTGGACAGCGACGCGCGGCGGCCGGAGGGGTGGACGAGCGCCGACGCCGCCGGACTCGCGATCCTGCCGGGCCTCGTGCGTTACGACGAAGCTACCGGAGCGGGCCCCATCCTCCACGCGTTTCGCGTCACGCTGCGCGACTCGAACGGTTACGTGTATCCGGCTTCGCACGTGGCAGGCTCGAACGCGAACGCGCCCCCGCTCGGCACGCGCCTTCGCCTGAAGGCGGGAAAGGACATCTCGACGTTTCCCGCGATCGCCCGGAAAATGTTCCAGGCCATGAAGACGTACGGGCTCATCGTTGCCGATAATGGCTCGGATCTGTATGTACAAGGTACATACGACACCCGCTGGGACAACGGCGTCCTCAACCCCGCTTTCTCGGGGATCCACGCGAGCGATTTCGAGGTCCTGCAGCTCGGCTGGCAGCCGTCCGCGCCGCCCGTCGCGACGACGTTCCACGTCGTGACGCCCTGTCGCCTCGTGGACACGCGGAACGCGCAGGGGCCGCGCGGCGGGCCCGCGATCGCGGCGAACGGGACGCGCACGTTCGCGCTCGCGGGCGCGTGCGGCGTCTCGCCCACGGCGGCGTCCGTGGCGGTCAACGTCACGGTCGTCACACCTCAGGCCTCCGGCGACGTCGTGCTGTACCCGGGGGGCACGGGCGTCCCGAACGCCTCCTCGATCAGCTTCCGGGCGGGCCGGACCGCGGCGAACAACGCCTACGTCCTCCTTTCCGCTGACGGCACGGGTCGTGCGTCGGTGAAGAACAACGCCGCTGGCACACTCGATCTCGTGATCGATGTCAACGGGTACTACGAATGAGAATCGCGAAAACTGTCGGTCCCGCCGCTCTGCTGGTGACCTTTCTCGTCGGTCAGACGGCGGCCGCGCTCGACCTCCGCTGCAGCGGCGGCCTGACGCCGCCGCCGGGTTTATGCCTGCCCGGTTTCCCGATGACGCTGGCCGGGGCGGGCCTCCCCAGCCCGTTGCGCGGCCATCCGGTCATCGCGGACCTCGGCCTCCTCGCGGGCCACAAGCAGATCGTCTTCGCGACGCAGGCGGGCAAGCTCTGGGTCGTGAACGACAACGGCACGATTCCGATCGGCTTCCCGCTCACGATCCCGAACAACGCAGCCGGTTCGAGGCGGGCCCGCGGTGGGCGACGTCGACGGGGACGGCAGGCCCGACATCGTCGTCGCCTGGGGAACGCTGCCGGAAGATTCGACCATTCCCGGTGGGTTCGGCGCGTACAGGAACAACGGTCCGGGCGCCGCATTCGACCTCCTCTGGCATCGCGACACGCTGGACCTGCTCCCGGGCCCGAAGGACGGAATCTCCGACGGCGCGATCTCGACGCCCGCGATCGGCGACCTCGACGGCGACGGCAGGAACGAGGTCGTCGTGGCGTCGCTGGACCAGCGCATCTACGCCGTGGACGGCCGCGACGGCGCGAACAAGGCCGGCTGGCCGTTCTGGGTGGGCGACACGATCTTCTCCTCGCCCGCGCTCGCCGACCTCGACGGCGACGGCCGGCTCGAGGTCATCATCGGGGCTGACGCGCACAACCAGCCGCTGACTCCCGGCCTGCCCTTTACCCCGACGACGAGCGGCGGTCTCCTTCTCGTCGTGAGCTCCAACGGCGCGCTCCGTCCCGGCTTCCCGATCCGCACCAACCAGGTCATCTTCAGCGCGCCCGCTGTCGGAGACATCGACGGCGACGGCCGGCCCGAGATCGTGTTCGGGACCGGCTCCTTCTACCCGGTGCCGCAGAGCCTCCCACAGGGTCTATGCGGTCCATTGCGACGGCACGACGGTCGCGGGCTGGCCGGTGCAGGTCGACGGCCAGGTTTTCACGGCGCCCGCGCTCGCGGATCTCGACGGTGACGGGCTCGTGGACGTCGTCGTGACCGACGACAACTCGGGGCCCTCGGCACGTTCCACGTCTATGCATTCAGGGGACCACGGGGGCGCTCCTCTGGAGCAGGATTCCAAAGGACCACGATCGATCGACTCCAAACGCGGGCGATCCCGTGATCGCGGACGTCCTGGTGGGCGGACCGGGAAGCGGCAAGGAGGTCCTGGTACCCGTGAACTGGGAAATCGCCGTTCTCGACGCCGCGGGCACGCAGCTCACGAGCAGCCGGCGCGCGGAGGCTTCTCCCTTTTCGCGAGCGGGACCGCTGACCGGCCTCGCCGTCGACGTCAACGGTGCGACCGTCGAGATCGTGGCGACGACTGGGGACGCCTCGACCACGCTCGTGGCGGCGTGGAAGGGCACGGGCTCGACGACGCAGGTTCCGTGGGGGATGTTCCACCGCGACGCGGCTGCGAACGGACGAGCGCCGAACGCGGGCACCTGCATGCCGCGATCGACCGTCGCGACGCGGTTCTTCCCGCTGACTCCCTGTCGCGTCATCGACACGCGGGTGGGGAACGGCCAGCTCGGGGGGCCGGCCCTCGCTGCTCAGGCGCGGAGGAACTTCCCGATCGCCGGTGTCTGCGGCGTGCCCGCGGCGGCGGTCGCGATCTCCGCGAATCTCACGGTCACGGACAACGGCGGAAGCGGCGACCTCGTCGTTTTTCCCGCGGACGTCTCCGCAGCCGAACAGCAGCGCCATCAGCTTCACTGCCTTCAGGACGCGGGCGAACAACGCCCTCGTGTACCTCTCGGCCACGACGACAACGTTCTCTGTTTTCAACGGTTCCCCGACTTCGGTAGACTTCATCCTGGACGTGAACGGATACTTCCGGTGAGGTCTTTTCACTACCCTCGGACCCGCTTGGGATAGAATCTCGACATCGACCCTAGGAGGCCTGTCATGAGGAATCGGCGTCTTGTGCGTACGCTCGCTCTCGCCTTGCCGTTCGTCGCCGCCGGAGCGTTCTCACGACCGGCGAACGCACAGGGCCTTCAATACTTCGCGGTCACGCCGTGCCGCGCGGTCGATACGCGCACCGGCTTCGGCGGCATCGTGCCGGCCTCCACGGAGCGCAGGTTCACGATGAAGGGCGTCTGCAACGTGTCGGCCACCGCCAAGGCGGTCTCCCTCAACGTCACGGTCGTCGCACCGAACACCGAGGGATTCCTCTCCCTCTGGCCGTCCGGAGGCGCTTTCCCGGGCGTCTCGACGCTCAACTTCCTCGCCGGAGAGCCGGCTCTCGCGAACGGCGCGATCGTTCCGGTCGCGGCGGTCGGGACGCCCGGACCTCTCGCTCGGTTACGGCACGGCTCTGGGATCCGGCCAGACCCATGTCGTACTCGATGTGACCGGCTACTTCCAGTAAGCAGCACAGGTCTGCGACGCCTCCGCCTCGGGTTGGAGTTCCAGGCCTGAACACGCGGCGTCCCGACCTCCTTCCCTTCGCACTTCTGGCGGCCCTCGCGGCCGCCTTGTGCGTTTTTCTGCTCGCCACCGCGCGAATTCCGTGGAACGCGGACCAGGCCGTCGTCTCGCTGATGGCCACGCACATCCTCGACGGCCGCAGTCATCCCCTCGTCTTCTGGGGCACGAACTACGGGGGCACGATCGAGCCGCACCTCGTAGCCGGCGCGTTCGCGCTCTTCGGGGCGACCCCCGCCGTGTTCAGGGCCACGATGGCCGTCCTCTACGCGGCGTATCTCGCGGGCGCCGGAGCGCTCGTGTGGCGCTTCTTCGGCCGGCGGGCGGCGCTCGCGGCCTGCGCGTGGCTCGCGCTGCCGCCGTTCTTTCTCCCGTACAAAGGCCTCACGTCCGACGGACTCTACGAGATGGTCGCCCTGCTCGGCCTCGCGAGCCTCTTCCTCGCGCTCCTCGCCGACGAGCGCCTCGCGGCCGGCCGGCCCGCCGCTGCCGTTCTCGGAGCGCTGGGTCTCGCGGCGGGACTCGGCCTCTGGGTCACGCCGCTGACGCTTCCGACGGCCGGTGCGGCGGCGCTCTGGCTGTATGCGGGACATCGCCGAAGGCTCCCGGGCCGCGGCGCGCTGGCCTGGGCCTGCGGCGGCCTGCTCGGCGCGGCGCCGTGGATCGTCTGGAACCTGCGCCACGGCTGGGCGAGCGTGAAGGCCCGGGAGCTGGCTCCCGCGACGGGGCGCGGACTCGTCGCGAATGTTGCCGGTTTCCTGACGGACACGCTCCCGGTCTTTCTCGGCGCCGCTCGGCCCAACTTCTCGAACAACCCCCACGCGTCCTTTCCGGGAGCGCGCGTGCTCGTGCCGCTTCTCGTTCTCGCCCTCGTGCTGCCGGCGGCGGCCGCGGCACGGCGCGACCGGCGCCTTCGCCTCCTGTTCCTCCTTCTCGTCGTTCTCTCCGCGGGCGCCGTCACGTCGGGGCGGCTTGCCGCTTCCGAACCGCGGTTCCTGACGGCGGGCTACGCCGCCCTCGCGGCTCTTCTCGGCGTCTCCTTCACGCGGCTCGAGGCCGGGAACGCGCGACTCCTCTTCGGCGCGGGCCTCGGAGCCCTGCTCGCCTCGAACGTCTCGGGCGCGTTCCACGCGCGCCGGCATCTCGAGGACACGGACGACACGCAGGTCACGGGTCCTCTCGCGCCCGTCATGGCTGAGCTTCGGGCCCGCGGCATCACACGCGTGTGGACGAACTACTGGGCCGCCTACCGGATCACGTTCGAGTCCGGGGAGCGCATCGTGGCGGCGCCGATTCCGCGCGAGGACGGGTACCGCTATGCCCCGATTCAGGACGCGGTGAGAGCCGCTTCCGATCCAGCCGTCGTCCTGCTGCCGCCGCGGGATGCCTGCTTCCGCCGCTACCTCGCGGAGACCGGGATGCCTTTCCTGGAAGCGCGCGCCGGTTCGTTCGCGATCTTCCATGGGTTGCCGGCACCCGTCCGGGATCTCGTGCGCGCCGCCGGCGCGCTCCCGATGCCGTCCGCGGCGTACCGGCCGGCCTGGAGCGCGGCGGAGCTTCCGGCGCGCCTCGAGCCCGGCGGGGAAGTCCCGTCCCGCGCGCGCGTCACGAACGAGGGCCCCTGCACGTGGATGAACAACGTGAGGCTCGTCGCCGCCTGGGCGGGGCCCGGGGAGCGCGAGGACTTCTTCGCGACGCCGGACCGGCGCGTCCCGCCCGGGGAGAGCGTGGACCTGTCGTTCCGTTTGCGCGCGCCGGTGACTCCGGGCGTGTACGTTTTGCGGCTCGACCTCGAGCAGGAGGGAATCGCGCGCTTTTCGGCGAGAGGCGGCGCCACGCTCGACGCTCGGGTGGCCGTGACTCCCTGATCAGGGCAGGAGCTTCGCGAGCCCGATGTCGCCGTGCAGATACCGGGATGCGCGCGCATCGGGCGGCCCCGGCAGGATCAGATCGCGGGGCCGGTAGAGGCCAAGCGGCGGCGGCAAGTCCCCGAGGAGGACCTCGGGGATCTCGTCCTCGAGGCGGAACCGGCCCTCTTCGGCGCGCCAGGTGAGGAGGATGATTCTGTCCCAGCGCAGTCTCCTGCCGGGGCATGCGCCGGAGTCGAAGCACTGCTTCTCCTCCGGCATGCGGCACCGGAAGCCTTCCGGGTCGACGACGCACGAGGTGTTCGCATCGACCGACCACAGAAAGGTCCTGGGGCGTCTCGCCTCGTTCTCCCACAGCAGCATGCTCCAGGATCGCGCCAGGTAAGGCGCCTCGGTCGCCTGGAAGGGCGGGTCGTGCGGCACGACGAGAAGGAGCGTTGCGGACGGCTTCGCGCGCGGGACCTCCTCGACGAGGGAGGTGAGCTCGATGCGGTGCCGCCGCCACGTCGCGAGGTACATGTCCTGGCGTTCCATCCCGCCCGCGACCCCGAAGCCGGTGAACGCGGCCACGAGGGCGAGTCCGGCAACCCGCGGGGCGCCTCCGCGCGCGAGGAGCCGGCTCGCGGCGAGGCCGAGGACGATCGAGACGAGGACACGCGAGAGGATCTGGGTCCGGTAGAAGTACTGCGAGAAATGGACGCCCGCGTACGCCGCGTGGCCGGCGACGGCGGTGAACGCGCACCACGCGGCCGCGAGAAGCTCGCGCCGAGGCGCCCGCGCGGGCGGGTCATCGGGCAGGCGCGCGAGCGCCCGCGCGACGAGGAAGACCCCGAGAGCGGCGGCGGCGGCCCAGATCCAGACGGGGATGGCTCGCGGAGGAACGTCGCCGAACACGACGCGCGAAAAGGGCCAGGTCCACGGGAAAAGGTCGTTCGACGTGAGAACGGCGGTGCGCCCGAGGCGGTCGGCCACGGTCAGCGGGGCCGTCGCGATACTGACGTAGCTCTTCGGGTCGCGAAACGCCGCGAGCATCACGAGGCCGTACGGAGCGAGGGCCGCGACCCATGCGGCGCACGCGGCGAGGCTGCGGGCGGTGATGCCCGCGAGAACGATGAAGAGGAGCGGAGCAAGCGCGAGCGCCGGGGTCGCGCCGTCGATCGTGAAGACGCTCGCCAGGACGCAGGCGCACGCCGCCGCGAGCCAGGTCCCGGGCGCTCCGCGCGCGAAACGCGCTCCGAAGGCGAGCGCGAGAAGACCCAGGAGCGCGCAGACCTGGTTGCCGAGTGCGACGGGGCTCCCCGTCAGGTAGTCGCCGGTCGCGCAGACGGTCAGCGTGCCCGCGAGCCACCCGGCGCGCGGGGCGTCGGGGAAGAGCTCGCGCGCGAGGAGCCACGCGGCCAGTCCGATGGCCAGCCAGGAAGCGCCGTAGAGAACCTGCATCGCGAAGACGGGCTCGGGCGTCGCCCAGGCAAGTAAGGATGGCAACCCGAGCAGCCGGCGCGTCGGTGCTCCCACGGGAGCGAGGAGGCCGGCGAAACCCGACGTCTTCCATGCCTCCTTTGCGGCCGCCATGACCGAGACGTCGTCCTGGTAGAGCCCGCGATCCGGCGCGAAGAGGCCCCAGACGAGTAGGGTCAGGACGACCCAGAGTCCCCACGGCACGCGGGCCTTCACGGCACCAACCCTACCAGTAGCGCGGCTCGTCGACGCGGGAGGAGTCGAGCGCGCCGAAGGCGTCGTCCGCTAGCGCCGGTCGAGCGGCCCCTCGGGCAGGAGCTTTCCGAGAAGGCGGTCGCCCGCGAGGAGATGCTCCGCGAGCAGGATCGGCGGCCCTTCGGCGATGCGCGCTGCAGGGTCGTACGGCGGCCGGCTGCCGTCGAAGCTCGCCGCCACGCGATAACGCCACCCCCCGGGCTCGAAGTCGAACAAGAGAAGTCTGTCCCACGGCAGGACGGTGCCCTTCGAGGCGCCGAGCGCCATAGCGTCGCGCTCCTCGCCCGAGGACCAGCAGGCGAGGCCCACGCTCTCCACGCGGCAGCCCGTGCCCTGGTCGGCGGACCAGAGAAACACGTGGCTCACGATCGCGGGCCCCCAGAGCAGGTGCGCCCACGACGCCGCGAGGTACGGCGCCTTCGTGGCTTGGAACGCGGGGCTGGTGCGGCTCATGAGGAGGACGACGTCCGTGCCCGGCACGAGACGCGGCGTGTCTTCGAGGAGCGAGAGCAGCTCGTGCCGGTGCCGCCGCCACTCCGAGAGGTAGAAGTCCTGACGCTCGATGCCGCCCGCGACGCCGAGGGCCACGAAGACGGCGGGCACGGCGAGCGCTAGGACCGGGCGGCGGAGGCGCCGCGCCAAGACGCTCGCCCCGAAAGCGACCGCGAACGAAGCGGGAATCCGCGACACGACGTTCGTCCGGTAGAACATCTCGGCGAACTGGACGCCGGCGAACGCGGCGTTCGTCGCGACGACCATGAGAAGGGTCACGCCGAGAACCGCCATCTCCGCGCGGGTCTCCCCGGCTGGCAGGCTGTCGCCTGGCGTCTCCGCGGCCCGCGCCGCTCGCATGAACGAAAACGTACCTGCCAGCGCGGCGGCGGCGTAGATCCAGGCAGGAATAACGGAGGGAGGCACGTCGCCCCACATGGGCCGGTCGAACACCCACTGCCAGGGCAAGAAATTGTTCGCGAAAAGAGCGAACGTGTTCCACGCGCGGTCGAGCGGCTCGAGGGGGACGAGCGCCACGCTCGCGTAGCTTTTCGGGTCCAGAAGGAACGAGAGGAAGAGCGGGATGTAGGGTACGAGAACGCCCGCCCAGAAGCCGCTCGCGAGGAGGACGCGCCGGTCGATCCGACCGCGGACCGCCCAGAAAAGAAGTGGCGCGAGCGCGATCGCGGGAACGGCTCCGTCGGTCGTGAAGACGCTTGCGTTCACCAGGGCGCCGGCCAGCAGCAGCCGGAACGCACGGCCACCGTTCATCCATCGGACGGTCAGCGTGAGCGCGGCGAGGAACTCCAGGGCCGACAGGTTATAGCCGAGCGCGATGGGACTGTTCGTCAGGAAATCACTCGTGGCCGTGAGGACGAGAGCACCAGCGAGAAAAGCCAGACCGCGCCGCGCGGGAAAGAGCGTGTGGACGAGCGCGCGGAGCGCAATGCCGAGGAGCAGCCACGAGATACCGAAAAAGACCTGCAGAACGAGGACCGGCGCTCCGGAGGCGTACGCGAGGATGAACGGGATGCCGAGGAGCCTCCGCGTGGGGGCGCCTGCCGCCGCGAAGAGGCCGCGCAGCGGCTCGTGCGCGTGATTTTGTGCCCACAGGAGGAGCGCCGCATCGTCCTGGAAGAGGCCGCGGTCGGCGGCAAAGAGACCCCAGACGAGGAGAGTGAGGAAGACGTAAGGGAGAAACGCCGAGCGGCCGGCTCGCGAGGCGGTCATGGACGAGTGAGGGATCGTACGATATTGACGCTATCCTTCGCGCGTGCGCCGCCCCCGGGGCTTCACGCTCCTCGCCGTGGCACTCGTCGCCGGCGCCGCACTCGCGTGCGTGCGCGCGCGCCGCCCGTCGTCGCCGCTTCCCGAGCATGGGTTCCGGGCCGAGATCTCGGCCGCCGGTCTTCCCGCCTCCGCCCATGCGGGATCGGTCGTTGTCGCGCGCGTCACGGTCCGCAACGCGAGCCCCGTGGAGTGGCGCGGCGGGCGGGGCGGTCCGAACGCGCTGAGCCTCGCGTATCACTGGCTGGCACCAGGGGGCGCGACGCTCGTTTTCGACGGCCGGCGCACGCCGCTTCCCGGCCGCGTCGCGTCCGGGGAGTCCGTGAGCCTCGAGGCGTTGATCGAGGTGCCCGTCAGACCGGGCGATTACCTCCTGGAGCTCGACCTCGTGCAGGAAGGGGTCGCGTGGTTTGGGAGCCGGGGATCGCCAACGGTTCGCGCGGGCGTGCGCGCGGAATGAAACGGCCTCTGATGGTCTCGATCTCGTTCGTCAGGTGATCTCCGCCACCCGCTCCGCGATGCGCTTCCCCGCGTGCGTCCAGGTCCAGCGGGCCGCCATCTCCGCGGCCGCGCGGACGCCCTTCCCGGCGGCCTCGTCGCGGTGCTCGGCGACGTGCCGGAAGAGGTGCTGGAGGTGCTCGGGGTCGGGATCGCACCATCGGAAGCCCTTGTAGTACGGCGCGCGGGCGTCGGCGGGGAGGAGGCCGCGGCTTCTCAGGGGGTACGCGATCGCGCCGTGGACGTACTCGGTGTGCGCGCCCCAGTCCGTGGCGATCGCGGGCAGGCCGCACGCCATCGCCTCCATGAGCGGCATGTCCCAGCCCTCGCCGCGCCCGGCCGACACGTAGCAGTCCGCCGAGCGGTACAGCGCGCCGAGCTGGTGGTAAGGGAACTCCTTGTTGTGGAGGAAGGCGATGCGCCCGCCCGAGGAGGACAGGCCGAGCGCCTCGATCTGCCGGCCCACGTGCGTGGGCTTGTTGACGTTGATGATCTTGCACACGAGGACGACGGGATCGCCGCGCCGGAAGGTCTGGTTGAAGACCTTGAGGATCATGTCGGCGCGCTTTCTCTCGCCCCACTCGAGGCTCGCGAGGAAGACGAAATCGCCGCCCGGGTTCCTTACGCCCCTGATTCCCGGGTGGAAGTGGTCGATGTCTACGCCGAGCGGCATCACGTGGACGGGCTTCTTCAGGCCCGAGGCCGCGAAACCGTCGCGGTTGAACGCCGACGGGACCCACACCTCGTCCATCCCGTTTCCCTCGGCGACCCACTCCTTCGGAAAGCCGTCCACCTCGAGCATCGTGTAGCCGATCCGGTAGCGGCCCTTGTTGCGGTGGAAGACGTCGCCCTGCCCGTAGACGACCGAGACCTTCGGCCGCCGGCCGGCGCTGCGGGAGCGGACGACGTTCAGCAGGTAGTCGCCCGTGTTCTCCTCTTCGCGCACGGGGAACGGAGTGCCCGGGCCGTAGACGTATTCGTAGGACACGCGCACGCCCTCCGCGTCGAGCGCGCGCAGGATCTCGCGGCAGCTCATCGCGTAGCCGGTGGGGAAGTTCAGGATCGACTGCCACGAGAGGTCGCGCCGGTAGCGCGCCCGAAGCGCGCGCGCCCACTTCCCGCGGAACGTCGCGCGGCTCTTCCGGAAGATGTCGTCGAAAAGGCGCGGGGTGTCGCTCGTCGAGCCGTGCTCGCGGTGGAGGAGCGTCACGGCGCCGCAGCAGACGGTGCGGAAGCCCTTCTCCTTCGCGCGCAGGCAGAAGTCCGTGTCCTCGAAGTAAGAGACGTAATCCTCGGAAAGGCCCCCGAGCGCGTCGAGCAGCTCGCGTTTCAGGTACGCGCACGCGAAGACGATGCCCGAGACGTCCCGCGTCCTCGCGTACTGGTTCACGTCCGTCTCGAGCGCGCCGATCTGCTGTCCCCAGAACGTGTCGGGCAGGATGAAAGTGCCGGCGTGCAGCAGCCGTCCGTCCGGAAGCACGAGCCGGCAGCCCACGATCCCGATGTCCGCCCCGGAATGGGCGGCCTCGCGCAGGGCGGCCACCCAGCCGGGCTGGAGGATCTCGACGTCGTTGTTGAGGAGGAGGACGTCACTGCCCGGGGCCGCGGCGCGGATCCCGGCGTTGTTGCCGCGCACGTACCCGAGGTTCGACGGGTTCGTCACGACCCTCACCCACCCGATCTCGCGGAGGCGCGCGGGCGTCTCGTCCGTCGAGCCGTTGTCCACGGCGAGAACGTCGACCCCGGAAAGGTCCGTGTGCGCCTTCAGAGTCTCGAGGCAGCGCGCGGTCAGCTCCCAGCGGTTCCAGCAGAGGATGACGATCGTCACCCGCCGAGGCGTCAAGCGCTCTCCCGGGGCGGGAGGCGCTTCCAGAGGAGCTCCATCTCGGCTTCGACGTCGGCGCGCGTCAGCTCGATCGACTCGTGCCAGTCCGCGAGGCGGAACGGTCCGTCCGCACCCGCGTCCTCGCCGCGCGCGAGCGCGAGCGCCGTGTCGAGAGGAAGGACGGCCACGAGCGAGGCGAGCTGCGCGGAGAGCTCGCGCACGAGCGCCCGCAGCTCCTCGAGCTCGCCCCGGAGCTTCGCCGCGTCCGGATCGCTGCTCGCGCCTACCATCGCCGGCCCACGAGGCCGCGCAGCGTCTGGACGACGCGCCACGGGAGCGACGTCTTGACGGCGCCGACGTACGCCTCGGCCTCCTCCGTGCGGTTCTTCAACGCGACGCGGTCGGTCTCCAGCTCGGCGACCCTGTACTCGAGGCGGCGGATCTCCTCTTCGAGGCGCTTCACGGCCGCGAGCGCGAGCTCGCGCTCGTGGCGGGCCTTCTCGACGCGCGCCGAAACCCACTCGTCCGGGGGAGCGTGCGCGGACATCGGGAGAAGTATAGGCAGGAACCTCGCGCGAGCGCCGGCGGCACGAAGTCGACGCAGACCATGGACGTTCCCTCCCATGCGGGAACGATCGGCTGACACGAGATGCGTTCACCGTCGGCGTTCGCGGAAGGCTCCGACGTGAAACGGAGCGTCGAGGCGACCCCCCGACAGGCCCACCAGTCCGTAATCCACAATCCCGCGTCGAAGCACGGCCGCTTGCCGTCCTGGTAAAGGGCGGGGGCGATTGCCGTCGCCCAGGGCCACGTCGAACCCCTGGCCTCCAGCCGAACGGGTCCCGGGCGGTCGTGAAGAAAGGCCCGGACGGCCGCGCGTAGGGGAATCGTGTCCCATTGCCCGATAAACCGGGGCTTCGGGGCGATCAGGATCAGGAGCGCGCCCGCGCTCGCGACGCTGACAAACAGCCAGAGCTTACGGCGACCCTGATCCTCGCCCGCCGCTGCGCGATGAAGAGCGGCGTATCCGAGCTCGTTGCCCACGGCGACCCAGTTGACCGTGCCGAGGAGCGCGATCCAGAGGAGCAGGTAGCGCTCGACGGGTCCCTGAATCTGGGCGATCGACCAGAGTGCCGCGCCGATTGCGAGGAGACCCAACTCGCAGAGGCGGGCGCTGAAGCGAGCACCCCTCTTGCGCGCAGAGACGCGAGCGACGAGCAGGCCCAGGACCTGGAGCACGGCGAGAGCGGCGGCCACGCGCAACGGGAACATCCTGAAATCGTCCTGCCACTCCACCCCGAACATCACGTGGGCGAGGGGCGCGGAGAGGCTCTGGGCCGCGCTGCGCAGAGTGACGAGGGGCGTTTGGAGCACGTGCGGCTGCAGGACGAAGGCGAGCATCTTCCGGCCGTTTCCGGGGATTCGGTGAATCTCATCGAGGCACGGAAGAAACCAGAAAACCACCAGAACCGCGCCGGACGCCACCACCGGACCGAACAGGGCACCTCTTTCACCGCGACCCTTCACCCTCCGTTCCCATAGGAGAAGCAAGAGGCTCACGGTCGTGACGGCGAAGACCGTCGGGAGCGCCGCTGCCTGAGTCTGGACGATGAGTGAACCAACGCCGACGAGCCACGGAAGAACGTGCGCACGGCTCGACGAGACGGCGGCGGCGAGAAACATCAGGACCGCGAAAGGCAGCACGATCGCAAAGTTGTTCCACCAGTTGAAGAGGAGGTGTCCGCCCCCCGTTCGCGAGTAGCCGAGAACGGCCACCAGCATCGGCAGCATGAGCAATCCCGACCATCGTTCGAGCCAGAGGGCAGAGAGGCACACGAGGGCGACGATGCAGAACCAGCTCAGCAGGAAGGCGCCGACCGCCAGGCCCCAGGCATGGAATCCCGACGCCGCGTAGGCTGGGGCCAGAAGATAGAACAACGCAGGGCCGGGTTGAAAGAAGTCGTAACGCGACCACTGGCCGAGGCGGCGCTCTCCGTGGGCGGCTTCGAGCGTCGCCATCTCTTCGGTCGCGAGATCTCCGAAAGTCGGCGTATCGGCGACCACCGCCTGAATTCGCAGGACTGTCGGCACCGCGGGAAGGAGCGCGGCGACGAGGAAGAGCGCTGCGACACGTCTAGAGCGAAGAGTCCCGTCGATCTTCTCCGTCTCGCCCTTCACGGGCTGAGTGCGCGCAGGCGCTCGACGACCCGCGCGGCCGCGCGCGCCCACGTCCACTTCGCGGCGGCCTCCTCGGCGGCGCGCGCGCCCTTCGCCTTCGCCTCGTCGCGCCGTTCGTAGACGCGGCGCAGCTTCGCGGCGAGGTCGTCGACGTCGGGATCCGCCCAGCGGAATCCCGCGTAGTGGGGGCACTTGGCGTCGGCGGGGACGAGCCCCTTCACGGCGACGGGGTAGCCCACGCCCTCGTGGAAGAACTCCGACGGCCCGCTCCACGCGGTCGCGATCACGGGGAGGCCGCAGGCCATCGCTTCCAGGATCGGCATGCCCCAGCCTTCGCCGCGCGTCGGCAGGACGAAGGCGTCCGCGCTGCGGTAGAGCGTGCCGAGCTGGCGGCCCTTGATGTGGTGGTTGTAGAGGAGGGCGACGGGCGGGCCGTCGTTCGGCAGCTTCAGCTCCTCGATCTGCTCGTGCACCTTCACGTGCCCGTCGTAGTTGTTCACGCGCAGGAGGAGGAGCACGTCGTCCGCTGGCCGAGAACGCCGACGCGTAGGCGTGGAGCAGGATCTCGGGCGCCTTGCGCTCGCCCCACTCGAAGACGGACAGGAACGTGAAGCGCTCGCTCGCGCGGGGCGCGGGCAGGTCCACCCGGAACCGCAGCGGGTCGTACCCGAGCGGCATGACGCGGACCGGCCTCGTGACGCCGCACGCCTCGAAGTGCTCCTTCCCCCAGCGGCTCGGCACCCAGATCTCGTCCATCCGGTTGCAGGCCGCGACCCAGCTCTTCGGGATGCCGTCCACCTCGAGCATCGTCCAGCCGATCTTCCGGGCCGGGTGCGCCGTGTGGAAGAGGTCGGCCTGCTCGTAGCTGATCTGGGGCGCGTCGTCGTACGGCGGCCGCTCGGAGATCACGTCGAGCACGGGGCTCTCGATGATGCTGTCGCGCGGCCAGGGCGTCGGCCGATACGAAAGGTCGACCCCCGCGGCGAGGAGCGTGCAGCGCCATCTCCTCGGAGTGGATCGAGTATCCGATGGGAAGGCCCCACCGCGACTGCCACGTCACGCGCAGGCGCGCCGCCCCGGTCACGTCCCGGGGGCTCCCCGGCCCCTCGGAGGCGCGCGAGCCGCTCCTCCAGCGCGGCCACGCGCGCGCGCAGCTTGCGCTGCTCGACGAGGAGGACGTCGATCACCTGGGTCGCGGACCGCTGGTACTCGGACACCTGTCCCCACTGCGGCAGGCCGTACCACCAGAGCGCCTTCGTGAGCCCGCGCCGGAACGCGTTGATCGCGGGAGCGAAGAAGGGGCGCTCCGTCTCGAGCACCGTGCCGTGCGCGATCTCCGTCTGGAAGTGGATCGTGCGGAGGCTTTCCGCGAGCCTGCGGGTTCCCGTGGTCGCCGTCGCGAAGCTGGCGGGAGACCGCCTCGAGCGCGTGCTCGGCGTCGTCGTCGTCGGTCAGGATCCAGTAGACGTTCACGTCGCGTCCGAAGGGGCAGGATCGAGCCCGCCGGGCGGGCGTGTCAAGCGACCCCGGCTAGACTCCCCGTCGATGTCCGCTCCCGCTCTCCCCGTCTACGACACCGCGCGGCGCGAGCTTCCTCTTCGTCGAGGAGGCGAAGGCTCTCTGGGCCTACCGCCATCTCGTGGCGCGAGCTCGTCGTGCGCGACATCAAGGTCCGCTACAAGCGCTCGATCCTCGGCATCGTCTGGAGCATGCTCAGCCCGCTCCTTTCGATGGCCGCGCTCACGATCGCGTTCTCGGCGCTCCTCAAGCAGCAGATCGCGAACTATCCCGCGTACTTCCTCGCGGGCTCGGTCTTCTGGACCTTCTTCGCGCAGGCCACGTCCCACGCCGCGTCCCTGACGACCGACGCCTCGGAGATCGCGCGCCGCGTCTACGTCCCGCGCTCGGTCTTCGTCGCCGCCGCCGTCGGCGTCGCGCTCGTGAACCTCCTCTACACGCTCGTCCCCCTTCTCCTGATCATCGCGGCGACGGGCCACCCGATCCATGCGACGTGGTTCTTCCTGCCGGTCTCCATCGTCACGGGAATCCTCTTCACGGCGGGCGTCGGCCTCGTCGTCTTCACCATGGCCTCGCGGTTCGTGGACGTGAAGGAGACGTATCTCGTCGTCCTTTCCACGTGGTTCTTCCTCACGCCGATCGTCTACACGCCCGCGGTCCTCGCGCCGAAGTACCGCCTCTTCGTCCGGCTCAACCCGATGACGTATCTCGTCGAGATGTTCCGCGCGCCCCATCTACGACGGCTGGCTGCCCGGGGCGAACACGCTCGTGTTCTCGCTTCTCGCGAGCGTCCTGTCGCTCACCTGCGGCTGGCTCTTCTACGCCTGGAAGATCGAGGACTATGGCACCCGCCACTGAGGCTGCCGCCGTCGCGGCCGCCCTCGCGGCCGGCGCCCGCGGTGTTCCTCGACCACGTCACGCTGCGCTACCGGATCCCGCGCGAGGTCGTCGTCACGTTCAAGGAATACGCCCTGCGGAAGCTCCAGGGCCGCATGGAGCACAACACGCTCGTCGCCCTGCGCGACGTCAACGTGCACGGTCGCGCCGGGGCGAGCGCGTGGGCGTGATCGGCGCGAACGGGGCCGGCAAGAGCAGCCTCTTCCGCCTCATCGCGCGCGTGCGCCGGCCCACGGAAGGCCGCCTCGTCGTGCGCGGGCGCGATCGCGCCGCTCCTCGAGCTGGGGCTCGGCTTTCACGGCGACCTCACGGGCCGCGAGAACATCGTCCTGCAGGGCACGCTCCTGGGCTTCTCGCGCGGCGAGATGATCGGATCGGACGCCGCGCATCGCGTCGTTCGCCGAGCTGGAGGAGTTCCTCGACGCCCCCGTGAGGACCTATTCGACGGGGATGGCGGCGCGCCTCGCCTTCGCCGTCGCGACCGACGTGGACCCCGACATCCTGCTCGTGGACGAGGCCCTCGCCGTCGGCGACGAGCGGTTCCGGGCGAAGTGCCGCGACCGGATGGCGGCGCTCCGCGAGAGCGGGCGGACGTTCCTCCTCGTCTCGCACAACCTCGCGGAGGTGGTCGAGTCCTGCCAGCGCGCCATCTGGATCGCCGAGGGCCGCGTCGTGCAGGACGGGCCCGCCTACGAAGTCTGCAACGCGTACCACGCGTGGGCGCAAGGGGGGACTTGAGTTAGTCCATCACTTAGTCTACATTTGCGACATGGCGAAGGTCGTGAACGTGCACGAGGCGAAGACCCATTTCTCCAAGCTTCTCGTCCGGTTGAGCCAGGGTGAGGAGATCGTGATTGGGAAGGCGGGCCGCCCCGTGGCGCGCCTCGTGCCGCTCTCGGACCTCACGGCCCGCAGGGAACCTGGAAGCGCGCGCGGCCGATTCACGATGAAGAAGAATTTCGACACCCCTCTTCCCGCCAGGCTTCGGCGTTTCTTCGGATCGTGAGGCTGCTGCTCGACACGCACGCGTTCCTCTGGTGGATCGGCGACGATCCGAGGCTTCCGGCGAGGGCGCGAAAATTGATATCGGGGGAGCGGAACGAGGTGTTCCTGAGTGTCGCGAGCGCCTGGGAACTTGCGATCAAGATGCGGATCGGACGGCTGCGGCTGTCGGAGAACCTCGAGGACTTCGTGACCCGGCACGTGGCGGTCAACGGGTTTCAGGTGCTGCCGATTCACCTGCGGCACGCGCTGCACGTTTCGACGTTGCCGGATCATCACGCCGATCCGTTCGACAGGATTCTCGTCGCTCAGGCTCGGATCGAGAACCTCGTTCTCGTGAGCGGCGACGCGCAGGTCGGGCGATATCCCGTCACCGTGGCGTGGTAAGGGGATCGGGACGGGGTAAGCTGGGTGCATGGTGCCCGGTCCCGACGCTCCGCCTCTCTCTGCGGCCGAGGTCGATCGCCTCGTCGAGGAGCTGAAGAAGGACGTGGACCGCACGCTCATCCGCGAGAACCTGAAGCTGACGGTCGAGGAGAGGCTTCAGAACCTGATGAGCCACCAGCGTTTCGTCGACGAGCTGCAGCGGGCTGGCCGGGAGCTCCGACGCCGGCCGTGACAAACATCGGAGAGGTCATCCGGCTCTTCGCCGACGGACGCGTTCGCTTCATTCTGATCGGCGGTGCCGCGGCGAATGTCTACGGCTCAGCTCGTCACACCGAGGACATCGACGTGGTCTATGACCGGCGGCCCGAGAATGTCGAACGCCTCGTCGCCGCCCTCAGGCCCTTCAGGCCAACCCTGCGCGGCGCCCCCGAGAGCCTTCCCTTCGTCTGGGACGAACGCACGATCCAGTCGGGCCTCAACTTCACGCTCTCGACGTCCCTCGGCGCCGTCGACCTCCTGGGCGAAGTAACCGGAGGCGGACGATACGAAAACCTCGAAAAGGACACCGAGACCATCCACGTTTTCGGCGTGGACTGCCTGTGCGTGAATCTCGAAACCCTGATCCGCCTGAAGCGCGCCGCCGGCCGCCGGAAAGACCTCGAAGCGATCGCCGAGCTGGAGGCGATCAGGGAGGAGCGGGAGAAGACCGGTCTGCGGTGACCGCCGGGCGATGGACTAAACTGGGTCTCATGATGCGAGGCATTCCCGCGCTGCGGGAAGAAAAGAGCCTCTCACGATGGCCGGGCGGCCTCCTCTCCCTCGTCCTGGCCTTCGCGATGACGCCGGAGATCGCCGTTGGCGCGACGTATTCGATCGCCGGCCTGTCGGACACCGTCGTCGTTCAGAACCTCGTCGCCCCGACGGACTTCGACTGGCTGCCCGACGGCCGGATGCTCGTCGTCGAGAAGGGCGGCACCGTCCGAATCGTCGTCGCTGGAGCACTCCAGGTCACGCCGGCCCTCGACTGGACCACCCACGTCAACGCAATCGGCGAGAGAGGTTTGCTCGGTGTCTGCGTCGACCCCGCCTTTGGCACCAACGGCTTCGTCTACCTCTACTACACGACGACGACGCCGAACAATCGGATCTCCCGCTTCCACATGGTCGGCAACGCTCTCGATGCCGCCAGTGAGTTCGTGGTCCTCGACAACATCGACGCGACCAACAGCAACCACAACGGCGGGACGATCCTGATCGGGCCGGACGGGAAGCTCTGGGCCGCGCCGGGCGATTCGGGCACGGGCGGCGCGAAGTCGCAGGACATTTCCACGGGCAAGTTCAACGGCAAGGTGCTGCGGATGAACCTCGACGGCTCCGCGCCCTCGGACAACCCCTTTTTCTCGGTTCCGGGGGTGGAGCCGCGGATCTGGGCCTTCGGCTTCCGCAATCCATTCCGCTTCTCCTTCCGGCCCGCTCCAAACAACGCCCTCCTAGTCGCAGACGTCGGCGAGACCGCCCGCGAAGAGCTCGATGCGATCGCGACGCCCGCCAGCACGCCTCCCGGAACCGGCGGCGGCAACTACGGTTGGCCGTGCCGGGAGGGGTTCCTGCCCCACATCCCCGTTCCCTCGGTCACCTGCAATACCCCCCTGCTCGATCCAATCTTCGACTACGATCGGACGGTCGGGCAGACGATCATTGGCGGCGTCTTCGTGACGTCTCCGGCTTACCCGGCCGCGATTCAGGGAAAGTACCTCTTCGGCGACAACGCGCAGAGCTGGATCCGCTTCCTGGATATCAACGCGAGCAACCAGGTCAACGGAGCGCTCCAGAACGTCGCGACCGGCGCCGAGGGTCCGGTCTCGTTCCGGACCGGGCCCGATGGGCTCGTCTACTTCGCGGCGATCAACACGGGGCGCATCTACGTGATCAATCCGCCCGCTTCTGCCTTCAATACCGTCACGCCCTGCCGGGTGGTCGACACGCGCGATGCGGCCGGCCCTAATGGCGGGCCGGCGCTGGCGGCGGGTGGGACGCGGAATTTCCACCTCGCGGGACAGTGCGGCGTCTCGGCCAGCGCCCGGGCGGTCTCCGTCAACTTGACGGTCACCCAGTCTGGGGCTCCGGGCGATCTGCGCATGTACCCGGCTGGCGCGACTCTTCCTCCGACGAGCGTCATCAACTTCCGGCCGGGTCAGACGCGGGCGAACAACGCCATCGTCGCGTTGAGCGCGACGGGAGACATCAGCGTCCTGTTCGAAGCGGCCTCCGGGGGGGTTCACTTCGTCTTGGACGTCAATGGTTACTTCGAGTGACCGCTGCGTCCCCTCCTTGCGAATCGTCAGGCGGTGGATGCGTTCTTCGTCGTCGCCGGCGACCCCTTCTACCTGTCGGAAGACAGGCGCGGATCAAACGCGCCGTCGGTCATGAAGGCGGGACTGACCTCTGCCGAGGCAGGCACGAGGTTCGCGCACTCGGGTGAATCGCAGCAGACGGCCTGGACACAGATCTTGTATTTGCCGTAGTTGTCGTAGGTCGGTCCGGTGTCGGTGATCCGGAAGTAGGACTCCATGCCTTTGCCGACGATGAGGTACCGGTAGGTGTGGTCGGGCGCGCAGGGCAGCCCGCCAGTGTGTTCGGGGTCGATGAAGGTCGCGCCTCCATCGAGGCTGAGCCGGTTCGAGGGGTAAGGGAGGGGGAGGTTGATCAGCGGAGTCCCCAGAGGTTGTGGGTAGGCAAACAAGCAGTGCCAGTCATACCCTGCCCTGGTCTGTTCAGCCTGAGGGGGCGCGCCGGGCCCGTTCGAGTAGTACATGGGGGCGGACGCGGGGATTCCGACGTTCGGGTTGATCTCCCACCTGGACCGGAACCAGTAGCTCACCCAGCCGGTCACCGTGATGAGGTAGGTCTGCCCCTTGACCAGCGCTCCCACGCTCACGCCCTTGCCGTTGTTGATGTTTGGGAGAATCCAGGGCGATCCGGAGGGAGCTTCGGTCGTGTTGGCGCCGTCGAAGAGATCGATGTAGACGCACTTCGAGCAGGTCGTGGTAACGCAGCTCGGCCCGACGCCGATCTCACCGGCCCCCGCCAGGCAAGTGCCGGCTGCGAGCAGGAGTGCGACCAGAGTGAGACTTGTGAGGTAGGGTCGTTTGGTCATTTTCTTGCTTCTTTCTGCTGGAGAGCGTGCTTTCGAGACGGAGAATGCTTTGGACGTCGCGGCCTGTACTTCCACCCTGTACACTTGTTGGACACCTTCGGCGAATCGAGTAATAAAAGGCGCCGCCAACACCATATGGCGCGAAGAGGTGGATTCCCTGATTCAGATGCATCAGGGGTCGCCCGAGTCAGGCGACTCGTCTCGACGTCTGCCCTAAGCGCTCCAAATGCGGCGCGAGGCTCACCCGCGAAGTTTCTCGCGAGTGAGCCCGGTTCGCGTCGCCCTCGGCGACCCGTCCTACCTGTCCGAAGAACCTTTGATCAAGCGGGGATCGAACGCGCCATCGGTCATCAACGGAGGGCTGGCAACAGCCTCGTCGGAAGGCGGGTCGTCGTCCTCGTCTCCCGAGCCGCAGACGGACTGAACGCAAATTCTGTACTTGCCATAGTTGTCGGCGGTGGGACCCGTATCCCGGATTCGGAGGAAGGCCGGCTTGCCTTTGCCAACCAGAAGATACCTGTAGGCATGATCGGGCGCGCAAGCTTGGCCGCCGAGCGGCACAGGGTCGAAGAAAGTCGTGCCGCCGTCAAGGCTGACGCGGTTCTGGGGGAAATGCAAGGGGACGCTCAGCACCGGAACACCCGGGAACTGGGGATACGAGAACAGACACTCCCAGTCGTATCCTGTCTTCGTCTGATTGGCAGGTGAAGGGGCCCCCGGCCCGTCCGAAAGGTATTTGGGAGGAGCCGCCGGAAATCCAACGCTGCCGTTGGCGTCCCACACGGACTTGAACCAGTAGCTCACGTAGCCCGTGACCGTGACGAGGTAGGTCTGGCCCGAGACGAGCGTCCCGACGGACACCCCCCTGCCGCCATTGATGTCCGGGAGAACCCAGGGGGATCCCGGGGGCGCGTCCGTAGTATGGGCCCCATCGTAAAGGTCGATGAAAACGCACTTCGAGCAGGTGGTCTGGCCGTTATCCCCGTCGTCGTCGCCGTGCGCCGTTGCCGCCGTTGCCGGTGCCGCCGGCAAAGGCCGGCCGCGTACCGAACGCCAGAAGCAGAGCCGCCAGCGTGAAAGTCGTGAGAGGACGTCGCTTCGTCATGTTCTTATCGCTCCTCTACCTCATCAGAGACCGCTGACGAGAGAAAGTTAGCGAGTGCGAACCTGGTCCGCGTCGTTTCGTGGAACGGGCCTCTCGACCGTTTTGTAGAATCCCGCGGATCGTGCCGAGCCCCAACGAGCGCCGTATGCCGACGTGGAGGTAACCGCTGTCGCCTCAGGCTTTCAGCGCGGGTTCGCTCCGGGCGCGCCTGGCCCATGGATCGGTCTGGGCGCTGGCCGGGATGGGAGCGGCGCAGGCCTCCGGCGTCATCGTCTCCGTCGCGACGGCGCGGCTGCTGGGGGAAACCGGGTTCGGCGAGCTCGGCATTCTGATTGGCACATTGACGGTCGTGGGCAACCTCGCGGGTCTCGGATCGGCCGTGAGCGCGACGAAACGCGTCTCCGATCTGCGCGCAAGCGACCCCGGCCGCGTTTCGGGTCTGGTCGGCGCCGTCCTGGGGCTGGCGGCGCTGGCCGGACTCGTCGCCGCAACAGCCGTGTTCGCGATGGCCCCCGCTCTGGCCGCGAGCGCGCTCGGCGCGCCGCACCTCGCCGGAGCCTTACGGCTGGGCTCCGCCCTGGTCTTCATCAGCGCGCTCGGCGTGGCACAGTCCGGAGCCCTTTCGGGCTTCGAGGCCTTCCGGGCCCAGGCCACCGTCAGCTTCGTCCGAGGCCTGCTCAGCCTCCCGGTCACGATTGCCGGAGTCTGGCTGTACGGAATCTCCGGCGCCATTGGCGCATCGGTGCTGGTGGCGATCGCAGGTTGGTGGCTCGGCCACCGGGCGTTGATCGAGGAGTGCAGGCGCCTGGGACCCGGGATCTCCTTCCGCGGCAGTTGGGCTGAACTGGGCGCCGTGTCGCGATTCTCGGTCCCGGTCGCCCTTGCGGGATCCCTGCCGGGGCCCGTTGCGTGGAGCGCGAATGTCATGCTGGTACACCTGCCCGACGGTCATGCGCAAATGGGCCTTTTCAGCGCGGCGGACCAGTGGCGACTGGCCGTATTGGCAATTCCGGCCGTCGTCGGTTCGGTCAGCCTCCCTCTCCTGTCGGGCCTCCACGAGTCGGGCGATCGGGCGGGCTTCGCGCGCTTCCTCTCGAAGGCCGTTCTCCTCAATGCCGCCATTGGAAGCCTCCGTGGCCCTGCCGGTCGCGCTGCTGTCGCGCCGGATCCTGTCGCTCTACGGACCGGGCTTCGCCGCCGCCCGGGGGACGCTCGCACTCATGGCGGTGGCGGCAGTCCTGATCGGGATCAACGTCGTCATCGGCAACGCGATCATCGCCGCCGGCTCGATCTGGTGGGGCTTTCTCTTCAACGTGCTCTGGGCCGCGTCTTTTCTGGGCTGCTGGCGCATGCTGCTGCCCCTTGGAGCCCAGGGGCTCGCGCTCGCCTACGTGCTCGCGTACGCCGCCCACACGGCGTGGCAGCTGGTCTTCGTGGTTGGCCTGTGCCGGGACCGCTGGTGAGAGGCGATGACGCTGGAGACGCTGGAGCGACTGGACCCGCGGGTGCCGGCCTGGCCGCACGAGGGATCCGGGGAGCGCGCGTGTCCGCTGTGCGAACGGTCCTGGGAGCCCGTTCTTCTCCGGCCCGACGGCCTGCCCCTGTCCTGGTGCCCGGCGTGCCAGCTGTGGTTCGTGGCCACGGTGATTCCCGAGGGCGCGCTCAAACAGTTCTACTCGGATTACTGGGGCACGTTTCGGCCGGCGCCGAAAACGCCGCTGGCCGCCCGGAGATTCCTCGACGCGGCGGAGGCAGGGGCTGTCCAGGATGTCCGCCTGCAGCGACTGGAGGCGTTGCTCGGCGGCCTGAAGGGGCGTCGGGTTTTCGAGGTCGGCTGTGGACTGGGGGCATTCCTAGCGGCGGCCAGAGCGCGCGGAGCAGAGGTCGTCGGGCAGGAGATCTCCCGTGCCGCCTGTGAATTCGTGCGAGACCACGTCGGCGTTCCGGTCCTCCAGGAATCGCTCGAGCTCTGCGCGAGGAATGCTGGTTCGGTGGATGCGGTCGCGATGATCGACGTCCTCGAGCACCTGGCTCGGCCGAAAGAGGCATTGGAGAATGCCTGGCGGATGTTGTCGCCTGAAGGCCTGCTGCTGTTGTGGACGCCCAACGGCGGTGGGGCGGGCGTGTCGCTCGAGACGGCCCGGTCGTGGGTCGGCTTCCGGGTGGACCTCGATCACCTTCAGTACTTCTCCGCGGCGACGATCGCGTGCCTCTGCGACAGCGGCCTCTGGCGGATCGAGCATCTGGAGACGGTCGGGTTCCCCGACCTCGACGGGATCGGCGCGAGTGCCACGGCGAGTGGCGGTCGTTTCCGGCTGGCCGCGGAGTACTACGGGTCGAGAATTCCGGGAGCGCGCCCGCTCGTGAGAGCCGCAAAGGCGTTGGGACGTGAGCTCCGGCTGCTCGGTTGGAAAGACGCAAGACTTGGCACCTACCATCTGTTCACGATTCTGAGGAGGGCGTCTGCCGGACGGACGGGATGACGAGAAGTTCACGGATCACCGTCGTTTTCGGTACGCGGCCCGAGGCCATCAAGCTGGCGCCGGTCGTGCTGGCGCTTGGAAAAGAGCGGGGGATGTCCTGCCGTGTCTGTGTGACCGGCCAGCATCGCGAAATGCTGGATCAGGTGCTGAAGGTATTCGAGATCCGACCGGACGCCGACCTGAACGTCATGCGGAGAAATCAATCTCTCGCGACGCTGACGGCGAGGCTCGTGGCGTCGCTCGAGAAAGAGCTCCGAGCGCACAGGCCGGATCTTCTGATCGTGCAGGGAGACACGAGCACGACATTCTGTGGAGCGCTGGCGGCGTTCTATCGGAAGATCCCGATCGCGCATGTCGAAGCGGGGCTCCGCACGGGAACTCTCGACATGCCGTGGCCCGAGGAAGCGAACCGGGTGCTCACGTCCCGCCTCGCATCGCTTCATTTCGCGCCGACCGAGCTGAACCGGCGGAATCTGCTCGAGGAAGGCGTCCGAGAAGACCGTATTCTGGTGACGGGGAACACCGTGATCGACGCCCTTTTTCTGGCGCTGGCGCGCCTGGGCCGCGTGAGGCCGAGGGGTCTCGAATGGGCCGACGCTTGCCTGGGCCGAGCGGATTCCCGGGGAATGGTCTTGATTACAAGTCACCGGCGTGAAACGTTCGGAGAGGGATTCGAGTCGATATGCAAGGCGGTTGCGACCCTGGCGGCGCGTTTTTCCGCGGTTCAGTTCGTCTTCCCGGTCCACTTGAACCCGAACGTCCGGACGCCGGTGAGAAAGCTCCTGGGCGGAGAACGTCTTCGCAACGTACATCTGATCGAGCCGGTTCCGTACCTGCAGTTTGTCTACCTGATGAGGATGGCCACGGTCATCCTGACGGACTCGGGTGGAATCCAGGAGGAGGCGCCGAGCCTCGGAAAGCCGGTGCTCGTGATGCGCGAGACCACGGAGAGACCGGAGGCCGTCGAGGCGGGGACGGCGACGCTGGTCGGAACGGAGACCGGACGCATTTGTGACGAGGTGAGCCGCTGCCTCACCAGCGAGAGGAAGGATGGAGACATTTCGGGCAGGAAAAACCCCTACGGGGACGGTCGTGCGGCGGCGAGGATCGTAGAAGCCTGTCGAGCTCTGCTGGAAAGAAGCGGCGGGAGTCGGCCGGCTTGAAGGTTGACCAATTGCCGCCATCCGTGGTCCTCGTGACGTCGTTTTCGATGCCGCACGTCGGGGGCGCGAGCAGTCATTTCGAGCTGCTGGAACGCGAGTTGCGCGCCCGCAATTTGCTCTCTGGCGCGGTCACGGGCTCGATGGCATCGGCGTGGATCGGGACGCGGGCAGCGGCGGCGCTCGGCGTGCGAGCCGGATGGGAGCGGCCGCGGGCGGCTCTCCTGGTCGGGATGGTGAGGAGCCTGGCCCGGTTGCTGACGACCCGGATCCCGATACGCAAGGCGCTGTTCCATTGCCTGGACCCATTGGCGTCGTGCGCGGCCCTGGAGGTGCTGAGGCCCGGGGACGCCGTCGTTCAGACCGTTCACGGTCCGCTTTCGAAAGAGGTGGTCGACGCGGGCTACAGGCCGGGAGGAGCCGTGGAGCGAACGCTGCAGGCCCTCGAGCGCAGGGCGTTCGGCCGGGTCGACATGCTGTTGCCTGTGGACAAGGGACAGGCGGCGATCCTGAGGGAGGAGTTCCACGTGCCGGGCGACCGGCTTCGGATCATCCGGAACGCGGTCGATGTCGACGAAGTCGTGCGGTTGAGCGGAGGGGAAGCCCGGGCCGCGAGCGGACGAGACACCTTCGTGGTTCCGCGAAGACTCGTGAAGAAGAACGGGGTCGAGTTCGCCATACGGGCGCTCGCTCACGCGGAGGCGGCGGACTTCAGGCTCGTGATCGCGGGAGAGGGGCCCGAGGCGCGACGGCTGAAGAGCATCGCGAAGAGCTGCGGTGTGGCGGAGCGGGTCCGGTTCCCGGGTCCCTTGGATCGCGCCCGGCTGCTGCCGATGATGAAGGCGGCGTGCGGCGTGATCGTGCCGTCGGTCCCGTCCGGCGGGGTGGTCGAGGCGACCTCGTTCGCCGTGCTCGAGGCGATGGCCGCCGGGGTGCCGGTGATCGGCTCGCAGATCGGCGGGATCGCCGAGATCCTCTCGTCGAGCGACCTCGGATACCTTGTTCCGCCGGGCCGGCCCGAAGCGATCGCGCGGGCCATGAAGGACATTCACGACCTCGATGAAAAGGCGCGCACGGGACGAGTCGAACGGGCGCGGGAACATGTCACGAGAGAGTTCGGCATTGCCCGGTGGATGGCGGCGATCCTCGAGGCACATGAAGCGGCACGGGAGGGGAATCGGACGTCGAGGGTCTCCGCGGGCGTGACCTCGGGAAAAGGGACGCAAGAGTGTCAGCAAGGAGCCGAGGCAGGGACCGGATGAGGCGGGACGGGAACGGTCGGCCCCGGATTCTGACCTTCTTGCGCGAGTTCTTGCCTGGTGAGAGGGCCGGAGGCAGTGTTCAGAGCGTCGCAGGCATCCTGGAAGCACTCCAGGCGGAGTTCGACTTTCAGGTCGTGACGTCGCAACGCGGTATCGGTGAGCGAGACCCGCTCCCGGGAGTCGAGCCGGACGTCTGGGGGCGACGCTACTGCGGCCGGGTTCTCTATCTTCCCGGCCGGAGGCCCTCGATGCGACGCATCGTCGAGATACTCCGAAAGGGAGATTTCGACCTCATCTACCTCAACAGCGTCTTCTCGCGCCGATTTTCGATGCTGCCCCTGTCTGTTTGGCGAACGGGGGGCACGAAGCACGTGCCGCTCGTTCTGGCGCCGCGCGGAGAGTTCAGCCCGGGAGCCCTCGCCCTCAAACGCCGCCGAAAGGCTGCCTATCTCGCCCTGGCCCGTCGCGTCCAGCTCTACAGGGGGGTTCGGTGGCACGCGTCGAGCCCGATGGAGGAGCAGGACATCTGCAGGGTGATGGAGAAGGGGAACGTCGTGAACGCGCCCGAGGCAAGTGGAGCACGGACCAACATCATGGTCGCGCTGGACCTCGCGAAGTCCAGGCCGACCTCCTCCGCCGGGAACTGGCCCGCCAAGCGCAAGGGAGCGCTCTCGATCGTCTTCCTTTCCCGCGTGTCGCCGAAGAAGAACCTGGATGGAGCGCTCCGTATGCTCGATGGTCTGCGAGGCGACGTGACGTTCACGGTCTTCGGGCCGCTGGAGGATGCGCGGTACTGGAAGGGGTGTCAGAGGCAGATCGCGGCGTTGGGCAAAAACATCCTGGCCCGATATGGCGGGATCGTTCCGCACGCGGAGGTGGAAGAGGTCTTCCGGAAAGCCGACCTGTTTCTCTTCCCGACCCATGGAGAGAACTTCGGTCACGTGATCCTCGAGGCGCTGGCCGCGGGATGCCCGGCCCTGATCAGCGACGACACGCCGTGGCGCGGCCTGGAAGCGGCGCGAGCAGGCTGGGAATTCCCCCTGAACGAGGCGGACAAATTCACGAGGACCCTTCAGGAATGCATCGACATGGAGCCCGAGGAATTCAGCGCGCTCCGGCTCGGCGCCCGCGAGCATGGTCTGCGGTATTTCCGGGACGAAACTCTGATCACACAGACCAGGGACCTCTTCCTGGCCGCCCTCGAAGCCGGAGCCTCACGGGGGACTTGGAACATGGACAGATGAACGAGAGGGGGCCCGCTCAGATTCTGGTGGACGCCAGAAGACGGTTCTTCTGGCGGCTAGGCAGGCGCATCTACATGATGGCAAGACACGACTTCAATAATCGGCTGACGACCAACGGTGAACTCCGACTCCAACACGAAGTGCTGACATTGCTTCACAATCGCTCGGTCGCGCCCGTGGTCTTCGATGTGGGCGCGAATGTCGGCAATTGGACGCTCTCGCTCATCGGACAGGCTCGGGCCTTGAATCGTATCGGCGCGCTCGCCGTACACGCATTCGAGCCATTTCCTGCCACGTTTCAGACGCTGTCGAATCGGCTCCGGCAACACACGGACAATGGCACGGTTCGATGCAATGAGCTTGCGCTCTCGTCGGAGGACGGCGAGGCGTACATGCTGGGCCAATCCGATCTGGAAACGTCGACTCTCCACGGCGGTGGCGAGTCTTCAGGCCATGACCGGGTGAAGGTCCGGCTGCGGAAGGCCGACACGTATTCCGACGAGAACGGCATTCGGGAGGTTCACCTCCTGAAGAGCGATGCGGAAGGCCATGATTTCGAAGTCATCCGGGGAGCGGCGGGCCTTCTTGAAAGGGGCAATGTGTGGTTTCTGCAGTTCGAGTACAACCACAGGTGGGTGTTTTCCCGCCATTATCTGAAGGATGTCTTCGATGCCGTCGCGGAGACGCGCTACAAGGTATCCAAGGTGACACCCTTGGGACTCGAGATCTATGAACGCTGGCATCCGGAGCTGGAGCGGTTCTTCGAGGGTAATTACGCTCTGATCCGGGAGGACCTCGTCGGTCACGTCACAACGCGGATCGCGTCGGTCGATGCGGCCTCCACGTTCGCCTGAGGGACGACGGGAACGAGAGCGAGTCCCGCCCCATTGTCTTCTCGTATCATGTTCACGCTCGCGAGCCGAATAGCCGCGGAGGCGAAGGAGATCCGTGCCACAGACCGTCCTCGTTACCGGAGTCGCGGGTTTCATCGGCTCCCACGTGGCCGAGCAATGCGTGAAGCTTGGTTTTTCCGTCGTCGGGGCCGACGATCTGTCCGGGGGCTTCGCGGAGAACGTGCCGGTGGGGGTCGAATTCCGGCAGGGCTCGGTGGCGGATCCCGCATTCGTGAGGTCCCTCTTCGAGGCGGCGCGGTTCGATTACGTGTACCACCTCGCCGCCCATGCCGCCGAGGGGCTGAGCCACTTCATCCGGCGGTTCAACTACGTGAACAACCTCGTCGGTTCCGTCAACCTCATCAACGAATCGGTCCTTGGAGGAGTCTCCTGCTTCGTCTTCACGTCCTCCATCGCGGTCTACGGCTCGAACCAGACGCCGATGGCGGAAGACCTGGTGCCGCGACCCGAGGACCCCTACGGGATCGCGAAGTACGCCGTGGAGCTGGACCTCGAAGCGGCGCACCGCATGTTCGGTCTGCCGTTCGTCGTCTTCCGCCCGCACAACGTCTACGGCGAGAGGCAGAACGTGGCGGACCGGTATCGAAACGTCATCGGCATCTTCATGAATCAGGTCATGAAGGGCGAACGCATGACCGTCTTCGGAGACGGAGAGCAGACGCGAGCGTTCTCACACGTCGACGATGTGGCACGGCTCATCGCGCGATCTCCGCTCGTGCCCGCAGCCCGGAATGAAGTCTTCAACGTGGGTGCCGACCGGCCGTACACGGTGAATGCCCTCGCGGAGGCGGTGGCCCGTGCCTTCGGAGTGAGCCCTGCGGTCGAACACCTGCCCGCGCGGCTCGAGGTCGTGCACGCGTTCGCGTCCCACGAGAAGGTCCGGCGGGTCTTCTCGCCGTCCGAATCGATCGCGCTCGAGGTCGGGATCGAGCGCATGGCGCGGTGGGCGCGCGCGCGCGGACCGGTCCCTCCCGTCACCTTCGATGCGATCGAAGTCCCCGTCAATCTTCCTCAGTCCTGGCGCCTTGCGGCCGAATGACCGTAAAGCTCTCGGTCTGCCTCACGACCTACAAGAGGTCGGGGCTCCTCGACCGTTCGCTCGCGACGCTCGCGGCCCAGACGCGCCTTCCCGACGAGCTCGTCGTCAGCGACGATTGCTCGCCCGACGACACGATCGCGGTCGCCGAAAAGTGGCGTCCCTCGTTCCCGCGATTCCTCTACAACCGGAATTCGAAGAACCTCGGCATGCCCGGCAACCTCAACGTGGGAATCGGCCTGACGACGGGCACCTATGTCGCGAACCTCCACGACGGCGACCGTTACGCTCCGACTCTTCTCGAGAAATGGGAGGCGTCGCTGGATCACCACCCGAACGCCGGCTTCGTCTTTTGCGGAATCGGTGGATGGCCCCTCGGAGAGGAGTCCGACCGCGGGGTGATCCTCCACGACGTGGCACCGCTCACGGGAGGGCGGGAATTCTTCGAACGTCATTTTCTCCATCGGCTGTCCTCCATCGTCTGGGGCACGGTCATGGCGCGGCGTTCCGCGTATGACGCTCTTCTTCCGTTCGACCCGGCCTTCGGCTTCGTGAGCGATGTCGACATGTGGATGCGCATGTGTCTCGGGTACGACGTGGCCTACGTCCGCGAACCGCTCATCCTCCTCGATCACGAACCGACGCCGGAGCGCGCGCCGATGGTCTTCAACTGGTCGTGGCTCGAGACGAGCCGCAGAATGCAGCTCGTGAACATCCATCGCTTCTTCGCGAATGATGCTCTGCGCCGCCAGCGGGAGTTGCGAAGGCATGCGCGAGTCGTGCAGGGCGTTTGGGCGCGCCGGCTGCTGGGTCGGCTGAGGCATCGGGACTGGAAAGGGTTCTCCCGCGGCGTCGATCTCGCGCGGAATCTTCCGGCGCCGCTCCGATGGCTGGGAGGCGCCTTTGGTTGAGAAGCAGGGCCGGCGCGTGGTTCTCGTCGGCTCCTGGGGTCCGGGCGCGCTCGAGCGAGCGTATGCGGACGCCTTCGAGCAAGCCGGTTGCGAGGTTCTGCGCTTCGACCTCTTCTCCCTGGAACAGCGTTTCGTCCGTCTCGGTGCGCCGGGGCGCTTTTTCAACCGATTCGTCCCTGTCGAGCCGTGGATCCGCAAGGCGAATCGCCAGCTCGTCCTCGAGTCGCGGAGCTTCCGGCCGGACGTCATCGTCGTCGTGGGCCAGAACCGCGTCCTGGCGGGCGCTCTCGCCCAGACACTGCTCGTCACGAACGCGCGCGCGATCTACATCTGGCCCGATTCGCTCGTGAGCCTGAGCGGCGAGCGGATCGACGTCCTTCCGCTTTACGATCTCGTAGCGACATACAGCCGCGACTCCGCACCCATGCTCGAGCGACTTGGAGCGCGTCATGCCGCCTGGATTCCGCTCGCCGGCGATCCCGCCGCCGCCCGAAAGCCGGAATCCGGACCGCTGGCGGCCGATGTCTCCTTCATCGGCCAGTGGCGGCCGGAACGCGAGGCGGTGCTCGGCGCACTTCTCGAAGGTTTGCCCGGGCGGGACGTGAAGATCTGGGGTCCCGACTGGGGGCGCCGGGCGCGGAGTCGTGTGCGCGCGGCCTGGCAGGGGCGGCCCCTGTTCGGTGAGGAATTCGCGCGCGCGATTGCTTCGTCGAAAATAAACCTCAACGTGATCGACGACACGAACTCGGCGCCGAACAACCGGTTCTTCGAGATTCCGTGCCTCGGAGGTTTCCAGCTCTCCTCGGCGTGCCCGGAGATGGAGGACGAGTTCCAACAGGGAAGAGACATTTGCTACTACCGGGAAATCGGAGAGATCCCGAACGTGGTTCGAGACCTCCTGTCGGACGAAACCCGTCGCGCGGAAATCGCCCGGTCAGGAGCCGAGAAGGCGCGCCGCGGGCACACGTGGGCGCATCGTGTGCGGCAGATCTTCGACCTCGTCGGGCTGTCCGGATGAGTGAGACGGCCGACGTCTACCGGCGCAGGGTTTACGAAAACGAGGGGATCCAGCCGCTCGTCGCCCTGATCGACCCCGCCCACGTCCGTGTCATCGACGTCGGATGCGGCGCGGGCGACAACATGAGGCTTCTTGCGGCGGCAGGGCGCGAAGTCGTCGGGGTGACACTCTCTGACGAGGAGGCCCGCGTGGTCCGGGCGGGTGGTTTCCCCTGCCATGTCTGCGACGTGGAGCGCGAAGACCTGCCCGTCGAGACCGCATCGGTCGACGCGCTTCTCTTCAGCCACGTGCTCGAGCACATGGCCTGGCCCGCGGCCGTCCTGCGCCGGCACGTGCGCGTCCTGAAGCCCGGGGGCGGCGTTTACGTCGCGCTGCCGAACCCCCTCCAGTTCCGGCAGCGCTGGGAGTTTCTGTGCGGGCGGTTCCGCTACACCGAGACCGGCCTCCTGGATCGCACGCACCTTCGCTTCTTCGATTTTCAGGCGGCGCGGGAGCTGCTCGAATCCGCTGGTCTCACGGTCGTCCACCACGGGGCGGTGGGCCACGTGCCCCTCGGAGCGTTCCTGCGCCGGGTGCTGGGCGGACTCGCGCCCCGGCTCGACCGGGCCGCCACGCGTCGATGGCCCGGACTGTTCGGATGGCACCTGCTCGTGACAGGCCGCCTCGGTTGAAGCGGACAGCGTCGTGAAGGCCGCGTCTTCCCTCTCGGCCGGCGGCCTCCCCGTGACGCTGCTGTCCACCTTGCTGACAGCGGCTCTCGGCGCCGTTTCGAGCATCGCGCTCGCGCGTACGCTGGGCCCGGCCGAGCGGGGCGAGCTGGCGACTGTTCTTCTCTGGCCCCTCGCGATCGGGATTCTGGGGGAGCTGGGCCTTGGCCTGGCCTTCGCGTATTTCGTCGCGCGGGACGGGTCTCTCCTGAGCGCCCTGTGGACGCTCGGCTGGAGCGTGAGCCTGGGATGGGGATCGCTGCTCGCCGTGGCGTCCCGCTTCCTGCTCGAGCGGTCCCTCTTGCTCTCCGATCCGGCGCGAGCTTCGTTCACGCTCACGCTCGCGACGATTCCGATCGCGCTTGCGATCGGCTTTCAGTCGTACCTGCTGCTCGGGATCGGCGCACTCAAGGCGTTCAACGTCATTCGTTCGTTGGCCGTCGCGCTGTACGTCGCGGGCATAGGCGGGATTGCCCTTCGCGGCCGGCCGTCGGTCCGCGCGTATGCGATCGCGTGGGTCGTTGCCCAGGTCCTCACGTTCACGATGGCGACGGCGTGGCTCGTCGCCTCGAGCCGCCCTCGCTGGGAGTGGCGGCCGGCTCTCTTCCGAAAAGTGGCGGTCTACGGCGCGAAGACCTACGTCAGCAGCCTTGCGGCCCAGATGACGCTGCGGCTCGACCAATTGCTCATGACGGCGCTCGGCGCCACGGCCGTTCTCGGCGTCTACGTCGTCGCGGGCTCCGTCGCGTCCGTCACGTCCCCGCTTTTCACCGCGCTCGCCGTCGTCGTCATGCACCGGGCGCAGGGAGGTGTCCCCGCGCAGGAGGGACGCCTCGTCGTGGAGTATCTGCAACTCGCGTTTCTCCTGGGTGTTCCCTTGAGCGTGTTTCTCGCGGTTCTCACGCCGTGGCTGGTGCCCGCGGTCTTCGGAGCTTCATACGGCGGCGCCGCCCTCCCGGCGGCCATCCTCCTCGTGGCCAGTGTCTTTCAGGGCGCGAACGCGGTTCTGGGAAACGGTCTCCGTGCGCTCGGTCTGCCCGGGCGCCCCGCGCGGGCCGAGGCCGTGGGGCTCGCCGTGACGCTGGCTCTCCTCGGATTGCTTCTGCCCCGTTTCGGAGCCGTTGGCGCGGCCACGGCCTCTCTCCTCGCGTACACCGTGGTGACCGTCCTCCAGACCGGCTTCCTCCACCGCTCCTCCGGTTTCCCGATCCGTGAGATCTGGGCGGTCGACCCCCGGCGGCTCGGCGCGATTCTGCGCGGAGGGGCCCGGTGAAGATCGTCATTCCTGCCCCTTACTGGTTCTCCGACACACCGACCGGTTCGGCCCGGCTTGCGTCGGGACACGCGAGCTGGCTCGCCGCGGCGGGGCATGACGTCTGGCTCGTCGCCGAGGCTGCGCCTCACGGCGGACCCGAGTACGAGCGAATCCTCGGCATTCACGTGCTGCGGTATTCCGCCCGGCGGCTCGGACCGTTCGACCGGCGCCGCGTCTTCGCACACCAGGAAGCGACCCGGGAGCTTCTCCGCAAACATGTCGGAGAGAGAGTGGATGCCGTGCATGGACATGCCCTCCTTCCCTACATCGCGGCGCAGGGCCTGTACGCCGGCGGGGCGGTCACCTCGTTTTCCGTTCACTCGCCAATGCGGGACGAATTCCGCGCGACGGCACGTCTCGCGAGTCCCATCGAGCGACTGCGCTTGCGCGTTGCCGGGGAGTTGCTGCATCGGCTCGAGAAGAAGTGTCTCGAACAGAGCGACTACGTGACGGCCGAGTCCGAGTTCACGCGGACGCTTCTTCGAAAGGGCCACGGAACGCGGCTCGCGGATCGCGTCCGCGTGATCCCCGGCTGGGTCGACGAGCGGTTTCGCCCGGCGGCGGACCGTACCGGCGAGAAGCTGAAGCTGGGGTTGCCCGTCGATCGGCCGATCTTCTTCACGCTCCGGCGCATGGTCCCGCGCATGGGCCTCGATCTTCTTCTCGCGGCGTGCGGAAGGCTTGCGCGATCGGGGAAGGCTTTCTGTCTCGCGATCGCGGGAGAAGGCCCTCTGCGGCGCTCGATGGAGGCGCGGGCGCGGAAGGAAGGGCTCGGAGGGGCCGTCGTGTTTCCCGGCCGGCTGTCGGACGACGACGTGCCGCGCTGGTACGCCGCAGCCGACGCATTCGTGCTCCCCACCGTCGCCCTGGAGTGCTTTGGCCTGATCGCGCTCGAGGCCATGGCGTCGGGCCGGCCCGTCCTCGCGACGCCGGCGGGCGCAATCCCGGAAGTTGTCGGCCGCTTCGAGCCCGCCTGGCTGGCGCGTGAGGTCTCCTCGGAGGCGTTCGGGGAGCTGCTCGGAAAGTACCTCTCGGGCGAGTTGCCGCAGCACGAGCCGGCGCGGCTTCACGACGCGGTCGTCCGCGAATTCGGTTACGCGAACGTCCTGCCGAGGCTCGTTGAAGCGACTCTGGGCGACGCGGCTCGTCGGGCTCCGTGATGCGGATCGGACTCAACCTTCTTTACCTGATCCCGGGGGTCGTGGGCGGGACCGAAACCTACGCGCGTGGGCTCCTCGGGGGGCTGGCGGAAGTCGGGTGCGCGCACGAGTTCGACGTCTTCGTGAATCGCGAGGCCGCATGCTGGCCGCTGCCGGAGCAACCGAACTTCCAGAGGATCGTGTGTCCGGTCCGCGGCACGCGACGGGCGGGGCGTTACGTGTACGAACAGGCGAGACTTCCGCGGCTCCTCGAGGCTCGAAAGGCGGATCTCCTTCACTCGCTCGGATACGTGGCTCCTCTCGCATCGGGGTGCCGCTCCGTCGTCACGATTCCGGACACGCACTTTCTCGCGTACGGAGAGCCGGCGGGGATTGCGCGGCGGATGATCCTGCGCGCCCTGGTCCGGGGTGCGGCCGCCCGGGCCGACCATATCCTCACGATTTCGGAGTTCTCGCGCCAGGAGGTGTGCCGAAACCTGGGCGTCTCCCTCTCCCGGGTCACCGTAACGCACCTGGCGCCCGAGCGTCGATGGACGGAAGAGCGGACGCACGATGCCTCCTCGGGGCGTGCGGGCGGCCACGCCATAGCGTTCGGCAGCTCGAGCCCGAACAAGAACATCGCCCGGTTGATCCAGGCCTACGAGATCGCCCGGTCTCGCGGGCTGAGACAACGGCTGGTCATCGTCGGACACCTGCCGTCCAGGCTGAACGCCCCTCTCCCGGACGGTCTGGAGCTCGCAGGCTACCTCGACGAGGAGCAGCTTTTCGAGACGGTCACGGGAGCGGACTTCCTCGTCTTCCCGTCACTTTACGAGGGCTTCGGGCTGCCCGTTCTCGAGGCGATGGCGGCGGGGGTGCCCGTTCTCTGTTCGAATCGCGCGGCGCTCCCCGAGATTGCGGGACAGGGGGCGTTGTTCTTTGATCCCGAATCGATCGGGGCGATCGTCGACAGCATGATTGCCGTGGGCGGAGGCCCGGAGCTCCAGGCCCGGCTGCGCGCAAGCGGCTTGAAGAATGCAAGGCGCTTTTCGTGGCAACGTACGGCGAGGGAGACTTTGGCCGTTTACGAACAGGTCGTGCGGCCGGGTACCGGTGGGACCATGGGGCGATGAGAGTTCTCGTCACCGGAAGCAACGGCTTCATCGGGCGGCATCTCGTCCGAGCGCTGTCCGGAAACGGCCATGCGACCACGGGCCTCGACAGATCCTTCGAGGAAGGCGTCGGAAGCGGGCCCTCGGAGCTCTGCGATCTGCTCGACCAGAAGGGCCTGCAGGCGGCCCTGGACCGGGTCCAGCCGGATTCGATCGTTCACCTCGCGGCGCGCACCGATCTCGCCGAAACGCGCTCTCTGCGCGGCTACGCGCCCAACATCGACGGCGTCCGCAATCTGATCGAGGCCATCCGGGCGACCGGGAGCGTGAAGAGGGCGATCTTCACGTCCTCGCAGCTCGTCTGTCGCATGGGATATGTGCCGAAATCCGAGACGGACTATGCCCCCGACACGCTCTACGGCGAGAGCAAGGCCATGTCGGAGAGGATCGTTCGCGAGGAGGACGGAGGCGGCGTGGAGTGGTGCCTCGTCCGCCCCACGACCGTGTGGGGGCCGGGCATGCGTCCGCACTACCAACGCTTTCTCAGAATGGTCGAGGCGGGGCGTTATTTTCACGTGGGAAAAGAGCCCTGTTTCAAGTCCTACGGTTACATTGGGAATGTCATTCGTCAGTATGAGACGCTCCTCGCCGTTCCGCGCGAGCTCGTTCATCGCAAGACGCTCTATCTGGCCGACGCGAAAGGGGTATCGCTCAGGGCATGGGCCGACGCGATCCAGGTTGCGCTCGGTGCGCCGCCGATCCGGACGCTCCCGCTCCCGCTCGCGCGCTTCCTTGCGGCCGGAGGTGACATTGCGAATCTCCTCGGATGGAGCTCCTTTCCTTTCAATTCCGTCCGGCTGAAGAACGTTCTCACCGGATACGAGCTCGACCTCACCGAGACCGTCCGGATTTGCGGGCCGTCCGCGATCACCATGGAAGAGGGAGTAACCGCTCTCGTGGCCTGGTACAAGCGTCAAGCCGCGGAAGCCCGTCCTGGCTCGCCCTGAACCCGCCGGGGTCAGGGATCCGGCAAGCCGCGCTGGAGCACGTCGCAGAATCGGCGCAGCAGGAGACCCCTGCTGAAGGAATCCCGGATCGCCGCGGCCGCCCTCTGTCCCATCGCGCGCAGCTCGTCGGGCGGCGCCGACATCATGGCCTCCAGCGCCCGCACGGCGCCCGGCACGTCCCCGTGTCGCACGTGCCAGCCGATTCCCAGCTCCTTGACGATTTCGCCCACGGGGCTGGATTCCGGACCCAGAAAAAGAACCGGCCGCGCGACCGCCATGGCCCCGTAGACCTTGGAAGGATGCACGATTCCCACCACGTCGTCGCCGACGCTCACGAGGTGAACGTCGGCCGCCGAGCACGAATAGCGAATGCGCTCGAACGGCTCGTACGGAAGAGAACCGATGTTCCGGACGCCCCGTCGCATCCGGCTCTCGATTTCCTTCTTGCCTTCCCCTCCGCCGATGCTGAGAAAGAACAGGCGGGAATCCTGCAGGAGCTCGACGGCGTCGAGGATCGTCCCGATCGGGTTGACCGGAGAGTGATTCCCCGAGTACATCAGCACGAACTTCCCTTCCAGCGAATGCTCCTTGAGAAAAGGGTTCTCGTCGTCCGGGATGTCCTCGAGCCTGCTCTCGTGCGACCAGAGGTGAATCGTCTCGACCCGGCGCGGCGCGCTCAGCTTGCTTCGCACCCGCTCCGCCATGAAGCGATCGAGGACGACGACGTCGCTGGCCTGCCGGAGGATGGCGCGGTTGAGGGCATCGAAGACCCGTGCCGCGAGCGATGTTTCCGCGATCCTCCCCGTCGCGATCATCAGATCGGGGTTGAGGTCCATGACCCAGTACTTGACGGGCACATGCCGCAGCCTGCTCAGGGCCGCGCCGGCGACTCCGCAGAACGGCGGCGAGGTGCTGACCAGGATTCCACGGAGGCCCCGGGTGAAGAGCCCGCGCAGGAAAGCCTGGGCCAGAAACACCGCCTGCGCCGCGAGACGAACGGCGATCGAGGACTTGCCGAAGCTCGACAGCGGCAAGCGCCGGACCTGGACGCCGTTCAACGTCTCCCGGACCGGATACCTCCTCGACGGATCGTCGTAGCCTCGCGCGGACGTGTAGACGACGACACGGTATCCACGCCTCGCCATCTCTTCGGCCGCGTCGGCCATGTACTGGCCCACGGCGGCGGGATCGGGCACGTAGACCTGGCTGATGACGAGTAGCGCAGGTCTCTTCACGACTCCGTCATCGTGCCTGGCGCGGGAGTGGCTTCGTCCATTGGCGGGCGATTATGAAACGACATGCACCCGCTGCCGGCTCGTGCGACCCTCGTCTCAGTAGAATGACCGGCTAGGGAGTACCGACTTGCTCCGATTCCTCGTGCCCGCCCTGGCGGCTGGTGCGATCAGCTTCCTGCTGACGCCCGTGGCGCGCTGGGTGTCTCTGCGGGTCGGGGCGATCGACCGGCCGGATCCCCGCAAGGTTCACCGCCTTCCGATGCCGCGACTTGGCGGACTCGCGGTCCTGGCCGCCGTTCTCGTGGTGCTCGCGACCGCCTTTCTCCAGGCCCCGGGCCTCATGCCCCGCCTGCCGCCCCAGGTCCTGTTGGGATTCGGCCTGGGACTGGTGCCGGTTTTCATGATCTCCGTCCTCGACGACATACGGGGCGTGCGGGCGCATTGGCGACTCGCGGCGCAGCTTCTGGGCGCGCTCGTCTCGGTTCAATTCGGCGTCGCTCTCAACCCGTCGGTCCACCTCTTCGGCCAGGAGCTCTACGTCGGAGCTCTGGCGGCGCCTCTTTCCGTCCTGTGGATCGTCGGCGTCACGAACGCGTTCAACCTCGTGGACGGCCTCGACGGCCTGTCGGCCGGCCTGGCTCTGATCTCCGCGACGAGCCTCGCTGCGGTTTTCGTCGCCGCCCGCGAGCCCGGCTCGGCGGCCGCCGTCCTCGTCCTCGCGGGCGCACTGGCCGGGTTCCTGCCCTACAACACGCAGCCCGCCTCGATCTTCTTCGGCGAGACCGGGGCGGCGTGCACCGGCTTCATCCTCGCCTGTTTCGCGCTCAAGGGAGGCTCGACCCTCTCGGCCGGGTTCGCGACCCTTCTCCCCGTCATCGCGCTCGGCCTTCCCGTCGCGGAGGCGCTGATCTCCATCGCGCGGCGGCTCCTGCATCGGGGCGATGAGCGGCGGAGCGGCGTCTTCGAAGCCGACCGGGACCACATTCACCATCGGCTCCTGGCGCTGGGGCTCAGCCACCGCGGCGCCGTCGTCGTTCTCTACGGCGTCGGAGCCGCCCTTTCCCTTTTCGGCCTGGCGTCTCTCCTCGTGTCGTACCGCCATGCGGCGATTCTTCTCGCGGCGCTTCTCGTCGCCGCGCTGATCGGGATCCAGCGCCTCGGCTACGACGAGTTCGCGTTCATCCGGAAGGGGACGGTGCTGCGGCTCTACGACGCCCCGGTCTTCAAACGGGGTTTCTTCGCGGTGTTCGTGGATCTGTTCCTGATCGCGGCGTCGTTCTATCTGGCCCGGGGCCTCAAGTCGGACGACTGGAGCCTGTCCAGGCCGGACGCCGAGGCCATCACCGCCGTGGCCCTTCTCGGCCTGATCTCGGCGGTCACGTTCTGGGCGTTCGGCCTCTACCGGGGTGCCTGGAAGCTGGCCAGCCTCGACGAGTTCATACGGTGCGCGGCGGCCGTCGTCACCGGCTCCGCGGCGACGTTCGTGGTTTTGTCGGCGATCGCCGAGCGGCGGGTGACCCTGTCGCGATTCGTCCTCACGACGCTCGTCATGCTCTTCCTCGTCTGCGGCTCGCGGGTTCTCTACAGGGTTCTCCAGAACCAGGTCTGGAAAGCGTCCGCGGCGGGCCAGTCGGCGCTGATCTACGGCGCCGGTCTCGGCGGCATCGCGGCCGCGCGGGAGCTGGTGCGGAATTCCGAATGGCGGATGCAGGCCGTCGGCTTCATCGACGACGATCCGAAGCTGAAGGGCCGCGATGTCGCGGGCCTTCCGGTCGTCGGCTCCCTCGACGACCTGGAGGGGATCGAGGGCCGCGGCGGCCCGGTCGCCGTCATCGTCTCGACCGCGAAGATCCCGGAGGACCGCATGGAGCGCCTGCTCCTGGTGGCGAAGGCCCGGCGGTTTCTCGTCTACCGCTTCGACATGCGCTTCGACCGGGTCGGATTAGAGGCGGCTCGTACCCCCTCCGTCGCGGTCCTGAAGGGATGAGGCAGGTTTGGCAGTACGTCGCTTTCGAGGGAGGGAGCTTCTACGTCTGGACTCCGTTACGCGGCACGCAAAGCCGTCAACATTCTGGCAATTGTCGTTGCCTCACGGAGAACCGCAAATTTGGAAAACTGAATTCTTCCCGGCGCTCAGCGACCTTCGAGCGCCGGTAGCAGCGTGACGGGCACGTGACCGCATCCGCGGGTCTCCAGCGCCGGTTCCTGGCGAACACCGGCGTCATTCTTCCGGCACGAGTGTTTTCCGCCATCGTGTCGCTCGTGACGGTGCCGGTCGTCGTCTGGAAGCTCGGGATTGGAGGCCTCGGCGTCTGGGAAGCCTCACTCGCGTTCTCATCCCTTTCGTCTCTCTTCTTCATGCCACTCGGCGGAACACTGCTCTGGAAGGCGTCGACGGCTTTCGGAGGTGCTCGAGCCGAAGAATCAAATCGCCTTCTGAGGCTGGGCGTTTCTGCCACACTCGTCTTTCTCGCCGCGGCGGGTTCGGCCGCGTGGCTCGCACGTCATGCGCTGGTGGACCTGTTCCACGTTCCTCCCGAGCTGCGTGGGGCCGCTTTGTGGGTTCTGCCGGGGCTCGTTTGCTGCGCGGCACTGGGCGGCGTGAACGAGTCACTCGGTGCGATTCTGGCCGGACGGCAGGAATCCGGCCGTGTCGCATCGGCTCAGACCGCGGGGTTGTGCGTGAATTATGCAATCGTGGTTGGCGGCCTCGTCGGAGGCCTCGGGTTCTGGAGCGTTCTGGCAGGCACCGCCGGGGGCCTCGCCTCGACGGCAACGTGCCTCTATGTGTTCATGTCGCGCGGCTCTGCGTGGGCCAGCCTTGTTCCCGCCGTTCCTTCGATCGCCGAGCTGAAGCCGCTCGTTGGCTACTTCGGGCTTCTTTCGATCGGAAGCGTGTCGAGCGCTCTTCGGGAGCAGACGGACAAGCTCATCCTCGCGGTGTTCGCGTCCCCGGTGTGGACGGGCTATTACTCCATTGCTTTTCGCCTCGCCAGCCTCGTGTTGCTCGTGAGCAACGCGTTCTACATTCCGGTTGTCGCCCTCGCGGGGGCGCTTCACGCGGCTGGCGACGAAGAAGGGATCCGGCGAACTTACTCCCAGACCGTCGCGATTCTCGTCGTCGCCGTCGGAATCGTAGCGGTCGTCGTGGCGGGAGCGTGGGACGAGATCGTCATGTTCTGGCTCGGGAGGTCCGTGCCCGAGGTGGCTCCGCTCCTTTTCTGGCTCATGATCGGGAACCTGTCGGCCGTCCTGCTGACGGGTCCGGGGACGTCCATTTGCAGGGGAATCGGACGGCCAGGTATCGAGACGCGATACCTCGTCCTGAGCCTGGTGCTAAACGCGGCCTTGACCGCGATTCTCGTCGTCACGTTGGGCCCGACTGGTACAGTCATGGCGACGGGGATATCGTGGGCTGTCGCCTCGGCTGCGTTCGTGCTTCTTCTGCATCGTTCCACAGCACTGCCTCGTTCGGCCAGCCGGATGGCGGCAGGTGCACTCGGCTGCGCCGCTGGGGCGACCATCCTGACTCGGACCGTGGCGCCGGGCTTCGCATTCGGGATCGGCCGACTGCCGGCTTTGATCTCCGTGGGCGTTCTCGCGGCGATCTCAGCTGGGTCCTACGTTGGCTTGCTGCTTCTCACCGGGCCCTCGCCCTTCCCGCTCATTCGCCAGGCTTTGCGCGGGCTTTCTCCCGGCCAGTCTGACGGCACGCCTCGGGAAGGAGCTCCGTCATGAGAATCCGTTCGATCAAGCTTCTTCCCCTGATCTTCTTCTTCACGTATCTGAACGTCACGGTTCTCATCTTCGCGTTCGGGCCCTGGCCCTGGCCGGTGCGAGACCCCTTGAAGCTGTATGGCTTTCTCGCCCTCGCGCATCTGGCTCTGGCGGCGGGATATCTCGGCGCCATTCGCCGGCCAGCCCGCGTCTCCACGGTCCGCTGGTCTCCGCGAAGACTTTTATGGGCGAGCATCTTCATGAACCTTCTGCTCGTAATGCCGACCTTGAGGTACCGCACCGCCGGCCGCGTCGAGATCGTGGAGGCCCTCGCCGACCCCTCGCAGGCGTACTACCGCGCGCAGTCGGCTCCGACGAGCAGCCCCGAGCTGCGCTTCGTGGAGTATGTTCGGATCGTCTCCGGGCCGGTGCTCGGCCTCTTGCTGCCTCTTTCGGTAGTCTACTGGCGTCGTTTTGGCTGGTGGACCCGAGTCAGCGCGGTCGTCGCGATCGCCGGAGACCTCTCGCTCTGGCTCGCCACAGGAAGAAATAAGGGGCTAGCGGACCTTGTCATCGTCCTGCCATGGCTGCTTCTCATCGGACAGCAAAGCCGCGCCCGTGCCTTTCCGTTGAAACGAGTCGTCCGCATGATCGCGCTTCTCCTCGTGGGCAGTGTTTTCTTCGCCGCCACGTTCACATGGTTCGTCTCGTCCCGCTACGCGGAGAAGGCCATCATTCCGTACGATGACAGCGCGCAGATCGAGGCACGCCTGCCCCTGAAGAGCCGCGACCTGCATTTTGCCAACAGCATGATCGTGGGCCTGACGATGTACTTGTCCTCTGGTTATTACGCGTTGTCATTGGGCCTCGACGAACCCTTCGTACCGACATGGGGGCTCGGGAACTCGATGTTCCTGATGAGCATTGCTGAGAAGGTCACAGGGAATCCGGATCTTCACGACGCGACCTACCCCTCTCGGATTGCCAAATACGGCTGGGACCCTCTCGGGAGATTTCACTCCCTCTACCTCTGGATAGCCTCGGACGTATCCTTCCCTGGAACAATCGCCGTCGTTTACCTGCTCGGCCGGCTGCTGGCTGTCTGCTGGATGAGCGTGTTGGAAGACATAAGCCCGCTTGCCGTCGCCCTGTTGGTAAATATACTGCTTATTCTCTACTATACGCCAGCCAACAACCAAATCATGCAATATCCGGAGCACGCGACGGCCTTTTGGGTGACTCTCGTTGCATGGTTTGTGACAACGCGTCGCCGCCCGCGTGCGCGGCTTAGCGAGACAACGTCGGATTACGTACCGGGGCCACGCGCCGCCCCAGGGGTGTGCTAGCGAAGTGAGGACGAGGAGCAATAGGCGAAGCCGTCGCCCAAAGCAGTGCACGTGATAGAGGGTTTTGAGCAGTGCGTATCTTGATGACGGCGACGTTTTGTTTCCCGGAGGGTAGCTTGGGAGCGTCTCGTGCACTTCACATGCAGGCGAAGGGCCTCGCCGAGGCGGGACACGAGGTGCTCGTGGTTGTGTGTCATGGATCGCTAGGCATGAAGAGGGCGGACCTGGACGGCTTTCGGGTCAGGAGTTTCGCGCTTCTCAAGAAAGGCAGAGGCGCGCTGAGGCGAAACGTCTCATGGCTGAAGGGCCAGCTACAGATGCTCGGCTATCTGTTGAACGCGCTGCGGACGCGGGAGTTCGACAGCATTGTGTTCTATGGCGCGGCGCCGGTGTTCGCCCTGGTCGCCGGGATCGGCGCGCGTCGAAGACAGCAAATGACCTTTGTGCAGGGCGACGTGTTGGACGCTCGCGCTCAGCCCCTACTCGCCAGGGCAGAAGTGACGCTTGCGACAAGGAGTGCGCTGATCGTCGTGGGCGGTTCGTCTCTGTTAGCAGAGCGCTTGCGTAAGATCGCCCCTGCAACGCAGACAGCTCAAGCTGTGGCCGCCGACGGACACGGCCTTTTTCGGCAAGGGCGATGCCGCTCGAGCAAGAGAACGGCTGCGACTCGGGGAATCACCTTTGGTCGTCTACGCGGGTGCGGTGAGCAGGCTTGAGGGTGTGGACGTGCTTATTCGTTCGATGGAGCTTGTTAGCCACCGAGTGCCCGCGGCGCGCCTTGTCGTTGCTGGGCCCGTGTTGGAGCGGGATCCGATCGTAGGCCGTCCGCTGGACTATGCACAGCTCGTCGACGCATTGGGACTTGGGTGGAGGGTCGTCCTCGCAGGGGCGCTGTCGATCGGCGACATCGCCGATCTGTACGCGGCCGCGAGCGTTCTGGTGAATCCGAAGGTAGATCATCCTACAAATCAAATGGCCGCGCCCATTAAAATCGGCGAGTATTTGGCGGCCGGCCGGCCGGTTCTCACGACAAGAGTGTGTGAACTGGAAGGGTGGCTTGTGGAGGGCCAGGACGTGTTGTTTTGCGGCGCGGGCGACCCGGAGGCCCTGGCGGCCAAAATTTGCCAGATCTTGACGGACAGGGAGGTGGCGGATCGTCTGTCTCGGGAAGGTGCGAGGGTGGCGCGTCGTGCCTGTGACTATCGTGCGTGGGGCATGAGGGTTGCGGAGGCCATCGCGGCAGGAAGAAGCGGAACAGGCCCGCTTTAATGACTAGCGAGACGGGCGATGGGGCGGATGATCGACACCCACGGGTGTTAGTGGTGGGGCACGAGGCGTTTGTGCCTCGTGGAAACGGCGGCATTGTCATTTGCAATTTGTTCGACGGTTGGCCGGCGAGCAATCTCGCCGTAGTCGATTATGCGACTGTTGCGCCTGCCATGGACAGATGTGCAACGTATTGGCGTCTGAGCAAGGCGGCTATCCTGAAGGGAATGGCCGGAGTGCCGGCTGATGGAAGACTTCGAGGAAACGATAGCGACGTGAACGATGTGGCTGGGGAGACGTCAGCGGTCCGCGGCGCAAGGGGGAATCGGGCAGGCCTGCACGTGCGCCGACCGATCGGCGAAGCGATCTTCCGGTTGCCCACGGTCGTCTCGGGGCCGCTTCGCGAATGGCTGGCGGAGTTTCGGCCCGAGGTATGTTTCTCGGCCGGCGGGAGCGGGCTGATGTTGCGGACCGTTGTTCGAGTCGCGGACGCAGCAGGAGTTCCCATCGTTCCGTATTTCATGGACGACTGGATTAGTACGCGCTATGAGGGCGATCTGTTCGAGGGGTGGCTGCTCTCGAGTGCCCGACATTGGCTTAGAGAGTGCCTGAAACGGTCCCCGGTCCGGCTGACAGTCACGCGGGAGATGGCGGAGGAATATGAGCGTCGATATGGTGGTGCGTTCGTGGAGATGGGGTATGCCGTTCCGAAGACTGGGGAACCGGTGGCGCGCGCCGGGGCCCGAGGGGAGCAGGTGCGACTGGTCTATATGGGCGGCTTGGCGCCAGATCGGTCCCGGGGACTTCGCGCAATCGGCGAGGCGCTGGCGGCGCTCGCAGGCGAAGGGCTGCGGGCGGAATTCTCGATCTATGCTCCAGCCGCGGAGCTGGCAGGGCTGGAGGAGGCTCTGAATCTCCCGCCTGTCATGAAGACGGTGGATGCTGTCTCCTACGGGCAGGTACAGGAGATTCTTGGGGATGCGGATATTCTGGTCCATGCGGAGAGCTTCGATCCCGTCTATCGGTTGTGGACCCGGTACTCGATGTCAACGAAGATCCCCGAATACATGATGGCCGGGCGCTGCGTCCTGGCCTATGGCCCAGGCGAAATCACGTCCATCAAGTACATCAATGATACGGGTGCCGGCGTCGTCGTGAACTCCGACGAGCCGTCAGCGCTCGTCGGTGGCCTTCGACCGCTTCTGGCTGATCCGGACCTCCGTCGCAGACTCGGGGCTCGAGGCCGTGAAGTTGCCTTGGCCGAACACGAAGCAGTCGCTCAGAGAGAACGCTTTTTGAGGGCCATTCGCCGTGCCTGCGGCCGAGAAGGAGACGTGGCTTGAGCCCAGGGCCGGTGGAGGGAGTGGATTCACACGACTACTTCTGGACAGTGATCTCCGAGCCGCGTTTGTTGACGAGGAGGTTCATCGAGTGGGCGTCGTAGGTCTTACTCGGCGGCGTGGTGGCGCGACGCTCGCGTTATCATGGTGAACTGCCTCGGATGAGAATCCTGCATATCACGCCGTCCGTGGCACCTCAGTCCTACGGGTTGGGCCAGGTTGCCATCAACCTCGTGAAGGCTCAGCGGAAACTGAGCCAGCATGCGGTCGCATGGTGTCTCGACTCAGAGCATGAGAGACTGGCGGCAACCGAAAGGTGGGGCCTGGCTCCAGATGCCTTGCGATCATTCAAAAGAGTCGGACCCGAGCTGACCCGGTGGTCGCCGGAGCTTCTGAGGGCAGCCAAGAACGAAGGCCAGCAGTTTGATGTTGTCCACCAGCACGGCATTTGGACCGGACTGTCTTACGTTACGAAGACGTTCGCGACAGTTCTGAGAAGGCCGACGGTGGTGGCTCCGCACGGCTCTCTCGAGCGGTCGGTCTTGACGAAATCCTCGTGGAAGAAACGCCTGGCTTCCCACCTCTATGAGGCGGCCAATCTAAGGGGCGCGTCGTGCCTGCACGCTACGGCTGAACCCGAAGTCGATGACTTCCGCCAGTACGGCCTGACGAACCCGATCGCTCTGATTAAGAACGGAGTCTCGGACGAGTGGCTGCAACGAGAAGGTAATGGAGCGCATTTTCGCGAGGCGCACTCGATTCCGATCGATCGGCGGATCGTGCTGTTCATGTCCAGAATCGCCCCGAAGAAGGGTGTCCCGATGCTGTTGAAGGCGTGGGCCGCGCTCGATGGAATGCGGGCTCGGTGGCTCCTGGTCATCATTGGGGGCGACGAGGACGGGCACAAGAGGGAATGCGAGAGCCTTGCGAGACAGCTTGCCGTCGAGAACTCGGTCCGATTCCTCGAGCCGATTTTCGGCCAAGGGAAGCGCGATTCGTTTGCCGCTGCCGAGCTTTTCGTCCTGCCGACTTACAGCGAAGGGCTGCCAATGGTCGTTCTGGACTCCCTCGGCGCGGGTGTGCCCGCGATCGTCACCCGAGGAGCTGCGTGGGGGGATCTGGAGACGTACGGTTGCGGGTGGTGGGTCGAGACGAGTGAAGAGGGCATTCGGCGGGCCCTCCAGTCTGCGATGAACCTGCCTCCAGAAAAGCTGCGGGAGATGGGAGTCGCAGGGCGGTCCCTCGTCGCGAGCCGATACAACTGGCTGAAGCTGGCCGAACAGACGATTCAGCTATACGGTTGGCTGGCGAAGGAAGAAGCGAAGCCGGATTTTGTCTCGACCACTCGAAATTGAGGCCCTAGGTAATGAGGGAGACGCGAAGGAAAGGCAAGCAGGCGCGTCCGGTTCGCAGGAGATCCGGGCACGGACCGGGTGCTGGGCGAGCGCTGATTCTCGGGGGCAACGGATTCATGGGATCCCACCTTTCAGATCGGCTGCGAGTCGGCGGCTGGAAGGTGCGGGTTCTGGACCGTGAGCCGGAGCGGTACCGCGAACCGGTTGGCGACGTGGAGTATCTTCTGGGCGACTTCCGCGACGCCAGCGTGACGACGAGATCGCTGAAGGGCGTGGACACGGTGTTCCACCTGATCAGTACGACGTTGCCCAAGACGTCCAATGACAGTCCGGCGTTCGACGTGGAGTCGAACGTGGTCGGAACGATCCGCTTGCTGGAGGCTTGCGTCAAGGAGGGGATTCGTAAGGTGGTGTTCGTGTCGAGTGGCGGGACAGTCTACGGTTTGCCACAGTCCCTGCCGATTCATGAGGACCACCCGACAAACCCGCAGTGCTCCTACGGGATTTCCAAACTGGCCATCGAGAAGTATCTTTCGCTATTTCACGAGCTCCACGGCCTGGAGTACGTGGTGCTTCGCCCCTCGAACGCCTACGGGCCGCGCCAGGACCCGCAGCGGATTCAGGGGGCGATCGCGGTGTTCGTCGGAAGAGCCTTGGCGGAGGAGCCAATCGAGATATGGGGTGATGGCAAAGTGATTCGGGACTATTTACACATTGATGACCTGGCGGCCGGGATTTGTCGGGCAGCCGAGCGGTCGGAGAGGTCCAGGGTCTATAACCTGGGAAGCGGGCAGGGACACTCGCTGAAGGACGTTTTGCGGATGATCGAGAAGATCCTCGGCCGAAGGGTGACGGTGCGATACACGCCGAGCCGTGTTTTCGATGTTCCGGCGAGCATTCTCGACGTGCGCAGAGCGAAGCAGGAGCTCGGATGGGAAGCCCGCATATCCCTGGAGGCTGGGATTAGAAGCGTGGTGGATTTCATTAAAGTTAAGGGAAGGCCGATGGGGGTCGACGGCAAATGACAAGGGTGGTCGTCACCGGTGGTGCCGGCTTCATCGGCTCGAATCTGGTGAACGACTTGCTCGGCGCTAGGGCACGAAGTGACCGTTCTGGACGACCTGAGTTCGGGCTTTCGAAAGAACCTGAAGGCCGATCCGCGACTCAAGTTTGTCGAGGGCGACGTCCGGGAGGGAAAGGCGGTGCGACGGACGATTGAAGGGGCGTCGTCGGTCTTTCATCTCGCAGCGTCGGTTGGGAACAAGCGGTCCATCGACGACCCCGTGCACGACGCTGAGGTAAACGTCCTCGGGACGCTGCAACGTTCTCGAGGAGGCCCGGCGGGCCGGCGTCCGGCGTCTCGTCGTACTCGTCCTCGGCGGGCATCTTCGGCGAGCTGAAGACGCTCCCGATCCGCGAAGATCATCCGGTCGAGCCCGACACGCCGTACGGCTCGACGAAGCTCTGCGGCGAGAAGCTCTGCCTCGCCTACGCCAAGCTCTGGGGCCTCGGCGTCGTCTGCCTCCGGTACTTCAACGTCTATGGGCCGAACCAGCGCTTCGACGCCTACGGAAACGTCATTCCCATCTTTGTTTTCAAGCTGCTCCGCGGCGAGCGGCTGACCGTCTTCGGGGACGGCGAGCAAACGCGGGATTTCGTCAACGTCGGCGACGTAGTCCAGGCGAACCTGAAGGCGGCGGCGGCCGACGGCGTGACGGGCGCATTCAACATCGGGAGCGGGATTCGCATCAGCATCAACGATCTGGTCCGGCGGATTGAAGCCGCAAGCGGGCGAACGGCGACAGTGAGCCACGGCCCCCCGAGATCTGGTGACGTGCGCGACAGCCTGGCGGACATTGGCGCGGCGCGCTCTCGGCTCGGCTTCGAGCCCGAGGTCGGGCTCGACAAGGGCCTTCCCGAGTACGTCAGGTGGGCGGAGTCGGAGATCGCATCGTGACGGGCGGAATCGTGGTTCTAGGCGGGGCTGGCATGCTCGGGCACAAGCTCTTTCAGGTACTGCGGGAGCGATTCCCCGGAACGATCGCAACGACGCGCGAGGATGTCCGGGTGCCGCCGCTCGCGGGGGTGACGCTCCTCGGCGGCGTCGACGTCCTTTCGGGCGTCGACGTAGTCGACTTCGACGCGCTCCGCGCCCGGCTGGAAAAGCTGGCCCCCGACGTGATCGTGAACTGCATCGGCGTGATCAAACAGAGAGATGAGGCGAAGAGCCCGATACCGAGCATCACCTTGAATGCGCTGTTTCCGCATCGCCTGGCCGAGGCGGCCGCCGGCATGGGGTGGACGTGTCATCCACTTCAGCACCGACTGCGTGTTCAGCGGAAGGCGCGGGAACTACCGCGAGGAAGACTTCTCCGACGCGGACGACCTCTACGGGAAGATCGAAGTTTCTCGGCGAGGTCGCGACGCCAAACGCGATCACGCTGCGGACGTCGATCATCGGCAGGGAGCTTACCGAGCACAGGTCTCTTCTCGACTGGTTCCTGTCGCAGAAGGGGAAGAAGGTCCACGGCTTCCGGAAAGTGATCTACTCGGGGATCACGACGAACGAGATGGCAAACGTGGTCTCACTCATCATCAGATCGCTTTCCGACGCTGTCGGGGCTCTTCCAGGTCGTTTCGGAGCCGATTTCGAAGTACGACCTTCTCCTCCTGATTCGGAACGCCTACGACCTCGAAATCGATGTCGAGCCCGACGATCGCGAGGTTTCCGACCGATCGATGTGCGGGGAGAAGTTCCGCAAGGCGACCGGATGGCGTTCGCCGTCGTGGCCGGATATGGTCGGCGCGCTGGCTCCGGACCCGACGCCCTACGAAGCAGTGGGGGTTTCGGGCTCTGGAAAGGAGCGAGTAGGAGGCCGAAATGTTCAGCCACAAGACGCTCCTGATCACGGGTGGAACCGGGCACCTTCGGCAACGCCGTTCTGAAGCGGTTCCTGCAAGACCGATATCGCCGAGATCCGCGTCCTGAGCCGCGACGAGAAGAAGCAGGAGGACATGCGGCTCGCGTACAACAACCCGCAAGCTCAAGTTCTACATCGGCGACGTCCGCGACTATCGACAGCGTCGCCGCCGTGATCGGAGGGCGTCGGACTACGTCTTCCACGCCGCGGCGCTGAAGCAGGTGCCGTCCTGCGAGTTCTATCCGCTGGAGGCGGTCCGGACCAACGTCGCTCGGCGCCGAGAACGTCCTGCAGCGCCGCCATCGCAGCACGGCGTCGAGCGCGTGGTCGTGCTCAGCACCGACAAGGCGGTCTATCCGATCAACGCCATGGGGATGTCCAAGGCGATGATGGAGAAGCTGATGGTCGCCAAGGCGCGGCTGACGCGATCCGGGCGAGACGATTCTCTGCGGCACACGCTACGGCAACGTGATGGCGTCGCGCGGCTCGGTGATTCCGCTCTTCGTCGAGCAGATCAAGGACGGGCAAGCCGCTGACGGTCACGGACCCGAAGATGACGCGCTTCCTGATGTCGCATCGACGACGCGGTCGACCTCGTCCTCTACGCGTACCAGCAACGGCCAGCCGGGCGACATCTTCGTGCAGAAGGCTCCGGCGGCGACGATCGAGACGCTCGCGCTTGCGGTCAAGAAGATCTTCAACTCGCCAGAACCCCGTTCGCGTGATCGGAACTCGGCACGGGGAGAAGCTCTACGAGACGCTGCTGACCCGGGAAGAGAAGGGCGCACGCGGAGGATCTCGGGGACTACTTCCGGATCGCCGCGGACACCCGGGATCTCAACTACAGCGAATACTTCACGCAGGGGCAGGAGACGGTCTCGCGCGAGGAGGACTACCACTCTCACAACACCCGCCGGCTGGACGTGGACGGAACCGTCGACCTGCTGCTGAAGCTCGACCTGGTTCGTCAGGAGCTTCTTGACTGGCAGGAGTCCCGGGGTGGCGGAGGGAAGCACTCGTGAAGGTGATGACGGTCCTGGGCACGCGGCCCGAGATCATCCGGCTGAGTCGGGTCATCCCGCTCCTGGACAAGCACGCGCAGCACGTTCTCGTTCATACGGGCCAGAACTACGACGAGCGCCTGAGCCAGATCTTCTTCGACGAACTGGGCGTGCGAGCCCCGGACGAGCTCATGGGCGTTCGGGCGTCCGCGGTCCGCGGCACAGATCGGACAGATCCTTGCGGCCGAGTGAGGTCTTGTTTCTCAAGCACCGGCCGGACCGCGTGCTGATTCTGGGCGACACGAACAGTGGGATGGCGGCGATCGTCGCCCGTCGCCTTGGGATCCCCGTCTATCACATGGAAGCGGGCAATCGCTGCCACGACGACCGGGTGCCCGAGGAAGTCAATCGCCGGGTCATCGACCACTGCAGCTCGGTCCTGCTGCCCTACACGAACAGAAGTCGCGAAAACCTGCTCCGAGAGGGAATACCCGGCGAGCGCATCTACGTCACGGGAAATCCGATCGGGGAAGTGATCGACTTCTTCGATAACAGGATCGCTGAGAGCAGGGTGCTCGAGACGCTGGCCGTTCAGCCCAAAGCATACTTCCTCGTCACGATGCACCGGGCCGAGAACGTCGATTTGGAGCCACGTCTTCGCGGGCCTGGTCACGGCCCTCGAGCGCCTCCATGCGGCTTACTCGCTTCCGGTCATCTGTTCCTTCCACCCGCGGACGAAAGCGCGGGTGGAGGCGTTCGGCGTCGACGTAAGCCGGCGCGGGACTCCGGTTCGTGAAGCCGTTCGGTTTCTTCGACTTCATCCGGCTGGAACGGGAAGCGTTCTGCGTTCTTTCAGACAGCGGGACCGTGCAGGAGGAAGCGTGCCTCTTCGGTGTGCCGAATGTGACGATTCGAGATGTAACGGAACGGCCGGAGACCCTGGAGTGCGGCTCGAACATGCTCAGCGGTGCAGAACCCGAATCGATCCTGAACGCCGTGGAGTTCGTCACGCAGAATCGATCGAAGTGGGTTCCGCCCGCCGAGTACCTATCAAGGAATGTCGCGGCCACGGTCTGTCGAATCGTTCTGGGGTATAGGAATCCTGACCTGGCGGAGATCGATTGGCGGGAAGCCCGCCACACATAGCGGGCGGATGAAGATTCTCTTTCTTACCCAGTGGTTCGACCCGGAACCGATATTCAAGGGCCTCGCGTTCGCCAAGGCACTTCGCGATAGAGGCCATCAGGTTCAAGTTCTCACCGGCTTTCCAAACTATCCGGAGGGAAAGATTTATCCCGGTTACCGGTTGCAGCTCCTCCAACGCGAAGTGATGGAGGGCATCGAGGTCATTCGGGTCCCGCTGTATCCGAGTCATGACTCGTCGGCATTGCGGCGCGTGGCGAACTACGTGACATTCGCTCTTGCGGCGACTCTCCTCGGTCCGTGGGTCGTGCGGTTGGCAGACGTCATGTACGTGTATCACCCGCCCGCCTCCGTTGCTCTGCCGGCCATCGTGATTGGAAAACTCCGTGGCATTCCTTTCGTCTATGACGTCCTGGACTTATGGCCAGACACGCTGTCGGCGACAGGAATGGTCCGGAGTCGAGCCGTTTTGGGGCTGGTCGACTGGTGGTGCAGGCTGGCCTACTGGATGGCGAGCAAGGTCGTCGTGGTGACCGTAGGGTTTAAGAAGGTTCTCATCGGGCGCGGGGTAGGGAGGAAAAGGTCGAGGTGATCCACAACTGGTGTGTCGAGGGCAGTGTCGACCGGCCGCACGAGACCCCAGCGCGCCCCGAGAGGACGAGAACTCTCGGCGATTCCACGTCGTGTTCGCGGGCACGATGGGCGAAGGCTCAGGCGTCTTGAAGCGGTGCTGCAAGCGGCGCGAATCGTGAGAGGCACCGAACCAGACATTCAGTTCATCTTCATCGGTGGCGGAACTGAGGTCGAGCGGCTGCGGGATCTCACGGCAGAGATGAAGCTCGATAACGTCGTCTTTGAGGCGCGGCGTTCGGTGGCGGAAATGGACGGGTCCTGAAAGCCGCCGATCTTCTACTCGTGCACTTGAGGAACGATCCCCTTTTCGCTGTCACAATTCCGTCGAAAACGCAGGCGTACATGTTGGCTGGAAAACCGATCGTAATGGCGGTGCGAGGCGACGCAGCAGAGCTTGTGGAGCGCGCCCACGCCGGGGTCGTATGTCCACCCGAGGACCCGGAAGCACTCGCGAAAAAAATAATCGAGCTTCGCCGTTCACCCAAAGACAGGCTCCGGGAGATGGGGGAGAATGGACGAGAGTTCTATCGGCGGGAGCTTTCGACGCAGGTCGGCGTCGGCCGTTTCGAGGATTTATTTCGAGTTGGTGATCAGCGGGCGCAGCGCCGCCCGACGATAGCGGACGCAGGAGCGGACGTGGAGAGACGAGCTTCGCCACCTGCCGGGAACGCCTGGTATCTGCGATCGGGAAAGAGGACGCTCGATCTCTTCGTGGCGGTCGCGATGTCGGTTTTGCTGGCGCCGATTCTGGCCGCCATGACGGTGTTGGTCTTTTTGACGCTGGGCCGGCCCGTGCTCTTCCGGCAGCGGCGTCCGGGGCGCGGGGGCCGGCCCTTCGAGCTTCTGAAGTTCCGGACGATGCGCGAGGCGCCCCACGGCACCGGGGATCCGCCTCCGGACGCCGAGCGGCTGACGACGTTCGGCAAGCTCCTCCGCCGCACGAGCCTCGACGAGCTGCCCGAGCTCTGGAACGTGCTCCGCGGCGACATGAGCCTCGTGGGCCCGCGGCCGCTGCTCATGGAGTATCTTCCGCTCTACAGTCCCAAACAGGCGCGCCGGCACGAGGTGCGGCCCGGGATCACGGGCTGGGCTCAAGTGAACGGCCGCAACGCGCTGAGTTGGGAGGAGAAGTTTCACCTGGACGTCGAGTACGTGGACCGGTGCTCGCTCGCGATGGATCTCCGGATTCTCGCGATGACGGCGGCGGCCGTCGTGACGGGCCGCGGGGTGGCCGCGGAGGGAAGCGCCACGATGCCGCGCTTCACGGGGAGCGTCCGATGACGGACGTGCGGACGTGGGTTGTGATCGGCGCGGGAGGACACGCGGCCGTGGTCGTCGCGACGCTCCAGGCCGCCGGGGAAACCGTCCGGGTCATCCTGGACGACGATCCGCGCGCGTGGGGCGGCGAGGTGCTTGGCGTCCCCGTGACCGGCCCCGTCTCGACATCGGCCGTCCGGCCGGGGGAGGCGGCGGTCATCGGGATCGGGAGCAACAGGGCACGGCGCGATCTGGCGAGCCGCCTCCCGCTCGCATGGGGTGTCGCGATTCACCCCTCGGCGATCATTCATCCCTCCGTGGAGATCGGCGAGGGGACCGTCGTCTTCGCGGGGGTCATTCTCCAGCCCCGGACGCGCGTCGGAAGGCACGTCATCGTGAACACGGCGGCGTCCGTCGATCACGACGGCGTTCTGGAGGACTACGTTCACATTTCCCCCGGGGCCCGGCTCTCCGGAAACGTCACGGTCCGGGAAGGGGCCCTCCTCGGAGTCGGGAGCGCGGCGATTCCCGGCACGACCGTCGGGGCGTGGGCGGTCGTCGGCGGAGGCGGAGCGGTGGTGGCCGACATTCCGGACGGGGTCACTGCCGTCGGCGTGCCGGCCCGGCCGCGCGAGAAGAAATGATGGCCGCACGCCGCGTATACCTTTCGCCCCCGCACCTGGATGGAGACGAGCGCGTTCTGGTTGCGGAGGCGTTCGATTCGAACTGGATCGCGCCGCTCGGGCCGCACGTGGACGCCTTCGAGAAAGAGTTCGCCGAGGCGGTGAGGGTGCCGCACGCGGCGGCCCTGTCCTCGGGTACGGCTGCCCTTCACCTCGCGATGAAGATCCTCGGCGTGGGCCCGGGCGACAACGTGATCTGCCCGTCCCTGACGTTCTGCGCTTCCGCGAACCCGATCGTCTACGAGGGCGGGCAGCCCGTCTTCGTGGACTCGGATTCGAGCTGGACGCTCGACCCGAACCTCCTCGAGGAAGCGCTGAAGGATGCCGCGGCTCGCGGGCGGCGGCCGAAGGCGGTGATCGCCGTCGATCTGTACGGACAGTGCGCCGATTACGACGATGTCGTCCCGCTGTGCGAGAGGTACGGCGTGCCGCTCGTCGAGGACGCGGCAGAGGCGCTCGGAGCGACCTGGCAAGGCCGGCCCGCCGGGAGTTTCGGCGAAATGAGCATCTTCTCGTTCAACGGGAACAAGGTCATCACGACTTCGGGCGGAGGGATGATCGTCTCGGCGAGGCCCGACGTCGTGGAACGGGCCCGCTTCCTCGCGACGCAGGCTCGCGACAAGGCGCCCCACTACCAGCACTCCGTGGTCGGGTTCAACTACCGGCTCAGCAATGTCCTCGCCGCGATCGGGCGGGCGCAGCTCCGGGTTCTCCCGGGGCGCGTCGCCGCCCGCCGGAGGAACTTCCAGGAGTACGAGAAGGGTCTCGGAGATCTGCCGGGTGTCGCGTTCATGCCCGAGTTGGCGGGTGGGCAGGCCAGCCGGTGGCTGACCTGCCTGACGATCGACCCGACGCTCCTTTGGGGCCACGCGCGAGGACGTGCGGCTCGCGCTCGAAGTCGAGAACGTCGAGGCTCGGCCTGTTTGGAAGCCGCTTCACCTGCAGCCGGTGTTTTCGGGCTGCCGGATGTACGGCGGGTCGGTCTCCGCGGAGATCTTCGACCGCGGCCTCTGTCTGCCCAGCGGGTCGAATCTCTCGGACGAGGACCGCGGACGTATCATCTCTGTAATCAGGAGTGTTGCCGGGAAGTAGGAACATGGCGACGCACCCCATCGATTCTCCAGAGAAGACTCGGTTCGAGGGCCGGAGCCGTTCGACCTCCGCCGAGACCCGGCGGCATTGGGGACTCCTGACGCGTCGGGTCCAGGTCCTTCTGGATGTCAGCGTGCTTGCCGGGGCCTTCGTGGCGGCATACCTCCTCCGTTTCGAATTCATGCTCGGGCCGGCGGAACGGCAGCGCCTGATCTGGCAATTGCCGGTCGTCGTGCTCCTGCAGCTCCTGAGTCAGCGCGTCTGGGGGATCTACCGGTTCATCTGGAGGTATATCGGCCTCTCGGAGGTGCGGGCCTTCGCGGGCGCGGCCCTGACGTGCCTCGCCGTGATGCTCGCGCTCCGGTTCGGGTGGTCCCTTGAAACGCCGGATCTTCGGGTGCCCATTTCCGTGACGTTCATCGACGTCGGACTCGCCTTCACCGGGACCCTGGGGATCCGCGTCTTCCGGAGAATGCTGTTCGAGTGGGGAGAACGGGACGGGGAGGAACGGCGCCGCCGGGACGCGACGGGCCGCCTGAAGGTGCTCCTGGTCGGCGCGGGGCGGGCGGGCGTGATGGCGGCCCGGGAGATCCAGGGAGGGGCGATGCCCCACCTCGACGTCAAGGGGTTCGTGGACGACGACGTGGAGAAGCTCGGCTCGGTGATCAACGGGTTTCGCGTGCTCGGGGCGACGGCCGAGATCCCGCGACTGGTCGAGGACCTCGGCATCGACGAGATCATCATCACGGTCGCGAGGGCTTCGCGCAGCGAGATCCGCCGGATCGTCGGGACGTGCGAGCGGTCGGCGGCGAAGATCCGGATCATCCCCGGCCTTTACGAGATCCTGGGCGGAAAGGTGAACGTCAGCAAGATCCGGAACGTCGAGATCGAAGACCTTCTGGGGCGCGAGGCGGTGAAGCTGGACGAGAAGGGCTTGCACGCGTTCCTGTCCGGAAAGACCGTGATGGTGACCGGGGCCGGCGGATCGATCGGGTCCGAGCTGGTCCGGCAGGCGGTGCCGTTCGCGCCTCTCCGTCTGCTGCTGGTGGAGCGGTCCGAATATGCGCTGTACCAGATCGAGGAGGAGCTGAGGCGCTCGTGGCCGACCCTGAACGTCGTCCCGCTTCTCGCGGACGTCGGCGACGGCGGGAGGATGAGGGACGTCTTCGGGGAGTACCGTCCCGAGGTCGTCCTCCACGCCGCCGCGCACAAGCACGTTCCGCTGGTGGAGTGCGAACCCGGGCGAGGCGGTGAAGAACAACGTCATCGGCACGCTGACGACCGGCGAGCTGGCCGGGCGAGTTCGGCGCCGAGGCCTTCGTCCTGATCTCGACCGACAAGGCGGTCAATCCCGACGTCGGTGATGGGGGCGACCAAGCGCGTCGCCGAGCTGTACGTCCAGATGCTGGACCGGCGGTTCGACACGGCGTTTCGTCGCGGTCCGGTTCGGCAACGTGCTCGGGTCGACGGGCTCGCGTGGTTCCGATGTTCCGGGAGCAGATCGCGCGCGGCGGCCCGGTGACCGTGACGCACCCGGAGATGCGGCGCTACTTCATGACGATCCCCGAGGCGGCGCAGCTCGTGCTGCAGGCCGGCGCGCTGGGGGAGGGGGGCGAGATCTTCATCCTGGACATGGGGAGCCCGTGAAGATCGTCGACCTCGCGCGCGACATGATCCACCTCTCCGGACTGACTCCCGGCGAGGACATCGAGATCGTCTTCACCGGCATGCGTCCCGGCGAGAAGCTCTTCGAGGAGCTGGGGACGACCGCGGACCACGTGGAGCGGACGCGGCACGAGAAGGTCTTCGTGGGGAAGATCCCGCAGATGGCCCCGGAAGCGGTGATGGCCGCGGTGACCCGGATGGCAGGCGTCGTCCGCGACGAAGACGGGAAGGCGGTGCGCGAGGAGCTTCAGAGGCTGATCCCGGAAGCGGTCCTCTCGGACGAAGCGCGGGAGGCGGCCGACGGGCGCAAGCGGAAGTCGTCGCGGCTCCGGGTCGTGCCGACCGCCTGAGGATGCGGTTCTCGGCGGCCGGCGCTTGCGTCTCGGCCGATATGGTCAATGTAGCCTCGTGAGGCTACAATGGACCCATGAAAGTCGTCGGGATCCGTGAGTTCAAGGACCGCCTGAGCGAGTACGTCCGAATGGCGCGGCGAGGAGAGGACATTCTTCTCACCGAGAGGGGGGAGGTTGTAGCCGAGCTGCGCGGCTCGGGCGCGATTGGACGGCCTGTGCATCCGGACCCGGGCATCGCCGATTTGATTCGCCGGGGATTGGTTTCCCACATTGGAACGAACATACGCCAAGCCTACCCGCTCATGAGCCGCGTTCTTCACGGCAAGACTGCAGCGCAATTGCTGGATGAAGAGCGGGGCGACCGCTGAAACTCTATGCGGAGACCAGTGCTGTAGTCGCGTGGTGGCTGGGAGAGGCTCGGGCGGCGGACGTGAAACGTGCTCTGGATTCGGCTGAGGCCGTCATGGCGTCGGAGCTGACCGTCATCGAATGCGAGCGCGTCCTGGTCCGTGGTCTTGCTCTGGGTAACCTGAGCGAGGTCGGCGCATCGAGCCGGCGGGCGACCCTCCAGAGCATGATCTCCGGCTGGACGCAGCTTCGGATGGATGGCGAGATTCTGGAACGAGCGAAGCGTGCGTTTCCGGACGAGCCTGTGCGGACCTTGGACGCTCTACATCTTTCAAGTGCATTGATAGCCCGCTTTTCCGTTCCGGACCTGGTTTTTCTCAGCCTCGACGAACGTCTGCGTCGAAACGCCAAGGCGTTAGGGTTCGGGCTTCTGCCCGCGCCGCGGCGGGGCTTCAAGACCTGAAGTCCTTCAGTTGCCGACGGCGTAGCGCGAGCCGAGGAGACTCAGCGCTGTCCAGAGATGGAGCGCGACGCGGCGAAAGTAACGGCTCGCCACCACCGCTCCCGGCCCGCGGCGCTCGTTCGAGCCAGAAGAGGCAGCGCCGCGAGAGGCAGCAGCGGAAGGATGTACCGTCCCCACGGATTCGAGGGGGAGAAATAACGCAATGAGTTCGTGACGACGCAAGCCGTGAGCGCGTACCCGGCCGCCACGAGAAGGAACGCCGAGCGGCCCGGACTTCGGCTACGTGAAGCGCCAGCTCAGGACGGGCAGCGCGAGGAACAGCGCGACGCACGCCCAGCGGGCCAGCGCGTAGAGCACGTCCGGATAAGACACGTCCGCGTAGCCGAAGACGCCCCAGTACATCTTCCAGGACAGCATGTCCTGATCGAACGCGAAGTTGTTCGACCAGAAGGCCGACCAGTGGGCGGCGACCTCGTCGGGATAGTCGAGGCGAACGGTCTCGAAGGGGATGGAGGTCCAAGGTGTCACGAGGAACATCACGACGAAGAGGACGGCGAGAGCGGCCGATCGGGCCCAGGCGGCGCGCTCGCGGCCCGCCTCCGGCATGCCGCGAGAGCGCACGATGGCGAGGGCCAGCACGAGGCTTACGACGAAGGGCGCGGCGGCCGCGGCGAGGAGGAGCCAGAAGGAAGGATCCTCGAAGCGGCCGAGCTCCTTCGGCAGCCGGGCTCCAAAGCTGGAGATGGCGTGTCGGACCCGACCGGTGGCGAGCGCGAACGCGATGGTCGCGGTCAAGAGGATTCCGAAAGCGAGCGTGGCCCCGGTTGCAAGACGCCGGCGCGATCCCGCCGGCATTTGGTAGGCGGCGTAGGCCCCGAGAACTGTCAGGGCGACAGTGGACGGGACGGCGAAGAAGACGAAGTCGTCCCAGACGCCGATTCCGACCAGGCGACGCGACCGAGAAGAGCCCCGCGCGTAAAGCCGTCGTGCGTAGGGAGTCGGCCAGGACTGCCGACGACGAGGCACGCGGCGAGGAACTGGCCGATCCCGATCGCGAGCGAGTAGTTCGAGCAGCTCGCGACGACGCCGACCGAGTAGGGCACGAGCGCGACGAGGCCGTACAAGAGCACGATGTCGTCGCCGAGGCGGGCACGAACGAGGGCGAGGAGCCCCAGGCCGAAGAGAAGCAGCGACGAGGCCGCCGAAAGCACGACGTACGCCTCCAACCTGTCGAGAACGCCCAGTCTTCGGAGCAGCGGGCCCGGAATGCGAAACGCGTTGTAGTAGAGCGGGGAACGGGCCCTGGGATCGATTACGTAGGCGTCGAAGAGAACGCGACCCTCCTGCGTCGCTTCTGTCTTCAGCTTTCGCCCGGCGACCTCTCGCACCTGCGCTCGCGCTTCGACGGAATCGACGGAAACTGGCGAGTCCGGGTATCCAACCCATCCTTCGTATCCAATTGCATCGTAGAGAAGAGCGAGAGACTTTGGGTAGCTGTGGGGATAGGAGAACGTCGCGGGGTTCCAGAGGACGGTTTCCACCGTGCCCGCATGCGACGCCCCGTCGGCTCCTTGAAACGGCGCGAGGCAGCACGCGTGAAGGAGCGTCACGGCCGGGACCAGGCACGCGACGGCGCGCGCGTACGCGCCTCTCCCAGAGCCACCACCAGCCCGCGAAAAGAAGCGCGAGCGCGACGGCGCCGGTCATCTGCAGCACCCGGCTGCACGAGATGAAGAAGAAGAATCGCGCGAGCGTCTCCTTCGCGGGGACGGGCTCGATCCTCTGGAACCTGTACCGCAACGTCGTCCGCGTGATGCGGGCGCGCGGCGATTCCGGGCGCAGGGCGCGGATGCGCGCGAAGTGCGGGCGGTCGTGCGTGAAGATCTGGGCGAAGCCGTACGGCCCGGGCAGGAGGCCCGACACCTGCGCTTCGAGCGTCTCGCCGAGCTGCGGCGCCGGGCCGAGGTCGATCCATTCGCGGTCCGCGACGATCTGGAGCTTCTCGCGCCCGAACAGGAGGGCCCACCACGAGACGTCGGTGTTCGGATGGCCGGGACGGACGACGAGGAGGCGCGTCCGGCCGCTCGAGGCGAGCTGGACCTCGAGGCGCGCGTCGGGCGGCAGCGTCCCGCCCGTTTCCTCGCCCCGCTCGAACGTCAGGTCGTACAGGCGGCCGGGCTCGTAGGTCGGCACCCAGAGGTCGATGTCGCGCTTGCCGGTCGAGAGCGAGGGATGCGGCAGGTTTTCCGCGACGACCTGCTTCGCGTGCCAGCCGTTCCAGACGAGGTGGGCGATGCAGGCCAGGAGGATCCCGGCCAGCACGAGCGAACGAAGAAGGAAGCGCCGGAGCACGGGCGCAAAGAAGTGTACGTGAGGGCGGACCCTACAATCCTCCGGCATGGACACGCGGCCCGGCGTCGTTCGCAGCCCAATCTGGGCCGCCGGCGCGATCGCTTTCGCGGGCGTGGGCCTCGCGACGCTTCCCATCGCGCCGAAACTGTGGCTGGAGTGGATCCTGCCGCGTCTGCAGCCGCACGTGACGCTCTGGTATGTGGGAGCGGGAGGCGCGATCCTCGCGGGCCTGGGCGCGTGGGCGTGGTCCGCGGGCCCGGTGAATCGCGCGCCCGCGCTCGCCGCCCTTGCCGCCGCCATGGGCGTGTACCTTCTGCTGCTGTTCACGGTCTACCGGCACGAGGCGCCGGCGAAGAAGTGGCACGTCGTTCAGTACGGCCTTCTCGCGGGCGTGACGCTGGAGGCGGTGCGCGTGGAGCAAGGCGACCGGCGCGGCCCCCTCGTTGCCGCGTTGTTCCTCTTCGTCATCGGGACCGCGGACGAGGTGTCGCAGAATTTCATCCCGATGCGGACGTTCCGGTGGCTGGATCTTTTCGGGAACTACGCGGGCGCGAGCCTCGGAGCCGCGGCCTGGCTCGCGGCATCGCCGCACAGCCCGCGGAGGCGGCGAGACAAGACGACGCTACGCGAGAAGTGATTTCAGTGCGCCGAGTTGAAAACGCGACGGCTCAGAACGAGGGCGGTCGTACACAACGAGATCTCCTGCCTCGAGGTGAAGAGCCGTGCGGATTTCCCGGGGAATGGTGACCTGGCCCTTGCAGGAGAGTCGGCTGGTTTTCTTCATTCTTCGCGCTCCTATACTGTCGCGTGAGTATGACTTCGGGTCTTCCGGACTCCGTGGCGCGGGTTTCGGCCGCCCTCGAAGGCGCTCAGTTCGCGCTCTTGTTCGGATCCTTCGGAACGCCGAGCTTCGGTCCGGACAGCGATCTGGACGTTGCGGTCAGTTTCCCGCGGGCGCTTCCCGTCATGGACCTTCTCTCGCTGGCCGGCCGGCTGGAGACGGCGGCGGGGCGGCGGGTGGATGTCGTGGATCTTCGGCGCGCGGATCCCGTCATCGCGATGCAGGTGCTGCGAAACGGCCGGCCGATTCTCGTCGCCGAGCCCCTCGCCCTTGCGGAATTCCAGATGTACACGCCGGCGCGGTACTTCGACTGGAAGATCACGCGCCGCCCCATAGAAGAGGCCATGCGGGCTTCGGCGGCGAGATGAAAGTGCACTTCGAGGAAGACATCGTTCTGGCGAAGGTGTCGACGATCCGAAAGGCCGTCGCGACGATCCGATCCCTCGACAGCGTACTGGCCGGGGCCGAAAAAGAGTGGATGCGGCTGGACCTGACCGTTCTGAACCTGCAGCGCGCGGTGGAAGCCGCGATCGACGTCGCCAGCCACCTGATCTCGGCGAACGGCTGGGAGCTGCCGCGTGACGCACGGCATGTTTTCGAGATTCTGGCGGCCCGCAGGGTCATCTCCGGAGCCTTGCTGAAGGTGTTACACGCGGCGGTTGGGTTTCGAAACATCGCGGTGCACGACTACACGAAACTCGATCCGCAGATCGTGCGCGGCATCGCGACGGATCACCTCGACGATCTCGAGGAATTCGCGAACGAGGTTCTCCGCAAGACGTCCGCGAGCGGCTGATGCGCCTGGCTCCTCGAGGCGCCGCGGCGATCGTCGCCGCGCTCGGAGCGGCGTGCGCCACGGTGCCCCGAGGGGTGGAGAAGCCGCCCAACATCCTCCTCATCACGGCCGACTCCCTCCGCGCGGACCGGATCGACTGGTCGGGCGGGCGCACGCCGGCGCTGGCGGCGCTCGCGCGGCGCGGGACACGATTCACGCGCGCGTACACGGTGACGCCGTGGACGGCGCCGTCGCTCGTCTCGATCTTCACCGGCCTCTACCCGCCGACGCACGGCGTCGAGAACCGGGACGACTCGACTCCGAAGGCTCTGCCCACGCTTCCGCGCCTCCTTCTCGCGCGCGGATTCACTCTTCGCAATTACGGCTTCTTCACGGCGGTCTCGTATTACCGGAACCTCGGCCTGCCGGAGCAGGCGGTAACGGGTGCGGAGATGGTGGGCGCCCAGGCTCTCGCGGAATGGCTGCCCTCCGCGCCCGAGCCGTTCTTCGCGTGGATCCATTTCGTGGAGCCGCACCTGCCGTACGGAGCGGGCGGCTATGAGGCCGCGGAGGCGAAGGTGAAGGGCTCGACCGGGCTCGAGCGCTCGCAGGTGTCGGCGACGGTGCCGCTCGGGGCGGGCTACGCCTTCGAGCCGGGAGATCGCGAGAAGCTCCTCGCCCTGTACGACGCGGACGTCGAGCGGATGGACGCGGAGATCGGGCGGGTGCTCGCGGCGCTGGACACGAGGTCGCCCGCCTCCCGCACGCTCGTGTGCTTCACGGCGGATCATGGCGAAGAGCTTCTCGACCATGGCTGGGTCGGGCACGCCTCGACGAGCGGCGAGGCGAAGCTCGTGGACGAGGTGCTGCACATTCCGCTCGTTTTCGCGGGCCCGGGCGTGCCGGCCGGCGGGGTGACGGCGTCTCTCGCCCAGAACGTGGACGTGACGCCTTCGCTTCTCGAGCTGGCGGGGCTGCCGCGTCCGAAGTCCATGCAGGGCGTCTCTCTGATGAAGGCGTTCCTTGGAGGCTCGCCGCGCAAGATGCTTTTCTTCTCGACCTCCGTCGGTGGGCACCTGACGCCCGAAGAGAGGCGCGCCGAAAGGCTCGTGGGCGCCGGCGACGGGGTGCTTCTTCACACCGAGCGCCTCGGCGCGCCCCGAAGGGAATCGGACCCGTTCGCTCCCGCCCTCGCCGACTCCCTCGCGCGGTGGTCGCGGGACCAGGCCCGCGCGCGGCTGCGCTTCCTCGAGGCGTACGGCGGGGCCGTGCGGCCTTCGGCGGACGTGGTTTCCCGCTACGACGAGTCGCTCGCCGTGGCTCTGCCGGAGGATGGGGCGCGGCTCGCGTGGAAGGAGTCCGAGGGGACGATTCGTCTCGCCTGGAGCAGGGACGCCGCGCGCCGACGCGCCTTTCTGGGTGGAATACGAGGTGGGCTCGGGCGTGCTGTCGGCGAAAGGCGCGTTCGCCGTGGAGGAGACGTCGATCGGGTTCGGGCCGTTTCCCGTGGCGTTCTGGAACGACCTCGCCCAGTACAGCCCTTTCCGCTTTCGCATCCTCGATCCCGCCGCGAAAACGCGCTCGGCGTGGCGGGCCTTCCGGCTCGAGCGGACGGGCGCCGCGGCGCCATGATCCGGCGCGCAATCCTGAGCCTGCCGCTCGCTCTCGTCTTTCTCGGGCGAGGGGCCGGCGCGCAGCCGGCGGAGCCCGCCCCGGTCCCCTTGCCGCTCGGCCAGCTTCTGGCCCGGGAGGAACTCGCGCCCGCGGATCGAGCGCTTCCCACGCCTTCGATGAGCTTCACGCTGCCGCACCTCGCCGCGGTGCGCGCTCATCCGCTGACGCTCGGGGCGTTCGCGGACCGGTATCGCGACGTCGCGGAGGGCTCGGCCGGCGACGCCGCTGCGCTGCTGGACGAGCTGGACGTGAAGCCCCGCCTGCCGGATTTCCGGCCGACGCCGCCCCCGGCCCGCGACGCCGACCTCGCGCGCGTGCTCGTCTCGCCTCGGCTGCCGCGCCCCGAAGCTGAAGCAGTTGCCGCCGGTGCTCCGCGCTCCCGTCGCGCGGCTCCTCTCGGCGCTTCTGAACAGCGGAGAGGGACGTGATCCGCGCCTGGCGCGCCGTGCCTCTCCAGGACCTCGACGAGCGCGTGCCGACGCGCGAATCTCGCCGACGTCGTGCCCGACGGAAGCGAGAAGCTGGCCGACGTGGAAGAGGCGGCCCGCGGCCTCGACGAGGGAGCGATGGCGGAGGCCGCGCTGACCGCGCTCGGCGCCGTGGAGAGCGCGGTCCGCGAGCTGCGCGCCGCTCTCCCCCGCGCCCGGCGGGCCGATCTCGCGCATCTTCTTTGGGAGGTGAAGACGAACCACGGCCGCGTGCGCGTCGCCGGCACGGGCAACGACCGGCACACGCTCGCTCCGGGCGCGCCGCCGTTTCTCCTGGTCGTGGACCTCGGCGGCGACGACACGTACGAAGGCGCGTTCGCTTCCGCCTCGTGGCCCGAGCGCCCCGTGTCCGTCGTGATCGACCTCTCCGGGAACGACGTCTACCGCGCCGGCCGCGTGCCCGCGCAGGGAAGCGGCAGCGGCGGCATCGGCGTTCTCTGGGACGGCGCAGGCGACGACCTCTACGTCGCGGACTCTCGCTCCCAGGGGTGGGGTCAGCTCGGAGTGGGCGTGCTCGTGGACGAGACTGGGCGTGACGACTACCGGCTCGGAAGCGCGGGCCAGGGCGCCGCGATCTTCGGTGCGGGCCTGCTGCTGGACCGCGCGGGCGGCGACCGCTACGAGGTCCTTCACTCCGGGCAGGGCTGGGGCGGGCCGGGCGGATGCGGCTCGCTCGTGGACGTGTCCGGCGACGACAGGTACGTCGCCGTGCGCGAACCCGGTCCCGGGCGCGAGGCGGATCCCCGCACTTTGGGCCGCGCGACGACGTCCAACGCGCAGGGCGCCGGAGTCGGGCGCCGCGCGGATCTTTCCGACGGCCGGTCGTGGGCGGGCGGGATCGGCGCGCTCGTGGACCTCGCCGGAAACGACTCCTACACGGGCGGCACGTTCTGCCAGGGCGCGGGCTTCTGGTACGGGACGGGAATTCTCGTGGATGCCGCGGGGGACGACACTTACGACGCCGTCTGGTACGCGCAGGGCTCGGCCGCTCATTTCGCGCTGGGTGTCCTCCTGGACGCAGAGGGAAACGACCGCCACGTGCTTTCGGGAACGGGTGGCGCCGGCCTCGGCTTCGGCTGGGACGCGGGCTTCGGAATGTGCCTCGACCTCGCGGGCGACGACGAGTACACGGCGAACCGGCTGGCGGTCGGTGCGGCAGAGGAGCGCGGTGTCGGCGTCTTCGCGGACGTTGCGGGTACCGACCGCTATGTCCTCGCGGCGGCGGCCACGTGCGCCGGCTACGCGGGGGACGCGGAATCGATGGGAATCGCGCTCATCCCCCCATCGAGCCCAGCAGCTCGTGGTACGCCCCCGCCACGTCGATCGTCGCGTAGCCTCCGCGCGGGCGCGGCCCTTCCGGACGAGCCTGTCGCGCGTCTCGTCCTCCCGCCAGAGCCGGAGCATCGTCGCCGCGAGGCCGGCTTCGTCCTCGGCGTCGAAGAAGAGCGCGGCGTCTCGCGCGACCTCGAGCAGCGCGGGGAGATCCGAGCACGCGACCGGCGTTCCGAGCGCCATGGCCTCGAGGACCGGAAGGCCGAAGCCTTCGAAGAGCGACGGGAAGACGAGGAACTCGGCTCCCTCGAGGAGCGCCGTGGCGTCGGCATCCTCGAGATAGGGAAGGACGCGGACGTTCTCTTCGAGGCCCAGCGACTCGACGCGCCCGCGCAGGTTCTCGCGGTTCTCGTCGAGCGCGCCGCAGAGGACGAGGAGGAACTCCGGCTCCTCGCGCACGATGCGCGCCGTCGCCGCGAGGAGGCGCTCGTGGTTCTTGTGCGGCCAGAAGTTCGCGGGATACACGGCGAACTCCGCGCGGTGAAGGTCGAGGTCGTCGAGGCGATTCAAGCGCGTCGCGCGGGTCGAGCGCGGCGCGAAGCCCTCCCGCGATCGGCGGCAGCACCGTGATCCGCTCCGCTCTTCACGTGCACGCGCTCGACGGCCATGAGCTTCGTGGCCTCGGAGATCGCGACGACACGGTCGGCCCGCCGGAGGTCGCCCCGGAACTCGATGCGCCGCCGGCACTCGTCGTCGTCGAAGAACTGGGGGTAGACGAGGTCCTGGAAGTCGTAGGCGACGACGACGTGGGGCAGATCGGGCTCGTGAAACGCGGCCGTGCCGAGCGGGCTGAGGAGGACGTCGGCGCCGAGCCGTTTGAGAGACGTCCGGTCGGGGGCCGCCAGCTCCAGGAGAGGCTGGAAGAACCCGTGAAGGCGCCGGCGCGTGCGGAGGATCTTCCGGGGCTCCTCGACGTCGAGGCCCGGCCCGAGCCGGTGGAGGATCGCTCCCGCGGCGAGGAGTCTCGCCACGGCGGCTTCGGCTTCCGGCTTCACGAGCAGGTGGAACTCGTGCGCGCCGGGTCGCCCGAGCAGGGCCTCCAGGAGTCGCAGGACGAAGACGCGCGCTCCCCCGTTCGCGCCGTCCGGCGACAGGGGCGCGAGGTCGACGACGACCCGGCTCACCGTTCCCGGGTCGACTGCTCGAAGGACACGACGACGAAGGGAAGGATCGCGCTCACGACGAGAAGCACCACGGCCAGAGTGGTAAACCGGGGGCCTTCGCGCGTCAGGCGCGGCCCCTCTCTCTGGATCACGAGGCTCGTGACCGTGGCCGTGAGGTAATCGTCGAGCACCTTGTTGTATGTCTTGACGATCCGGCTGAGGTCGACCGTCACGCGCGCCACGAGCTCCTCGAGCCGGCCTGAATCCGGCGGAACCCTGTTCGCCTCGACCTTCGAGAGGATCGCCAGCTCGCGCTCCACGCGGGTGTGCTCCGCCTGGACCTCCTGCGCCTGCTGGTGCAGGTCCGTGATCCGCTTGACCACGGGGCCCACGTAGTCGCTCTTGACGAGTCTCTCGAGTGCCGTGGCGTCGACGAGCGGGGCGCCGTCCCGGTTCGTCAGCGGGCCGGCGAGGAGCGGCTTGGAGCGATCCAGGGACTCGATGAGCTTCGTGGACTGCTCCGCTTCGCCGTTGAGCTGCCGCATCGCCACGTCCAGCTCGTCGAGGCGCTGTTGAAGGCGCTTGACCATGAGATCCCGGTCGCGGACGACGCGGCCCCCGTAGATGAACGCGGTGATTTCCTCGAGGCGGGTGTCGCGCCACCTCTGGAGGTCGTTCGAGACGTCGCGGAAGCTCAAACCGAACTTCGGATCCCGGAAATCCCGCGATTCCTTCACGAGCAGGTCGACCTGGTCGCGAAAGGGCCGCTCCTGCTCGCGGAGCAGGTTCGGCAGGTCCCACGTGTCGTAGTTCTTCACGAGCTCTGCCGGGCTCAGGGAGGAGAAGTCGGTCACGCGGCGCAGCGCGGATTCCTGCTCGAAGCGCACTTCGTCCTGGTACGCCTTCGTCATCGCCGACAGGAACTGGAGGCGTTGATCGGCCTTGAGCCCGGCGGGATTCACCCGGATGCGGAAGTCCTGCGAAAAGAACTCCTCGCGCCTCGCGCCGCTCTGATCCTGCTTGCGCCAGCGCGCCTGGATCTCCGCCGGGATGACGGGGGTGATCTCCGTGCCCACGTATAGCCTCTCGAGCGGAATGTCCGGGGGCAGGCTGGCGTTGGTGCGGGCGCGCGAGAGCACCTGGGGCGAGCGGATGTCCTCGACGGAGAACTTCTTCTTGCTGGGATATTCGTGCCGCTCGATACCCCGGAATGTCAGGCTGAGCGTGGCCTCCGCGACCTGGCGGGCGATGAGAAAGCGCCACAGGAGCAGCCCGGCGAGCGAGATTCCGCCGAACAGCATGAAGAGGAACGTGAGCCGGACGCGCTGCCTCCAGAGGCTCCGCAGGAGGTCGCCGAAGGTCGGCTCGTCCGCCAGGCGCATGTGAGCCGCGTGCGGATCGGGGTTTTCTTGGTTCATCATGACCTCGCAGACGCGCTCTGAAGATACCATCGCAGGAGGAGGAGCCCCCCGGCGGCCGGAAACAGAATGGCGCGCATCCTCATCACGGGCATCACGGGCCAGGACGGCTCGTACCTCGCGGAGTCGCACCTCGCGAGCGGCGACGAAGTGGACGGGCTGGTCCGCCAGTCGAGCCTCCTGCAGCGCACGCGGCTCGACTCCGTGCCGGCGCTCGTGCAGGCCCGTTCGGCGGGCCGCCTGAAGCTGCACTACGCCGACCTGTCGGATACGAGCAGCCTCGTCTCCGTGCTGCGCAACGTGAAGCCGGAGACCGTGTACCACCTGGCCGGGCAGAGCCACGTGAAGATCTCGTTCGACCTGCCGGAGTACACGGCCGACTCGACGGGCCTCGGGACGCTGCGTCTCCTCGAGTCCATGCGCCACGTGGTGCCCGACGCCCGGCTCTTTCTCGCGGCGACGAGCGAGATCTTCGGCGAGGCGAAGGAATCGCCGCAGAACGAAAAGACGCCGATGAACCCCATCAACCCGTATGCGGCGGCGAAGGTCTACGCCCTGAATCTCGTGCGTATCTACCGCAGGGCCTACGGCGCTCTTCGCATGCGCGGGCATCCTCTTCAACCACGAGAGCCCGCGCCGCGGCGAGAACTACGTGACGCGGAAGATCGCGCGCGGCGCGGCGCGCATCGCGCGGGGGCTCCAGAAGGAGCTTCACCTCGGCACGCTCGACGCCGATGCGCGACTGGAGCTATGCCCCGGACATCGTGGACGGCATCCGCAGGATCGCTTCGGCCCCGAAGCCCGACGACTTCGTTCTCGCCTCGGGCGTCCCGCATTCGGTCGGGCGACTTCTGCGAGGCCGCGTTCGCCGTCGTGGGGCTCGACTATCGCGAAGCACGTCGTTCTCGACCCCGAGTACGTGCGCCTCGTGGACATCACGCGAGACGTGCGGCGACGCGTCGAAGGCGCGGAGCGAGCTGGGATGGGCGCCGAAGACGGGCTTTCGAGGAGCTCGTCCGGATCATGGTGGACGCCGAGCTCGCCGATCTCGACACGCACGGGGACGCTGCCTGAGGCCGCCGGCCGTCCTCGTGCCCGCCTTCCGGCGGGTCGAAGCGTCGCGGCGGGCGATCGCTTCGCTGAGGGCCGCGGGCGCGGAACGCATCGTCTTCGTGGACGACGAGGGCGACGGCGGACGGGGACGCTCTCGCGCGCGAGTTCCCGGGCCTCGACGTGATCCGGACGTCGACGCCCGTCTGGTGGACGGGCGCGATCGTCCTCGGGATCGAGAGGGCGCGCGCCGGCGGCGACGAGGCAGTCCTCTTCTTCAATCAGGACGTGACGTGCGCGCCGGATTACTTCGAGCGGCTCGTCGCGAGGCCGTCGAGAAGAACCCGGGCGCTCTCGTCGGCAGCGCGATCCTCTACGCGCAGGAGCCGTCGCGCGTCTGGTCGGCGGGCGGCGCCGTGGAGTGGTGGGGCCGCGGCATCCGCGTGCTGCACCACGGCGCACCGGCGGCGTCGCTGCCCGAGGAGCCGTTCCCGGCCGACTGGCTCTTCGGAATGGGGACGTGCGTGCCCGTCGACGTCTTCGACCGCATCGGAATGCCCGACGCGCGAGCGCTTCCCGATGGCGTGGGGCGACCTCGACTTCTCCCTGCGCGCGAAGCGGGCGGGCATCCCGGTAATCGTGGATCCGGCGGCGCGGCTCTTTCACGAGGTGGGCGATTACGACGCGCGCGTCGCCGGCGCGCCGAGCGCGAGGCGGTACGCCGGCTGGCTCGCGGACGACAAGCACAACCTCTCGCTCTCTGCGCACGCGGAGATCTGGAGGCGGCACGGGCCGCGGCTGCTGTGGCCGCTCTCTCTGGCGATGAGGGCGGCGTTTCTCGTGATCAACTTCCTTCGGATACGGCTCCTATTCCCCTCTTCCCCTTCTAAGAAATCCTCTTCGGACGCCTCCCGATGAACAGTGCGCCTCCCGAAGATCTCTCTCGTCACTCCTTCCCTCAATCAGGGCACGTTCATCCGCGCGACGATCGAGAGCGTGCTTTCGCAGGACTATCCGAATCTCGACTACCGCGTGCAGGACGGCGGATCGACGGACGGGACGCTCGCCGTGCTGCGCGAGTACGAAGCGCGCGTGCCGTTCGCCTCGGAGAAGGACCGCGGCCAGGCCGACGCGATCAACCGGGGCCTGTCGAAGGCGACGGGCGAGGTCCTCGGCTACCTGAACAGCGACGACGTCCTGCTCCCGGGCGCGCTCGCCGCCGTCGGCGAGGCCTTCGCGTCCGACCCGGAGCTGATGTTCGTGTGGGGGCGCGCGGCGTACCTCGACGAGGCGGGGAGCACGGTGTCGCCGTACCTCGCGAGGCCCGACGCCATCGAGCGTCTCGCGGACGCCTGCTTCATCGCGCAGCCCGCGGCGTTCTTCCGGCGGAGGGTCTGGGACGAGATCGGGCCGTTCGACGAGTCGCTGCATCACACCATGGACTACGACTACTGGCTCCGGATCTCGGCGCGATATTCGCGATCGAAGATGCGCTTTCTGGACCGCGAGCTGGCGGGCTGCCGGATGCACGCGGACGCGAAGACCGTGGCGGGGTGGACGCGCGCGCTCGACGAGATCTTCGCGCTCGTGAAGAGGCGCACGGGCTTCGTCTCGCTCTGGTGGTGCGTGGCGAAGTGGGATCACCTCATGGACGGGCGCAGCCAGGCCACTCATCCACACCCCGTCCCCTGGCGCGCCTACCCGCCGGCGCTTCTCGAGTTCCTGCGCCGCAACCCGGTTCGCCTCTGGCTGCGAGGGCTGGAGGGCGCGGCCGGCGGCCTCAGGAAGCGGCTCGCCTCCCGTGGCCTGCCCGTGTCCGGGTTGTGACGGGTGGCAGCGCAAGAAAAACGCTCTCTTCTTGCACAAGGCGTCACCGCGCGACCTCCTTTTGGCTAGTACATCTGCATTAGATACCAGGTCGGGCGGCACAGGGATAAGCTGCCAAAAACCAGAGGATTTACGCAGCTTCCGTCACGGGCTCTGTCTTCGTCTTTGTTTCTCTCTCCTTTCTCCTTCACAACAAGTGGAGTAACGATCGATCTTGATTCGCGGATTCTCCGGCGAATAAATCGCCCCAGAACATTCAGGAGGATATTCATGAAACGAATGGTTGTTCTCGCCGCCATTGTGCTGCTAGCGGTTTCCACGGCCGCTCAGGCTTCGGAGGCGATCAAGAACTGGGCCGCGCCGTCGAGCTGGACGCCGCCCTCCGCGAAGGCGACGGGCCGTAGCGCGCTCGTCACCTATCCGCCTCTCCCGTTTATCCCGCTAGACCCTTGCCGGGTGATTGATACGCGCCTGGCGAGCTTTCCCGCCGGCTACGGGCCTCCTTCGATGGCAGGCGGAGGGACGCAGCGGTCGTTCACGATCACGGGGCAGTGTGGAGTCCCTGCAGGCGCGCAGGCCGTTTCGTTCAACTTCGCGGTCTGGGTCCCACCGACCCGAGGAGATTTACGCGTGTTTCCCGCGGGCGGCGTGACGCCGACGGTGTCTGCGCTGAACTGGGAGGCTGGAATCCTCGCGCTCGCGAATGCCGCAGTCGTGCCAATCGGCGCAGGTGGCGCCATCACGGTGCAGATCGACGGACCCGGCACCGTCGACATATTCGTCGACATCAACGGGTACTACGGAAGCAACGTCGGTCCGACGACCTTCGCCGTCAGTTCGTCGTCGTACTTCGGAGTTTATAGCGTCTCCTCGACTGGGATCGGCGTCACGGGCTTCGGACCGGCGGCCGGGGTCGCGGGTGTCAACGCGGGCGGTGTCGGTGGCTTCGGAGTTGAAGGGATCGGCAGCTCTGGTATCGGCGTCCAGGGCACGAGCTCCTCGAATGTAGGCGTCAAGGGCATGAGCGGTAACTACAACGGTGTCTGGGCCGAGTCGGCGAGCCAGGATGGCCTTTTCGCTTCGGGCGGGCGGGATGGCGCCTTCATCCAGGGGGCGCGTTTCGGCGTGGTGGGCGTAACGTCCAGCATTGTCACCGGCACCAGCGGTGTCAGGGGTGTGAACGGTTCGGGAGAACCGCCGAACTGCTCGGATGCTACCCACCGGCAGGACGGAGTCCGCGGCTGCAGCCAAGGCGACATTGGCATGACGGCAATCGTCGGAAACACGGGCTTCAGCGCCTTCCGCGCGATTGGCAAGGATGCCGGGGGCGCCATTGTTACCGAGGCCTGGTTGGGTTACAACCCGGGCACGCTCTACGGCGTGTACGCCAACGTCGGAACGATCGGGTGCAACGGTTGTACCAAGACGTTCGTCGACCCCCACCCGACCGACCCGGCGAAAACGATTCACTATGTCTCGCTCGAGGGCCCCGAAGCCGGAACCTATTTCCGAGGCACCGCCAGGACACAAGGCGGCGAGGCTGTGATCCAGGTTCCCGACCACTTCCGCTGGGTTACGGACCCGGAGGGAATCACGGTGCAGCTCACGGCTGTGGGTGCGTCGGCCAACATCTACGTGGAGAGCGAGGACCTGAACCAAATCGTCGTCCGCTCTTCAACCGATGTGACCTTCCATTACCTCGTCCAGGGGATCCGGCCTGCTCACAAAAACTTCCAGCCGGTCATCGACGGTCGCGAGTACGTTCCGCTGGACGACAACGGAAGGATGCCCGAGGCTTGGACGCCGTGGGCTAAACGTCGTCTCATCGAGAATGGAACCTACAACCCCGATGGCTCGGTCAACATGAAGACCGCGGAACGCCTAGGGTGGACGAAGATGTGGTCATCGCGCGAAAAGCCAGCACAAGAGAGCAAGAGCGCTTCCGCAGGGCAGTAGGCCAGACACGTCCTTAAGAGAAGGCCGTGGGAAACCGCGGCTCTTTTCTTAGGCCCGAGCAGACCCCGAAAACGCGAATTTGAAAGCTTTCGCGGGCGGCGGCGGATTTGGAATGTAGAGAACTCGGATTCCAGGGGCCATCGGCTAACGAATCGACCCGAAAGAGCAAGGAGGATACACATGAAACGAATTAGTGTCTTCGCCGCCATGCTGCTGCTGGCGCTTTCCACCGCCGCCCAGGCTTCGGATGCGATAAAGAACTGGGCCGCACCGTCGAGCTGGACGCCACCCTCCGCGCACGGTGCGAGCCGCAGCGCGCTCGTCACCTATCCGCCTCTACCGTTCATCCCGCTCGACCCTTGCCGGGTGATCGACACGCGCCTGGCGAGCTTTCCCGCCGGCTACGGGCCTCCGTCGATGGCGGGCGGAGGAACGCAGCGGACCTTCACGATCACGGGGCAGTGCGGAGTCCCTGCAGGCGCGCAGGCCGTTTCGTTCAACTTCGCGGTTTGGGCCCCGCCGACCCGCGGAGATTTGCGCGTGTTTCCCGCGGGTGGCCCGACGCCTACCGTCTCGACGCTGAACTGGGAGGCGGGAATCCTCGCGCTCGCCAATGCCGCGGTCGTGCCGCTCGGCGCGGGCGGTGCCATCACGGTGCAGATCGACGGACCCGGCACCGTCGACATATTCGTCGACATCAACGGGTACTACACGAGTAGCGTTGCGAGCGACCAGGCCTTCGTCGTGACCACACCCGGTCCATACGCCGTCGTCGGAAACGCGGCTGGTGCAGGCGTCTGGGGGCTGGGCGGCATTTACGGCGTGGCCGGGACCTCGAGCCTGACCGCCGCGGTTTACGGGCAGGCTTCCGGAACCGCGATAGGTGTCTACGGCACTGCATCGGCCACAAACGGCGTCCGGGGAATCTCATCCGGGGCGGGTGTCGCCGGTGTTCTCGGCCAGAACGGCAACAACGCGGACGGGACGCACGGCGTCGGTGGGTTAGCGACCGGGACGGGGATTGTCTTCGGCGTCCAGGGCCAGATCACCGCCGCGGGCGCCGCCGGCTCGGCCGGAGTACACGGCATCGGCGCGAGCGCGACCGGAAAGACCTACGCCGTCCTCGGCGAGACGAGCGACACGACCGGCAACTCCGCGGCAGTCCAGGGCCTCATTACGGGGACGGGCGCTATGGTGGGGAACACGGGCAGTTGGGTCCCGGCCGGCATCAGAGGTGACGCCGCGGATACCGGGGTCTGGGGATTCGCGAACACATACGGCGTCTTCGGTCGCGCCTTTACCACCGGCGGGGTGGACGCGGGGTTCGGAATCCTCGGCAATAACCAAGGGACCACGACCTACGGCGTTCGCGGGAACGCAGGGACATCGGGCACGACCAACTGGGCGATCTTTGCCGTTGGCAACATGGGTGCATCCGGCACGAAGCCTTTTATCGAGCCCCATCCCCATCAGGCCGGCATGGTCATCCGCTATGTCGCGCTCGAAGGCGCGGAAGCGGGGACGTACTTCCGCGGGCGGGGCCGCTTCGTCGGCCGGCAGGCGGTAATCGATGTCCCCGAGGACTTCCGGCTCGTGACGGACACCGAAGGGCTATCGATCCAGGTGACGCCGATCGGCGACCTCTCGCAGGTCGCCGTCGTGTCGTTGGGGCTGGATACCATCGAGCTGAAGTCGAGCCGGGACGTGGAGTTCTTCTACCACGTGAACGGGGTCCGGAGGACCTTCAAGGACTGGAAGGTCATGGTCTCCGGGACCGAATTCCAGCCGGACGGGCCGTCGGCAAAGATGCCCGACGGTCTCTCGGCGGAGCAGAGGCGCAGCCTGATCCGGAACGGCACGTACAACGAGGATGGCACCGTGAACCTGAGCACGGCGCGCCGGCTTGGCTGGGACGTGGAATGGTCCAGCCGCGGGAGTCAGGATTTCGGGAAGGTCGTACCCAAGGCCGAGAAGTAACCTCCCGGCGCAAGGCATTTTTCAGGGCCGCGGCGCGCGCCGCGGCCCTTTTCTTTGTGGGATGCAGAAGGCATTCTCCGGCGGACGAATCACCCTGAAAACGTCAGGAGGATACGATGAAGCGAATGAGTGTCTTCGGCGCCATGCTGCTGCTGGCGCTTTCCACGGCCGCTCAGGCTTCGGATGCAATCAGGAACTGGGCTGCCCCTTCGAGCTGGACGCCGCCCTCCGCGCAGGCGGCGGGCCGCAGCGCTCTCGTCACCTATCAGCCTCTTCCGTTCGTCCCCCTGGACCCGTGCCGGTTGATCGATACGCGCTCGGGGACCTTTCCCGTCGGCTACGGACCTCCGTCGATGGCAGGTGGAGGAACGCAGCGGTCGTTCACGATCACGGGGCCGTGCGGGATCCCCGTCGGAGCGCAGGCGGTTTCATTCAATTTCGCTGTCTGGATCCCGCCGACTCGCGGAGACTTGCGCGTGTTTCCCGCTGGGGGCGCGACGCCCACGGTCTCGACCCTGAACTGGGAGGCGGGAATCCTCGCTCTCGCGAATGCCGCAGTCGTGCCTCTCAGCGCGGGCGGCGAGATCACGGTGCAGATCGACGGATCCGGCACCGTCGACATCTTCGTCGACGTCAATGGCTACTACACGGGCAGCATCGCGAGCGACCAGTCCTTTATCGTGAACTCACCTGGCTTTTACGCGATCATCGGAACCGGGGCGAAGGCGGGTGTCTGGGGTCAAGGCGGTCTTTTCGGCGTGGCTGGGACGTCGAGCATGAGCGCCGGCGTTTTCGGGCTGGGCTCGGGAACCGCGGTGGGGGTCGAAGGCACTTCACCGACCAACAGCGGCGTCCGGGGAACGTCTTCCGGGGCGGGTATCGCCGGTGTTCTCGGTCAGAACAGCAACGACGCGAACGGGACGCACGGCGTCGGCGGGCTCGCGGGCGGGACGGGGGCGGTCTTCGGCGTCCAGGGCCAGATCGGCGACACGGCCGGCGCCGGCGCTGCTGGAGTCCACGGCATCGGAGCCCTAACGGGTGCGCCGACCTATGGCGTTCTCGGAGAATCCGGCACGAACTTCAATGATTCGGCGGGAGTCAGGGGCAACGACGGCGGCGGAGGATTCGCTCCCGTCCTGGTCGCCTCTGCCGGCGTTCGTGGCGACAGCACAAACCCCAATGGCATTGGAGTCGCCGGCAGCTCGAAATTCATCGGGGTTTTCGGTGGTCTCGCGAACAGCGGCGGCTTCGGCTATCTGGCAATTGGATTCGCCGGAACGAGCCTTGCTGGAGGTCCCTGGGGTCTCTTCGCGAACGGAAATGTCGGCGCCTCGGGTACGAAGCCCTTCGTCGAGGTCCATCCCACGGATCCCAACAAGCTGATCCGGTACGTAGCTCTCGAAGGGCCAGAAGCCGGGACCTATTTCCGCGGCCGGGCCAGGTTCAGCGGCGGACAGTCCGTCATCCCGGTTCCGGAGTCCTTCCGCCTCGTTTCCGCCGAAGAAGGCCTGACGGTACAGATCACGCCGATCGGGGACGCCGCCAGCTTTGCGGTCGTCAAGGCCGGACTGGACGAGATCGTCGTCATGGGTTCGAAGGACGTGGAGTTCTACTACATGGTCAACGGCACCCGCGAGACGTTCAAGGACTGGCAGGTCATCGTCGAGGACGGCTACGCCCCCCGCGGCCCCGACGCTCGCCTTCCGGCTTACTTCAGCCCGGCACAGCAGCGGCGGCTCATCGCCAACGGCACCTACAATCCCGATGGCACGGTGAACATGGGAACGGCCGAGCGTCTGGGGTGGGCGGAGAAGTGGAGAGAGAGCGAGGCGCGCCGGAAACCGGCCTCCGCAGAGTAAGTGTCGCCGCCATCGGAACGGACCACCCCGAAGCATTCAGGAGACACCAATGAAACGTATGAGCGTTTTCGCCGCCATGATTCTGCTGGCGCTTTCCACGGCCGCTCAGGCTTCGGATGCGATCAGGAACTGGGCTGCCCCTTCGAGCTGGACGCCGCCCTCCGCGCAGGCTGCGAGCCGCAGCGCGCTCGTCACCTATCCGCCTCTTCCGTTCGTCCCGCTCGACCCTTGCCGGTTGATCGACACGCGCTCGGGGAGCGGCTTTCCCGCCGGCTACGGGCCTCCGTCGATGGGAGGTGGAGGAACGCAGCGGACCTTCACGATCACGGGGCAGTGCGGAGTCCCCGCAGGCGCGCAGGCCGTTTCGTTCAACTTCGCGGTCTGGGTCCCACCGACCCGAGGAGACTTGCGCGTGTTTCCCGCGGGGGGCGTGACGCCGACGGTGTCGACGCTGAACTGGGAGGCGGGCATTCTCGCGCTCGCGAATGCCGCAGTCGTGCCAATCGGCGCGGGCGGCGCCATCACGGTGCAGATCGACGGACCCGGTACCGTGGACATCTTCGTCGACATCAACGGGTACTACGGAAGCAACGTCGGTCCGTCGACCTTCGCCGTCAGCTCGTCGTCGTACTTCGGAGTTTATAGCGTTTCCTCGGCTGGGATCGGCGTCGTGGGCGTCGGACCGCTAGCCGGAGTCGCGGGTGTCAGCACGGGAGGGGCCGGTAGCTTTGGAGTTGAAGGGATCGGCGGCGCTGGAATCGGCGTCCAGGGCACGAGCTCTTCGAATGTAGGCGTCAAGGGCATGAGCGGCAACAACAACGGTTTATGGGGCGAGTCGGCGAGCCAGGACGGCCTTTTCGCCTCGGGCGGGCGGGATGGCGCCTTCATTCAGGGGGCGCGCCACGGCGTGCTCGGGAGCTCGACCGGAGCAACAGGAATCTTGTTCGGTGTCAACGGAGCTTCGACTTCCACGACTTCCGGAAGCGCGGGCGTTTGGGGTACCGATGCAACTGGAGCACCGGTGAACTGGGATACGATCACACCAGCCGGTGTCATCGGAGTCAGCCAGCTCAATTCCGCTGTCCTCGGCGTCACGCAATTCGGTACCGGTATTGGCGTGAGAGCGGTGCGGCTCGAAACCATAAGCCCATTTCCAGTTATTTCCGAAGCGCGCCTCGCTTGGGCCTCCGGTGGTGCCGCCTTATTCTTCGGAGACGTTTCCGTTAGCGCCATCGCGGCGGGCGGCGGTGCGGGGAATCTCTCTGTTGCCGGCAACCTCTCGAAAGGCACCGGAACCTTCAAAATCGACCACCCGCTCGACCCCGAGAACAAGTACCTCTATCACTCCTTCGTCGAATCGCCGGACATGATGAACATTTACAACGGCATCGTGGAGCTGGACGCCTTGGGTGAGGCGATCGTTCAGATGCCCGCCTACTTCGAGGCGCTCAACTCCGACTTCCGCTATCAGCTCACGTCCGTCGGCCGGCCGCAGGCCAATCTCTACATCGCCGACGAGGTTCAGGACCTCAAATTCCGCATCGCTGGCGGGAAGCCGCACGCGAGAGTGTCCTGGCAGGTCACGGGGATCCGAAAAGACCCCTTGGCGAACCTGAACCGGGTCATTCCGGAAATCGAGAAGGAGCCGGAGGCGAAGGGCTACTACCTCCATCCTGCCGCGTACAAACAACCTGCCGAGAAGGACCTTACAAACAAGCTGATCAAGACCAGAGAGGCGAGAGGAGGCCGAGCAGGCGTCGAGGGCCAACTCCAGATAGGATCGCCCCCTTTGGATCTGCAGAGGACGTTTTTGGGCCGCGGGAAACCGCGGCCCTTTCTCCTTCACGCCGTAGACTCGACGGTGATGGCCGCGCGCACGCTCGGGCGCCTCTTTCTTCTGTTGTCGATCGGCGTCGTAACCGGGGCCTGGTCCTGCCGGCAGGCCCGTCTCGCGTTTCGAGGCCGACCGCCCGTGATTCTGATCTCGGTCGACACCCTGCGCGCCGACATGCTGCCCACCTACGGGCGCCGCGACGTCGAGACTCCCGCGATCGACGCCCTTCGACGCGACGGCATTCTCTTCACCCGCGCCTTCAGCCACGTTCCGCTGACACTTCCCTCCCACCTCACGATGTTCACTGGCCGGCTGCCGTTCGAGCACGGCGTGCGCGACAACGCCGGCTACGGGCTGGCGCCGGGAATCCGGACCCTCGCGGAAGAGCTGAAGGCGGACGGCTATGCCACAGGAGCCGCGGTCTCTTCATTCGTTCTCGCGCGAGGCACGGGAGCTGAGCGCGGTTTCGATTTTTTCGAGGACCGATTCGATCCGCCGTCGCGGTGGGCCTCCACGGGAGAGATCCAGCGCCCGGGCGCGGCGACGGAGGCTCTCCTCGAGAAGTGGCTCGAGGGCGTCGCGGATCGGCCCTTTTTCGCGTTCCTTCATCTCTACGAGCCGCACTCCCCCTACGATCCGCCGGAGCCGTTCAAGACCCGTTACGCCGCGAGCCCGTATCTGGGGGAGATCGCGGCCGCCGACGACGTGCTCGGCCGGTTCGTCTCGTTTGCGAAGTCGAAGGGCGTGTACGACAAAGCGCTCATTCTCTTCGTTTCGGATCACGGAGAGGGGCTCGGCGAGCACGGGGAGCCCGAGCATGGTGTTCTCCTTTACCGGGAGGCGCTCCAAGTCCCACTGATCGTGAAGCTCCCGGGTGGAATCCGGGCAGGAGCGTCGGACGAAAGGGGAGTGGGGCTCAGCGACGTCTTTTCGACGGTGCTCGCCGCCGTCCGCGACGCTGCGCCCGAGCGGCCGAATGCGAAAGATCTGCTCGCGCCCGGCGGAACGGCCCCAGCATCCTCGCGGAGGATCTACGCCGAGACGCTTTATCCGCGCCTCCACCTCGGATGGAGCGAGCTCGCATCCCTGACGGACGGCCGGTGGCATTACATCGAGGCCCCGCAGCCCGAGATCTACGACATGAATGCCGATCCGGCCGAGCGCGCGGACCTCGCGCCGAATGCGCCGGACGCTTTCCGGGCGCTGCGCGTCGCGATGAGTGGATATGACAGAGCCTTCAAACCGGCGAGCGCGCAGGATGCGGAGCGCCGCGCGCGCCTGGCATCGCTCGGGTATCTCAGCGCCGCGCCGGCGGCGAGCGGGAGCCTCGCGGACCCGAAGGACCGGATCGGCGAATTCGCATCCATCCACCGGGCACTGGCCCTCGTGGGACAGGAGCGAGACCGCGAGGCCATCCCGCTTCTGAGACCCCTGCTGGACGCCAATCCGGGCTTCATCGACCTCTGGCATGCCTACGCGGTGGCGCTGTCCCGAGTCGGGCGCCTCGACGAGGCCCTCGACGCGGGACGGACGGGCCTCCGCATGGCCCCGTCCGATTCCCCGAACCTCGCCCATCTGGTCGCGGAGCTGTACCTCAGGAAGGGCAATACAGCCGAAGCGATGAAGCACGCGCTCCTGGCACGGAGCATGGGTGAATCGCGAGCGGACTTCCTCCTGCCGGAGATCTTCCTCGCCCAGGGCGACGTCGCGAAGGCCGAGGAGGCAGCTCGCGAGGCGATGAGGCGATCTTCGTTTCTGGTGAATCCCCGCCTGATCCTGGCGCACGTGCTTGCCGCGAAAAACGACGGCGCAGGGGCGCTGGCGGAACTGGACGAGGTCGGTAGGCTGCTCGCCGCGTCTCGCGGTCGCGTTCCTGCTTCGTACCACCTGCTCCGTGGGCAGGTTCTGCTGGGCCTGGGACGCACCGCCGAAGCGATCGCGGAGATCGAGGAAGAGAGAAGGCTCTCGCCCGAGGAGCCCGGAGCCGGTCTATGCGCTCGCGAGGCTTTACGCGCTTCAGGGCCGACGGGGCGACGCGCGCGCCGTGACCGACGATCTACTCAGGAAGAAGACGCACGACTCCGTGGTCCTGCAGCGCTGCATGATCGCGCTCGAGGCGGGTGGAGACGCCGAAGGCGGCCTTGCCCTCCGCAGGCGAGGCCAGAAGACGTATCGCGGAGACGTGAGGTTCCAGTCTGCTCCTTAGGTCCGGAGCCCGTCCGCTTCCTAGTGTATGTAGCCCAGGGAACGCAGTCTCGCCGCGAGCTCTTCGTTCTTCCGTCTCTGCTCCGCCGAGAGGGCCTCGGATGGGGAAACGGCTTTCTCCGGCGCAGCCTTCGACGCGACGGGGGGCGGACCTTTTATCGACTCGCCCGCCTTAACGGCGGGAACGGCGAGCGGGTCCAGGTCCGGACGGCCGGGCGATGCGATCCCGGCCCAGACCCTGATCGAGTCGGCGAGCCGGATCGTGCGGGGCACCTCGCCTGGGCGGTCCGTGGCCCGCAGCGTGAGCCCGTATGGCCTGATGAACAGCGGGACGTCATAAGCCTCCGGCAGGTGGACGCCGCATTGGGACATGCCGTGAGCGAGGAAACCGTGTTCTCCGAAGGCTTCTCCGTGATCGGACGTAACGACGACGATCGCGTTCTCCAGGAGGCCGGCGCCCGCCAGAATCTCGAATGTCCGGCGAAGCTCGTGGTCAAGGTGCCGGATCTCGGCGTCGTAGAGCTCGCGAAGGAACCGCAGCGAGGCGGGGGAAAAGCGGTCGGCGTGGTACCACTCGGGAAGGCACTCGCCTTCCCGCGGCTCGTTTCCCAGATCCGGCCTGCCGCCGCGAGGATCGCCGTTGACCGGGAATTCCCGCGCGAGGCGGGCGGCGGAGGGCGCGAAGGGTCTGGGAGGCATGTAAGGGTGGTGCGCCTCCACAAAGTTCAGGAAGACGAATCTCGGTCTCTTCGACACTCCGCACGAAGCGAGAAGTCGCTCCAACCGGACATTCATTTCCTCGGCCGAGCAGAGGAGCTTTCCCAGGTTCGAGTCCTGGCCGGCCACGTACTCCCCCGAGCCCGTACGGTAAAAAAGGATCCTCTCGAAAAGCTCCTGGGAAACGGAGGTGGGCGTGACATAGGGAGACGAAACGAATGTCTGAAAGGGAGCCACGCAGGCCAAGGTGCCGGGGTCTACAGCGGCGTTCGCCGAGAGCCCGATGGTGTCATAGCCGGCGTCGTTGAGCTTTGAGACAACGGAAAGCCTTGGGACATCGACGGCCGTCCCTCGAAGAGACGGTGGAGCTCCCGTGAGCATCGAGAAATGCGAAGAAGACGTGTAGTCCACCGGGCTGAGGGCATTGCGGAATACGATGCCTTTTCGCGCCCAGGCATCCAAGAAAGGCGTGTTCGTCTTCCCGTCGCTCCGCGGCCCAACGGCGTCTGCTCGCACCGTGTCGAGCACGATGAGGATGATGTTCGGCCGGTCGTTAGGGGAAGCCGCGGGAGTTCCTCTGGGCACGCCCGCGAACCCGACGCGGTGGGCAACCAAAAGAGCCAGCGCGCCGGCGAGCCGGCATCCACTTTTCAGGCCGGCGGTCCGACTCTCCACCACCCGGAGGAGGTTACTCCCGGGTGGCGTCCTCCGGGCGATCCGACTCCGGGTCCATAATCCGCGGCCCCGATGGACGCGATCGTCATCCGCGGAGCCCGCGAGCACAACCTCAAGAACCTCTCCCTGACGATCCCGCGCAACGCGCTCGTCGTCCTGACGGGAGTGTCGGGCTCGGGGAAGTCCTCGCTCGCGTTCGACACGCTGTTCGCCGAAGGACAGCGGCGGTACGTGGAGTCCCTCTCGGCCTACGCCCGGCAGTTTCTCGAGCAGATGGAGAAGCCGGACGTGGACTCGATCGAGGGCCTGTCGCCCGCGATCTCGATCGAGCAGAAGACGACGTCGAAGAACCCGCGCTCGACCGTCGGCACGGTCACGGAGATCTACGACTACCTCCGCCTCCTCTACGCCTCGATCGGGAAGCCGCACTGCGCCGAGCTGCGGCAAGGAGATCGCGGCCCAGACGATCCAGCAGATGACGGACCGCATCCTCGCGATGCCCGAGGGCACGCGCTTCCTCCTCCTCGCGCCGTTCGTGCGCGGCAAGAAGGGCGAGTACCGGAAGCAGATGGAGGAGATGGTCAAGCAGGGCTTCCTGCGCGCCCGCGTGAACGGGAAGATGGTGGACCTCGAGAGCCCGCCCGACCTCGACAAGCAGAAGAAGCACACGATCGAGGTCGTCGTGGACCGGCTCGTCGTCAGGCGCGACGACGAGACGCGCCGGCGCCTCGCGGACTCGCTCGAGACCGCGACGCGGGTCGGGAAGGGGCTCGTGACGATCGCGACGCTCGGGGCGAACGCCGGACGCGCCGACGTCCGACGAGACGCTTTCGACGAGCTACGCCTGCCCCGACTGCGGGACGTCGCTCACCGAGATCACGCCGCGCCTCTTCTCCTTCAACTCGCCGTTCGGCGCGTGCCCCTCGTGCAGCGGCCTCGGGACGGTGCAGAAGGTGGATCCGGAGCGGCTCGTTCCCGACCCGTCGAAATCGATCCGCGAAGGGGCGATCGCGCTCTACAAGCCGGGCTCGGCGAACTGGCGGCTCCGGCAGATCGAGCACCTCGCGAAGGTGCTGAAGTTCTCGCTCGACGTGCCGTTCAAGAAGCTCGGCGAAGGACGTCCAGAACGTCATCCTCCACGGCTCGGGCGAGCGCGAGATCAAGTGGAAGTGGAAGTCCGAGAAGGGCGAGTACGACTGGTCGTCGTCCTTCAAGGGCCTCGTGCCGCTCCTCGAGGGCAAGTACAAGGAGGTCGAGAGCGAGGAGGCCCGCGCCGAGCTCGAGAACTACATGTCGGCCTCGCCCTGCCCGGCGTGCAAGGGCCGCCGCCTGAAGCCCGAGGCGCTCGCGGTTCTCGTGGACGGGCGCCCCATCGACACGCTCACGGCGCTGACGCTCGAGGACGCGAAGGCGTTCTTCGACTCCCTGAAGCCCTCGCCGCGCGAGCTGGAGATCGCCGGGAAGATCCTGAAGGAGATCGGGGACCGCCTCGGCTTCCTGAACGACGTCGGGATCGGCTACCTCTCGCTCGCGCGCGCGTCCGCGACGCTCTCGGGCGGCGAGGCGCAGCGCATCCGCCTCGCGACGCAGATCGGCGCAAGCTCATGGGCGTCCTCTACGTCCTCGACGAGCCGTCCATCGGCCTCCACGCGAAGGACAACCGCAAGCTCATCGACACGCTCCTCGCGATGCGCGACCTCGGGAACACGGTCGTCGTCGTCGAGCACGACGAGGAGACGATCCGCCTCGCGGACCGCGTCGTGGACCTCGGCCCGGGCGCCGGGATCCACGGCGGCGAGATCGTGGGGGAGGGCCACGCGGACGAGCTCGTGAAGTTCCCGCGCTCGCTCACGGGCAAGTACCTTTCCGGCGAGCTCTCGATCGACGTGCCGCCGAAGCGCCGCGGCCGGCACCGGAAAGTTCCTGACGGTGGCCGGCGCCACGGAGAACAACCTCAAGAACATCACCGTGAAATTCCCGCTCGGCGTCTTCACGGCGGTGACGGGCGTCTCCGGCTCGGGAAAGTCGACGCTCGTGAACGACATCCTCTACCGGGCCGCGGCGCGCACGTTCTACGAGTCGACGCGAGAAGCCCGGGGCGCACCGGAGGATCGAGGGGCTCGAGCACCTCGACAAGGTCATCGACATCGACCAGTCGCCGATCGGACGCACGCCCCGCAGCAACCCGGCCACGTACACGAACGTCTTCAACCCGATCCGCGAGCTCATGGCGCAGGTGCCGGACGCGCGGATGCGCGGCTACGGCCCGGGGCGCTTCTCGTTCAACGTGAAGGGCGGCCGCTGCGAGAACTGCGGCGGCGGCGGGCAGATCGCGATCGAGATGCACTTCCTGCCCGACATCTACGTCACGTGCGACGTGTGCGGCGGCAAGCGCTACAACCGCGAGACGCTCGAGGTGCGCTACAAGGGCCTCAACATCGCCGACATCCTCGCGCTCACGGCCGAGCAGGCCGCCGAGGTCTTCGCGAACGTCCCCGCGATCCGGACGATCATGGACACCCTCAACGACGTGGGCCTCGGGTACATCCGGCTCGGCCAGAGCGCGACGACGCTCTCGGGCGGCGAGGCCCAGCGCGTGAAGCTCGCGCGCGAGCTGGCGCGCCGCGCGACCGGCCGCACGCTCTACATCCTCGACGAGCCCACGACGGGCCTCCACTTCGACGACGTGAAGAAGCTCCTGAAGGTGCTGCACGCCCTCGTCGACCGCGGCAACACGGTGGTCGTCATCGAGCACAACCTCGACGTCGTGAAGACGGCCGACTACGTGATCGACCTCGGGCCGGAGGGCGGGGCGCGGGGAGGCGACCTGATCGCGGCCGGGAACGCCCGAGGAGGTCGCGAGAGCCGCGGGGTCCGTCACCGGGCGTTTCCTGGCCCCGCGCCTTTCCCGCCGGGAACGGAGCCTCGATCCGCTAGAATTTCCGACCACCGTGATCACGGGCTTCAACACGGACGTGAAGCACGAAACGAGGGTGTTCCACGTGCAGACGGAGGATCGCGGCCTCGCGAATCCCGTGGTGGAGTCGCTCGTCTACGTGGGCGGCGAGATCCTGCTCTCGAAGAAGAGCCCGTACGGGGACCTCATCAGCGGCGACCGCGTGGACGAGAAGGCGCTGCGCGAGATGATGGACCTGCAGCACCGCCGCGTGATCGAGGCGGTCCGCCGCGGCCGGCTCGACAAGGGAAAGGTCGGCGAGGCGCCGCTCCGACTGGGCCGACGACACGCTCCCCTCCACGGAGAAGGTCTCCCCGGCGGCGCTCGCGGCGGTCCACGCGATCCTCTCGGCGCCGCCGGAGCCGCTTCCGGGCGATCGTCCGGCCGCCTGCCAAGCCCGCGCGCGTCACGACGAGCGCGGCGAGCGCCGCGTTCGGGCCTCCGCCGGCTCCGGCAGCTCTCCTGCCGCCCGCGGCGCGTCGCGCCGCCCGCCGGCCGCGGCGCCACCCCGCCGACGGCCGCGTCGCCGCCCGCGCGTCGCGCGCGCCCCGTCCGGCCCGCGGCGCGCTCCGCCGCTCCTGCCCGCGCGGCGCTCCCGCGCCGGCGGCGCCCGCCGAAGCCGAAGTCCGGCGCCGCGCTGCGGTCCCTCGACCAGGTCATCGTCGACTATCTCGCCTCGGAGGCCGCTTCGGAGCACCTCGAGATCGCGCTCACGACGGACGGCGAGCTCGTCTCCGGCGAGACCGTGACGCTCACCGTGAAGGCCTCGACGTCGCTCACCGAGAAGCCGCTCGCCGGCGCCCACGTGTCGATCCGCGTCGTCTCCACGGTCCGGCCTCCGCAGATCCTCTTCCGCGGCGTCACGGGAGCCGACGGCGTCGTGAAGTCCGTCTGCGTCCTGCCCGACATCGGCACCGGGAACGCGGCCCTGATCATCGCGGCCTCCTCCGGCCTCGGAAACAACGAGATCAAGCAGCTCATCCGGAAGAAGCCGCGTTAGGCTCGCTTGAAGGTCCGGCGCCGAGAGGGTATATTGCGCGGCCGCTTCGGGGCGCACCCGGAGCCGCACGGGCCGCTAGCTCAATTGGCAGAGCAAGAGACTCTTAATCTGTGGGTTGTGGGTTCAAGTCCCTCGCGGCTCACCATGAACTCTCCGAAGCCGGTCGCCCGCGCGGCCGGCTTTTTTCTTGGGCGAAGAGAAGACAGAGAGAGAAGAGGGGATTCTTAGAATGAGTAAGAGAGAGATCGGCTGACGCCGTTCGCGAGGCGCTCGCGAGCGCGAGTCGCGCGCTCGCTCGCTCGCGCTCCGCCGGCGCCGTGGCGCTCTTCACCATTCTAAGAATCTCTCTTCTCTCTCTTCTCTCCGCGTCCGCCGCGCCCGCCGGCCGCCCGATGTCGCTCGACGACCTCCTCACGGCGGTGCGCGTGGCGGACCCTCAGGTCTCGCCGGACGGGCGGCAGGTGGCTTTCGTGCGCACGACGACCGACCTCGCCGCGCGGGAAGCGCGACGCGGACGTCTGGATCGTGCCCGCCGACGGCTCGGCGCCGCCCCGCCCGCTCACGCGGAACGAAAAGACCGACAACACGCCCCGCTTCTCGCCGGACGGGAAGACGCTCGCGTTCATTTCGACCCGCGGCGGCACGCCCCAGGTGTATCTGCTCGATCTCGGCGGGCGGCGAGCCGCGCAAGCTGACGGACGTCGCGGCGGGCGTCCAGGATCCGCTCGTCTTCTCGCCGGACGGAAAGAAGCTGGCCTTCGTCTCCGACGTGTTTCCGGACTGCGCCGACGAAGCCTGCAACCGGAAGACGGCGCGAGGAAGCCGAGAAGAGCCCCGTCAAGGTCCATCACCTCACGCGCCTGATGTACCGCCACTGGGACGAGTGGCGGGAGGACGTGCGGCACCACGTCCTCGTGGCCGACGTGGCGACGGGCGCCGTGACGGACGTGACGCCGGGCGATTTCGACTCGCCGCCGCACCACTACGAGGAGGGCGGCATCGCCTTCTCGCCGGACGGGAAGGAGATCGCGTTCGTCTCGAACCGCGACGGCAACGACCGGGAGGCCTTCACGACGAACAAGGACGTCTTCCTCGTGCCCGTCGCGGGCGGCGCCGCCGAGAAGCTCACCGCCCAGAACGCGGCGGCGGACTTCAGCCCCGTCTTCACGCCCGACGGCGCGTCGATCCTCGTGCGCGCGCAGCGGCGGCCGACGTTCGAGGCGGACCGCTGGTACCTCGACCTCTACGACCGGAAGACGAAGGCGAAGAGGACGCTCTTCGAAGAGCCCGGATCTTTCTGTTTCGCGAATTCTGCCTGAGTCACGGACGGCAAGACCGTCTACTTCACCGCGGAGAGAGAGGGAAGAAGAGATCTCTTCGAAGTGTCCCTCGCGGGCGGCACGCCCCGGCTGCTGAAGAAGGGCGGGAACGATCGGCTCGCTGCGGGCCGGCGCCGGGCTTCCTCGTCTTCACCGAGGCCTCGCTGACGCGCTCCGCCGGAGATCTTCTCTTTACCACTCGAAGAAAAATCGCCGTCTCCCGGCGCGAAGAGCCGCAGGCGACAGCGGCGAACGCGCTCTGACCGACGAGAACCGCTCCTGGCGGAAGGACGTCGCTTTTTCTGCGCCCGAGAGCCTCTCGACGACCGGCGCCGCGGGCGCGCGCGTGCAGTACTGGCTGATCAAGCCGCCGGCGTTCGACCCGGCGAAGAAATATCCCGTCGTGTTCCTCATCCACGGCGGCCCGCAGGGCGCGTGGGAGGACGGCTGGTCGTTCCGCTGGTGCCCGAGCCTCTGGGCCGCGCAGGGCTGGGTCGTCGTGGCTGCCGAACCCGCGCGGGTCGACGGGCTTCGGCCAGAAGTTCGTGGACGAGATCTCCGGCGACTGGGGCGGCAAGGTCATGGCCGACCTCGACGCCGTCTTCGACGCCGTCGTGAAGATGCCGTTCGTGGACGCGTCGCGCCAGGGGATCGCGGGCGCGAGCTACGGCGGCTACGCGGTGGACTGGATCCTGGGCCACACCGGCCGCTTCAAGGCGGCGGTCACGCACGACGGCGTCTTCAACCTCGAGTCCATGACGACGGCGACCGAGGAGCTGTGGTTCACGGACTGGGATTTCGGCGGGGCACCCTGGACGGCGAAGGCGAAGGAGCAGTTCGCGAAGTGGTCGCCGCACCTTTTCGCCGACAGGATCACGACGCCCACGCTCGTCATCACGAACGAAAAGGACTTCCGCGTGCCGGTCGACCAGGGCCTGCAGCTCTTCACGGCGCTGCGCCGGAAGGGAGTGCCGTCCGAGGCGCTCGTCTTTCCGGACGAGGGCCACTTCGTCCTGAAGCCCCTGAACAGCAAGCGCTGGCACGAGGCCGTCTTCGGCTGGATGAAGAAGTATCTGGAACGCTGACGAGTCGGGGACTATTGCCGCGGGATTCCGGCACGCCGAGCTTCGGCGAGGATCCTCGGGGCGTCGCGTTCCTTCGGGTCGAGGAGGAGCGCTTCCTCCGCGAAGAGCGCCGCCTGCTCGGGTCGCCCGCGGATGAGATACCCCAACCCGCTCCTGACGAGGAGGCGCGGCAGGAAGGGCGAGACCGGCGGCAGCCCCAATGCGCGCCTCAGGATCCACGGTGAGAGGTATTCGGTCGCGCCCGGCGGCGGCGCCGTCTCCCGCGCGCCGCGCGCGAGCCACGGCGCGGGCAGTCGGCGCACCGCGAGGGAATTCGCGAGGAGCCACGGGTGCCCGTAGAGCGGCGCCAGGGCCGCGATCTCCGAGACGCGATCGCCTCCCGGCTCGGGCCAGCTCGCGCCGGGCGGCGGGACGAGGAGCTCGACGTAGGTCTGGAACGCTCCCGGCGCGACGAGGACGCCCGGCAGGTTCACGAGCGCGCCGAGGATCAGGAGCGCGGCCGCGAGGCGACGCGGCGCGAGGACCGCAGGCGCCACGAGGAGCGGCAGGATCGGGACGAGGTACCGCGGCCCCCAGCACGAGCCGCCGTGCCAGCCGTACCAGCGCGCCGAGACGAGGACCAGTTCGAGCGGCACGCCGAAGCAGAGGAGGCGCGCGGGCCAGCCGAGGCGGGGCGCCGCAAGGAGCGCCGCGAGGACGATCGGCGCGTAGAGGAAGAGCCCGCGCCCGGGATGGACGGCCGAGCCCACGAGCCCGGATACGAGCGGGTAGACGAACAGGGAGCTGCCCCGTGAAGCCGTAGCCGAAATCGGGGAGCGAGCCGTTGCGGAGCTGGTTGAGGAGTGCGTGGAGCGCGAGGCCGGAGACGAGCCAGACGAGCAGCCACGCGCCACGCCGGCCCCCTTCCGGCGATTCCCTCCACCTCACCAGCAAGGCGAGAACGAACACCGGCGCCGTGATCCAGTCGAAAGGGCGCAGCAGGTACGCCGTGAGACACCCTGCGGCCACGGCGAGCGCCGCGCGGGCCGGGGAACGGTCGCTCTTCGAGAGGATCTGCGCGCCGGCAAAGGCAAGCCCGGCCGCCGCGAAAGGCTCGACGTACGAGTCGGCCGCGTAAGCCCAGAGGTACGTCCCGCCGAGGAAGGCCGGGACCCAGAGCGGCGAGACGTCCGGCCGCAGCTCCCGCGCGAGGCGGAAGAAGGCGAGGGCCGCGAGGACCGCTCCCGCGGCCCACGTGAGCGAGGCGCACGCGTCGACCCCCGCCGCGCCGAGCGTCCGCCGGAACGGCCACGCGGCGCCGACGAAGGGAAGGGGCACGAGGGAGGGAAGAATCCCGTATCGCGAGCGGAACGCCGGGAACGGAGGAAGGCGCGGGTCGGGCGGACCGCTCGGGGGAATCGTCGCGCTCTCGAACCGCCCCTGGACGAGGAACCCCAGCGTGTCGGCCATCATCTCGGCCCCGTCGTCCGCCGAGATCACCGCCCTTCCGATGAACGCGACCGCCACGAGCGCGAGCGTGGCGAGGAGGGCGAGGGCGCGCACGCGCCTCTGGGGAGAGCGTTCGGGCAAGCGGTCTCTCGGCAGGAGTGTAGTCCCGGCCCTGCTCCCCGGAATGAACGCGAGGCCGCCGGGATTCCCGGCGCGTGTGCTAATTTGCCCGGTCCAGTCCAGCGGGAGTGGCGGAATGGCAGACGCGCGGGACTTAGGATCCCGTGGGGCGACCCGTGAGGGTTCGAGTCCCTCCTCCCGCACCAGGTCGAGCATCCGCGCAACGCGCCCGGAAGGACACCCGATGATCACCTCGTACGTCGACGAATCCCCCACGAAGAAAGTCTTCACCTTCGAGGTGCCCGCGGACGACGTCCGCAAGGCCACCGACCGCACGGTGAAGGCGCTCGCCAAGCAGGTACGGCTTCCGGGCTTCCGGCCCGGCAAGGTGCCGCCCGAGATGATCAAGAAGCGCTTCGCCGAGGAGGTGAAGGGCGAGGTCCTGGAGCACCTCATTCAGGCGACGGTCGGAGAGGCGCTGCGCGAGAAGCACCTCGTGCCGCTCGGGCAGCCGAAGATCGGGGACCTGAAGTTCGCGTTCGAGGAGCCGCTCTCTTTCCGCGTGGACCTCGAGGTGCGCCCCGCCGTGGAGCCGAAGGACTACCGCGGCCTGAAGGTGCCGGCGGGCAACGCCGTCCCGTCCGACGGGGAGATCGACGCGCTCATCGCGCGGATTCGCGAGGGGCACGCGACGTTCGAGCCGATCGAGGGCCGGCCCGCGAAGGACGGCGACTTCGCGCTCGTGGACATCAAGGGCTCGTTCCCGAAGGGGGACGGGAAGGACTTCGACGCCCAGAAGACGATGGTCGAGATCGGCGGCGAGCACACGATGCCGGAGCTTTCCGCGCACCTGCGGAACGCCGAGCCCGGGGTCACGGTGACGTTCCAGAAGGACTGGCCGGCCGACGTGCCGGACAAGAACTTCGCGGGAAAGACCGTCCTTTACACGGTGCACCTCGTGGCGCTCAAGACGCGCGTCCTGCCCGCGCTCGACGACGAGCTCGCCCGCCTCGCGCTGACGCCGCGCGACGGCGAGGCTCCGGAGGGCGCGAACCTCGCGATGCTGCGCGAGAAGGTCGCCGAGTCGCTCACGCGCGAGAAGGAGCAGGCGGTGAAGGAGACGCGGCGCCGCGCCGTCCTCGACGGCCTCCTCGCCCTCCACGAAGTCCCGGCGCCCGAGACGATGGTCGAATCGGAGGTCGATTCCGCGCTCAAGGACTACGCCCGGCACCTGTCGCGCGAGGGCGTCGACCTGAAGGAGGCGCAGGTCGACTGGAACAACCTGCGCAAGGAAGCCCGACCCTCGGCCGAGCGCCGCGTGAAGGAATACCTGATTCTCGACGCGATCGCCGACAAGGAGAGCCGTGACGGTGACGGACACCGAGCTCGACGCGGAGCTGAAGCGCCGCGCGCGGTCGCGATGGGCCTGTCCTTCGGCGACCTCAAGGGCGCGCTCGTGAAGGCGGAGCGCCTCGAAGGGGTGCGCGAGGAGCTGCGGATCGACCGCGTCCTCGACTTCCTCCTCGCCGAAGCCGCCGTCGCGAGCTGAGGCGGTCTGGTACACTAGGGAGCGGAGGCGATTCCATGCTGATTCCGATGGTCATCGAGCAGACGAACCGGGGCGAGCGCGCGTACGACATCTACTCGCGCCTGCTCAAGGACAACGTCATCTTCCTGGGCTCGGCGCATCAACGACGACGTCGCGAACCTCATCATCGCGCAGATGCTCTTTCTCGAGGCCGAGAACCCCGAGAAGGACATCACGCTCTACATCAACTCGCCGGGCGGCTCCGTCTCGGCCGGTCTCGCGATCTACGACACGATGCAGTACGTGAAGCCGGACGTCGCGACGTACTGCCTCGGGCAGGCGGCTTCGATGGGCGCCATGCTCCTCGCGGGCGGCGCCAAGGGCAAGCGAGCCGCTCTCCCGAACGCCCGGATCCTGATCCACCAGCCGCACGGCGGGGCGGAGGGGCAGGCCTCGGACATCGAGATCCAGGCCCGCGAGATGCTGCGCACGAAGCAGCGCCTCAACGAGATCCTCGCGCACCACACGGGCCAGCCCGTCGAGAAGATCTCGCGCGACACGGACCGCGACAACATCTTCGAGCCCGACGGCGCGAAGGAGTACGGCCTCATCGACCTCGTCATCCGCCGCCGCGAGACGCCAAGCCCGCGGCCTGACGGCGCGGCCGGGAGCCACCCGGAACAGCCCCCCGGCGCGCGGCGGAAAAGTCCACGCGCGAAGTGCGATAATGAGATAGGTTCCTCGAGGCGCCCGCCCGGGAATGTCCCGAGTCTCCGGATTGTTCGGGGTATCGAGGCGGCGTTAAGATGTTCTCTGGAGTCCGAAAGGGCGGGACAATTCCGGTATGACGAAGAAAACGGGCACGGGCGACGTTCTGCGCTGCAGCTTCTGCAACAAGTCCCAGCGGGACGTGAAGAAGCTCATCGCCGGGCCGACGGTCTACATCTGCGACGAGTGCGTCGACATCTGCCTCGACATCATCGCCGAGGACCGGGTGCTCGACCAGGCCAAGCCCGAGACGAAGCTCCCGAAGCCCCGCGAGATCAAGGAATTCCTCGACGAGTACGTCGTCGGGCAGGAGACGGCCAAGCGGAAGCTCGCCGTCGCCGTCTACAACCACTACAAGCGGATCGACTACTTCGAGAAGAACCGCAAGCTCGACGTCGAGCTCCAGAAGTCGAACATCCTCCTGATCGGCCCGACGGGCACCGGCAAGACGCTGCTCGCCCAGACGCTCGCGAAGATGCTCTCGGTCCCCTTCACGATCGCCGACGCGACGACGCTCACCGAGGCGGGCTACGTCGGCGAGGACGTCGAGAACATCATCCTGAAGCTCTACCAGGCCGCCGGCCAGGACAAGGAGAAGACCGAGCGCGGCATCGTCTACATCGACGAGATCGACAAGATCGCGCGGAAGGGCGAGAACCCCTCCATCACGCGCGACGTCTCGGGCGAGGGCGTCCAGCAGGCGCTCCTGAAGATCCTCGAGGGCACGGTCACGAACGTGCCCCCGCAGGGCGGCCGCAAGCACCCGCACCAGGAGTTCATCCAGATCGACACGACGAACATCCTGTTCATCTGCGGAGGCGCCTTCGTGGGCCTCGAGGACATCATCGGCCGGCGGCTCACCGAGAAGTCCATGGGCTTCGGCGCGAAGATCGTCTCCAAGAAGGAGAAGCGCGCCGGCGACATCCTCGAGAAGGTCGCATCCCGAGGACATGATCAAGTTCGGGATGATCCCGGAGTTCATCGGGCGCGTCCCGGTCGTCGCCACGCTGCACGACCTCGACCGCACGGCGCTCGTCGCCATCCTGAAGGAGCCGAAGAACTCGCTCATCAAGCAGTACCAGACTCTTCTCGACTTCGAGAACGTGAACCTGCGCTTCACGGACGACGCGATGGAGCAGATCGCCGACGAGGCGATCGTCCGCAACGTCGGTGCCCGCGGCCTGAAGATCATCCTCGAGGAGCTGATGCTGGACGTCATGTACCGCGTTCCCTCGGAGGAGGAGATCGAGGAGTGCGTCATCACGAAGGACGTCGTGCTCCGCCGCGCCGCTCCCATCCTGTCGCTCCGGAAAGCGGGTGATGGAGGTGCCCGATGACACCACCTCCATCGAGCCGTCCGCGTCCGCGGACCGCGACGCTTCCGCTCGTGCCCCTGCGCGACATGGTCGTCTTCCCGCGGATGATGGCGCCCTTCGTCGTGGGACGCGCGTCGTCCATCGCGGCGCTCGAGTCCGCGCTCGCGTCGCTCCGAGAAGAGGATCTTCCTGGCCGCGCAGAAGGACCCCAAGGTGGACGAGCCGGCGGCCGGCGACATCAACGAGACGGGCGTCATCGCGTCCGTCGTGCAGTCGCTGAAGCTCCCGAACGGCCACATCAAGGTGATGGTCGAGGGCGTCGTGCGCGGGCGCATCCGCGCCTTCACGGCCGGCGCCGGGCATCTCTCGGTGAGCGTCGAGCGGCTCGAGCCGAAGCCGCTCGGCACGTCCGCCGCCGAGCTCGTGCCGTATCTGTCGAAGGTGCTCTCCGTGTTCGAGCAGTACGCGAAGCTCTCGCACAATCTCGCGTTCGAGGGGCTGCTCTCGTCGCTCAAGATGGACGACCCGGAGGCCTTCGCCGACATGCTCGCCGGGCATCTCCCGACGTCCATCGCCACGACCGAGAAGCAGGCGCTCCTCGAGACGGTGAACCCGCTCGAGCGCCTCCAGAAGCTGCAGGACCTGCTGGAGATCGAGATCGAGAAGATCAACATCGATCGCCGGATCAACAACAAGGTCAAGAAGCAGATGGAGCGCGCGCAGAAGGAGTACTACCTCAACGAGAAGATCAAGGCCATCCACCAGGAGCTCGGCAGGAAGGACGACAAGTCCGACGAGCTCGAGGAGCTGAAGGTCAAGATCGAGAAGGCCGGGATGCCGAAGGAGACGAAGGAGAAGGCGCTCGCCGAGATGAAGCGGCTCGAGGCGATGCCGAACGTCTCCGCCGAGGCCACCGTCTCGCGCAACTACATCGACTGGCTCGTGAACGTGCCCTGGAAGAAGGCCACGCGCGAGATGAGGGACATCAAGCGCGCCGAGAAGATCCTGAACGAGGACCACTTCGGCCTCGAGAAGGTGAAGGAGCGCATCCTCGAGTTCCTCGCCGTCCGCCAGCTCGTCACGGAGACGAAGGGCTCGATCCTGTGCTTCGCGGGCCCGCCGGGCGTCGGCAAGACGTCCCTCGCGAAGAGCATCGCGAAGTCGCTGAACCGCAAGTTCGTGCGCCTGTCGCTCGGCGGCGTGCGCGACGAGGCCGAGGTCCGCGGCCACCGGCGCACGTACATCGGCGCGTTCCCGGGCCAGATCATCCAGCTCATGAAGAAGGCGGGCACGGTGAATCCCGTGTTCCTGCTCGACGAGGTCGACAAGATGTCGATGGACTTCCGGGGCGACCCGTCGGCGGCGCTCCTCGAGGTGCTCGACCCCGAGCAGAACCACGCTTTCGTGGACCACTATCTCGACACGGAGTACGACCTGTCGAAGGTGATGTTCATCGCGACGGCGAACGTCGTGCACCCGATTCCGCCCGCCCTCAAGGACCGGATGGAGATCATCCCGCTCTCGGGCTACACGCCGAACGAGAAGGTCGCGATCGCGAAGCAGTTCCTCGTGCCGAAGCAGATCAAGGAGAACGGCCTCACGACCGCGCAGGCCGTCTTCGAGGACGGGGCTCTTTACGGCCTCATCGAGAAGTACACGCGCGAGGCGGGCGTCCGCAACCTGGAGCGCGAGATCGCCTCCGTGTGCCGGAAGATCGCACGCAAGATCATCGGCAAGGACGCCGAGACGCCTCTGACGCGTCACGGCCGAGAACCTCGCGTCGTACCTCGGCAAGCCGAAGTTCCGCCTGAACAAGAAGGGCGACACGGCCGAGATCGGCCTCGCGACCGGCCTCGCCTGGACGGAATCGGGCGGCGACGTCCTCCACATCGAGACGACGCTGATGCGCGGCAAGGGCAACCTCGTGCTGACCGGCCAGCTCGGCGACGTCATGCAGGAGAGCGCGCGGGCCGCGCTGTCGTACGTGAGGACGCGCGCGGAGCTGTACGGCGCGGACGCCGACTTCTACGAGAAGAAGGACATCCACGTCCACATCCCCGAGGGCGCGATCCCGAAGGACGGGCCCTCGGCGGGCATCACGATGGCGACGTCCATCCTCTCGGCCGTCACGAAGATCCCGATCCGCAAGGACCTCGCGATGACGGGGGAGATCACGCTCCGCGGCAAGGTCCTGCCCGTGGGCGGCATCAAGGAGAAGCTCCTCGCGGCCTACCGCGCCGGCATCACGACGATCCTCCTGCCGAAGGAGAACGAGAAGGACCTCGACGACCTGCCGGAGGAGATCCGGACGGTCATGGAGTTCCACCTCGTCGAGGACGTGGACGAGGTCGTCCGCCTCACGCTCGAGGGCGCGCCGTCGCCCATGGCCCCGAAGGCCATCGCGCCCGAGGCGGGAACCGCGCCGCCGACGGCACACTGACGTTACCGGTCGGGGTGCTGGTTTTTCCGGTTTTTTCCATTCGTTGAAAGACACATTCGACCCGCGCAATCCTGGATCCTGATAAGATGCGGGCGCGGGGCTGCTTCGGCCCGCATTTTCCTTCTAAGAAAAAAATCAATTCTTCTGGTCCCCTCCCAGGGGATTTCGACCTCTCCCATGACGACTTTCGCGGTCCCCGCTGTTCCCGCGTGCCGGTCTCCGGTCCGGCTGCGGTTCGAGGTCCGCTCGCCGCGGGAGCGGAGGTGCGTCTCGTCCTTCCCGCTTATCGAGCGGGCGAGCGCCCGAAGGGCGACGCCTGTTCCCGCTCTCGCGGTCCTCGGCCGCTCGAACGTGGGGAAGTCCAGTCTCTTGAATTCCCTGCTTGGCACGAAGGTCGCACGGGTCTCGCCAGACGCCGGGCCGTACGCAGGCGCTCTACTGGTATCGCGTGGGCGAGAGATTCGACGTCGTGGACTGTCCCGGATACGGGTTTGCGAAGACGGCGAAAGAGAAGAGAGAGAGCTTCGAAGGGCTGATCGAGACGTTCTCCTCATCGGAGGAGCCTCGCCCCGGCCCGCGCTGCTTCTCGTCGACGGCCGCCTCGAACCGCAAGAGCTCCGACCTCTCCATGTCCCTCTTTCTAAGAGAATCTTCTCTTCCCACGGTCGTCGCCGCGACGAAGTGGGACGCCGTGAAGCCCTCGCAGCGCGTGCGGCAGCTCCGGACGCTCGCCGCCGCCTTCGCGGCCCCCGACCGCCCCCTCCTGCCCGTCTCGGCCGAGACGGGCGAAAACCTCCCCGAGCTCGCGCGGCTCCTCACCGCGGCGCTCCATTCCCCCTCCCCGAAGGAGTGACTCCATGCCCCGACGCAAAGTCCCCGGCGCCGATTACGCCGTCCGCGACATCGACCCCCGCGATCTCCCCGCCGACGTCGAGGAACCGACCTCCACTCTCTCGGCCGCCGAGCCGGTGCTCGACATCCGCACGCTGCACAACCATTCCATGCCGCAGCTCGTCAAGATCGCCCAGGACCTCGAGGTCGAGGGCGCGCCGTCGCTGCGCAAGCAGGAGCTGATCTTCAAGATCCTGCAGACGCAGACCGAGCGCCTCGGCCTCATCTTCTCGGAGGGCGTTCTCGAGGTGCTGCCGGACGGCTTCGGCTTCCTGCGCGCTCCCGAGTACAACTACCTCGCGGGCCCGGACGACATCTACGTCTCGCCGTCCCAGATCCGGAAGTTCGGCCTGCGCACGGGCGACACGATCTCGGGCCAGATCCGCCCGCCGAAGGAAGGCGAGCGGTACTTCGCCCTCATCAAGGTCGAGGCCGTCAACTTCGAGCACCCGGACGTCGCGCGCGAGAAGATCCTCTTCGACAACCTGACGCCGCTCTACCCGCAGGAGCGCATCCGCCTCGAGACGCCGAACCTCTCCTCGCGCGTCCTCGACCTCATCGCGCCCGTCGGCAAGGGCCAGCGCGGCCTCATCGTGGCGCCGCCGCGCACCGGGCAAGACGATGCTCCTGCAGGCGCTCGCGAACTCCGTCACGACGAACCACCCGGAGATCACGCTCATCGTCCTGCTCATCGACGAGCGGCCCGAGGAAGTCACCGACATGCAGCGCTCCGTGAAGGGCGAGGTCATCTCCTCGACGTTCGACGAGCCCGCGACGCGGCACGTGCAGGTCGCCGAGATGGTCATCGAGAAGGCGAAGCGCCTCGTCGAGCACAAGCGCGACGTCGTGATCCTCCTCGACTCGATCACGCGCCTCGCGCGCGCCTACAACACGACGTGCCCGCCCTCGGGCAAGGTCCTGTCGGGCGGCGTGGACGCGAACGCGCTCCAGAAGCCGAAGCGCTTCTTCGGCGCCGCGCGGAACATCGAGGAAGGCGGCTCGCTGACGATCATGGCGACGGCCCTCATCGACACGGGCTCGCGCATGGACGACGTGATCTTCGAGGAGTTCAAGGGGACCGGCAACATGGAGGTCCACCTCGACCGCAAGCTCGTCGACCGCCGCGTCTTCCCGGCCATCGACCTCAACCGCTCGGGCACGCGCAAGGAAGAGCTGCTCCTCGAGAAGCAGGAGCTCAACCGCGTGTGGATCCTCCGCAAGGTGCTCAACCCGCTCTCGACGGTGGAGGCGATGGAGCTCCTCATCGAGCGCCTCGACAAGACGAAGAACAACGCGGAGTTCCTCGGCTCGATGTCGGCGGGCTGACGCGGGCCGGCCCGCCCCGGGTCGCTCTCGCGACGGACCGGCTCCGGCGGCTGACGTACCATTTCCGCGTGGAGAAGGCTTCGAGGGGCGTCGCGGATCTTCTCTCTCCAGCGCTCCTTTTTGCGGCGGCCTTCGTCCTCCAGAGCCGGTCGATCGGCCGGGTCGTGATCCAGGCGCTCGACGAAGGCACCTATCTCTACGCGGCGCGGCTGATCGCGGACGGCCTCGTTCCCTATCGGGACTTCCTTCTGACCCATCCGCCGCTCCTGATCGCGGGCGCGGCCGCAGGACTGGCGGTCACGGGCTTCGACGTCCCGCTGTTCAGCCTGCTTTACGTCGCGTGGGTGTTCTCCTCGATCTTCCCGCTCTACGCGCTCGCGCGCCGCCTGTCGGCATCGCGGGCCGCCGCCGCGTTCGGCGCCGTTCTCCTCTGCGTCTCACCCGTCTTCGCGGGCTTCGACGGGCGTTTCTTCGCCCTGAGGCAGGCCAGCGTGCCGTTTCTCGCGTGGGGCCTCGCGGCGCTCTTCGGCGGTTTTCCGGCCCTCGGGGGCCTTCTTCTCGGAGCGTTCTCCTCGGGCGTCGTGACGAACGTCGTGCTCGGGATCGCTCTTCTCGCCGTATGGACGGCGTGGGGCGGGCCGGAGGGAGGACGCGTCGCGCGCCGCGATGCCGTCCGGGCCTGGGGGGCGTATGCGTCTTTTCTCCTGCTCGTCCTGGTCGTGGTCGCGGCCATTCCCCGGGGGCTCGAGAACGTCTTCGGGTTCCAGTTCCTCCGGCCGCGCGCGGACCTCGGCTCGCGCCTCCGGAGCCTGGGAACGCGGGTCCTGCCGGAAAACGCCGTCCTTCTCTTGCTCGGAGCGGGCGGCTGCGTCCTCGCGAAGGGGCGCGCTCGCGCGATCGGCCTCGCGGCGGCGGCTTCGCTCTTGCTCGTCATCCTGGCGCCGCGGTCCTACTACCCGCACTATGTCTCGGTCTTCGCGTTCCCGTTTGCGGTGACGGCCGCGCTCGCCGCGGACCGGCTCGCGTCGTCGAGCGGATTCCGCCGCGCGGTGGTCGCCGGCCTGCTCGTCCTCGCCCTCGCGGTGACGTCGCTTCCCCCGTTCCTCGCCACCGTGTCCACGCCGCCCTCGACCAGCTTTTTCCGGGTGGTGGACGTTCTTCGACGGAGCCCGGAGCCTCTGCTCTCGTTCGAACCGATCTATGCGCTCTACGCGGGACGCCGCCTGACGAGCCACTACCACGTCGCCGATCTCCGGTTCTTCCGCGTCGCCCGGTTGAACATGGACGAGGACGTCTTCAACCGCCTCCTTTCCCGGAGCGGAACCGTCCTCGTCGAGCCCTTTTTCGCGTCGCTCCTGACGCCGGCGAGACGCCGGGCTCTCGACGCCCTTTTCGAGCCGGTCTTCGTCGAGCCGCCGCACGTCGTTCTCCTGCGGCGCGACCGCCCGAAGACGTGAGCTCGAGATGGGGCTACTTCTCCTGGACCGATTGCTCCGTGAACTCTGAGAGAGGCCGCTCGGCCAACGGAACCTAGGCATGCAGCTCCACGACGTCCTTGTCCGCGAGGACGTGGTGTCGGTCCACCTGCTGGCCGTCGAACTTCGCGTGGCCCCAGAGGCGGGCGAACTTCAGGCGCTCGGCGATCTCCTTGTGCACGTGCACGGCGAGATCCTGGATCGTCGTGCCCTCCGGCAGGACGAACGGCCTTTCGAAGTCGGGCTTCTTCCCAGGCTCCTTGCCGTAGACGCGGATCCGCTTCAGCTCGCGGAAGAGAACTTCCCGCAGCGGCTCGAGCCCCGCGCCCGTGATGGCGGAGACGGGGTAGAAGGGGAGGTCCGCCCCGACCGCCTCGCGGGCGAGCTCGGCGAACGTCCCATCGTCGTCTTCCGCCTTGTTGCCGAGAACGAGGACGGGCTTCGCGAGGAGAAAAGGCGGCGCGTCCGGCGGCAGCGGCCGCGCCCGCGGCCAGACCCGGGCCCGGGCGAGAAGGTCGTGAAGGAGACGCGCCGACGCCTCGCCGTCGTCCGCCGTCACGTCCAGGACGAGGAGGACGCCGTCCGCGTCGTGCGCGAGGTTCGGGAGGTAGGACTCGGTGTGACCGACCGCGACCGCGGGCGTGTCGACGAGTTGCACCTGCACATCCTCGAACTCCATCATTCCGGGGAGGGGCGCGCGCGTCGTGAACGGGTAGTCGCCGACCTCCGGGTGCGCGTGCGTGAGCGCTGCGAGGAGCGCCGACTTGCCCGCGTTCGGCGGCCCGAGGAGGACCCACTGGCCCGCCCCCTCGCGCTTGACATGGCCGACCTCGACCCGGTGTCCCGGCCCGCCGCGCGGAGCGTGCGCGGCTTCGTCCTCGAGCTTCGAGAGGCGCTTGCGGAGGTCCGCCAGCATCTTCTCAGTGCCCTTGTGCTTCGGGAGGAGCGCGATCATCTCGCGCAGCGCGGTGAGCTTCTCCGCGTGATCCGACGCCTTCTTGAAGCGCTCCTCGGCGTCGTGATACTGCGGCGTGAGGTTCGCGGTCACGCGCGAAGAATATGGTCGGCGGCGTCCCCGCGCCAGGATCGACCGGTTCGAATAGGATGAGGGCGGCGCCGATGGATTTCTTCGAAAGGTTCAGAGGCCGGCGCATCCGCAGGGCCGCAGCCGTCGCGGCCGGCCTGCTGCTTTTATGGGCCGTCGTCGGCTTTCTCGTCCTCCCGCCCGTTCTCCGTCCGATCGTCGAGAGGAAGATCGGTGAGGCGCTGCATCGCAAGGCGATGCTGCGCGGGCTGTCCATCAATCCTTTCGCGCTCTCCGTGACGCTCACGGGACTCGACGTCAGGGACCGGGACGACGCGCCCTTCTTCTCGTTCGAGCGCCTTTACCTGAACGCCGAGGCGACGTCGGTCTTCCGGGGCGGGCCCGTCCTCCGCGCGATCACGCTCACCAGGCCGTCCCTCTCCCTCGTGCGGAATGCGGATGGAACGTACAGCGTCCGGGATCTGATCGAGGAGTTCTCGAAGGCGAAGCCTGAAGACAAAAAGCCCCTCCGGTTCTCGCTCAACAACATCCGTCTCGAAGGCGGGCGCGTCGACTTCGACGACCGACCGAGGAAGACGAGACATGAGGTCCGGGAGCTCCGGATCGGGATCCCGTTCCTCTCGAACATTCCCTCGAAAGTCGAGATCACGACGCAACCCGTCTTCGAAGCGAAGGTGAACGGGTCACCGTTCGCGCTCCACGGGAAGACGAAGCCGTTCAGCGAGACCCACGAGACGACACTCGACCTCGACCTCACCGACGTCGACGTGCCGTACTACCTCGCGTACATTCCGGCCGACATCCCGTCGAAGCTCACGTCCGGCCGCCTCGACGCGAAGCTCGTCTTCATCTTTTCCCGGCCGCCGAAAGGCAAACCGGCCCTCGTCGTGTCCGGGACGGCCGCGCTCCGGAAGCTCGCCGTGGAGCTGGACGAGAAGCCCCTCGTCGCGTGGGAGCGTTTCGAGGCCGTTCTCGACTCCGTCGATGTCTTCGGGAGGAAGGCGCGCATTCGAAGCCTGAAGCTCGTTGCCCCGGAATTCTGGGTGCGGCGCGAGACGATGGGCGAGCACAACATCGCGCGGGCCCTCGTAGCGCCCGCCGCGCGGCAGCCCGGGAAGACGCCGGAGCCGGCCCCGCCCGGTCCCGAGAGCCCGCCCTTCGCCGCCGAGGTTGCCGAGATGGCGCTCGACGCCGGGAAAATCCATTACGACAACTTCGCGTTCCATCCGGCGTTCCACGCGCTCCTTTCCGACGTCGCGGTCTCCATGAAGGGCTTTTCGACGGCGCCGGGCAGGCGGGCGGCGCTCGAGGCCTCCGCCCGGTCCGACGCGGGCGAGACCTTTCGCAACGCGGGCACGGTTTCGATGGAACCCCTCGTCGTCGAGGGAACGCTCTCGGCCGAGGGCGTCCCTCTCAAGCGCTACACGACGTTCCTCGACGAGTTCATCCCGGTCGCGATCGACGACGGCTTCCTCGCTCTGAAGACGGGCTACACGTTCACGACCGGGAAGAACGCCAACACGACTCTGACCGATCTCGCGATCTCCATGAAATCGCCGCGCGTGCGGAAGAAAGCGGAAAAGGAACCGTTCTTCCGCGCCGCCGCGGTGGAGCTGACGGGCTCCTCGGTCGACCTCGCGAAGCACACGGTCGTCCTCGGAAGCCTCGAGAGCGGCGGGGGCTACCTTGCCGTCGTGCGCGAAAAGGACGGCAACGCGGATCTCCTGAAGCTCGTGCCCGAGCGTCCCGCCGGCGCGCCGCCTCCTCCTCCGTCGGCGCCTTGGGACGTCCTGCTGAAGAGGGTCTCGCTGAGCGGGTACACCGTGAGGATGGACGACCGCAGCATGGCCCGGCCGGCCCGGTACGCTCTCACGAAGACCGATCTCGTCCTCGAGAACTTCTCGTCGGCGGAGGGCTGGAAGGGGTCGTTGACGACCCGCTTCGGCCTGGACGGCAGAGGCGCGGCCTCGGCGAAGGGCCGCGTCGGCTTCAAGCCGATGTACGCGGACCTCCGGGTGGACGTGAAGGGCGTCGACCTCGTCCCGATCGAGGCTTACGTCCTCCAGGACCTGCGCCTCGACCTCGCGAGGGCCATCGTGAGCGCGGGCGGGACGCTCGCGATCCACGAGGACGCCACCGGCAAGGCGAGCGTCGTCTACGCGGGGGACGCCGTCGTCGCGAACGTCCTCGCGACCGACCCGTCCACGCAGCTCGACTTCGTCGGGTGGGAGGCGTTCTCGGCGACGGGCATGAAGGCGGGCTACAACCCGATCTTCCTCGAGGCGAAGCAGGTCGCGATCGTGGGCCTCGCCTGCAACCTCACGATCGAGTCGGACGGGACGCTGAACGTGCGGAAAGTCATGGGCCGGCCCGAGCCCATGGCCGAGGGCGAGGACGCCGCCGACCCTGCCTCCGCGCCGGCCGCGACACCCGCCGCTGCCGCGGAAGGCGTCGAAGGCGCGAAGGGCCCGAGCGCCGTCATGCCCGTCAGGATCGACGAGCTGACGCTTCAGGGCGGCCGGATCGGCCTCGCGGACCATTTCGTCAAGCCGAGCTACTCCGCGACGCTCGGGGACCTCGGCGGGCGCGTGACGGGCCTCTCGTCGGCGTGACGGCACGGTAGCCACGCTCGACCTGCGCGGCAGCCTTGCGAACCGCTCCCGATTGCAGTTCTCGGGCACGGCCAACCCGCTCGCGGCTGCGAAGTTCGCCGACGTCAAGGCCACCTTCCGCGACATCGACCTCCCCTCGTTCACTCCCTATTCGGGCAAGTACGCCGGCTACGCGATCGAAAGCGGCTCGCTCACCCTCGAGGTCGCATACAAGCTCGAGAACCGCAAGCTGACGGCGTCAAACCGTTTCCTCGTGAACCAGTTCGATTTCGGCGAGAAGGTCGAGAGCAAGGACGCGACGAAGCTGCCCGTGAGGCTCGCCGTCTCGCTCCTGAAAGACAAGGACGGCGTCATCGACCTCGACCTGCCGATCGAGGGCTCGCTCGACGACCCGAAGTTCCGGATCGGCAAAGTGATCTGGAAGACCCTCGGGAGCCTGATTGCGAAGGCCGCCACGGCGCCGTTCGCGCTCCTCGGCAAGCTCTTCGGAGGGAAGGGCGAGGAGTATTCGTCCGTGGACTTCGCGGACGGTCTCGCGACGCTCGACGACGTCGAGCGGAAGAAACTCGACGCGCTCGCGAAAGCCCTCCACGACAGGCCCGCGCTCAAGCTGCAGGCGACCGGGCGCTTCTCGGGCGACAAGGACCTCGAAGGGCTGCGCTCGTTCCGTGTCGAGCGAAAGATCAGGGCCCAGAAGATGCCCGATCTCGCGAAGAAGGGCGGCGCGCCCTCGGGCCTGGACGACGTCGTCGTGGAGGCCGGAGAGCGCGAGACGTACCTGAGGAAGGCGTACAAGAAGGAGAAGTTCCCGAAGCCCGAATGTGGCGCTCGGCTCTGCGAAGGACCTTCCCGGCGACGAGATGGAGAAGCTCATGCTCGCGAACGAGGCCGTCGGGAACGACGACCTCAGGCAGCTCGCCCTCGCGCGCTCCGAAACAGTCAAGGCCTACCTTGCCGGGCCGGGCGGCGTGGATCCGGCGCGCGTCTTCGTCCTCGAGCCGGGCGCCGAGGCCGCGGCGCCGAAGGAGAAGGCGCGGGCGAGCCGCGTCGACTTCTCGCTGAAGTAACGGCCGGGAAGTCCTCCTCCGGTTCCTATACTGCCCGCATGTGGGAGCGGACGTTCCTGCGCGACCTCGCGGTCGTCCTGGCGGCGTCGTTCCCCGTTCTCTTCGTCTGCCGCCGGCTGAAGCTCCCGCAGGTCGTCGGGTTCCTCGTCACCGGCGTCGCGATCGGGCCGCACGCGCTCGGCTGGGTCCGCGACGCGGACCGTGTCGAGTCGATCGCGGAGTTCGGCGTCGCGCTCATCCTGCTCTTCGTCGGCCTCGAGTTCCCGATCCGGCGCCTGAAGGCCCTCGGCCGGACGTCCTTCGTCGGCGGAACGCTCCAGATGGCTCTGACGGCCGTCGCCGGAGCCGCTCTCGCGCGGGCCGCGGGAAGCCCGGCGAACGAGGCGGTGTTTCTCGGCCTCCTCGTCTCGGTTTCGTCCACGGCGGTCGTCCTCCCGATCCTCAAGCAGCGCGACGAGCTCGCGGCGCCATACGGCCGGCGTTTCCTGGCCGTCGCCCTGTTCCAGGACCTCGCGGTCATTCCGATCCTTCTCTTCCTCCCGGCGCTCGTCTCCGGGAGCGGGCCGGGCCTGGCCGCCGTCGCGAGCCGCGTCGCGATCGCGATCGCGAGCGTGGCGATTCTGGTCGCCGTCGCGCGCCGCGCGGCCCCGCGACTTCTCGACGGCGTCGCCCGCATGGGAAGCCGCGAGATCTTCACGGGCGCCGTCGTGGTCTTCGTCCTCGCGATGGTCGCGGCGGGCGAGAAGGCGGGCGTTTCGGCCGCGATGGGCGCGTTCGCGGCCGGGATCGTCCTCGGCGAAAGCGACCACGTCCACGAGGTCGCCGCGACGCTGGCCCCGCTGCACGACCTGCTGTCGAGCCTCTTCTTCGTCTCGATCGGGATGCTCCTCGAGCCCGGCTTTCTCGCGAGGCACTCCGCCGAGGTCGGCGTGGTCGTGGTCGCTCTCGTCGCCGTCAAGACGGCCGCCGCCTTCGCCGCGCTGCGCGCCTCGGGCACGGTTCCCCGAACGGCGCTGCGCGCGGCGCTCGCTCTCGCCAACGTGGGGGAGTTCTCGTTCGTCCTCGCGACGACGGGGGTCTCGCTCGCGCTCCTCACGGGAGAGGCGCGCCAGATCGTCCTCGCCGCGACGGTCGGAACGCTCGTCCTCGCTCCGTTCCTCGTCGCGGCGGTCCCGCCCTCGCCGTGCTCCTTCCGGAGGCCGTCGAGGATCCCGGCGAAGAGTTCGGCTGCGCCGCCCACGCGGCACATCGTGGTCGTCGGGGCCGGGCTGAACGGCACGAACGTCGCGCGCGTCCTCCTCGAGACCGGCATTCCGCACGTCCTCGTGGACATCGACCCGGCGCGTGTGGCGGCCGCGCGACGACGAGGGGCTGCGCGTCCTCCGCGCCGACGCGACGGGACCGAGGGCCTGCACGCCGCCGGCGTCGAACGGGCGCTCGGCGTCGTCGTGACGATCCCCGATCCGGATGCCTGCCGGCGCGTCGTGCGCCTCGCCCGGTTGCGCAACCCGGACGTGCGGATCCTCGTGAGGACGCGCTACGTGAAGGAGGTCGAGACGCTTCGCGCGCTCGGCGCGGACGAGGTCATCCCGGAGGAGTTCGAGACGTCCATCGAGCTCGTCGCGCGCGTCCTGCGCCTCCTCCACGTGCCCGGAAACATCGTCGCGACCCAGATCCGCATCCTGCGCGACGAGGCGTACCGGCGGCTGCGCGACCCGCAGTCCAAGGCGGAAAGCGGCCGGCGGCTCTCGGCCCTCGTGGCAGCCGGGACGAGCGAGCTCTTCCTCGTCATGCCCGACACGGCCGCGGACGGCCGGCTGCTCTCCGAGCTGGACCTCGCGGCCGCGCACGTCGCCGTGCCGGCGGTCCTGCGCGACGGCGTGCCGTACGCGCCGCCGCCCGAGGACCTCCGCGTCGCCGCGGGGGACACGCTCGTCCTCGTGGGCGCGCACGAGGACCTCGCGCGCGTCCTCACCCGTCTCGAGGCGCGCGCCTCCGGGCCCGCCGATCGCGAGCTCGAGGCGGGAGGTCAGTAACGGACCGGCATCGGCCGCGGGACGCCGCCGACGCTTCCGCCATGGCAGCACGCGCCCCATCCGGAGCTGTAGCCGCCGTAAACGGAGACGCCGACCGAGGTGTATCCGTAGCTCTCGACATCGCTCCCGTCGTACGAGCTGCAGCCCGGAACGCCGATCGAGAGGGCGAGGAGGCCGGCGAGGCCGATCGCCCGCTTGAGGTTCTTTTTCACGGAGCGCCTCCTTTTCACTTTCCGTCCTTCTCGAAAGGCCATTTCTGGAGCGCGACGGCCGCGCCCGTCGGGTCGACCACGATCGCGAGGCTGCCGTCCCGGATGTCTTCGCGCGGAGCGACGGCGACCCGTCCTCCGAGCGCCTTCGCCCTGGCCGCCGCCGCGTCCGCGTCCGCGACGCGGATGTAGGGCAGCCAGTTCGACTTCACTTCCTTCCACGGTGTCGTGTAGAGGCCGGCGCGGTTCACGCCGCCCCTCGCGAGCACCCAGTAGAGGAGATCGACGCCCGCGTCCATCCGCTTCGCCTCGTAGCCCAGCGTGTCGCGGTAGAAGGACATCGCAGCCTCGGCGTCCTGCGCGACGTACTCGGTCCAGAGGAAGCGGCCCTCGGCCGGCGGCGCGTCGGGCGGGTCGCCCTTCGCGGCGCGCACGAGCCCGAGGATGGCGCCCTGCGGGTCCGTCACGACGGCGGCGCGGGCGAATTTCGTGACGTCGAACGGCTCCTTGAGGACCTTGCCGTTCTTCGACCGGAATGCGGCGGCCGTCGCGTCGACGTCCGCCACGGAGACGTAGCCGAGCCACGTGGATTCGGGGACCTGCTCTTTTCGCGCCGTCAGGTCGACGAGGCCTCCGATCGGCACGCCGTTCGCGCGGATCACCTCGTAGGGCAGCTCGCGACCCTTCTGCGAGCTCGAACGTCCAGCCGAAGAGGCCGCTGTAGAACGCCGCGGCGGCCGCCCGGTTGTTCGTGAGCAGATCGAACCAGACGAACTTCCCGGGGAGGCTCGGGCGGACGTCGCCCGCCTTGGATGCCGGCCCCGCGGAGAGCGCGGGCACGGGCGCGAGGAGAGAGGCGACGAGCGACGAGCGAGGCGCCGGCAGCGAGCGCAGCGCGGACAGGACGACTCGCAGCACACCGGACGGTCATCGATCACCTCCGATTGCGGCGGAAGGATAGCAGGTCGCGGCGAGCGGTCTTCGCTTCGACCCTTGCGCGATCGGTCGTCGGGACACGTGGTTCGATCGGCCGCGAACCTTCGCATAAACTGCAGGCGAGCCCGGAGACGCGGACGGAGGGCACGGACGGCGTTCACGAGGAAGGAACGACGAGATGAAGAGATTGATGCTTGTCCTGGTCACGCTCGCGGCAGCCGCTCCCGCCGCTGCCCAGGACGCCGGCCGCTTCGAGCTCGGAATCTTCGGGGGCGCCTCGATCGGGAGCCGGATTTCGCTGACGCCGGGCTCCGACATCCGGATCGGGGACGCCGGCGCGTTCGGGCTCCGGGGCGCGTACGACCTCAGCCGGCATTTCGCGCTCGAGGCGACGTTCTCGCACACGCGCCCCACGGCCGTCACGAAGAGCCCTTCGACGGGCGCGACCCTCGGCGAGACCGCGGTGGACATCAACACGTACGAATTGAGCGCGCTCTACAACTACGGGAAAGGCCGCGTGCGCGGGTACTTCGGCCTCGGCGCCGGCGTGATGGACTTCAGTCCCGTCCTCGCGGCCTCCACGGGGTCGAGCGCGCGCTTCACGACGAGCCTCTCGGCCGGCGCGAAGTTCTTCGTGACTCCGCGCGTCGCCCTGCGCCTCGACGGCACGTACCGCTTCCGGGTCACGGACAACCGCGTGAGCACGATCGTCTGCGCTGGACGGCTGCAAGACGTACACGACGAGCTTCTATTCGAGCGCCGAGCTGACGGCGGGCGTGTCGTTCCGCCTCGGCGGCGAGCCTTACGGCGACGTGATGTCCTCGATGAATCCCGAGACCGAGTCGCAGAGGCGGTTCTGGGCCGCGGCGGGCGGCGTCGCGTTCTTCGACCTCGTTCCGTGGGCGTTCAACCGGTACGTCGCGCAGGCCGAGTTCGCGCTACATCTCGATGGACACGTTCCGGGCGAACGTCACGGCGGGCTTCGGGTACGACCGCGACTCCTTCAAGACGGACCAGGCTTCGCACCCCTTCCACGGAAGCCTCTTCTTCAATTCCGCGCGCTCGAACGGCTACAACTTCTGGGAGTCGGGGATCTTCGCCGCCGCGGGGAGCTTCGTCTGGGAGCTCGGCCTCGAAAAGGAGCCGCCGGCGATCAACGACCTCGTGAACACGACGCTCGGCGGCATGTCGCGCGGCGAGGTCCTGCACCGCCTCGCGACGATGCTGCGCGACAACACGGCGACCGGCTCGGGGCGGTTCTGGCGCGAGCTCGGCGCGGGCGTGATGGATCCGGCCGGGTTCCTGACCCGCCTCACGCGCGGCGAGCTGAAGGGGACCGGCCCGAATCCGGACGACCGGCTGCCGGGCGCATTCCGGCTCGACGGGGATCTCGGCTACCGCCACGTGGGCGGCGACGCCTCGAATCCGGACCAGGGCCTGCTCAGCCTCTCGCTCCTGTACGGCGATCCGTTCGCCGGGGCGACGCAGAAGCCCTTCGACTCGTTCACCGCTCGGGCTCGACATCTCCGTGCCCGCGACGCCGCTCATGACGCGCTTCGAACTGCGCGGCATCCTCACGGGCCGGGAGCTCGCGACGCGTCGGCCTCCGCGCGCCACATCCTCGGGCGTCTTCATGGAGTACGAATACACCGACAACCAGGCGCAGGTCCTCGGAGCGCAGATCTTCAGCGCCGGCCTGCTCTCGCGTTACGCATCCTGAAGAGCGGCTTCAGCCTGTCGACGAGCGTCACCGGCATGGTCGCTCCGCTCGCCGGCGTCGGGACGACCAACTTCCTGAACCCGCTCTCGGGACGTTCCTTCGATTACGGCCCGGGCGGAGGGTTCCGCGCCGGCGGCGCGGCTGTACCGGCAGGGACGGGAGCTCCTTTCGGCGGCGTACGGCGTCGGCTGGTTCCACACGCTCGACGGCTCGTCGGACAACAACACGCTGCAGTTCTTCCGCGCGACCGGGCGCTGGCCGCTCGGCGGAAGCTCGGCGTGGGCGCGGGCTATTCCTGGTACAGCCGGCACTCCACGTACACGGGGTTCTTCGAGGGCACGAAGACTCAGTCCGAGTGGCGGGCCTTCGTGAGCTGGAACCTGCTCTAGGCTCCTCGGTCCGCGCTCGACTCTCCTGAGTGCCCGGATGATCCATTTGCCTGGGTTGACTCCCGGGCCGTTTCGGGCACACATTGTTCCCTGCCTGGGGGTGGCCCGAGAGGGCCTGAGATCAAACCCCTGAACCTGATCCGGTTCGAACCGGCGTAGGAAAAGGCAGAAAGAGCACCCATGTCTTCGAAAGTTCTCCGGACCCTTTCACTTCTGGTCTTCGTCTGCGCGGCAGCCGCCGCGCGCGCGCAGGAGGCCGCCCCCACGCCGACTCCGACGCCGACGTCCGACGCCCACGTCTCGGAGAACGTCGTCGTGAAGGCGCTCCGCGCGGACGACGTCGCGCCCGTCACGAAGACGGACCTCGACCGGCCCGCGCTCGCCGCGAAGAGCTGGGGGCAGGAGATGCCGGTGCTCCTCCAGGAGTCGCCGTCCGTGACGGCGTACTCCGAGACGGGCTCGGGGCAGGGCTACGCGTACCTGCACGCTGCGCGGCATCTCGCAGACGCGCGTGAACATGACGTTCGACGGCGTGCCGCTGAACGAGCCGGAGGATTCGGCCGTCTACACGGCCGACTTCGCGAACCTCACGCGGCAACGTCGCGAGCGTGCAGATCCAGCGAGGCGTCGGGACGTCGACCGTGGGCGCCGCGTCCTTCGCGGGCTCGGTCAACTTCGAGAGCCTCGACCCGACCCGCGCGCCGTCGCTCGACCTCCAGCTCGGCGCGGGCTCTTTCGGCACGGCACGGGCGAGCGCGAACTGGAACAGCGGGACGTTCGGCGGCGGGCTGGCGGCTGTCGCTGCGCCCGTCGTGGCAGACGACGGACGGCTTCCGCGAGCAGCTCGGGCGTGAAGCAGGACAGCGTCTTCTTCTCGGCCGCGCGCGACTTCGAGACGTCGACGCTGCGGTTCTCGGGCTTCGCGGGCGAGGAGCGCATCCAGCAGGCGTTCTACGCCGTGGAGCCGGACGATCCTCGAGCAGGACCTCACGTTCAACCCGATGTCGCCCGAGGAGAGGGACCACTTCCACGAGTACCTCGTGACGGGCGCAGTGGACGAAAGCGCTCGGAGCCGACGCGAGCCTCTCGCTCCAGGGCTACGTCGTGGGCGCGGGCGGCTGGTACCGCCTCTTCGCGGACGAGGCGAACCGCACGGACCTGCAGGAGTACGGCCTCTCGTGGCTCTTCGGCGGCGGCCTCGCGACGTACACGCGCGATTTCGGGACCTTCCACCTCACCGCCGGCGCGCACGCGTACGGCTACCAGTCCACGCACACCCAGGACGACGTGGACGGCGGCGCGCAACTACACGAACCACGGGTACAAGAACGAGGTCAGCGGCTTCGTGAAGCTGCTCGGCAACCTCGGCGCGCTGGCATCCGTTCCTCGACGCGCAGGTGCGGTACGCGCAGCCTGTCCTACGCGGGCGACGTCGGCGAGGCCGGGCGCGGGCTGGACGTTCTTCAACCCGAAGGCGGGCGTGCGCGTCGATCTCGTCGCGGCGGCGCGAGCGCGTACGTCTCCGTCGGCCGCACCGAGCGCGAGCCGGCGCGCGCGGACATCCTGCTCGGCGAGGACAACGCGTCCGTCGCTGCCCGACTTCGACGCGCGTGAAGCCCGAGAGCGTCTGGGACGTGGAGCTGGGCGCCGAGTGGCGGACGAAGACTCTCGTCCTGAGGGCGAACCTCTACGACATGGAGTTCCGCGACGAGATCGCGCTCACGGGCGAGCTCTCGCCGATCGGGCTCGCCGCTCCGGCGGAACGTGGACGAGAGCTTCCGCCGCGGGCTCGAGCTGGACGCCGCGTGGCAGGCGCTGCCCGCGCTCCGGGTCACGGCCGCGGTGAACCTGAACCGCAGCCGGATCAGCGAGTGGACGCAGTTCTACGACGTGTACGACGCGGACGGCGAACTTCACGGGCTCGACGCCGCGCACGTTCCACGACGTCACGCCCGTGGGGACGCCGCCCTTCGTCGCGACGGCCGGCGTCGAGACGACGGCCCTCAGGGACGTGACGGCCGGCCTCACGGGCCGCTACGTCGCGGCCTCGTGGCTCGACAACACGAACACGGAAGGCCTCGAGGCTCCGCGCTTCTTCCAGCTCGACGCCACCTTCCGGTTCGACCTCTCGCGTCTCGTCGCGGCCGGGAAGCCGCGGCTCTCGGTGCGGGTCAACAACCTCCTCGACAACCGGCGCGTCTTCCCGAGCGGGTACTCGTACCTCTACGTGACGCGCGACGCGGGGCAGGACACCGTCTCGGGGATTCCGTACTACTACGCGGCGGCGACGCGCAGCGTGTCCGTCACGCTCGACCTGGGCCTCTGGTGAGCCTGCTCGAGGTCCTGGGGGCCGTGACCGGCGCCCTCGGCGTGTGGCTGACGGCGAAGGAGAACGTGTGGTGCTGGCCCGTGAGCCTCGTGAACGTCGCGATCTACGCGGTCGTCTTCCGCGACGCGAAGCTGTATGCGGACATGGGCCTTCAGGGCGTCTATTTCGCGCTGTGCCTCTACGGCTGGTGGGCGTGGCTGCACGGAGGGGCGGCGCACGGGCAGCTCGTCGTGTCGCGCGCGCCGCGGGCCGTCCTCGCGGCGTGCGCGTTGGCGGGAGTCGTCTTCGCGGCCGCGCTGGGCGTCTTCCTGCGTTCCAGGACCGATGCGGCGCTGCCGTTCTGGGACGCGGGCACGACGTCGTTCAGCCTCGTCGCGCAGTTTCTCCAGACGCGCAAGTGGATCGAGAACTGGCCGATCTGGATCGCGGTGGACACCGTCTACATCGGGATGTACGTCGTGAAACGTCTGTACCTGACCGCCGGCCTTTACGCGCTCTTCCTCGTCCTCGCGGGAATAGGTCTCGCCTCGTGGCGGCGGAGCCTCGCCGGCACGGGTGCCCCTGCATGAGCGTGCTGAAGATCGTCCTGACGGGCGGAGAGTGCACGGGCAAGACGACGCTCGCGCGGGTGCTGGCCGAGCGCCACGACACGGCATGGGTCCCCGAGGCCGCGCGCGAAGTCGCGCTCGCGCGACCGGGCGTTCTCGGGCCCGAGGACGTGCCCGCGATCGCGCGAACGCACATTGCGTCTCGCGGACGAGGCTTTCCTCGCGGCCCGGCGCGAGGCAGGCCGCGAACTCGTCTTTCTCGACCAGGACCTGCTGTCGACCGTCGTGTACTCGCGGCACTATTACGGGAGGTGCCCGGCGTGGATCGAGCGGCTCGCGGCCGAGCGGCGGGGCGACCTGTATCTCCTGTGTCATCCGGACCTCCCGTGGACTCGCCGACGGCGTGCGCGACCGGCCCGAGGCGCGCGCGGAGATGCACGCGCTCTTCGCGGCCGCTCTCGCCGACGCCGGCGCGCGCGTCGCCGAGGTCGCCGGCCAGGGAGCCGGGCGCGAGGCGCGGGCGGCTGCCGCCGTCGTGGAGCTTCTCGCGCGCCCCGTGTGACGGCCGCCGGTGTTTCGCAAGAACCAGGTTACTTCCCGGGCGGATACCCTTCGAAGATTCTCGCGATCGCTCCCGAAACAGCCCTCTCTCTGCCTGCGAGAGAGGCGTTCCTGTCGATCTCGGCGCTCGCCGTCGCTCGCCAGACGAGCTCTTTCTTCTTCGGATCGGCGAGATTGACGAGAAGAGTGCCGACGGGCAGGTCCTTGACGGTGACCAGGCCGGCTCCGGCCAGAGTGGTCCAGCCCGTGCCCGTCGAGTAGGCAACGCCGGAGCTGTAGACCTTCGACGTGGTCTCTCCCATCGCGAACGTGGCGTTGTACGAGACGACGAGATCCGGATCCTGGTCGCGCGGGGAAAGACCTTTCTTTTTCAGCTCGGCCGTGATCGACGCCTCGACGATCGAATACCAATAGGGGTCCTGGATGGACCTCTCGGCGAAGGCGAAGGTCTTGTACAGGCGGAAGTCCGCGTTCTTGTCGTACTCGAGGCTCGTCTTGAGGGACGAACATGCCGCCGACGCGAGAGCGCAGGCGAAGATCAGGACGAGAGCGCCGGCGCGATTCTTCAATTCGCGCTCCTGCCCGGAAATCCCTTCAGCATCTTCGTCACGAAGCCGCGTATTTCGTCCTGGGTCGGATCCCCGTTGACCCGGTAAGCGCCCTTCGCGAGGCCGCGGTAGAGGACCGTCTTCTTCTTCGCGTCCACGATGTCCACGACGAGGAGCGCTGTGTCGTAGCTCTTCGTGGAGCCGGTGACCGAACCACCCCAGTACGATCCCCACATCTCCCAGCCGGACGTGGAGTACCCGTAGCGAGTCGCCTCCACCTTGCCGGTCGAGCTGAGCTGGATCGCGGCCAGAAGGTCGGCGCCGTCCTTCGGGGCTTCGGTGTATCCCTTCGCGGCGAGCCCCGCAACGACCTCGGGCGCGATCCGCCTGTTGATGGTCTCGAGCACGGCCGGCGAGTTTTCGCCGGCGCCGTACTCCGGGTGGATGATCGCGAACGTCGATTTTCCCGCGACGGAGCCGTCCGGCGCCATCCGGGAATCGATGGTGATACTCGAGCATGCGGAAACTAGGGCGGCGGCGAGCATCACCATGAGATTTCGTCTCTTCATGGCCGGAGCATACGCTCAGGAAGCAACGTCCGAGAAGTCAGGCTCATGCTGGTGCCCGCGACTCAGTCGACGGTGCCCGCGCCGTCGGCGCCGTCCGTCGACCGCCCTGATGTAGGATTTCGACAGGAGTCAAAGATGAAGCTCAAAGTGATCATTGCGGGCTTGCTGGCGGCTTCGCTGAACGCGTTCGCGGCCGACGAGCACGCTCACTGGACCTACGGCGGAGAGGCGGGCCCGGAGCACTGGGGAGATCTCGACAAGGACAGCGCGGCGTGCAAGCTCGGAAAGGAGCAGTCTCCAATCGACATCACGGGCGCGAAAGCGGCCGACCTTCCCCCGATCGCGTTCGACTACCGGGACAGCCCGGCCGAGATCGTCAACAACGGCCACACGGTACAGGTGAATCTGACCGCCGGTGGGGCGATCAAGGTCGGCGGCGTCGAATACAAGCTGATGCAGTTCCACTTCCACACGCCGAGCGAGGAGAAGATCAACGGCAAGTCGCACGGGCTCGTGGCGCATCTCGTCCACAGGAACGCCGAGGGAAAGCTGGCGGTCGTGGCGATCCTGTTCGACGCCGGAAAGGAAAACGGCCCGCTGGAACCGGTTTTCGGCGCGATGCCCGCGAAGGCGAACGAAACGCGTCCCCTGGCGGCCCCGGTCAACGTCGCCACGTTTCTGCCCGCGAAGCGCGGCTATTACATGTTCATGGGCTCTCTGACGACGCCGCCGTGCAGCGAAGGCGTGCGCTGGCTCGTTCTGAAGGACCCGCAGCAGGTCTCGCAGGGCGAGCTCGCGACGTTCCGGAAGCTCTACCCGATGAACGCCCGGCCGACGCAGCCGCGGAACGGCCGCCTGCTGGAGGAGAGCCGCTGACCGCAGCCGCTCGATAGGCGGCCAATTCGATCCCGCTCCGGCCCGAGAGCGCTCGGGCGCGTCATTCCGCCAGGAGCGCCTTCTTGACCGCGGCGAGCTCGCGGAGTTTCTCCGGCCCGACTTCCGGATAGTGCAGGTCGAGGGAGGCGAGAGCCTCGATCACGGCGGCAGCGACGACGACTCTCGTGAACCACTTGTTGTCCGCGGGGACGACGTACCAGGGAGACTCCTCGGTGGAGGTCTCGCGGACCATGTCCTCGTAGGCCTTCATGTAGTCTGTCCAGCACGCGCGCTCCTTCGCGTCGGAGGCGGAGAACTTCCAGTTCTTCGCGGGGTTCTCGATCCGATCGAGAAACCGCCTCTTCTGCTCCTTGCGCGAAACGTGAAGGAAGAACTTCCTCACGAGGACGCCGTTGTTCGCGAGGTACCGTTCGAAGCTCCGGATGTCCCGGTAGCGGTTCTCCCAGAAGTCCTTCTTCACGAGCCGGGGCGGGAGCTTGGCGCTCCCGAGGAATTCCGGGTGCACCTTCACGACGAGGACGTCCTCGTAGTACGAACGGTTGAAGATGCCGATGCGTCCCCGCTCGGGAAGCTGCTTGTTGCAGCGCCAGAGGAAGTCGTGGTCGAGCTCCTCCGACGACGGCGCCTTGAAGGACGCCACCTGACAGCCCTGCGGGTTGACGCCGGACATCACGTGCTTGATCGCGCCGTCCTTTCCGGCCGCGTCCATCGCCTGGAAGATCAGGAGCACGCCCCAGCGGTCCTGCGCGTAGAGCATGTCCTGCAGCTCCGCGAGGGCCTGGATGCCGTCGCGGAGGGCGTCCCGTGCCTGTGGCTTCGCCTCCGAACCGAGGCCGGCGGTGTCTCCGGGGTCGACGTCCTTCAAACGGAATTTCTTTCCCTTGTCGACGCGATAGGGCCCGGCGAATTTCCGCGCCTTCTTGATGAAGACCTTGAGATCGAGCCTGGCGGAGCGTTCTTGCGGACTCTCCGGCTTTCGGGCCATGAGCGCCTCCTTCGAGGGGCGCAAGCCTACTAGACTGCCGGCGACCGCGAACGCAGACCGGGAGGTGACAGAAGGACTTCGTCCGCCGCGATCCGATCCCGGCGGTTGCCGCTGATGGCACTTTTGTATGATTCCCGGCTCAAGGAGAAGAGAACATGAAACTGCGAATTGCTTTCACCGTCTGCGTTCTCGCCGCCGCTCTCGTCGCCGTTCCGGCGTTCGCCGACGACGCGAGCGCGAACGCCCAGAAGGAACAGGCACTGACGAAGCTCCTGGTCGACAAGCTCGGAAAGGACGCCGAGTCGATCCGCGTCACGGTCGTGGGTGACAAGACCACCCTGACCGGCCAGGTCGCCGACCGCTCCACTCAGGAGCTCGCCCAGGAAGTTGCTCTCTACGCCGGCGCCAAGAAGGTCGACAACCAGGTCAGCGCCAAGGACGCGAAGGGAATACTCGGGGGCAAGGCCAAGAAAGAGATGGCCGACAGCAAGGTCGAGCATGCCGTCGAGTCGAAGGTGAAGGCCGAGATCGGCTCCCACTACAAGGAGATCACCATCGAATGCACCGGTGGAGTCTGCGCCATCCGCGGCACGCTTCCGGATCAGGCTCGCAAGGACCTCGCGCTGAAATCCGCCTCCGGAGTCGAGGGCGTGACGAAGGTCGTCGACCTTCTCAGGGTCAAGGGCTGAGAGAACGTCTGTTTCACGACGCGTGCGAGAGGATCGCGTTCTTCAGGCGTTCGTTGATCGCCTGAGGGTCCCTTTGGTCCGATGATCGTCACCGAGGGCCCGCACACTTCGCCGATCTGGTACACGCCGTCGAAGCAGGACTGGATGTTCAGATTCGTTCGTCGTCTCGGGATCTCGCTGTCGTTATCCGTCCTCGCCGCGGGCGGCGTTCTCGCGCAGTCCAGCGAATGGAAGAACACGGCAGAGCTCTACTTCATGGGCGCCGGCATGTCCGGTACGACGGGGGTCGGTCCGGTAGAGGTGAAGGTCGCCGCGACGTTCGAGCAGATCCTCGAAAACCTCCAGTTCGGCGCGATGGTCAACTATCGCGGCGAGTCGCGGACGTTCGCCGTCACGGCCGACGTGATGTACTGCCGCCTCGCCACGACGGTCGACGGCCCGGCAGGCTTCGCCGAGGCGAAGGTGGACGCCAAGGAGTGGCTCGCCACCGTCACCGCGAACTACCGTGCATCCGGGGTCCTCGACGTGTTCGCGGGAGCGCGGCTCACGTCTCTCACGGACTCGCTCGAGCTGACGGGGGGCCCCGGGAGTTCCCGCTCCGCGGAGTTGAGCGAGACCTGGGTCGACCCGATCCTGGGGGCGCGGGTGAAGGTTCCCGTCGGCAAGGGCTGGTCGCTCGAGGGCTACGGGGACCTCGGCGGGTTCGGCGTCGGCAGCGACTTCACATGGATGTTGCAGGGTCGGGTGACGTGGCAGGTCTCGCGGGTCGTGGGCGTCGCCGTCGGCTACCGGGCCCTGTACCAGGACTACGAGACCGGCAGCGGAACCGACCACTTCAAATGGAACGTGACGACACAGGGGCCGCTCCTGGCGATCAACGTCACGTTCTGAAGAGCGTCACCGAGCGCCGCTCGGCAGAAATCGTTCGGTTCATGACCTGGCTGCAGCGATATCGCCTCCGGAGCTTTCTCAGGAACTCCGCCTGGCTGCCGCCGCTCGGCGGCCTCGTGGCCGCGCTGCTGGCGAACCGGCTCATGCGTTCGGCGGACCAGGCTGCTGGGGTGGCACGCGCGCGTCGGAGTCGAAGGCTCGCGGATCGTCCTGACCGCGCTGGCGTCCTCCATGCTCACGTTCATCGTCTTCGTGTTCTCGATCCTGCTCCTCGCGGTGCAGCTCGCGAGCGCGCAGCTGACGCCGCGGATCATCGCCACTTTCTTTCGAAACAGGGTCCTCAAGCTGTCGCTCGCCGTCTTCGTCTTCGTGTTCACGTTCGACCTGGCCTTGCTGCTCCGCATCGACGAATCCGTGCCGCAGCTCTCGGTGTGGGTCGCCGGGTACAGCAGCGTGGCCTCCATCGGCGTCTTTCTCTACATGATCGACAAGGTAGGAAAGTCGCTGCGACCCGTCACGATCCTGACGATGATCGGCCGGCAGGGCCACGACGTGATCGAGGACGTGTATCCGATTCCGTCACGGCGCGACGGGGACGCTCCGGGCCTTCCGCGGTCCGCGGCCGGCGACGGCCATCGCACCGTCGAGAACTCCCGCCGGGCGTCGTCCTGGCGTTCGATCCGATCGGCCTCGCCGCCCTGGCGCGACGGGTCGACTGCCTGATCGAGGTCGTGCCGCAGGTCGGCGACTTCATCGCCGGCGGAGACCCGCTGTTTCGTGTCTGCGGCGGTGGCGGCGCGGGCGGCGGCGATGTCGAGGACCGGGACCTTCAGCAGGCCATCGCCATCGGTCCGGAACGCACGATGGAACAGGACCCGGCCTTCGCGTTCCGGATCATCGTCGACATCGCCGCGAAGGCGCTGTCGCCCGCGATCAACGACCCGACAACCGCCGTGCTCGCCATCGACCAGCTGCACCATCTGTTGCGATCCGCCGGCCATCGGGACCTCGACACGGGCCATGTCCGGGACGAGACCGGGCAGCTGCGCCTCGTCTACCGCACGCCGAACTGGGACGACTTCGTCGCGCTCGCGGTCACGGAGATCCGGCACTACGGCAAGGACAGCATCCAGATCGCCCGGCGCCTCAGGGCGATGCTGGAGAGCCTGATCCCCGCCGTGCCGCGAGGAGCGGGCCGTTCGCCTGCGAGAGGAGCTCGACCTCCTCCACCGCACGGTCGACCGCAACTTCCCGGATGCCGAGGACCGCACCCGCGCCGACCGCGCGGATTCGCTGGGACTCGGCGGGGCGCCGTAGCTCCCCCGCTACGTCGCCTTTTCAATGAGCGCCTCGACCACGTGGCCGGGCTCGCGAAGGCGAAGCAACGAGCATGAGGCGCAGAACCGCATCACGCGGTCGAACCTCGAGCTCGAGCGCGAGGACCCCGAATACAGCGACCCGCGCGGGCGCGAACAACGCGCACTTCCTCCTGGCGCGCGATACGGACGACGTGACGGAATCGTGCTCAGGACGAGCATACAGAAGCGGCGCGGAACTGAACGGGCTCGGCGTCTGGGTCGCGCGCGCACATCGCGGCGATGCGCCTGGCGGCCGAGCTGGAAGCGGGCCGCGTGCCCGCCGAGAGAAGCGCCCGAGGCGGCGCGAGACAGTCCTCGCGGCCGAAGCGTTCGGCGACCACTTCCTCGAGGACGCGTTCGCCGCCGGGCACGTCGACGGGGACCTGGGGAGACGTCGGCGACGCGCACGGGCACGCACGACTACTACAACGCAGACCGGCTTCGACGCGCGTGACGTGGAGCGGAAGGCCGATTCTCATGTTCGGCGACGCGAACATGACGCCGGCGGACCGCGAGCGGGCCGCGGCGGCCGTGCGAGAGGAGCTTCGACGCAGGTCCTCGACGCGGCTCGCCGGCGGCGACGCGGGCGGCCGAGCGCCGACGCGATCCCTGTCGACTGGGCCGCGAAGTCCGTCCCGGCCTTCGACGCTTGCAAGCTCATGAAGATGCCCGCGATGCGCGACGGCGATCCCGAGCGTTCGTCGTCGTGGACGCGCGAAAATCCCCGCGAGACGCCGGCCAGGCCGCAAGCCGCCGGAGCGGCGCCATGCCGCGCTTCCGGTCGGAGATCGGGCCGTTCCTCGGCCTCGCGGCCGGGATCTGCGCGGCGGCGGAGCGAGCGGCGGTGTTCGAGTCGAGCACGACAGCCCGAGCCGCGCGGATCACGGAGCGATGGACGTCGGCGCGCCGCGTCTGGTATCGGCCTCGAGGCGCTGCTCGGCGACGCGGGCGACGGCCAGATCTTCCTGCAGGCGGGCTTCCTGCAGGAGATCGGGCAGAAGGACACCTGTGCGAGAACCAGTGCTCCGGGCGCCGGGCGTCGTGGCGAACCTCGCGCTGCGGACCCCCGCGCGCAAGGCGATCGCGACACGCATCCGCCTCCCGTTCTGGCTCATCCCGGGCGACCTCATCCTCGCGGCGCCGATCCTCGTCCCGTTCGCGCCGAAGACGTACGAGAAGATGGCGATGACCGCCGCGAACGGCGGCGCGATCCCGTGGCAGGCGGGCCTCTCGACGTTTCTCGGCCGCGTGCAGTTCGTTCTCGGGCGCGAGGTCGGCGTCTCCTTCTTCGGCTACTCCGGCGGCGAGGACCAGCTCTTCGTCTCGGCGCCGGGACCGTCCGGCACCGCACTGAGGGCGATTTCGCTGCGTTCGATTCGCGTCGACCTGCCGGTCGTCGAGGTGCGTCCGTTCCGCAGCTTCGCGACGACGCAGGCGGCGGCCGTCCTGATCCAGATCGGAATGGGCTTCGACAAGCCGACGAAGATCACGGTCGACGCGCCCGCGGGCGCGCCGGCGCCGGACCTGAAGACGTCGACGTCGATCTACTTCCGTCTCGCGTTCGACTGGCGGCAGTACCTGTGAAGTAGTCGCTGCTGAATGTTGCGAGGACTCTACCGCGCGCTTCGCAGTGTCCAGCCCAGCATCAGGAGGCCCGTCGCGGCAATCCAGCTCCCGAGGACGCGCACGGCGATGCGCGCCCAGAAAGCCTTCAGCGAGACCACGACGCCGGCGACGAGGGTGACGACGACGAGCAGCGCCACGAGGCCGCCCAGAAGCTCGAGGCCGCCCGACGGCGTCGCCGAGAGCGCCGAGCCGGAGAGGAAACCGTGGAGGGCGCCGACGGCTGCCGCGATCGACGCGACGACCTTCACGGAGAGGTTCCGGTCGGCCGCGACGAGCGCGCCCACGAGGAGAAAGCACGCGCCCGTCGTCCATTCGAAGTTCGAGGCAGCGGGCAGCGTGAGGCCGGCGAGTCCTCCCGCCAGCCACGAAACGGGCAGGACCGCGAGGATCGTGCGCCCGACGCCCGCGCCGCGCATCCCGGCGAGAAGCGTGAGCGCGACGACGAGCGCGAGGTCGGCCGGCGACATGACGAGATGGGCGATGCCGTCGTAGACCGGACCGAGACCGGTCGTGACGAGGTGAGCTTCGGCCGGCGCGGCGAACGAGAGGACCACCGCCGCCGGAATGAGCCGCGGCGCCCCTTCTCATCTGAAGAGCCTCCATACGAAGAAGAAGCCCGCGAGGGCCACGACCGCTCCGGCGGCGCGCAGCGCGAGGCGGCCGTTAGCCCAGCGGTGCACGAGGCCGATCGCGATGCCGGCGCCGTGCAGGCACCCCGTCGCGACGACGAAGCCGGCGCTGTAGAGAAGTCCGTTCTCTCCGGGCGGCAGCTCCGTGCCGTGCGCGTGGCCGTGGAAGACAGCAAAGATGGAAACGACCGCGGCGGCGACCCACAGCGGCGGGCGGGCCTCGGCGAGGACCATCACCCCGAGCACGATCGCCGAAAGGGCGATGCCCAGCTCCGTGCCGGGCAGCGGAATTCCCAGCAGGCCCATCGTGCCTCCGAGCGCCATGACCATCGGGAACGCGACGGGCAGGAGCCACATCGCCGGCGCGCCGAGCTGCGCTCCCCAAACGCCGACCGAGATCATCGCGAGGACATGGTCCCAGCCGGAGATCGGATGGCGAAAGCCGGTGAAAAAACCGCCCGCGACTCCCTCCTGCGCGTGCGCCAGCGCGAGCGAGGGCAGGACCGCGACGGCGGCAACGGCGGCCGCCCGCAGAATCGCCTCCCGTCCGAACTCTCGCGTCGCCCTCATCCCTCTCATCGCGCGATCCCCAGGAGCATCGCGGTGCGCTGGATGGCCCAGAACGCACCGAGCGTCCCCACGGCATAGCCCGGCAGCGCTTCGGCCCAGCGCGCCCAGCGGATCTGGAGCCGCCGGAACGACCACGCGATCGCGAGCACGAGGAATACGAAGATCAACTGGCCCGCCTCGACGCCCACGTTGAACAGGAAAAGCGCGAGGGGAATCTCCGCTTTCGGCAGGCCCATCGCGGTGAGGCCGCTCGCGAACCCGAAGCCGTGCAGGAGCCCGAACGCGAACGCGACGACCCACGGATGGCGGATCGTGAAGCTCGTTTCTCCTCGCCAGACGCGGACGATCTCCGGCCCGAGGAAGAGGATCGAAAGCGCGATCGCCGCGTTCAGCGGCTGGACGGGCGCGCTCGCGTAACCGAGGGTCGCGATCGCGAGCGTCAGGCTGTGCGCTACGGTGAACGACGTGATCGTCTTGAGCAGCATCCAGCGGTCCGCGACGATCAGGAGGAGGCCGAGGACGAAGAGGAGGTGGTCGACTCCGAGGAGGATGTGCTCGATCCCGATGCGCAGGTATGCGGCCGCCCGTTGGCCCGTCGTCGCCGCCGCGCCGAACGTGACGGAGGCGGAGACCGGGCGGAGGAGATGCGTCTCGGCGCGCCCGTCGGCGTGATGGACGCGCACGAGGACGTCCGTCAGCGTGGCCTCGAGGCCGTCCACGCGAAACGTCTTGCCCGCGAGGCCGCCGCCGCAGGTCATCGTCCCGCGCGTCAGGAGCGCACCGGGGGTCATCTCCGTGCCCTGGCCCGAGCGAAACGAGCAGCTCTCCGGGAAGACCGGAACCAGATGAAGGAACATCTCGCCCTGCGCCGGCTGCTTCCACAGGACCTGATACGTCCCGGGCACGGTTTCTCTGAGCTCGAGGTAGCCGGGCCGCGCCTCGTGCGCGGCGGCGCTCCGCGCTCCCGAGAGCCACAGAAAGAGCGCGAAGGCGAGCGGGGAGCACTTTTTCACGAGGCCTTCTTCTCCAGCGATTGGCCCTTGACCGAAGCGGGGGCGCCTGGAGGCTCGACGACGACCTTGTAGCGCTCGAGCAGTTTCCGGAAGAGCGCTTCGCTGCGCTCCTTGCGCTGCGCGGCCTCCCACTCGCGGGCAACGGCCCCGCGCACCTCGGCGAGCTCGGGCAGGCGGCCCGCGTCGCGTTCCGCGACCTGTACGAGATGGAGACCGTAGCCGGACGGGATCGGGCCGGTCCACGCCCCCGGCGCGACGTCGACGACTCTTGCCGCGAACTTCTCGCCGAAGATCCGCGCGACGTCGCTCTGCGAGGAAAGCTCGACCGTCGCGGGCAGCATGCGCGAGTCGCCGAGCGCGGTGAAGCTCACGCCGGGGCCGGCAGAATTGAGGCGGGCAAGGGCCTTCCGCGCGTCAGCTTCCGCGGACGCTCCACGACGGGCGGGGTCGAACATCACCTGCCGGAACGCGACGCGCGGCTCGACGCGGAACGAATCGGGGTGAGCGTTGAGGTAGGCGGTCAGGTCCGCGTCCGTCGGCGGGGCCGACTCGAGCGCATCCTCGGTCAGGAACTCGAACTTCTGCCTCAGCCGGCGGCGGATGATCGTGTCGTCGCGGTCGAGGCCCATCGCCGTGGCCTCCCGGACGCAGACTTCCTCCCGGACGAAGTCTTGAACGAGGCCGGTCAGCTCCTGGTCGGTTGGCGGCCTCTGCCACGTGCGGGCGAAGCCTGTCGCGAGCTGAGAGATGCGTGCCTGGGTGACGACGATCCGGCCGGAGTCGCTCCCGCCTGCGTCTTTTCGCCAGAGCCACACGCCGAAAAGCGCGGCACCGAGCAGCAGGAAATGAAAGAGAGGCTCGCGGAGGATGACTTCTTCATCCGCGAGCCCCTAGCGGCGCTACTTCGACGGCGTGTACCAGATCGGCGACGTGTAGGCCCGTTCCTGCGTGACCATCGGAACTTCCTTCGGCATCGTGATGCCGAAGCGCTTCGCTTCGTACGCCGTCCAGCGCGGCGTCGGGATCTCGATCACGCGCACGTAGTAGAACGCCTTGAGGGACGCGATCGAAGTCCGGATCCTTCCAGACCGTGATCAGCTCGGGGTCGCCGATCGTGTTCGTCCACGTCGCTTCCTTCACGTCCACGGTGTTGCCGACCGGCGGGCAGCTTCCCGTTCGCGCCGGGCTTGCGGTCGCGGCGTTGCCCCAGGCGACGTCGTAGACCTTCTCCTGCGTCTCGCCCTTCTTGTCCAGCCAGCCCTTGACGATCTGGACGCGGTCGAGGTTGCGCGCCGATCGGGTCCTTCAGGGCCGCGACGAGGAACGTCGGCGACTTCCCGGCGGGAGCCTGGCGCGAGGTCGCCGCCCATCGGCACGCCCTTCGCGTAGCCGACCTCGGCCGGCAGGCGGTGACGGCGTCCTTCGGCGCGAAGTCGAAGCCGCCGAAGAAGCGCACGATCATGCGCGGCCCGGTCGTGGCGTAGACCTCCTTGCGCTTCATCGCGTCCCAGATCGCCTCGCGCGTGTTCTCGGTCGCCCAGACGGCGGCGTAGCCGGAGGCGGCCATCTCCCAGCCCATGAGCTTCGCGGCCTTGAACTCCATGACGACGTGCTCGTACGCGATGCGGGTTCGGCTCGACGCCCGAGTGCTTGCCGAAGAAGTTGTCCTCGTCGGCCGTCGAGAGCGAGGTGTGCGAGTCGGTGCAGCCGACCATCCCGAACTTGAACGGGTTGATGCCGAGCTTCTGCTCGAGCTTGAGGCCGTTCTTCAGCGCCGAGCGCGTGTACTCGTACTGGAGCATCTCGGGCTTCTTGGGCACTGAGCATCGAGGTTGCCCTTGTCCCAGCGCTCGAAGCCGGCGAACTCGTCGTTCGGCGACAGCAACGGGTGCGACTCGCCGTCGCCCTTGATCTGCGTCGTTTCGTAGAGCGGCTCCCACTGCGCCCGCGTCTCCGCCTACTCCTTCGTGAGCGGTCTTCCCTTGAAGGTCTCGACGCGCGAACATGAGACCGTTGCAGAGGTTGCCGTTGTGCGGGATGGCCAGCAGCGAGCCGCCGGTCTTCTCCTCGTAGGCCTGCATCCACTTCCAGAGGTCCTCGCGGGTTGTCGCTGTCGAGCGGCTCGTGGTGAACGGCACGACCTGGTCGGCCTTCGCCTTGCCGTCGCGGAAGATGACGTTGCGGTGCAGGTTGTTGCCGGTGTTGTTGCACGTCCACTCGTAGCCGATGAACGCGGTGAACCGGCCCGGGTCGTTCGCTTCATCCGCCGCCTTGATCGTCTCGTCCCAGGCCGTTCGATAGGCGGCTGTGCCCGGCACGGGAAGGATCGCCTTCGAGATCGTCCCCTTCCCGAAGCTCACGACGATGTCGATCGCCGCTTCGGCGCCCTTGCCGGCCTGGATCAGGTCGTACCACCTCTTGCCCTGCGGGATCCGCGAGAATCTTCGGATCGCCTCCGAACGAGCAAGGGGAAAAAGCCGAAGCCGTCCGAGTGGTCCGTGACCGCGATGAAGTCGAGAGGGCGCGTCAGCCGCGCCCGCTGGCCGCTCGACGCCATGACCTCTTCGCCTTTCGCGAACTTGTAGGCGTCCTTTGGCGCGAGCCGCACTCCGAACGCGCCGGCATCCATCGAGAACGACGTGTGGAGGTGCGTGTCGCCGAAGTACGGCCGCATCGGGTAGTTCCGTCCGGCCATGGGCGAGTAGGGCGCCTTCGGAAACACCTTCTCGGCCTTCGCCTTGTCCAGGACCTCGCCGTCCTGGGCTGAAGCCGGCACCGAAAGAACGACCGCCACAAAACCGGCAGCGGCTCCGCTGGCGAGCTTTCCAAGGATCATCGCGCACCTCCACTGCTCTTCATTGTTCCCGTTTTCTGATCGCGGGATCTTATAGCGCGCCCGCTTGCGCGTTCCCGCGGCGAGCGCAATCTTCGACACAAGGAGAAAGAAGATGAACTGGAGTATATTTCGCCGCGCCTTCTGCGGCATATCCGCCGGGATTGTCCGCCGACGAGGCAACGGGAGGGCGAGAAGATGATCGCCGTATTGAGGACAAACTCTGTCTCGCGCTCGCGCGGTCGGAACGCTCTTCTCGCGGCGATCCTCGTCGCTGCCTCCGGGTGCTCGAAGAAGGAAGCCGCGAAGGCTCCGACGCCCGAGGTCTACGTCGCCGCCGTCGTCGCGAAGGACGTGCCTGTCCCGATCGAGCTCGTCGGCCAGACGAGGGGATCGCAGGACGTCGAGATTCGCGCGCGCGTCGAGGGCTACCTCGAGTCGGTCAAGTTCACCGAGGGCACGTTCGTCACGAAGGGCACGCCGCTCTACCAGATCGACCCGAAGCCGTTCGAGGCGACCCTCGCGGCGGCCAAGGCCGACCTGGCCAACGCCCAAGGCGCGGCTCCAGAAGTCCAGCAACGACGTGGCCCGGTACGAGCCGCTCGCCGCGCAGAAGGCGATCAGCCAGCAGGAGCTGGACAACGCCCTCTCCGCCCGGGACGCGGCCAAGGCCCAGGTGGACGCCGCGACCGCGGCCGTGGACAAGGCGACCCTCGACCTCGGCTATTGCTCGATCGCGGCGCCGCTCGACGGGATCGTCGGCACCACGAAGGTCAGGGCCGGCAACCTCGTCGGCCGCGGCGAAAGCACGCTGCTGACGACCGTGTCGAAGGTCGACCCGATCCTGTTCCGCGCCGGGATCAGCGAGGCCGAGTACCTTCGGATCGCGAAGCGGGCCCAGGAGAGCAAGGAGAAGGCCGCGAAGGCCGAGGTCTCGCTGATCCTGGCCGACGGCACCGTTCTTCCCGACAAGGGGCGCGTCGACGCGATCGAGCGGGAGGTGGACGCGACGACGGGCACGCTCGCGGTTCAGTTCACGTTCCCGAACCCGAACCGCCTCGTGCGCCCCGGCCAGTACGGGCGCGCGCGCTTCGTCGTCGAGACGAAGGCGGGAGCGCTCCTCGTGCCGCAGCGCGCCGTGCAGGAGCTGCAGAACCTCTACAGCGTGGCGACCGTGGGCGCCGACGGCAAGGTCGCCTTCAAGAGCGTCAAGGTCGGTCCCCGCGTGGAAGGCCTCTGGGTGATCGAGGAGGGCCTGAAGGCCGGGGAAACGGTCGTCGTCGAGGGCCTGCAGCGCGTCCGCGAGGGCATGACGGTGACGACGAAGCCCGTGGCCGCGATGCCGGGCAGCCCGGGAGCGGCGGAGCCGGCCGCCGAGGCGAAGCCGGCCGCCGAGGCGCAAAGGCGAAGTAGGCCATGTCCCGCTTCTTCGTCAATCGCCCCATCGTGGCGATGGTCATCTCCATCGTCACGGTCCTCGTCGGCCTCGTCGCCATGTCGGGCCTTCCGATCGCCCAGTACCCCGAGGTCGTGCCCCCGATGGTCCAGGTCACCACGACGTTCGTGGGCGCGAGCGCCACCGACGTGGAGGCGTCGGTCGCGACGCCGATCGAGCAGAAGGTGAACGGCGTCGAGAAGGGCATCTACATGAAGTCCACCAACGCGAACGACGGCACCCTGACGCTGAAGGTGTCGTTCGAGGTGGGCTCGAACCTCGACATGGACAACGTCCTCGCCCAGAACCGGGTCTCCGAGGCGACGCCCATGCTGCCGCAGTCCGTCAAGAACTACGGCGTCGCGGTCAAGAAGGCGCTCCCGTTCCCCCTCCTGATCATCTCGGTCAAGTCGCCGAACGGGACGTACGACAACAACTTCCTCTCCAACTACTCCGTCATCAACATCAACGACACGATCGCCCGCATCCCGGGCGTCGGCCAGATCAACCTCTTCGGCGGCAGCGACTACGCCATGCGCGTCTGGCTCCGCCCCGACCGCATCGCGAAGCTCGGGCTCACGGTCCCGGACATCGTGAACGCCGTCAACCAGCAGAACCAGATCTCGCCCGCCGGCCAGATCGGCGGGCCGCCCGCGGCGAAGGGCACGGATTACACCTACACGGTGAAGGTCAAGGGCCGCCTGCTCGACGAGAACGAGTTCGGCAACATCGTCGTCCGCTCGAACCCCGACGGCTCGCAGGTGTTCCTCAAGGACGTCGCGCGCCTCGAGCTCGGCACGATGCTCTACAACTCCATCGGCCGCCACAACGGCGGGCCGGCCGCCGTCATCGCCGTCTTCCAGATCCCCGGCACGAACGCCATCGACGTGGCCAACAAGATCAAGATGACGATGGAGGACCTGAAGAAGCGCTTCCCGCGCGACATGGACTACCTGATCTCGCTCGACACGACGCTGCCGGTCGCGGAGGGCATCAACGAGATCGTCCACACGCTCTTCGAGGCGGTCCTGCTCGTCATCCTCGTCGTGTTCGTCTTCCTGCAGAACTGGCGCGCGACGCTGATCCCCCTCGTGACGGTGCCCGTCTCGCTCATCGGCGCCTTCATCTTCTTCCCGCTCCTCGGCTTCTCGATCAACGTCCTCTCGCTCCTCGGGCTCGTGCTCGCGATCGGCATCGTCGTCGACGACGCGATCGTCGTCGTCGAGGCGGTCATGCACCACATCGAGCACGGGATGTCGCCGAAGGAAGCGACGATCAAGGCGATGGACGAGGTCTCGGGCCCCGTGATCGCGATCGGCCTCGTCCTCTCCGCCGTGTTCGTGCCCGTGGGCTTCATGGGGGGCATCACCGGGGCGTTCTACAAGCAGTTCGCGATCACGATCGCGCTCTCGGTGCTCCTCTCGGTGATCAACGCCCTCACGCTCAGCCCCGCCCTCGCGGCGCTGCTGCTGAAGGCGCCCACCGGGAAGAAGACGCTGCTCACGCCGTTCTACAACTGGTTCAACAAGGTCTTCGGCCGCGGCACCGACGCGTACGTCAGCTTCGCGGGCATCCTGATCCGCAAGACGGCGCGCAGCCTCATCTTCATGGCGATCCTCGTCGGCGCGATCGTCGTGCTCGGGCGGAGGATCCCGGCGGGCTTCATCCCCGAGGAGGACCAGGGCTACCTCCTCGCCCAGGTCAACCTGCCCGACGCCTCGTCGCTCGAGCGCACCGACCTCGTGATGAAGAAGGCCGAGGCCATCATCAAGGCGACGGACGGCGTCGAGGGCTACAACACGGTCACCGGCTACAGCCTCGTCACCGGCTCCTACTCCTCGAACATGGGCTTCTTCTTCATCCAGCTCAAGGAGTGGGGCCACCGCAAGACCGCGGAGAATCACGCGAACGGCGTCGTCGCCGCGCTGAACAAGGCCTTCGCGCAGCAGATCCCCGAGGCCGCGGCGGTGGCGTTCGGACCCCCGGCGATCCCCGGCCTCGGCACGGGAGCGGGCTTCACGATGCAGCTGCAGGACCGCGGCGGCGGCACGCCCGAGTTCCTGGCCGATCAGGCCGCGAAGTTCGTCGAGGCCGCGCGCAAGCGGCCCGAGATCGGGCGCATCTCGACGCTCTACCGCGCGAGCGTGCCGCAGGTCTACGCGGACATCGACCGCAGCAAGGTGCTGAAGGTCGGCGCGACGATCTCCGACGTCAACACGACGCTCGGGGCGCTGCTCGGCAGCTCCTACATCAACGACTTCAACCGGTTCGGCCGCGTGTACAAGGTCTACGTGCAGGCCGAGCCCGAGTACCGGAAGGACCCGAAGCAGCTGGGGCTCTTCTTCGTGCGCAGCGCCAAGGGCGAGATGATTCCCCTCGACACGCTGACCTCCACGCGGCCGACGTCCGGCCCGGAGTTCACGAACCGCTTCAACCTGTACCGCTCCGCCGAGATCAGCGGCGTGCCCGCGGCCGGCTACTCCTCGGCGCAGGCCCTCGACGCGCTCGAGCAGACCGCGAAGGAGGTCCTGCCGCCGGAGATGGGCTACGAATGGGCGGACATGTCGTACCAGGAGAAGAAGGCCCCCGGCGTCGCCGTCGTCTTCGCCCTCGCGATCCTGCTCGTGTTCCTGATCCTCGCCGCGCAGTACGAGAGCTGGGGGCTGCCGTTCAGCGTCCTCCTCGGCACGCCGTTCGCGGTGTTCGGCGCCTACCTCGGGCTCTGGCTCGCCCGGCAGTTCTCGCCGAGCTACGTGAACAACGTGTTCGCGCAGATCGCGCTCATCATGCTGATCGGCCTCGCCGCCAAGAACGCGATCCTGATCGTCGAGTTCGCGAAGATGCAGCAGGCCGCGGGGATGGGTCTCGTCGAGGCCGCGCTCAGCTCGGCCAAGCTCCGTTTCCGGCCCATCCTCATGACGGCCTTCGCCTTCATCCTCGGCGTCGTGCCGCTCCTGACGGCGTCGGGCGCCGGCGCCGAATCGCGCAAGGTGATCGGCATGGCCGTCTTCTCCGGCATGCTGATCGCGACGCTCCTCGGCGTCTGCCTGATCCCGGTGCTGTTCGTGCTGGTCGAGAAACTGACGGGCGGCGGCAAGCACGGGAAGCCTGCCGTCCCGGTGACGGACCGGCGCCCGCCGCGAGCCACGGGGGAGGGCACTGAGATGAAGAAGCTCCTCGCTCCCTGCCTCCTGGGCGTGCTCCTCGCCGGCTGCGCCGTCGGACCCAACTACAAGCAGCCCGTCGTCGCCGTTCCCGAGCAGTACCGTGAGGTCCAGGGCCCGCCCGCGCCGGGAGAATCGCTCGCCGACCTGCCGTGGTGGGAGTCGTTCGGAGACCCGGTTCTGAAGGGCCTGATCGACGAAGCACTCCGGAACGGCTACGACATCCGGATCGCGGCTTTCCGCGTCGACGAGTCGCGCGCGCGCGCCGGCATCGCGAAGTCCGAGTTCTTCCCGCAGATCGGTTACGGGGGCGACGTGTCGCGCGGGCTGACCTCGACGGAGCTCGTGCCGGGGTCGACGACCCGGAACCTCGTTTCCGCCAACGTGAACTTCGGCTGGGAGCTGGACCTCTGGGGACGGATCCGGCGCCTGAACGAATCCGCCAAGGCGCAGTACCTCGCGACGGAGGAGGCACGGCGCGGCGTCGTCCTGTCCCTCGTCTCCGAAGTCGCAACCACTTACTTCACGCTCCGCGCGCTCGACGAGCAGCTCGCGATCACGCAGGCGACCGTCGGCTCGTTCGAGGAGCAGTACAAGCTCTACGATCTGAAGCTCAAGGGGGGAGCGGCCTCCTCGATACAGACGTCCTACGCCGGCGCGGCCCTCGGCCAGGTGGCCGCACAGGTGCCGGAGATCGAGCGGCAGATCGAGGCGACGGAAAACCGGCTCAGCCTGCTGCTCGGCCGGAATCCGGGGCCGATCCCGAGGGGCGGGGCGCTCTCGGCGCAGGCGCCGCCCCCGAAGGTCCCGGCGGGCCTCCCGTCGGACCTCCTGAAACGGCGGCCGGACATCCTTCAGGCCGAGCAGCTGCTCGTCGCCGCGAACGCCGAAGTCGGAGTGGCGACGGCGAACTTCTTCCCGTCCATCAGCCTGACGGGACTCTTCGGCGGCGTCAGCGCGGACGTCTCGAATCTCTTCGGGACGGGCAAGACCTGGTCGATCGCCGCGGGCCTCGTCGGGCCGCTCTTCCAGGGAGGCCGGCTGCGCGCCGAATACGAGGTGTCCGTGGCCCGCTGGGAGCAGGCGAAGGCCCAGTACGAGCAGACCGTCACGGGCGCGTTCGCCGAGACGACGACGGTCCTTTACGCGCGGGAGAAGATCGACGCGTCCATCGACCACCTGAGGCGGACCGTCCGCGACTACGAGGAGATGGTCCGGCTCGCGAACGTGCGTTACGACGCGGGCGTGTCGAACTACTTCGAGGTCCTCTACGCCATGCAGCTTCTCTACCCGGCCCAGCTCCGGCTCGTCAGCGCGCAGCTGGACCTCGCGGCCGACTACGTGAACATCTACAAGGCGCTCGGCGGCGGATGGAACCAGCAGGAGTTCCCCCCGCCGGCGTCGCCGGATCCCGCACCGTGGCCGAGGGCGCACTGAAGAGAGGGATGTGACGTCCATGGCGAAGAAGAAGGATCAGAAGGGTCAGGACGGCAAGCTCTCCGCGAAGAAGTACGCGAAGGAGCTCCGGCGGCTCCAGGTCGAGCTCTGCCACCTCCAGGAGTGGGTGAAGCACAAGGGCCTGCGGGTCATCGTGGTCTTCGAAGGACGCGACGGCGCCGGCAAGGGCGGCACGATCCGCGCGCTCACGGAGCGCGTGAGCCCGCGCGTCTTCCGCCTCGTCGCGCTCCCCGCGCCCTCGGACCGCGAGAAGAGCCAGATGTACATGCAGCGCTACATGCAGCACTTCCCCGCCGCGGGCGAGGTCGTGATCTTCGACCGGAGCTGGTACAACCGCGCCGGCGTCGAGCGCGTCATGGGCTTCTGCACGGACGAGCAGTACGAGCGCTTTCTCGAGCTCTGCCCCGTCACGGAGAAGTACATCGTCGACGGCGGGATCATCCTGATGAAGTACTGGCTCGAGGTCGGGAACGAGGAGCAGGAGCGCCGGTTCGCCGCGCGCATCACGGACCCCATGCGGCAGTGGAAGCTGAGCCCGATGGATCTGCCGGGCCGCACGAAGTGGTACGAGTACTCGCGCGCCCGCGACCGCATGCTGAAGGCGACGGACACGAAGCACGCGCCCTGGTTCCTCGTCCGGTCGGACGACAAGAAGCGGGCGCGCCTGAACTGCATCGCGCACATCCTGAGCCGGATCCCTTACAAGAAGGTGGCGCGGGAGAAGATCAAGCTCCCGAAGCGCGGGAAGAAGCACGCCTACGACGACCAGGCGTCGCTCAAGGGCCGCCGTTTCGTTCCGGAGAGGCACTGACGGCATCCCGCGCGAAGGGAGGCTTCCGCCTCTGGAGAGGAACATCCCGTTGACGACCGCCCTCCAGCCCCTCTCACGTCGTGCCTCGTGGAAAGCCCTCCGGAGCCATGCCCGGAAGGTCGAAGCCCTCCATCTGCGCGACCTCTTCGCGAGGGACCCGAAGCGCGGCGAACGCATGACGGTCGAGGCCGCCGGCCTCACGCTCGACTACTCGAAGAACCGCGTCACCGACGAGACGCTGCGGCTCCTCGTGAGGCTCGCGAAGGAATCCGGTCTCAAGCCCCGGATCGATGCCATGTTCCGGGGGAAGAAGATCAACGTCACCGAGAAACGGGCCGTCCTGCACGTGGCGCTCCGCGCGCCCCGCGACGCGACCATCGTCGTGGACGGCAGGAACGTCGTCCCCGAGGTGCACGCCGTCCTCGCCAAGATGGCGGAGTTCTCGGACCAGGTGCGCAGCGGGTCGTGGAAGGGGCACACGGCGAAGAGGATCCGGAACGTCGTCAACATCGGGATCGGCGGCTCGGACCTCGGGCCCGTCATGGCCTACGAGGCGCTGAAGCACTACAGCGAGCGCTCCCTGACGTTCCGGTTCGTCTCGAACGTGGACGGCACCGACTTCGCGGAGGCGGTCCGCGACCTCGATGCCGCCGAGACCCTTTTCATCGTTTCCTCGAAGACTTTCACGACGCTCGAGACGATGACGAACGCCGAATCGGCGCGCGCCTGGTGCCTCGAGCGCCTCGGCGGCGACTCGAAGGCGGTCGCGAAGCATTTCGTGGCGGTCTCGACGAACGCCGGGCAGGTTTCCGCGTTCGGCATCGACACGGCGAACATGTTCGGGTTCTGGGACTGGGTCGGCGGACGCTACTCGATGGTCTCGGCGATCGGCCTCTCGACGATGCTCGCCATCGGCGCCGGGAACTTCCGCGCCCTGCTGCAAGGCTTCCACGAGATGGACGAGCACTTCCGGACCGCGCCGTTCGGGAAGAACCTCCCCGTCCTCATGGGCCTCCTCGCAGTCTGGTACAACGATTTCTTCGACGCCCAGACGGTCGCCGTCCTTCCCTACGAGCAGTACCTGAAGCGATTCCCCGCTTATCTCCAGCAGCTCACGATGGAGAGCAACGGCAAGCACGTCACGCTCGAGGGAACCCGGGTTCAGGCCGACACGGGTCCCGTCTACTGGGGCGAGCCGGGAACGAACGGACAGCACTCCTTCTACCAGATGATCCACCAGGGCACGCGGCTCATCCCGTGCGATTTCATCGCGTTCGTCGAGCCGCTGAACCCGCTCGGCCGGCACCACGACATCCTGATGGCGAACGTCTTTGCGCAGACCGAGGCGCTGGCCTTCGGCAAGACCCCCGACGAGGTGAAGGCCGATGGGACACCCGATTGGCTGGTGCCGCACCGGGTCTTCGAGGGGAACCGCCCCTCGAACATGATCCTCGCGAGGCGGCTCACGCCCGAGACCCTCGGCGCGCTCGTCGCGCTCTACGAGCACTCCGTTTTCACGCAGGGCGCCGTCTGGGGCATCGATTGCTTCGACCAGTGGGGCGTCGAGCTGGGGAAGGTGCTGGCCCAGCGGATCATCCCGGAGCTGGAGTCCGCGGCGGAGCCGGCTCTTGCACACGACGGCTCGACGAACGCCCTGATCCGAAGGTACCGGCGGCTCAAACGGAATCCGCGTTGACGACGAAGGCCCGAAAAGAGACAAGGAGCACCTGATGCAACTCGGAATGATCGGGCTCGGGCGGATGGGAGCGAACATGGTTCGCCGGCTGATCGGCGGCGGCCACGACTGCGTGGTCTTCGACATGTCGCCGAAGGCGGTCGCTCAGCTCGCGAAAGAGAAGGCCACCGGGGCGTCCTCGCTCGCCGACTTCGTCAAGAAGCTCGCCAAGCCGCGCGCCGTCTGGCTGATGGTCCCGGCGGCCGTGGTCGACAGGTCGATTACCGACCTCCTGCCGCACCTCGAAAAGGGGGACACCCTGATCGACGGCGGCAACTCGTACTACGTCGACGACATCCGTCGCGCCAAGGAGCTCGCCCCGAAGGGTATCCACTACGTGGACGTCGGAACGAGCGGCGGAGTCTGGGGCCTGGAGCGCGGCTACTGCATGATGATCGGGGGCGAGAAAGAGACCGTGAAGCGTCTCGATCCGATCTTCAGGAGGCTTGCCCCCGGCAGGGGAGACGCTCCGAGGACAAAGGGACGCGAGAAGGCGAAGGGAACCTCGGAAGAGGGCTACCTCCACTGCGGACCCAGCGGCGCCGGTCACTTCGTCAAGATGGTCCACAACGGGATCGAGTACGGCCTCATGGCCGCCTATGCCGAGGGGTTCGGCGTCCTGCGCGCCGCGAACGCAGGCAAGGAGATGCATGCGGTCGACGCCGAGACGACCCCGCTCCGCGACCCCGAGCACTACCAGTACGACCTGGACCTCCCCGACATCGCCGAAGTCTGGCGGCGCGGAAGCGTCGTCGCGTCGTGGCTCCTCGACCTGACCGCCTCGGCCCTCCTCGAGGACCCGGCTCTCGAGAAGTTCGGCGGCCGGGTCTCCGACTCCGGCGAGGGGCGCTGGACGATCATGGCCGCCATCGACGAGGCGGTTCCGGCCCCCGTCCTGACGACGGCGCTCAACCAGCGTTTCGCGTCCCGCGGCGAGGCGGATTTCCAGAACAAGCTCCTCTCGGCGATGCGTTTCCAGTTCGGCGGGCACCACGAGAAGCCGCCGAAGTGAAGACGAGGGGAGAAAAGATCATGGCGAGTGACGAAGGACGCTTCCCATCCGACGCCCTCGTCTTCTTCGGCGCGACGGGCGACCTCGCCTACAAGAAAATCTTTCCCTCGCTGCAGGGCATGGCCCGGCACGGGACGCTCGACGTCCCGGTCATCGGAGTCGCGAAGTCGGGCTGGAAGCTCGAGCAGCTTCGCGAGCGCGCACGGGCGAGCGTGACCGAACACGGCGGCGGTGTGGACGAAGCGGCCTTCGCAAAGCTGATGTCGAAGCTCCAGTACATCGACGGGGATTACGGAGACCCCGCGACGTTCGCGGCTCTGCGCAAGCTCCTCGGGAGCGCGAGGCATCCGACGCATTACCTCGCGATTCCGCCGAGCCTCTTCGGCACGGTCATCCAGGAGCTGGGCGCGTCCGGCTGCGCGGCCGGAGCGCGCGTCGTGATCGAGAAGCCCTTCGGCCACGACTCCTCCTCGGCGCGCGAGCTGAACGCGACGCTCCACGCTGTCTTTCCGGAGCCGTCCGTTTTTCGCATCGACCATTACCTCGGAAAGGAAGCCGTCGAGAACCTCCTTTACTTCCGCTTCGCCAACACCTTTCTCGAGCCGATCTGGAACCGCAACTACGTGGACCGCGTCGAGATCACCATGGCCGAAGAGTTCGGCATCCAAGGGCGTGGAAAGTTCTACGACGAGACAGGCACGATCCGCGACGTGATCCAGAACCACCTTCTCCAGGTCGTCGGCTATCTGGCCATGGAGCCGCCCATCTCCATCGAGGCGGACCGGATCCGCGACGAGCAGGTCAAGGTGTTCCGCGCCATTCCACCCCTGAGACCCTCGGACGTCGTGCGCGGCCAGTTCCGCGGCTACCGGAACGAGCCGGGTGTCGCACCCGATTCGCAGATGGAGACGTTCGCGGCCGTGCGGCTCGGGGTCGATTCCTGGCGCTGGGCCGGCGTGCCGTTTCTGATCCGGTCCGGAAAGTCCCTGCCTCTCACCGTCACCGAGGTTCTCGTCGACCTGAAGAGGCCGCCCCTCGGAAGGCTCTCCCCCGAGGAAAGCAACTATTTCCGTTTCCGTCTCGGCCCGAAGATCGCGATCTCGATCGGCGCCCGCGTCAAGCGCCCCGGCACCGGAATCGGATCCATGCCGACGGAGCTCGCGGCGGTTCGAGACGCGCCGGGCGACGAGGTCGACGCGTACGAGCGGCTCCTGACCGACGCCATGAAGGGCGACCCGACGCTCTTCGTGCGCGAGGACGCCGTCGACGCGGCGTGGAGAGTCGTCGACGGCATTCTCGAAAACGCGACGCCGATCCACGAGTACGAGCCGGGGACGTGGGGGCCCGCCGAGGCGGACCGCCTGACGGGCGGCCTCGAAGATTGGCGCAACCCGTCGGCGTAACGTCGCGAGGACCTCAGGGCTCCTCGGCCGGGCTCCGCGTCTTGTCCGGCTCGAGGAGGTCGTGAAACACTAGGCAGCCTTCATGAGGCTGGAACACACCGAAACGACGAAGAACCGCGCGGAGGCGCGCGGCTCTTTCGCTCTCGTCCTCGCGCTCCAGGCGGGGCTCATCGTCGCGGGTCCTTTTCTCGGTCTCACGACCTGGGGCCCGATCGCGTTGAGCGCCCTCTTTTGTCTCATGCTCGTCCTCGCCGTCCGCGCCTCGAGCTGCGGGGCGGCGCTCAAGCGCGGCTACGGGGTGGCGGCGGTGACGATCGCCGTGACGCACGAGATCGCCGACCGGACAGGTGCCGCCGAGGTGCGTGGCGCGGCGAGGGTTCTCCTCGTGGGGCTGGTTGCGTTCGCGTGTGCCGTGGTTCTGCGCACGGTCCTTCGTGCCCGGCGTGTCGACGCGGAGGAGCTCCTCGCCGCCGTGTGCTCCTACCTGCTCCTCGGCATCCTGTGGGCGACCGCCTACGCCTTCTTCGACTGGCTCGACCTCGACCCTCCGGCCTTCTCGCGCGACCTGGTCTCGCGCCAAACGCCGGGCTCGTTGGAGAGCGGGACGTTCGGCGAGCTCCTCTATTTCAGCTACATCACCCTGACGACAGTCGGCTACGGGGATCTCGTTCCCACCCACTCGATCACGCGCAGCCTCGCCGCATTCGAAGCGCTCACCGGCCAGCTCTACATCGCCGTGCTGCTGGCGCGGCTCGTGGCGCTGCAGACGATGAAGTCCAACGAGGAGTGAAGCGCGCAGGCGCCCAGGACCATCGAGAAATCCGGTGGTTTGGCGCTTTCTTCGGGGAGCGTCATTCCGCCCTCGCCGGCCCGAACACGCCGCCGATGCTAGCGCCTTTTCGGCGGTGTAGAATCACCGGCATCGGCGATTTGACGGGTCAGGCCCGTAAACTTCCCGCCCCAAGGGGCGGATTGGAAAAGGAGAATCAGGATGTTCCGATCAAAGTGGTCCGCTCTCGTTCTGGTTGGCGTTCTTCTCACGGCCGGAGGGGCGTTCGCCCAGACGACTCAGACAACCGTACAGAAGGTAGAGGTCGAGGTCGTTTATGTACATGGGAACACCGTTGTGTTCCTGGAGAATGGCAAGGCTGAACAGCGCGAGGTCCCGGCCGACTTCCGGATCAACGTCGACGGCAAGATGGTTTCCGTGTCCGAGCTCCAGCCGGGTCAGAAGGTCATGATCGAAAGGACCACCGACATCACGACGTTTCCGCCGGCGAAGGTCGTCACGGTCCGGAACGGCGAGGTCCTCAGGGTGTCGGGCCGGACGCTCCTCTACCGCGAGGACGGCAAGAACAAATCGCTGACGGTTCCTTCCGACTTCAAGTTCATGGTGGACGGCAGGGGCGTCGGTCCCGAGGAGCTCAGGCCCGGGATGAAGCTCACCGCGACGATCGTCACGGAGAAGGGACAGGCCCCGAAGGCGACGACCAAGGTCGCGGCTTCCGGGACGGCTCCCAAGGCCAAGGCGGAGCCGGCGCCCGTGGCCGCAGCTCCCGCGCCTGCGCCTCCGCCTGCGGAGCCTGCGCCCGCTCCGGCCCCCGAGCCCGTCAAGGTGGCCAAGAAGCTCCCGGGGACCGCCAGCTCGCTCCCGCTCGTCGGGCTCGCGGGCGGCGCGCTCCTGGCGCTTGGTGCGGGCCTGACTCTCCGTCGCCGCTTGTTCTGACCGTTTTCGTGATCGAGCAGGCCGGCCCGGAGTTCGCTTCCGGCCGGCTTGCCTCGGGCTCCCGGCGTCCACGATGATCAGCCGCGTGAAACGCCTCGAGCTGCCCCTGATCGTTGCCGGAATCGTCCTCCTCGCCTTTTTCGCCGCTGCGCGGGCACACCGCGAGATCCTCTCCCGGGCGAGCCTGCGTGCGTTCGAAGGTGCGACATCCGCCGTCGCACGGGCTGAAACCGCGGCGGCGACGGCCGCGGTGACCGCCCTCCCGCCGGCCCCGTCTCTTTCGGGCGCGGACTCCACGGGCATCGACTTGTCGCTCTGGTCCGACACGCGGGTGAACGCCTACCGACTCAGCCTCCAGACGGCCGTCGGCGTCCCGCTCGCGGTCCTCAAGGTCCCGAAGATCGACCTCGTGGTTCCGGTTCTCGAGGGAACCGACGACTTCAGCCTCAACAGGGGAGTCGGCCACATCGAAGGAACGCCGCTGCCGGGTGAGCCGGGAAACGTCGGGATCGCCGGGCACCGCGACGGCTTTTTTCGCGGCCTGAAGGACGTCGTGGTCGGCGACCGGCTCGAGGTCGTGACCCGAAAGGGGACGGAAACGTTCAGAATCGACGGTATCGCGATCGTCGCCCCCGAGGACGTCTCGGTTCTCGACGCCACTGCCGATCCGTCCGTCACGCTCGTGACGTGCTATCCGTTCTACTTCGTCGGCCACGCGCCGCAGCGATACATCGTCCGGGCGACTCGAGCGGACTGAGCGTACGCGGCCGAAACCCGAACGGCGGGAGCGGGAACGTCTCGCACCGTTTTGTACGAGAATGCTTCATCCCGCAAACGAGAAGAGCCGAACGGCAAGGGAGTCATACATGCGTCGCGTTTCTCTCTTCCTCCTGATCCCGGCTCTCCTCGCGAGCCCCGCCGCCGCGTGGGTCTATCCCGAGCACCGGCAGATCGCGGGCAGGGCGATGTCGGACCTGAGTCCCGCGCGCAAAGAAGCCCTGAAGAGCCTTTGGGAAGCGGCCCGCCGCGGGCAGGAACAGCGGCTCTGCGCGGATCCCTGGGAAGGCCGGCAGGAGCATCCGGCCTGCCTCGACCTCGCCGCGTGGCCGGCCATCTCAGGGGACCACTCCTGCTCGGGAGACGACATGCTGAGCGCCGTTCTCGAGAAGAAGTGGACCTTGAAGGTCGCAGGCGTGACGGCCGACCTGGAAAAGGATCTCGCGACCGCGAAGAACGAGATCGACAGGCGGAACTGGCTGACGCGCTCGGACCTCAGGCTCGAGACCGTGGACCTCGACTATTCGACGCGCGCGGGCGCGAACAACGCCCACTTCCTCCTGGCCCGCGAGACGGACGACGTCAAGGAGTACCTGATCGGGAGCGGCAGGACGGGAGCCGAGCTGAATGCCCTCGGAATCTGGATGCACGAGCACGTCGCCGCGCTTCGCCTCGCCGCCGAGTGGGCCGCCGGGAGGATCCCGGAGGCCGATCGTCCCCGCGCCGCCCGCGCGATCCTCGCGGCAGAGATGTACGGCGATCACTTCCTCGAGGACGTCTTCGCGGCCGGACACGTCGCCGGGGTCTGGGGAGACGTCGCGACGAGGTTGGGGACGCACAACTACTACAACGTCGAAGGGCTGGACACGCGCGACTGGACCGGCAAGTCGAGTGTTCTCTTCGGCGATGCACACATGCAACCCTCCGACCTCGAGCGGGCCGCGCACGCCGTTCACCTGAGCCTCGGGCAGGTCCTCGACGCCCTCGACCCCTCGTGGCCGCTCGCGGCCGAGGTCCGGGAGTTCCCGCTCGACTGGGCGAACGGCCTGACGTCCTTCGACACGTGCAAGAGCATGGTCATGCCCGCGTTCCACACGCCGGTGCCCGCGGGGCTCCGCGAGACTCTCGGGACGTTTCTGAAGACGACCCCGGTCCCCGGGCGCCGGCCGCCGAACGGACCCCTTCCCCGCTTCCGATCGGAGATCGGTCCCTTCGTCGGCCTCGCGAGCGGGATCAGCGGCGGCACCTCGGTCGGCGACTCCGATTCGAGCGTGACCACGAACCGTGCGACGGGCGCGATCGACGTGGGCGCGCGGATCGGTGTCGGGCTCGAGGCGCTTCTCGGCGACGCGGGCGACGGCCAGATTTTCCTGCAGGGTGGCGTCCTTCAGCAGCTCAACAAGAAATCGTCGTGCGACGGATGCACGGTCGGGGGTGTGGCCGCGGGGATCGCGCTGAAGACACCGGCCCGAAAGGCGATCTCGGCGCGGCTCCGCCTGCCGTACTGGCTCATCCCCGGCGACCTCCTGATCGCCGCCCCGCTTCTCGCTCCGTTCGACATGCCTCTCTACAAGAAGATGGCGATGCGGGCGGCGAACGGGGGCCTCATCCCGTGGCAGGCGGGCCTCTCGACGTTCTTCGGGCGCGTTCAGTTCGTCCTGGGGCGCGAGGTCGGCGTCCAGTTCTACGGGTACTCGGGCGGCGAGGACCAGGTCTTCATCGTGACGCCGGGCGCCTCGTCGAACGCGGTGACGGCGGTCTCCCTCCGCTCGATCGAGTTCGACCTCCCGATCGTGGAGATCCGTCCGTTCCGCGGCTACGCGACGCAGCAGGCCGCGGCGCTCCTCATCCAGATCGGCGCGGGATGGGAGAAGGCGACGAAGGTGACCGTCCTCGCGCCGACGAACGCGCCCGTTCCGGAGCTCAAGACGGCGGGACTCATCTACCTGAGGCTCGCCTTCGACTGGCGCTACTACCTCGGGAGCGGGCGGGAGGCCGTGAAGTAGTCATGAGCATCACCACAAAGGTCCGCTCCGACAAGACGCTCTTCACCCGCGGAGCGGCGGCTCTTCTCGTCGCGGCGGCGCTCGCCGCCGTTCCCGCCCTTCGCGCCCAGGCCCAGGAGCTCATCGCCAGGGAGGAGTTCCCCGTGGCGAAGAAGGACTACTCGCCCCGCGTGGGCGAGCACTTCCCCAACCGCGTCTTCTGGGGCGACACCCACCTGCACACCAGCTATTCGACCGATGCCGGGATGGTGGGCTGCGTCCTCGGGCCGGACGAGGCGTATCGCTTCGCGCGGGGCGAAGAGGTCCTCAGCAGCACACGGCAGCGCGTGCGGCTCACCCGCCCGCTCGACTTCCTCGTCGTGACGGACCACTCCGAGAACCTCGGTCTCGCGCCGATGATCGCGACCTCCGACCCGATCCTCCTGAAGACGGAGGTCGGAAAGATCTGGCACGACATGGTGAAGTCGGGAAAGGGGTTCGAGGCCTTCGGGGACTGGATCCGGAGAGGGAGTACGACGGGGAAGGACCCCATCAACAGCCCCGAGATGATGCGCGCCGCCTGGGACATCATCCTCAGGGCCGCGGAGCGGTACAACGAGCCCGGGCGCTTCACCGCCGTCATCGGCTACGAGTGGACCTCCACGCCGGGCGGCAACAACCTGCACCGCAACGTGATCTACCGCGACGACGCGAAGCTGGCGAGTCAGGTCATGCCGATGACGGGTTACGACAGCCAGGATCCCGAGATGCTCTGGAAGTGGATGCAGCGCTACGAGGAGAAGACCGGAGGGCGCGTCCTGGCGATTCCGCACAACGGCAACGTGAGCAACGGGCAGATGTGGATGACCGAGACGATGGGGAGGAAGCCGATCGACCGAGCTTATGCGGAGACGCGCGCCCGGCGCGAGCCGCTCGCCGAGATCACGCAGCCCAAGGGGACGAGCGAGACGCACCCCGCCCTCTCGCCGAACGACGAGTTCGCCGGCTTCGAGATCTGGGACAAGTCCAACCTGGGCGGCTCGGTGGCCACGACGAAAGAGGTGCTTCCCGGAAGCTACGTCCGCGCCGCGCTGAAGACGGGGCTCGCCCTCGAGGAGAAGATCGGCGTCAACCCGTACAAGTTCGGCGTCGTCGGCAGCACCGATTCGCACACCGGGCTCTCCACGACGTCGGAGGACAACTTCTTCGGCAAGACCGCCTCCACCGAGCCGAGCTCGGACCGCTGGAATCACGCGGCGATCCCGGCGAGCGATCCGAAGCTGATCACGAAGGGGTGGCAGCTCGGCGCGTCGGGCCTCGCGGCCGTCTGGGCGCGCGAGAACACGCGTGAGTCGCTCTTCGACGCCATGGAGCGCAAGGAGGTCTACGGCACGACCGGCACGCGGATCACGGTGCGCGTCTTCGCGGGATGGGACTTCGCGGCGGAGGACGTCTCGCGCCCCGATTTCGCAGCAGAGGGCTACCGGCGCGGCGTGCCGATGGGGGGCGATCTCACCGCCGCCCCTGCGGGGAAAGCGCCGGCATTCATGTTCCGCGCGTTGCGCGACCCGGACGGGGCCAATCTCGACCGGATCCAGGTCGTGAAAGGATGGCTCGACGGCAAGGGCGAGCTCCACGAGCGCGTCTACGACGTGGCGGTTTCCGACGGACGGAAGATCGACGCGGAAGGCCGGTGCAAGACGCCGGTCGGGAGCACGGTGGACGTGCCGAACGCCACCTTCACGAACACCATCGGCGCCCCACTCCTCGACGCATGGTGGAAAGATCCGACCTTCAACGCGAAGGAGCGCGCCTTCTACTACGTGCGCGTCCTGGAGATCCCCACGCCGCGTTGGACCGCGTTCGACGCGAAGTTCTACGGCGTGAAGATGGCGCCCGAGGTCACGATGACCCTGCAGGAGCGGGCCTACACGTCGCCAATCTGGTACAGGCCGGGGAAGCCGTGAGCCGCGGAATACACGTGGTCCAATAGCGACACGCCAGCCGTTCCGGGTTATGCTGCCGCAACCTGGATCTTGAAGGAGGACTCGTGAGATCAGTACGCGCGATCGCGACCGCCGTGGCGGCGGCCGCCGTCATCGTTCTCGCTGCCCCAGCCGCTGCCCAGAGCTACGCCGACGTCAAGGGAATGGACGAGCGCTTCCGCCTCGACCTCGGCGGGTTCTTTGTGAAGTTCGACACCACGCTGCGCCTCGACTCGACGGCGCTCGGGCGGGGAACCGAGATCAACTTCGAGGACGACCTCGGCCAGGACGCGAACAAGACGAGCTTCCGCGCGAACGGGTACTGGCGGTTCGGCCGGCACGGCCGGTTCGATTTCGGCGTCCTGACCTTCAGCCGGTCGAACACGCACACGATCACGAGGGACATCGAGTTCGGCGACCACGTCTACCACGCGGGGGCCACCGTCGACTCGAACATGAGGACGACCCAGGTCGAGGCCTACTACGCGTATTCCTTTGTCAACACGGGCGTGGCCGAGCTCGGCGCGAAGCTCGGGTTCTCGGCGATCTTCCAGTCCGTCGAGTTCAACGCGACCGGTAACATCACGGGCCCTGGGGGCACTGTCTCCGGCAGCCGGGCGTCCGACGGCCGCAGCGTCGTGGCCCCGATTCCCGCGATCGGCCTTTACGGACGGTTCACGCTCCTCCCGCGCCTCTTCATCACCGGCTACGCCAAGGGTCTCCCGACGGTGACGATCTCGGGTTACAGCGGAGACATGTTCGACGGCGGCGCCTTCCTCGACTGGTACCCGTGGAAGAACTTCGGCTTCGGCGGTGGTTACGGCTACACGAAAATCACGTTCGAGCGCGAGCAGGACCCGACGATCCGCTTCGAGTACTCGTACTCGGGCCCGCTCGTGTACTTGACGCTCGCCTTCTGAGGCACGGGCCGTCAGGGGCTGGAATCTCCCCGCGTGGGCGGGGAGCGTGACTTAAAGATGAAGGCGGCGTCCCTCGCGAACATGAAACGTCCGGCGAAAATCGCGTTCGCGGCCTTCGCCCTCGGCTGCCTCGTCGCCGCGCCGGCGACCCGCGCCCAGGACCTCGAGCCGCGCGCCTATTCTCCGATCCCAACAGGCGCGAACTTTTTCATCGCAAACTATACCTACCAGTCGGGCGAGGTCCTCTTCGATCCTTCCCTGCCGTTCAAGGACGTGAACGCATACATCAACGCCGCCGTCGTCGGATTCGGGCACTCGTTCGGCCTTTTCGGACGGATCTCGTCCCTCGCCATCGCGGTGCCGTACGTCTGGGCGTCGGTCGACGGCAGCGTGGGGGAGACGTACCAGGCCATCACGCGCTCGGGGCTCGGCGACCCGCGCCTGCGCTTCGTCGTGAACCTGACCGGCGGACCTGCGCTGCCGATGAGCGAGTTCATGAAGCGCAAGCCCGAGCCGACGCTCGGCTTCGGCCTCGTCGTCGTCGTTCCGACCGGCCAGTACAGCAACGAGAAGCTCATCAACATCGGGTCAAACCGCTGGGCGTTCCGGCCCGAGTTCGGCCTGTCGTTCCCGAAGGGGCACTGGACGTTCGAGGGCGCGGCCGGCGTCTGGCTGTTTCTCGACAACGACCATACCTACCCCGGCCAGAACGTCCGCTCGCAGGACCCTCTCTACACCTTCCAGGCCCACCTCGGCTACACGGTCCGGCCGGGCCTCTGGATCGCCGGGGACGCGACGTACTACGCGGGCGGCAAGACGTACACGAACGACGTTCCGGGCGACACGCGTCAGGCGAACAGCCGGGTCGGCGTGACCGTCTCGGTGCCGCTCGCGAAGCGACACTCGGTCAAGGTCGCCGCGTCTACCGGAGTGGATGCCAGGGTCGGATCCAAATTCAACACGATCGGCTTTGCGTACCAGTACCTCTGGCTCTCTCCGCCGAAGACCCCTCAGGCCACGAAATGAAAGGGATCCAGCGATGAAACGAACCCTCACACTCCTCCTCGCCGCCGTGATCGGAGCCGCGGGCTGCTCGACGCTTTCGGTCTCGACGGACTACGACAAGGCCGCCGACTTCTCTTCCTACAGGACGTTCACCTGGAAGGACACGGGCGAGCTCAAGAACTCGCTCTGGACGAAGCGGATCGAGGGCGTCTTCTCGGACACGCTCGCCGCGAAGGGCCTCAAGAAGGTCGATTCGGGCGGCGACCTCTGGGTCGCGGCGCATCCGCGCCTCTCGAAGGAGACGCAGATCAACACGTACAACACGGGCTGGGGCTACGGCTACGGCTGGTACGGCTACGGGGGCACGGGGATGGCGACGACGACCGTCACCGAGATCCCCGTCGGCACCCTCATGATCGACCTCGTGGACGCGAAGAAGAAGGAGCTCGTCTGGCGGGGCGTCGCGAGCGACACGCTGAACACGGATCCGAGCCGCACCGCCGAGGACCGCGAGCAGAAGCTGCGCGAGGTGGCCGCCAAGATGTTCGCGGGCTACCCGCCGAAGAAGTAGCGCCGTCGCTTTGCGGGTTTTGACCGGACCTCCCCGCCCCGCGAGGACTCCGCCATGCTGAGCACCGCCTTTCCGTTCGCCTTCTTCACGGTCTATTTCCTCGCGGCGCTCGCGTGCCTCGAGGCGGGACGGCGCCTGGGTCGGCGCGCCTTCGTCCAGGACCCGAAAGCCCATCCCTCCGGCCTCGGGACGGTCGAGAGCGTCGCGTTCGGGCTCCTCGGCCTTCTCCTCGCCTTGACTTTCGCGGGCGCCGCCGACCGCTTCGACAGGCGCCGCGCCCAGATCGTCGAGGAGGCGAACGACATCGGGACCGCATGGCTGCGCCTCGACCTCCTGCCGAAGGAGGCCCAGCCGAAGCTCCGCGACGCGTTCCGAAGGTACACGGATTCCCGGATCCTCACGTACCGTAAGATCGCGGAGGTGTCCCTCGCGGCCGCGAAGGAAGAGCACGCGCGTAACGTCGCGATCCAGAACGAGATCTGGACGGGCGCCGTGGCGGCCTGCAGGGAAGCTCCCTCCCAGGCCACGATCGTCCTGCTCCCCGCCCTCAACGCGATGTTCGACATCACGACGACGCGGCTGGCCGCCACCCAGTTTCACCCGCCCCGCATCGTCTACGTCGTCCTCGGCCTGATCTCCCTCGCCTGCGCCGGTCTCGTCGGGTACGAGATGGGCGCGAGCGCGGCCCGGAGCTGGGTGCACGTCGTCGTCCTCGCGGCCCTGCTGTCGGTCATGCTCTACGTCATCCTCGATTTCGAGTACCCGCGCTTCGGACTCATCCGGATCGACGATTTCGACCAGCTGCTCATGGGCGTGCGCGACGCGATGAAGTGACGGCGCGACCGGACCGTGCCCGCGTGATAACTTCCCGTCGACGTTCGCACCGCCAGGGTGACGAACCCAGACGGATCGATTCAAGGAGGAGAACCATGATCAAAACGACACGTCTCGCCATTCTCGCCCTCGCGGTCACCGTGGTCGCGTGCTCGACGCTGCAGATCAATACCGACTACGCGCCGGGCACCGATTTCTCGAAGTACAAGACGTTCACCATCAAACACGGCAAGGCCCCCGCGAACCCGATCGCCGCCGAGCGCTTCGAGAAGTCCCTCTCTGCGGCTCTCGAGGCACGCGGACTCAGGCAGGCTCCGGACGGGGGCGACCTGATCGTCTTTCCCCATTTCAGCCTCGGGAAGGACACCCAGCTCACCACCTACGGGTACGGCGGCTGGGGCGGCGGCTGGCGCTATGGCGGCATGGGCGGCACGCAGACGACACAGGTCCAGGAGATTCCGACCGGCACCCTCGTCATCGACCTCGTCGACTCGAATACGAAAACGGCCGTATGGCGCGGCATCGCCAAGGACGAGATCTCGACGACCGCGAGCCCGGAGGAGCGGCAGAAGAAGGCCGACGAAGTCGCACAGAAGCTGTTCGAGAACTATCCGCCTCAGGCGAAGAAGTAATCGGGGACGTTCGGGAGGCTCGCCGATGAAGCACCGTCATTCGCTGGCTCTCGCGGCCGCCGCCGCGCTCCTCGCCGTCGCGGGACCCGTCGCCGCGGATTGCGCGGCCGTGTTCAAGGCGGGCGCGAAGTTCCACATCGTCGAGAAGAAGGTCGGCTCCAGCCGGCCGATGACGATCACGGTCGTCAAGAACGAGAAGGGTTACGTAAAGCTCGACGTGGCGGCCGACAAGACGAAGGAAAAGTTCTCGATGCCCGGGCACGTGGAAGGCGATACCGCCATGTTCGCGGGCGCCGAGCGCCCCGTCGTGTGGACCTGCACCTGCACCGCCGAGGGAGCGACCTGCCACGACAGCGGTCCCTCGAGCCAGGGCACCGCGGAGATCAAGCTCGCCGTCGGCCGCTGAGAGAGCGGGCAGGCACGCAGGCGTCGAGGTACTCTTCGCGCCGGAGGCAACCCCATGCGATTCCGCGATCTCGGCGTGACCCTCGTCCTCACCGGCGTGCTCGTCGCGGCGCCCCTCCGGGCGGGCGAGCTGCGCTCCGTCACCGAGCGCACGCTCGACGCGCCGCGCGCGGACGTCTGGGCGCTTCTGACGACGAAGACGGGCCTTCAGAAGTGGCTTTCGAAGGACGTGAGCATCGAGTTCCGGGTGGGAGGCCGCGTCGAAACCGAGGAAGTGCGGCAGCGGATGACGGGCAAGCTCACGCGCATGATCCTCGCTTACGACCCGGAGCGCCTGCTCGTCGTCCGACCGCTGCTGATCCCGGGGACCGTCTCGGATCGCAACGTATGGGAGTCGTCGTGGATCGTCGTCTCGCTCGAGAGCGCAGGAGACAAGAAGACGCTCGTCCGGGTCGTGGGGCTCGTGCCGACCGGCTTCCCCGCCTCCGAGGGCCTTCTGAACGACCTGAAGGAATCGAACCGGCTGATGCTGGAGAAGCTGGCCGCTGCGACGGCCGCGAAGCCGGCCGGAGCATCGTCTCCCTGAACCACCCGTGGGCCGTCCTCCAGCGGAGCGGCCCACGACGCGAAAGCGGATTCAGTTGGTGAGAGGCTTGATCTCGCCCTCGGCGGCGACGATCTCGACGCGGCGGTTCTTCGCGCGGCCTTCATTCGTGGCGTTGTCGGCGACGGGGCTGGCCGGACCGAGGCCCTGGAAAGCGAGCCGCGTTTCCGCGATGCCCTGGCTCTTCAGGAAGTCGTAGACCGACTTCGCGCGAGCCTCGGAGAGACTCTGGTTCGTCGCGGCCTGCCCGGTCGAGTCGGTGTAGCCCTCGACGCGCATGTTGATGTTCGGGAAGACGAGCGCGAGCCCGGCGAGCTTCGCGAGCGTGATCTGGGCCGACGGCTTGAGAGTGGCCTTGCCGGTGTCGAACGAAATGCCGGGAAGGCTCATGACGGCCCCGCGCGCGCTGTCACGGGTCTCCATGATCATCGCCATGCTCCCGGTGAGACGCTTCGCGAGCGCGTCGCGCTCGGCCGCGATCTCGGCCTTCTCGATGGCGAGCGCCTGGCGTGCCGCCTCGACCTGCGCGAGCGTCACCTCTGTCCTCTCGCGGGCCGCCTCGGCCGTGGCCGCCTTGTTCGTGAGCGCGTCCGTCTCCGCCTTGCGCCTGGCCTCTTCGGCGGCCGCGGCTTCCGCGTCGCGCTTGCGGATGACGTCTCGCATCGCCTCGGACGCGAGCGTGATGGACCGGCGGGAGTAATCGGTCACGGCCTTCGCGCTGCCGCCCGGCTTCGTGGAGTTCAAGGCCTGCGTGTAGGTGACCTTCGCTTCCTGAATGGCCTTCGGGTTGACTTCAGCCGCTCCGTACCTGTCGGCAAGAGCGAGGACTCTCTCGGCCTGCTTGAGGGCGACGGGAGTCTTGTCCTTGTACGTCAGGCCCGCGATCGACTCCACGTCGAACTTGATTCCGGGGCGGAATCCGCCAAACGCGAAGGACGAGCTCTGAGCCTTGGCGGGGGGCACTCCCTGGGACGTGAAGAGGACGAGCGCGGTCGGCCTCGCGACGAGGTACGCCGGCTCGGCCGTGACCATCAGCGCGAACTGCTTCTTGCCGGTCGCGTATTCCTGCGTGCCCGAGTCGTTCGATTCGTCCACGACGAGCTCACCGAGGTTTTCGACGACGCCGTCGCGCGTGACGGCCCAGACGACGTACGAGCTGATGTCGCCGCCGAAGAGAATGGCGGGCTCCATCGCCTTGAACGAAACCTTGACCTTGGCCTGGCCGTCGGCGTATCTCACCGAGGCCTCGGCGCTGGCCTTCGCGGGCGTGGCGTTGGTGCGTGCCAGGGGTACGTCCAGCGAGATCTTGTCCGGGAACAGCACGGCGGTGAGGTTTACGTCGGCCGCGAAGGCAGCGCCGCTCGCCGCGAACGCGAGGGCGAACGAGGCGCCCGCAAGCACCCGCGCGAGACGGGGTCGGGAGTGGGTTCGAGTCATGTTGAGTCCTCCGTGTGAAAAACCGTACATGAGACAAGACGTGGACAGAGTCGATCATTCTATCTATGCCGAGTCAAGGCATGGACCTCAGGCGTACACGTGGAGCCCCTGGATGAGAACGCTCCGCGCGGCGTAACAGTGGGAGCCTTCGCGCACCGGCGAGAACCTTCAGCGGCGGCGCACCCCCAGAAGCGACAACAGGAACGAGCCGAAGAGGGCCTGCGCTCCGAGGACGAGGAGCAGAACGCCGGGGATCATCCAGCGCATCGTCTCGCGTGTACGACGAGCCCGTGAAAACCGGCGCCGGCCCAGAGGCTCACGACGCGGCCCACGAGAACGCCGCCTCCGACGAGGCACGCCGTCCCGGCGAGCGAGACCGGTCTCGAGCGTGACCCAGCGGTCGAAAAGGCGGTCGAGAAGGGGGTCCTTCGGGAGGAGGCCTTCGGTGATGCCGAAGATCTTCGCGCACACCCCGAAGAAGATGGCGGCCGCGCCGACGAGGACCATCGCGGCGCCGGCGAGCATCGTGTGGACGTCGAGCGTGCCGCGCCGAGCGCGACCGCGGGCCCGGCAGCAGCCAGAGGATGAGGGCGGAGCCGGCGAGGGCGAGCGTCAGGCCGGGCACGAGGAAGAGCCAGCGAGGCGAATAGAGGAGCAGGAAGCGCAGGTGGCGCCAGCCGTCGCGCCACGTCCGGAGGTGCGGCGGCCGCGACCGGCCGTCCTTGCGGAGCGTCACGGGGATCTCGCGGATCCACGAGCCCGAAGAGCGCCGCCTTGACGACCATCTCGCTCGCGTACTCCATCCCGGTCGTCCGGAGATCGAGCCGCTCGAGAGCGCGTCGCGCCGGAAGGCGCGCAGGCCGCAGTGGAAGTCGGACACGTCGGTGCGGAAGAAGAGCCGTCCGAGGCCGGTGAGGACGGGGTTGCCGAGCCAGCGATGGAGAGGCGGCATCGCGCCCGTCTCGATCCGCGCCGCGGAACCGCGAGCCCATGACGAGGTCGGCGCCCGCGTCGAGCGCCTTCGACGAAGTCCGGTACGGCGCCGAAGTCGTAGCGAGAGTCGGCGTCGCCCATCACGACGTAGCGGCCGCGGGCGGCGGCGAATGCCGCCCGCGAGCGCGGCGCCGTAGCCACGCGTCCGCGACAGGGACGACGCGCGCGCCGGCGCGCCCGGCGAGCTCGCGCGAGCCGTCCGTCGAGCCGTTGTCGGCCACGACGACCTCGCCGTCGAGTCCCGCGCTGCTCGCAGGGCTGCGAGCGCCTCGGCGACGCACCGCGCGACGGTCTCCGCCTCGTTCAGGCAGGGCATCACCACGGAGACGGTGAGAGGGAGTCCGTCGGGCGGCATCCCCCATTGTCGCCGAGACCGCCCCGGATGCGCCGTCGTGGTGTATTTTCGAGAGGGGGCTTCATGACCGCCGCGTTCCGGGTTTCGCTGGTCGACTTCGTCAACGCCTGGCCGCTGACCTGGGGCTTTCTGCGCGGCGCCGTCGAGGGCTCGGACCGGATCACGGACGTCCCGTCCGCCTGCGCGGACCGCCTCGCGCGCGGCGAGGTGGACGCGGGCCTCGTCCCGTCCATCGAGGCGGCGCGCATCCCCGGCGTGCGCATCGTGCGCGGCGTCGGGATCGCCTCGAAGGAGCGCGTGAGAAGCGTGATCCTCGCGAGCCGCCGCCCGCTCGGGCGAGGCCCGCACGGTGGCGCTCGACGCTGTCGTCGCGCTCCTCGGCCGCGATGGCGCGCGTCCTCTTCAAGGACCTCCTCGGCACCGCGCCCGAGTTCCACGTGGCGGTACCGGATCTCGGCGAGATGCTCGCGCACCACGACGCCGCGCTGCTGCTCGGCGACCCCGCGCTCAAGGCGGACCTCTCGGGCCTCCACGTCCTCGACCTCGCGGCGGGCTGGCGGCGGCTGACGGGTCTCCCGTTCGTCTTCGCGGTCTGGGCGGTGCGCCCGTCCATCGCCGCCGGAGCCGTTCCTGTGGTCGCGCGACTACGCGAAGACGCACATCGCCGCGAGATCGTCGCCGTCGCCGCGCAGCGGACGGGCCTCGCACAGTCGGCGCTCCACGAGTACCTCGACGGGGACCTCCACCACGACCTCGAGTCCGAGGACGACGAGAAAGGCCTCTCCGAGTTCTACCGCCGCGCCCACGCGCACGGCCTGCTCCCCTCGCCGGACGCGCCGCCCTTCGTGGGCGTGCCGCTCGTCCCGCGACGGGAGCTCTGAGTGTCCGCGGTCGCTCGAGTCCGCCGTCCTCCCGAACGCGCCCGCGCCGGGCTCGGGGGCTCTCCCCGGGTCCGCGCGGTCCTCGCGCGCGTTCGGCGGCGGCGCGCGTCTCACGTTCGACGACGCGCCTCGCCCTCTTCCGCGAGGCGACGCTCCTCGAGGCTCGGCGCAGCGGCCGACGCCGTGCGCCGCCGGAAGCACCCCGTCGGATCGCGTCACGTACCAGGTCGACCGGAACATCAACTACACGAACGTCTGCATCTACCGCTGCGCGTTCTGCGCGTTCTACCGGCCGGCGGGCGACGCGGAGGGCTACGTCCTCGCCGTTCGAGGAGATCGGCAAGAAGGTCGAGGAGACGATCGCGCTCGGCGGCACGGGCATCCTCCTGCAGGGCGGCGTCCACGCCGAGCTGCCGTTCTCGTTCTACGAGGAGCTGCTCGCGCTTCCTGCGGGCGAGCTACCCGCGGGTCCACCGGCACGCCTTCTCGGCGCCCGAGATCTACTTCCTCGCGAAGAAGGAGAAGACGATCGATCGCCGACGTCCTCGCAGCGCCTGCAGAAGGCCGGGCTGCAGTCGCGTCCCGGGCGGCGGCGCCGAGATCCTCGAGGACGACGTCCGCAAGCGCATCTGGGCGCTCACGAAGGCGCCGACCGACAAGTGGGCCGAGGTGCACCGCGAGGCGCACCGCCTCGGGATGCCGACGACGGCGACGATGATGTTCGGCGTGGGCGAGACCGCACGAGCAGCGCCTCCACCACTTCGACGTCGTGCGGCGCGTGCAGGACGAGTCGCTCGCCGAAGGCGTCGAGAGCGTTCACGGCCTTCATCCCGTGGACGTTCCAGGAGGAGAACACGGCCCTCGACGGCAAGGTCGAGACGGCGGGAGGCGCCGACTACCTCCGCACGCTCGCGATCGCGCGCCTCTATCTCGACAACGTCCCGCACGTGCAGGGCTCGTGGCTCACGCAGGGCACGAAGATCGGCAGCGTCGCGATCGTCGTTCGGCGCGGACGACCTCGGCTCGATCATGATCGAGGAGAACGTGGTCGCGGCCGCGGGCTCGCACAACCGGATGGCGCGAGGAGGCGATGCGTCGCGCTGATCCGCGACGCGGGCTTCACGCCGGTCAAGCGCGGCTCGGTCTACGAGCGCTGCCGCGAGGCCTGCTGCCGGGACCTGCCGCCGCTCACCTGAAGAGTCTCCATGGCGCTGCCCCCGGGCTCCCGTCTCGGCCTGTACGAAATCCTCGCACCCCTCGGGGCCGGGGGGATGGGAGAGGTCTACCGGGCGAGAGACTCTCGCCTCGGGCGCGATGTCGCGGTGAAAGTACTGCCGGAAGAATTCTTCGAAGGTGAAGAGAGAAGGCAGCGGTTCGAGCGGGAGGCGAAGCTGCTGGCGGCGCTGAACCATCCGAACATCGCCGCCATCTACTCATTCGAAGAAATACCCTCTTTCCCTTCCTCTTCCTCGCCGTGCGACGTCATGGTCATGGAGCTCATCGAGGGAGAGACCCTGAGGGCTCTTCTGGCCGGTGGGGCGCTGCCGATGAAGAAGGTCCTCCGGATCGCCGCGCAGGTGGCCGACGGCCTCGCGAAGGCGCACGGGGCGGGGATCGTTCATCGGGACCTCAAGCCGGAGAACGTCATGGTCACGGACGACGGCTTCGCGAAGATCCTGGACTTCGGCCTGGCGAAGGTCTCGAAGAAGGAAACGGGCCCTTCCGGAGCGACGGTTTCCACGCTCTCGAAAATGACCGAGCCCGGGACGGTGCTGGGGACGGTCGCCTACATGTCGCCCGAGCAGGCCCTCGGCGGGGCGGTCGACTTCCGCTCGGACCAGTTCTCCTTCGGCTCGGTTCTGTACGAGATGCTGACGGGGAAACGAGCTTTCGCGCGGGAGAGCGCCCCCGAGACGATGACGGCGATCATCCGGGAGGAGCCGGAACCGGTCGAGCGCGGCGCGCCGGAAGCTTCGGTCGCCCTCAGGTGGATCGTCGAGCGGTGTCTCGCGAAGGACCCCGACGAGCGTTACGGGTCGACCCGGGACCTGGCCCGGGATCTCGCGCGGCTCGGGGACGGGGCCTTGGAAACCGACAGGCCCGCCGCGCTGGTCGGCGGGCCGGCGGCCGCGGGTATTCCCTCGGTAGCCGTGCTGCCGTTCGTGAACATGAGCGCCGATCCCGAAAACGAATTCTTCGCCGACGGCATCACCGAGGACGTGATCGCTCACCTCGCCAGGATCCGGACGCTGCGCGTCACTTCGCGTACGTCGGTCATGGCATTCAAACGGCGCGAACAGAGTCTGCGCGAGATCGGAGCGGCGCTCGGCGTCGGCGTCCTCGTCGAAGGAAGCGTGCGTCGCTCGAGGAACCGCGTGCGCATCGTGGCGCAGCTCGTCGACCCGCGCACGGATGCGCCTCTCTGGACCGAGACGTACGACCGCGACCTCGACGACGTCTTTGCCATCCAGACGGACGTGGCACTTCAGATCGCCGGCGCGCTCAAGGCCGAGCTGACCCTCGAGGAACGCGCGCGAATCGGACGCCGGCCGACGCGCGACCTCGAGGCCTACCAGCTCTACCTGAAGGGGCGGCACGAGTTCGTGAAGTTCACGAGCGCAGGGCTGAAGGAGAGCCTGGCGCTCTTCGAGCAGGCGGTCGCGCGCGACCCACTCTTCGCGCTCGCCTACGCCGCAATCGCGCAAGCTCACACGGAGTCCGTCAACGGTGGAATCGACCGGGTCGTGCCGTCAGAGGCGTTCGCCCGCGCACAGCAGGCGGTGGACCACGCCCTCGCGCTCGACGACGGCCTTCCCGAGGCGCACGACGTCGTCGGGCTGCTCCGGTTCACGCGCGATTACGACTGGAAGGGCGCGGAGGATGAGTTCCGGCTGGCCATCAAGCTCAGCCCGGGCAGCGCAGACGTCTACCAGCACCTCGGCTGGCTTTGCTCGGCGCAGGTCCGGTTCGACGAGTCGCTCGCCCTTCTGCGGCGGGCGCGGGAGCTCGACCCGCTTGCGATTCGCAGCGACTACGCCAACGAGCTGATGCGGGCCGGACGGACGGAGGAGGCGCTCGCGGAGGCTCACAGGGCCCTCGCGCTGGATCCCTCCTATCCGCGTCTTCACTCGCTGTTGGGCTGGGCCTGCCTGACGCTCGGGCGAACCGCCGAGGGCCTCGCCGCGCTCGAGCGCGCCGTCGAGCTCTCGAACGTTGCCCTGTTCCGCGCGCAGCTCGGCCAGGCGCTCGGCGTGTTGGGACACGAGGCAAGGGCGAGGGCCATCCTCGCGGAGCTCGAGGCCCTGGCCAGGACTCAATACGTGGCCGCCTACTACCTGGCCCACGTGCACACCGGCCTCGGCGAGCGGGACGCCGCCATCGACTGCCTGGAGCGCGCGCTCGAGGAGCGGTCCGGGGCCGTCTACGGCATCAAGGGTTCATTCCTGTTTGCGAGCCTCCGCGACCACCCGCGGTTCCAGGCGCTGCTGCGCCGGATGAACCTCTGATGGCGGCGTCCCGACCCGCGATCTACGCCAGATCGAAGACGAGAAACTCCGCTTCGCCCTTCGGTGCCTTGAACGTGAAGGCCGCCTCGTCCGAGGCGGCGAGGCCGTCGCCGGCCGAGAGGACGCGGCCGTTCACGTCGACCGTGCCGCGCAGCGACTGGACCCAAAGGTGGCGATTCTTCGGGAGCGCGAAGGACGTCTCCGTTCCCTTCTCGAGGACGGAAGCGTAGAGCCGCACGTCCTGCCGGATCGCGAGCGAGCCGTCCGTACCCTCCGGCGAGGCGACGAGTCGCAGGCGGCCTGCCTTGTCGACTTTTTCGACGCGGATCTGCCCGTAGCGCGGCGCATATTCGGCGCGGTCCGGGACGATCCAGATCTGGACGAAGTGGACGGGCTCGGCCCCGCTCGCGTTGAACTCGCTGTGGAGGACGCCCGTGCCCGCGCTCATGTATTGCACGTCCCCCGGCACGATCGTCGAGCCGTTCCCCATGCTGTCCTTGTGGGCGAGCGCGCCCTCGAGGACGTACGACACGATCTCCATGTCCCGGTGGCCGTGCGTGCCGAAGCCCCTCCCGGGCTTCACGCGGTCCTCGTTCAGGACCCGAAGGGCGCGGAAGCCCATGTGCCGCTGGTCGTGGTAGTCGGCGAACGAGAACGAGTGCCAGGTGTCGAGCCAGCCGTGGTCGGCATGGCCGCGCTCTTTGGCGGGGCGGACGGTGATCACAACTTCTCGGAGATGCTCTTCGCCTGCAGGAAGAGCCCGAGGTAGTCGCGGCCGCCGGCCTTGCTGTCGGTGCCCGACATGTCGAAGCCGCCGAACGGGTGGACGCCGACGAGCGCGCCGGTGCACTTGCGGTTGATGTAGAGGTTCCCGCAGTGGAGACGCTTCTTGGCCTCGCGCGATGCGGACGCGGTCGCGGCCGAAGTACGAGCCCGTGAGGCCGTACTCGCTCGCGTTCGCGAACGCGAGCTCCGTCTCGAAGTCCTTCGCCTCCGTGATTCCGAGGACGGGGCCGAAGATCTCCTCCTGGAAGATCCGGCCGGCCGGCTTCACGTCGTAGAACACCGTCGGCGCGACGAAGTTGCCGACCCGGCCGTTCCACGTCCCGCCGGTGCCCGAGCTTCGCCTCGCGCTTGCCGACCTTGACGTAGTCCGTCACCGTCTTGAGCTGCCTTTCGGACGCGACCGGTCCGAGGAAGTTCCTGTGGTCGCGCGTCGGGCCCTGCGTGAGCTTCGCCGTCTTCGCGACGACGGCGTCCACGAAGCGCTTGTAGAGGCTGCCGGTGGACGATCGCCCGCGAGCAGGCCGAGCACTTCTGGCCCTGGAAGCCGAACGCCGAGGCGACGACCTGCGAGACCGCGAACTCGAAGTCCGCGTCCTCGTCCACGACGATGAAGTCCTTGCCGCCCATCTCGAGGACGGCGCGCTTGATCCAGCGCTGGCCGCGCGCGACTCTCGGCCGCCTTCTCGTGGATGCCGAGGCCGACCTGCCTTCGAGCCCGTGAAGGAGATGAAGCGCGTCGCGGGAGCCTCGACGAGGAAGTCGCCGACCTCGCTGCCCGGCCCGGGCAGGTAGTTCAGGACGCCGTCCGGCACGCCGGCCTCCTCGAGGAGCCGTGAAGACCTTCCACGCGATGAGCGGCGTGTCGGAGGCGGGCTTGAGGACGACGGCGTTGCCCGCGACGACGGCCGCGGACGTCATCCCGGTCAGGATCGCGTTCGGGAAGTTCCACGGCGGGATGACGGCGCCCGCGCCGAGCGGGACGTAGAGCGGTCTCGGGGAACTCGCCGCGGTACGGCGTCACCGGGATCTCGCCGCCCCAGCGCAGCATCTCGCGGGCGTAGAACTCGAGGAAGTCGATCGCCTCGGCGGTCTCGACGTCGGCCTCGGGCCAGGACTTGCCGATCTCGAGGACCATCGTCGCGGAGAACTCGTGCTTTCTCTCGCGCATGCGCGCCGCGGCGCGCAGGAGCACGGAGGCCCGTTCGCGTGGCGCCACGGCGCCCCAGGCTTTCTGGGCCTTGACCGCCACCTCGAGCGCCTTCGACGCGGTCTTCCGGTCCGCGAGGTGATGCCGCGAGAGAACCTCGGCGCGGTCGGCCGGGTTGCGGTTCTCGAGAAGGTGGCCGGTCTTGAGGCGGCGGCCGCCGACGACGAGGGGGATCTCGGCGCCTTTTTGGCGATCGACGCGCGCGAGAGCCGACTCGAAGGCGGAACGGGCCTCGGCTTGTGAGAAATCGGTGAACGGTTCGTTGCGAAAGTCTTCCAGCATAAGAGGGCATTCTATCGCTACATCACGATCTTCAGGGAATCGCCAAACGTTGATCTCTTGCTGTGTCTTGTGAGAGAGTTGTGGGAAGGGGAGGAACTCGGGATGGACAAGACTGCAGCGGGTATCCGTACGTTCGTGATGGATACGCTCAAGAAAAACAAGGCACTCACGGAGCGCGAGGTGAAGGCCGCGATCGGCAAGGCGTTCAAGCTGAATCCCAAGACGATCAGCGCAGGCGTCATCCGCGATGTGCGCAAGCGCCTCGGAATCGACCGTCCGGGCGCGATTGCGTACGCGAAGGCGTTGCTGAAGAAGAACCCGGTGCTCGAGGCCAAGAAGGTCATCGAAGCGGTGGGCGGGAAGTTCGGCATCCGGCTCGGACCGCCCGACGTCTCGCGCCTTCGACCCGCCGGCTCCAAGCGGCAGCGCGCGGTTCGTACCGTGAGGGCCGCCGGTAAACCGGCCGCATCCGTCAGGCGCGGCCGCCCGGGCCGTCCGCCGAAGGCCTCGCGTTCCGGAGGCGCCATCTCCGTGACGTATCAGGGCAGCGGAAGGCCCGAGGATCTCGCGGCGTTTTTCCGCGGTCTCGCCGGGCAGTAACCGCCCGGCCGGGGTTTGACCGCACGCGGGGCGGACCCGCATAATCCGCGGCCCTGCGTGCCCTTGGGGGGTCGTCCAACGGTAGGACTCCAGACTCTGGATCTGGCTATCGGGGTTCGAATCCCTGCCCCCCAGCCACTCGCTTCGCGAGTGGCTGGGACGAATTCGCCCGCCTCTGGCGGGCGAGCGCGCCAATAGCGCGCAGAATTCGTCGCTGCCTCTGTTCCGGGGGAACCCGCGGCCGGGTTCCCCCGCCCCCTCGCGCCTAGAACGCCCCCTCCGCGCCCATAGCGCCCCGTCCGCACCTAATGAACTGTCTTTCCCAATCCCATTTTTCTAAGAACTCTTTCTCCGAGCGCCACCGCCAGAGCGACGCCCGCCGTGTCGGCGAGGACGTCACCGATCTCGACGTCGCGGCCGGGCGTGAACGACTGGTGGATCTCGTCGGAGCAGCCCCAGAGAAGGCCCGTGAGAATCAGGAAGACGGCCGTCTTTCCGCGACTCCAGCCTTCGCCGAAGCGCGCGGCGCGGACGGCGAGAAGGCCCGTCAGGAAGAAGTAGGCGACGTGATTCGACCTTGTCGCTCTGAGGAAACCAGCGACCGAGCCGCGGCAGGCTGCCCGGCGACTGCGCCGAGAGCCAGAACTCGTAGCCGAGGAGTAGGGCGACGGGCGCCCAGAGCAGAACGCGTCCCCGGGCCGTCACGCGCCGCCGCGCGCCTTCTTCTCGATCTTCCCCCACGTATCGCGCAGCGAGACGGACCGGTTGAAGACGAGGCCCGAAGGCGCCGCTGTCCGGGTCGACGGTGAAGTAGCCGACGCGCTCGAACTGGAAGACGTCGCCCGTTTTCGCCGACGAGAGAGACGGTTCGACGCGGCAGCCCCTCTTGACGACGAGCGAATCGGGGTTGAGATTCGCGAGGAAGTCGCTGCCCTCCGGGACGTCGTCGGGATTCGGCCGTCGAGAAGAGCCGGTCGTAGAGGCGCACCTCGGCGTCGAGCGCCTGCGCCGCCGAGACCCAGTGAATCGTCCCCTTCACCTTCCGGCCCTCGGGCGCGTCGCCGCCCCGCGTCGCGGGGTCGTAGGTGCACCTCAGCTCCGTGATCACGCCCGTCGCGGGATCCTTCACGACCTCGTCGCACCGGATGATGTAACCCCAGCGCAGGCGCACCTCCTTCCCGGGCGAAAGCCGGTGGTATTTCGGCGGCGGCACCTCGCGGAAATCGTCGCGGTCGATGAGCAACTCCCGCGAGAACGGTACCTTGCGCGTCCCCTGCGAGGCGTCCTCGGGGTTGTTGACGGCGTCCAGCTCCTCGATCCTGCCTTCCGGGTAGTTCGTGAGGACGACGCGCACGGGATCGAGGACGGCCATGACGCGCGGCGCGCGGCGGTTCAGGTCCTCCCTCAGGCAGTGCTCGAGCAGCTCCACCTCGACGACGCTGTCGCGCTTGGCGAGGCCGATGCGGTTGCAGAAGTCGCGCAGGGCCTCGGGCGTGAAGCCGCGGCGCCGGAGGCCCGCGAGCGTGGGCATCCGCGGGTCGTCCCAGCCCGTCACGTGGCCGCCCGTCACGAGCTGGAGGAGCTTCCGCTTCGAGAGCAGCGTGTAGGTGAGGTTCAGGCGGGCGAACTCGATCTGGCGCGGGCGGTCCGGAAGGTCGAGCGCCTCGAGGCACCAGTCGTAGAGCGGCCGGTGGTCTTCGAACTCCAGCGTGCAGAGCGAGTGCGTGATGCCCTCGATCCAGTCGGACAGCGCGTGCGCGTAGTCGTACATCGGGTAGATGCACCACGTGTCGCCCGTGCGGTGATGCGTGGCCTTGCGAATGCGGAAGAGCGCGGGATCGCGCAGGTTGATGTTGGGCGATGCCATGTCGATCTTCGCGCGCAGCGTGCGGGAGCCGTCCGGGAACTCGCCCGCGCGCATCCGCCGGAAGAGGTCCAGGCTCTCTTCGGCCGCGCGGTCGCGGTACGGGCTGTTGCGTGCCCGGCTCGCGTGAGCGTGCCGCGGTAGGCGCGGACCTCGTCGGCCGAGAGGTCGCACACGAACGCCTTGCCGGAGCGGATCAGCGTCTCGCCGAACTCGTAGAGCTTTCCGAAATAGTCCGAGGCGTAGAAGAGCCGGTCCTGCCAGTCGAACCCGAGCCAGTGCACGTCCTCCTGGATCGAGTCGACGTACTCGATCTCTTCCTTGAGCGGGTTCGTGTCGTCGAAGCGGAGGTTGCAGGTCCCGCCGTATTCGCTCGCGACGCCGAAGTTCAGGCAGATCGACTTGGCGTGGCCGATGTGGAGGTAGCCGTTCGGCTCGGGCGGGAAGCGCGTCGCGACGCGGCCGGCGTGCTTTCCGGTGCGTCTGTCCTCGTCGAGGATCTCGCGGATGAAGTCCTTTCCGGGAACCGGGGGCGCGGCGTTCGATGCGTCGTCCATGGTCTCCTCAGTGTGCGGCGGGCACGTCTCGCGAGGAGGTCCGCGAAGGCCAGAAGGCGCCGCCGGGTCGTCTCCTTTCCCAGCACCTCGATCATCTCGAAGAGCGGGGGAGACGCGAGCGACGCCGGTGAGGGCGAGGCGGGCGGGCTGCGCGAGGTCTCCGAGCTTGAGGCCTTTCTCGGCCGCGAGCGCGCGGGCGGCCTCCTCGAGCGCCGCGGGGGCGAACGGCTCGGCGGCCGAAAGACGCTCCGCGAGCGCGCGCACGAGCGGCGCCGCGTCCGGGCTTGCCGAACTTTCTTCAGCCCGGCCGCGTCGAAGTCCGCCGGGTCGTCGCCGTAGATCGCGAGGGCGCGCGCGAGCTCGGCGAGCGTGCGCGCGCGCGAGCGATGGAGCGCGATCGCCCGGGCGAGGAGCTCCGGGTCGCGGTCCGGAACGCCGAACGGCTTCAGCATCTCGACGAGCCGCGCGCGCCGGAACCTCCTGGAGGTACTGCCCGTTCAGCCAGGCGAGCTTCTCGTGGTCGAAGCGCGACGGAGACGGCCCGATGCGCTCGAGCGAGAAGAGCGAGGCCATCTCGGCGAGCGTCATCCGCTCCCGGTCCTCGCCCGGCGACCAGCCGAGGAGCGCGAGGAAGTTGTCGAGCGCCTCCGGCAGGTAGCCCTGCGCCTCGAACTCCTCGACGCCCGCCGCGCCGTGGCGCTTGCTCAGCTTCTTGCCGTCGGTGCCGAGGATCATCCCGAGGTGCGCGAAGACCGGGCGGGGGCGCCGAGAGCGCGCGGAAGAGCGCCACGTGCTTCGGCGCGTTCGGGAGGTGGTCGACGCCGCGGATGACGTGCGTGATCCCCATCGCGACGTCGTCGACGCAGACCGTGAAGTGGTAGAGCGGGTGGCCGTCCGAGCGCACGAGGACGAAGTCGTCGAGCGCGCCCGCGGGGAACTCCGTGCGCCCCTGGACGACGTCGTCCACGACGAGCGGCTCGTCGGGCACGCGCGAGGCGCAGGACGAACTTCTCGCCGGCCGCGGCGCGGCGGTCGGACTCTTCCTTCGGGATCGCGCGCGCTCGTCCGTCGTACCGGAAGGCGGTCCCCGCCGCCTCGGCGGCCTTCTTCATCGCGTCGAGCTCCTCGGGCGTCTCGAACGCGCGGTAGGCCTTGCCCTCCGCGAGGAGGCGGTCGGCGGCTTCCCGGTAGAGCGTCGCTGCCGCTCGCTCTGGAAGAACGGGCCCTCGTCCCAGTAGAGGCCGAGCCAGCGCATCGCGTCGAGGATCTGGTCGCGTCAGCTCGCTGCGGCTCCGCTCGACGTCCGTGTCCTCGATGCGGAGGATGAACGTGCCGCCGTGGCGGCGGGCGAAGAGCCAGTTGTAGAGGGCCGTGCGCGCGCCTCCCACGTGAAGGGAGCCCGTCGGGGAGGGCGCGAAGCGCACGCGGGGAGCCGTCATCGGGCGGCGAGGATAACAGCCGCGCCCTGGGGCATGATGCGCGGCTCATGACCGCGCCGGCCGCCGTTTCCGTGCCCCGCTCCGAGGCTCTCGCGGGCCGATCTCGTGCTCGTCCTCGTGACGGCGATCTGGGGATCGACGTTCATCGTGAACCGGCTCGCCATCGAGACGGCGCCGCCCCTCCTCTTCGTGCTCGCGCAGGTTCGCGCTCGCGGGCCTCGTCCTCTCGCTCTCGCGCGCGGCCGCCCGCGGACGCCGAACCTCGCGCGGGACAGCGCGGTCGTCGGCCTCCTCCTCGCGATCGGGATCGGAAGCCAGATCGCGGGCCAGCTCTTCACGACCGCCAGCAAGGCCGCGTTCGTGACGGGCCTCTCGGTTCCGCTGACGCCGGTCGCGGGCTACCTCATGACGAAGAAGAAGCCCTCGCGGGAGAACCTGGCCGGCCTCGTCCTGGCCGCCGCGGGGTTCGCGGTGCTGACCTGGCCGCAAAGCGCGGCCGGCTGGAACCGCGGGGACCTCCTGATCGTCGTGACGGCCGTGTCATACGCGATTCTCATCGTCGTGATGGCGAGACGGCGCCGATGCACGACGTGCGCTGGTACTCGTTCGGGCAGATCGCGGCGGCGGCGGTCACCGTCGGGCGTGGCGCGGCTCGCGCTGGCGCCGTTTCTCCCGGGAACGGGGGTGTTCGCCGCGGCGGAAAGCCGCCCGCTCGCGTTCACGCCGCGGCTCGTGGCCGCGATCCTCTGGATGGCGCTCGTGGCGACGGTCGTCACGTTCCTCGCCCAGACGTGGGCGCAGCAGCGCATGCCCGCGACGCACGCGGCGATCCTGTTCGCGCTCGAGCCCGTCTTCACCGCTCTCTTCGCGGCGCTCTTCCTCGGCGAGCGGATGACCGGCCACGACTGGACGGGCGCCGCCCTCGTCCTTCTCGGCATCGTCGTGTCGGAGCTGAAGTTCTCTATTCCAGCCCGAACGTGACGTTGTAGAGGTACGGCTCGCGCCAGACGGAGAGGACGAGGCTCGAGCGCGAGAATCCGCCTTCGACCGATTTCGCGAGCTCCTCGACGGTCTTCACCTTGCGGTTGTTCACGGCGAGGAGCAGATCGCCCCGGTCGAGACCCTTGCGATCGGCAGGGGAGTTGCGCGTCACGGAGACGACCATGGGCCCGCTGCGCGTGTCGCGCACGCCGACGCCGAGCTCGCGCCGCAGGATCTCCAGGCCGAGGTCGTCGGGCGTGCGCTCGGTCGCGAGGCGGACCGTCCGGTCCCGGCCGTCCCGCCGGAACGCGAGGGCGAGCGTGCGCCCCGTGCCGGCGGAGGCGAGGGCCGTGTCGAAGTCCTCGCGCCCCTCGATGGGGCGGCCGTCGATCGCCACGACGATGTCGCCGGGCTCGAGGCCCGCGCGCGCCGCGGGCGAATTCGGGTAGACCGAGCGCACGCGGAGTCCTTGCCCGCGCGATTGCGAGCGCGGATTCTCGAGGCCGACGGTCGTTCCTCGGAGACCCAGCCAGACGGACTTGACCTCGCCGAAGTGGAGCAGCTCGGAGACGACGCGGCGCACCCGGTCGACCGGGATCGCGAAGCCGATCGTGTTCGCGCCGCCCACGATGGCCGTGTTGATGCCGATCAGCTCGCCGAGGACGTTCACGAGCGCCCCGCCGGAATTGCCGGGGTTGATCGCGGCGTCGGTCTGCAGGAAGTCCGAGTAGTTGCGCCCGGACTCGCCCTTCACGGTGCGGTGCACGGCCGAGACGATTCCCGTCGTGACCGAGTTCGACAGGCCGAAGGGGTTGCCGATCGCGATCACGGTTTCCCCGATCATGAGGTCCGACGTCGTCCCGATCTTCGCGGCCCTGAGGTTCTTCGGATCGACGGTCAGGACGGCGAGGTCGTTGTCCGCGTCCGCGCCTTCCAGCTTCGCTTCCATCTCGCGCCCGTCCGACGTCGTGACCCAGATGCTCGAGGCGCCCGAGATGACGTGGTCGTTCGTGACGACGACGCCGGAGGAGTCGAGGATCACGCCGGAGCCGAGGGACTCGGTCTTGTAGCCTCGCGGGCGGGAATCGAAACCGTAGAAGGACTCGAGTGAGCTCCGGCGCTGCTGGACGAGTTTCTCGGCGGAGATGTTGACGACGGCCGGGCCGATCTTCTCGACCGCCTCCACGATCGGCGTTCGCCGCTCGGCGCGCGCGCCCGGCGGCGCGGGCGCGGGAGATGGAACGGTGTGCTGTGACCGGGCCGCCTGCGGAAGGAGAGCGAGGGCGAGGAGGAGGGCGACGCTTGACATTTCTTTTCGGGCTCGCATGATTGTTACTCGATAAAGTCGAAGGGGTTTTTAGTCATTCTAAATACTCGGCAGAAGAAAGCGGTTCAGGCGCTCGTCGAGCTCGTCTACCGCGCGGGCCCGGACGTGACGTCGGCCCAGCTCGCGATCTGGCTCGAATTGTCGCGGGATTCCGTGCATCAGCTTCTCCTGCCGCTCGTCAGGAGCGGCTGGGTGGCGGCCGGCCGTGGCCGCAACGGGGGTTATCGGCCCACGCCGCTCGCCCCCGCCGTCACGACCCTTTCGGTCGTGTCGCTCTACTCGCGCGAGGGGCGCGAGCCAGGTCCCGAGCAGTCCACAATGCCGGGCGCGATTCAAAGGCTGGACCGGGAGCTCTCGGAGACGCACCGGCGGTATCTCTCGGGGGTCACGATCGCGAGTCTCGTCGCCGAAGTGAAGGCCGAGCGCGAGGAGCTGACGTACTCGATCTGAAGAGGGACGCACCGGAGCCTTTCCACGGGACTTCTAGCAAGCCGCGCGCCCGCCAAACCGGCGCGTCCGAGAGGGGAGATCATGAAAATCGCCGCGGACATCACGAAGCTGATCGGGAATACGCCGCTCGTGCGGCTCAACCGGTTGACGGCGGGAATCGCGGCGGGCACGACCGTCGCGGCGAAGCTCGAGTTCTACAACCCCGCGCATTCCGTCAAGGACCGCATCGGCGTCTCGATGATCGACGCGCTCGAGAAGGCGGGAAAGATCTCTCCGGGCAGGACCGTCCTCATCGAGCCGACGTCGGGGAACACCGGCATCGGCCTCGCGTTCGTCGCGGCCGCCCGCGGCTACCGCCTGATCCTCACGATGCCCGAGACGATGTCCGTCGAGCGCCGCAAGGTTCTCAAGCTCCTGGGAGCCGAGGTCGTGCTGACGCCGGGACCGATGGGAATGAAGGGCGCGATCGCGAAGGCGCAGGAGCTTCTCGCCGAGTACGGGCCGAACGGCGTCCAGCCGCAGCAGTTCGAGAATCCCGCGAACCCGGCGATTCACGAGGCCACGACGGGCCCCGAGCTTTGGAACGACACGGACGGCAAGATGGACATCTTCGTGGCCGGCGTGGGCACGGGCGGCACGATCACCGGCGTGGGGCGATTCTGGAAGCCGAAGAAGCCCTCGCTGAAGATCATCGCCGTCGAGCCGTCGAGCTCGGCCGTGATCTCCGGCGGCGCGCCCGGCCCCCACAAGATCCAGGGCATCGGGGCCGGGTTCATTCCGAAGAACCTCGACATGGCGTTCGTCGACGACACGGTTCAGGTCTCGAACGAGGAGTCGTTCGCGATGGCCCGGCGCCTCGCGAAGGAAGAGGGAATCCTCGGCGGGATCTCCTCCGGCGCCGCGGCGCACGCGGCCGTCGAGATCGCGAAGCGCTCCGAGAGCGCCGGGAAGCTCATCGTCTTCGTCATCCCCGACACCTCGGAGCGCTACATCTCGACGGACCTCTTCAAGGAGGAGGAAGTGCCGACGGGGGCGATGGCCATCTAGCGCGCCGCCGGCGGTCTACTTCTTCTTTGCCTCGAGCGCCGGCTTCACCGGCGTGATCTTGATCTGTTTCGGCTTCGTCTCCTCGCGCTTCGGCAGCTCGACGGTGAGGATGCCGTTGTCGAACGCGGCCGAGATGTGCTCGTTGTCGACGTTCGACGGGATCGTGAAGGAGCGGACGAACTTCCCGTAGCTCCGTTCGACACGGTGGTAGTTCTCGTCGCCGTTGTCCTTCTCGAACTTGCGCTCCCCTTCGAGAGACAGGACTCCGTCCTCGAAGCGGAGCTGGATCTGGCTCTCGTTGAAGCCGGGCAGCTCGGCCTTGAGCACGGTCTTTTCCTTCGTCTCGACGATGTCGACGGGCGGCGCCCACGTTCCGGTGAAGAGCTCCTCCTCGCTTCGGGCGGGGCGCGCGAGAGTCGTGTCGAACGCCTGGTTCAGGCGATTCTGAAGCGTGGCGAGCTCACGGAAGGGATCGTTCCAGCGGATGAGGTTCATGGTTCTTTCCTCCTTGGAAATTCATCGGGCCTTCGCGGCGGCCCGATCGGCCGTCTCGGTCCGGAACTCCAGCGCCGAGCCCCCCGGAGCGAGCGCGAGGGTGACCGCGGAACCCTCGTGGATGTCGCCCGCGAGGAGCTTCAGCGCCAACGGGTCCTGGACGAGCTTCTGGATGTTTCGCTTGAGCGGGCGGGCGCCGTAGACGGGGTCGAAGGCCTCGCGCGCGAGCCAGGTTCTCACGGGGTCGGTCCACGACAGCTTCACGCCGCGCGCGGCCACGAGCTCGGCGACGCGGCCGAGCTGCAGGCCGACGATCTTTTCGATGTCGGGGAGCTCGAGGCGCCGGAAGACGACGATGTCGTCGATCCGGTTCAGGAACTCGGGCCGGAAGTGGTTCCTCAGCTCGGCTTCCACGCGCGTCTTGAGCGCCTTCTCGTCGGCGCCCTGCATCTCCTGGATGATCGGGCTCGCCACGTTCGACGTCATGATGATGACGACGTTCTTGAAATCCACGGCGCGGCCCTTGCCGTCCGTGAGGCGCCCGTCGTCGAGCACCTGGAGAAGGACGGACCACACGTCGGGATGGGCCTTTTCGATCTCGTCGAAGAGGACGACGGAGTACGGCCGCCGGCGCACGGCTTCCGTGAGCTGGCCGCCCTCGTCGTGGCCGATGTAGCCGGGAGGCGCCCCGATCATGCGGGAGACCGTGTGCTTCTCCTGGTACTCGGACATGTCGAGCCGGACCATCGCGTGCTCGTCGTCGAAGAGGAACTCCGCGAGCGCACGGGCGAGCTCGGTCTTCCCGACGCCCGTGGGACCGAGGAAGAGGAACGAGCCGATGGGCCGCTTCGGGTCCTTCATGCCGGCGCGGGCCCGGCGCACGGCCGCGGACACGGCCTGCACGGCCTCGTCCTGCCCGATGACGCGCAGTTTCAGGCGGTCTTCCATCTTCAGGAGCTTCTGGGTCTCGCCCTCGACCATCTTCGAGACGGGCACGCCGGTCCACTTCGAGACGATCGCGGCGATGTCTTCCTCTTCCACCTGCTCGCGCAGGATGGCGCCGTTCTTCTGGAGGTCGGCGAGGCGGGCGGACGCGGTCTCGAGGTCCTTCTGGAGCTTCGTGAGCGTGCCGTACCGCAGCTCGGCGGCCTTGTTCAGGTCGCCCTGGCGCTCGGCGGCCTCGGCCGCGACCTTCGTCTCGTCGACCTTCTTCTTGAGGTCCCGGATGACGGTGATCGCGTCCTTCTCGGACTTCCAGCGCGCCTTCATTCCGGCCGAGCGCTCTTTCAGCTCCGCGAGCGTGCGCTCGAGGCTCTTGAGGCGCTCCTTCGCGGCCTTCGCGTCGTCCTTCTGAAGGGCTTTCTTCTCGATCTCGGCCTGAAGGATGCGGCGCTCGACCTCGTCGATCTCGGTCGGCAGCGAGTCGATCTCCATCTTGAGCTTGCTGGCCGCCTCGTCGATCAGGTCGATGGCCTTGTCGGGCAGGAATCGGTCGGCGATGTAGCGGTCGGACAGCGTCGCGGCCGCGACGAGCGCCGCGTCGGTGATCTTCACGCCGTGGTGGACCTCGTAGCGCTCCGCGAGCCCGCGGAGAATCGCGACCGTGTCCTCGACGGACGGCTCCCCGACGAGCACGGGCTGGAAGCGCCGCTCGAGCGCGGGGTCTTTCTCGATGTGCTTGCGATACTCGCCGATCGTCGTCGCGCCGATCGCGCGCAGATCGCCTCGGGCGAGCGCGGGCTTCAGCATGTTGCCGGCGTCCATCGCGCCCTCGGCGGCGCCCGCGCCGACGAGCGTGTGCAGCTCGTCGATGAAGAGGATGACCTTCCCGTCCGACTCCTCGACTTCCTTGAGGACGGCCTTGAGGCGCTCCTCGAACTCGCCGCGGAACTTCGCGCCGGCGATCATCGCGCCGAGGTCGAGCGAGACGACGCGCTTGTTCTTGAGCGTCTCGGGAACGTCGCCCGAGGCGATGCGGCGGGCGAGCCCTTCGACGATCGCCGTCTTGCCGACGCCGGGGTCGCCGATGAGGACCGGGTTGTTCTTCGTGCGCCGCGTCAGGACCTGCATCACGCGGCGGATCTCCTCGTCGCGGCCGATGACCGGATCGAGCTTGCCCTTCCGGGCGAGCTCGGTGAGGTCTTTCGCGTAGCGCTTCAGAGCCTGGTACTTGTCCTCGGCGTCGGGGTCCGCCACGCGGCTCCCGCCGCGCACGTCCTTGAGGGCGGCGAGAAGGGAGGCCTCCGAGAGGCCCCGGGAGAGGAGGACCTTCGCGGCCCTGGATTTCCCGTCGCGCAGGAGAGCGAGAAAGAGGTGCTCGCTCGCGATGTAGTCGTCCTTGAACTCGCCCGCGATCTTCTCGGCGAGGTCGATCAGCTTCACGAGGGCAGGGGAGAAACGCGGCTCCGCCCCTTCGCCCTGGACCTTCGGCAGCTTCGCGAGCTCCTTTTCGACGTCCTGGAGCGCAAGCCGTGGAGCCACGCCGACGCGCTCGAGGAGCGCGGGCACGACTCCCTCGTCCTGAAGGAGCAGCGCCTGCGTGAGGTGCTCGGGCGTGGCTTCCGGATGCCCCTCGGTGCGGGCGGCTTGCGCCGTCTTCTGGAGAGCTTCCTGTGCCTTGTGGGTGAAGCGCTCGATGTTCATCGCTGCTAATATAGAATCTGCTTATGATGTTGTCAAGGATAGCCTACAACAGCGTATATAGATTTTAATGCTTATCAAAATTTACTAGATAATAAGGGTTTAACAGAAATGTCTTGGACCCGTGCGTTCCCGAATGCCCGATGTCAAGGGTCTGAGACCGCTACGCGGCGCGCGAAGCGCGCCCTTGACATCGGTCATTCGGGAAGAAGATTGCTGCTATCGGCGGCTGCAATTGCAGCCGCCGCATATTAGAGAGAAATTCCGGCCTCTCTGAACCCTTTTGACCGGAGCAGGCAGGAGTCGCAGCTCCCGCACGGATGGCCCTTCGGTCCCGGGTCGTAGCAGGAGATCGTGAGGCGCGTGTCGAGCCCGAGGGCGACCGCGAGGCGGACGATGTCCGCCTTCGACATGTGAAGAAGCGGCGCCCGGATCGCGAAGCTCCTGCCTTCGCACGCCGGCCTTCGTCCCGAGCTTCGCGACGCGCTCGAACGCTCTGAGGAATGCCGGGCGGCAGTCGGGGTAGCCGGAGTAATCGAGGGCGTTCGCTCCGATGACGATCTCCGTCGCGCCCCTCGACTCGGCGACGGCGAGCGCGAACGCCAGAAAAAGCGTGTTGCGGGCGGGAACGTACGTGACGGGATGCGGGCCTTTCCGAGCGCCATCTTCGGGACGCGAATCGAACGGTCGGTCAGCGCGGATCCGCCGAGCGCGCCGAAGGCCGGAATCGCGATCACGCGGTGCGACGCGGCGCGGTACTTCCGCGCGAGAGCGCGCGCCGCGCGGAGCTCGATGCGGTGGCGCTGGCCGTAGTCGAAGGAGAGCGCGTGGACCGTCCAGCCCCAGCGGGACACGAGCGCGAGACACGTCGCGGAATCGAGGCCGCCGGAGAGAAGAAGAACGCAGGAGCGCTGTACCCTTCGCGGCGCGCGCGGGAATCGCGACGCTGAAGAAGGTCTCTTCGGACGTTTCATCTTCCTGGCACATCTCCCCAGAGCAGCTTGTGCACCTGCAGATTCAGCCGCAGCTTCCTCTTCGAGTCCCGCACCCATTCGGCGACCTCGGGGCGCGATCGCGCTCGTCGCGCCCTCGAAGACCGGTGAGATCAGGACCGTGTGCTTTTCGTCGAGGCCGTGCTTTTCGACGAGGGCCACCGCCCAGTCGAAATCTTCGCGGTCCTTGACGACGAACTTGAGCTCGTCCTTCGGGCCGAGGAGCTTCAGGTTCTCGAGGTCGTTGCGCGACTCCATGCCCGAGCCGGGGCACTTCACGTCGACGATCTTGAGGACGCGCGGGTCGACGCGGTCGAGCGGGACGTGTCCCCCCGTCTCGACGAGGACGGTGTATCCCAGGTCGCAGAGCGCGGCGGAGAGCGGATAGAAGCCCTCCTGCTCGAGCGGCTCTCCTCCCGTCAGCTCGACGAGGGGCGCGCCGAGGCGCTCGAACTTCCGCGAGGATCTCGTCCAGCCGCATGCTCCTGCCGCCGTGGAACGCGTACGCGCTGTCGCACCAGACGCAGCGCAGGCCGCAGCCCGTCAGGCGCACGAACGAGCAGGGAAGGCCCGCGAACGTGGACTCGCCCTGCAGGCTGCGGAAGATCTCGGTGACGACGAGGGAAGGGGCGGCGGGAGCGGCGGACATCGCGCCGACGATAGCGCGGGGGCCCGGCGGGGCGCGGCCATAATCGCCGTCGTGAGGCTGAAGCTCGAGCTGGCGTATCTGGGGACGTTCTTCGAAGGGTGGCAGGTGCAGGCGCCCCGCGACGGCGGCACCCGGCCGCGCACCGTCCAGGGCGTTCTGGAAGATTCTTTGAAGGAGATATTTGGAGAGGAGGTTCGGGTCCACGGCGCGGGCCGGACCGATTCCGGCGTTCACGCGGACGCCCAGGTCGCGCACGTCGACTGTGCCCGAGGGCGCGCCCTCTCTTACCTTCGAAGAAATCCGCCGTGCCCTGAACTCGAAGCTTGCCTGGGACGTGCGGGTCCTGAACGTCTCCGAAGCAGCTCCCGACTTCCACGCCCGCCACTCGGCGATCGGCAAGGTCTACGTCTACCGCCTGCGCCGCGGGGAATTCCTCCATCCGCATCGCGGCCTCGTCGAGGCGCTCGCCCGGAGCCGCTCGACGTCGAGGCGATGCGCGCCGCCGCGGCGACCCTCGTCGGGCGGCGCGACTTCGCTCCGTTTTCCCTCACGGGCTCCGACCCGGGGACGACCGTGCGCACGCTCGCGCGGCTGGACGTTCAAGAGGAGGGTTCTCTTCTCCTCATCACGGCGGCCGGGGACGGCTTCCTCCGCGGCATGGTGCGCCGGCTCGTGGGGACGCTCCGGGACGCGGGCCGGGGCCGCATTCGACCCGAGGACGCCCTCGCGAGGCCCGGACCGACCGCGGAAGCGCGCGGCCTGACGCTCGCGAAGGTTCTGTATCCCCCGGAGACGCTTCCCGGGGACTTCCCGACCACCGCCGTCGCGCCCGTTTCGTCGGGATAGAATGCACGCTCGGGGGCGTGTTTCGCCCCCGATGCCAATGATCGACAAGGACTCCATCGCCGCGCCGGGCACGCCCGACCGGACGCTTCTCGACGCTCTCGACCTCGGCCGCCTTCCGCGGCACGTGGCCGTCATCATGGACGGCAACGGCCGCTGGGCGCGGCAGCGCCGCCTGCCGCGCGTCGAGGGCCATCGCGCCGGGATCGATTCCGTGCGCGCGACGGTCGAGACGGCCGCGCGCCTCGAGCTCACGGCGCTGACGCTCTACGCGTTCTCCACGGAGAACTGGAAGCGCCCGCACCTCGAGGTCGCGACGCTCATGGCGCTCCTGAAGGAGTACGTGAGGCGGGAGCTGAAGACGCTTCTCGACAACGACATCGTCTTCCGCGTCGTGGGGCGCATGGACGGCCTCGATTCCTCCGTCCAGCGCGAGCTCGAGCGCGCGCTCGCCGCGACGGCGCACGGAAAGGGCATGATCTTCAACATCGCCCTCAACTACTCGGGCCGCGCCGAGCTCGCCGACGCGATGCGGGCGCTCGCGAAGAAAGTGAAGGCCGGCGTGCTGCGTCCCGAGGACATCGACGAGGCCGCGATCGAATCGGAGCTCTACACGGCCGGGCTGCCCGACCCGGATCTCCTCATCCGCACGAGCGGCGAGATGCGCATCTCGAACTACCTCCTCTGGCAGATCGCGTACGCCGAGATCTACGTGACGCCCGTGCTCTGGCCCGACTTCCGGGCCGGGCACTTCCTCGAGGCGCTCGCCGAGTTCCAGAAGCGCGAGCGCCGGTACGGCGGCGTCTCGGAGGCGGAAGGAAGGCGGGACGAGGTCGCGGCGCCGGCGGCGCATCCGGCGGCCGCGTCGCGATGAGATTCCAGAGGGAGATCACGGCCGCGGTCCTCATCCCCGCGGTCCTCGCGGTGCTCGTGGCGGCTCCGCTCTGGGCCTGGGCGCTGCTCGTGGCCGCGGCGACGACGCTGGCGCTCCTCGAGTTCTACCGGCTCATCGAGGCCGCGGGATGGATCGTGCCGAAATCCGCCGGGCGTCGGCCTCTTCCTCGCGCTCGTCGCGGCGGCGTATCTGGCCTCTCTGCTCATGCTCGTCGTGCTCGCGGGCGTCGCGCTTTTCGCGCTGCCGACGCTCGTCATGTTCGCGTCGCCGCGCGAGGCGGTGCTCCTGGCGTCGTCCGCGTCGTCCGTCTTCGCGACGCTCTACGTCGCGCTCGGCGCGGGCGCGATGGTGGGCCTCAGGGCGCATGGCTGGAAACCCGTGCTTTTCGTCCTCGCGACCGTCTGGGCGAGCGACTCGGCCGCGTACTACGTGGGCCGAAAGTGGGGCAGGAGAAAGCTCGCGCCCGTCGTGAGCCCCAAGAAGACCGTCGAGGGCCTCTTCGGGCAGCTCGCGGCGGGCGCGGTCTTCGGTCTCGCGGCCTCTCTCCTTCTCGGGGCCGGTCGCTCCGCGATTTTCGGCGCGGCAGCGGGCCTTCTCATCGCGGGCCTCGCCGTCGTCGGGGATCTCCTCGAATCCACGTTCAAGAGAAGCTGCGCCGTGAAGGACTCCGGCGGGATCCTGCCCGGCCACGGAGGGCTCCTCGACCGGCTCGATTCGCTCCTCTACGTCTCGCCGGCCGTGCTCCTCCTTCTCACGTTCCTGCCGGAGTCCCTGCCGCGATGAAGAAAGCGCATCGCCCTCCTCGGCGCGACGGGCTCCATCGGGGACTCGGCCCTGTCGGTCGTCGCGCATTTTCCGGACCGCTTCGAGATCGTCTCGATGTCCGCCGGCTCGAACCTGGACAAGCTCCTGCCGGCGATCGCCGCGCACCGCCCGAAGGTCGTCTCGGTGAAGACGCGCGAGGACGCCGCGCGCCTGAGGCAGGAGTTCCCCGGCCTTTCCGTGGGCTTCGGGCCCCAGGGCCTCGTCGACGTGGCGACGCTTCCGGAGGCGGACGTCGTTCTCGGCGGCATCGTCGGGTCGATCGGCCTCGCGCCCGCGTACGAGGCCGTGAGGCTCGGCAAGACGCTCGCTCTCGCGAACAAGGAGACCCTCGTCGTGGCGGGCGAGCCGCTCATGGCGGCGGCGCGCGCCTCCGGCGCCATGGTCCTGCCCGTGGACTCCGAACACTGCGCGCTCCATCAGGCGCTCCGCGCGGGCGCCCCCGGAGAAGTGAAGCGGCTCGTCCTCACCGCGTCCGGCGGCCCGTTCCGCTCCCGCGACTTCGCCACGTTCGGCGCGATCACCGTGGACGACGCGCTTCGGCACCCGACGTGGAAGATGGGCCCGAAGATCACGATCGACTCGGCCACGATGATGAACAAGGGTCTCGAGGTCATCGAGGCCCGGTGGCTCTTCGGGGTGCCGGGCAGGAAGATCGACGTCGTCATCCACCCGCAGTCCATCGTGCACTCGATGGTCGAGTACGTGGACGGCTCGGTACTCGCGCAGATGTCGCCGAACGACATGCGCTTCCCGATCCTCTATGCGCTCACGTATCCCGATCGCGTTCCGACGCCGCTCAAGGGGCTCGACCTCCTGGCGCTCGGCAAGCTCGAGTTCTTCCCGCTCGACCCGACCCGCTACCCGGCCGTGGGGCTCGCGTACGCCGCGCTCGAGACGGGCGGCTCGGCTCCGGCGGTGCTGAACGCCGCGAACGAGGTCGCGGTCCAGGCGTTCCTCGACCGGCGCATTCCGTATCCCGCGATCGTCGAGATGGTCGCCCGGATCCTCGGCAGACATCGCGTCGTGCGCGTGGCGTCCGTCGCGGACGCGCTCGAGGCCGACGCGTGGGCGCGGCGCGAGGCCGTCGCGCTCCTTCCCCTGCTCGAAACCAGCCCGCGCGCGGCAACCGCTCGCGCCCTTCCCGCGTAAAACCCCGAGGCCTCATGACCATTCCGACCAACATCCTCGCCCTGATCTTCGTGCTCTCGTTCCTCATCGTGTTTCACGAGGGGGGACATTTCCTCATCGCGAAGCTCTTCAAGTTCCCGGTCGAGATCTTCTCTCTCGGATTCGGCAAGCGGCTCTTCGGCTGGAAGAGGAACGAGACCGACTACCGGGTCTCGCTCATCCCGCTCGGCGGCTACGTGAAGGTCGTCGGCCTCGGTCCCGACGAGAGCGACGTCGTGCACGGGACGGCCGAAGCGTCGGTGACGCAGCCCGGTACGCGCCTCCAGCGCCTCCTCATCCTCTTCGCCGGCCCGGGAGTGAATCTCGTCCTCGCGTTCCTCCTCACCGCTCTCGCGTTCCTCATCGGCGTCGAGGTCGCGAAATACAAGGGCGAAGCCCCCGTCGTGAAGGTCGTCGACCACGGGAGTCCGGCCGAGAAGGCGGGCATCCACGAGGGCGACCGCATCGCGACGATCTCCGGAAAGCCCGTGAGAACGTGGGAAGAGGTCGAGCTCGAGACCGGCCTCGCCCCGCGCGAGGAGCTCACGGTCGGCGTCGAGCGCGACGGAAAGCCGCTCACCCTCCGTCTCACGCCCGAGCCGCGCTCGAAATACGACATCGGCTACACGGGTCTCAATCCCTACATCCCGGCCGTCGTCGCGCGGGTCGTCCCCGGCTACCCCGGCGCGAAGGCCGGCCTTCAGGTCGGCGACCGAATCGTCTCCGTCGGCGGCAAGCCCGTCGTCCTCTATTTCGAGGTCGTGCGCTTCATCCGGGAGGCGGCGTCGACGTTCGACAAGGACGGGCCCAGGCCCATCGAGATGGTCGTGTCGCGGAACGGCGAGACGAAGACGCTGAACGTGGTGCCCGTGAAGGAAGGCGAGAACTGGCGCATCGGCTTCGCGCCGAAGGAGGAGACGATCGTCCGCCGGTTCGGGCTCGCCGAGGCGTTCGCGGCCTCCTGGCGCGAGAACCTCCGACAGGTGCAGGTGACCGGTCAGATCGTCGGCCGCCTCTTTCGCGGCACGGGCTCCATGCGCCAGTTCTCGGGCCCGATCGACATCGCGAAATTCTCGGGTGAGGCGGCGCGCTCGGGACCGTCGGCGCTCGTCCTGCTCATGGGCATTCTCTCGCTCCAGCTCGGAATCCTGAATCTCCTCCCGATCCCGCTCCTCGACGGCGGCCAGATCTTCGTCACGCTCCTCGAGGCCGTTGCGCGGCGGGACTTCTCGATCAAGGTGAAGGAGCGGCTCCTGCAGGCCGGCTTCGTCTTCCTGGTGCTCGTCATGGTGACCGTCCTCTACTTCGACGTCCTGAAGAACGTCAGCTTCTGATGGCCCAAGGGACGATCCGCCCGCGCCACGGGACCGTCGGCGTGCGGGTGGGAAACGTGCAGGTCGGGGGCGGCGCTCCCGTCGTCGTGCAGTCCATGTCGAACACGGACACGGCCGACGTCGCCTCGACCGTCCGGCAGGCGCTCGAGCTCGCGGAGGCGGGCTCCGAGCTCGTCCGCGTCACGGTGAACGTCGACGAGGCCGCGCGGGCGGTCCCCGAGATCAGGAAACGCCTCCTCGACGCGGGCTGCGGCGTGCCCCTCATCGGCGACTTCCATTACAACGGGCACATCCTCCTCACGAAATACCCGGAGATGGCGAAAGCGCTCGACAAGTACCGGATCAACCCCGGGAACGTGGGCACGGGGAAGAGGCGCGACGAGCAGTTCGCGACGATCTGCTCCGTCGCGCGCGACCTCGGCCGGCCCGTGCGCATCGGCGTGAACGGCGGCTCCCTGAACCAGGAGCTCGTCATGCGGAAGATGCAGGAGAACACGGACCGCGATCTCGGCCGCTCGTCGGAGGAGATCGTCAACGAGTGCATGGTCCTCTCGGCTCTCGAGTCCACCGAGCTCGCGCTCGAGACGGGCATGAAGAAGGACCAGATCATCATCTCGTGCAAGGTCTCGCGCCCGAACGACCTCATCGCCGTGTACCGCGAGCTCGCGGCGAAGACCGACCAGCCGCTGCACCTCGGCCTCACGGAGGCCGGCATGGGGACGAAGGGGCTCGTGTGGTCGTCGGCCGCGATGGGCGTCCTTCTGAACGAGGGAATCGGCGACACGATCCGCGTCTCGCTCACGCCGCGCCCCGGCGGCGACCGGCGCGAGGAGGTGTACGCCGCGTGCGAGCTCCTTCAGTCGCTCGGCCTCCGCAGCTTCGCGCCGTCCGTCACGGCCTGCCCCGGCTGCGGCCGCACGACGTCCACGGGGTTCCAGGAGCTGGCCGAGCGGATCCAGAGCTACGTCCGCGAGCAGATGCCGGCATGGAAAACGCGCTACGAAGGCGTCGAGACGATGACGCTCGCGGTCATGGGCTGCATCGTGAACGGCCCCGGCGAGTCGAAGGCCGCGAACATCGGCATTTCGCTCCCGGGCACGGGCGAGGCGCCGAGCTGTCCCGTCTTCATCGACGGCCAGAAGTTCACGACGCTCAAGGGCACGCACGAGGAGCTGTCGGAGGCGTTCCGGAAGCTCGTGGACGACTACGTCGCGACGAAGTACGCGAAGAAGGACGGCGGGCCGTCGGCGACCTGAGCCGCGCGCTCAGCTGCCCGGCCGCCCCTTCCTCTCGAAGCGCGCCTTGAGCCTCCTCGAGAGCGCGATCTGCTTGGCGTAGTTCAGGGAGTAGACGGCGATGGGAGCGCCCGCCACGTTGAACGGCACCGAGGCGAGCGCGAGCAGGAAGTGGCGCGCCTTCTCGGTCGGCGTGTACGCGGGGTTCTTGAAGTCCACGACCGTGCGGTAGTACTTGCCGAGCAGCTCGTAGACGTCGCCGAGGACCTTCGTGAAGCCCATCTCGACGCCCCAGGAGAGGCACTCGCCCGCGCGGACCGAGGAAAGGAACTCCCGCCACGTCGCTCCCGGCGCCATCGTGAAGACGGAGGCGACGGGCGGATACGTGTGGGCGTCCGATCCGCCGACGAGCGCGAGCGAGCCGCGCTTCTCCTTGGCCGCGGTGAGGAGGTCCTCGACGAGCGCGTTGTGCTGGTAGGCCATCGAGCCGTTCTTGACCTCGAAGACGTCGAAGAGCTCGAGCATCGTCGTGAAGAAGTCCTCCGGGGCCTGCCGCATGCGGTACGACTGGAAGAGGTGGTTCGCGGAATAGAGCAGTCCCTCGCTCCTCAGGTACTCGACGAGGTCGAAGATGTTGCGCCGCTTCCGGTCGACGACCTTCCACTGGGCGAGCGAGAGGTCGAAGACGTTCACGTGGATGCGGTGGCCCGTGCGGGGGAAGAACGTCTCGATCTCGGCCGAAACGAAGAAATCCACGTAGTCCGGATGGCGGTCCTGGAACTTCAGGCAGCCGTCCACGGTGTCGTGGTCCGTGAACGTCACGAAGTCCATCCCGCGGCTCTTCGCGAGGCGGTAGGTCTCGTCGGGGTCGTTGTACGAGTCGCGCGTGTTCGCCGCCCGGAAGTACTTGAAGACGGACGCGTTCGTGTGCAGGTGGAGGTCCGCCCGCGCGAGGGGCAGTGCCGGCCGGGATTCGGCTTCGACGGAGCCGGGGTCGAAAGAGCGGGTGTCCGCCATGGGGAGGGCAGTCTCCCGGTCCGCGCGGGGCGAGTCAAGGACGACGGCCCCGAGCCTGCTAAAGTCGATTCGCCATGGGAGGCGTGTTCGGAAGAGTGATCTACGCGATGTTGCTGGCCGGTGTGCTCGCCGCGGCGACCTGGGTGTCTTTCACGCGATTCGTGGCGGGAAAGTCGCTCAAGGTGCCGAACTTCACGAACCTCACCGCCGAGGAGGCGGCGACCGTGGCGGCCGAACGCGGCCTCGAGGTGAAGGTGGACCCCGCGCAGGAGGGTTTCGACGACGCGGTCGCCGCGCATCGCGTGCGAAGCCAGATGCCGGCCGCGAACACGGCGGTCAAGGGCGGCCAGACGATCCGCATCGCCCTCTCGCTCGGTCCCCGCGCCGTCCGGATGCCCGATCTGACGGGCCTCTCGGCGCGCGCCGCGGCGCTCACCGTCGCGAAGGCGGGACTCAAGGAGGCCGCGGTCGCCTCCATCCGGCTGCCGGGCCCGCCCGGCGTCGTCGCCCAGGGAATCGCGCCCGGATCGATCACGCCGCCCGATTCGCCGGTCGACCTGCTCGTGAATCGCGGCATGCCGGACGTCGCCTGGGTGATGCCCGACCTCATCGGCCGCGACTTCGAGCGCGTGCGGACGGCCTTCGAGGAGCGGGGATTCCGCATCGGCGGCGTCAAGAGCCAGGCGTACGAGGGCGCCCTCACCGGCACGATCCTCAGGCAGTTCCCGCTCGCGGGCTCGCCGGTCACGCGGCGCGACGCCCTGTCCTTCGTGATCGCGTCGCCCGAGGGAGGCGCATGAGCGTCGCCCTCGCGCCCTCGCTCCTGTCGGCGGATTTTTCCCGGCTTGGCGAGGCCGCGCGCGCGTGCGAGGACGGCGGCGCCGACTGGATTCACTTCGACGTCATGGACGGGCGCTTCGTCCCGAATCTGACCGTCGGGCCGATCGTCCTGAACGCGCTCCGGAAGGTGACGCGCGTGCCCTTCGACGTCCATCTCATGATCGAGGAGCCGCTCGCGACGCTCGACCAGTACCTCGACGCGGGCGCGTCGCGCGTGGCCGTGCACGTCGAGGCCGAGCCGCATCTCCACCGGTTCGCCCAGCACGCGCGCGAGCGCGACGTGAGCCCGGGCGTCGCGATCAACCCGGGCACCTCGCTCACGTCTCTCGACGAGGCGCTTCTCTTCGTCGACTTCGTCCTCGTCATGACGGTCAACCCGGGCTGGGGAGGGCAGGCCTTCATCGAGGGTTCGCTCGACCGCGTGGCGCGGCTGTCGGAGATGATCCGGAAATCGGGTTCGCGGGCGACCATCGCGGTGGACGGGGGCGTCGGCCCCGGGAACATCGGCGACCTCGTCCGCGCCGGAGCGCGCCATTTCGTCGCGGGCGCGTCTGTTTTCTCGGCAGGGGACGTGCCCGGATCGATCAGACGTCTCCGGGAGGCCGCCGGATCGGCCGGCACGTTGCGTGCTTGAAAGGGCGCGCAAGACCCGTGCATCCTCCGAACTCCATGTCGCGACGAACGCCTCCTCGCCTCCTCGCCGCCGCGGTGCTCGGCGCAGGGCTTCGCCGTTCTGTCGGGCTGCAGCTCGTCGAACGACGCCGCGAAGCTGACGCGCGAGCTCCTGACGATGCCGAAGGAAGAAGCGTACGCGCGGGGCGAAGCGCTCGTGAAGAAGAAGAAGTACGAGACGGGCCGCCAGTACCTGCGCTTCGTGGCCGAGAACTACGCGAACGACCCGATCGGACGGCAGGCCGCGCTCCGCCTCGCCGACTCGTTACTTCGACGAGAAGACGCAGCTCGGTTATCTCGAGGCGGGCGTCAGGTACAAGGATTTCCGGAACCGCTACCCGTCGCACCCGAAGTCCGACTACGCCCTCTTCCGCCTCGCGCAGTGCTCGGACCGGCAGGCGGAGCGCCCGGACCGGGAGCAGGGGAATACGCGCCTCGCGGCGACCTCCTACCGGGAGCTCGTCATCAATTACCCCGACTCTCCATACGCCACGGAGGCGCGCGCGCGCCTCGGTGCCATGCGGGGCCTCCTCGCCGAGCACGAGTACCTCGTGGGCCACTTCTACCTGAGGCGCAAGGCGTGGCGGGCGGCGAAGGGCAGGATGGACACGATCCTCACCGCCTATCCCGAGTACGCGGGCCTCGACAAGGTCCTCTACGAGGCGGGCCTCCTCGAGACGAAAATGGGCAACAAGGACGAGGCGCGGACGCTCTGGGAGCGCCTCGCGCGCGACTATCCCGCGAGCCCGCTCGTCAGGAAGCTGCCCGCACCGCCGGCCGGGGCGGCCGCTCCGGTTCGGGCGGCAGGCGGCTGACGCGCCTCCCGAAGAGCGCGATTTGACGCAACCGCTTTCGATGCGGTAACTTAGGGTGCCTTCTGCGTCACGGTTTTCGCTCGGCTCTGCCGTCCCTGGGCACCGTTTTCGAGCAGGAGGTCGTCATGCGTCATCCTCTGGCTGCTCTCACGGCGGGCATCCTCCTCGCCGCCATGCCCGTCCTTCGGGCGTCAGACGAACCGCCTGCCGCTCTGAGCCATGGGCCAGCTGCCGCCAGCGCACCCCGGATCGAGAAGATCGTCAGGGTGCCGCAGACGGTGACGGGGCCGATTCCGATCGGCGTCGAGGCGGACGTGTACTGCTCGGGTTATCTCGGGGAGACAGCCGAGGTCTTTCCGGGAGCGATCGTGAGCGCCGAGAAGGAGAAGAACCAGACGTTCTTCATGCAGGGCGACATCGTCTATATCGACATCGGAGAGCGGGACGGCGTCCAGGCGGGAATGGAGTTCACGATCGTGCGGCCCCAGCACACCGTGAACAAGTGGGACTCGGACATCGAGGTCGTCGGCCGCATCTACCTGACGCCCGGCCGCGTGCGCGTGATCTGCGCGCAGGAGCGATCCTCGATCGCCGAGATCACCTACGGGTGCGCCGACACGCAGATCGGCGATTTCATCATGCCCTTCGAGCCGGTTCCGGTGCCGCTCGTGCGCCGGACGCAGGTGGCGACGATGTGCGACGTGCCGAACGGAAAGGTGATCGGACACATCGTGGAGACCCGGGGTGCGGTGACTCCTCGTCGGGACCGACTCGGTCGTCTTCCTGGACCTCGGAGAAGCCGACGGCCTGAATCCCGGGGACTTTCTCACCGTTTACCGGCCGTCCGGCCGCGCGGAGGGAGTGCGGACGATCCTCGGCGAGGCGTCGATCCTGACGACGAGAGCCCGGACCTCGGTCGCCATCATCACCTTAATGTCGGACACGATGGGCGTCGGCGACGCCGTCGAGCTCAAGTAAAGGAACGCGCCTCAAAAAACTGTTGCGGGATGAAATTCCCGTGATAGCTTTCTCTCCCCCAAACGGCGAGCGTTCGTGCGGAGTGCGGGAGGAGACGTGTCTGTGACGATCGACGGGCAGCTGCAACGGATCATCGACGAGCTGGTTTCGAAGGGTATTCCGCTCGAGGCCGCGAAGAAGGAATTCGAGAAGAAATACGTGGCGGCGGCGGTGACGCGCGCCTCCGGCAACATGGGCCGCGCGGCGAGGTCCCTCGGCATCCACCGCAACACGCTGCGGGCGAAGATCTCGCTCCTGAAGGTCAAGCCGCCGCTGCGCGGCCGCGACAACAGCTAGGTCGGCGTCATTCCCCCGCGCGCCATGGCCTCGAGGCGCGCGACGCGCTCTTCCGTGGGCGGATGAGTCGAGAACAGGCGCGCGAGGCCTCCCGAGAACGGGTTCACGATGAACAGATGCGAGGACGATGGGGACGCCTCGAGCTCGGTGCGGTGGGCAGAGGCTTCGAGCTTCCCGAGCGCCGAGGCGAGCTCGAGCGGCCGGCCGCACAGGTGTGCGCCCGTCTCGTCGGCCCGGAACTCGGCCTGGCGCGAGATCATGGCCTGAACGATCGCCGCCGCGATCGGCGCGAGGAGGATCGCGACGCAGCGAAGCGAGCGGGTTCGAGCCGCCTTCCTCCCGGTCGTCGCGGCGCATTCCGCCCCACATGGCCATCTGGGAGAGGTATGTGAGGGCGCCCGCGAGCGTCGCGGCGATCGCGCCGACCAGGATGTCGCGGTTCAGGACGTGTCCGAGCTCGTGCCCGAGAACCCCCTCGAGCTCGTCCTCGTCCACGAGCTCGAGGAGGCCTTCCGTGGCCGCCACGACGGCATGCTCGGGATCGCGCCCCGTCGCGAAGGCGTTCGGCGCCTCCTGGGGAATGATCGCCACGCGCGGCATCGGGATGCCCGCCTTCGTCGCGAGCGAACGGACGATCCTGTGGAGCTCGGGCGCTTCGGCCTCGGTGACGAGACGGGCGCCGGTCGACGCCAGCACCATCCGGTCCGAGAAGAAGTACGCGAACAGGTTCATGCCGCCGGCGAGTACGAGAGCGAGAACCGCCCCCTGGGAGCCGCCCACGAGCTGGCCGACGCCCACGAGGAGGACGGTCATGAACGTCATGAGGAAGACGATCTTGAGCGTGTTCATGCGCAGACCTCGGTGGTCTGTTCTTCCCGATGACGGGCCCCTGGGGCCGCGGGCTCGCCTACTTGGGCTTGTTGGTTCCGTCGTTCTTCGGGGCGTCCTTCGAATCGGTGGACTGGCCTTCGCGCATCGAATCCTTGAAGTTCTTGATGCCTTCGCCGAGGCCCTTGCCGAGCTGCGGGATCTTGCCGGCCCCGAAGATGAGGACGACGATCACGAGGATGACGAGAAGTTCGGGAAGTCCGAGATTCGGCACGGGATCCTCCTGCCGGCGCGATCATACGCCCGCGCTCGAGTTCAGAGGAATGCGAGAAGGGGAGCGAAGGGGCCGCCGGGCGCCGTGTGGCGGCGGATGACGCGTCGCGCCGCCTCGCGGTGCGGGCGATAGAACGGCCTGCCCATGAGCATCATCTTCTCGAACGTCCCGAGGACTTTCCAGGCTCTCTGAAGGAGGACCGGCTGCGAGTACGCGCGCGGCGTCGCACGCCACGGCTTCGGCGGCCCTTTCGAAGCGCAGCGAGACGGGATCGTAGTCCGGCGGCCCGAGGCGCAGATCCTGAAAGTCGATCGCCGCGAGCCGGCCGTCCGGGCGCGCGCATGAGGTTGTTCGCGTGGTAATCGCGATGCGTCGGAACGGGATCTCCGGTGGCGCGGGGATCGGCCGCGGCACGGGCGAGGGCCCCGCGAGACTCCCGCCAGTCGGCGGCACGCGACGCGCCGAGAGGCTCGCGGCCTCCCTTCTCGAGCGCCCAATGCCGGGTGTGGTCGAGCTCGGCCGCGAAGAACTCGGCATCGAAGGCGGGATTGCGCGTGGCGGCCGCCCGCGAGACCGAGCGGACGGAGAGGAGCAGGTCCTCGGCCTCGTCGAGGAGGCGTGAACGGTCCTCGACGGGCGCCTCGGCGAGGTCGATCGCGAGGTCGCGGTCTCCGAGATCCTCGATGAGCGCCACGCCGAGGTCCGGGGCGTCCTCGAGGAGCGCGGGCACGCGCACGCCGGCGGCGGCGAGGGCCGCGCCGACCGCGGCCCAGTTCGCCTGCGCGGCCGAGGCCGGCTGCGGATAGAGAACGAGAAGAGTCGAAGAGTGGCCTGCGGTCCGCTGCCGGAAGTAACGGCGCGCACCGACATCTCCGGCGAGGGGCACGGGCGCCGCAGCGCCGGCGAGGCCGAGGCGCTCACGAGCGCATCCGAGACGCCGGGCCGCTTCGAGCTCCGGGGTGTCGGTCACCCCTTTTTCGCCGGCGCCGGCGTCGCGTCCGGAGCGGCGCTCTCCTCGACGATGTCGACTTTCACCAGCTTCTGATAGGCCCGGGGCTTGCCGAGATTGGCGTTCGACGGGTCCGGATTCGAATCGGCCACGATGCGGTCCACGACGTCCATGCCTTTCACGACCTCGCCGAACGCCGTGTACTGGTGGTCGAGCGACGGGTAGTCCTTGAGGACGATGAAGAACTGGGAAGAGGCCGAGTCGGGCGCCGAGGAGCGGGCCATCGAGACGATGCCGCGCTTGTGGGCCGTCTCGTTGAACTCCGGCTTCAGCGTGACCGGATTTCCCTTCGCGTCGGTCTTGCCGGCATTTCCCCAGACGAACGCGTTCTTCGGGTCCTTCGTCAGCGGATCGCCGCCCTGCAGGACGAAGCCGGGGATGACGCGGTGGAAGAGCGTGCCGTCGTAGAAACCCGAGGCCGCGAGATCGATGAAGTTCTTCACGTGATTCGGGGCGCGGTCGAAGAAGAAGCGGATCGTCACGTCGCCGCGCTCGGTGCGGAGGATGGCCACCGCATGGGCGTAGTCGTGCGGTGCCGTCCGGACCGGAGGCTTCTTCTTCGGCTTCGGTTTCGCGGCCGCGGCGAGGCTCGAGGCGGAGGCAAGGACGAGAAGAGCCGCGAAGGCCGCGCGGACCGCCCGGGAAGCAGACGTTCGGATCGACATTCCGTGTGTCCTCCTTGGAGCGTCCGGACGGTCCTTGTCAGGGCCGACCGGCCGCGCCGATGATAGACCCCGGATGCTGGCCGAGACCTTCCTGAAGCTGGTCGAGAAGGCCACGACCGACCTCGACGTCGACCGTCTCCGGAGCGATGTTCGGCAGCTCTCGGCGCAAGTACCCGGAGACGACGACGCGAGAGAAGGGCGAGCGCCTCGTCACGAGGGCGGCCCGCCGTGCCGCGGTCCTCGGCGGCGTGGCGGGGCTGCCGCCCGGGTGGGCCTCGCTCGCGACGGCCGCGCCCGAGCTGACGGCGCTTCTGGTCCTGCAGAGCCGGCTCATCGTCTCCCTCCATCTCCTCTACGGCGCTCCCATGGAGCCGAACGAGCGCGCGCTCGAGGTGCTCGCCGGCCTTGCCGCCGGCGCGGGCATCAACGTGGGGCGCCGCCTCACGACCCGCGCTGCCGAGGAGATCGCCGCGCGCCTCCTCGCGCGCTTCGTCGGGCGCGAGGCCTCGCACCTCGTCCCCCTGCTCGGTGCGGCCGCCGGAGCCGCCCTGAACTACGGGGCCGTGCGCGCGGTCGGGAAGGCCGCGCTCCGGCGCGTCGAGCGCCTTTACGGGCCCCCCGAATTGCCCGGAACGGGACGCATTCTCGACGCGGCGGGGCGGGTGTCGTAAGGTCGCGTGGTAAAGTTCCGGCTTCATACAGTCGTCGCGGCGAGAGCCATACCCGAGAGTGCGGCGCGACGATCCAATCCGGGAGGAGATCGATGCGCGAGCTGTTCTACGCGGCGGTCCGGTCGACGGCGAACGTCGCCTGGAACGCCTTCCAGGCCGTGAACCGCCGCATTCCGGCGCGCGCGTTTCATCCGGCCTGGGCTCCGGAACCGCTCCCGAAGAGCCACCAGCGCACGAAGCCGCCGCTCGGCTATCCGCGCCGCACGGACTCGCTCTGCCCGACGTGCACGCGGGAGGTCCGGGACGCGATCGTGGGCGGCACGCGCGAGCTGCGCGAGCTCGTGGACGGGCGCCCGGGCGAGATTCCCGCGGACATCGTCCTGCGCGGGAACGAGATCTGGATGGTCAAGACGTGCCCGAAGCACGGCACGTTCGAGGACCTCATGGCGAGCGACGCGCGCTTCTTCGGCCGGCTCGAGGAGAATTTCTTCGGGCGCGACGTGAAGATCGGCAAGGACGCCCTTCACGACCACGGCTCGGCCTCGATCAAGTACGGCCGCGGGGCCGTCCTCACCGTCGACCTGACGAACCGCTGCAACATGATGTGCAACCCGTGCTTCATGGACGCGAACCAGGTCGGCTACGTCCACGAGCTCTCCTTCGCGGACGTTCGGGAGATCCTCGACAACGCGGTCTCCATCAAGCCGCGACGTCAGCTTTCCGTGCAGTTCTCGGGAGGCGAGCCGACGATCTCGCCTTTCTTCCTCGAGGCGACGCGCTACGCGAAGGAGATCGGCTACTTCTCGGTCCAGTGCGCGACGAACGGAATCCGGTTCGCGCAGGAGCCCGAGTTCGCGAAGGCCGCGTACGAGGCGGGGCTGAGGCTCGCGTACCTGCAGTTCGACGGCGTCGGCAACGAGCACAACACTCACCGCGGCGTCGGCAACCTGTACGACGTCAAGCTGCAGGCGCTCGACAACCTCCACGCGGCCGGCGTCGACGTCACGCTCGTGACGACTCTCGTGAACACCGTCAACAACGACCAGGTCGGCGACATCCTGAGGTTCGCCATCCGGAACGTCGACAAGATCAACGCCGTCTCCTTCCAGCCCGTTTCCTTCACGGGCCGCGACGAGGAGATCGACGACGAGACGCGCAAGAAGCAGCGGTACACGCTCGCCCACCTCGCGCACGACGTGAAGGACCAGGCCGGAATCGGCGAGCCGATGCGCGACTGGTTTCCGCTGTCCGCGTCGGGCCCGTTCTCCGATCTCAAGGACCTGCTCGGCGGCCTCGAGGCCCAGTGGGGCTCGCTCAAGTGCGGCTGCCACCCGAACTGCGGCATCGGGACGATGATGCTCGTCCACCCCGAGTCGGGCGACGCCGTGCCGATCACCCAGATCCTCGACGCGGATCGCCTCCTGCGCGACCTGACGGTCGTGACGGACTCGGCGCGCGGCCGCTTTCTCACGGTCGCTCCAGACCGCTCTCTCGCTCGCGCGCAACATCCGCCCCGCGGGCGTGCCGAAGAACCTCGGCGTCTGGGAGACGCTCAAGGTCATGGACGGGCACACGGGCCGGGGAATGGGGATCGCGAAGCAGGCGCGCTATCCCTGGCGCGTCCTCCTCGTGGCCGGCATGTGGTTCCAGGACCTCTTCAACTACGACTTTCGCCGCACCGAGATGTGCATCATTCCGTACGGCACCCAGCTCGGCGAGATCTCGTTCTGCGCCTACAACACGGGCGCCGGCTGGCGGAAGATCGTCGAGGAGATGTTCCAGAGCGCCACGCTGGCCGAGTGGTACAAGGAAAAGGGCCGCCACCCCGTGTACGCCCACGGCAAGCGCGTCCCTCTTCCGGCTTACGCTCCCGCGCCGCGTCCCTCCACCCTGCCAGTCTTCGAGCCTTCTCCCGAGCCCGCCGGGATCCCGGCCGCCGCGCGCTCCGCGACGCCGGCGCTCACGGTCCTGCCGTCCTTCAGCGCCGCTTCGGGGAAATAGCCCTTTAGCTTTTTGCTTTTCGAGGGGCCCGCTGCGATCTTCTAGACTCTCGAAGCGATATCTCTGAGGGCCTGAGCCGCCTCATCCGGGCTCTCGAGCGGGACGAGGTGACCGGCCTCGGGCACCGTGACGAGCCTCACCCAGGGTGCGTTCGTCGCGACGGCCATCATCGCCTCGGCGTCCGACGCCGGCGCGATGACGTCTTCGTCGCCGACGACGACGAGAAGCGGCTTCTCCCAGCCGGACAGGACTTCGAAGCCTTCGTCGCGGACGGCGAGGCCCGCGAGATCGGCCATGGCGGTCTCGGGCGGCGTCTCGAGGATCATCGCGCGCGCGGTCTCTTCCGCGGGCGTACCTCGGCGAGCTCCTCGCGAGCAGCTTCGGCAGCATCGCGGAGAGGGCAGCCTCGATGCCGTCCTTCCGGATCGCCTCGATGGCTTCCTTGCGCTTCGCGCGGCCCGCGTCGTCGTCGGCGGAGGCCTTCGTGTCGAAAAGGGCGAGGCCCAGGAGCCGGTCGCGTTCGCGCGCTCCGTGCCGCTTGAGGAACTCGAAAGCCACGTAGCCGCCCATCGAGAGGCCCGCGAGGACGAACGGCTCGCCCTCGGGCAGGGCGCGGGAGATCTCCTCGGCCATGTCGTCGGCGAGGAGCGACATCGTGTGTGTGGGCGCCGCGGGGCGGAGGGAGGTTCCGCGCCCGCGGAAGTCGGGAGCGAAGACGGACGTGATCGGGCCGAGGGCGCCCGCCGCGGCGCGCGCGGCGAGAGGGCCCCAGATCCGGTGGTCCAGCGGATAGCCGTGGAACGCGACGAGGTGCATGGCGCCTCAATCCGGCCGGAAGGTGACCGAGTTTCGGGTGCCCTCCCAGACGGTGACTTCCTCGAGCCGTTCGCCGTCCTTCAGGACTCCGGCCTTCGCGACTTCGTCCGCGACCCAGAGCGCGACGTTCTCGGCGCTCGCGTTCTTTCGGTCGAATGGCGGCACGGTATTGAGGTCGCGGTTGTGGAGGCGTTCCGCGAGCGACTTCACGAACGCCTCGGTCGGGCACGAAGTCCACGGAGAGATCGTAGGCGCCGAGCGCGGACGTCGCCAAGCGCCACCTCGATCGTCCACGAGTGCCCGTGGACGGGCTCGGGCCCGCCGACGTAGTCCACGAGATGATGCGCGGCCTCGAAGGCCGCGCGGCAGCGAACGGTGAAGGGCATGGCAGGCAGTCTACGACTGAAGGACGGTCTCGAGGCGCGTCACGCGCACGGCGTGCTGGCCCTCGGGCGGGACGCCGTACGTCCTTTTCCAGGAACTTCTTTGGCGTCGTGGCCTCCGCGCCCGCGAGAGCGAGCCTCTCGGTGCGCCTTTCGCCGTTCGGCAGCGTGAACGAGTAGACCGCCTCTGTCGCGGCGCGGCCGAGGGATTTCGCGCCCTTCGGGAGCTCGGCAAACGCGGTGATTCGGATTCCCGATGGAAGGCGGTCGTTGACGGCCGGACGTGCTCTTTTGTGAGGACGTCCTCCACGTCCACGTCGAAGAGCTCGTGCTTCGACTCGTGGCCGAGCGGCAGCGCGGGACCCATCGACATCCTGAGGTGGGGGTTGTAGCCCTCCGTGTAGCGCACGGGCGCGCCGGAGGCGCGCAGCGCGCGCTCGAGGACGTCCATCGTGTTGCGGTGCGAGAGGTATCGCGCGTCGCCCAGCTTCTCGAACGTGAGGCGGTACGACCGCGCGGTCGAAGGAACCGGCGCCGCGATCCCGCTCGCCGGCGAGCCGCCGCTCGCGGAGCGGCAGCAGGTCCGGAATCGCCTTCGTGCGGTACGCCGCGCCCTTGGCTTTTTCGGTATAGGCAGAGGGAAGAGAAAGAGAAAGAGAAGAAATGAGATTTGCTTCGGAGGGAGACCGGGTGCAGGCGAGATGCTCGCGACCGAAGGCGCCACCACGGGCAACGCCCCTTCTTCTTCTCATATGCGGCGGCTGCTGATGCAGCCGCCGATATCAGCGAATCTGTTGCTCGAACGTCCGGTGTCAAGGGCGCGCTCCGCGCGCCGCTCCGCGGTCGAAGACCCTTGACTCCGGACGTTCGAGAATATCCGAGCTCTCGTCCCCGTCTTCCTCCGAAGCAAATCTGAATTCCTTCGGCAACGGATTGGCGAGCACTGTGTCTTCACCGTCGCCGGGGACGCCGCACGCGTAGCAGTGGCCCCACTTGCAGTCGTCGGTGTGCATCTCCTTGAGCGCCTTCTTCCACTCCACGACGAGGAAGGGCTTGCGGATGGAGGCGTCGACGACGTCCCAGGGAAGCGTTTCCTTGAGGTCCTTCTCCCTGAGGTGGCGGCTCTTCGGAACTCCCGCCGCCTCGAGCGCCTCGTTCCACCGCTCCCACGAGAAGTGCTCGCTCCACGCGTCGAAGCGCCCGCCGCGTTTCCAGACCTCGAGGATCGCGCGCGCCCATGCGCCGGTCGCCGAGCGAGAGCATCGCCTCGATCTCGGCCTCCTTCGGCTCGTGCCAGGTCATCTTCGCGCCCCGAACCGAGCGGAACTTCTCCTTCAGATACGCGAGCTTGCGGTCCAGGCTCTCGACGCCGTCGAACGCGAACCACTGGAACGGCGTGAAGCTCTTCGGGACGAACGATCCGACCGAGACGTTCACCGTCGGGCGAACGCCGTGTCTTCTTGCCCTGGGCGAGGATGTCCTTCACGAGCGTCACGAGCTCGTCGAGGTCCGGTTCGGTCTCCGTCGGGAGGCCGATCATCGTGTAGACCTTGATCATGTCCCAGCCGCGCGAAAAGGCGACGTCCGCCGCCTTCACCATGTCGGCGTTCGTGAACGTCTTGTTGATGACGCGGCGCAGTCGATCCGAGCCGGTCTCGGGCGCGAACGTGAAGCCCGACTTCCTCACCTCCGAGACGGCGTCCGCGAGGCCGACCGAGAACGCCTCGGCCCGAAGCGACGGCAGCGAGATCGAGACTTTCGTCTTCGCGAGCTCGGGCGCGAGGCACGCGACGAGGGGCTCGATCTGCGAGTAGTCGGCCGACGACAGGGAGAGCAGTCCGACCTCGCTCCAGCCGGCCTCGTCGATGAACGCCTTCGTGGCTTTCGCGACGTCGGCGGGGTCCAGCTCGCGCACGGGCCGGTACCAGTACCCCGCCTGGCAGAAGCGGCAGCCTTGCGTGCAGCCGCGCATGATCTCGAGGCCGAGGCGGTCCTGGACGATGTCGACCGACGGCACCATCGGCTTTCGGGGATACACGTCGGCCGAGAGCTTCTCCACCCAGACGCGCCGCACCTTCTCGGGCACACCGGGCGCGTTCGCGGTCGTCGAAACGACGCGGTCGCCGTCGTAGAGGACGTCGTAAAGGGAAGGGACGTAGATTCCCGGGCATGCGCGAAGGCGAGGAGGCGCTCGCGGCGGGGGAGCCCCGCCGTGGCCGCGACCTTCGTCGAGGAAGACGGGAAGCGCTTCCTCCGCGTCGCCGATGAGGAAGACGTCGAAGAAATCCGCGAGCGGCTCGGGGTTCGCGACGCACGGCCCGCCGCCGATGACGATGGGGTGCGCGTCGCCGCGCTCCCTGGCGAGGACCGGAATGCCCGAGAGCTCGAGCATGTTCGGGACGTTCGTGTAGTTGAGCTCGCTCTGGAGGGAGAAGCCGACGACGTCGAAGTCCGAGACGGGGGCGAACGACTCGACGGAAAAGAGAGGGACCTTCTCACGCCTGAGAATCGCCTCGAAGTCCACCCAGGGCGCGTACGTCCGCTCGCAGGCCCAGCCGGGCCGCCGGTTCACGATCTCGTAGAGGATCTTCGTGCCCGTGTGGCTCATCCCGATCTCGTACGCGTCCGGAAACGCGAGACACACCGTCACCGCCATCCCGCCGAGGTCCTTGCGGGTGACGTTTCGCTCCAGGCCGAGGTAGCGCCCGGGACGCTCGACGGCGAGGAGAAAAGGCTCGAAGAGAGGACGGACGGACTGGTAGCGCACTTCGGATCTCACGGACCGTCGAGTCTACCGTGCCGGTGAGACCTCGTCTCGTTTTCGTGGGCACAAGCGTTGGCTGTCCGACGGCCGCGCCGACCTATAATTGTGTAAATGCTTCATCGCCCTGAGCGGGGTATCGCGGGACGGGTGTGCCTTGGGGCGACCGCGCTCCTCATTCTTGCGGTCTTTGCCTCCAGTGCCCCGGCGCAGGTGGCCGCGGACTACGCCGTGCAGGTCACGGCGACTGTGCAGATCGCGCCGCCCCAGATCGCGCTCTCGTGGGGCTCGTATTCCGGAGCAACGCAATATCAGGTCTATCGCAAGGCGTGGACCGCGACGGGGTGGAGCACGGCGATCGCAACTCTCGCGGGGTCCGCGACCGGCTTTACCGACACGAACGTCACCCTCGGCACCCCCTACGAATACCAGGTCACGAGACAGGCCGGCGTTTTCGGTTCCGGCTATGTCGCGTCGGGCATATCGCTGCCGCTCGTCGAAGACCGCGGGGCGGTGATTCTCGTCGTCGACTCGACCTACGTGAGCGATCTCTCCGTCGAGCTGGGACGGCTGCAACAGGATCTGGTCGGCGACGGCTGGACGGTGATCCGCCACGACGTCGCGCGGACGGCGACCGTGCCCTCCGTGAAGGCGCTGATCGTCGCCGATTACCAGGCTGCTCCTTCGCGCGTGAAGACCGTCTTTCTCTTCGGCCACGTTCCAGTCCCCTATTCCGGGCAGCTCGCGCCGGACGGGCATGGAGATCACATCGGGGCGTGGCCGGCTGACCTCTATTACGGCGACATGGATGGGATCTGGACCGATACCGCCAATTACGGAGGAACCGGCAGGCAGAGCAACGTGCCGGGAGATGGCAAGTTCGACCAGACGTATGCACCCGGCTTCGTGAAGCTGGCGGTCGGCCGCGTCGACCTTGCCAACATGCCCGCCTTCGGCCCGAAGACCGAGCGCGATCTCCTCGGCCAGTACCTCGACAAGGACCACGCCTTCCGCCATGCGGTCTGGACCCTTCCCGCCCGCGGTCTGATCGACGACAACTTCGGGGCATTCGGAGGGGAGGCGTTTGCCTCGACGGGATGGCGTGCCTTTTCCGCGTTTTTCGGACGAGCGAACGTCTTCGCGCTGGACTGGTTCTCGACGCTCGCGAACAACTCTTACCTTTGGGCCTACGGCTGCGGGGGCGGGAACTTCACCGGAGCGGGCGGCGTCGGATCGACCTCCAACTTCGCCTCGACCGACACGAAGGTCGCCTTCACATTCCTCTTCGGCAGCTACTTCGGCGATTGGGACGTCTCGAACGATTTTCTGAGGGCGCCGCTCGCGACGACGACCTACGGCCTCACGTGCGCCTGGGCGGGACGGCCGGCCTGGTACGTCCATCACATGGCGATGGGAGAGACGATCGGATACGGGGCACGCGTCACACAGAACAATTCGGGGACGTACTTCTACGGATACGGGCCGTCCGTGCACGTCGCCTTGATGGGAGATCCCACGCTGCGGCTGACGCCGGTCGCGCCAGTTTCGAACCTGGCCGTGAATCCTGGCATCCATACGGCCGCGCTGACGTGGACGGGCTCTCTCGAAACGGTAGACGGCTATCACGTCTATCGTTCTTCGAATCCGGCCGGGCCCTTCACGCGTGTCACCTCCTCTCCGCTCGGGAGTACTTCGTTCACCGATTCGGGCGTCCCCGGCGGCGGCTGGACGTACATGGTCCGCGCCGTGAAGGTCGAGACGAGTGCCAGCGGCTCGTACGGAAACGCCAGCCAGGGTGTGTTCGCGTCGACGATCGTGGGAGGGGCCGCCACGGCCGGATTCTTCGAGCTCACACCCTGTCGCGTCCTCGACACGCGCGAGCCGAACGGCCCGCTGGGCGGACCTCGGCTCGCCGCCTCGTCCGTCCGGCGTTTCGTGGCCGCCGGCTCCTGCGGCATCCCGGCCGGGGCGCAGGCGATCTCGGCGAATGTCACGGTCACCAACGCGACGGCAGACGGCCGTCTCGTGGTCTATCCCGGAGATCTCGTCGTGCCGCCGCTCGTCGAGACCGTCGTGTTCCGGGCGGGCAGGACGCGCGCGAACAACACGATCCTGGCCTTTGCCGGCGACGGCTCCGGTTCTATCAACGCGCAGAACGCGACGCCCGGAACCGTCGATCTGATTCTCGATGTCACCGGGTACTTCCAGTAAGGGGCGGCAGGCGAGAATCTCAAGTCGTCGTCAGGGCCCCTTGACGACCTCTCCGCCCTTCATGACGAACCGCGCTCGCCGGAGCTCGGAGATGTCCCGCAATGGGTCGCCGTCCACGGCGATGAGGTCCGCGAACCGGCCCGGCTCGAGTGTCCCGATCCGGTCCGACCATCCGAGGAGCTCGGCGGCATCGCAGGTCATGGCCCGGATGACTTCGATCGGCGTCATCCCTTCGTCCCGGAGCGCTTCGACGAGGAGCAGCGTCGCCTCGCCGCGCGTCTTTCCTTCGACGCGGAACCAGTTGTCCGAACCCGCCGCGATCTTCACGCCGAGCTTTCGGGCGCGCTTCAGACGGTCGGCCGACTGGGCGGCGTACCGGGCGATCACCTTTTCCCCGTCGGCCTTCTCCTCGGGCGTGAAGTTGAAGATGCGGTTGATGTTCTCGGGATACGCGTGGTGCCACAGGTCGGTCGCGACGAGGAAGATGCCCTTTTCCTTCATGAGGCGGAGCTGGGCGTCGGTCGCTTCGGAGCCGTGCTCGATCGAATCGACGCCCGCGTCGACGCCGATCTGGATCGCCGGCTCCGTTTCCGCGTGAGCGGCGACGCGGATCTTTCCGCGATGAGCCTCGTCGACGACGGCCTTCACCTCCTCGACCGAAAGCCGGGGCGGGTCGTCGTTCAGGACCACCTTGACGAGGTCGACTCCCTCGTGCAGGGCCTCGCGCACCGCGCGTCGCGCGTCGTCCGCGCCGGCGACGACGCGGAACTCCTCGTCGACGATCCGGGCGGCGAACGTCGAGTGGTTCGGCATCGCCTGGCCGCCGGGCGGCGCGAGCTTTCGGCCGGAGGCCTGGATGCGCGGTCCCGGCACCCAGCCTTCGTTCACCGCGTCGCGGAGCGCGACGTCGCCGTTCAGGCCCGAGTGACCGACGTTCCGGACCGTCGTGATGCCCGCCAGGAGCGTCTCTTTCGCGTTCGACGCGCCGAGGAGCGCCCGTTTGCCCGCACTCATTCCCGCGACCGTCACGAGCAGGTTCTCCCATCCCCGCAGCCGGTAGTTCATCGCGTCGAGAAGGTGCGCGTGGCCGTCGATGAGCCCGGGAAGGACCGTGCGCGCCGAGAGGTCGATCACGGTGGTGTCCTTCGGAACGCGCTCCGAAAGGGATGCGACGGGGCCGATCTCCTTGATCTTTCCGTCTTCGATGAGGATCCCGCGCTGCTCGAGGAGAACGCCCGTCCTCACGTCGAGAAGGCGGCCCGCCTTCACGAGCGTCGGAGGCCCGGCGAGGAGGGGCGTCGTGACCAGGAGAACGGCGAGCGCGGAGGGCGTGAGATTCATGAAAAGCGGGATGATTCTAAGGCGGCGCGAAGACCGGGGTGACGATTCGTCCTGTCGCGCGTACTTTCCTGGAAGAGGGGAGACCGATGACGAACGTTCGCGCTGGCAGCTTCGGAACGCTCTTTCTCGTCAGCCTGCTCTCGGGATCGTGCGGGGCCCCTCCGCCCCCGAATCCGGTCGCGGCCGTTTCCGCGGTCGGGCAGCGACGGGTGGCTGACGGCGAGCCCCGACTCCGTCGGGCTGTCGGCGAAGCGCCTCAAGGCGATGGACGATCTCGTCCGCTCCGGCGCGCTCAAGAAGATCACGAGCCTCCTCGTGGCCCGCCACGGGACGCTCGTCCACGAAACGTACTTCGAGGGGGACGCCGACACGCTTCGCGACACGCGCTCGGCGACGAAGACGATCACGGGCACGCTCGCGGGCATCGCGATCGACGCCGGGCTCCTCCCGGGCACCGACGCGAAGGTGCTTTCGTTCTTTCCCGAGAAGCAGCCCGTCCGGAATCCCGATCCGCGAAAGGACGCGATCACCGTCGAGGATCTCCTGACGATGAGCTCGGTCCTCGAGTGCAACGACTGGAACGACTTCTCGCGCGGCAACGAGGAGCGCATGTATCCGGTCGAGGACTGGATCCGGTTCGCGCTGGACCTTCCGGTCCGCGGTTTCACGAGAGGCGACGAGCCCGCGAAGCAGCCCCACGGCCGCAGCTTCAGCTACTGCACGGCGGGCGTCATGGCTCTGGGCGGAGTCCTTCAGCGGGTCGCCGGGAAAGGCACCGACGAATTCGCCCAGGAACGGCTCTTCGCGCCGCTCGGCATTCGAAGCGTGCAATGGGTGTACTCGCCGCTCGGTCTGCCGATGACCGGCGGAGGCCTGAAGCTCCGGAGCCGCGATCTCCTGAAGCTCGCGCAGCTCTATCTGAACGGAGGGAACTGGAACGGCACGCGTGTCGTGTCGGAGGCCTGGGTGAAGGAATCCATGCGCCCTCATGCGCGTATCGACGACAAGACCGAGTACGGGTACCTCCTCTGGCTGAGGTCCTTCGGTCCGAAGGGGAAGGAGCACCCGGTCGCCTTCATGGCCGGGAACGGCGGAAACAAGGTCGCGATCGTCCCCGACCTCGATCTCGTCGCCGTGCTCACGAGCACGAACTACAGCACGAAGGGCATGCACGAGCAGACGGATCGCCTGCTCGGCGAGTACGTCATCGCGGCCGGCGAGGCGCGCTGAGCCGCTCTTCAGGCGCTCTTCGCGACGCCCACGGGGCAGGAGACGCCCGTTCCGCCCAGGCCGCAGTAGCCGTCGGGATTCTTCGCGAGGTACTGCTGGTGGTAGTCCTCGGCGTAGTAGAACTCGGGTGCCGGCAGGATCTCGGTCGTGATCGCGCCGAAGCCTGCCGCGGCGAGCTCCTTCTGGAACGCGGCCTTCGAGGCCTCGGCGGCCGCGCGTTGCGCTTCGTCGAAGATGTAGATGCCCGAGCGGTACTGCGTGCCGATGTCGTTCCCCTGCCGCATGCCCTGCGTCGGATCGTGGTTTTCCCAGAACAGCTTCAGCAGCTCGTCGTACGAGACCTCCGTGGGATCGAAGACGACGAGGACGACCTCACTGTGCCCCGTGCGGCCCGTGCAGACCTCGCGATACGTGGGGTTCGGCGTGGCGCCCGCGGCGTAGCCCACTGCCGTCGTGAAGACGCCTCTCTTCTGCCAGAACTTCTTCTCGGCCCCCCAGAAGCAGCCCATCCCGAAGAGCGCGCGCTGCATCCCTTCGGGAAAGGGAGGCTCGAGCGGATGGCCGTTGACGAAATGCGCCGTGGACACGGGCGTCGGATTCTGCTCCTCGACGGCGCAGAAGGAAAGCGGTTCGTCGGGGGAGCCGAACGATCGTTTTGCACGATTGACTCCCCGCCGGCAGCGTCCTAGATTGCCGCTCGGATGGCATTGGACGACAAAGTTCGCGCGTACCTTCGCGAGCTCGGCGCCGCGCTCAACGAGGCGGTGTCGTCGTCGGAGAAGGTGCACGAGATCCTCGCGAAGGTGAAGACCGAGGGCTACGGCGTGTATCTCGTCCTCGACGCCACCGTCGCGCTCGAGAAGAGCGGGCGGCGCTCGTCGGCGGCCCTGCCGTCCATCCGGCGCGGCGCGCTCCAGACGACCCGTGCCGCCGAGAGACGGCGAGGGCGGCGCCGTCGAAACGGCCGTCTTCCAGATCAACGTCAAGGACCTCAGCTTCCTGCGCTCGGTCGGGATCGACCCGACACGGCCGATCCGCGCGCGCCGACGGCCGGCGGCGACCGTCACCCTCCGCTCCACGGTCGCGAAACGCGGCTGATCTCCTGTGGTTTTTCGGGCCTTTTTTTTCGTGCTGAGCAGCGCGAGAGCGTCGCGTCATGTCCTTAGCTCGCTCGTGCAGGATCTTCTCGGCCTTCCCCTCTCGACGTCGCGCGCGCGGTGCGCGACGTGGCGCCGGAGCCGTTTCGCGCCGGGCAGATCTTCCAGTGGATCTACGCGCGGCGCGCCGCGGGCTTCGCGGAGATGACGAACCTGCCGAAAGCGATGCGCGAGGAGCTCGCCCGGTCCTTCGTCATCGGCGTCCCGAAGGTCGTCGCGCGGACGCCCGCGCCCGATGGGACCGAGAAGTTCCTTTTCGAGCTCGCGGACGGCGCGCGGATCGAGGCCGTCTACATCGTGGAGTCGAAGAAAACGCCTTCGTGGACGGACCCCGAAACGCCCGGAGCTTCCCGGATCACGATCTGCCTTTCCTCACAGGCCGGCTGCGCGGTCGACTGCGCTTTCTGCGTGACGGGACGGATGGGCGCCGGGCGCAATCTGACGACGGGCGAGATCGTCGGTCAGTATCTGGCGATCGCGCGCGCGAAGAGCTTCGGCCCGCACGCGGCGAACGTCGTCTTCATGGGCATGGGGGAGCCGCTCCTGAACGTCCCCCACGTGACGCGCGCCCTCGACCTCCTCGAAGAGGAAGTTTCGCCCAGGCGCACGACCGTCTCGACGGCGGGAGTCGTGCCCGGGATCGAGAGCCTCGCGGGCCGGCCGCGCCGCCCGAACCTCGCGGTGTCGCTCTCCGGCGCGGACGACGCGACGCGCACGAGACTCATGCCGATCAACCGCACTTATCCGCTCGCCGTGCTCTTCGCGGCGCTCAAGCGATGGCCGCTCGAACGGGGGCGAAGGATCACGTTCGAGTACGTCCTGGTCGAGGGAGCGAACGACACGACGGAGGATGCGGTGAAGCTCGCGGCGCTCGTTCGTCCGCTGCCGTCGAAGGTCAACGTCATCCCGCTGAACGAATCGAAGGAATGGCTGCCCGGCCTGAAGCGGCCCTCGGACGCCGCCGTGAACGCGTTCGCGAAAGCTGTTGCGGACGGCGGCGTGCCGGTGACCGTCCGATGGTCCAGGGGCCTGCAGGTCGATGCAGCCTGCGGACAGCTCAAAGGGCGCGAAGCGCCCCGGCGCCCGGCGCGCTGACCGCGCGGGAGGGCGCGTCACGTGAGACGCACGATCCCGGTCAGGATCCTCCCCGCCCCCGGGCCGTCGCGCCGCCAGGACGGAAGGTCGGGTGTCGACGCCGTGCAGAGGCCCGACGAGGTGGTCCGGTCCGCTCGGACACCGCGCGCGCGGAGGGCCGCGGCGTTGAAGGCGGCGACGTCGACGGCGGCCCGGTCCTCGCTCTCGCCGCGCACCGCCTCCACCGGAACTCCGACCCCGCGGTACGCGTCGCGGAGCGCCGCCACGACCTCGGGTCCGACTTCGTAGCGATCCCGTGAGATCGACGGGCCGAACGCGGCCCGGAGATTCCCGGGCCTGACGTCACGGGCGCCGAGAGCGTCGAGCGCGGCGTCGAGGACGCGCGCGGCGGTGCCCCGCCAGCCGGCGTGCACGGCAGCGATCCAGCCCGTCTCCGGGTCGGCGAGAACGATCGGCACGCAGTCGGCGGAGGCGACGAGGAGAAGGACATTTTGCCGGCAGGTCAGGAGGCCGTCCCCTTCTCCGAGGAGGGTGTGCCCGCGCTTTCGCGCGGGTTCTTCGAAGGGAAGAATGGCGCGGCCGTGGATTTGCGTGAGGCGGACGACTTCGGCGTCCGGCGCACCGAGCGCGTCTGCGAGTGCCCGGCCGGCAAACTCGGGATCGAGCGAGCGTTCCGTCAGCGGCCCCTCGCGTGAATCCCGCCGCGAAGCCCGGGATGCCACCGAGCGAGAGCGGCGCGACCGCGCCGGCCGAGGTTGCGCCGGCCGAGATCGTGTGCTTCGACGGCGTCTCTTCCATATTCTCATTCTAAGAAATCTTCTTCTTTGTACTTCTCTTCTCCCCTCTAGAATCCCCGTGTCTTGAACAAAAGGACCACGCCGGTGTTGCGCCTCCCGCGCGGGCTGCGCTCGCCCGATGCGATCCAGCGCTTTCTCGACGACCTGCTCTACAACAAGGAGAAAGGCGGCGAGACGGCGCGCTCGCCGCGCCGCGTTCTCGAGACTGGCGAAGCACACTGCTTCGAGGGAGCGCTTTTCGCGGCCGCGGCCCTGCGGCGCCTCGGGCGCCCGCCCCTCGTCGTCCAGCTGCGCGCTACCGTTCGGGACGACGATCACGTGCTCGCCGTCTTCCGCGAACGGCCCGGATCCGGCGGCTGGGGTGCCATCGCGAAGTCTAACTACTCGGGTCTGCGCTTCCGATCACCGGTCTACCGTTCGCTCCGCGAGCTCGTCATGAGCTACTTCGAGGGCTACTACAACCTCGAAGGCGAGAAGAGCCTCCGGGCCTTCGAGCGGCCCGTGGACCTCGCGCGCTTCGACCGACGCGGCTGGGAGACGGCCGAAGAGGACCTATGGGACGTGAGCGGCTACCTGGCGACGCGCCGCTTCTCGCCGATTCTCACGCGGACGCAGATCCGGGCGCTCACGCCGATGGATCGGCGCCTCTACGACGCCGGTCTCGTCGGAAGGGTGTCGTGACGCGTTTCAGAACCGGTAGGAGAGCCTCGTGTAGATGAAGCGGCCGTTGTAGCCGTAGGGCGAGTTGTTCGGAAACCGGTTGATGCCGCTGTTGCTGTTCACGAACAGCGTCGCGTCCGGCGTTGCATCGAAGAGGTCCTGCGCCCCGAAGGCCACCCGGAACCGGTCGATGGTGTAGGACAGCTCGAGGTCGAGGAGCCAGGTCGCCCCGAACATCTGGTCCGCGGAAGTCCCGGGGCCGAAAGGCGCCTCGTTCGTGCCGTTCGCGATCCCGCAAAAAGACCCGTAGCGCGACCCCGTCGCGACGACCTCGACGGGGCCCTTCGACCAATCGGCCGTGAGGCGCACGTTGTCCTTCGGCTGCCCGCACTCGAGTCGCCGAACCTCGAGGCGGTCGAAGAGAACGGTCTGGAACGCGGCGAGCTGGGGAGGAGTGGGGGCGATGTTCGTGACGCTCGTCTCGGCATGCGCCCACGCTGCCGAAAGCCGCAGGACGCCATTCGGTCCGAGGTCGCTGTGGTAGTTCGCGGCCAGCTCGACGCCGTCCGTGCGAGTGTCGATCGCGTTCGTGAAGAACCGGACTCCGGACGCCCCGAAGGGCTGGAGAATCGGGTTCAGCGCGGCGCCCGTGAAGTTGCCGGAGAAGATGATCCGGTCCTTGATCGCGATATTGAAGTAATCCGCCGTGATGTCGAACTGGGCCGACGGAGAGAGCGCGACGCCGCCGCTGAAGTTGACGGAGTTCTCGGGTTTCAGATCCGTAGCTCCGAGGGCGCGCGCGACCGGGCTGTCGACGCGCGCCGTGAGGATGTCGAACGGCTGAAAGACGCCGTTGACGTTCAGGAAGTTCGTCGAGACGGTGGAGAAATAGGACTGGCCGAGGGACGGCGCGCGGAATCCGGTCGAGCCCGCCGCCCGGAGCGCGAGACCTCTCGACAGCTCGTAGCGCCCGGTGACCTTGACGTCGGTGGAGTCGCCGAAGTCGCTGAAGTGCTCGAAGCGGCCGGCCACGCCGAGCCGAAGCGCGTTCGTCACGTTCGCCTCGGCGTCCGCGTAAACGCCGATGCTGTCGCGGGAGATGTCGACCTCGTTGGACGGCCGGAAGCCCGGGAAGACCTGCGCTCCCGGAGGAGCCTTCGCGCCGAACTGGTCCGGGGAGCCGCCGTCGATGTAGGAGTTCGGCTCGCCGGCGATCTGCTGGTAGTTCTCGCGCCGGTATTCGGCGCCGAAAGCGACATTGAGCGGCCCGGCGAGCCCGATCGAGAGCTCTCGCGAGATGTCGAGGTTTCCGACGAGCTGCGCGAATGCGAGCGAGCCCGCGTCGAAGACGCGCTGCGTCGAAGTCGGCCCGAGGGACGTGTTGAGGCTGTCACGCACCTCGAAATCGAACCGGTTGTGGCCGTATTGCAGCGATGCGTCCCAGAGCCATCTCCCGGCGGCTCCGCGGACGCCCGCCGTGGAGGAATAGTCCACGACCGTCGGCGTGATCTTGGGCAGGAAACCGTTGGGGTAGATCTGCGGCCAGTTCTGGGCCTGGAGGGCCCGGCGGAAGTTACCCGCCGTGTCGGAGTAGCGGTAGCTGCCGCCTCCGAAAACATATGCGCTCGTCGTGCCGTCGTCGCTTATCGGGAAGACGCCGTTCACAAAGCCGATGGCATCCGTCGTCGCGCCGTCCCCGTAGCGCGTGTCCGGCTGCTCGATCGGGTCGCGCGAGCCCTGTGGGCGCGTATCGATGCCGGCCCGATTCGTCGCATTGCGGCGCCGGAACTCGGCCGTGAAGCTCAGCGAGCCGCGCCCGAGCGCGAAACCGTCGTTCAGGCTGACGTCGAGAAGGCGGCCGTCGAGGTGCGTCGTTTCGCCCGCCGTGACGGAGACATCGAGCGGAAGGGGGCCGGACTTGAGGACCAGGTTCAGCACGCCCGCGATCGCGTCCGAGCCGTATTGCGCGGCCGCGCCGTCGCGCAGGACCTCGATCCGGTCGAGCGCGGCGGAGGGAAGGGCGTTGAGGTCCACGGCGGCCGAGCCGCGGCCGATCGTCCCGTTGACGTTCACGAGGGCGCTGTTGTGGCGGCGCTTGCCGTTCAGGAGCACGAGAAGCTGATCCGGCCCGAGGCTGCGGATCGTGGCCGGGCGCACGGTGTCGGTGCCGTCGGAGATCGTCGTGCGCGGGAAGTTGAAGGAGGGCGCGAGTTTCTGGATGACCTGCGCCATTTCGGCCGAGGCGCTCGCGGTCTCGATCCTGTCCTGCGTGATGACGTCCACGGGGACGGCTTTCTCGACCTCGGCGCCGGCGGCGCGGGAGCCGACCGTCACCTGCGCGCTCACGCCGAGAGCCATCGCGAAGTCCTGGCTGATCGTGCCCGGGGTGAGGGTCACCCTTACGGATTTCGCCGCGAGCCCCGGGGCGGAGACACGGAGGTCCACCGTGCGGCCTTTCGCGGCCGAGGCCGGCACCTTCAACGTGTATGTTCCGTCGCGGCCCGTGGTGGCCGAGACACCCAGGTCGGGAATCGACACGGTCGAGCCCGGATAGGGCTGGCCGTCTTCCTTCGTCGTCACGGTGCCCGTGATGACGGTCGCCGACGACTGTGCGAAGCCGGCGGTCGGAACGAACAGCAGGACGCCGGCGAGAACTCCGAGCCATCTCCTCATGAACTTCTCCTTGCCGAAGAAAGGAAAAAGACAGGCACGAGAAAGGGAAGAGTGACGGGCTGAACTGCGCGCAATCTGGACCTAAAGCTCCGGTTGGTCAATGGGAGGAATGGAGTTCGCGTAATAGCGCAGCAGCGGCAGCTCGCCGGGAACCGCCCGCAAGAGGCCGTCCTCCCTCGCGACGAGGTGCCGTTGAAGGAGCGTCCTGAGCCCGAACGTGACCGCATAGTCCCGGTCGCCGCGGGGCACGTAGACCTGCGCCCCCGCCTCCTCGAGCTCCCGCCAGCGGGCGAGGACCGCGGCCTTGAGCTCGATCTCGCTCTGGGCGCGGCCGGGCTCCGCCAGGAAGACGGCCGAGACGAGGGCGACGGGCAGCACCGGAATGATCCGCGCGATTCGCGCCATCAATTCCTGGGCGAGCGCCTGCACCGCGGCGAAACGCTCCTCGCGGGAGGCGGCCGCAAGGTCGAACGAGCGGGACGCGAGCCAGGCTTTCGTCGAGACGGGCGTTCCGAAGCTGACGCAGGCGTAGCCGAAGCGGTGCCAGTCGTTCGTCGCGAGAAGGCGAAGGTTCTGTCCCAGGAAGCGCAACGTTCCGCCGATCGTCTCGCCCAGCGACGACCGGCCCTGCGCGGGAGAGCGGTCGAGCAGAAGAGTGCGATCCTCCAGGACCCGGTCGTAATTCACGCCGACCGGAACGAAGACGAGGTCCCGGGCCCCGTTCGCATCGAAGCCCCGGATCATGTAGTCGAGGAGCCCGAGCTTCGGCGGCCGGAGAGCGCCGTCCCGCGTGAGCCCGCCCTCGGGATAGACCGCCTGCGGAACGCCGTGCGCGGTCGCCATCGCGACGTAGCGCTCGAGGACTCGCCGATAGAGAGGGTCGTTCGCGTCGCGGCGCACGAAATAGGCGCCGGTGGCGCGCACGAGGGTCTGCACCGGCCAGATGCGCGCCCACTCTCCGACCGCGTAGCTCAGGGCGGTACGCTCGGCGGCGAGGTACGACAGAAGGATGTAGTCCATGTTGCTTCGGTGGTTCATCACGAAGACCACCGCCGAGCCGTCGGGGATCGCCGCGAGGCCCGCGTCGTCCGCCGAGCCGATGCGCACGCGGTACAGGGTTCGCGCGAGGGCGCGCGCCGCCGCGTAACCCGCGCGGAAATAGATCCACGCGTTGAAAGCGGGGACGATCTCAGCCGCGTAGCGCGCGACGCGTTTCTGCACGTCCTCGCGCGGCGCGCCCGTCTCGCGGGCGAAGACGTCGGCGGCCTCGAGGACTTTCGGGTCGAAGCGAAGCTGGTCCACGAGGACCTCGCGCTTCGTGAGCTTGAAGGAGGGAATGCGCAGCGGCAGGCGCGTGTTCAGCTCGTCGATGACGCGGTTCGCCCGGCGGCGCAGAACGGAGTCGAGCGCCGGCTTCAGAAGCCGATCCAGCACCGCCCATCCCGCGAGGGCGACGAGCAGGACGAATGCCCATGCCGGGAGGGAGACCGTGGCGTACATGCTTCGGGGACCCGATGATTGTGTCAGAGGGCCCGAGTCGCGGTCTAATCGGCCCATGAAGACGCTTGCGCGCGCCTGCGGTCTCGCGCTGGCCATGGCCGGCGGCGTCCGCGCGCAGATCGTCCCGGCGACTCCGGTGCCGGGCGACGCCATCCTCCGCGACTTCCGGTTCGCGAGCGGCGAGACCCTTCCCGAGCTGAAGCTGCACTACGTCACGTTCGGGCGAAAGCTCGACGACGGCAGGGGACGCACGATGAACGCGGTTCTCGTGCTGCACGGAACGGGCGGTTCCTCTGCGCAGTTCCTCGGACCGAGATTCGCCGGCGTCCTCTTCGGCCCGGGACAGGCGCTCGACGCCTCCCGCACCTTCATCGTGATTCCGGACAGCGTGGGCCACGGCGCTTCGTCGAAGCCGAGCGACGGCCTGAAGGCGAAGTTCCCGCGCTACACCTACGACGACATGGTGAAAGCCCAGCACCGGCTCCTCACGGAGAACCTCGGCGTGAACCACCTGCGCCTCGTGATCGGAACCTCGATGGGCGGCATGCAGACCTGGGTCTGGGGCGAGACGTATCCCGATTTCATGGACGCGCTGATGCCGCTCGCGAGCCTTCCGACCGCGATCGCGGGGCGGAATCGTATGTGGCGAAAGATGGCGATGGACCTGATTCGGGAGGATCCGGACTGGAAGGGCGGCGAATACGCCGCTGCAGCCGCGCGGGCTCAGGGGCGCGCTCGCGCTCATGCTCGTCCTTTCCGGAAGCCCCCACGAGTGGATGCGGCAGGCGCCCGACCGCGCGGCCGCCGACGCGGCGGTCGAGTCGTACCTGGCGGACCGCCTCGCGAAGACCGATGCGAACGACCTGCTGTTCGCGCTCGATGCCTCGCGCGACTACGACCCGTCCTCGCGCCTCGAGAAGATCCAGGCGCCTCTTCTCGCGCTCAACTTCGCGGACGACGCGATCAACCCGCCCGAGCTCGGCCTCCTCGAAAAAGGAGTCGCGCACGTGAAGAACGGCCAGGCCGTCGTCTTCCCGCTTTCGGAGAAGACGCACGGCCATCAGACGCACACCTGGGCGGATCTGTGGAAGACGTATCTCACCGAACTGCTCGTCAGGTCGAAGAAGTGAAGAAGGGAGGACCGATGGGAGAGACCGATCTGCGCGTGAAGATCGTCCGCTACCTCGAAACGAGCGTGGAAGGAGACCTCCTTCGAAGCGTCGGCATGATCGCCGAGGCGGTCGGGGGCGAGAGGGACCGCGTCCAGGAGCTCGTCCGCGACATGGTGAAGAAGGGCGAGGTCTTCGAGCCGATCCCCAGGCGCTTTCTCCGTCGCGAGCGGCGGATGAAGGATTCCATCGGCACGCACGCTCCCGAGAGGCGCCGCGCGCGAAATTAGTCTTCGAGGAGGCGGGCACGCGCCCCGGAGCTCAGCCGGGAACGCCGAGGCAGCGCGCGAGGCGGGACACCCCCTCGCGGAAGACTTCCGGAGCGGGCAGGAGGCTGACGACGAGGAATGCCTCGAAGGGAAATTCGAAGAAGTAGCCGGGCTGCACGAGAACGTCGTGCGATTCGAGCAGGTCGAGGACGAGGTCCTCCTCGGGGCGCAAGGCGGGCACCCGGAGGCATGCGGTCCACCCCGCCGGAACAGGCAGAACGGTGACCGGGCCCCCTTCGGGGAAACTCGTCCTCAGCGCGCGCTCGTTGTGAAGGACGCGCGCCCAGATGGCGTCGGCCGTGCCGCGCGCCTGCCCGAGGATCTTCGGAAGGGCGAGCTGTACCGGCGTCGAGACCGAAAGGTACGCGTCCGCGATCCACTCGAGGCGCTCGAGAGCGTCGTCGAGGAGGCCCGCGGGACCGTTCGCGAAGATCCAGCCGAGCTTGAGCTGCGGGAGGGCCGCCGATTTGGAGAGCCCGCCGAGCGAGAAGACGAGGCATCCCTCCGCCTCCGGGGCCGAGGCCGCGATGCGCACGTCGTCAGGCCGGTCGGAGTAGCGGAAGTCGAGGAATACCTCGTCGGAAATCACGACGAACCCGCGCCCTTTCGCGAGCGCGAAGAGCGCGGAGAGCTCCGAGCCCGCCAGCGACGTGCCCGTCGGGTTGTTCGGATTCACGACGACCACCGCCGCGACCCGGTGGCCGGCGGCTTCGACGCGCCGCACCTCCGTCTCGACGGCCGCCGCGTGAAACGCGAAGCCGTCTTCGCTCGCGAGCGCGTAGCGCTCGAGCGTCAGGCACTCCAGCTCCGCGAGGGCGTCGAGCAGCGGATAGGACGGCGCCGGCACGAGCACGACGTCGCCCGGATCCCCGGCGAGCTTGAAGAGCCAGCCATAGGCCTCGCTCGAGGAGGCCGCCAGGACGATCTGGCCGGGGGGCACGAGCACGCCGTGTACCGCCGCGTAATAGTTGGCGACCGCCGTGCGCGCCGTGAGGATCCCTTTCGGGTCGGGCGTGTAGACGAGGCCCCGTGCGTCGGAGAGGGCCGCGAGCACGCGCGCATCCCGGCCGGACGTGGCGCCGTCGAAGGCGTCGGCCTCGCCCGAGCGGAGCGCGACGGAGGTCGGGTTCGTTGCGGTCAGGTCGAGGAACGGGCGGGTCCGTGCCGCCAGCGCCCGCGCCAGGCGGTTCAGCTCGCGGGGCGCGGGGGTCCGTCGCGAGAACACGACAGGACGCCTCTTCTCAACGTCCCGACACGAGGTTCTCGGGCTTCCAGGGCGAAGCCGCGCCTCCGAGATAGCGGTGGAACCAGTCGAGGTGCGCCGCGTAATAGAGGCCCATCTCGAACGCGCTCGGCCAGTGGCCGGCCTTCTCGAAGACGATGAGACGCGACGGCACGCCCCGCCTCTGCAGGTCCGTGAAGAACTCGAGCGACTGCGTGTAGGGCACGCGGAAATCCCTCTCGCCCGTGATCACGAGGCAGGGCGTGCGGAAGAGCGCGACGCTCTCCGACGGCGATTGCTTCGCGTAGAGCTCCGGGTTTTCCCACGGGGCGCCCTTCAGATCCCAGGCGGGGAACCACAGCTCTTCGGTGGCGGAGTACATCGCGCGCAGGTCGTAGACGCCCATCATCGCCGCGAGCGCCTTGAATCGCGTCGTGTGGCCCTCGAGCCACATCATCGCGTAGCCGCCCCACGACCAGCCCATCGCGCCCATGCGGTCCTTGTCCACGTAAGGCAGCTTCTCGAGCGCGTCGGCGACCTTCTCGATGTCGGTCATGACCTTGCCGTTCCAGTCGCCCGAGATCGCGGATGTGTACGCCTGCCCGAATCCCGTCGAGCCGTGCGGATTCGGGAACGCCACGACGTATCCGGCGCCCGGGTAGACCTGCCAGTCGCCCCGATACGCGTCCGCCCACTGCTGCTGCGGCCCGCCGTGGATGTTCAGGATGAGCGGATACTTCTTCGCCGGATCGAAGCCGTGCGGCTTGACGATCCACACGTGCACGGGCTTGCCCTCGGCGCCGGGGACGCTCATCTCCTCGCCGGGCCGGATGTCCACCTCCTTCTCGAGGTCGGCGTTGTGCGTCGTGAGGCGCCGTCCCGTCTCGTCCGCTCCTTTCCCGAGCGAGACCCGGTACAGCTCGAGCGGGCTTCCGATGCGGCGGCGGGCCACGGCGGCCCACGTGCCGTCGGGCGCGATCGCGACCGTTGTCGAGGAACCCGACCGACGAGATCGGGCGGATCGTCCCGGTCGCGACGTCCACCTCGTGAAGCGGCGTCCGCCCCTTCACGTCGGCCGTGAAGAAGAGCCGCGACCCGTCCTTCGAGAACGCGAAATCCCGAAGCGTGTCGTCGAAGGACGCGGTCAGGTCGCGGAGAGCGCCGGATTTCCGGTCGAGAAGCATCAGCCTCAGGCGGTCGGACTCGTACCGCGGCGTCGTCTGTCTCAGGAACGCGAGAAAGCGGCCGTCCGGCGAATAGCGCGGCGAGCCGTCGAAGCCCGCGTTCGACGCGGTGAGGTTCTTCGGAGATTCGAGAGCCGCGGCGTCGCCCGCGACCGGAACCGTCGAAGACGTCGGCGTTCGTCGAGAGGGCGGGATCCGGGTCCCGGTTCGAGGAGAAGGCGAGCTCTTTTCCGTCGGGAGAGAGGTCGAAGCCGTGCCCGCCGCCCACCTCGAAGACAGGCGAGTCGAAGTCGCCGGGAGTGAGGTCGCGGAGGGCTTTCTTCGGATCGGTCTCCCGAAGGTCGAGGACGAGGACGTGCGCGCGCTTGCCCTCCTTCCATTCCGTCCAGTGCCGGAAGAGAAGGGCGTCCGCGAGGTGGGCCTTGAGCTTGTTCTTTTCGCGCGCTTCGGTGCCGTTCCGGTTGCACGCGGCGTCGGCGCCGCAGTCGGGAAAGACGTCCGCGGAAAAGACGAGAAGCCGCCCGTCTCTCGAGAACGCGGGACTCTCGACGCCGCCGGGAAAGACGGTCTTCTGTTCCGCCTCGCCGCCCTCGAGCGGCAGGAAGAAGACCTGCGGGTCGCCCGCGCGCGTCGAGACGAACGCGAGCGTCCGGCCGTCGGGCGAGAAGAACGGATGCTCGTCGCTGGCGCGCCGGAGGACGTGAGCGGACGGGCGTTCTTCCCGTCGGCATCGATCCGCCAGAGGGCGACGGTCTTCTTCTTCGTGGCCCAGTCGTTCGTGGCCACGCTGTACACCACGGTCTTCCCGTCGGGGGAGATCGCGGGCTCGCCGACGCCCTTGACGCGGTAGAGGTCGTCGAGCGTGAAGGCGCGGCGCGAGTCGTCGGCGGGAGCGGTGGAACGGAAGAGGAGAAGAGCAAGGAGGAGGGCGGCGGCGCGAGTCGTCATGCGCCCGAGTCTATCGGCCCGCCGCCCCCGAAGTCCCTTCGTCAGTTCGCGACGGCTCCCACGTTCTTCAGGACCGCCGACCAGCGGGCGACCTCGCGCTCGACGAGCTTCTGGAGCCCCTCGGGCGTCCGGGAGGCCTTGTCGGTAAGGTCGGCGCCGAGGTCGAGGAGCCGCTTTTTCGTCGCCTCGTCGTCGAGCGCCTTGAGGAGCGCGTCGCTCAGCTTGGCGACGATCTCCTTGGGCGTCCCCTTCGGGGCGAAGATGGCGTTCCAGGCGCTCACCTGGAACTCGGGCAGTCCGGCCTCCGTGGTCGTGGGCACGTCGGGCAGCGCCGGCGAGCGCTGCGGCAAGGCCACCGCGTAGGCCCTGATCGTCCCGGCCTGGATCTGGGGAACGAGGTTCACGATCTGGTCGCACATGTAGTCGACCTGGCCCGAGACGAGGTCGTTCAGCGCCGGACCGGTTCCGCGGTAGACCACCCGGGCGGGCTTCGTCCCCGAGGATCGAGTTCAGGAGGGAGCAGGTCGTGAAGGAGACCGATCCGACGCCGGCGTGGGCCTCGTTGAGCTTGTCGCCGGAGGCCTTCGGCCTGGGCGACGAACTCCTTGAGGTCCTTGGCCGGGAAGTTCTTCCGGGCCACGATGACGATGGGCGTGCCGGCCGCGAGGCCGATCGGCGCGAAGTCCTTCACCGGGTCGTACTTGAGGTTCGGGTAGACGGCCGGTGCGGCGCCGTGGGTGCCCATGTGGCCCATCATGATCGTGTACCCGTCGGGCGCGGACTGGGCGCCGCGCGTGATCCCGGTGGTCCCGCCGGCGCCCGCGACGTTCTCGATGACGATCTGCTGGCCCAGGGTGCGGGACATGTGGTCCCCCACGATGCGGGCCACGACGTCGGTGGGGCCCGCCGGCGGCGAACGGGACGATCATGGTCACCGGCCGCTCCGGCCAGGCGGCGCGCGCGGCGCCGGCGCGGGAGCGTGAGGGTGGCGGCGACGAGGAGGGCAGCGAGATGGCGCATGGAGCTCCTTTCGTTGCTCGTGAAGAGCGGTGGGCGGGTACGACGTTTCATTCGGTGAACACCTGCTCGCGGCTCTTTCGGATCGCCGGGAGGACTGCGATCGCGAGGACGAGGAGACCGGTCAGGAGCAGCGCGGCGCAGATCGGCCGGCGAATGAACACGCAGAGGTCGCCGCGGGCGATCGTGAGGGCCCGGCGCAGGTTCTCCTCGAGCAGGCGGCCGAGGACGAAGCCGAGGAGGAGCGGGGCGCTCTCGAAGCCGACCTTGCTGGCGGCATAGCCGACGAGCGCGAACCCCGCGGTGAAAAGGACGTCCGACGGAGAGTTGTTCACCGAGTAGATGCCGACGCAGCAGAACAGCAGGATCGACGGGAAGAGAAGCCGGTACGGCACGCGGCAGAGCCGCACCCAGACGCCGATCAGCGGCAGGTTGATCACGAGCAGCATGAGGTTGCCGATCCACATGCTCGCGATGAGGCCCCAGAAGAGCGAAGGGTTCCGGGTCATCACGAGCGGTCCCGGCACGATCCCGTGGATGGTCATCGCGCCCACCATGAGAGCCATCACCGCGTTCGGAGGGATCCCGAGGGTGAGGAGGGGGATGAAGGAAGTCTGCGCCCCGGCGTTGTTCGCCGCCTCGGGGCCCGCCACGCCCTCGATGGCTCCGCGCCCGAAGCGCGACGGGTCCTTCGCGAGGCGCTTCTCCATCGTGTAGGAGGCGAACGGACCGAGCACCGCGCCGTTGCCGGGAAGGATGCCGAGGATGGCGCCGGCCAGGCTCCCCCGGACGACCGGGCCCGCGGACTGGCGGAGCTCCGCGCGCGACGGAAGGAGGGGTCCGATGGCGCCCCTGAGGACGCTCACGCTCCTCCACGGCATCGAGGTTCCGGAGGACCTCGGCGAACCCGAAGAGGCCCATGGCGATCACGGCGAAATCGACGCCGTCGGAGAGAGGCGCGTAGCCCGAACGTCATCCGCTCGACACCGGTGTCGAGATCCGTTCCGACCGTCGAGAGGAGGAGCCCCGCGATCGTCATCGCGATGGACTTCAGGATCGAGCCGCGGGCCAGGACGACGGCGAAGGCCAGGCCCATGGCCATGAGCGCGGCGTACTCCGCCGGACCGAACACGAGGGCCAGCTTCGTGAGCGGCACGGCCAGGGCGGCGATGATCGTCGTCGCGACGCAGCCGGCGAAGAACGAGCCGAGGGCCGCGATCCCGAGGGCGACGCCGGCGCGGCCCTGCCGGGCCATCTGGTGGCCGTCGAGGGTGGTGACGACCGAGGTGACCTCGCCCGGGACGTTGATCAGGATCGCCGTCGTCGAGCCCCCGTACTGCGCGCCGTAGTAGATGCCGGCCAGCATGATGAGCGCCCCCACCGGCGGCATCCCGAAGGTGATGGGCAGGAGCATCGTGATCGTCGCGATGGGCCCGACCCCGGGAAGCACGCCGATGAGCGTGCCCACGAGGCAGCCGACGAGCGCGAGCCCCAGGTTCTGGAGGGTGAACGCGACGGAGAAGCCGAGGGAGAGGTGGGAGAGGAGGTCGCCCATGCCGCGCCCTCAGATCACCACGACTCCGGGAATCCTCAGCACCGGGATGGGCAGGTGGAGGATGAACCGGAAGAGCACGATGCAGAACGCCGTGATCGCGACCGCGAACACGAGCAGCTCCTTCACGCGCGTCTCGGGCGACGCCGCGCCGCCGACGATCGTGACGAGCGGCCCGGCCACGGCGAGGCCGGGCATCCGGATCGTGAGCGCGAAGCCGATGACGGCGAGGCAGATGAAGAGCGGGCCCGCGGAGCGTCCAGCGCACGTGCGCCTCGCCCTTCCGGACGAGCGATGAGGCGACGAGCACGGCGCCCGCGAGCCCCAGCAGGATGGCGAGCGTCCGGGGGAGCATCCCGGGACCCACGGAGCCGAGCCGGCCGAGCGAAAGGCCGCGGCTCGCGAAGAGCGCGAACGCGGACAGCGCGAGCAGGCTCGCGCCCGCCAGGAAATCCTGGGGTGCCCGGATGCGGGAGCGCGCGAGGTCCTCCAGGGGGCCTCCTCTTGCGTGTCGCGATTCCAGGGAGTTTCTCGCGAAGGTCGCTCGAGGATACCGTACCGGTCGCCGCCTCAGCTCGTGAGGCCGTCCCTCTTCTGCAGGATCTCGTTCAGGAACCAGCGGTTCTTCTGGTGGGTCTGGACGAGGCGCGTGTAGAGATCGGCCGTGCCGATGTCGCCGGCCCCGGTCGCGGTCTCGGTGTCCGCGTGCATCTCCTCGATCACGACGATCGAGGGTGGCGCGGGCCTCGGCGATCATCTCCTCGAGGGAGAGCTTGCCCTTCGAGGGCTTCACGCTCGCGTTCGGCAGATAGTCCGCCGGGTCGCCCAGCGGCGCGCCGCCGACCATGATCGCGCGCTCGGCGAACTCGTCGATCGTGGCGTAAACCAGCGTGGCCTGCTCGTCGAGGAGCAGGTGGATGTCGCGGAAGAGCGGCCCGTAGCTGAGCCAGTGGTACTTCTTGTAGTTGAGATAGGCGACGAGCGCGTTCGCCTGCTGGCGCTGAAGGGTGGCGACGACAGCCGCGGCTCCCTTTTTCTTGTCCTTGTTTTTCTTCTTGGCCATGGGAAAAATCCTCCAGCACCAAGATTAGACTAAGTCTAAAGATTGGTCAAGCTCACGCCTTTCTTCAGGAGCCTCACGATCGCGACGAGGATGACGGCTCCGACGAGGCGGATGAGAAATTCGCCCAGGAGGCCGCCTCCCATGGCGAAGCGGCCGAGGAGAAATCCTCCGAGCCAGCCTCCGACGATTCCCAGCAGGATGTCCCCGAGAAGGCCATAGCCTCCGCCCTTCATGATCTGTCCGGTCGCCCAGCCCGCGAGCGCGCAGAGCGCGAGTTCCACGATCAGCCACATGACGTCGTCCTCCTGTGCGCGCGATCCTATCCCCGCTTCCTGTTACATTCCCGCCCCCATGGCAGAGCAGTACATCTTCACGATGCAGAACCTGAGGAAGGTCGTCCCGCCCCAGCGGGAGATCCTCCGGGGCATCTACCTCTCGTTTTTTCCGGGCGCGAAGATCGGCATCCTCGGGCTCAACGGCGCGGGCAAGTCGACCGTGCTCCGCATCATGGCGGGCATCGACAAGGAGTTCACGGGCGAGGCGTATCCGGCCGAGGGGACGCGCATCGGGTATCTCTCGCAGGACCCGCAGCTCGATCCGAAGAAGACCGTCCTTCAGAACGTCGAGGACGGCGTCGCGCCGATCAAATCGCTGCTCAAGCGCTTCGACGAGCTCGGCGAGAAGATGGGCGAAAGTCTGCCGGACGCCGAGATGGACAAGGTGATGGCCGAGTACGGGAAGGTGCAGGACGCCATCGAGGCCGCGAACGGCTGGGAGCTCGACCGCACGCTCGAGAACGCGATGGACGCGCTGCGCTGTCCGCCTCCGGACGCGGACGTGACGAAGATCTCCGGGGGCGAAAGGCGGCGCGTGGCGCTGTGCCGGCTCCTCCTCGAGAAGAACGACATGCTCCTTCTCGACGAGCCCACGAACCACCTCGACGCCGAGTCGGTCGCGTGGCTGGAGCAGTTTCTCAAGGAGTTCCCGGGCACGGTCGTGGCCGTCACGCACGACCGCTACTTCCTCGACAACGTCGCGGGCTGGATCCTCGAGCTCGACCGCGGCGCGGGCATTCCCTGGAAGGGCAACTACTCCTCGTGGCTCGAGCAGAAGGAGGCGCGCCTCGAGATCGAGGAGAAGACCGAGAGCGCGCGACAGAGGACCCTCAAGCGGGAGCTGGAGTGGGTGCGCTTGTCCCCCCGCGCGCGGCAGGCGAAGAGCAAGGCGCGCCTGCAGGCGTACGAGCAGCTCGTCAGCGAGAGCGGCGTCGAGGCCCGCGGCGAGACGAACGAAATCTACATTCCGCCGGGGCCGCGCCTCGGGGACGTGGTCGTCAGGGCCGAGGGCGTGAGGAAGTCCTTCGGCGACAAGCTGCTCTTCGAGGACCTCACCTTCGACCTGCCGAAGGGCGGCATCGTCGGCATCATCGGCCCGAACGGCGCGGGGAAGACGACGCTCTTCAAGATGATCATGGGGCTCGAGAAAGCGGACGCCGGGAAGCTCCAGGTGGGCGAAACCGTCGTCCCGAGCTACGTGGACCAGAACCGCGAGAGGCCCGAACCGCAAAAGACCGTTCACGACGAGCTGTCGCGAGGGGCAGGACCTCGTGCTGCTCGGCAAGCGCGAGATGCCGAGCCGCGCCTTCTGCGCGATGTACAACTTCAAGGGCGCCGACCAGCAGAAGCTCGTCGCGAACCTCTCGGGCGGCGAGATGAACCGCCTCCACCTCGCGCGGACGCTGAAGAAGGGCGGAAACCTCCTGCTCCTCGACGAGCCCACGAACGACCTCGACGTGGACACGCTGCGCGCCCTCGAGGAGGCGCTCCTCGCCTTCGGCGGATGCGCGGTCGTGATCACCCACGACCGCTGGTTCCTCGACCGCGTCGCGACGCACATGCTCGCGTTCGAGAGCGACAGCAAGGTCGTCTGGTACGAAGGCAACTACCAGGACTACGAGGCCGACCGGCACAAGAGGCTCGGCGCGGAGGCCGACCGCCCGCACCGGATCAAGTACCGGAAGCTGGGGGGATGACCCTTCCGGCCTGCCGCGGCCTCTACTTCGACGCCGCGGCGATCTCCTCGCGGATTCTCTGAGCGAGATAGACCTTGAGGAGCGACTGGTAGGGAACGTCCCTCTTGTTCGCGAGGAGCTTGAGCTCCGCAATCATCGATTCCGGGAGACGCAGAGAGATCGTGCGCAGCGACGGCTTGAGGTTCGGAAAACGGGTCAGCTGGCCGGCGGACCAGTCGACGAGCCCCGCCGAGTCCTGCTTCGCCCAGAACGCGCGCTCGGCCGCCTCAGTGCGAAAGGCCGGGATCTTCTTTTTCTTTCTGGTCATAGCGCTTCCTTTCCCGCCGGCTCATGTCGCGCGCCGAAATCACCCGGATGAGATTTCTCCGGATCGTGAAGACGACGAAGAGCCGCCTTCCCGCCTCCGTGCGCCCGAGTGCGTAATGCCTGCTCTCCGCACCAGAGTGCCTCACGTCCTCGACGACCAGAAGCGGTTCGTGCTGACGTCGCGCTTCTTCTCGTCTGCGCCGCGAGCTGAAGCGGGTCGCGGTCCCGGCGAACGCGCCGGCGATGCAGGCGTACATGAAGTCCGCGATGCCGTGTCACGGCGTCTCCGCCGCCGCGCTGCGCACCGCGTGCCGCAAGGTGTTCGCGACGCGCCCCATCGCGTCCGCCGCGGCGTGGCGGCGCGACGCGCTCGCCCTCTGGAACGGCGCCACGCATCGCGAGGAGCGCTACGCGGCGGTCGAGTGGACGGGAGACCGGCGCGCGGACGCGTTCCAGACGCTCGAGGCGCTGCCGATGTACGAGCACATGATCGTGACGGGCGCGTGGTGGGACACGGTGGACGCCCTCGCGTCGCGCCGGCTGGGCGAGCTGCTTCGCCGCGAGCCGAAGCGGATGCGCCGCCTCATGCTCGCGTGGAGCCGCGGCGCGGACGTCTGGAAAAGGCGCTCGGCGATCCTTTGCCAGATCCGGTTCAAGGAGGACACGGACCTCCCGCTCCTCTACGCGTGCCTCGAGCCGTCCCTCGAGCCGAACCTGTCGAAGGGGTCCTTCCGCGGCCGGACTCTTTCGGCGACGGACCTGTTCTTCCTCCGGAAGGCGATCGGCTGGGCCCTCCGGTCGTACGCCTGGACGGACCCGAAGGAGATCGCCCGCTTCGTCAGGAACCGAGGGGACGCGTTGAGCGGCCTCAGCCGCCGGGAGGCGCTGAAAAACGTTCAGGGCGCGAGCGCCATCACGGCGAAAGTCGCGCCCTCTCGGTCGGCCAGAAAGGCGTAACGCCCCACCTTCTCGATGTCGTCGGGTTCCCGGAAGACACGCGCTCCGAGCGCCTGCGCCTTCGCCACGGCGGCGTCGCAGTCGGCCACCCGGAAATACACTTCCCATGCGGGCTCGGCGGGCCTTCCGTCCTTCTCGATTTCCAGCATCCCGCCCGCGGGCCGGGGCCCCTTCCACAGCTCGGTGTAGGCGCGCGCGCCCGTCTCCTGCTTCTTCAGCGCCCAGCCGAAGAGGCTCGCGTAGAAGTGGCCCGCCGCGTCCGAGTCGGTCGTCAGCGAGCTCGGTCCAGCACAGGGTGCCGATCTCGCCGACGATCTGCGCGCCCGGATGGGCGCGGGCCTCCCACAGGCGCAGGGCCGCGCCCTGCGGGTCCTTCACGACGGCCATGCGCCCGTCCTTCCCGACGTCGAAGGGCGCCCCGACGATCGTTCCGCCGAGGACCTTCGCGCGCGTGGAGCTCTCGTCGGCGCTCGCGACGGCCGCATAGGAGTTCCAGCGGGCGCGTGCGCCCGGCACGGGCGGTGAGCGCTCGAGAGCGCAGAGGGCGGCCACGTCCCTGCCGGCGAGCCGCGCGATCGTGTACGCCCTGCCGGAGGCCGCGGGCCGTTCGGTGAAAGCCCACCCGAAAAGGCCGCCGTACAGGGTCTTCGCGGAATCCGCGTCGGTCGTGGCGAGCTCCGGCCAGCAGAAAGTGCCGGGCTCGTGCCGGACGATCTCGCGCATCGCTCACCTCCGCGGGGTGCCTCATCATACGGGCGCCGGGATGCCGCGAAGAAAGGTCAGGAGCCCGGCGCGGCCCGAAGCTCGCGGAAAAAGGCCTTCACGAGCGCGGATGCGACGTGGGCGCGGTAGGCCGCGGTCGAGCGGATGTCGTCGATCGGGGCGATGTCGCGCCGCGTCGCGGCATCCAGCTCGTCGTCGGAGACCGCAGCGAGGCTGGGCGCGAGGGCCAGCGCGCGCACCGTCGGGAGGGAAACCGTCACGGGCGCCACCGACGCCATGCCGAACCCGGCGCGGATGCCGCGGCCCCGGTCGACCTCCGCGACCGCGGCCAGAGCGACCTTCGAGATCGCCTGCGCCGCGCGCGTGCCGACCTTCCGCCACGTCTGGTGTGCGCCGGTCCGGGGGAGGGCGAACTCCACCCGGACGATCACCTCGTCCTCGGCCCGCCGCGTCGCGCGGTAGCCCGTGAAGAACTGGGTCAACGGCACCCGCCGCTCCCCGTGGACGCTCGCGAGGACGACGTCGGCGTCGAGGGCCATGAGTGCCGCCGCCCCGTCGGCCGCGGGAGACGCGGTCGCGAGGTTGCCGCCGAGCGTCCCGCGCGCCTGGATCTGGACGGCGCCCACCTCGCGCGCCATGGCGGTCAGGACCGGCGCGCGCCTGAGGAGCCCGGGATGGCTCCGGATCTCGAGGAACGTGACGGCGGCGCCGATCGCGGCGCGCTCCTTCGCGAGCTGAATGCCGCGCAGCTCGGGAAGGCGCGAGACGTCGAGCACGAGCGGCAGGTCGTCCGGGTCCTCCGGCGGCGCGAGGCCGCGCTCCACGATCCAGTCCGTTCCCCCGGCCAGGAGCACGGTCTTTTCCCTCCGCCCCGCGCGGGCAGAAAGCGTCCCGCAGAGCTCGGCGAGCGTCGCCGGGCGCTCGAACGGGTAGAGCGCGAGCTCAGCCGGATTCACGCGAGGCCCGCTCCTTCGCGGCGTGCCGGATCGACTCGACGATGCGCTGGTAGCCGGTGCACCGGCAGACGTTGCCCGCGATGCTCTCGCGGATCTCGCCCTCGCCGGGCTGCGGGTTCGAGGCGAGCAGCGCGTGCGCGGCCATGAGGAAGCCGGGCGTGCAGATGCCGCACTGCGCGCCGCCCTCCTGCACGAAGGCTTCCTGCAGTTCCGAAAGCCCGTCCTTCCTTTCGAGGCCTTCGACCGTCAGGACCGTGCGCCCGTCGCACTGGCCGGCCGCGACGAGACAGGCGTTCACGGGGACGCCGTCGAGCAGCACGGTGCACGAGCCGCACTCGCCCTCGCCGCAGCCCTCTTTCGTCCCCGTGAGGCCGAGAGGTCCGCGGAGGATGTCGAGGAGACGCGCGAGAGGAGGCGCGTCGAGAGTCGCGCTTCTTGCCGTTGAGAACGAACGCGATCCTCACGTTCCCGTCCCGTCGCGCCGCGAAAAGGTCTTCCGGCAGGAGCGGCAGGTCGTCGCGGACGATGCCCGTCGCGTGCTCGATCGCGGCCGCGATCGCGGGCGCGCCGCCGTCCATGGGCAGCTCGCCGATTCCCTTGGCGCCGCCGCCCGGCCCCTTCGAGTAGGGATCCTCCACGAGAGTCGTCTTGAACCTCGGAGCGTCGAGGCTCGTGGGGACGATGTAGTTCGCCATCCGGGCGTTCAGGATCCTGCCGTCCTTGACGACGAGCTTCTCGTTCAGCGCCCAGCCGATCGCCTGGAGCGTCCCTCCTTCGATCTGTCCCTTGCACATGAGCGGGTGGATGGCCTTTCCCACGTCCTGGACGGCCCAGAAGCCGAGCACGGTCGTCTCGAACGTGTCGAGGTCCACCTCCACCTCGGCGATGTCGCAGCCCCATGCGAATACGGGATACGCGTCTCCGCGGTACGTCTCGTCGTCCCAGACGAGGTCTGCCGGCGTCTCGTACGTCTTCTCGGATACGACCTGCTCCGTCCCGGCGAGGAGGCGGAGCGCCGCGTCGTCGGTCGAGCCTCCGCGCTTCTGGCGCTCGTTCTCGATGCGCGCGAAGAGGTCGCGTGCCGCGCGTTCGACGATCGAGCCGACGATCATGACGGTGCGCGACGCGACGGTCGGGCCGGAGTCGGGGACGACGGAGGTGGACGGCGTCGCGAACTCCACGCGGTCCATCGAGACCCAGAGCGCCTCGGCCGCGATCTGCCGAAAGACCGTTTCGGTGCCCTGGCCGATGTCCGTCGACGCCGTGCGGATCCGGAAGAGCGGCTTCTTCCCCGAAGGGCCGCGGCGCATGTCGATCGCCACCTTGCCCTTCAGCCTGCGCTCGCCGGAGCCCGTGAAGCCCGCTCCGTGCAGGAAGACGCTCGCGCCGATCCCGCGAGCCTTGCGGGAGGCGGAACCGCCCGGCGCGCTCCGCCGAACCAGCGCGGAGACCGGCCGCGAAGACGCGGCCAGACCGAGCGCGGCGCGCTTCTTGTCCCATCCGCTCGCTTTCCTCGCCTCCTCGACGCAGCGCTGGACACCGACCGACTCCTTCAGGAACTGACCCGTCGGCGTCGTGTCGCCGACGCGGAGGAGGTTCTTCTCGCGCAGCTCGAGCGGGTCGGCGGACAGCTCGCGCGCGATCCGGTCCATGTGCCGTTCGATCGCCCAGATCGTCTGCGGCGCTCCGAAGCCCCGGAAGGCGCCGTTCGGAGGCGTGTTCGTGGCGACCGCGACGGCCTCGATCGCGACGTGCTCCCAGCGGTAGGCGCCGGCGGCGTGGAGGGCGGCGCGCGAGAGGACGACCGGAGTCAGCGTGACGTAGGCGCCGCCGTCCATGAGGATCTTGATCGAGACGGCCGAGAGGTTTCCGTCGCTGTCGCAGCCGGACTCGATCGTCACCTCGCAGGGATGGCGCTTCGTCGTCGCCTCGATGTCTTCCTGCCGGCTGTAGATCATCTTCACGGGCCGGCCGCTCTTCTTCGCGAGCAGGAGGGCATGAAGAGCGAGAAGCGTGGGGTACTCCTCCTTCCCGCCGAATCCGCCGCCCGTCACGGCCTGCGTCACGTCCACGTGCGCGTCGTCGAGGCTGAACGTGCGCTTGACGCCCTTGTGGACGTAGAACGGGCACTGCAGCGAGCCCACCACGTGAGCGCCGCGCGCGTCCCAGAACGCGAGCATGCCCTGAGGCTCGATGTAGAGCTGCTCCTGGTGGGGCGTGCGGTAACGGCCGGTCAGGCGGACCGGGCTCGACGCGATCGCCCGGGCGGCGTCGCCTTTCGAGATCCGGTATGTCGCGAAGACGTTGTCCGACCCGCGAATCTGCACTTTCCGCGCGAGCGCGTCGGCGACCGTGAGGACGGGCGGCAGGGGCTCGATCTCGGGCGTGAGCGCCCGCAGCGCTCGGGCGAGGCGGACGGGATCCTCGGCCGCCACGAGCGCGATCGGCTCGTACGCGTGGCGCACCTCGTCCGCGGCGAGGACGGGCTGGTCCTCCTCGATGAGCGCGACGACGTTCACCGGCACGTCCTCGGCGGTCACGACCGTCACGCCCGTCCAGTCGAACGCGGGATCCCTTCGGACGCCTCTGAGACGCCCCCGCGCCACGGGACTGCGGAGGGTCGCCCCGAGGAGGACGCCCGGCCGCGTGAGATCGTCGACGTAGCGGGCCGTCCCGGCGACCTTCGCCGGTCCGTCCGCGCGCGGCACGCTGCGGCCGACGAGAGCCATGCGTCAGCCTCCCGCGACGTCGCGAAGGGCGGCGTCGATCCCGGGGAAGCGAAACGTGAACCCGAGCGCCTCGGCCTTCTTCGGCACGACGCGCTGGCCGTCGAGCACGACCGTCGCCATCTCGCCGAGCAGGAGACGGACCGCGGGCGCGGGGACGGGCAGGAAGCTCGGCCGGTGCAGCGCGTGCCCGAGCGCCGTGGCGAAGTTCTTCATCGTGACGGGATTCGGCGCGGTGCCGTTGAGCGGGCCCTGCACCTGAGAGCTTTCGAGCGCGAGGACGTAGAGGGCCGCGAGGTCGTCGAGGTGGATCCACGACATCCACTGCCCACCGCCGCCGACCGGGCCGCCGAGAAAGGCCTTGAAGGGCGGGAGCATCTTCGCGAGAGCACCGCCCTCGCGGCCGAGCACGACTCCGGTCCGGATCAGCGCCACGCGCACGCCGAGCGGCTCGGCCTTCCTCGCGGCCTCCTCCCAGGCCACGCACGTCGCCGCGAGGAAGTCGTTTCCGGGCGGGGAGTCTTCGTCGAGGGTTTCCTCTCCCCTGGGGCCGTAGATGCCGACCGCCGAGGCGTTCACGAGGACGGACGGCTTCAGGATCGCTTTCTCGATCGCCGCGCGGAGCCTCGCGGTGGCCTCGAGGCGGCTCGCCAGGATCCTCTCCTTCGCCGCCTTCGTCCAGCGCTGCGCGATGCTCTCGCCCGCGAGATTCACGACTCCACCCGCGCCGTCGATCCACGATTCCCAGTCGGCGCCCGGCGCCCACGACACGACGCGGACTTTCGGGTGAATGTGGTCCCGCGAGCGGGAAGCGTCTCGCGTGAGCAGGACGACGTCATGGCCTTTCGCGAGCAGGGACTCCCAGAGCCTCGAACCGATGAACCCGGTCCCGCCCGCCACGACGACTCGCATCCGCTCTCCTCGTCTCGCATCGTACCGAATCCCGGCGCCGTATAGTCCGGAGGTCATGAAGGCTCGCTCGCCGGCCTGCGCCGCCCTGGCGATCTCGCTCCTTCCCGGAGCGGTCCGCGCCGAGATCGTGGCGCCCGCCTTCGAGGTGGACGCGCGCGACCTCGTCCGGCGCGTCGTGAGAAGCCAGCGCCGTGTCGAGGCCGCGTTCGAAAGCGCCACGTTCGACCAGCGCGAGGTGAAGATCGAATGGGGCTCGGACGGCCGGCCCAGGGAGATCGCGTCGCGTCTCTTTTTCGTGCTGTCGGGGAACGGCGGCGAGGAAGGCTCGCGCGAGCTCGTCGAGGTCGACGGCCGCCCGGCGACCGAGGCCGAGAAACGCAAGGCAGCCGAGGAAGACGAGAAGGGCCGGAAGAAGCGCGTCGAGCAGAAGGCCGCCGCGGAAGCCCGCCGGGTCGAGAAGGTCTCCGGGGACGAGGACGATCCGCTCGTCGGTCGCAAGCGCCTGTCGGAGCTCATCGGCCGGTTCATCATCCGCGTCGTGGGCGAGGAGATCGTGGAGGGCCGCCCCGCGTACGTCCTCGATTTCGCGCCCGACCCCGCGGCGCCCGCGCCGAAAACCCTCGGGGACCGCGCGCTGAATGCGCTCGAAGGCCGCGCTCTCATCGACGCCGTGGACTTCCAGGTTCGTTCCGTCGTCGCGCACCTCACGAAGCCCGTGAGGGTCGCGGGCGGCCTCGCCGCGAACGTGAAACGGGCCGAGATCGTCTACACGGGCCAGCCGCTCGGGGGAGACATGTGGTTTCCCTGCGTCGTCGAGCTCAGGCTGAGCGGAAAGACCGCCCTCTTCTTCCGCCTCGACACCTCGTATCGCGTCGAGTTCGCGAATCTCAAACGGTTCCGCGTGGACACGGAAAGCGACGTCCGCCCCGCCGCGAACCCCGGGAGCGCTCCATGACACCGTCCCGCCGCCGCGTCTTTCTGTTCGGCGCCCTCGCCCTCTTCGCCGTCGTATTCGCGTGGGCATACTGGCTCTCTCTCGTCCCGGCGACCCACCCCGATCACGACCACGGCATCCTGAACCTCGACGCGGGAGGCCGCCTGAACGTGATCACGCGCGAGGGAAAGACCCGCAATCTCGTCGGGCGGCCGGGAAAAGCGCTCGTTCTCCATTTCTTCTCGACGTCGGCCGAAGGCGCCGCTCCGGAGCTGTCCGGCATCTTTCGCGCTGCAGGAAGAGCTGAAGGGGGACCCCGGCGTGGAATTCGTCCTCATCGCGCAGGATCGCGACTTCGCGACGCTCGACGCATGGTTGAAGCAGAAGGGGCTGACGCCCCCGCAGCCCGCGACGCTCGTCCTCGACCCGACGGGCGACACGACGCAGAAGCTGAACTCCAAGCGGCCCCTCGAGACGATGTTCTTCACCGCCGAGGGCAAGCTCTCCTCGCAGGCGCGCGGAGTGCTCCAGTGGCCGGACGAGGCCACGGGCCACCTCGCGCGCGCGCGGGGCGGGGAAGCGATCGAGTAGAGGCCTAGTTCTTCGCGGGAGCCGGCGCCGGCGGAGGCGGGTCGGCCGAGGCGTGGTCGGAGATGTAGACCCACTTCCCGTTTCTCTCCTCCGCGACGTTGCTGAAACGGCCGGTCATCGTGACCGGCGCGCCGCCCGCCTTCGGCGCGAGCGTCAACGAGTAGCGCCCCCAGCCGACCGACGTCTTTCCGAACGTCCTGTAATGCGTGTCGCTGAGCTTCGCGTCCTTGACCGTGTTGTCCCTGAGCACACCGGCGTAGTTCTCCCGGATCGCCTTCGCGCCCTTCGCCTCGGGGTCGCCCGGGCCCCAGAACACCGCGTCCGGGGCGTAGCACGCGACCACGGCATCGAGATCGTTCGCGAGGATCGCCTTCTTCCACGCCTCGTCCACGGCCTGCGAACCGCTGACCTTTGCCCCCGCTTTCGGGGCGTCATCTCCCCGGGCCGGAACGCCGAAAATGATCAGCGAGGCGAAGAGAACGGCGACAGCAAGGGACTTCCTCCTCATGGCAGAGCCTCCTTATTTTTGTGGCGGCTTTCTATCACAGGCCGCGCCGCCGAAGAGGCGCTCTCCCGCGTGATCAGAACGACGGCGGCGATGATGACGGCCGCCGCGACGAGCATCCGCAGCGTCACTGTTTCGTCGGCCAGCGCCCAGCCGAGAAAGACCGCTATGACCGGGTTCACGAACGCGTACGTCGAGACGCGCGACGGGGTCCGCCACGCGGAGGAGCCAGAGGTAGATCGTGTACCCGACGAGCGAGCCGAAGACCATGAGATAGAGAACGGCCGCCCAGGAGCGCGCCGAGACCTGCGCCAGCGAGAAGCGGGCCCACTCGCCCGTCGCCACCGACGCCGCGAGAAGGAGAGCTCCGCCCGCGAGCATCTGGAGGGCCGTCCCCTGAAACGGCGACGCCGCCGGCGCGAAGCGCCGCGAGAGAAGGGACCCGAGAGCCCACGCGAACGCCGCGAAGAGGACCGCCGCGGCCCCGAGAAGGTCGATGCGCTGGCCGCCCAGACGCGCGGGGCCGAGGAGGATCGCGACACCCGAGAGCCCGAGGGCGATGCCGAAAAGTGCGCGGCTGCCGGGCGCGTGCCGCTCGGGCGGCAGCGCCCGGAGGAGGACGATGAAGAGGGGCTCGATGGCGACGAGAAGGGCCGCGAGCCCGGACGAGATCCGCTGCTCGGCCCAGACCACTCCGCCGTTTCCACAGAGGAGCAGGAGGGCGCCGCACGTGAAGGCGGGCACGAGGTCTCCGGCCGCGATGCGGGGCGCCCCCCGGACCTTCGCGGCCGCGAGGAGGATCGCGCCCGCGCAGGCGTACCGAATGCCCGACATCGCGAACGGCGGAATCGATTCCAGACCGTAACGGATCGCGAGGTACGTCGAGCCCCAGACGACGTAGAGGACGAAAAGGCCGAGGACGGCGCCGCGCTTCACGGCGCGATCATCGCCTCCCAGACGGCGCGCGACATCCTCCGCGCCGCGTCGATCACCTTCCGGCGCCCCTCCTCGTTCGCTCCGAAGTCGTTCGCGAGGAGGACGAGGACGTACTCTCGCCCGTCCGGCAGACGGACGACCGCCGCGTCGTGCTCGACGGACGAGATGGAGCCCGGTCTTGTGTCCCACGATCGCCCCCGACTGGGGATGGAGGCCGGCGGGGATCTCCTCGTTGAACGTCTGGCGCGGTGAGGATCTCCCAGGCTTTCGCTCTCGCGGCGTCCGAGAGCTTCGTCGACCTCACGGCGGCTTCCATCACCGCGGCCATGCCCGCGGCGTCCGTTTCGTTGTTCAAGCCCCTGTCGAACGCCTTCGAGTCCTCGACGCAGCGGCGCACCTTCACGCCGGGCGCGCCGAGCGCGTCCATGAACGCCTGGACGTTCTCCGGCCCGACGAGCGAAAGGACGAGGTTCGTCGCGAGGTTGGAGGAACGGACGATCATCTCCGTGACGAGGAATTCGAGAGTTGCCTTCCCGCCGAGCTTCTTCATCGTCGGGGCGTCGGTCTCCTCGAGGCCGATCGAAAACGGCGAGCCGTCGACGAGGCTCCTGAATTCATTCTTCACCGGCACCTCATCCGTGAGCTTGAGCGTCCCGGCGTCGACGCGGCGGAGCACCTCGAGCATGACGGGCGTCTTCATCGTGGAGGCGGCATGCATGGAAAGAGAGGAATTCTTCGAAAGCGAAACGCCGGTGGAAAGATCCTTCACGTAGATGCCGAAGCGGGCGCCGCTGCCGTCTGCCAATGCATCGAGCGCCTGCCGCAAGACTCGCGCTTTCGCTTCCGTGAGCCCCGGCGCCTTCCCCTCTTCACCCTTCGAAGAAATCCTCTTCCGGACTCTTCGGGCGTAACGGAAGAGAGGTTTGAGGAACGGGCTGTCGAAAGGCGTGACCTGCACGCCGGGCACGCCGTGGCGCGTGGACTGCAGGACCGTGCCGTCGCCGAGCCACATCGCTTCGTGGTCGATCTTGTCCTCCGTGCCGAAGAACAGGAGGTCGCCCGGCCGGAGCGTCTCGAACGCGACCGGGACGAGCTGCGGAGTCCTGAAAGGCCTGCTCGTAGCTGTTCCTCTTCAGGAGCACGCCGTGCTCGCGGAGGATCCTCTGCACGAGGCCCGAGCAGTCGAAGCCGAGCGGCGTCGTCCCGCCCCACGTGTACGGCGCGCCGAGGAAGCGCTTGCCGAACGCGATCCAATCGGAAGGGGATTTGAGAGAAAGAGAAGAGGAAGAGAAAGATTCTTCGAAAGGGAAGAGGGAGACGTCCCGCGCGGCGACGAATCCGATGCGCCCATCCGGAAGGCGCACCTTCACCCAGGAATACGCATCACTGGACCCAGCGATTCTTCCCTCTTTACCTTCTAAGAAATCTTCGAAACTGCCATCGTTGCCCCGACCGGAGCGCGTGAGGAGCGGACGGGCTGCGGTGAAAGACGGGCGAACCGTAGACGTGGGCGAAGTTCGACGTCACGCGCGCGACCTTCGCGGCCGCGCGGCGCCGCGCCGTCGCCGCGGCGCAGCGCGCGCTCCGGAATCCATGCGACCTCGCCCGCCGCCGTCCGCACCCTCGCGAAGCCCGCCGCGTCCTCGAGGATCTCCACGCGCTCTCCGAGGATGACCTGGTCGTCGACGGGCGACGTCTCGTCGGGGCGCGTGAAGAGGTCCTGGACCGCGGCCGTGACGACGGCCGTCTTCTGCGGCGCTATCGACGCTCCGGGAGACGAGCGCAAAGAGAAGATCTTCTTTGAAAGGAAGAAGGGAGAGAACAGCAGCCGCAAGCAGTGCGCGTCTTGCAGCGCGGCTGGTTGACGTCATCGAGTCGCGCATCCGGGGATTCTCACACCATAATCCGGCCATGACGCAGCCTCTCGCCTTCTCTCGCCGCGGTCTCCTCCTCTCGTCCGCCGCCGCGGCTGCGGCAGCCGCCTCTTCCGCCCTGCCTTCCGCGCTTTCGGCCGAAGGGATGCCGAAGGCCTCCGGCGCGCCCGACGCGTCGCTGTCCTACCGGCCGCTTCCGCTCAAGCTCGCGCACACGTGGACGATCGCGCGCGGCTCGTCCGACGAGAAGAAGAACGGCCTCCTGACGCTGACGGCCGAGGGCGTGACCGGCTACGGCGAGGCCGCGGCGAACAAGCGCTGGAACCAGAGCTTCGAGACGTCGGAGGCGGCGTTCGCCCGCGTGAAGGGGGCCGTCGCGGGCCTTTCGCCCTGGGAGCACCTCACGTGGCTGGAGCGCGCCGAGAAGGAGGCGGGGCCGGACACCGAGGTCGTGGCCGCGCTGGACCTCGCGCTCTGGGACTGGAAGGGCAAGAGGCTGAACCGCCCCGTGCACGAGCTCCTCGGAATCCCGAGGGGGCGCATGCCCGTCACGACGTTCTCGATCGGCATCGACACCGCGGAGGTCATGAAGCAGAAGATCCGGGAGGCCGCGGCGTATCCGAGGCTGAAGATCAAGCTCGGACTTCCGAACGACGAGGAGAACATCGCGGCGATCCGCTCGGTCACCGACAAGCCCATCACCGTGGACGCGAACGAAGGCTGGACGAGCGTGGACGAGGCGAAGAGGAAAGCTCGCCTGGCTGAACACGGTCAAGCCGCTCTACCTCGAGCAGCCCATGCCCGCGGCGATGGACGGCGAGATGGCGAAGCTCAAGGGCCTCGCGACGTTCCCGATCCTGGGCGACGAAGGCGTCCTGCACGCCTCGGACCTGCCCTCGAAGGCGGGCCTCTTCGACGGCGTCGTCCTGAAGCTCGCGAAGTCGGGAGGCATCACGCGCGTCTACGAGATGACGGCCGTGGCGCGCGCCCTGGGCCTCAAGCTGATGCTCGGCTGCATGATCGAATCGTCGCTCGGCATCGCGGCGGGCGTCGCCGTGGGCCCGCTTTTCGACTGGCTCGACATCGACGGCAATCTCCTTCTCGCCGGGGACCCGTTCAAGGGACTTTCGATCGCGAACGGCCGCTGGTCGCTGCCCGACGCGCCCGGGCTGGGCGTCGTGATGGTGGCGGCCTGACGGGCGAGCCGGGAGGTATCAGACGTCCGGCGCGAGCATGAGCGGCGGGCGCTCGCCCGAGCGCGTGAGCCCGCGCGTGTGCAGGAGGCGCTGGTCCGCGCGCGCGATCGTCTTCTCGAGGGACTCGCCGTCCTCGCGCGCCGCCCATCCGAGCGAGAAGGGCACGAGGAGCTCGCGTTCGGCCATGAACATCAGGCGCTCGCTCGCGTTCGCGGTGGCCAGCGCGCCGGCCCCGTCGAGAAGGAGCAGGAACTCGTCGCCGCCCATCCGGATCGTCGATTCCTCGGCGCGGGTCGCGCGCATGAGGAAGCGCGCGACCCGGTTCAGGACGGCATCGCCCGCCTCGTGCCCGAACTCGTCGTTGTAGTTCTTGAAGTGGTCGATGTCGACCATGATGCAGCCCCAGTTGCCGCCGGCGTCGGCGTGGCGCGCCGCGAAATCGGCGAGATAGCGCCGGTTCCAGCAGCCCGTGAGCGGGTCGCGCAGGCTCTGGTCCAGAAGCCGGTCCTCGAGGCGCTTGCGATCCGTGATGTCGATCAGGATGCCCTGGTAGTAGACCTCTCCTGTCTCCTGGTCGACGCAGCGGTAGGCCGTGTCGATGACGGTCCGGATCTCGCCGTCGATCCGCCGGATCTCGAGCTCGAAGTCGCGGACGGCGCCGTCCCGCTCCAGGACGAGGAGCTCGGCGGCGCGGCGCGACGCGTCGACGATGAAATCGGCGCCCTTCATCTTCCGGGCGTCCTCGAGCGAAGCGACCCCGAGCATCGCGAGGAAGGCCGGGTTGCCGTCCACGATCCGGCCGGCTTCGTCCGTGACGTAGATCCCCTCGCGGAGATCGCGCACGAAGCGCCGCAACGCCTCGGCGTCGTCGAGACGGGAGAACCGACTGGACATGGTCCGCCGATCCTATAACGAATCTTCACCGCGCAATGTCAAGGAGCGCGATCGAAGATGTTCGTTCAGTTTCTGCGCGAGAGCGAGACCGCGTCTCACGATCTCGTTCCAGGGGAAGAGCGCGCCCGGGTCGTTCTTTCGGTCGGGCGCGATGTGCTGGTGCCCGGCGATCCAGGGCGCGTCGATCTCGAACATCGCCGTGAGGACTCCGACGAGCCGCACGACCGTCTCGAGCTCGGCGGGAGTGAAGGGATACCGGTTGCCGTCGCCGGTGATCTCGACGCCGACCGAGGTCCGGTTCAGGGCCATGCGCCCGTGAAGGAGCGAAACGCCCGCGTGCCACGCGCGGTGCTCGAGCGAGACGAACTGGAAGAGGCGGCCGTCGCGGCCGACGAGGAAGTGCGACGAGACCCTGCTTTCAGGCTTCTGGAAGAGGGCGATGCACTCCTCGTCGGTGTCCTGCGCGGTGTGGTGGAGGACCAGCGCGGAGATCGGCTCGATCTTGAACGGCTCGTAACCCTCCCACCAGGAGTTCGGCATCGGGATGAGACAGGCGTCCGACACGTCTCCGCCCGCGGCGCGCCAGAGATCCCAGAAGCGGCGGTCCGTGTCGCGGAAGACGCGGTCGAGGTGAAGGGCGCCGGGGTTCGCCCGGGCCTCGGCGAGCGTCATCTCGGCGCGCGGTACCGGCGGCAGGAGGACCGGCGGGAGCGGAGGCTCGACGACGACGCTCGAGGTCGGGCAGCGAAGAGGACCACTCGTTCACGATCGCCGCGGCAATGTCGCCCATCGCGCGAATCGCTCGCTCCCGTCCGTTCTCCCGTGTCGGGAATGCGGTCGGCGAACGCGACGAGGACGAAGCGGCCCTTCTTCGTCGTGAGGATGCCCGAGTCGTTGCGCACGCCCCCGTAGCTGCCTGTCTTGCCGGCCCAGGAGGTCCCGGGCTCGTCGAGAAGCAGCCGGGGGAGGCGGTCGTGCGTGTGCTGGGTTGCGAGGAACTTCGCGAGCAGCCGGTCGCTCGCGGGATCGAGGAGCGTGCGCGTCGCGACGCGCCGGTAGAACTCGGCCGTATCGCGCGGCGTCATGACACCGAGGGGCGGCCACTTCGGCGGCTCCTGCCCCCTGTTCGGGATGCGGCCCACGAGCCGGATGCCGGGCAGGCCGAGCACTGCCATGCGCGCGTTCACGGCCTCCGGGCCGAAGAGGTCGATGAAGCGGTCGGCCGCCGTGTTGTCGGAGATCGCGATCATGAGCTGGAGCAGATCGCGATTCGTGGGCGTGAGGCCCGGGTCGAACTCGTCGAGCATTCCCGAGCCCGCGGCCACGTTCTTCGCGGTGAGCTTCCAGCGGTCCGTCAGGTCGAAGCGGCCCTCGCGCTCGAGGGCGACCGCCTCGGTCAGGAGCGCGAGCTTGATGACGCTCGCGGCCTCGAACTCCTCGGCGGCGTTCAGCTCGAGGCGTCGCCCGCTCTCGACGTGAAGCGCCACGATTCCCATGCGCGCCCCGCTGCCCGCCGCGAGCTTCGCGACGCGGCGGGCGAGCGACGCGGCGGGAGGCGACGTCTTGAGCGACGGGGGGATGGCGGTACAGGAAGGAAAGAGAAGAAGAGAGAGATTCTGCTAATAGGAGGGTCAGAGAGCGGTGCGTATTTGCCTTGGCGAATAGGCGCTTTTCTTCGAAGGGTGAATGGCGCGCATCGGGCGGGCGGCGCTGCGCGGGGCGCTGCACATTCACCTTCTAAGAAATACATCGCTGTAGCCGCGCTGCTCCACCAGCTTCCCGTTCTAACATGTCGCTATCACAAGCGAGCAAAATCTCCCTTCTTCTTCCCCCGCCCCTGTGCCTGCGCCCGCCTCCGGCGAGCGCGGCGGGCGCCTCGCGGCCCTCGACCTCTTTCGCGGCCTGACGGTCGTGGGAATGATCTTCGTCAACAACCCGGGCGACTGGGCGCATCTCTACTGGCCGTTCGACCACGCGGAGTGGAACGGATGGACGCCGACCGACCTCATCTTCCCGTGGTTCCTGTTCATCGTGGGTGTCGCGGGCGTGTTCTCGCTCGAAAAGCGTATGGAAAAGGGCGCGGACCGCCGCGATCTCGCGCGCCACGCCTTCCGGCGCGGGATGACGATCGTCGTCGTGGGCTGGCTGATGGCGTTCTATCCGTTCGTCCCGTTTCTCGAGCGCCTTGGGCGCCTCCGAATCCCAGGCGTCCTGCCGCGCATCGGCGTCGTCTTCGTCCTCGGAACGTGGATCGTCCTCGCCGTCTGGAGGCGTCGCGCCATGGGGGTCGCGGCGGTCGCCGTCGTTCTCGTCGCCGTCCACACGTGGATCCTCCTCGGCACGGGTTTCGACCTCACGCCGCAGGGGAACGTGCAGCGCGCCGTCGACCTTGCCGTGCTGAAGGGCCATCTCTGGAAGAACGCGCAGGGTTGGGATCCGGAAGGGATCGTCTCGACGCTCACCGCGATCGCGACGATGCTCACGGGGACGCTCACGGGCTTCTTCCTGAAGGGAGCCGCGACGGTCCGGCAGAAGGTCGCGCGCCTCCTCGCCTGGGGGGCGGTCGCGACCGCGGCGGGCCTCCTGTGGGGACGGGCGCTCCCGATCAACAAGAACCTCTGGACCGGCTCGTACGTGGTCTTCACGTCCGGTGCCGCGCTCGTCACGCTCGCCATCTGCCTCTTCGTCGTCGACGTTCTCGGATGGAAGACGGCCGTTCGCGTTCTTCTTCACGTTCGGCACGAACCCGCTCCTGGTGTTCTTCCTCTCGGGCCTTCTCGCCAAGACGTTCGGCCTCGTCAAGTGGACGGACCCGGCCGGAAAGGCCGTCACGCTTCACGCGTGGCTCTACCGGGGCGGCTTTTCCTGGATCTCCGACCCGACGCTGCGCTCGCACGCCTTCGCGCTCGTGACGATCGTCTTCTGGTGGGCCGTGCTGCGCGTCTTCGAGAAGCGTGGCTGGTTCTGGAAGATCTGAGTCAATCGCGGGCGAGAAGGCGCACCGGGACGTCGGCCGCCATGTGCCGCGCGACATCTTTCGGGACGCCGATGGACGCGAGGCGCGCCACGCACTCGTCGAGGAGGCAGGTCGAGCCCGCGAGCGCGCCCGCGGCGTTGCGCGCGGCGCCGTCCTTCGACGGTGAGCGTCTCTCCCCAGACGGCGTAGGCGCCGTCCCCGAGGCCGGCGGCCGGCATCGCGTCGCTGATGAGGGCGACACGGCTTTCGCCCTTGACCTTCAGGACGAGGCGCAGCATCTCCGGCGCGAGATGGTGGAGGTCGGCGACGACGTCCACCGTGACGCCGTCCGTCGCGAGCCCCCAGCCGATGGGCCCCACGTCGCGGTGGTGGAGCGGCTTCATCGCGTTGCCGAAATGCGTCATGTGCGACGCTCCCGCCTCGAGCGCCTCGTCGAGCGTGGAGGCGCTCGCCTCGGTGTGTCCGATGGAGACGAGAAAGCCCCTCTTCTTGAACGCGCGCACGACCGCGATCCCGCCCGGAATCTCGGGCGCGAGCGTCGTCATCGGGCGCCCGGGCGGATCGCCGAGCGCCTCGAAGAACGCGTCGAGCGTCCTCGGATCGCTCCCGTCGAGAAAGCAGGAGGGGTGGAGCGCGCCGCAGCGCGCGGCCGAGACGAACGGCCCCTCGAAGTGGATCCCGAGGGGCATCGCCCCCCGCCCGTCGCCCTCGCGGCGCGAGCGCATCCACGCCGAGAGGCGCGCGACCGTCGCGGCCATCTCGCCGAGCGGCTGCGGGACGAGCGTGGGGAGAAAGCCCGAGACGCCGCGGCGCGGACAGCCCGAGCGCGAGCCGGTCGAGGTCGGCCGGGGAGGCCGTCAGCACGTCCACGCCGAACGCACCGTGAATGTGGAGGTCGACGAAGACCTTTTGCTCCCTCGCTCATCCGCCGCCTTGCTCGGGTGGCTCGGTCAACGCAGCCGCCACGTTCGAGTTCTTCTTAGAAAGGTGAAGAGCGGCGGCCGGAGCGTCGAGTTTCCATTTCGCCGCGATGAGCGCGGTAGGCAAATGCCAATTCACCCTTCTAAGAAAATCTTCGGCGCTCTCTGCTCGGACGTTCCCGCAATTTCGCCGGACGATGCTGACGGCGCGCCTCCGGAGCTTTTCGTTCGTGGGCTTCATCGCGACCATCTCGTCGCGGTAGACAAGGCCTCGTTTCGCCATGACGGCGGTGGACAGCATGTTGAGGGCGATCTTCTGCGCGGTTCCGGCCTTCAGGCGGCTGGACTCGGCGAGCACTTCCCGGCCGGTGTCGAGAACGATGCCGATGTCCGCGACCTTCTCGAGGGGCGCGTGAGGGCGACACACGACCGCCACCGTGAGGGCGCCCGCGCGCTTCGCCTCCTCCAGAGCGCCCATGACGTAAGGGGTCGAGCCGCTCGCGGAGATGCCCACGACGGCGTCCTTTCCGCCGAGACCCGCCGCGACGAGGTCGCGCGCTCCCGCGCCCGCGTCGTCCTCCGCGCCCTCTTTCGCCTCGAACATCGCCTCGCGGCCGCCCGCGAGAAGCGCGACGACGAGCGAGGGCTCGGTCCCGAACGTGGGCGGGATCTCCGCTGCGTCCAGCGCGCCGAGCCGGCCGCTCGTGCCGGAGCCCGCATAGAACCACCGGCCGCCCGCCTCGAGCCGCGAGGCGATCGCGTCGGCCGCACGGGCGATCGCGGGAAGAGCGGCGCCCACGGCGTCCTCCACGGCGCGGTCGGCTTCGTGGAGCCGCGCGAGGAGGTCGAGCGTCGCGCTCATCTCTGCCCGGCGAGCGCGAGGCGAATCGCGCCGATCTCCGGCGGAAAGGCCGGCGGCCCGACCGTCGCTCCGGGCGCCACCGCCGCGATCGCCGCGGCGGAGCGGATCGAGGAGCGGGGAACCCGCGGAGAGGACGCCGCCGATCGTCGCGACGGGAAACGATTCCGCCTCGAGGCCGAGCTTGCGGACGACCGTGACGACGTCGAGGGCCAGCTCGCGCGCGGCGTCCTCGAGAATGCGCCGCGCCTCGGCGTCGCCGTCCTTCGCCGCGGCGAGGACGATCGGGTAATACGCGGCGACGTCGGCCGCGCCGCTCTCGGAGTGGTACACGTGCTCGAGGAGGTCCGTGATCGAGCGGACGTCCTTCGGTCGCGAAGAGGCGCTCCCTGATCGCCGTCTTCGGGCCGCGGCCGTCGATCTCGCGCACGACCGCGGTCAGCCCCCGCCGCGCGATCGCGTAGCCCGAGCCCTCGTCGCCGATCACGGGCCCGTAGCCGCCCGCCCGCGCCGTCGCGCCGTTTCGCCCCTGGCCGAAAGCGATCGCGCCCGTCCCGGCGATGAGGACGACGGCCGGGGCGTCGAGAGCCTCTCTCGAGGCTCCGGCGAGCGCGATGCGTGCGTCGCTCGTCAGGAGGACGCGCCCCTCGCCGAAAACGTTTTCGAGCGCGCCGAGGAGAGGCCGTCGGTCGTGAATGGAGTCGATGCCGGCGAGCCCGATCGCGACGCGGTCCGGATCGCGATGCCGGCGCCGGCTGCGGCGAGCGCGTCCGCCGCCGCCTCGTGAACCGTCTCGACGACGCGCGGCAGGGGTCGCGTCGCGGCGTTCGCCGGACCCGAGGCTCCCCGGCCGAGCGGCACGAGATCGGCCCCCGCCACGACGGCGCGCGTGCGCGTGCCGCCGCCGTCGATTCCGATGAAGTAACGGCCCCACGGAGTCAGCTTAACAAGCGCCGCCAGATTCACCCGCATCAGTTCCGGTGAACCCTTCGGTGGGCTAGATTTTCTCCATGACATTCGATCGCCGACTGGAAGAACCCGCTACGCCAGAAAGATAGCCACCGCCGAGGAGGCCGTACGCGCCATCCTCCCCGGGTCGCCGCATCCTGATCAGCTCCGGCGCCGGCGAGCCGGGCCGCCTCGTCGAGGCGCTCGTGACGCACGCCACGCAGCTTCGGGGCAACGAAATCGTCCACCTCATGACGCTCGGAGCGGCGCCTTACGTGGCGCCCGGTCTCGAGGAGCGCTTCCGGCACATGGCGTTCTTCATCGGCGCGAACGTGCGGCCGGCCGTCCAGGAAGGCCGCGCCGACTTCCTGCCGGTCTTCCTGTCCGAGATTCCCGCAGCTCATCACGAGCGGGCGCGTCGGCGTCCACGCGGCGCTCATCCAGGTGAGCCCGCCGGACCAGCACGGTTTCGTGAGCCTCGGCGTCTCGGTGGACATCGTCCGCAGCGCCGTCGACACGGCCGACATCATCCTCGCCGAGGTCAACCCGCAGATGCCCCGCACGCTCGGCGACTCCTTCCTCCACGTGGACCGCATCGCGCACCTCGTGCCCGTGGACGACCCGCTGCCCGAGCTGACGGTCGAGCCGCTCGACGACGTCTGCCGCCAGATCGGGCACCACGCCGCGCAGCTCATCCCGAACGGGGCGACGCTGCAGATGGGGATCGGGCGCATCCCGGACGCGGTCATGAGCGGACTCTGGGAGCGCAGCGACCTCGGCATCCACACGGAGATGCTGTCCGACGGCGTCATGGCGCTCGCGAAGGCCGGCGTGATCACGGGCCGGAAGAAGACGCTCCTCCCCGGGAAGATCGTCACCTCGTTCGTCATGGGAACGCGCGCGCTCTACGACTGGGTGGACGACAACCCGGCCGTCGAGATGCGCCCCTCGAGCTTCACGAACGACACGTTCCAGATCGCCCGGAACGACCAGATGATCGCGCTGAACTCCGCCCTCGCCGTCGACCTGACCGGCCAGGTCGCGGCCGATACGATCGGCGGGCGTTTCTTCTCGGGCATCGGCGGCCAGGTGGACTTCATCCGCGGCGCCGCGCGCAGCAGGGGCGGAAAGCCCATCATCGCGCTGCCCTCCACCGCGAAGAACGGCGCGATCAGCCGGATCGTCCCCGTGCTCGAGGAAGGGGCGGGCGTCGTGACGAGCCGCGGCGACATCCACTACGTCGTCACCGAGTACGGCGCGGCCGACCTGTGGGGCAAGAACATCCGGCAGAGGACGATGGCTCTCATCGGCATCGCGCATCCCGACTTCCGGGGCGAACTGCTCGCGGCCGCGAAAGCCCGGAAGTACATCTTTCCGGGTTAGCGCGCCCCCTTCACCGGGCGGGGAACGTCAGTTCCCGCGCTAACCTCCGTCGCGTGCGCCGGCCGCTCTTCCTGCTCCTTCTCGCCACCTTCGCGCTGAAGGCGGCGGTTCTCGCGCGGTTCGAGGCCCATCCGCTTCTTCAGCCCGCGGGCAACATGGACAGCGGCGTCTACGCGAGCCTGGCGGCGGACGTGGCGCGCGGAGACCTCCTGCTGCGCGGTCCGGGCCCCGTGCCGTTTTTCGTGTCACCTCTTTACATCTACTTTCTCGCGGCGATCCACGTGCTCTCGGCCGGCTCGCTCCTGGCCGTGAAGGTCGTCCAGATCCTGCTCGGAACGGCTGCGGTCGCGCTCGTCTTCCTCACGGCGAGGCGACTCTTCGGAGAACGCGCCGCCTTCGTCGCGGGGATTCTCTACGCGCTGACCGGCGTCGTGACGTTTCACGAGGTCCTGATCCTGCAGGCGGCTCTCGATCCCTTCCTGACCGCTCTGTGCCTGTACCTGCTTGCTGCTGCGCTTGCGTCGGGCAGTTTTTCTTTGAAGGTGAATGACGAGGGAGCAGCGGCCGCCGCCGACGCGCGTCGGGGAAGGGCGGGCCTGGGACGCTGGCTGGCCGCCGGCGCCGCGTTCGGGCTGCTTTCGCTGAACCGGCCGAATGCGCTGCTGTGCGTCGCTCGCGATCGCCGTGGCGCTGATCGCCTCGCCGCGGCCCCCCTCGTCGCGCGCCGCCACGACGGCCAGCCCCTCTTACCCATTCGAAGAAAATCTCCGAATCACGGCGCGTGTCGCCACGCGAGCTGCTCGCAGCGCACGTGGGCGCTCTCACCCCTTCGAAGAAAATCTTCTTCGAAGGGTGTGGATCGCAGCGGCCTTTCTCGCGGGCGCCGCGCTCACCATCGCGCCGTTCACTCTCAGAAACGTTCTCGTCTCCGGTGAATTCGTCCTCGTCTCCTCGCACGGCGGCCTGAACTTCCTCGTCGGAAACGGGCCCGGGGCGAACGGCGTCTACCGGCAGCTGCCCGGGATCACGCCGGACATCGGGGGCCAGGCCAGAGATTCCAAGAGCGTGGCTGAGGAGGCCGAGGGGCGCTCTCTCACGGCGCGAGGCGTGTCGGCGCATTTCGCGGCGCAGGCGCGGGAGTGGATCGAACGGAACCCCGCGGCCGCCGCTCGTCTCCTTCTGAGAAAAATTCATCTTCTCCTCTCCGGTGACGAAGCCCCGCTCAACTTCAGCTACCCGTGGTACCGCGAGAGGAGCGGCGTCCTCAAGGCGCTCGCCGTCGGCCCCGGTCTCCTCGTCCCTCTCGCGGGCGCGGGCTTCGTCCTCGCGCTCCTTGCGTCCTCGGGGGCGTCGCGCCGCGCTCTTCTCGTCTGGAGCACGTTCATCCCGGCGTACGTCCTCGCCGTGGCGGCGTTCTTCGTCGCGACGCGTTACCGACTGCCGCTCCTCGTGGCTCTCGCGGTCCCGGCCGGAGCGGGAGTCGTCGCGGCATGGGACGCGTGGCGCTCGCGCGAGACACGCAGCCTTGCCCTGGCGGCCGCGTTCGCGCTGCCTCTCGCGGCGCTCTCCCTCTGGCCCACGGGGCTCTACGACGGAAACGCCGACGAGGACATGCACTGGGCTCTCTACCTCATCGGAAAAGGCGAGGCGGCCGAAGCGGCGCGCCTCGCGTCGGCGACCGCGATCGTCCATCCGGATCCCGGTCTCTTCTGGCTCCGGATCGGGAAGGCGTGGGCGGCCGCCGGGCGAATGGACGACGCGATCTCCTCGTTCGAGAAGGCACGCGCTGCGGAGCCACATCCTCCGGAGCTGGAGCACAGGCTCGCTGCGGCCCACGAAAGCCGCGGTGTGGATCGGGTCCTCGCGCACGACGCGCTCGGAGCCCTGCCCGATCTCGAGGCCGCCGTCGAGCTGTCGCCGGACGATGCCGGGATGGTCCTGAATCTCGCGGCCGTTCTCGCCGAGAGGGGCGAACGCGCCCGCGCGCGAGATCTCGCGCAGAAGGCGCTCGCGTTGAAGCCCGGCTACGAGAAGGCGGAAGCGTTGCTCAGGGCGCTGCGCTAAGAGTCGGAGCCGGCAGGTACCTCCGCTCCTTCGCGCGTGAATTCGCTGCGCTCAGGCAGCACACGCGTACGTCGCGAGGCCACCAGCCCGTCTCGCGCCTTCAAGAGAAAGCGGCCCGGCCTTTTCGCCGGGCCGCACGCTCCGAAGGGTGTGAACCTTAGAAGTTGAAGTACGCGGTCAGGACGAACCGCCTCGGCGGAGCCCACGAGGTCGGCGTGCCGAAGAGCGCGTTCGGCTCGTTCGTCTGCTGGGGCCCGATGCTCGACGGTGGGTCGCCGGGGCCGTCGACGTACGGGTCGTTGTACTGGAACTTGTTGACGCTCAGGACGGTCTGAGTGTTGAAGACGTTCTGGACGCGCCCTTCGAGCCTTACCGACATGCCGCCACCAAAGGCGAAGGTGTACGCCCCGAGGAGGTCGAAGTTCGTCCAGGTCGGGAGGCGGCGAGATCCCGCCGGCTCGAGGTATCGACCCGCGACGTACTCACTCGGCGTGTTTCCCTGGGCCTGCCACGGGGTGCCGCTCTGGACGCGCAGGAAGCCGCCGAGAGTGAAACCGAAGGGAAGGTCGTAGCTCCCGAGGAGCTTGAAGACGTGCGTGCGGTCCTGTCCGAGGAGTCCGCTCCGGAGGGAAGCGGGATCGTCGGTATAGAGGCCCGGCTCGTCCTGGAGGGCTGACGAGTTGTTGTACTGGGTCACGCTGAAGTCGTCGTCGTAGTTGCCGTAGAGCCTGCTGTACGTGTAGTTCGCGTTCAGGTACCAGCCGTGTGAATGGCGTTTCGTGATGTCGAGCGTGGCCGCGCTGTAGATGCGCCTGGCATTGGAGAAGTTCGAGAGCTGGAAGCTGCCGAAGTAGACGTCCGGATCGTAGAGGTTCGCGCCGCGAGGCGTGTCTTCGAGCGGGCTCTTCAGGGTCTTGTACTGGTAGTAGACGTCGACCGAGAAGTCGCGGCCGACCGGCGCCGCATAGCCGGCGACGATTTCCTGGTACGACGGTGCCGTCAGGCCCTGCGGGATGAAGTGGCCGGCGCTGGAGCCGCGGATCTGCTCGCGGAGGAACTGGCCGGTCGTCCGGCTGAAGAACGACTGGTCCTCGCGGATCCGGAAGGGCGCCTGCGAGCGGATGGCCGACTTCGCGTCGATGCCCTGATAGATCCCCCAGCTCCCGTAGAACTTGTCGCCGTTCAAGAGGTTCGCGTTATAGGCGAAGCCGAAGCGCGGCTGCACCTCGTCGGCCCAGCGGAAGGTGAGGAAGTTGTATCGGAGTGTCCCCTGTGTTGACCGCGGTGGTCGGGCCGCAGACGGTGCCCGCGAGGCAGGTCTGGGAGAAGTCCTCCTTGTTGAGGAGGACGCCGGCGGTGATGGAAAGCCGGCCCGCGGTCAGGTTGTCCTGGAAAAACAGGGAATAGGTCCGCGCCGCGCCGACCTGCTTGCGAGGTGCCAACGTAGTACCGGGCGCGAACCTCCGTGGTGGAGGAGTAGGTCATGGTTCCCCACCCGTTCGACGGCCGGACGAACGTGAAGTCGATGAACTCCGCGCCGCCTCCGATCTTGATCTGGTTCTGCGTCCCGCCGATGTCGAGGAAGTGGCTCGCCGTCAGCTTCACCTCGTCCCGCTTGTACGTCTCGCCGCTCGCCTGATACGGATAGACGCCGACGTTGCCGCCGTTCCGCGTCTGGTCGAAGAAGGCGCCGTATTTTCCGAGGTTGTTCGGGTCGATCGTGAGCGGCCGGTCGTTGAGGATCGTCTGCGCCCCGTATGCGTCGTTCTCGGTCATGTGGACGTACTTGGCCTCGAGGATGGTGTCCTTCGAGGCGAACCAGTCGGCGCTGACGTTCCACGACGTAGTTCGTGACGTCGTTCCCGTTCGCGGCGGATGCGAGGTCGTAGATTCGGAGTCGAACTGGTTCTCCGACTGTTCGGCAACCCCCGGAACCCGCGCGTTGAGCTGCAGGGACTGGCCGAGGAGCGCCGTCAGCTTCCCGAAGTAGTCCCAGGCCGTGGCCGTCCCGTCGGGCTGCGTGGACGTCACGCCATTGAGAGTCGCCGAAAGGCCGCTCGTCGTCGTCTTCGAGTACCGGCCCGAGGCGTAGCCGAAGAGCGTGTCCTTCATGATCGGGAAGCCGACGCCGGCGGAGGCGTTGTACCTGTCGATGTCCTGCGTGACGACGCCCTGGTTGTTGCTGGCGGCGAAGGAGGCGGGCGACATTTCGCCGCGCACGGTTCCCCTGATCTCGTTCGTCCCGGACTTCGTCACGGCGTTCACGATGGCGCCCGAGGTGCGGCCGAACTCGGCCGTGATGGCGGCCCGTCTTCACGTTCACGTCGGCGATGTCGAGCTCGTTCGTGTCGATGTTTATGTTGCCGTATCCGGGGTTCGTGATGTTGACGCCGTCGATGAGGTACTTGTTCTCCTCGCGGGTGGCTCCGCCGATCGAGACGGCGCCCGCCGCATCGAGACTCCCGGCAGCGCCGGGAATGAGGTTGATGAGCCCCGAGTAGGTGCGGGCGATCGGGAGCTGGTGGATCTCGGCCGCCACGAAGTTCGAGTTGACCTCGGTCGACTTCTTGTCCACCTCGGCGTTGACGGCCGTGACGGTCACCTCGGCGGCCGCCGTCTGGACGAGGGCGAGGTCGACCTGGTAGTCCGTGTCGACCGAGATGTTCACTTTCTTCGCGATCTTGCCGAGTCCCTTCAGCTCGGCCTCGACCGTGTAAGAGCCCGGAAGCAGTTTCGGGAAGGAATAGGACCCGTTGGCCCGGCTGACGAGTCGTGTAGCCCGCGGGCATCTGGGGCCCGGAGACCTTCACCGTGGCGCCGGGGACCGGATTACCCGTGCCGTCTTTCACGACGCCCGAGATCGACCCCGTCTCGCCCGCGAATACCGCCGTGGTCGTGACGAGAAGCACGAGCGAAAGAAGAAAGCGAGAGATGAACCTCATGCCTGGACCTCCTCCTCCGAAATCGAATGCGGTGCGAACTGGTCTCACTTTTTACCACGAAAGAGGCATTCCCGATCGAGCGACAGCGGCGCATCCAATTTCTTGGAGTTGCCGGCCCTCCGGCGCTGCTAGAGTGCCGCCCTTGGTGGGTGCGGTTATCGCCCTTCTCTACCTCCATGGCCTCGCGTCCTCGCCGAAGGGCCGCAAGAGGGCGATGCTCGAGAAACGCTTCGAGGCGGATGGCTGGAAGGTCGTCGCTCCCGACCTGAACGTCCCGTCGTTTCTCGAGCTTTCCTTCGCCGAGATGTGCGCGGAGGCCTTCGTGACGTTCGCGGAGGCGAAGCCGCGCGTCGTCGTCGGAAGCTCGCTCGGCGCCCTCGTCGCCCTCGCGCTCGCGGACATGCTCAGGAGCGCGTCTCCACCGCTCGTCCTCGTCGCGCCCGCGCTCGGGTTCGGCGAGCGGTGGAAGGCGAAGCTGCCGGAAGGCGACGCTCTCGAGCTCTTCCACCACGGGGAAGGAAAGCCGCTTCCCATACGCCGCGCCTTTTTCGAGGAAATGTCGCGTGTCGACGTGGACGAGGAGCCGCCGCCCGTTCCCGTCTCGATCGTGATGGGAACGCGCGACGAATCCGTGCCCTTCGAGCAGGTGGCGGAGCGCTGGGCGCGGTGGGAAAGCGTCGGGCCGCCTCGTTGCCGGCTCGCGCTTCCACCGGGTCGAGGGCGGCGATCACGGCCTCATCGAGTCCGGCGACGGATCGAAAGAGCCGTGCGCGAGCGGCTGGCGCGGTAGAAGCGTCCTACCGGACCCGGCCCTTCCTTCCGACCGTCAGGTAGTACACCGGGATTCCCGCCGCCACGACGCCGAGGACGGCGAGCGTCGACCAGCGGCTCTGGGGCTGGACGATCGCGTTCGCGAGGAGGTAGAGCACGGAGGAGAGAAAGAGGACCGGCACGAGCGGGAAGAGCGGCGCGCGAAAGGACGGCGCGTAGCCGGGCACCCGCCTGAGCCGGAACACGGACGCGACCGCGAGCGCGTAGAAGGGCAGGAACGCGGTCACGAACGCGTCGGCGAGCTGCTCGAACGTGCGGGACAGGACGAACACGATGCCGAGAGAGGCCGTCATCGAGATCGACACCCAGGGCGTGCCCCAGCGCGGGTGCACGGACGCGATCGGCCGGAAGAAGAGGCGGTCGTTCGCCATGGCGAAGAAGATGCGCGGGCTCGTGAAGAGGACCGTGTTGAGCGTGCCGAACGTGGAGATCATCACGGTGACGGACACGAACGCGACGCCGGCCGGCCCGAGGACGGCCTGCGCGACGTCGGCGGCGACGAGCTTCGAGACGGCGGATCCTGCTCGATCGGAAGGACGGCGAGGTACGCGAGGTTCGCGAGGAGGTAGATCGCGACGACGGCGAGCGTGCCCCCGATGAGCGCGCGCGGAAGGTTCCTGGCCGGGTCCTTGACCTCGCCCGCGTTGTAGGCGAGGTCGGCCCACCCGTCGAAGGCCCACAGCGTCGAGACGAGCGCGAGGCCGAACGCGGCGAGCGTGAAGCTGCCCGCGGGAACCGCGGGCGTGAAGTGGCCGCCCGTCGCCGGGAGGCCGAGGCCGAACGCGACGAGGACGATGAAGACGAGCCCGCCGTACTTCGCGAGAACGGTCACGTTGCTGACCATCGCCGCGAACGAGACGCCGCGGATGTTGAAGAAGGCCGTGAGGGCGATCGCGAACGCCGCGAACCAGCGCACGGTCCAGAGGTTCGCGGGGTTCTGGGGGTCGACCCCGACGACGCGGAAGAAATACTCCGAGAACACGATCGAGATCGCCCCGAGCGAGGCCGCGCGGATCATGGAGAACTGTCCCCATCCGAAGAGGAAGCCCGCGAGGCGGCCCCAGCCGTCGCGGCAGAAGACGTACATGCCGCCCGTCTGCGGCAGCGCGCTCGCGACCTCGGCGAGCGTCAGCGCGCCGCAGATCGCGAAGAGCCCGCCCGCCGCCCAGACGCACAGCATGGGAAGCGGTCCGGGCAGCTTCGCGGCGATGCCCGCCGGGGAACGGAAGATCCCGGAGCCGATCGTGGAGCCGATGACGACGGCGACGGCGCTCCAGAGGCCGAGGGTACGCCGCAGCTCGTGCGGCGCTCCCGGAGCGGAGACGGCGTCCGGCATCCGGAGATGGTACTTCGGGGTGCCTCCCGGGCGAGAGGAAACCAGGAACGCCATAGAATCTCCGGGCCGTGAAGACAGCTCTCGTTCTCGCGGCTCTCGCGGCGGCCCTCGCCTGCGGCGTGGGAGCAGGACCGCCGGGAGACGACGCGGGCGCGCGTCTCCCGGCCGGGAGAGGTCCCGGCAGCCTCGCCCTCGCGGACCTGAACGGCGACGGGCGGCTCGATCTCGTCGTCGCGAACGACGACAGCGGCGACGTGACGATTCTCCTCGGGGACGGGAAGGGCGCCTTCGTCGCGGCGTCCGGCTCGCCCTTTCCGGCCGGGAAATCCCCGAACGACATCGCGATCGCGGACTTCGATGGCGACGGGAAGCCGGATCTCGCGTTCCCGAACCACGACACCTCTCATGTCACGATCCTCCTGGGAGACGGGCGCGGGCGATTCAGGCCGGCTCCGGCGTCGCCGGTCACGGTCCGGAGCAAGCCGCATCCGCACGGAATCGCCGCCGCCGATTTCGACGGGGACGGGCACGTCGATTTCGCCGTCGAGAGCTGGGCGAACGATCAGATCGAGGTGATCCACGGAACCGGAGCCGGGAGGTTCCGGACGCCTGGGCAGCTTTTCGGCGTGGGCCACATGCCTTACCAGAAGCTCCGGGCGGGCGACGTGAACGGCGACGGAGTCCCCGACATCGTCACGACGAACTTCGAAGGCGGAAACGTGACCGTCCTGCTCGGAAACGGCAAGGGCGGCTTCCGCGAGGCGCCCGGCTCCCCGTTTCCGGCGGGCGAGGGACCGTTCTCGCTCGCGCTCGCCGACGTCGACCGGGACGGTCACCTCGACCTCGTCGTCTCGAACTTCAGCGGGCGCGCCGGCGACACGAGCCACGACGCCGTCAACGTGCTCCTCGGGGACGGTAGAGGAGGGTTCCGTCCGATGAAGGGCACGCCGTTCGCACACGGACGCGAACCCCGTCCGCGTAGCCGCCGGCGACGTGACCGGCGACGGCTGGCCGGACATCGTGACCGCGAACATGCGAGGCGGCGACGTGACGGTCTTCCTCGGAGACGGACGAGGATCGTTCCGGTCGGGCGTCCGCAGGGCCGCGGGGAAAGAGCCGTATGGCGTGGCTGTGGAAGACATCGACGGAGACGGCCGCGCCGAGATTTTCGTGGCGAACCACGGCAGCGGCGACGTGACGATGATCCGGTTCCGCTGAGCGCGCGGGTCGCCGCCTTCGCAGACTCTCTTGACGGTCCGTAACGGGTTCCGTTATTATCGCCTTGTGATCCGGAGCTTCCGCGACCGGGAGACGGAACGACTCTTTGAAAGGGTCCGGTCCCGGCGACTCCCTCCGGAACTCCAACGAATCGCTCTTCGAAAGCTCATCGTGCTGGACGCCGCCGAGTCTCTTCAAGACCTCAGGGTTCCTCCCGGGAACCATCTCGAGTCCTTGAAGGGCGAACGTACGGGACAGCACAGTATCCGCATCAATGATCAGTGGCGAATATGCTTTGTCTGGCGTACGGGAGACTGCTTCGACGTCGAGATCGTGGACTATCACTAGGGGAAAGCTCATGCCTTCATCCAGATTGCCCGCCGTTCATCCCGGAGAAGTCCTCCGGGCGGAGTTTCTCGAGCCCTTCGGCTTGTCTCAATACCGGCTCGCGAAGGAGACGCGGGTGCCGCCCCGCCGGATCAACGAAATCGTCCTCGGAAAGAGGGGGATCACGGCGGATACGGCCCTCCGTCTCGCCCGCTTCTTCGCAACGTCGGAGCGGTTCTGGTTGAACCTGCAGGTGCGTTACGACCTCGAGGTGGAGCGAGACCGGCTCGGGAGTCGGTTGAAGAGAGAAGTTTCCGTCATGAAGATGGCCGGCTGAGGCATTCCGCCCGCATGGCCACCACGTACACAGCCCGCGACATCACCGTTCTCGAAGGCCTCGAGCCCGTCCGCAAGCGCCCCGGCATGTACATCGGCGGCGTCGACGCGCGCGGCCTCCACCACCTCGTCAACGAGATCGTCGACAACGCGATCGACGAGGTGATCAACGGCTACGCGACGCGGCTCGAGGTCACGCTCTTTGCGGACGGCCGGGAAATCGAGATCGCCGACAACGGGCGCGGCATCCCGGTGGACGTGCACCCGAAGTACAGGAAGAGCGCGCTCGAGCTGATCCTCACGACTCTGCATTCGGGCGGAAAGTTCGACCAGGGCAACTACGTCCATTCGGGCGGTCTCCACGGCGTCGGCTCGTCCGTCGTATGCGCGCTCTCGTCGGAGATGACCGTGGTCGTGAGGCGCGACGGCTCACGAATGGAGGCAGACCTATGCGCGAGGGAAGGCGACCTCGAAGGTGGCGAAGATCTCGGGCGGCGAGAAGGTGCGCGGCTCGGGCACGACGGTGCGCTTCCGGCCCGACCCGGACATCTTCGGCAAGCTCGCGTTCGACGCCGGGGAGATCCGCGAGCGCCTCGAGGCCAAGACGTACCTCCATCGCGGCCTCCGCGTCGTCTTCCTCGACGAGACCGCAGAAACCGGCGCGGCGCGACGAGTTCACGCACGAAGGCGGCCTCTCGGACTGGCTCATGCACGTCGTGGAGGAGCGCGGCAAGGCCACGGCGGGAGGCGTGTTCAACCTCGCGCGCGAGGGCGAGCCCCGGCTCGAGCTCGCGCTCGTGTGGACCGAGGCGACCGACGAGCACGTGCGCTCGTACGTGAACGGCGTTTCGACTCCGTCGGGCGGCACGCACGAGAACGGGCTGCGCTCGGGCGTCACGAAGGCCGTGCGCAACTACGTCGAGACGCACGAGCTGCTCCCGAAGGGCGTCACCGTCACGGCGGAGGACATCCGCGAGGGCCTCGTCGTCCTCCTGTCCGCGTACGTCCTCGAGCCGCAGTTCCAGGGCCAGACGAAGGACCGGCTCAACAACCCCGAGGTCGCGGCGCAGGTGGACGGCGCCGTCCGTCCGGCGCTCGAGAAGTGGCTCAACGAGAACCCCACGTTCGCCGAGCAGATCGTCGGGCGCATCGTCCTCGCGGCGCGCGCGCGCGAAGCGAGCCGCGCGGCGGCCCGGGAGGTCACGCGCAAGACGGCGGTGTCGCACCGGCTGAACCTCCCCGGCAAGCTCGCGGACTGCTCGTCCACCGATCCCTCTCTCTCCGAGCTCTTCATCGTCGAAGGCGACTCGGCGGGCGGCTCGGCGAAGCAGGGCCGCGACCGGAGGACGCAGGCGATCCTCCCGCTGCGCGGCAAGGTGCTGAACGCCGAGCAGGCGAACGCCGCGAAGGTCACCGGCAACCGCGAGCTCTCGGACATCGTCTCGGCGCTCGGCTGCGGCGTCGGCGCGGACTTCGACCTCGGCAAGCTCCGCTACGGGAAGATCTTCCTCCTGATGGACGCCGACGCGGACGGCCACCACATCTCGACGCTTCTCCTCACGTTCTTCTGGCGGCACCTGCCGAAGCTCGTCGAGGCGGGCCACGTCTACCTCGCGCAGCCGCCGCTCTACCGGATCGACGCGGCGAAAGAGACGTACTGGGCGCTCGACGAGAAGGAACGCGACGCGATCCTCGCGAGACTCCCGAAAAACGTGAAGCCCGAGATCATGCGCTTCAAGGGGCTCGGCGAGATGATGCCCGAGCAGCTCAAGCAGACGACGCTCGACCCGCGCCGCCGCCGCGCGCTCAAGGTCACGGTGCCGAGCGCGCTCGAGGCCGAACGGTGCTCTGCGGAGCTCATGGGCAAGGACGCGTCCCTGCGCTACCGCTTCATCATGGAGCGGGCGCGAGACGCTGACGACCTCGACGTCTAGCCCCTCGACGAGCCGCGGGTGACGTCACCGGGTCTTCGCGGGAGTCGGAGGCGGCGGGCCGCAGTCGATCGTGAAGGCCGCGGGCTCGGAGAGGACTGCTGCGGCGACCGGACGTAGAGCTTCACCCATCCGTGGTACGGGTGGTACGCCGGCGTCCGCTCGCCCAGCGTCCACTCCTGCGTCAGGACGACGGCGTGGACGCCGTCGGACCAGGTCGGCGGGTGCCGCTCCTTGTCGACCTCGCCGGTGCTCACCTTCCACTCGTACGTGAACTTGCTCTTCATGTCCAGGAGGACCGTCGCGCGGAACGTGAGCGTCACGGGGCACGGCTTGTCGAGGCTGGACGTCGGCGAGACCGTCACGTCGGTGATCTTCACGTCCGGGATCGCCGCGGCAGCCGGAAGCGCGAGCGCGAGGGCCGCGGACGCGAGGAGGGGGCCGAGCCGGTTCGCGAGTCGCATGCGGGGCTCCTTTCCAGAACGGGCGTCACGCTCCCAGGCGGCGCCGGACGGCCGCGAGCGCCCCGAGGAGGAGCGTGACCTCGCGACCGGTGGGCTTCCCGCGCTTCACGAACGACTCGATCTCGGCCAGCACCTCGTGCGAATGGCCCCGGCCCGGGTAGCCGGCGGAAGAGAGAGTCTCTTTGAAAGAGGTCAGGAGGCGGCGCATTTCCCTTGCGGTTGCCGCCTCGCTCTTCGCGGCCGGGCGTTCCGCGCCTTCGGCGCGGTGCTTCGAATGGATAAAGCAGGGCGAGCGCGGCGACGACCGACTGCGCGACGTTCAGCGTCGGAAGCGCGGCCGCCGTCGGGATCGTGAGGCGCGCGTCGCACAGCCGCAGCTCTTCCGTCGTGAGCCCGCCGCGCTCGGGACCGAACACGAGCGCGACGCGCCGGCCGCGGCGGAGAGAGGAGGAGATTTCTTCGAAGGTGGTGGGAGGCGGCAGCCCGCGCGAGACGCGGCCGCGCAGCGACGAAAGCGCGATGACGTCGTCGGCTTCCGAGACGACCTCATCCCAGACCGCCAGGACTCTTCACCTTTCTAAGCAAATCTTCGGCTCCCGACGCGAAAGAGATCGCATCGGGGTGCGCCGGATCGGTGCGCGGTCCGAGCAAAGAAATCTCCGCCCCGAAGTTCTTCGCGGCCCGCGCCGCCGCCCCGAGATTGCCGGGGTTGTGCGTCCTGACGAGAACGACGCGGAGGGGCATGACGCATCCTGGTCCAGAATGGCGCCCATGTCGAAACAGCGATCCGAGGACGAGCAGAAGGCCGTCGAGACGATCCTGTGGGCGCTCGGCCATCGCCTGGCGCGCCTGAGGGACGAATACACGATGAAGGTCCAGCGCGGCGAGGAGCCCGAGGGCGTGACGAAGGGCTTCGAGATGGCGCTTCGCGAGATCAACGACATGCTCCCGCGCCGCAAGCGCTTCAAAGGCTGAGAACGACTCCGAGCGGTCAGGCGGGCGCACGCGCCGGAAGAGCCACGGAGCCGGTGGACGTCGCCCTCGGCCTGAGCGTCGCGACGAGGACGTTCGCCCAGAGGAGGAGCCCGACCGTCGCGAAGATGCCCGTCGTCCCGACGAGCCGGTAAAGCGGCAGGCCGCCCCAGCCGAGTGCGACCGGGATCTGGAGCGCGCGGACGACGGCCGCGGCGCCCACGAAGGCGAGCGCGAGACGCGCCTGGCGCGGGCGCGCGAGCGCCCGGCCCGTGAACGCCGGGACCACGCGCAGGCTCATGCCGACGACGAGAAGCGTGAGAAACCCGATCGTGTAGACGTGCCGCGCGCCGTCCCACACGAACTTGTGAACCGACGCACCGGAGAGCTCGCCGATCGTGGCTGCGACCGAGATCGCCGCGAAGAGCCCGAGAAAGGCGAACGGCGCGCGCAGGGAGAGCGCTCCGGGAGCCTTGGAGAACGGCGCGAGGATCCGGCCCGCGGCGAGGAATAGGAGGATCGCCGCCGCGAGGAACAGCGTTCCGGCGAGCACGAAGGCGCGCGAGGCGGTCGGCGTCAGGCCGGGAATCCACGCGGCCGCGAGGAGGAAAACGCCAGTCGCCTGCAACGCGGCGACCGGCCGGGCGCTCTTCGCCGTGGGCCGCGGGAGCCCGAGGAAGGCCGGGACCATGCGCGAGGCGAAGCCGAGCACGAACGAGAGAACGAGGCCGTAGAGCGCGATCGCGTAGAAAGGCTCGACGAGACCGCCCGGGAGCTCGGACTCCGCGTGGCCCGCGAGGAAGATCGACTGCGCGCCGGAGAGAACGGCGGCGAGCGCGGCCCAGAGGGACCCGAGGAGGGCGTGAAGCGACAGCGGGTCGGCGAAGGAACGGCGCACGGCGAGGACGGGCAGAGCCCACGCGAGGAACGCGAGGACCCCGGCGAGCTCGAACGCACCCGAGAGAAGCGACAGGAATCGGCCCGCCGCCCAGGGCGCGAGCGGCTGTCCGAACGCGCGCAGCAGGGCGCCTCCGCCGACTCCGAGGAGCACGGTGAGGAGCACCCGGCTGGACGGCGGCACGGCTCCCAGGATGCGCGGCAGGGCGTGGAGCGCGACGCCGAGGATGAAGACCCCGGCGAACCCCAGGAGCTGGACGTGCGCGTGGAGCTGTAGGTGGGACGGGAGGACCGCGCCCGTGGCGAAGGCCATCTGCCAGATCGCCCAGCCGCCCGTCGAGACGCCTAGCGTGACCGCGAGAGCGAGAGCCGTGAGGGCGAAAGAGGGCAGGAGGTTGCGAGGGGGCGCGCTCGGGGCGCTCGACCCGCAAGCGCTGCAGCAGGGGGCGGTCTGAAGTGGGGCCATGTCTCTCTCCACGCCGAAATTAGGCGCGAAGGCGCCGGCCCGGTATGACGGGCGTCATTTCCATGCCTGAAGTCCCTCCCGTGCCTGAAGTCCCTGCATCATGGCCGCCCCGGCCCAGGCGACACATGCTCGGGCGGGAGGAGACGCTTGTTCAAGCCCGTCGAGCTCGAAATCGAGCTCTTCTGTCGCGGCCTGCGCGTCGACCCCTCCTGCGAAGTCGATTCCGACGCCCGCCGCATCTCCCGAACCCGCGCCGGCCTCGGGTCGGGCCTCGAGCTCGTCCTGCCGTCGCCGCGCAAGAAGATCTGGGTGAACGTGCCCGTCGTCGAGCCCTTCGCCGCGAAGTCGCCGTTCCTCCTGATGAAGACGGCGCGGGGCTACGTCCTTTGCGACTCGCGGCAGGGCGACCACTATCCCGTCGAGATTCCCGAGGAGCCCGCGTGGTACTCCTGGAAGACGTCGAGCGGCGTCGAGATGAGCCGCGTCGGCGTCCTGCAGGGCACGTACCTCGGGATCTACGTCTCGAACGCGTGCCTGTACTGGAACCTGCCGGCCTCTCCCGCGTGCGCCTTCTGCACGACGGGCCGCAACGTCGGCACGGCCGAGGAATCGAAGAAGAAGGTGGACGACGTGATCGAGGTCGCGAAGGCGGCGCGCGACGAGTCCGGCTCCATCTTCACGCACCTCAACACGGGCTATCACTTCGAGGACCGCGACGACCTCGAGCTGGTGCACGGCCTCAGGCAGTGCGAGCCCTTCGTGAAGAGGCTTCGCGCCGAGGTGGGCGGCTTCATCGGCGTCCAGACCGTGCCGGTGCCGCGGCGCAAGTTCAACGAGTACGACGACCTGATCGCCGCCGGAACGGACCATTTTTCCTTCTGCTACGAGTTCGAGGACCCCGCGTACTTCGCGAAGCTCTGCCCCGGGAAGGAGATGACGCTCGGCCAGAACGCGTTCTTCGAGGCGATGGAGTACACGGCGAAGAAGCTCGGGCCGGGAAAAGTCTCGGGCGAGATCATCGCGGGGCTCGAGCCTCTCGAGGCCACGAAGCGCGGCATCGACCGAATCGTGAATGCCGGGGCGTTTCCCACCGTCTGCATCTTCCGTCCCACGGTCGGCAGCACGCTCGAAAACACCCCGCCGCCCAGGCCCGATGAGATGCGGGAAGTCTTCGCCCATCTCTGGAACGCCGTGTGGCGCGCCGGACTTCCCGTGGGAATCCTCCCGGGCATCCAGGTTTCGCTCGTCGTCCAGCCGGAAGAAGCGGCCGACCTCGTGCCGAAGACGTTCTCCTCGCGTCTCTACGAGACGAAGCTCGCTGCGCTGCGCACGCTCGCGAAGCCTTACGTCGCGTGGAAGCTCCGCCCGAAGAGCGGTCGGGTACGCGAGGCGACTACCTAGAGGGCCGCCGGTGATCGGAAAGACCCGGCCCCTATGACGTTCGTCATAACGGGCGGCCGCTGGGGAGAACAACCTTCAAAAGCGATGGCGATCCGGGTTCGGTTCCCAGACCTCGAGCACTGGAAAGCGCAGGTCAAATGCCAGGCCGGATGTCCCGTCGCGACGGACGCCGGGCGATACGTCCAGCTCATCGCCGAAGGGCGGGACGAGGACGCCTTCCTCGTCGCGCGCGCGCCGAATCCGTTCGCGTCGGTCTGCGGGCGCGTGTGCGCGGCGCCGTGCGAGGACGCCTGCCGGCGCGGCTCGATCGACGCGCCCATCTCGATCCGGGCCCTGAAGCGCTTCGTCACGGAGCAGTACGGAGTCGAATCGCGGAGGCCCGACACGCAGGACAGGCTGCTCAGAGAGCCAATAAGGGAGGGGAACCGATACGCGGGACACCTCCCGATCCATCCCGCGGGCGGTTCGGAAGCGAAATGCCGCTAAGAAATCCCCCGGTGCTCCCGGCCCGAAAAGTCGCTGTCATCGGCGCCGGCCCAGCCGGCCTTTCCGCCGCCCACGACCTCGCGCTCCTCGGCTACTCCGTCACCGTCTTCGAGGCGGCGGGGGAGCCGGGCGGGATGATGCGATTCGGCATTCCGGAGTACCGCCTCCCGCGGACGCTCATCAAGGCCGAGATCGACCGGATCCTCTCCTTCGGCGTCGCGCTCCGGCTCGGGACGCCGCTGACTCCGGCCTATGGGCTTACGGAGCTCAGGGCCGAAGGCTACGAGGCCGTCTTCCTTTCCGTCGGCGTTTCGAAGGGGCGGGACCTGCAGGTCCCGGGCGTCGAGCTGGACGGCGTCGTGAAGGCCGTCGACTACCTCCTGAACGTCAACCGCGGCTTCCGGATGGACCTCGGGCGGCGCGTCGTCGTCATCGGCGGCGGATTCGTCGCGTTCGACGCGGCACGCACGGCGCTCCGCATGGGGCGCGAGGCGGACGTCGACGCCCTCGAGGAGAAAGCCGGCGAAGCGGACGCGCGTCTCAAGGAGGCGCTCGACTCCGCCCGGGCCGCGCTGCGCGGCGGAGCGGCCGAGGTCACGCTCGTCTCTCTCGAGAATTTCGAGGAGATGCCGGTTCTCCGCACGACGCAGGGCCACGAGGAGTTCGAGGAAGCGAAAAAGGAAGGCGTGCATTTCCAGCCGCGCCGCGGCCCGCACCGCTTTCTCGGCGAGCGGACGCTTGAGCGCCGTCGAGCTGAAGAGAGTGACGTCCGTCTTCGACGAGAGCGGCCGCTTCGCCCCCGCGTACGACGAATCGGATGTCGTCACGCTCGAGGCCGACGCCTGCGTTCTCGCGATCGGCCAGAAGCCGGACCTTTCGTTCCTGAAGCCGGCGGACGGCATCGCGCTCACGCCGGGCGGCACGATCGCGGTCGACAAGACGACGCTCGCGACGTCCGCGCCCGGGATCTTCGCCGGCGGCGACGTCGCCTTCGGCCCGCGAAACCTCATCGAGGCGGTCGCGAACGGCAAGCGCGCCGCGCGCTCGATCCACGAGCACCTCGCGAAGGAGAAGGCCTCGATCCACTCGACGCTCGAGATCGAGAAGATCCCGACGTCCTCGTACCGGATGATCGCGGGCTTCGAGATCCTCGACCGCGAGGCGCCGCCGACGCTGGACCTCGGGCGGCGCACCGGCATCGCCGAGGTCGAGACGGGCTACGCCGCGCCCGAGGCGCGCGCCCAGGCTGCGCGCTGCCTCATCTGCCACGTCCAGACGATCTACGACCCGGAGGCCTGCGTCCTCTGCAACCGCTGCGTGGACGTCTGCCCGGAGTACTGCCTCGCGCTCGTGCCGCTCGAGGAGCTGGATCTCCCGGAGGACGAGCGCGCCGCCCTCGCGGCGCGCGCGGAAGGCGGCGGCCTGCCGCTCTCGGCGATGGTCAAGGACGACGACCGCTGCATTCGCTGCGGCCTGTGCGCGATCCGGTGCCCGACGGACGCGATGACGATGGAGAAGTTCTCGATCACGGAGGGATTCGATGAGTGAGCCGAAAAGCCGGCGCGAGATCTTCCTGAAGCTGGGCTTCGGGGCGGGCGTGGCGGCCCTCGGCGCCCAGGCCGTCGCCTCGCTGAGGTCGCTCGTGCCGAACGTCTCGTACGACGCGCCGACGACCGTGAAGATCGGCTTTCCGAACGACTTTCCCGACGGGATGAAGTTCCTTCCGGACGAGAGGCTCTTCGTGTTCCGCGAAGGGAAGACGCTGCACGCGGTCTCCGCGGTATGCACGCACCTCGGCTGCACGGTCCGCGCCGAAGCGCTGTCCGCCCCCGAGACGAAGGACGTCGGCGGAAAGCCGCTCCGCTTCACGCACCGTTTCCTCTGCCCGTGCCACGGCTCGAAGTACGCGGGGGACGGTACGAACGTGGCGGGCCCCGCGCCGAAGCCGCTCGCCTGGTACCACCTGTCGCTTTCGCCCGACGACGGACAGCTCGTCGTCGACCTCGCGCGGCCCGTGGAGCGCGATTTCCGCTTCACGCTGGCCTGAGGGCCCGAGGAAAGACATGAGCGCAAAACCCGAAAAGCCCGGTTCTCCGCCCGCGAGCGCGCCCGGCGTCCATTCGAAGCCGCTGTGGAGCGTCCGGCCGGCCTCCGACCGCGAGGCGGGCGACGCGGTCGTGTCGAACTTCCTGCTCCACTGGTTCCCGGCGAAGACCTACAAGCCGTCGCTCGACTGGAACTATTCGTTCTGGCTCGGCACGGCCTCGGCGGCGCTGCTGCTCCTCGTCACGGTGTCCGGACTGCCGCTCCTCTTCCTTTACGTCCCGTCCGTCGAGCGCGCGTACGGATCCGTGAAGGACATCGAGTACGTCACGACGTTCGGCTTCTGGATTCGCGCGGTGCACCGCCTGTCCGCGCATCTCATGGTGGTCGTCGTCTTCCTCCACATGGTGCGCGTCTTCCTCACGGGCGCCTACAAGAACGGCCGCGGACAGGGGCAGAAGAGGGAGCAGAACTGGGTGCTCGGCGTGGGCCTCCTCCTCTGCACCCTCCTCCTTTCCTTCACGGGCTATCTCCTCCCGTGGGACCAGCTCGCGTACTGGGCGATCACGGTGGGAACGAACATCGCGTCCTCGATCCCGTTCGCCGGGCCGGCGATCCGCGAGCTGCTCCTCGGCGGGCGCGCGATCGACCAGGCGACGCTGATCCGCTTCTACGTCCTGCACGTCATCGCGCTCCCGGCCGCGATCGGCCTCCTCTTCCTGTACCACATGTGGCGCGTGCGCAAGGACGGCGGCCTCGCGCGAGCCGACCGGGCGACGCTCCTGGCGGAAAAGGCCGCCGAGACACCTTCGAAGACGAAGACCTACACGCTCCTCGGCGTCGCGCGCGGGACGTCGCCGGCGGTGAAGGCCTCGACCCTCGAGCGCCCGGACACGACGGTCAACTCGGTCCCCGACCTGACGCGGCGGATCTCTGATCGTCGTCCTCGGCATCTTCGCGATCGTGAGCATCGCGTCGGTCTTCTACCACGCGCCGCTCGAGGAGCCCGCGAACGCGCTCGTGACGCCGAACCCGGCGAAGGCGCCCTGGTACTTCCTGTGGCTCCAGGAGATCGTGACCGACACGACCGTGAAGATCGGCTCCTTCACGATCAACGGCGCCTTTCTCGGGGGCGTGCTGCTGCCGGGAGCGCTCGTCCTCCTGATGACCGTCTGGCCGTGGCTCGACAGGAGCGCGCCCGGCTCGGCCGGCGTCTGGTTCCCGAAGGACCGGCGGACGCAGAACCTGGTCTTCCTCGCGTTCGTCGCGGTCGTCCTCGTGCTCACGTTCATCGGCACGTTCTGCCGCGGGCCGTACTGGCATCTCTACTGGCCTTGGCAGGCGTGGCCCGAGCTGCCGACGAGGATCTGACATGGAAAAGCGCACGGACTCTCCCTATCCGAAGATCGACCGGCCGATCCTGGCGGTCGTCGGCGTCCTGCTCGTCGTCTCCTGCGCGCTCTTCGCCTGGAGCGACCGCAAGCACGACTGGCGCTATTACCAGGCCACGTTCAAGGCCCAGGTCACGGAGAAGCTCGGAGCCGAGAAGGCGAAGCAGCTGCGCCCGGGCCTGCAGCAGATCTGGGTCGCCGATCTCAAGCGCGCCGACCGCTGCATGACCTGCCATCAGGCCGCGCTCTGGAAAGGGTTCGAGACGGCCGAGGAGCCGCTGCGGACTCATCCGGCGGCGCCGCTCGAAAGCCCATCCTGTCGAAAAGTACGGCTGCACGTCCTGCCACGGCGGGCAGGGCTACGCCGTGGACGCGGCGGAGGCTCACGGGCCGATCGAGCACTGGGAGGAGCCGCTGCTCGGCAGGACGCTCGGCGAAGCCTATTCGCTCGTGGACGACAAGAACGCGGCGATGCAGATGAACTGCAACGTGTGCCACCGCTTCGACCGCGAGACGAAGGGCGCCGACGCGATCAACCTCGGCAAGAAGCTCGTCGTGGAAAAGGGCTGCCGCGCGTGTCACGTCGTGAACGGGCGCGGAGGCTCGATCGGCCCGGACCTCACGAACGTGGGCGAGAAGGCGGCGGAGCAATACGAGTACGGCCGTCTCTCCGGGCAGAAGACCTCGTTCGCGTGGCACGTCGCCCATTTCAAGGATCCCCGCGCCCTCGCGCCCGAGACCGTCATGCCGAATTTCCATTTCTCGACGAAAGAGGCGCAGGCCCTCTCGATGCTCGTTCTCTCCTGGCGGCGCGCGCCCGTTCCGGCCGACTACAGGCCCGGCACGCCGCGCACCGACCCTCAGACGGCCGCCGAGGTCGAAGCCGAGCAGAAGATGAAGACCGGTCCGGGCGCGTGGTTCGTCAAGACCGGCTGCTTCGTCTGCCACTCGATCCAGGCCCTCGGCGTGAGGAGCCCGGCGCAGATCGGGCCGGACTTGTCCAACGCCGTCGAGGACGTGCAGTCGCGGTTCGGCCGAACCCTGGACGACTTCCTGCGGGAGCCCACGGGCACGATGTCGGTCGTCCTTTCGCGCCAGATCATCCTGACGCCCGAAGAGAAGGCCGTTGCCGTTGGAAAGCTCCGCGAGGCGTTCGCGGAATACCAGAAACAGAAGGCCGAGGAAGCGAAGGGCAAAAAACCCGACGCCTCGGCCGGCGCGTCTCATTGACTCAAGGAGGAAGGGAATGAAAACGACACGGAAGAAGTGGATGAGCTGGGGGGCGGTCGTCGCGATCGCGGCAGCCGGTCTCCTCGCCGGGCGCTGCGCGCCCTCGGCGCCGAAGGGCGCGAAGAAAGGGCCCGCGAACGCCTCGGACCAGTCGGTCGGGGCGATGAAGACGTATGTGGCCCCGGGGGATCTCGACGAGTACTACATGTTCGCGTCCGGCGGCCACTCGGGGCAGGTCTACGTGTACGGCATCCCGTCCATGAGGCACCTCTCGACGATCCCGGTCTACGCGCCGTACCCGGCGGTCGGCTACGGTTTCGACGACGAGTCGAAGGCGATGCTGGGCGGCCTGACGTGGGGCGACGTGCACCACCCGGCGCTCTCCGAGACGAACGGCGACTACGACGGCCGCTGGCTCTTCGTGAACGAGATGAACGGCCGCGTCGCCCGCATAGACCTCAAGGACTTCAAGACGAAGCAGATCTTCGGGCCGATGCCGAACATCTCGGGCAACCACGGCTCGGCGTTCGTCACGCCGAACACCGAGTACTCGATGATGGCGTCACGCTTCTCGATTCCGATCCCGAAGGGAAGATCGGTTCCGATCGACAAGTACGCCACGGAGTACAAGGGCGTCATCGCGGCCGTGAAGATCGACCCGAAGACCGGCGCGATGTCGCAGGGCTTCCAGATCCTGACACCGCCGTTCGACTGGGATCTCGGGCGACGCCGGCAAGAAGGTCTCCGACGGCTGGATGTTCTGGACCTGCTACAACGCCGAGCGCGCGACGGGCAAGCTCGAGGTCACGGCCTCGCAGCGCGACCGCGACTACATCGCGGCCGTCGACTGGCGGGCCGCCGAGAAGGCGATCGCCGAGGGCAAGGGCGACGTGATCGGCGGCGTGAAGGTCCTCGACCCGAAGAAGGTGCCGGGATCGTCTGGCTCCTGCCGTGCGGCAAGTCGCCGCACGGCGTGGACGTCTCGCCCGACGGCAAGTACATCGTCGGCTCCGGCAAGCTCCAGGGCGTCACGACCGTCTTCAACTTCGAGAAGAGTCCAGACGGCGATCCGCAACAAGGACTTCACGGGCGACGAGGACGGGATTCCCGTCCTGAAGTACGAGTCCATCAAGGACGCCGAGGTCCCGGTGGGCCTCGGGCCGCTCCACACGCAGTTCGGGCCGGACGGCATGTCGCGTACACGTCGCTCTTCGTCGACAGCGCGATCGCGAAGTGGAAGCTCGGGACGTGGGAGGTCGTGGACAAGGTTCCGATGTCCTACTCGATCGGCCACCTCGCCGCGGCCGAAGGCGACACGTGCTCGCCGAAGGGCAAGTACCTCGTCGGCCTCAACAAGCTCTCGCACGGCCGGCACCTCTCGGTCGGGCCGTCGCAGCCGGAGTCGTCGCAGCTCGTGGACATCTCCGAGGAGAAGATGAAGATCATCTACGACGCCTTCACGGAGCCCGAGCCGCACTACGCGCAGATCGTCGCGGCGAAGACGCTGCACCCGATCGAGGTCTATCCGAAGGAGGAGAACAAGCACCCGCTCGCGATCTGGGACGTGAAGGACGCCGGCGTCACGCGGCAGGGCTCGAACGTCACGGCGAAGGTCGTCCTCGTGCGCTCCACGATCACGCCGGCGGCGATCGAGGTGAACCAGGGCGACACGGTCAAGATCGCGATGACGAACATCGAGCAGACGACCGACGAGCTGCACGGCTTCGGCCTCCTCGACTACAACATCAACATCGTCGTGGACCCGGGCGAGACGAAGGTCGTGACGTTCAAGGCCGACAAGCCCGGAGTCTTTCCGTACTACTGCACGAATTTCTGCTCCGCCCTCCACCAGGAGATGCAGGGCTACCTCATCGTCAAAGGGAAGAGCTAGGGAGGGGGTCCGGGGAGGACCGCAGGGCGGTTCTCCCCGGCCGAACCGAAATGAAGACCATTTTCGAAAAGAGCAACGAGTTCCTCGAGCTCCCGCTCGATCTGGGCCCGCGCGGCCTTCTCGTCGTGGCGGTGCTCCTTCTCGTCCCGTCGTATCTGTTCCCGCTCTGGACCCTCACGATGTTCGCGCCGCAGTACGGCGACGGCCTTCGGATGCAGATCTACAGCTGGAGGCTGGACGGCGGGAACGGCGGCCAGGACATCAAGGAGATCAACGTCCTCAACCACTACATCGGGATGCGCGATCTCACGACGGCCGACTTCACGGAATTCAAGTGGATCCCGTTCGTGGTGGGCATCCTCGCCCTCCTCATGCTCCGGACCGCCGTCCTCGGGAAGATGTCGCACCTCGTGGACAACGTCGTCCTCTATCTCTACTTCGGCGCGTTCTCTCTCTGGTCGTTCGCGTTCAAGCTCTGGAGCTACGGGCACAGCCTCGCGCCGACGGCGGCCGTCAAGGTCGACCCGTTCATGCCTCCGATGTTCGGCTACAAGAAGCTCGCGAACTTCGAGGTCTATTCGTATCCGGGCGTCGGGTCGTACGCCCTCGGCCTCGTGGCGGTCGTCCTCGTCGTCGCCATGGCGCTCGCCTGGCGCGAGGGCAAGCGCGTGTCGGCGCGCGCCGCCGCCGGCTCTTCATGATCGCGCTGCCCCTCGTTCTTCTCTTTCAAATCACCGGCGACATGGCGCCGGTGACGCCGGGAGGGCTCGAGGGGCGGCCGCCCGCGGTGGAGGCATCCCCGCTGCAGGCGCTCGTGGACAGGGCGGCGCCGGGAGAAACGGTCGTCGTCGGCCCGGGGACGTTCGCGGGCGATCTCGTCCTCGACCGCCCCGTTCATCTCGTGGGACAGGGTCGGCCGCGGCTCGTCGGCTCCGGTAAGGGAAGCGTCGTGCGCGTGCGCGCGAACGACGTGATTCTGGAGGGCTTCGACATCGACGGCGTGAAGGGCGGGGACCTCGGAAAGGACTCCTCGGGCGTCCACGTCGCCGCCTCGAACGTCACGGTGCGCGACTGCCGCATCCGGGACGCGCTCTTCGGCATCTATCTCCGGCAGGCGGACGGCGCGCGCGTCGAAAGGTGCCGCATCCGCGGCATACACGGCAAGGACCCGGGAGAGAAGGGCTCCGGCCTGCACGTCTGGGACACGAGAGGGTTCACGTTCGAGGACAACGTGATCGAGGATGTCCGGGACGGCTTCTACATCCAGTCTTCCTCTGGCGGGACGATCGTGCGCAACGTGGCGCGCGACCTGAGGTACGGCCTCCATTACATGTTCTCGGACGACAACACGTTCGAGGAGAACACGTTCGAGAACGGCGCCGCCGGGACGGCGCTCATGTACAGCAAGCGCATCGTCTTCCGCCGGAACCGCTTCCTGAGGAACCGCGGCTTCGCTTCGGTGGGGCTGCTCTTCAAGGCCTGTGACGACGTCCTCGCCGAGGACAACCTCATCGCGGACAACGCGCGCGGGATCTTCCTCGAAGGCTCGTACCGCAACGTCTTCCGGGGAAACGTCGTCGCCCTGTCCGACGCCGCGATCGTCCTCTACGACTCCTGCGGCCAGAACCGCTTCGAGGGCAACTCGTTCGTCGGAAACCTGACGCCGCTCGCCCTCGTGGGGCATCGCACGGACACCGTCTTCGACGGGAACTACTGGTCGGACAACGGCGAGCCGGACCTCGACGGCGACGGCCGCTCCGACCGTCCCTTCCCGCTCTCGAGCGTCTTCGATCACCTGCGCGGCAACCTCACGGCCGCCGACCTCTTCTCGCGGAGCCTCGCGGCGCGGGCCCTCGGGGCCGCCGAACGCGGCTTCCCCGTGCTGAGGGAGGTCGAAGTCTTCGACCGTGCTCCCCTCGTGCATCCCCCCGCCCTCCCGCGCGTTCCGCGTCAGGAGCGGCGGCCCGCCTCCGAGGGCGCGCTTGCGCTCGCGATGTCCGGCCTCTCGCTGCTCGGCGGGGGCGGCGTTCTTCTTTCGGGACGGAGGCGCTCTTGATCCGCTTCGAGTCGTTCTCGAAGAGCTTCGGCGAGCAGCGCGCCGTCTCGGATCTGACGCTCGCGATCGGGCCCGGCGAGATCGTGGCTCTCCTGGGGCCGAACGGCTCGGGAAAGACGACCTCCTTGAAGGCAGCGGCCGGCCTGCTCCATCCGACGAGCGGCGCCGTCACCGTGGGCGAATCGCGCCGGCCCGCGACCGAGCCCGCCGCGCGCCGCACGCTCTCCTTTCTTCCGCAGAAAGTCACTTTTCCCGATTCCCTGACGGGGCGCGAGGTTCTGGACTTCTACCGTGCGCTCCGCGGCGTGGCCAGCCGCCGCGTGGACGAGGCGCTCAAGATGGCTTCGTTGAACGGGGCCTCGGGCCGCGCCGTCGGCACGTACTCCGGCGGCATGACGCAACGGCTCGGGCTCGCGGTCGCCGCGCTGCCCGACACGCCCGTGCTCCTCCTCGACGAGCCCACGGCCGCCCTGGACCCCGACGGACTCTGCGCGTTCTACGGCCTGGCTGTCGCGCGCCGCCGCGAGGGAAAGACCGTGCTGTTCACGACGCATCAGCTCGGGGACGTAGAGCGGCTCGCGGACCGCGTGGGCGTTCTCGTTGGAGGGACGCTTGCCGCCCTCCTGACGCGCCGCGAGCTCGACGACTGGCTCCTCGCGCACGGCGTTCCGCTCGCTCGCGCCGCGACGAGCCCGCTCGAGACTCTCTACCGCGAGCTCGTGGGAGGTGCCGCGTGAAGGCTCGCGGCGCGCTCGCCGTTCTCGCGCTGGTCCTCTTCGGCGGCCTGCTCTCGCGGCCCCGCCGCGCCCGCGGCGCTCGACACGAAGAACGAGAGCTGCGGCTGGTGCCGGATGGCGGTCTCGGACGCGCGTTTCGCCGCGCAGCTCGCGGCGCCGTCCGAGGAACCGCGCTTTTTCGACGACGTGGGTTGTCTCGCGACGTTCCTGAAGTCGGGCGGCGCGCCGGCGAAGGGCCAGATCGCGTACGTGGCCGACCACCGGACGAAGGCCTGGGTGCGCGCGTCGGGCGCGGTCTACACGAAGAGGGCAGGTCTCGAGACGCCCATGGGATCGGGAGTGATCGCGCACGCCGATGCGGCCTCCCGGAACGCGGATCCGGATGCGTCCGGGGGAACCTCGGCGAGCGTACGCGATGTCTTCGGCCCGAATGGCGTGCCGGACGGTGGCCGATGATCGGCTCGCTCGGCCATTTCACCCTCTGCGCCCGGCAGGAGCTCCTTCTCGCGGTGCGGTCGCGCTGGACACAGATCTTCGCGGCCGTCTTCGCGGCTCTCGCCCTCGGTGTCGCCTCCTCGGGTTACGTGCTCTCGGGAGGTCATGGCGTGCAGGATTTCGCGCGCACGGCGGCGTCCCTCGTCGAGCTGGTCCTGCTGCTCGTGCCCCTGACGGCTCTTCTCATCGGCGTCCTGGCGCTCGCGCCCGAGCGCGGCGCGGCGGAGCTGCTCTTCTCGCAGCCCGTCTCCCGGCGCGCGATCCTCCTCGGGAAGACGGCCGGCCTGTTCGTCGCGCTCGCCGCGGCGCAGGCGCTCGGATTCGGCGCGGCGGGTCTCGTCATCTTCTCGCGGGCCGGCGGCTCGGGCCTCGCGGGATTCGGCCTTCTCGTTCTCTTTTCGTTCGTCCTCACGGCCGTCTTCCTCGGGCTGGCAGCTCTCGTCTCCGCCGGCGCCGTGGGCCGGCGGACGCGCGCCCTTGCGATCGCGCTCGTGGTGTGGTTCGGCGCGGTCGTCCTGTTCGACGTGGCCGCGCTCGGGATCGCCTCCCTGCTCCCGTCCGGGCCCGCGTCGCGCGTCCTCATCGTCTCGGTGCTCGTGAACCCCGCGGACGCCGTCCGGACCGGCGCGCTTCTCGGCCTCGAGGGAAGCGGCGCGTTCGGCGCGGCCTCTCTCGCGCTCCTGAGGTTCACGAAGGGCCCCGCCGGCGCCGGGATCCTGCTCGCGACGTCGCTGCTCCTGTGGCTGGTTTTGCCGGCGCTTTTCGCGGCGAAGAGGCTGGGGAACGCGGACCTCTGAAGCGCTCTGATTCACCTGTTTCATCGACAGGGGAGCGCCGGAGTTCTTACCCTCGAAAGGGTAACCCGATGAGGCAACCCGATACCGGAGCGTTCAAGCCGACGAGTCGAGGTTTCTCCCTCGTCCCGGTTCCCCTGACGCTTGCCGCCGCCGCGGCCGGCCTTGCGCTCGGGATCGGCGCCTACGCCTTCCACTACGCCAAGGGCTCCTCCTACATGGGGAACGACCCGGCCACGTGCGCCAACTGCCACGTCATGAGCGCGCACTACGCCGGCTGGCAGGCGGCTCCGCATCACCAGGTCGCCACCTGCAACGATTGTCACACGCCGGCCGGGCCCGATCTCGAAGTACGCGGTCAAGGCTCTCAACGGCTGGCATCACTCCATGGCCTTCACGCTGGGCGGCTACCCGGACGTCATCCGGGCCCGGCCGGAGAGCTCGGCGGTGGTCGAGGCGAACTGCCGCCGCTGCCACTCCGACCTCGTCGACTCGATGACCCATGGCGGCGACGTTTCCTGCATCCGCTGCCACTCTTCGGTCGGCCACCAGCGCTGACCACCGACCGTGAAACCACCCGAGAAGGAGCACCTCATGTCCGCAGAGAACCAGGCCCCCCAGAAGAAGCGCGGGCTCCTCATCGCCCTCGTCGCCGGCGCCTTCGCCCTCGGGGCCCTCGGCGCCGCCGCCCTGCTCGTCAACATCGCCGAGCGGAAGCAGGAGGCGAAGAACTCCTACGTCAAGCTCGTCCAGGTGACGGAGAACGACGTCGACCCGGCGAAGTGGGGCACGAACTGGCCGCGCGAGTACGACGGCTACAAGCGCACTTCCGAGCCGACGCACACCAAGTACGGCGGCGGCTGGGGCGGCGCCGAGGGCGTCGTGCCGCCCCAGAAGGCGGCGCGCGACCCGTGGCTGACGCGCATCTTCGCGGGGTACCTCTTCGCGGTCGACTTCCGCGACCGCCGCGGCCACAGCTACATGCTCTTCGACCAGGAGAACACGAAGCGCAACGTGCCGGCCGAGAACAAGCAGTCCGGCAACTGCATGCACTGCCACGCCTCGATCATGCCGCTCTACAAGAAGCTCGGGAAAGCGGCGGCCCCTGAGGCGAGCGAGGCCGAGCAGATCCAGAAGGGCCTGGCGGCGGTCGGCGAACTCGGCTACTGGGACGCCCACAAAAAGCTCGAGCAGCTCACCGGCGGCAAGGCCCACCCGGTCTCGTGCGTCGACTGCCACGATCCCAGCTCGATGGAGCTGCGCATCACGCGGCCGGCCTTCATCACCGGCATCCAGAAGTTCGCCGCTTCCACCGGCGACGCGGCGCACCTCCCCAGCATCGAGCGCTGGCGCAAGAGCGAGCCGCGCCCGGGCCTACGATCCCAACGTGGACGCCACGCGCCAGGAGAAGCGCTCCTACGTCTGCGGCCAGTGCCACGTGGAGTACTTCTGCGGCAAGGGCACCACCCTCTTCTTCCCGTGGGCCGAAGGAATGAAGGTCGAGGAGATGGAGCGCCTGTACGACGGCATGCAGGTGAAAGGGCAGCGCTTCAAGGACTGGACTCACGCCGAGACCGGAATGGAGGTCCTCAAGGCTCAGCACCCCGAGTTCGAGATGTGGAGCCAGGGGATTCACGCCCGCAGCGGCGTGGCCTGCGCCGACTGCCACATGTCCTACCGCCGCGACGGCGCCCAGAAGATCTCGGAGCACTGGGTCCGCAGCCCGCTTCTCTCGGCCAACCGCTCCTGCGCCACCTGCCATCCTTACAGCGACGAGGAGCTCAAGGGCCGGGTCGAGGCCATCCAGGACCGCCACTTCGCCCTCATGACGCGCGCCGGCCAGGCGGCGGTCGCCATGATCGACGCCATCGTGGCCGTGCGGACGCCCTACGACGAGCGGAACCGCCCGGCCGCCGCGGCCAAGGCCAGGGAGACGCTGGAGAAGAACGGCCGACTTCCCGAAGCTCGCCAAGGAGGACCAGGAGAAGAAGCTGGCCGCCGAGACGAAGGCCAACCTGCTGGCCGCGTGGCGCGCGGTGGTGGAGAAGGACCCGGCCATCAAGGAGCTGGGCGAGCTGCAGCGCGCCGCGCAGTGGCGCCTCGACACGGTGGCCGCCGAGAACTCCATGGGCTTCCACGCCCCGCAGGAGATGGCCCGCATCCTCGGCGAGTCGATCGACATGTCTCGCCAGGCGCAGATCAAGGCCGGCGAGATCCTGCGCGGCAAGGTCGCCCTGGCGGCCCCGGTCGTGCTCGCCAGGAACGCCAAGACGATGTCCAGGTAGCGGAGGAATTCACAGCAAGGACCAGGCGAGGCCGGTCAACTTTCCTGCGCCTGCCCATACTGGGTGAGCAGCCAGTCTGGAGGTTCCCGCCCTCGACGCCTTCGACATGACGGGGCTCATATCGGACTGGGCCATGGGCGCCTAGATTCCTGGCCATGGCCGACTCCATTCCCCCCGACGTGCTCCTCGACGTAAGGCCTGACCTGGCGCGCGGTGAAGAGCCGCTGACGAATCCTCTCGGCGGCTCGCGACATCCAGCCGGGCGGGCGCCTCGTCGTCCAGGCGCCTTTCGAGCCTTTTCCCCTTTACGGCGTTCTCGCGAAGCAGGGCTTCTCGAGCGCGTCGGAAAACCTCGGCGAGGACGGATTCCGCGTGACGTTCCATCGCCAGAAGACGGCCGGTGAGGTGTGACTCTGTATGCCTCCGCCCACTGAAGGCGACGTGAAGGTCGCGCTCGAGCCGGTCATCGACCCTGAGCTCGGGCTCTCGGTCGTGGATCTGGGCCTCGTCTACGGCATCACGATCTCGCCCGAAGGGGCCGTGCACGTGACGTTCACGGCGACGACCCCGGGCTGCCCGGTGACCGAGATCCTCGCGTACGGGATCTTCCGCGCGGTCTCCGCTCTCGACGGCGTCACGGCCGTCTCGACGGAGCTCGTGTGGGAGCCGCCCTGGGATCCGTCCCGCATCGCGCCCGACGCGCTCAGGCGGCTCGAGGAGCGCTGATCAATCCTCGGTCAGCGTCTCGAGCGCCCGAAGGTCCGGAATCGTGAACGCGTCGGGCTGGGTGATCACGACGTTCTCTTTTCCCCAGCGGCTCATGACGCGGATGGCGGTCTCCACGGTCGTCGCGGTCATGTCGGCGATCTCCTGGCGGGAGAGCGCGAACGGGATCGTCGCACCCGCGCCGTCGCGCCGCCCGGCGCGCCGCGCGAGCATGAGGAAGAGCCGCGCGATCCGCCGCTCGACCGGGCCGGTCAGGTCCGCGAGGCGGCGCGAGATCTCGAACTGTCTGAGCATGAGGCCCTGCAGGAGCCGCCGGGTCATCTCGGGGTGCTCGTCGATGGTCGCGAAGAAATCCCGCTCGGGCACCCGCAGGATCGTCGACGGTTCGAGCGCGACGGCCGACGCGGGAAAGCGCTTGCCTTCGAAGAGCGCGACGGCGCCGATGGGCTCGCCCGCGCCGAAGAGGCCGAGGATCACGTCTCGGTCGGATCCCGTCTTGACGACCTTCACGCGGCCGATCGCGACGAAGCACAGGTCCGCGGCCTCGTCCCCTTCGCGGAACACCTCTTCGCCTTTCTCGTAAGCGACGGCGCGGCACACGGCGCCGAGGAGCTTCCGCTCGTCCGCGTTGAGGCACCGGAACAGCGGAACCGCGTCGAAGTGGGGAAGAGCGGGTCCGGACACGGGCGGAGCATAGAACGCGACGCCCGCCCACGAGACCCGCGCCACGGCCGCAAGCGCGTCGTCGTGCCTCCTCATGGCGAGGTCGTCAGCGGAGGAGGCTGGAAGCTCCTGGGCGGGCGCGCCGGACCGCCCACGGACCACCAGTCCACGCGGCGCGTCGCGAGCATCAGGGCGGCGAGAAGAGCGAAGAGCGCGACGGACCCGAGGAGAAGCGCGTAGTCCTCGAGCCGAAGAAGAACGAAGAGATAACCGTACAGCGCCGCGAGCGCTCCCGCCATGACGAGCGCCCGCGCCTTCACGACGAGCACCCACGCGCAGTAGGTGCTCACGAGAATCGTCGTCGCCGATGCCGCGGCGAGATAGGCGACGCCGAATCCGACGTGCTCGGAAAGCGAGACGAGGAGCAGGTAGAAGATCACGAGCGCGAAGCCGACGAACAGGTACTGAAGAGGGTGAAGACGGAGGCCGCCGAACGTCTCGAAGAGCCCGAAGGCGAGAAACGTGAGGCCCACGAAGAGAATCGCGTACTTCAGGGCCCGCGTCGCCTGCTGATATGCGTCGGCGGGAAGAAAGAGGCGCACGCCGAACGCGGACTTCGCGACGGCGTCGCCCGGAGCGCCGCGGTCGCCGCGCCAGCGACTGCGGGTAGCTGCGTCCGAACGAGGACACTTTCCAGGCGGCGTCGAAGCCCCCGGCGGTCACCGTCCGCCGGTCGGGAAGAAACGCTCCGAAGAAGCTCGGAGAGGGCCACGGCGACTTGAGCAGGGCCTCGGTCGAGGCTCCGAGCGGCGTCACGGCGAGCGCCTCCGTGCCCTGGAGGCTCACGGTGAAAGCGAATCTGTGGGGCGCGACACGAGATTCCCCGAGGGCCGGGAGAGGTGCGTGGATGCCGGACGGCGCGAGGCACGCGGCGCCCGGGCCGGGCCGGAAACTCGCGGCCGCACCGTCCCAGAGGAGTCGCACCTCCTCGCGGATGCCGCGCGTGTCCGAAAGGCCCACGGACAGAAATGCGTCTTTCCAGCGTACGTCCTCGGGCGGGACGCCGAGCGGACCGAGGTCGGGGGCAGGCATCGTCCCGCTCACGGCGAGCTCGGTGCGGTAGACGACGACCTCGAAGATGCCGCGCCAGCGGCGTTCGGGCACGAGCTTCCCTTCGATCTTCAGAGTTTCCGGCAGAAACGTCGCCCGCTCGACGTCCACGCGAGTCCGCTCGCGGACGACGCCACCCTGGGGAGCCCCGGGCGGCACCGCCGGATCGACCCAGGATTCCTTCCGCTCGACCTGGAACGGCACGACGACGACGGGACCGACGAGCGTCTGGGCGGCGCCCCACGTCGAAGCCACCTCGGCGATGGCGGCCGTGCGCCGGGCGGCGCGCTCGTCGATGACGCCGCGAATCAGCTGCAGCGGCACGAGGAGGAGGACGACGAGGGACAAAACGACGAAGAAGCGGGCGAGGAGAGGGCTTCGCATGCGGGCATCGAGTGCGAAGGTCGTTCCAGGCCGCCGTGCTCGTCGACGGAGAAGGATCGGCCTCGGGGCGCTCCAGATCGGAGAGATACGCGCGAAACGGAGATCGTTCGCTCAGATTCCGAGCGCCATCACGACGACGCCCGTCGCCGCGATGAGGCCGCCCGCCACGGCGTCGCCCCAGTGGTCGAGCCACGGAAACGCGAGCCGCGCTGCGCCGGCGCGCGCCGGCAGGACGAGCGCGATCATCGTGCCGATCGTCGCCGCCTCGTAGAGGAGGACGATGCCCGCCGTGGGCGCCGCGCCGAGCGGCGCCGCCGCGAAGAGCAGCGGAATCACGGCCACGCACGGATCGGCCGAGAAGAGGAGGAAGAGCGACCAGGCGGTCGTCTTCGAGGCGTCGTGCACGTGGTCGTAATGCGCGTGTGCGTGGCCGTGAACCTGCCGCCCGGCCGCGCGGCGCAAGCCCCACACCCCGTATGCGAGGCCGAACCCGACGAGCAGGATTCCGGCGACCGCTTCCATCTTCCGGCCGGCGCTCTCGAAGACCGCGCGCCCGAAGGCGAGGGCGAGGAGGCCGAGGAGCGCCGAGACCGTCACGTGCCCGAAGCCGCAGAGGAACGTGACGCGGGCCGTCCTGCCGGCGGACCATCCCTGGGCGCGGGCCAGCGCCGCGAACGGGACCCAGTGGTCCGGGCGCGAGCGAGTGCAGCGATCCGACCGAGACGGCGGCTCCCGCGAGCGCGAAGAAGAGCCCGTGCTCGTTCACGCGACGCCCCCTCCGACACGGACCTTTTCGCGCTTCTTCGCGAGCTCCCCTTGGAGCAGATCGAGCCACGCGCTCCATTCCCTTGCCCGTGACGCGCGGAGACCTCGAGGAGTCGGCCCGCGGGATTCGAGCGTCCGCACCTGCTCGCGCGCGGCGGCGAGGTCGAAGGGCACGTACGGGAGGAGATCCGTCTTCGTGACGACCGTGACGGCAGCCTTCGAGAAGATCGCCGGGTACTTGAACGGCTTGTCCTCGCCTTCGGTCACGGAGAGGAGGACGACCTTGAAGTCCTCGCCGAGGTCGTACGACGTCGGGCAGATCAGGTTGCCGACGTTCTCGATGAAGAGGATGTCGAGGCCGGCGAGGGCGCGCGCCTTCCGCGGCCAGCGCGCGGTCGACCAGGCGGGCGTCGAGATGGCACGACCCGCCGGTGAGGATCTGCCGCGCCGGAATGCCCATGCGGCGCAGGCGCTCGGCGTCGCGCTCGGTCGCGATGTCGCCCTCGAGCGCCGCCGAGGCGGAGCGAAGTCCTTGAGCGCGGCGGCGGTCTTCTCGAGGAGAGTCGTCTTGCCCGAGCCCGGCGAGGAGATGAGGTTCACGACGAGCGTGCCCGACGTTTCGAAGCTCGCGCGCAGCGTCGCCGCCGCGGCGGCGTTCGCGGCGAGCACCCCTGCTTGACGTCCACCTCGATCATGAACTCGCTGCTCCTCCCGCCGGAACCGATTCCTCGAACACGACCCTCAGGACGTCGAGGTCGTCGCCGCCCGAGACCGTGAGCGCGTCGCCGCACCGCGGGCAGAGGCGGAGCCACGAGCCCGGCGCGCGGCCCGCGATCTCGCCGCAGACCCGGCAGGTCTGGCGGGCGGGCCGGAAGTCCACCTCGAGCTTCGACGCCGCGTCTTCGGTGCCCGCCACGGCGGCCTCCCACGCGAAGGCGAGGAGGTCGGGCTCCACGGCGGAAAGCTCGCCGACGGCGACGAAGACGATCTCGAGCCGTCCCGGGCCGCGGCCCGCGACGGCCTCGCGCGCGAGGCGGCGAATCTCGACGGCCAGGCCCATCTCGTGCATCAGCAGATCCTCGGGAGCTGCTCACCCGTGAGCAGGTCGACGATGCGCTGGCCGCCGATGCGGCTCTTGAGGAGGACGGTGCCGCGCGGCTCCGCGAGGACCTCGCCGATTCTCGCGGCGCTCCGGCCGAGCGGGTGCGCCTGGAGCAGGGCGAGCGCTTCGTCCGCGGCTTCGCGCGCCACGATGGACGAGACACTTGCCCTCGTTCGCGACGTAGAGCGGGTCGAGCCCGAGGATCTCGCAGGCGCCGCGTACCTCCTCGCCGATCGGAAGGCGCGCCTCCTCGAGGCGGATGCCGACGCCGGCCTGCGTCGGCGATCTCGTGGAGCGTCGATGCGACGCCGCCGCGCGTCGGGTCGCGCAGGACGTGGACCTTCTCGCCGAGGCCGGCGAGGAGGCCCGCGACGAGGCCGTTGAGCGCGGCCGTGTCGCTCGCGAGCGTCGTCTCGAAGCGGAGGCCCTCGCGCAGCGACATGATCGCGATTCCGTGCACGGCGATCTCGCCGCTCACGAGGACGACGTCGCCCGGGCGCGCGCGCTTCGGCGAGATCACGATGCCCGGCGCCACGAGGCCGACGCCGCTGACGTTGATGAAGACGCCGTCGCCCTTGCCGCGGTCCACGACCTTCGTGTCGCCCGTGACGATCGGGACGCCCGCGCCGGCGGCGGCCGCCTGCATCGAGGCGACGATGCGCGAGAGGTCGCCGAGCAGAAGGCCCTCCTCGAGGATGAGGCCGGCCGAGAGCGCGAGCGGCTGCGCGCCGCACATCGCGAGGTCGTTCACCGTGCCGTGCACGGCGAGCGAGCCGATGTCGCCGCCCGGGAAGAAGAGCGGGCTGATGACGAACGAGTCCGTCGAGAACGCGAGGCGCGCGCCGCCCGCCTCGAAGACCGCGCCGTCGTGCAGCTCGCGGAGCGCGGGGTTGTCGAAGCTCTTGAGAAAGACGCTGCTCGATCAGGCGCTGCGTCATCCGGCCGCCGCCGCCGTGCGCCATGAGGATCGTCTCTCCCTCGAGGGCCGGAACCGGACAGCTCGCCGCGAAGCAGCGCTGCGCCGGGGTCGCCGGCCGCGTCGTTCGCGCTCACGCCGGCCTCACACGGCCCTCGCGTAGAGGTAGTAGGCCGCGCAGGCGCCCTCGGACGACACCATCGGCGCGCCGAGGGGATGCTCCGGCGTGCAGCGCGTGCCGAACGCCGCGCAGGCGCTCGGCTTTTTCCGGCCCTGCAGGATCTCGCCCGCGATGCACTCCTTCGGCTCGTCGGCGGTGATGTCCTCGACGTCGAACCGAACCGTGGCGTCGAACGCCGCGTACGCCGGCCGCAGCCGGTAGCCGCTCTTCGGGATCACGCCGATGCCGCGCCAGGCGCGGTCGCAGGGCTCGAAGATCTCGGCGAGGACGGCCTGCGCGGGGCGATTCCCTTCGGCCGTCACCGTGCGCGTGTACTGGTTCTCGACGCCGAAGCGCCCTTCCTCGAGCGCCGAGACCGCCATGTGGATGCCCTGGAGGAGGTCGAGAGGCTCGAAGCCCGTGACGACCATCGGGAGGCGGTACCGCGCCGCGAGGGGCTCGTACTCGGCCGTGCCCATGACGGCGCAGACGTGTCCCGCGAGGAGGAACGCCTGCACGCGGTTCTCGGGAGACGAGAGGATCGCCTCGATCGCGGGCGGCACGAGGACGTGCGACGTGAGGATCGAGAAGTTCGAAAGTCCGAGCTGCTTCGCCCGCTTCACCGCCATGGCGTTCGCGGGCGCCGTGGTCTCGAAGCCCACGGCGAAGAACACGACCTGGTGGCCCGGGTTCTGCTCGGCGAGGCGCACCGCGTCGAGCGGCGAGTAGACCATCCGCACGTCGCCGCCCTGCGCCTTGACGCTGAGGAGGCTCGTCGTCGAGCCGGGCACGCGCAGCATGTCGCCGAAGGACGTGAAGATCACGCCGGGGCGGCGCGCGATCGCGAGGGCCCGGTCGATCTGGGTGAGCGGCGTGACGCAGACGGGGCAGCCCGGCCCGTGCACGAGCGTGATCCCGGGCGGGAGCATGCGGTCGATGCCGGACCTGAGGAGCGTGTGCGTCTGCCCGCCGCAGATCTCCATGAGCGTCCACGGACGGGTCACGCGCGCGCGGATCGCGCGGACGAAGGCCTGCGCGTCCTCCTCGCGGCGGTACTCGTCCACGAAGCGCATCAGGTCTCCCGTGCGGGCTGCGGGACGTCGAGCTCGGAAAGCTCGCCCAGCTCCTTCAGGGTCCGGAAGACCTCGAGGGCGTGTTCCTCGTCGAGCCTGCTGATGGCGAACCCCACGTGCACGAGCACCCAGTCGCCCGGGACGACTTCGGGCGTGTACGCGAAGCACACCTCTTTCGTGATGCCGCCGAAGCTCACGACGCCCATCGGCATGTCGACGGCGCTCGGTTCCAACCTCACGACTTTTCCCGGAACGCCCAGGCACATGGAGCACCCCACGATCGCAGGCTATAGAAGAACGGGGCGTCAGGCGATCCCGATGCAGATGCTTCAAATGTCGCGCCCCGGCGAGGACCTGCCCCAGGGAGATCCCGCCGTCGTTGGGGGGCACCTCGCGGTGGAGGAGCACCGTGAAACCCAGGGCCGAGAGGCGCTTCGCCGCCCGCTCGAGGAGGAAGCCGGTTCTGGAAGCACCCGCCCGTGAGGGCGACGCGCGTCTCGCCGGCGGCCTCGGCGGTTCGGGCGATCCCGTCCACGAGGGAATTGTGAAAGCGCGCCGCGAGGCGGCCCGCGTTAACGCCGTGCCCGAGATCCTCGAGGAGGGCGCGCAGGAGGGGCTCCCAGTCCAGGAGAACGGGCGCGCCCTCGCGCGGCACGAGCGGGAGCGGCCAGGCTCCATCCTCGTTCGGGTCGGCCGCTGCCTTCGAGGGCCATCGCGGCCTGGCCCTCGTAGCGCGTCCGCTGCGAAAGGCCGAGGAGCGATGCCACGGCGTCGAAGAGGCGCCCCGCGCTCGTCGTCACGGGAGCGTTCAAACCGGTTTCGAGCATCCGCGCGAGGAGGGTCCGCTCGTCCGGAGAGAAGGCGCGCACGGGCGCGAGGTCCTCGCGCGAGAGGGCGTCCCCGCCGAGGATCTCGAACAGAACGGCGAGGGCCGCGCGGCGTGGCTCGCGGACCGCGGCCTCGCCGCCCGGCAGCCGGAACGGCCTCAGGTGTGCGAAACGCGTGAAGCCGCCGGCGTCGCCCCTGAGAAACTCCCCGCCCCAGACGGTTCCGTCCGTCCCGTAGCCCGTGCCGTCCCACGCGACGCCGAGCGCTGGCCCCGGCGCTCCGTTTTCGGCGAGGCACGAGACGAGATGAGCGTGGTGATGCTGGACGGCGAAGGACGGAACGCCGTTCTCGACCGCCCATTCCTCCGCCCAGCGCGTGGAGGGATAGCCCGGGTGGAGGTCGTGCGCGACGAGGGCGGGGCGCGCCTCGTAGAGCCGCAGGAAGTCCGCGATGACGCGCCGGAAGGCGTTCATCGCCTCGGGCGTCTCGAGGTCGCCGATGTGCTGCGAGAGGAAGACCTGCCCTCCGAGCCCGAGCGCCACCGCCGTCTTCATGTGCGCGCCCACGGCGAGGATCACCGGCAGCTCCTCCGCGACGGGCACGGGAAATGGGGCATATCCCCGCGCCCGCCGGAGGACGCGGGGCGCGCCGGCCGCGATGCGCACGACGCTGTCGTCGGCGTGCCGCTCGATCGGCCGGTCGTGCACGAGGAAGAGGTCGGCCATGCCGTCAAGGCGCGAGAGCGCCTCGAGCTCGTCCGTGCAGATGGGCTCCTCGCTCAGGTTCCCGCTCGTGGCGACGAGAGGAAAGCCGACGGCGCGCAGCAACAGGTGATGGAGGGGCGTCGCGGGGAGCATGAGTCCGAGCTCCGGCCGGCCCGGCGCGACCGCCCGGGCGACGGCCTCTTCGCCGAGGCGGGGCAGGAGCACGATCGGTGCCTCCGCGGACTCGAGGAGGTCCGCTGCGGCGGGAGAGACCTCCGCGAGGAGCCTCGCGCCGGCGAGATCCTTCACCATGAGGGCGAAGGGCTTGTCTTCGCGCGCCTTTCGGTCGCGGAGCCGTGAGACGGCGGCCTCGTTTCGGGCGTCGCACATCAGATGGAAGCCGCCGAGGCCTTTGCACGCGAGCACGTCGCCCCGAAGGAGCGCGTCGGCGGCGAGCGCCAGCGCCTCGTCTCCCCTCGCGAGCACTTCTCCGGATCCGGTCCAGGCCGCGAGCCGTGGGCCGCACGCGGCACAGGCGGTCGGCTGCGCGTGAAAGCGCCGGTCGAGAGGGTTCTCGTACTCGGCCCGGCACTCCCGACAGAGCGCGAAGCCGCGCATCGTGGTATTCGGGCGATCGTAGGGGAGGTCGCGGACGATCGTGAAGCGAGGCCCGCAGTTCGTGCAGTTCGCGAACGGGTAACGGTATCGGCGGTTCAAAGGATCGAGAATCTCGGCGAGGCAGTCCTGGCAGGTGGCGATGTCGGGGAGGACGAGGACGGTCTTGATTCCTTTCGCCTCGCTCTCCCGGATCTGAAAGCCTTCGTAGCCGATCGGATCGAGCCAGCTTTCGTCGAGGCCCCGGATCCGCGCCCGCGGAGGAGTCTCGACCCGCAGGCGCTCCCGGAAGGCGGAGAGCCGCTCCAGGTCACCCTCCACTTCCAGAAACACGCCGCGGATGTCGTTCAACACCCAGCCGGAGAGCCCGAGGCCCGTGGCCAGGCGGTAGACGAAGGGCCGGAAGCCGACTCCCTGGACGGCGCCGCGGATCTCCATCTTGAGGCGCTTCGCCCGCGAGGGGCCGCTCACTTCAGGCGCGGCTCGAGCCAGGCGATCCAGCGGCGGAACACTTCGCGCGTGCGCACGGGGTCGCCCGGGAAGTGACCTTCGACGGGGATCGCGACGAACGACGTCTCGACGCCGGCCTCCTTGAGCGCCCGGAAGAGCTTGAACGACTGCGTGTACGGGACGCGGAAGTCGCCCGTGTCCGAGAGGATCAGCGTCGGCGTCTTCGCCCGCGTCGCGTACGTGATCGGCGACTGCGCGCGGTAGAGCGCCTCGCCCCCCGGCGAGAAGGGCGTCGCCGACCCCTTCATCGCGTACCGCATCTGCACGTTGAAGTCGGCGAAGGAGTACTGGTCGGCGAGGTCCGTGACCGCAGCGCCGGCGACCGCCGCCTTCCAGCGCGTGTCGTGGCCGATGAGCCAGCTCGTCATGTAGCCGCCGTAGGACCAACCCGAGACCGCGATCCGCGCGGGTCGACGAAGCCCCGCTTCACGAGCGCGTCGACGCCCGCGAGGACGTCGCGGCCGGGTCCGTCGCCCGCGTCGTTGACGATCGCCCGCTGGTACGCGTTCCCGAGGTTGTCGCTTCCGCGGTAGTTCGGCGAGAAGACGGCCCAGCCTTGCGCGGCGAAGAGCTGCGCCGGGGCCGAGAAGGCGCGCGTCGACGCGGCCTGCGGGCCGCCGTGGATGTAGAGGACGAGCGGCACCTTCGACCCGGGCGAGAGGCCGGGCGGCAGGATTACGACGCCGTCTTCCTGCCAGCCGTCGGGCCCCTGCCACTTGAAGCTCTCGACCTTCCCGAGGTCGCGACTCGCGATCTCGGCGTTGAGATCGGTCAGCCGCCTCGGCGCCGCGGACGCAGACGCCATCACCCAGAGCTCGGCCGGACGCCCGGGCTCGCTCCCGACGAAGGCGATCGAGCCGTTGTCCGGGCCGACCGACACGTCGACGAAGAAGGACCACGCCGGGTGGACGTCGCCGAGCTCGAGCCGCTTCGCCGGGCCGTCGAGCGGCGCCAGCCAGAGCGACACGCGCGTCCCGTCGTTCCCGCCCACGAGGAGCGCCTTCCCGTCGGGCGTCCAGACCGACGCGTAGAGGCAGCGGTCGATCGGCCTCGTGAGGTTCGTCCCCTCGCCTCCCGACGCCGGCGACGTCACGTGGACGTCGTTCACGTTGTTCGGATCGCGGTCACGCGGGCACCAGTACGACAGCTTCGAGCCGTCGGGCGAGAAGACGGGAAACCCCTCGAAGTGGGTCTTCCCGGTCACGGCACGGATCGCGCCGGACGCGACGTCGAGGATCCGGACCGTGCGACTGATCGTTGTCCCCTGAGTGAGGCGTCTCGACGCGGGTGAACGCGAGGAGCTTGCCGTCCGGCGACCACGAGAGGGGCGACGACGGCGGACTGGGCGGGAGGGCCGCGGGGAGGCTCCAGGCGCCGGACGTCAGCCTCTTCGCCTCGCCTCCCTCGGCCGGGACGAGCCAGACGTGGACCGGCATCGGGGCCTCGGACACGAAAAGGTTGTCGTTTCCGACCTCGAAGAGGTCGTTGCCCTTCTCGATCTCCGCCTTGTTCGGGCGTTCGTCTTCGGCCGCGTACGCGAAGGCCTTTCCGTCTGGCCGCCACGCGAAGTGCTGGACGCCCGTCGGGCGCGCTCGTGACTTTCTGCGCCTCGCCGCCGGCCATCGGGAGGACGAAGATCTGTGCCTTCTCCTTCTTCTCCGCGCCCGTCGAGCGCGAGGAAGGCGAGGCGGTCGCCGGACGGCGACCAGCGCGGGTGGACGATCCCCTTGCGGTCGCGCGACAGGACGCGCCTCGCGCCAGTCGCGACGTCCACGAGGTCGAGCTCCGGGATCCACTTGTTCTTCCCGACGTCGGCGCGCGTCACGACGACGGCGATCGACGTCCCGTCGGGCGAGATCCGCGGCGACGAGAAGCGGACGATCTTCTCCAGGTCGTCGACCGAGAACCGTTTCGCCGCCGGCGCCTCGGTCGCGCCGAGCGGCTGGGCGGCGGAGAGAACGAGACAGACGGCGAGCAGGGAGAAGCGGCGCGTGTTGCTCACGGTTCCTCCGAAAAGTGCGATTCCGTGCTGGTCGTCAGGCGTTCGGGGCGGCGGAATTATGGCCCATGAGCGCTGCGCGTCAGCGCGCGTTGGAGAGAAGGAAAGCCACCAGCTCCCAGGTCTCTGTGTCGCTGAAGGAGCTCCAGGCCGGCATGGGTGTGCCATGCACGCCCTCGCGAACGACGAAGAAAACCCGCCTTGGCGTCGTCGCGGCCCTCCAGGAGGGATTCGTGAAATCGCGCGGCGGAGTCGACAGGCCCTCGCGCCGCACCCCGCGGCCGTCCGCTTTCTCGCCGTGGCAGAGGGCGCACGAGGTCAGGAACAGCTTTCGCCCGTTCTCCCTGGCCTCGGTCGACTCGAGGAGACCGGGAGGGACCTTCAACCTCCGGTACGGCTCCGGAAGGTCCCGGTCCCCGCTACAGGCCGAAAGCCCGAGCGAGATCAGGAGAGCGATCGGAATCGCGCGCAGCATCCGGGCTCCGCGGAAGAAGCTCGAATCCGAGCCGGCTCGCTTCCGAGACGACGCGGTCCACGAAGCCCTGGAAGACCTGCCTCGACCCGCGCCGAGCGGGTCACGCCCACCTCCAGCGTCCCGGGCACGAGGCCGAGGAGGACGAGCTCCTGCGGGAGTCTCCCTCTCCATCGTGCCGCGTCGAGAAGATCGGCCACCCCCACCTGGTGGACGGAGAGGCGGCCCGCCACGGCGGGGCCCACCTCCTCGCCCTCCAGCCGAACGAAAGAGCCGGGTGGCGCCTCGGCGTTGATGGCATCGACGAGGATCGCCCTCTCGGCGTCCTCGACGTACGGGAGAAGCGAAAGGCCGAGCGTCCCTCCGTCGAGGACGCTCACGCCGTCCGGGATCTCGTAATTTGCGCTCAAGCGCGCGATCGCGACCGCACCCAGCCCGTCGTCGCCGCACAGGATGTTTCCCAGCCCCAGGATCAGGAGTGGAACGGGCCGGGGAAACGCCCGCACGGGGAGTTCGGACGACCTAGAGATGCTGGTCATGAATGTCCTTGGGGTCGATGTACCTGTAGCCCGAGTAGATGACGTCGTCCTTGTGGACGAACTTGTAGCCCGAGAAGATCGACTCGGTCGTTCCGTTCGCTTCGATCTGCGACATCAGGACGGCGCTGTAGACGTGGTGGATGGCGAACCCGATGAGGAGCCACATGCCGGTGTGATGGATCAGCCTCACCGTCTGCAGCCCCCCGAGAAGCGGGACGAGGTGGCCGAAGATCCGCATGTGCGAGCTCACGTTCGCGCCGGCTCCGTAGAGCGTGAAGCCGGTGAGGACCATGACCAGATAGATCAGGAACACGAGCGTGTAGGTCGCCCCCGCGAGCGGGTTGTGGCCGATGAAGCCGGGCGGCTTGCGGAGCTGGAAGAGGTAGAAGCGGAGCGCCTGGACGAGGCCGCGGCGGCGGCGTTTCTTGACCGGGATGAACTTGTCCCAGCTGGCGAAATGGTTGCCGCGGAACATCCAGATCAGGCGCGACAGGACCGAGAGCGTGAACAGGATGGCCGCGTAGGAGTGGACGACCTTGAATGTCCCCGTCAGAAAGTGATCCCCCGCGGGCCCCGTGACCGTGATGGACGGGTTGCCGATGTAGATGCCCGTCACCGCGAGGACGGCGATGGAGAGGACGACCCCCCAGTGGGCGAGCCGGACGGGCCACTCCCAGACGTAGACCCGCACGAGGTCGCTGTGCTCGGCGGGAGCGGGCCCGATCGGGTAGTGCCGGCCGCTCTCCGAGAGGACGAACGGAACCGGCGAGCTCATACGGCCCTCACCTTCGCGAGCAGGTTCTTCCTCGCGTCGACGACGTGGACGCCGCACGCGATGCAGGGATCGAAGGAGTGGATGGTCCTGAGGATCTCGATCGGCTTGGCGGGATCGGCCACGGGCGTGTTGAGAAGAGCTTCCTCGTACGGCCCGCGCTTGCCCTGGGCGTCCCGCGGCCCCGCGTTCCACGTGCTGGGCACGATGCACTGGTAGTTGGCGATCGCCCCGTCCTTGATGTGCACCCAGTGGCCCAGCGCCCCGCGCGGAGCCTCGTGGAAACCGGCCCCCGTCGATTCTCTGGGCCACGTCGCGGGCTCCCACTTGGAGTTGTCGTGGATCGTCAGCTGCCGGCGGTGCATGTTTCCGGCGAGCTGGTCGATCCAGCCGTCGATCTTCTCGGTGAGAAGGAGCGTCTCGATGCCCCGCGCCGCCACGCGGCCGAGCGTCGAGAACAGCGCCTCGGGACCCACGCCGAGCTTCTTGAGCACGTCTCCCACGAGCTCCTTGACCCGGGGGTGGCCGGAGGCATACGCGACGAGCATCCGCGAGAGCGGCCCCACTTCCATCGGCAAGCCGTCGTACCGGGGGGCTTTCAGCCAGCTGTACTTCGCCGTCCCGTCGAGCTTCTCGTAGGGCGGAGTGGGACCCGTGTAGTTGGGCTTCGTCTCGCCCTGGCTCGGGTGAATGCCCTTGTCGTCTCCGCCCGAGTAGTCGTACCAGGAGTGCTTGACGTGCTCGGTGATCTTGGCCACGTCGAGCTTCTCGACCTTGCTCAGGTCCTTGTTGCGCAGAACGCCGCTGGGAAGGAAGAGCGGCGGGTTGGGGCCGTCGTCCTCGGGATACTCGCCGTAGACCAGGTAGTTTCCGACGCCGCCGCCGACGCCCGCCCAGGCCTTGTAGAACGAAGCCACGGCCAGAAGATCGGGGATGTAGACCTTCGAGACGAAGTCCTTCGCCTTGGCGACGAGCTGCTTGAGCTCGGCGATCGACCCGACGTTTATCGAGGCCTGACGATCGGGGTCGATGGGCGTGGCCATGCCGCCCACGAGAAAGCTCTGAAGGTGCGGGTTCTTGCCTCCCAGGATGGCGTGCGCGCGGATGACGTCGCGCTGCCAGTCCAGCGCTTCGAGGTAGTGGGCCACCGCCATGAGGTTGGCTTCGGGGGGAAGGACGTAGGCCGGATGGCCCCAGTAGGCGTTCGCGAAGGGGCCGAGCTGGCCGCGCTCGACGAACGTCTTCAGGCGCCCCTTGACCGCGGCGAAATACTTCGTGCTCGAGAGCGGCCAGTCCGAGATCGACTCGGCCAGGGACGAGGTCTTGGCCGGATCGGCCGAGAGGGCCGAGACCACGTCCACCCAGTCGAGGGCGTGCAGGTGGTAGAAGTGAATGACGTGATCCTGCACGCACTGGTAGGCCATGATGAGGTTGCGCAGCAGCCGCGCGTTCTGCGGGGGCTGCGCGCCGATGGCGTTCTCGACGGCGCGGATGGAGGCGATGGCGTGCACCGTCGTGCAGACGCCGCAGATGCGTTGCGTGAAGGCCCACGCGTCCCGCGGGTCGCGCCCCTTCAGGATGAGCTCCACGCCGCGGAACATGGTCGCCGACGACCAGGCGTCCGTGACGCGGCCTCCCTCCACCTCGGCCTCGATTCTCAGGTGCCCCTCGATGCGCGTGACGGGATCGACGACGATGTGCGTCATGACGAGGCTCCTTTCTCGGGCGAGGCGGGCTTCTCGATCTCGTCCTCAGGGGGAGGCGGCGGGATGTGCTCCTCCCGGACGCGCCCGGTGCGCGCGCGCTGGACGAGGGAGATGACGCCGTGCGTCGCGAAGGCCGCCGCCACGCCGGCGGAGGCCCAGAGTCCGACCTTGTCGATGGGAGTCCCGAGCTTGAAGCCGGGAATCGTGGGGAGGTGGCGGTAGAAGGGAGTCATCTTGTCCCAGAAGTCGGGCTCGGCGCAGCCGATGCACGGGTGGCCGCAGCCGATCGGCCAGCTCGTCCCCTCGTTCCACCGCACGACCGGGCAGTTCTGGAAGGTGACGGGGCCCTTGCATCCCATCTTGTACAGGCAGTAGCCCGTGCGGTGCCCGTCGTCGCCCCAGGCCTCCACGTACTGACCGGCGTCGAAGTGAGCTCGCCTCTCGCAGTTGTCGTGGATCGACTTTCCGTAGGCGAAGAGGGGGCGCCGGTAACCGTCGAGGGCGGGCAGGTCCTTGAAGGTGAGGTAGTGAACGACGAGCGCCGTGAGGTTCTCGGGGTTCATGGGGCAGGCCGAGAGGTTCACGAGGTTCTTCAGTCCCGGCACGGCGTCGGCCACGCCCAGGGCGCCGGTCGGGTTCGGGGCGGCGGCCGGGAGACCGCCGAACGTCGCGCACGTCCCGACGGCGATCGTGGCCACGGCGCCCCCGCAGACCTCGCGGGCGATCTGGAGAGCGGATTTTCCCCCGATCGTGCAGTACGCCCCGTTGGCCCCCGTCGGGATCGAGCCCTCGACGACGGCCAGGTAGGCGCCCTTTTTCTCCTTGACCGTCTTGGCGAGGAGGTCCTCGGCCTGATGGCCGGCGGCCGCCATGATCGTCTCGTGGTAGTCCACCGAGAGGACGTCGAGGACGACGTCCGCCACCGTGGGCTTGGTGGCCCTGAGAAACGACTCGGTGTTCCCCGCGCAGTCCTGGAACTCGAGCCAGACGATGACGGGCTTCTCCGCTTTCAGGACGGCTTCGGCGATCCTCGCCCCGAAGACCTTCGGAAGGGCGAGCGCCGTGGCCATCACGCCGCAGAAGTTGACGAATTCGCGGCGCGAGACGCCTCGCTGTTCAAGCTCCGTCTCGAACCAGGATCCTGGCTTCTTCATACACAACCTCCCCTATGGAAAAACCACTTCCTTACAAAATGGTTCGGCGCCGCGCATTGACCATGATTCAGACGCATTATTCGGGCTCCGTAGTGCGGGTTGACCGGGTCGCGGAGCGTTCCGGGATGTATCTTCGGAGGGTGGGAGCCTCGGCGGATCGCGGCCCGAAGGCCTCGTGAGGTGACGGGATGACCCGGGAGCAGATCGCCCTCGTCCGGAAGAGCTTCGACCGCCTACGGCCGCTTCCGCGGGGGGCGGGCAAGGATTTCTACGACACGCTGTTCGCGCTCGACCCGTCGCTGAGACCTCTCTTCTCGACGGACGTCGAGAACCAGGGGGCGATGTTCGTGGTGGCGCTGGGCCTCGCGCTTGAAGGGCCTCGACGACGGACGGGGTCGTGGACGAGTCGCTGCGCGAGCTGGGACGCCGCCACGTGCTCTACGGCGCGAAGGACGTCCATTTCGACACGTTCCGCGAAGCGCTCCTGTGCATGTTCGCGCAGCGCCTCGGGCCCGAGTTCACGCCCGAGATGGCCGAGGCCTGGCGGGCCGCGTTCGACCGCATCAGCGCCGTCATGAAGTCGGCGGCGGCCGAAGCGCGGGAATAGCGACGCTCACGACCTCGAGAGCCACGGCGATTCTCGACCTCGCGGCCCGGTGATTTCTCTGGAAAAAGCGGGAAGGCGAACCTATCTTGAGTCCGAATCTCAGGAGGTTCCCATGAAGTCGATGACGAGGCTCTTGACAGTCCTTTGTATTACCGCTCTCCCGGCGGTCGCCCAATCGCCGCTCGAGAGGCGGATCCCCGACCAGAGCGACGCTCAGCCGTTCGTCTTCCAGGGCCAGAGCTGGGTGGACCAGCGCGCCTTCATCGAGAGCGGGCGGCGCTGCAGCACCCGCAACGTGGACCTCGAAGAGCAGGAGCTCATCGAGGCCGAGGTGCAGCAGCTCCTCGCCGAGCGGCGAGGACGGCAATCCCTGGTCACCGGCGGCGCAATCAACGTTTACGTCCACGTCATCAACAACGGAACCGGGATCGCGAATGGCGACGTCCCGGACACGCAGATCGACGCTCAAATCTCGGTGCTGAACGCCGCATACGCTCCGTCGGGCTGGTCGTTCAACCTCGCTCTCGTCGACCGAACGACGAACGCGACCTGGTACACCATGACCCCCGGCTCGACGGCGGAACGGGACGCGAAAACGGCGTTGCGGCGAGGCACGGCCGACGATCTCAACATCTACACCGCGAACATCGGAGACAACCTGCTGGGCTGGGCGACGTTTCCGAGCTCCTACAGGCACGCTCCTCAGGATGACGGCGTCGTCATTCTCTTCTCGTCGCTCCCGGGCGGTTCGGCGGCTCCCTACAACGAGGGCGACACCGCGACGCACGAGGCGGGCCATTGGATGGGCCTGTACCACACGTTTCAGGGCGGGTGCAACGGGCAGGGCGACCGAGTGGACGACACCAACGCCGAGAGATCGCCGGCCTTCGGCTGTCCGACAGGCCGCGACTCCTGCACGGGCAGAAAGGCTCCCGGCCTCGATCCGATCACGAACTTCATGGACTACACCGATGACCCCTGCATGGACAACTTCACGGGGGGTCAGTCCTCGCGCATGAACGAGCAGTTCACGGCCTATCGTTTCGGCAAGTAGTTCGAGTCCGTCCGGGGGAGATTCCTAATCTCCCCCCGGCCCCACCTCGAGCCCGTACTTCTCGATGCGCGAGTAGAGCTGCGCGCGGGTCAGGCCGAGGAGCTTCGCCGCCCGGCTCTTGTTGAAGCGCGCTTTCTTCAAAGCCTCTCTCACGTAGTCGCGCTCGAGCGATTCGAGGTCGACGCCTTCGGGGGGCAGGTACGTGCCGGCAGCGCCCGGAGCGGCGCCGCGGGCGGCGGAATCCTGGCGCGTGACGGAGATCGGAAGGTGCGCCGCCGTGATGAGGCCGCCTTCCACGAGGATCGCGGCACGCTCGAGCGCGTTCCGGAGTTCCCGCACGTTGCCCGGCCACGGGTAGGAGAGAAGGAGCTCCTTCGCCTCCTTCGAGATGCCGGGCACGGGCCGGCCGACCGCCGGACCGAGCTCCGCGAGGAACATCTCGGTGAGCGGCAGGATGTCTTCCGGGCGCTCGCGCAGCGGCGGAAGGTGGATTCCGAAGACGGAGAGCCTGTAAAAGAGGTCCTCGCGGAACTCGCCCTTCTCGATCGCCCGGGCGAGATCGCGGTTCGTGGCCGCGACGATGCGAGCGTCGGTCTTGAGCACCTTCGTCCCGCCGAGCCGCTGAAACTCGCGCTCCTCGAGGACCCGCAGCAGCTTCGCCTGCACGGCCGGGCTCATCTCGCCCGCCTCGTCGAGGAAGAGGGTTCCGCCGGCGGCCTGCTCGAGACGGCCGGGCTTCGCCCCCGTCGCGCCGGTGAACGCCCCTTTCTCGTAGCCGAACAGCTCGGACTCGAGGAGCTGGTCCGGCAGCGCGGCGCCGTTGAGGGCGATGAACGGGCCCTCCGAGCGCGCCGACCTCCGGTGGATCGCCCGTGCGACGACCTCCTTGCCGGTGCCCGACTCGCCGGTCAGGAGGACCGTCGTCTCCATGGGCGCGACCTTTGCGGCCTGGACGAGGACGTCGTGCCAGCCCTTCGACGCTCCCACGATGCGGCCGAACCCGCCGCGCGAGGCCAGCTCCTCGGCGAGAACGGCCACGCGCTTCCCGAGCGTCTCGGCCTCCGCGCGGGCGTCGGCCGTGCGGCGCGCCTCCTCGGTGAGGCGCCGGTGGGAGAGCACGAGGGCGACCTGGTCGGCGACCTGCCGGGCGAAAGGCAGGTCGTCCTCGCTGTACGTGTTCGGCGCGCGCGAGATGAAGAGCAGGCCTCCCGCGAACTGCCAGTGGCCCTCGAAGAAGATGGGCACGCGCAGGATCGAGCGAGCCCCGTCCGCGGAAAGGTGCCGGCATCGGTCGGACGCGGGGTCCATCTCGACGAGGACGTCCCGGACTATCTCGGTAGACCAGTCCTCGCGCGCGCGGTCGGCGGGCGTCAGCCGGATCGGCTCCTCGATTTTCGGGAAGCCCGTGCCCGAGACCGCGTACACGCGTATGGCCGCGCGATCCTCGGTGAGAAGGCCGAGCGCCATGCGGTCGTGCGGGACGATGGGCCGGACGATCTCGGAGATGAGCTCGAAGACGTCGCGCACATCGAGGGCCTTCGCGAGCGCCGGCGCGAGGGCCTGCAGCCCTTCGTACTTCCGGCGCCGCTCCTTTTCGTCCGCGGCGAGACGCTCGTGCTCGAACGCCATGGCGATGAGGTCCGCGATCGGACGCACGAGCACTTCATCGTCCTCGGTGTAAGCCCCCGGCTTCACGCTCAGGAGGGTCAAATAACCGCTTCGCGAGGTGCCGGTGAGCGGCACGCGAAGCATCGAGCGGACCTTGGCGTCCTTGAAGCTCTTGTCGCGAGGGTAGGACGTGTCGAGGAAGGAGAGGAGATCGTCCGTGCGTCCCACGCGCAACAGCAACGCCCAAAGGCCGGGCGAGTAGTCTTTACGCGGGACGAGGCGCGCGTACGCGCGGCGCTCCTCGTCCTTCAGCATCGGGCCCGCGATCGTGTAGAGAGTGAACCCTTCACCCCCCTGGTTGTAGGTCAGGGTCATCGCGTCGAAAGAGAGGACGCGCGCCGCCGCCGCCGAGATGCGCTGGAAGACGACGTCGAGATCGAGCGTCTCGCTCGAGACGCGCGCGATCTCCGAAAGCACCGGGACGAGTGCTGCCGCTCCCGACTCCATGGGGCGGCCATTCTAGGCCCCGCGGTCGACTAAACTTCGAAGGTGCCGGTCCCGGAGGCGGTTCAGGATCTCGCCGAGGGCGTTCTCGCGGGGCGCGTGCCTGCGGTCGCGCGCGCGATCACGTGGGCCGAGTCCGGCGACCCGCGCTTTCGCGAGCTTCTCGGGCTCGTCTTTCCGCGAACGGGCGGCGCCCGAGTGACCGGCCTGACCGGCTCGCCGGGCGCGGGCAAGTCCACGCTGACCGCCGCGCTGGCGCGCCGGGCGCGCGTCCAGGGGCGAAAGGTCGGCATCATCGCGGTGGACCCGTCGTCGCCTTTCTCGGGTGGCGCGATCCTCGGCGACCGGATCCGCATGCAGGACCTCTACACCGATCCCGGAGTTCTCATCCGGTCGATGGCGACGCGCGGCCATCTCGGCGGCCTCTCGCGCGCGACAGCCGACGCCGTGGACGTGCTCGATGCCGCGGGGTACGACGAAATCCTCGTCGAGACGGTGGGCGTGGGCCAGGACGAGGTCGAGGTCTTCCGGCTCGCCGAGACCTGCGTCGTGGTCCTCACGCCCGGCATGGGGGACGACATCCAGGCCATCAAGGCGGGTCTCATGGAGGTCGCGGACCTGTTCGTCGTGAACAAGGCCGATCGCGAGGGCGCGGACCGCGTCGTGCAGGAGATCCTCCAGATGCTCCAGCTGGGCGAGCACGGGGCGTGGCTGCCGCCGGTCGTGAAAACGGTCGCCACGACGGGCGCCGGCCTCGACGAGCTGGCCGCGCAGGCTCGCGGAGCACCGCGCGTTCCTCGACGGGCCGCAGGGCGCCGCGCGGAGGCGCGAGCGGACGCGGATGCGCATCGAAGGACTGGTGAAGGAAGATTTTCTTAGAAGGGTAGAGAGGCTGAGGGGGGACCGGGGAGCCCTCGAGGAATCGGCCGCGCGCGTGGAAGGCCGCGAAGAAGATCCGATTTCGGCGGCGCGCGGCCTGGTGGCGCGTCTCGAGGTCGCCGCTGGCGCCGCGGCCGGCACCGCACCGCTCCCCTCTTCACCTTCTAAGAAATCCCCGGTTCCGAAATCCCCCGCTTCGAGTTTCCCGAGTTCCTCTCCCGTGCCCTCCTCCTCTTCACCTTCCAGGAACTCTTCATCCCGGTCCCCGCTCTCGTCTCCCGCATTTCCCACCTCGGCATCTCCGTCCCCTCGCTCGAGAAGGGCGGAGCCTTCTGGGATCTCCTCGGCCTCCTCGAGGAGCACCGCGAGGAGGTCGCGATTCGCAGAAGGTCGATGACGTCGTTCCGCGCGGTGGGGGAGTCGCACCTCGAGCTCCTCGAGTCGACGTCGCCTGACGGGCCGATCGCGAAGGCGCTCGAGAAGCGCGGCCCGGGCATCCATCACCTGTGCCTCGAAGTCGCGGACGTTCGTGCCGTGCTCGCGCGCCTCAAAGCCGCGGGAGTCAGGCTCGTGAACGAGGAGCCCGTCGACGGCGCGCACGACTGCCTCGTCGCCTTCGTCCACCCCTCCGCGACGGGCGGCATCCTCCTCGAGCTGTCGGAAAAGAAGGCGAAGAAGGTCTGAGCGCCGGCCTCAGTTCGGGCGGGACGTGGTGGGCGTGGCGGCGATCCGCGCCACCTGAGGGCCGAGGAAGCCCCGCACGTCCGAGCCCACGATCTCGAAGAAGCGCTCGGCGTAGCTCCCGACGCTTCCCACGCGCGCGTCCTCGAACAGCTTCTCGATGCGGTGGAGGGGGACGAAGAGGGTCGCGACGCCCAGCTCGGCGTCGGCGCCGGGCCTCTGCTGGCGGGCCCAGTCGTCGAACAGGTCGAGCTCGAGGCCGCGCAGCGTCACGCCCGCGGGACCGAGAGCGAGGAGGACGCCCCAGTACTTCTCCTTGGGTTGGACGAGGTGCACGAGAACGAGGGTGCCGGCGTCCATCGGACGGTCAGAAGATCACGCGCGTCACGAAGTACTTCGACGGCGAGACGCGGCCGTTGAGGAGCGCGTCCGCGTCGTCGGGCGAGACCTCGAAGTGCGCCGCCGCCTCGCCCGTCGCCGTCGCGAGGACGACTTCCACCTTTTCGAGCGGCTTGCCCGCGGCGCGGGCCTCCTTCAGGCCGCGGGCCGACGCCATCAGCGCGAGGAACACCTGCTGCTCGTTGTCCGTGACGGCCTGGACGCGCAGGGCCGAGGGAAGATTCCCGAGCTTGACCCCTTTCACGTTGCTTCCGTCGAGCGCGCGCAGGAAGGCGTCGCTGACGACGGGATCCAGAACCACGGGCGGAGCCTCGGCCCTGGCGGCCGGCGGCGCGGGGGGCGCGCGGTTCCTCCTGGGACATGCCGGCCCGGGCCTCCGGGCGGTCGGCGTCCGGGTTCCGGCCGTGCTTTTTGATGTACTCCGAGAGCGATGGTTTCTTCGTTTCCGGAACGGCCAACGAGGAGGTGCCGCCGGCCGGGTCGTCGAGGACATAGGCGCCGCCCAGGCCTTCCCGGTTCGCCTTCTCGCTGCGAACCTGATCCCACTCGTCGATCGCGAGTGTCTGGGACGTCCCGAGGGGTGTGAGGTAGATGACGCGCCTGCCCTGGACGACGGGTTTCTCCCGCGCTTCGATCCGATGGCCGTCCTTCGTGTAGATCACGTACGAGGCCTCGGCGGGAAATGCCGAGAGCGCGGCGAGGACGAGAGCCGCCGCGGAGAGGAGGGAGACGCGCGCGCTTGGGGACATCGGGGCCTCCGGGAGCCGCCGGGGGAAGAAGGATGCGGCAGGATGAAGTATAAACGTCGCCGGAAGAAAGGGCGGACCTGTGCTGATCGTCATGGACCGGAGCGCCACGGGCGAAGACGTCGGACGCGTCGTCGCCGCCGTGGAGCGCCTCGGGTTGAAAGCCCACCCGATCCCGGGCGCGCAGCGCACGGCCATCGGCATCACGGGCAACAAGGGCACGGTGGGACCGGCCGCGTTCGAGAGCCTGCCGGGCGTTCTCGAGGTCATCCGGGTCTCGCATCCGTACAAGCTCGTCTCACGCGAGTTCCACCCCGAAGACACCATCGTCTCCGTGGGCGGCGTCCCCGTCGGCGGCGCGCGCATCGTCGTCATCGCGGGGCCCTGTGCCGTCGAGACCCGGGAGCAGACGCTCACGATCGCTCGGGAGGTGAAGGCGCGAGGAGCCGATCTCCTGCGCGGCGGCGCCTACAAGCCGCGGACGTCGCCCTACGCATTTCAGGGCCTCGCCGAGGAGGGCCTGAAGATTCTCGCCGAAGCCCGCGAGGCGACGGGCCTGCCCGTCGTCACCGAGGCGCTCGACACCGAGACGGTCGACCTCGTGGCCTCGTACGCCGACTGCCTTCAGGTGGGCGCGCGCAACATGCAGAACTTCGAGCTCCTGAAGAAGGCGGGTCGCACCGGGAAACCCGTGCTTCTGAAGCGCGGAATGTCGGCGACGCTCGAGGAGTTTCTGCTGGCGGCCGAGTACGTCCTCGCGGAGGGCAACCCGAACGTCATCCTCTGCGAGCGAGGCATCCGCACGTTCTCGGATTTCACGCGCAACACGCTCGACCTCTCGGTCGTGCCGGCGGTCGAGCGCCTGTCGCACCTGCCGATCGTCGTCGATCCGTCGCACGGGACGGGGCGGCGCGACAAGGTCATGCCCATGTCGTGCGCGTCGATCGCTGCCGGCGCCGACGGCATCGTGGTCGAGGTCCACCACAAGCCGGCCGAGGCCCTTTCGGACGGCCCGCAGGCGCTCACGCCCGGGATGTTCGGCGAGCTGATGGACCAGATCCGCCCCATCGCGGCGGCGGTCGGGAGGACGGCATGAGCGGCGCGGTCCTCGTCCTGGAGGATGGCCGGACCTTTCCGGGCCGCGCCGTCGGGGCGCCGGGCACGACGTTCGGCGAAGTCGTCTTCAACACGGGGATGTCGGGCTACCAGGAGACGCTGACCGACCCGTCCTATCGGGGGCAGATCGTCGTCATGACGGCCGCACACATCGGCAATTACGGCCTCAACGACGAGGACGTCGAGTCCTCACGGATCCAGGTCGCGGGCTTTTGCGCGCGGCATTTCCCGGACCGTTTCTCGAGCGCGCGGGGCAAGGAGCCGATCGGAAAGGGGCTCCTGGAGGGCGGCGTCGCGGGAATCGACGAGCTGGATGCGCGCGCCCTCGTGCGGCATCTCAGGAGCCGCGGCGTCATGCGCGGCGCGATCTCCACCGAGACGGCGTCCGAGGCCGACGCCACGGCGCTCGTCGAAAGAGTGAAGGAGCAGCCCACGATGGCGGGCGCCGCCCTCGCGCTCACGGTCGGAACCACGGAACGCTACGGCTTCGCGCTGCCCCCGGGCGTCGCGCGAAAAGGGCGGGTGGCGGCGATCGACTACGGCATCAAGAGGAACATCCTGAGGATGCTCGCCGCGCGCGGGCTCGAGCCGACGGTGTTCCCGGCGGCGGCGACGGCCGAGGAGCTCCTGGCGGGCGGATTCGACGGCTACTTCCTTTCGAACGGGCCGGGCGACCCCGACGCCTTGCCGTCGTGCGTCGCGGAGGTGAAGCGCCTCGTCGAGTCCGGCAAGCCCGTGTTCGGCATCTGCCTCGGGCAGCAGCTCCTGGGCCTCGCGCTCGGGGGCTCGACCTACAAGCTCAAGTTCGGCCACCGCGGCGCGAACCATCCGGTGAAAAACATCCAGACGGGCCGCGTCGCGATCACGTCCCAGAACCACGGCTTCTCCGTCGCGGCCGACTCTCTGCCTCCCAACGTCGAGGTCACGCACGTGAACCTCAACGACGGCACGTGCGAGGGCTTCCGGACGACGGACCGTCCCGTCTTCGCGGTGCAGTTCCACCCGGAATCCGCGCCGGGCCCGCACGATTCCGGGGCGCTCTTCGACGAGTTCGTGAGCCTCGTGGAGCGGGGCGAAGCGCACTGACTGTGCTCTCAGCCTAGGAGGGCACTCCCCGCAGAGCCGCGCGGACGGCCCCGAGAAGCACGGAAGGCGTGAACGGTTTGGCTACGAAGTGCCACCCCGACGCGGCAGCCAGCTCGGCGGTCTCGCGGTCCGGCGTGTAACCCGATACGAGGACCACCTTCAGGCCCGGGCGAGCTTCGCTCAGCCGTCTTGCCAGCTCCGCGCCGTCCATTCCCGGCATGACGATGTCGGTGACGAGGAGATCCACCGGGGTCCCGGGGCGGCCCGCGAGACCCATCGCCTCCTCCGCGTCGGCAGCCACGAGGACGGAATAGCCACCGGCCACCAGCTGTGTCGCGAGCAGATTGCGGACGGACGGCTCGTCCTCCACGAGAAGTACCGACTCGCGCCCCCCCGCGAGCGTCACAACCGGAAGGGCGTCACTCGAGATCCGGCCCTCGGCAGGCGACAGGTAGATCCGGAACCGGGTCCCCTTTCCGACCTCGCTGTCGACCTCGATGTGGCCGCCGCTCTGCTTGACGATTCCGTAGACCGTCGCGAGGCCGAGTCCGGTCCCGGCCCCGACCTCCTTCGTCGTGAAGAAGGGTTCGAAGATCCGGGCGAGGGTCTCCGCATTCATCCCGTGTCCCGTGTCGCGCGCCTCGAGCGTGACCCAGCGGCCCGGGGGTACCGTATCGACGGGCGTCACCAGCGGCTCGTCCAGGGCGACCACGGCCAGCGAAAACGTCAGCTTCCCTCCGCGCGGCATCGCATCGCGCGCGTTGAGCGCGAGGTTCACGATGACCTGCTCGATCTGACTCCGGTCGGCCTTCACCAACGGCAATCCCTCGGCCCGTTCGACGACCAGCTCGAGGTCCTCACCGATCAAGCGCCGCAGCATCGTCTCCGTCTCGGCGAGAATCGTTCCCAGCCGCAGGAGCTTCGGCCGCAGCATCTGACGGCGCCCGAACGCGAGCAGCTGCTGCGTCAGGCCGGCGGCCCGGTTGGCTGCATTCAGGATCTCGGACAGGTTCCCCCGGGCTTCGGAGTCCCGTCTCACAGTCTCCTTGAGCAGGTCGCCGTTCCCGAGAATCACGGTCAGGAGGTTGTTGAAGTCGTGCGCGATGCCGCCGGCGAGGCGGCCGATCGCCTCCAGCTTCTGGGAGTGGGCGAGCTTCTGGCGCAGAGCCTTCTCTTCGCGGATGAGGTCTTCGAGCATGGCCTTCTGCTGGCGCACCCTCGTCGAGAGCGCGTACATCTCCGTGCTGATGGCGACCGGGTAGGCCACGAGCATCGGCAGGCAGGCGGTCACGACCGTCAGCGAGCTCGCCGGCGCGAACGAAAAGCCGATGGCTGCGGAGGTCGCGGCGCACGCGAGGGCCTGGCCGGAAAGGCCCTGCCGCAGAAGGCGCCAGCCCCCGACGCTGATCTTGTCGATCGACAACATCGTGACCAGAATCGCGCTGGGCAGGATGTTGAACGCCATCAGGGCCACCCAGACCCCTCCCATCGTCGAATCGACGACCAGGTTTCTGAGCTCGAACCGCCGCGGATCCGGAGAGCGCCGTGCGAGAAGGAAGGCGACATGCGGCCAGACGAACCCGTTTGCGGCAAGGAGGGCCCAAAGAGCCGGATGCGCCGCCTCCTCGCGGAACACCGAAGCCACACAGATGAAGCCGAGCCCGAGCCCGAGCGTGCGCATCCGGTGGATGCGACGGACGAACTCCAGTCCTTTCGTTCGAGCGGTCGGCGCCCTCAAGTCACCGGTGCTCATCGCGGGCTCGAAGTATCTCAGGAACCTCCCTGTTTCGCGGCGGACGGGTCGGTCCCGCGACATCACCTGGAGAACTAAGATGCTCTCGTGAACGTTCCCGCCTTCCTCGCGAAGCGGTTTCTCTTCGGGAGCCGGCGAGGGCTGCCGAAGACCGTCTCGCTCCTCGCACTTTTCGGCGTGGCGCTGGGAGCCGCATCGCTCGTCGTCGCGATGGGGCTCATGTCGGGTTACCGGCACGATCTCGCGGAGAAGCTCGCCGGGACGAGCGCGGAAATCGTCGCGATGCCGGAGCCGGGCGCGAACGTCGAAGAGCAGCGGGCCGGGCTGCGCGCCCTGCCGAACGTGACGGCCGTCGCCCGCACGGCCTTCGCGCCGGCTCTCCTCCTGTCCTCCCGGGCGCCCGACGGCGTCGACGCGCTCGTGAAGGCGCTCGAGCTGCCAGACGGCCTCGCCACCACGCGGCTGCTCGGCGCGGTGCCCGGCCTCGCGAAGTCGTTCGCCGACCTCGAAGCGAAGGGGCAAACGCCGGTGCTCCTCGGAGCCGGGCTCGCGAGGCGACTTGGCGCGTCCGCGGGCGGCGCGATCGTCCTCGAGACCTCGTCGGCCGCGCTCGCGGCCGGCCTAGCCGTTCCGGCGCGAACTCCGCTCGCCGTCGCCGCCGTCGTCGAGACCGGGTTCTCCGAGGTGGACGACGGCTGGGCGGTGGTCCCGCTCCAGGTCTTCGAGCGGCTCGCGCCTCCGGGCGCCCGCCAGGGCGTATGGGAGATGAAGCTCGTTCGGCCTTCCGCCTCGGGCGAGACCGTGGCCGCCGCGCGAAAGCTCCTGGGAGAGAACGCGACCGTGCTCGACTGGAAGATCCTGAACCGGGACCTCTTCGAGGCGCTCGCCGTTCAGCAGACGCTTCTCTTCGTCGTGCTCACGCTCATCGTGGCCGTGGCGGCCGGCACGGTCGTCTCGTCGCTCGTCGTTCTTCTCGCGGAGAAGACGAGAGAGGTGGGCGTCCTCGCGGCGCTCGGCGCGCCGCCCGCCCTCGTGGCACGCGCGTTTCGGCTCTCGGGGATGCTGCTCGGCGGCGCCGGCCTGGCTCTGGGCGTATTCTTCGGGATTCTGGTGTGCTTCCTGCTGACGGCGTTCCGCGTCGTGCGCTTCCCGCCCGAGATCGCGAGGGTGTACTACCTCTCGTGGATGCCGTTCCGGCCCGAGCTCCTTCACGTCCTCGGGATCCTCGCGATCGGATTCCTGCTCGTCCTCGGCGCCTCGGAGCTCCCCGCGCGCCGCGCCACACGGATGAATCCGGCGGACGCGCTGCGGTACGAGTAGCCGGACGTGAATTTTGTCCTTGCTAGAGTAAGGACATGTCTGTCGCCGGACGCGTCGTCGTGGGTGCCGACCACGGCGGCTTCGCCCTGAAAGAGGCGATCAAGCGGCACCTGAGCTCCCGGGGCGTGGACGTTCTCGACGTCGGGACGAGCTCGACCGAGGCGGTCGACTATCCCGTTTTCGCGCGTGCCGCCGCGGAGGCGGTCGCCTCGGGGCAGGCCGGGCGCGGCATCGTCGTCGACGGCGCCGGCATCGGCTCGGCCATGGTCGCGAACAAGGTCCCCGGCGTCCGCGCCGGCATGGCCTTCGACCTCGCCACCGCGAAGAACGCCCGGGAGCACAACGACGCCAACGTCCTGACGCTCGGCGCCGGATACCTCGCGGAGCCCTGGCGCTCGAGATCGTCGACGTCTTCCTGTCCACGGAGTGCACCGTGGAGCGGCACCGGCGCCGAGTCGCTATGATCGACGCCATCGACGCCAACCGTGGGAACGCGCCGGAGGGTCCGCGTCGTCCGGCGAGTTCGAGGAGCTCCCTGCCCATGACCTCACCCGACTTCGATTCGCTCGTCGGCAGGATCACGCAGATCCTGGCGGCGAATCCCTCGCTCCTCGTCCCGCCCACGTGCGCGGGGTGCGCGGGATGCGCGGCCGCGGGAGCCACGGAATGTCCGGCGGGCGGGCACTGCGTGACCCGCTGTCCCGACACGGTCCGCTCGATGATCGCGTGCGTCGGGCCGGGGTGCCGCGTCTCGGCGGCTCCCGGCGTCGGCGAGGTGCCCAAGGACCTCGCGAGGTTCATCGACCACACGCTTCTCCGCGCGGACGCCACGTACTCGGACATCGACAAGCTCTGCGACGAGGCCGCCCAGTTCGGCTTCGCGTCGGTGTGCGTGAATCCGGTCTTCGTCAAGCGCTGCGCCGCCCGCCTCGCCGGCAGCTCCTCGGTCGTCTGCACGGTGGTCGGCTTTCCGCTCGGGGCGATTCCCCGCGAGATGAAGGCGCTGGAGGCGCGGCGCGCCGTCCGCGAAGGCGCGAGCGAGATCGACATGGTCATCGCGATCGGGGCGCTCAAGTCGGGAGACCTGCGCACGGTCGAGGAGGACATCCGCGCCGTGGCGGAGGCCGCTCACGACGGCGGCGCGATCCTCAAGGTGATCCTGGAGACGTCGCTCCTGACGGACGACGAGAAGGTCGCCGGCTGCGTGGCCGCCCGAAAGGCGCGCGCGGAGTTCGTGAAGACCTCCACGGGCTTCTCCACCGGCGGCGCGACGGCGCACGACGTGGAGCTCATGGCGCAGGCCGTCGACCGGAAGCTCGGCGTGAAGGCCTCGGGAGGAATCCGGTCCGCCGAGGACGCGCAGAAGCTCATCGCCGCGGGCGCCACCCGCATCGGGGCCTCGGTCGGCGTGAAGATCGTCAAGGAAGCGCGCGGGCCTCGCCGCGCTCCGCCAAAGAGGCCAAGGGCGCCTACTGATGGCGGACCTCAGGAGCTTCGTCTACGCTCGACGCGCTGCAGCCGCAGGTCGCGGCTTACATCGGCACGATCGCGCGCGGGTTCCTTCCGGTCGCCTTCGAGGCCTCCCTCATCGTCGAGATCTCCCCGGGCATCGAGATCAACCGCGTCACCGACGTCGCCGTCAAGGCGACCGACGTGCGCCCCGGCATGCAGGTCGTCGAGCGGCTCTACGGGATGCTCGAGGTCCACAGCCGCGTCGCAGGCCGAGGTCCGGCAGGCCGGCGCCGCCATCCTCGCCGCCCTTTCCCTGAACGAGACCGACCGGATCAAGCCGCGCGTCCTCTCCTCGCAGGTCATCCGCCGCGTCGACGCCCTCCAGGCGCAGCTCATCAACCGCGACCGGCAGGGAATGATGCTGGTGGCCGGCGAGTCGCTCTACATCCTGGAGGTCGAGCCCGCGGGTTACGCGGGCTTCGCGGCGAACGAGGCGGAGAAGGCGGCGGAGATCAACGTCGTGGACGTGAGGATGACCGGGGCCTTCGGGCGCGTCTACCTCGGCGGCGAGCAGCGCGACATCGACGTGGCGTCGGTCGCGGCCATCCGGGCGATCGAGTCGCTCACCGGGCGCGAGGCGCAGAAGGGCCGGAGGGACTGAGAGCGGTGATCGACCTCAGAAGCTACGTCTTCCTCGACTCGCTCCAGGAGCAGCACGCGGCCTTCCTCGGGACGGTCGCGAAGGGCTTCCTGCCCGTCGGCGGACAGGCTTCCCTCTTCATCGAGGTCTCTCCCGGGATCGCGATCAACCGACTCACCGACATCGCGGTCAAGGGGACCTCCGTCACGCCCGGGATGCAGATCGTCGAGCGGCTCTACGGCCTCCTCGAAATCCATCACGACGAGCAGGCCGAGGTGCGCCGCGCGGGCGAGGCGATTCTCGGGGAGATCGGCAAGACCGAAGGCGACCGGATCAAACCCGAGATCCTCTCCTCGACCGTGATCCGGGGCCTCGACGACCGGCAGACGCAGCTCATCAACCGGACGCGCCACGGCCACATGATCGTGGCGGGGCAGTCGCTCTACATCCTGGAATGCCAGCCGGCCGCGAACGCCGCGCTGGCGGCAAACGAGGCGGAGAAGGCCGCGCACATCAAGGTGCTGGAGATCGTCTCGTTCGGCTCGTTCGGGAGGGTTTACCTGGCGGGAGCCGACCGCGACATCGACGTGGCTCTGCCCGCGGCCGAGCGGGCGATCCAGGGCCTTTCGGGACGCGCGGCAAAGTCGTAGAACGTCATGGCGAGAGAAAAACGACCCGGAGGCGGGAGAGAAGGAACAGGGAGGATCGAGATGGCCGAAGCACTGGGAATGATCGAGTGCCGCTCGTTCGCGGCGATGGTGGAGGCGGCCGACGCGATGGTGAAGGCCGCGAAGGTGGAGCTCGTGAGCTACGAGAAGACGGGGGGAGGCTACGTCACCGCCATCATCCGCGGCGACGTGGCGGCCGTGAAGGCGGCCGTGGACGCGGGGCAGAACGGAGCGTCTCGCATCGGCGAGATCGTGACGACCCACATCATCGCCCGCCCGCACGTGAACGTCGACCTCGTCCTTCCGCTCGGCCGCACGGCCGAGGCCGGGAAGGAGACCGGCGCGCACGTCAAGAAGTAGGCGGAGCGCTGGTGCAACGGGAGGCGGTGAGGCCATGCTCCTGGCAAAAGTCGTCGGAACCGTGGTGGCGTCGCGGAAGGACCCGAGGATCGAGGGGCTCAAGTTCCTCCTGCTCCGGCAGGTGAACCCCGAGAACCTCAAGGAGGGTGGCTTCGTGGTCGCCAACGACGCGGTCGGCTGCGGCCTCGGGGAGTACGTCCTCTACGCGTCCGGCTCCTCCGCCCGCCAGACCGAGGTCACGAAGGACCGTCCCTGCGACGCGGTCATCATGGCGATCGTGGACACGTGGGAGATCGGCGGCCAGACGCTCTTCGAGAAGAACTCGTCCGAGCACGGGTACGGCGGATGAGCGCCTCTAGCCCCGACCAGATCCGGCGCCTGGCCGAGCTGATCGCCCGCGAGCTCGCGGCGGAAGCGAACGCGGGGCCCCCGCCGCCTCCGGCGTCGAGCCGTGCCCCGCAGCCTCCCCGGCAGGCTGGCGAATCATCGGGTCTCGGAGGCGGCGTCTTCTCGAAGCTCGACGACGCGGTCGCGGCGGCCTCGGCGGCGTTCCGGGCACTCGACGCGCTCGGCCTCGAGAAGCGGCACGCGATCATCGAGTCGATGCGCGAGGCCATGCGGCAGAACGCGCGCTCCCTCGCGGCCCTGGCCGTGGAGGAGACCGGCCTCGGGCGCGTCGAGGACAAGGTCCAGAAGAACCTCCTCGTCACGAACAAGACGCCGGGCCCCGAGGAGCTGGTGCCCGCGGCCACCTCGGGAGATCACGGCCTCGTCCTCATCGAGCCCGCTCCGTTCGGCGTCATCGGGGCGATCACGCCGGTCACGAACCCGTCCTCCACGATCATCTGCAACTCCATCGGCATGGTGGCCGCGGGGAACACTGTCGTGTTCAACCCGCACCCCTCGGCGAAGAGGGTCTCCCAGGAGACGGTCCGCCTCCTCGACGCGGCGATCGTCGGGGCTGGGGGGCCGCCGAACACGGTCTCCTGCACGGCCGAGCCGACAATCCAGTCCGCGGGCGAGCTGATGAAGCACCCGCGGATCCGCCTCCTCGTCGTGACGGGAGGCGGCGCCGTCGTGGCCGCCGCGATGAACTCCGGCAAGCGGGCCATCTCGCGCCGGGCCCGGCAACCCGCCCGCCATCGTCGACGAGACCGCCGACATCGAGAAGGCCGGAACGCGACATCGTCTTCGGGCACTCGTTCGACAACAACGTCATCTGCACGGACGAGAAGGAGGTCATCGCCGTCGACTCGATCGCCGACGCGCTGAAGGGGGCGATGGTGAAGGCCGGGGCCTTCGAGCTTCCGGCACGCGAGCTTTCGCGCCTCGAGAACGTGATCTTCGAGAAGGGGGCCGGGCCGCGCGGCCACGCCGTCGTCAACAAGAAGTACATCGGCAAGGACGCGTCGGTGATTCTCAAGGAGCTCGGGATCACCGCCGGGCCCGAGGTGCGGACGGTCCTCGTGGAGGTGCCGAACGAGCACCCCCTCGTCTGGACCGAGCAGATGATGCCGGTCCTGCCGCTGACGCGCGTGAAGAACGTGAACGACGCGATCGACCTCGCCGTCGCGGCCGAGGGAGCGTGCTTCCACACGGCCACGATGCACTCGCACGACATCGCGGCCCTTTCGACGATGGCGCGCCGGTGCAACTGCTCGATCTTCGTGAAGAACGGCTCCAACCTGGCCGGCCTCGGGTACGGGGGCGAGGGCTACACCTCGTTCACGATCGCGTCGCCGACGGGCGAGGGGATGACGAGCCCGCGCTCGTTCTCCCGCTGGCGCCGCTGCACGCTCGTCGACCACTTCCGGATCGTGTGACGTGCCGGTGAAAGGCGAGAATCCCGGCCCCGCGCTCGCGATGCTCCTTCTCGACGAGGTTCCGCCGGGCCTCGCGCGTTCTGGACGCGCTCGCCAAGGAAGCGGACGTGGACGTGCTCCAGACGGGCACGATCCACGGCGGCCGCTACCTGATTCTCTTCGGCGGCGAGGTCGGGCCCGTGGAGCGCTCGTGGCGCCGGGCGCTCGACACCGCGGGATCGCACGTCGTCGACGAGGTGCTCCTCCCGCACGCCGAGGCTCGGCTCGCGCCCGCGATCGGGACGGGCGCGATCCGCTGGCCCGCTCCCGGCGACACGCTCGGCGTTCTCCAGGCCGCGACGCCTCCGGCCCTCGTCCGCGCCGTCGACGCCGCGCTCAAGGGGGCGCTCGTCGACCTCGTGGAGCTGCGTCTCGGGGACGGCCTCGGCGGAAAGGCCATCGCGAGCCTCTGGGGCGAGACGCACGACGTGGAGGCCGCGATCGCGCTCGCGCGGCTCTCGTTCGAGAAGGCAGGCGCCCAGGGCACCTCGACCGCGGTCATCCCGCGCGCCGACCCGGCCGTGCAGGAAACGCTCGGGTCGCCGAGCCGGTTCTTCAAGGAGTTCCGCGGATGAACCGGAGGGCCGAGGCGCAGCCGAGGGCCGCAGGTACGTGCCACGGCCGAGCCGTCAGGCGAGGTCGCGGATGAAATTGGGGAGGGTCATCGGCACGCTCGTCGCGACGGTGAAGCCCGACGCGATGAAGGGGCTGAAGCTCCTGATCGTCCGGCCGCTCACGGCGGACCTGAAGGACGACGGCGATCCGTTCGTCGCCACCGACGCCTCGGCGCAGGCTTCGTCCGGCGACCTCGTCACGTGGGAGGCGGCCCGCGAGGCCGCGCTCCTGCACGATCCGTGGTTCATCCCGGTCGACCACGCCGTCGTCGGAATCGTCGATCAGCACGCTCTGGAGAATCCGGAGCAGACGCCGATGATTCTCGGACGCGTCCTCGGCACGGTCGTCAGCACCGTCCAGCACCCGTACTACAGCGGGCGGAAGCAGCTTCTCGTGGGAGCGGTCCTGCCGGACGGAACGCTCGACGGCACCCGGTACATCCTCGCGCTCGACATGGTCGGCGCCGGCGTGGGCGAGACCGTCCTCGTGGAGGACGAGGGGAACTCCGCGCGCCAGATCCTCGCGGACCCGAAGGCGCCGGTGCGGTCGCTCATCGTGGCGATCGTGGACAGAGTGGACGTGGGAGCCTAGCCCTTCGCACCGCTCGGGCCCGCATTGGCGGTCAGGCCGCGAGCGAAAGCCGCTGCGCGGCGACGGAGAGCCGGCGATCCAGCGTCCAGACACCAACGCGGCCGAGTGCGGCCGAGACGAGGAGGTGAAGATCGACCCAGCCGATACCCGTCCCTTCGAGCCTGTGGCGCTCGACGAACTCCATCGCTTCCCCGTGCGTCGCAACTCCGACATGCGGCAGGTCGGCGAGGAGGGAGAGGATCTCGGAGCGTCGCCGAATCCGCCCGAGCGCCAGCTCGCCGGCGACGAACGGGTGAACGAGAACGAGCTGCTCCTCGAGGAGCCGGACGAGGCGCCCATTCCCGTGCCTCAGGTGGTCGACCCAGACGGACGTATCGACGAGCGTCAACTGCTCTTTCTCCGACCTGACGGCCGCCGCCGCGGGAGCCGCAGGCTCTTCTCGGTGCCGCCGAGCGCCGCGAGGCGGCGCGCGCTCTCGAGGGCGATGAGCGCGGCGAGTCCCGCGTGAACCGTCGCGGTCTTCTCCTTCAGGCCGGTCAGACCCTGGGCTTTCTCGAGGAGGGCATCATCGAGGATCAGCGTCGTTCTCATATGCATCAATATTGCTTATTTATATGCATCCGTCAAGCAGAGGCGAGAGACTCGACGGGGACCCGGCCTGCTCACGGCCCGGACGTGGCGAGGACGCCGATGTTGGCTACCGTGTCGCCCTTCTTCATCGAAGGCACCGAGCAAATGTAGAGGACGACGCCCGATACGGAGGCGCGCGCTTCGAAGACGGAACGCCCGAAAACGTCGGTGACGAATCCGATCTTCATGCCTTTTTCGACGTACGCCCCGCGGCGGACGAGCGGGTAGAAAAGGCCTCCCTCCTCGCTCACGACCGACTTGACCGCCTCGATCCACACGGGATGTTCGACGGGAGCCGGTGCGCCCGGCAGCATCTTCAGATGCTGCATCACGGAGAGGCAGCCGTCCACGAGCGCCGTGACGTCGCCGGGCTCGACCGTGCCGGCGCGACCGGCCTCGACGGTGATCGAGGGCTTGCCGCGCGTGGTGGCGGTGTTCTCCAGGTACCGCGAGGCGGCGGGATCCTTCGGGTGGTCCGTCGAGATGATGATGTGGTCGAGGCCGAAGGCCAGGACCATCTCGCGCGAGCGGGCGTCCAGCTTCGCGTTGCCCGTCTTCGTCCAGTAGCTGTAAGGGCGCAGGTCCTCGTCGAGGTCTCCGCCGTGAAGGTCGATCAGGTGGTCGCACCTCTCGACGACCTCGCGCGTGATGAGAAAGGACGCCCGCTCCGTCTGGGTGCCGTCGGCCTTGCCCGGGTAGAAGCGGTTCATGCTCTTTCCGTCCACGGGGTTGACGTGAGGCACCTTCTGCTCGAACGACGGGACGTTCACGAGCGGAATCAGGATGACGGTGCCGGAGACCTCGGCGGGGTCGAGCCGGCCGACGAGCTTCGAGACCGCGACGATCGAGGCGTACTCCGTGCCGTGCGCCCCGGCGACGACCGCGAGGATCGGGCCCGGTCTCGCCCCGTTCACGACCGCGACCTCGATTCGAGTCCCCGCGTCGACGCCCGCCGGCACGACGATCGCGCCGAACGCCTTCTGCCCCCGTGCGGCCGCGGCCGTGCCCACCGAAAACGGGCGCTCGTCACCCCTTGCCGGAGCGGCGAGCGACAGGACGAGAGCTCCCAGGGCGATGGTTCGCATCGAACCTCCTGACGGCGTGAAGCGGATCTTTCTCTCTTCGACTCCGAAGAACTCTTCCGGCAGGTTCGCGCGATTCTATCTGCGACGGAGACGCATGCGCGCGGACCGCCCGATTTGCGAGATGATCGGGGCGATTCCAACGAGGAGGCCGTCATGCCGCTCGCCATCTCCCGCCGCACCTTCGCCGGAACTCTCGGCGCCGCCGCCGGAGCAGCCCTTCTGGACTCTCCATTCGCGCGCCGCACCGCCGAGGCGGCGACCTCGCGCCGCTCACGTCCGTCCGACGCCGTCCTCCTGAATTCCAACGAAAACCCTTACGGGCCGTCCGCCAAAGCGCTCGAGGCCGCGGCGAAGGCGGCCCCGAACCGGTATCCCGACGGGCTCGAGGACGAAGTCCGCGCGGCGATCGCGAAGCACCACGCCGTCAGACCGGAGGCAGGTCGTCCTCGGCTGCGGCTCGTCCGAGATCCTCCGCATGGCGGACATGGCCTTCAGCGGCCCGGGCCGGCGTGTCGTGGCCGCCGAGCCGACGTTCGAGGCGGTTCTCGATGTTCGCGAAGGTGCTCCACGCGGACGGCGTGAAGGTGCCTCTGACGGCGGACTTCCGCCACGACCTGCCGCGGATGGCCGAGGCCTGCGACGCGTCGACCGGCCTCGTCTACGTGTGCAACCCGAACAACCCGACCGGCACGATCGTCTCGGGCGACGAGATGGCGGCGTTCGCGGCGCGGGTTCCGGCGTCCGCGACGATCCTCGTCGACGAGGCCTATCACCATTTCGTGGAGGACCCGCGATACCGGAGCTCGTGCGAGCTGATCGCGGCGCGCCCGAACGTCGTCGTGGCCCGCACGTTCTCGAAGATCTACGGGATGGCCGGCCTGCGCCTCGGGTACGCGATCGGCGCCGAGCCGAGGATCCAGGCGATGGCTCCCTTCGCGTCGTGGAGCAACACGAATTCGGCCGTGCTCGCCGCGGCCCTCGAGTGCCTCGCCGATCCGGAGCTCGTGCCGCGCCAGAAGAAGACCCTGAACGACACGCGCCGCTGGCTCGTCGCGGAGCTCTCGAAGCAGGGCCGGCGCACGATGCCGTCCGAGACGAACTTCGTGATGATCGACGTGGGCGGCGACGTCACGCCCGTCATCGAGGCGTTCCGCAGCGCGGAAGATCCTCGTCGGGCGAAAATTTCCGTCGCTCCCGAACTGGCTGCGGGTCAGCGTCGGAACGCGGCCTCAGACGGAGGCGTTCGTCTCGGCGCTCGCCGAGATCGTTCCGGCGAGGGCCGCCGCCGCCTGACCCTTCGGCGAACGGCTCACTTCAGTCCCTCGACGAGGAAGAGGTCCGACAGGATGCGGTGGTAGCTGTAGGCGTAGGAGGAGACGTCGGGCGTCAGCACGACCGAGACGATCTCCACGACGCCGGCGGCGTCGGGTGGCATCAGCTCCTGCGAGGGTTGCTTCTCGCCGGTTCCGAGCTCGAGGCGGATCACGTGGGCGGGAAGCTCACCGCGCCGGTACGCGAAGAGCGCCTTGCCGTCCGGCGAGAACCGGATGGGTCGGTCCTCGGCGACGAGTCCGGGAATGTATTCGGGATCTCCGCCCTCGATCGGGAATCCGTAGAAGAGCCCGTCCGGACCCTGCGCCGCGACGACGCGCGCGTCCGGAGAGACGGGAAAGAAGCCCATCCCGATGCCCTCGGGCGTGATCGGCAGGGGCGGCTCGCCCTCGACGCCATGGACGAAGAGGCGGAGTCCCTCGCCGGGCACGTTCGCCGCCGACGAGGATTCGCTTGCCGTCCGGGAGCCACCACGCCCGGTGGACGCGCAGCTCGTGTCTCGGGAAGCGTCGCGGGGCTCGCCGGCCTTCGTCGGCAGGAGCGTGATCCGGCGTCCGTCGGGCGCCATGCTCTGCGACGCGATCCACCGGCCGTCCGGGCGAGAAGTTTCCGGCCCAGCCGTCGCCGAGGTGTACGGCGGGAGAGCCGTCCGTCTTCCGCACGTAGACGGCGTGGCGCGCCCCGCCGCCCTCTCCGCGTTTCGTCGAAGAGGATCAGCTTGCCGTCGGTCGAGATGTCGCGCACGAGCGACCAGTCGAGGAGGGAGAGATCGCGGTCGCGATCCGTGCCGGGCGGCCGCCCGATGATGCCGACCTTCCCGTTGTCGCTCGTCATGAGGATGCGGCCGTCGGCGGACGCGTCCTGGATCGTCAGCTCGCCCGGCGTGCGGACCAGGAGCCGCTCCTTCCCCTCGAGAGAGACCGACCAGATCGATCGCGCGACGCCGACGCGCGTGGCCGTGAACCAGATCTCCTTTCCGTCGCCCGACCACGCGAGTCCGTAGGCGGTGATCCAGTCCTTCGAGAGCACCGTGCTCTTGCCGGCGCGGTCCACCACGACGACGGAGCCCTCGTCGTCGCCGAGCGCCGGGTGGTCGAGGAACGCGACGAGGTCGCCCTTCGGCGAGACGCGCGGGTGGCTGACCCAGCCCCCGGTCTCGTAGAGCACCTTGCCGATCGGGTACTCGAGCCGCGTCTTGCCCGCGACGGAGCGCACGACGGCGAGGTGCGCGCCGTCGGGTCCCCAATCGGCCCAGTGCACGTTTTCGAGAAGCTCGCGCGGCGCCCCGCCCGAGAGCGGCACCTGCGCGAGCGTGCCGCTCCAGATGAACCGGCCCGCCCAGTGGCGCTCGAGGGAGATCGCGAGCTGGCCCGTGCGCGAGATCGCGAGGATCTCGGCGTCCGGCAGCATGAGCGGGCTCGACTCGGGGCTCTCGGGTCGCGTCGAGAAGAGCCGGCAGGGCTCGCCTTCCCACGCCGCGCCGTAGATCACCGTGCGCCCGTCCGGGGCGAAGCGCGCGGAGAGGATCGTGCCGCGCCGGAAGCTGAGGCGCTGGAACGTCGGATGAGCGGGCGCCGGCTCCTCGACGCCGGCGGCAGTCTCGCCCGACAGCTCGGAGCAGGTGGTCGCGCAGGTTTGCGAGGTCTCGCGCGAGGTCGCGCGTCGAGGCATAGCGGCCGTCCGCGTCCTTCGCGAGGCAGCGCTCCACGATCCAGCGCAGCGGCGCCGGCAGGCGCGGGTTCAGCTTCGCGATCGGCTCGGGCTCTTCGCGGATGACGGCCACGAGCGTCTCGGCCGTGCTGTCGCGCTGAAAGGCGCGTCGTCCCGTCGCCAGCTCGTAGAGGATCGTGCCCGAGAGAGAACTGGTCCGAGCGGAAGTCCGCCGGCTTGCCGCTCGCCTGCTCCGGAGACATGTATCCGACCGTGCCCATGACCATGCCCGGGACCGTGCCGGACGCCGTCGCCAGGCCCGAGAGATCCTGCGCGGACGCCTCCGCGAGCTTCGCGAGGCCGAAGTCGAGGATCTTCACCCAGCCTTCGCGGGACACCATGACGTTCTCGGGCTTCAGGTCGCGGTGGACGATGCCGGCCGCGTGCGCCTTCGCGAGACCCTCGGCGATCTGCGCGCCGACCTCGAGAAGCTTCTTCGCCGGAAGCGGCTCCGCCGGAAACGCGTGTCGCAGCGTTTCGCCCTCGACCAGCTCCATGACGAGGATGTGGCGGCCCCGGGCACCGGGAGAACCGGGGATTTCTTCGAATGAATGGATGGCCGCGACGTTCGGATGATTCAGCGCCGCAAGCAGCCGCGCTTCCCGCTCGAAGCGCGCTTTCTTCTCTTCATCTTCGAGGAACTCTTCGGGCAGGACCTTGATCGCAACTTCTCTCCCGAGTCGCGCGTCCTTCGCCCTGTAGACCTCTCCCATGCCGCCCGCGCCGAGGGCAGAAAGCACCTCATAGGGTCCCAGACGTGTTCCCGCCGCGATGGCCAGAGCGCGCAGTCTAGCCCCGCGGGCGGGAGCCGAGTGAACGTGAGGCATTAGAATCTTCAGCTTGAGGTTTCGTTCGGGAGGAACCGGCATGACGGAAGGCCAGGAGCCCGAGGACTCCTCGAGTGCCGGCATCCCCCTCTGCGTCGATCTCGACGGGACCCTGATCAGGAGCGATCTCCTCTACGAGGCGCTGGCTCGTCTTTCGAAGGGAGGGCTCGTCCCCCTGATCCAGGCTCCCTTCTGGCTCTCGAGGGGGAGGGCGGGCTTCAAGAGAGAGGTCGCGAACCGCGTGGCGCTCGAACCTTCGTCGCTCCCGTACAACGAGCGCCTCGTCGAATTCCTGCGCGGGGAGAAGAGCCGCGGGACGGCGCCTCGTCCTCGTCACCGCCTCCGACGTCCGGTGGGCGGAGCAGGTGGCCGCGCACCTCGAGCTCTTCGACGAGGTGATGGGAAGCGACGGCTCGACGAACCTCGCGGGCGAGACGAAGGCGCGCGCGCTCGTGGAGCGTTTCGGCGACCGGGGATTCGACTACGCGGGGAACGGGCCGGCCGACGTTCCCGTCTGGAAGAAAGCGCGGCGCGCCATCGCCGTGAACGCGCCGCCCGGGATCGAGAACGGCCTGAGGCAGGATGGAAATCTGGCGGAGTCGTTCCCGTCCGTTCGCTTCGACGCGCGAGACGCTCGTCGAGGCGATCCGGATGCGCCAGTGGGTGAAGAATCTCCTCGTCTTCATCCCGATCATCACCGCCCACAAGCTTCAGGACGGCGCGGTCCTCGCGGCGGGCGCTCTCGCGTTCGCGGCCATCTCGCTTTGCGCGTCGGGCATCTACCTGATCAACGATCTCCTGGACCTCGATTCCGACCGAAAGCACCCGAAGAAGCACGGCCGGCCGATCGCGAGCGGCAGCCTGCCGATCCCGCACGCGATCGCTCTCTCGCTCGTCCTGATGGCGGCGGGCTTCGCGCTCTCGCTGCGGCTTCCGGTGGACGCCGTGAAGCTCATCGTCGTCTACCTCGTCGCGACGACCGCTTACTCGCTGTCCCTGAAGCGACGGGTGCTCCTCGACGTCTTCACGCTGTCGTTCCTCTATACCCTTCGCGTCCTGCTCGGAGGCGCGGCCACGGGCCTTCTCCTCTCGCCGTGGTTTCTCGCGTTCTCGGTCTTCACGTTCCTGAGCCTCGCGTTCTGCAAACGGGCTTCCGAGCTCGTCCGGCTGAAGAAGATCCGAGGCGGTCGAGGCCCACGGGCGCGCGTACTTCACGTGGGATCACCTCGTCGTGCAGACCTGCGGCATCACGAGCGCGTACCTGGCCGCGATCGTCCTCGCGCTCTACCTGCAGAGCGACACCGTGAAGCGCTTCTACGCGAGCCCGGCGTGGCTCTGGCTCCTCGTGCCCGTCTTCCTCTACTGGATCAGCAGGATCTGGGTCCTCGTCAACCGGGGCGAGATGGACGAGGATCCGGTGCTCTTCGCGACGCGGGACCGCGTCACGTATCTGACCGCGCTCCTGAGCGCGGCGGTGCTCGTCCTCGCCACGTACGGGCCCTTCCACCTTCCCGGAGTCCAGCCGTGAGCGCGCGAGTCCGAGTGAAGCCTCTCTCTTCTTCGATCTCGACGACACGCTCGTCGACCATCACTCGGCCGAGGAGGACGCTCACCGGGAGACGCACGCCTCGCACGCGTCGCTCTTTTCGGGCGTCGCATTCGACGACTGGCTCGCCGCGTATCGAAGGAACAACCTGCGCCTCTGGCACGAGTACGGGAAGGGCGAGATCGACCGGCCGACGCTCTGGCCGTGCAGCGCTTCGCGCTGCCGCTCGCCGATCTCGGCCTCGACGTCGCGGGAGGCGACCACGGTGAGCGCCTTCTACATCAGCGCCTACAATCGCAACTGGCGGCTGATCGAGGGCGCCGAGGACGTGCTCCAGCACGCCGCGGAGCTGGGCGTCGTGGGCATCCTCTCGAACGGCTTCCGCCAGACGCAACGGGCGAAGATCGCGCGCTTCGGTCTCGACCGCTGGGCGCGGCACGTGATCCTGTCGGAGGACGTCGGGGCGATGAAGCCGTCGCGGGCTATCTTCGACGCGGCCTGGAAGGCCGCGGGCGGGGAGGTGCGGCGCCGGGTGTACGTGGGCGATTCCTTCGCGACGGACGTCGTGGGAGCGAAGGAGGCGGGCTGGTTCCCGATCTTCTTCGACCGCCACGGCAAAGGGGCGCCCGAGCCCGTGGTCTTCGTGACGCGGCTCGCCGACCTCAAGCCGCTGTTCTGACCGGGAGGCGGCCCGCTACCGGCTGCTCTTGCCCGGGGTCGAAGGCGGCGTCATCGCGGAAGGAAGCGTCTTTTTCATCGCGGCGAGCACGGGCTCGTTGCCCGCGGGCGGCTGGAAGCCGTGGTGCGTGAGGATGTGCCAGAGCCTCCCGACGACGGCCTCGGACTGCAGCGGCTTGGCCATGACGTCGGTCGCTCCCGTCTGGATCGCGAACGCGAAGTGACTGCGGTCGAGACGCGCCGAGGTCAGGACGACGGGCAGCGCGAGCGTGGCGGGCTGGGCCTTGATCACGCGCGTGACGTCGAAACCGTCCATCCCCGGAAGCGAGATGTCCATGAGCACGAGGTCGACGGTGTCCTTGAGCAGCCGCTCGAGCGCCTCGGGTCCGTCCTTGGCCTCGAGCGTGCGGCAGCCGTGCCGGCCGAGCACGTCGGCGAGGCGCTTGCGCTCCTTCGCGTCGCCTTCGACGAGGAGGATGACGGGCGGGCGGTTCTTCGGCTCGACGGGCGTCGCGCCCGAGGTGGCCGACAGCGCGGACGCCGGCATGGCGGGCGTCGGCATCGAAGCGAGCTCGGGATGCGTTCCCCGGCTCGCGGGCGTCTCGATCGGCATCCCCGGAGCGCTCGGAAACAAGACGGTCGGAATGACGGGGTGCGGCGCGGATACCGCCGGCAACGGGCCGGACTCGAAGGGGTGAAGCATCGCGAGCTCGGCCTCGAGATCGGCCGCGGAGGCGAACCGGGCGGCCGGTTCCTTCGCGAGGGCCCTGTAGGTGATCGCGATGAGCTCGGGAGTGACGTCCGTCGCCCTGCGCAGGTCGTCCGGCGGCGGCTCCGAGACGTGCTTCATCGCGATCACGAGCGGCGACTCGCCGTCGAAGGGCACCTTGCCCGTCAGGATCTCGTAGGCCATGACGCCGATGGAGTAGACGTCGCTGCGCGCGTCCGTCGGACGCCCGAGCGCCTGCTCGGGCGACATGTAGTGGGGTGTCCCGACCATCACGCTGTCGAGCGTGAGCTGCTCGGTCGTCTTCCCGCGCGCGAGGCCGAAGTCGAGAATGGCGACGGCCCCGCTGTCCTCGACCATGACGTTCTGCGACTTGAGGTCGCGATGGATGATGCCGAGCTTGTGCGCCGCTTCGGTCCCGAGGGCGATCTGCCGGAGGATCGAGATCGCGCGCGCCTGCGGCAGCTTTCCCTCGATCTGGATGATCGTCCTGAGGTCCTTGCCCGGGACGTACTCCATCGTGATGTAGGGGAAGTCGTTGCTCGTTCCGAAGTCGTGGATGCGCGCCACGTTCGGATGCTTGATCTTCCGGTTGAGGTTGATCTCGCGCTTGAAGCGCTGGAGGAGCTGCTGGTCGTCGGTCTCCCAGTCGGGGGACAGGACCTTGATGGCCACGACGTCGTCGAGATCCAGATCCTGCGCCTTGAAGACGATTCCCATGCCGCCGCGGCCGACGGTCTCCTGCCATCGGTAGCGCGTCAGTCCCTCGAAGAAGCGTTGGCGGAGGCGTTCCAGATTCATTCGTTCGCGCCGGTAAGGCATTCTGGTGCATAGGGTACAACGTCGAGCGCCGCTTCGCGTGGACCCCCGTAATCCTCCCTCCCGACGGTTGCGTCTGATTCTCAGCCCGGAGGCGTGACGATGAATTCCGTCCGATCCCCTCTTCTTGCCGCGGCAGCCCTCTCGGTCCTCCTTCCGTCCGGCTCGCCCGGCCAGGCAGCGGAAGAGGGCGAGTCCGCCGCCGACCTGCAGAGCAGGCCCGACCTCGGCGGCGCCCGTACCGCCGGCGGCGGCCGCGGATTGCGCTTTCGTGCCTTCCCACGCCGATCCCGACGGGCGTGCCCGCCGCGCCGGCGCGTCGCGCGCCACTCGGGCGTTCGCGGCGTCGCATCCCTCCGGCCGCCGCCCGGGCGTCGGGCGTCCTGACCGGAGTGACTCGCCACATCCGCAGGGTGAACTACGTCGACGTCGAGATCTTCGGCGCGCTCGACGCCGCGAAGATCGTCCCGGCGCCGCCGTCTTCAGATGCCGAGTTCCTCCGCCGCGTCACGCTCGATCTCACGGGCCGCATTCCCGACCCATCCACCGTCACGGCCTTTCTCGCAGATCCTTCGGGGGACAAGCGGGGCCGCATGATCGACGCGCTTCTCGCCTCGGACGCCTTCGTCGACCGGTGGGCGTTCTATTACGACGAGCTCTTCCAGAACACGGCCTTCGCGTCGAGCGGCCGCCTCTATCCCGCCGGCCGCAACGCGTGGCACGCGTACTTCCAGGACGCCGTCCGCTCGCGCAAGCCCTGGGACGCGATGGCTCGCGAGCTGATCGCGGCGGCAGGGGACACGACGAGCACAGGCCCGGCGAACTTCCTGGCGCGCGGCATCCAGACGAACGGCCCCGGCCAGGACACCCTCGACAACCTCGCGGCGTCGACGGGCGCGATCTTCCTCGGCGAGAGCGCGATCTTCTGCACGTCGTGCCACAACGGAGCCGGGCATCTCGACTCGATCAACCTCTGGGGCTCGACGATGCGAAGGCAGGACTTCTGGGGGGTCTCGGCGTTCTACTCCAGGGTCTCGATCGCGCGGCAGCCGACCTCGCAGCAGAACCTCTATTACTACACGGTCGGCGACCGTGCGTCGGGGAATTACGCGCTCAACACGAAGACGGGGAACAAGACCGATCGCACCGCCGCGTACTACACGACGATTCCGCCCGGCCTCACGTCCATCACGCCGGCCTATCCGAAGACACCGGCGAATCCGCAGGGCGGCGCCCCCGCGAACGGCGAGGGATATCGCGCCGCTCTCGCGCGGCTCGTCACGGCGGATCCCCAGTTCGCGCGGGCCGCCGTGAACTACCTCTGGAAGGAGCTCTTCAAGGCGGGGATCGTGGAGCCGGCGGACTCCTTCGATCTCCTGCGGCAGGACCCGCTGGACCCGCCCCCCGGCGCGTGGACGATTCAGCCGACGCACCCGAACCTCCTCACGAAGCTCGCGCAGGATTACGCCGGGCACGGCTACGACCTGCGCTACATCCTCGGCTTGATGGCGAGATCCAGCGCCTACCAGCTCTCGTCCTTCTACGACGGGACGTGGAGCGAGGCGTACGCGCCTTATTTCGCTCGCCACTTCGTCCGGCGCCTGACGGCGGAGGAGACGTTCGACGCGATCACGAAGGCCACGAAGGTCCCGGCCAGCCTTCCGGTCACCGGAGCCTCGAACGTCGCATGGGCGATGCAGCTTCCCGACGTCCAGGAGCCCGGCGGGCGGTCCGTCGCCGGCAACTTCCTGAACACGTTTCTGAGGGGCGATCGCGACGGGGACGCCCGCTCGAACGAGTTCTCGATCTCGCAGGCGCTTCTGCTCCTGAACGACGCGACGGTCACGTCGCGCATCAGGAGCGGCGCGTCCGGCTCGGCGGTGAGCGCGCTCGTCGCCGCGGGCGCGACGCCCGAACAGATCGTCTCGTCGCTCTACCTCTCGACGCTCTCCCGCCATCCGTCCGCGGCGGAGCTCGCCCAGGGCGTCGCTCTCTTCTCGTCGACTCCGGGCGAATCGAAAGCGCAGGTCGCGGAGGACCTCCAGTACGCCCTTCTCAACAAGCTCGACTTCCTCTACAACTACTGAGGTCCGCCATGAAATCGCTGCTTCCGAGCCTGCCCGCTCCCGGCGCGACGCCGTACACGGGGCCCGACCTCTCCCGCCGGGGCTTTCTCCAGGTCGGCGCCGGCGGCCTCGTCGCGTCGTGGTTCCTGAAGTCCCCGGCGGCGGCCTGGGCGGCGACCTCCGCGAAGGTCGCGACGCGGAACACCGCGAAGAACGTCATCTTCGTCTTCCTCCCAGGCGCCCCGAGCCAGATCGACACGTGGGACCTCAAGGAAGGCGCGTGGACGCCCCCGGACTTCGCGCCGGCGAGCTTCGGAGGCGGCCTGCGCTTCCCGGCCGGCCTGATGCCGAACCTGGCGAACCACCTCGGCGACGTCGCGATCGTGCGCTCGATGTTGTCGCACGCGCTCGTCCACGGGCTCGGCCAGACGTGGCTCCAGATCTCGCGCAACCCGACGGGCGCGACGGGCTCCGAGGCGCCGAACATGGGATCGATCGCGGCGCTCGAGCTGGACCCCGGGCGCGGACCGCAGGATGTCCTGCCTTCGTTTCTGTCGCTCAACACGCAGGCCAACCTCTCGGGGGCGGGCTACTTCCCGTCCACGTACTCGCCGTTCATCGTCCAGCCGACCGCGTCGGGACTTCCGAGCCTCACGCACCCGGATGGCGCCGCCCGGTTCGCGGCGCGCTGGAAGGACCTCGAGCAGCTCGACGCCTTGCTCCGCTCCGGCCAGCCGCTCGGCAAGGACGCGTCCGACGCCGTGAACTTCTACGACCAGGCCAAGATCCTGATCGACACGCCCTCCGTGAACAGCCTCTTCAGCTATTCGGCGGCGGACGCGCAGCGCTACGGCAGCTCCCCGTTCGGGAACGCGTGCCTCGTCGCCAAGCAGGTCCTCGCCGGCGGGCGCGGCGCGCGCTTCCTCATGGTGTCCGTCGGCGGCTGGGACATGCACAGCAACATCTACGGCAGGACGGGCACGAACCTCTACGGCCAGATGAGCCAGCTCGACCCCGCGCTCGCAAGCCTCATCGGAGACCTCAAGGCCGCTCCGGGGGCGACGCCCGGCAGGACGCTCTTCGACGAGACGCTCGTCGTCGTGGCCGGCGAGTTCGGCCGCACGGTCGGGAACCTCAACGGCCAGGCCGGCCGCGATCACTTCGCGGTCCACAGCGCCGTCTTTGCCGGCGGCGGCGTCAAGGGCGGCCAGGTCCTCGGCGCGACCGACGCGACGGGCGCGACGATCGCGGACTCGGGCGTGACGGGCCGGACGGAGCTCAGGGCCGAGGACCTGGCGTGCACGGTCTACTCCGCGCTCGGGATCGACTGGACGATCGAGCGGCACGACGACCCCCTCGGGCGGGGCTTCGAGTACGTGCCCTACGCGAAGGACGGCGTGTACGGGCCGATCGACCGGCTTTTCGGCTAGCCCATGGGGGGTGCGGGGGGAGCGGGGAAGCTCCCCCCGACCGAAGGATTAAGATTCTTCGAGTGAATGAGTCCAGGACTCCGGCTGGCGCCGAACGGCGCCGCCGACGCGCCTCCGGCGGGACGTGAGGCCGCTCTCCCCGCTCGCCCCGATGCTCGCGACGCGCGTGGACAAGCCGTTCACGCGGCCGGGATGGGTCTTCGAGCCGAAGTACGACGGCTGGCGCGTCCTCGCGCGCCGGCGCGGGGGGCGCGTGACTCTCTTCTCGCGAAACGGCCTCGACCTCACCGGCGGCGAGACGGGCGTCGTCGCGGCTCTCGCGTCGCTTCCGGACGGGGATTTCGTCGTGGACGGCGAGCTCGTCGTGTTCGGGAAGGACGGCGTCGCGCGGTTCTCGCTCCTCCAGAAAAGGGGCGAACCGGGCGCGCTGCCGCCGAGCCTCATCCTGTTCGACTGTCTCGAGAAGGACGGCTCGGACCTCACGTCGCGCCCCCTCGCCGAAAGGCGCGCCGCTCTCGAAGCGCTCCTCGGCCGCCGGCCGAAGAAGCCGCTCGTCCTCTCCGAGCGCCTCGGAGCGGACGGCGAGAAGGCGTTCAAGCGCGCGAAGGCGGAGGGGTGGGAAGGCATCGTCGGGAAAGACCTCTCCTCGCGCTACGAGACGGGCCGGCGGTCTCTGCGCTGGCTGAAGGTCAAGACGCGAAAGGAGTCCGAGTTCGTGATCGGCGGCTTCACGCTGCCGCGCGGCACGCGCCTGCACTTCGGGGCGCTCCTCGTCGGGCTCTACGAGGGGAAGGCGCTGCGGTTCTGCGGCGCGGTGGGGACGGGCTTCTCCGAGGAGGTTCTCCTCGGGCTCCTCGAGAAGCTCCATCCGCTCCAGCGCGACGCCTGCCCGTTCGCGTCCGTCCCGCGCGAGGTGAAGGACGCGGCATGGGTCGCCCCGAAGCTCGTCGCGCAGGTCGCGTACGCGGAGTGGACGGGCGACGAGAAGCTGCGCCAGCCGGCCTTCCTCGGGCTCAGGAACGACAAGAAACCGAGCGAGTGCCGCTGGGAAGACAGAGAGAAATAGAGAGGCTCTTGAGGGAAGAGCGGGCGCATTCGCGCCCGCCCGGGGATTTCTTAGAAGGTGTATTCGGCGGAGAGCCGTTGAGTTTCGCCGCGCCTGCTTCCGAAGTTTCGGCGGTACTCACCTTCTAAGAAGACGTTCTCTTCGGACCAACCCCTGAGTGTCAGGGCACGATCGTGATCGTGCCGGTCATGCTGTCGTGGACGGCCAGGGTCGGCGCGCACTGGGTCACGGTGCAGCCGTAGGTGTGGGTTCCGATCATGCTGGCGGTCGGCGTGAAATCGACGACGTACGGCCGGTTCGACGTGATGAGGTCGGTCTGTGGGATGCCGAGGACGGCCAATCCCCCGACGCCGTGCGTCTTGCCCTCGCTCTGCGGGGTGCTCCACGTGATCGTATAGGGCTGGCCGACGCGCAGCGTGACGTTGTTCGGCGTGAACGTCCAGTTCGTGTTGTTGTTCGTCGTGGCGACGATGGAAACGGCGATTGCCTGCGCCGTGGCCACGACGACATCCTTCGAGGCCGCCGACGTGCCGTTGGGGTTCGAGACGAAGTGCGTGGTCCTGTAAGTCCCCGCCGCGGCGTACGTGTGCGGGACGGTCGTGCCGGACGTCGCCGCCGTCCCGTCGCCGAACGCCCAGAGCTGCACCGTCGGCGAGTTCGTCGACGTGTCGGTGAACGTGGCGGGTTGCCCGGCGTTCGGGCTGGCCGGAGTCACCGTATAGGAGGCGACGGGGGCCGTCGACGAGACGTTCGGCTCGGCCGTCATGACGATCGCGAACGGATCGCCGGAGGCGTTGTTGATGACCGACGCGAACGCGAGCACGGGCTGGTCGCTCGTGAACTCGAGCCAGAGACCCGTGTCGGCGTTGCCCGCGACGCCCGGGAAGGACCCCCAGTTGTTGATCTGGACGAACCCGTTCGGAGCGAGCGGGTTGAGCGCCGCGCTCGAGAGCTGCGAACCGTCTCCCTTCCGCACCTTCGCGGACACGGTCGCGGCCTGCGCGCCGGGGTTCGTGAAGACGACGTTCGTGCGGTAGCCGCTGAGGAGGTCAACGCTCGACGCGAGCTGGACGAGCGTGCCGGCCTTCACGGCGGCCGACGCATCGAGTCCGGGCAGCCACTGGCCCGAGACCGCGCCGTTGCCGCACGCGTTGTAGTTGTTCACGGAGGACGACACGATCAGCGCGCCCGAGGTCTGGAAGCGGATCGGCCCGAAGGAGCCCTCGTCGAGCGTCTTGCCGAAGAGCGTCCCGACGATGTTGTCGAAGGACTGCTGCGTCCGAGCGGGAATCGTCTGGAGCGGAGCCGTGAGCGCCTGGCCGGAAACCTGGTCGTAGAGCACGGGCGTGTAGTTGATCGGCGAGCTCGTCGGGTTGAACACGCGGACGTCGCTCCGGAACTCGGCGCCGCCGGTGCCCCTTCGGAAGACGCTCGACGGGATGACGACGTCGGCCCTCGCCGCGGCGGCGGCGAGCACGAGGGCGAGGGCGAGTGGTGCGACGAAGCGCGCGGATGATGGTGTCCTCATCGATCTCCTCTTCTCTATTCGTCTTCTCCATGCGTCCGAGGTTCGGGCCGCGACGCATGTCGTCCGAGGTGGCGCCCGCCCCCAGGGTCTCACCTGTTGGACGCCGCGCGAGTGTCGGAGATCACGAGCGGTTACACTTTCTGCGTGGAATTCTGGGGAAATCGCCGCGTTCTCGTGACCGGAGCGGGCGGCTTTCTCGGGCGCTCCCTCGTTCACGCGCTCGAAGCGCGCCGCCCAGGCGCCCTGCTCGTGCCGCGCTCCGCTTCGGCTCGATCTGCGCGAGCGCGACGCCGTGCGCGCGTATCTCGCGCACGAGAAGCCGGACCTCATCCTCCACCTGGCCGCGGTCGTGGGCGGCATCGGCGCGAACCTCGAGCACCCGGGCCTCTTCTTTTTCGAGAACGCGATCATGGGCGTCCAGCTCATCGAGGAGGCGCGGCGCGCCGGGATCGGGAAATTCGTCTGCCTCGGCACGATCTGCGCGTACCCGAAGCTCACGCCCGTGCCGTTCCGGGAAGAGGACCTCTGGAACGGGTATCCGGAGGAGACGAACGCGCCGTACGGCCTCGCGAAGAAGATGCTCCTCGTCCAGCTCCAGGCGTACCGCGAGGAGTACGGCTTTCCGGGGCATCTACCTTCTTCCGGTGAACCTGTACGGCCCCGGGGACCATTTCGACCTCGAGAGCTCGCACGTGATCCCCGCGATGATCCGCAAGTTCCTCGAGGCGCACGAGAGCGGCGCGCGCGAGGTCGTCCTGTGGGGCGACGGCTCGCCGACGCGCGAGTTCCTTTACGTGGAGGACGCCGCCGAGGGAATTCTCGCGGCGGCCGAGCGGTACGAAGGCGGCGATCCGGTGAACCTCGGCTCGGGCGACGAGATCTCCATCCGGGATCTCGCGAGCGCTCGTCGCCAGGGAAACCGGGTTCGGCGGCGAGATCCGATGGGACGCCTCGAGGCCGAACGGCCAGCCGCGGCGGAAGCTGGACGTGACGCGCGCCGAGCGGCTCTTCGGATGGCGTTCGCGGGTCTCGCTCACCGAGGGCCTCCGCCGGACGATCGACTGGTACATAGGGCGCGCCGGGACCGTCTGAGCTGGCCAAGTTCCGGCGACTAAACGTCGCCTCTCTGGTCAGCGAAGCGACACAATTTGTCTGCAAACATCTGAACAGAGGCCGGTTACGAGCCATGAAACCGCCGCGCATGTAATGTTTAAACCCTTCTTATACAGATGCTTGAAACGCTAAATGACACCCATTCTCATATTCTGACCATGACGGCACTACTGTTGCTATCAAGTGTGTCAGTGAAACAGAAATGACACACTACCGGGGAGCAGCGAGGCGGCCTCGGGTGTCTAAAGAAGAAAAAAGAAAAAAGAGAAACAGGAGGACATCATGAAAAAGACACTCATCCCCGTCGCACTGGCCTTCGCCCTCATCGCCATCGCCCCGGCCGCTTTCGCGGCCACCGCGAACGGCACGCTCACCGTGAACGCGAGCGTGACGGCGAACTGCACGATCGGCGCCGGGACGCTGAATTTCGGCGCGTACGACCGGTCGGGACGAACGCCGCGGCGCCTCTGAACGCCCAGACCACGATGGACGTGGCATGCACGAAGGGAAAGCTCCCAACATCACGACCGCGACTGCGGGCAGCACGATCACCGGCCCCGGCGGCACGCTGAATTACTCTCTCTATTCGGACACGCTCCGCACCACGCCGTTTGTGCTCGCCTGGCTTCACGATGCCGGCGGCGCTCGGCAAGGCCCCTCAGACCCTGACGATCTACGGCCGGATCCCCGGCGAACCAGGACGTGGGCGTCGCGGGCCTTCACCGGCAATATCACTGTCACCGTCAACTTCTGACGCTCTGCTTTCCGACGTGACGCCGCCCCGGGTCCATCCGATCCGCGGGCGGCGTCACCCTGATGACCGAACCTAGAACCGTATCCAGCCAGCCGTGACCGAAAGGGAGTCCGACCCGTGAGACCACCGCTCGCCCTCGCCTTCGCCGCCGCCCTGCTCGGGGCCGGCCCGCTTGCCGGAGCAAGCGCCACGGCGACCCTGAGCGTGTCGGTCACGGTCTCCGGCAACTGCCAGATCTCAGCCTCCTCCGTCGCGTTCGGTTCGTACGACCCGATCGTGACGAACCTCTCGGCTCCTGTGACGGGAACCGGAGGCGTCACGATCACGTGCACGCGGGGAACGTCGGCGTCCCTCACGCTCGGCCCCGGCGCGAACCCGACCGGCGCAACGCGGCGGATGCGGGGCGGGACGAGCTTCATCGCGTACGAGCTCTACAAACCGGCCTCCGAGAGCCCGGGCGCGCCGTGCAGCTTCGCGTCCCCGAAGATATGGGGAACGGCCGGCGACGCCGTTTTCACGCCCTCTTCCGCCCCCAGCCGGGAACCCAGGTCGTACAATGTCTGCGGTCGCATTCCAGAAGCTCAGGACGTTCTCGCCGCCACCTACTTCGATGCGGTCGTGGCAACGGCCAACTTCTGAGAACAGGGGGCTCGGTCGTGAACGCAGGTCATTTCGCCTTGCCGTCAAAGCTCCGCCCGGCGGGGCTCGTCTTTCTTCTTTCCCTCGTCGTGCTGCCGGCAGCCGCGGCCACGTTCAAGGTCTCGCCGATCCAGATCTACCTGTCGGCCGCCAGGACCACCGAGCTTCTCGCGGTCGAGAACCAGAGCTCCGAGAGCGTGCGCCTTCAGGTGACCGCGTTCGCCTGGAACCAGAGCCCCCGCGGCGAGATCGAGCTTTCGCCGACGGAGGACGTCGTGTTCTTCCCGGCGCTCCTGACGCTGGAGCCGGGGAAGGAACGGAAGATCCGAATCGGCGTCTCGAAGCCCCCGGGAGCGGTCGAGAAGACGTATCGCGTGTTCGTCGAGGAGCTTCCCCCTCTCGAGAAACCGTCCGAGGTCGGAAACCGTTCCGAGGTCAAGGTCCTGACGCGCTTCGGAGTCCCGATCTTCGTCCAACCGGCGAAGCTCACTCGCAGTGGAGCGATCGAGAACCCGAAGCTGGAATCCGGCACCGTGAAGTTCCAGGTGAAGAACACGGGCAACGCTGCGTTTTCACTCGTTTCGGTGCGCACGTCGGGCTCGGGCGCCGACGGGAGCCAGACTTTCGAGAACCAGGCGGCGGGCTGGTACGTCCTCGCCGGAGGCGAACGCGCCTACGAGATCCCCATTCCATCCGGCGACTGCCTCCGGACGAAGACGATTTCCCTCGAGGCGAAGACCGAGCGCGACGCATGGAAAGCCTCGCTCGCCGTGTCGCCGGAGGCGTGCGGGCCGGCCTCGCACTGAGAGGGGCGTCGGATGCGCTCTGCCTGCTCGTGAGAGCGCGATGTGTTCTTCTGGCCCTCGCCCTGGTTCTCACCGCAACGGGCGCGGCAGCGCCGTTTCAGCGGGCCGTCGTTCCGCTTTCCGTCAACACGGTCCCGAAGGGTGACGTGCTGGCGCTGCTCGTGGGCGACGACGTCCTTCTCAAGGTGGGCGATCTGTCGGCGGCCGGCGTGGGCGGTTTTCAGGGGCGCCGCGAGTCGCACGACGGGGAGGAGTGGGTCTCGCTCGCTTCCCTCGCGCCCGACGTCTCCTACCGGCTCGATCCGGAGACCGTGAGTCTCGCCGTGACCGTCCCCCCGACCTGGCTCGCGGGACAGGTTCTGGACCTCAGCATGCCAAAGCCCGCCGGCCTCGTTTACCTCTCGAGCCCGAGCCTGTTCGCGAACTACGCCGTCAACGTCACGGACTTGAAGACCTGGAACGCGTTCGGCGAGGCGGGACTGAGCATCGGCGGGGACCTCTTCTACAGCTCGGTGCTGCGGGGGGACGGCGGAAGCGTCGTCCGCGGCCTCACGAACGTCACGCACGACGACCGCGCGCGGCTCGTGAGATGGGTCGCCGGCGACACCTTCGCGGCGGCGGGAAGCCTCGGGGGCTCGGTCTTTCTCGCCGGCCTCAGCGCCTCGCGCAGCTTCGACCTCGACCCCTACTTCTCCCGCTATCCCTCGTTCGCGCTCACGGGCGCGGCGACGACGCCGTCCACGGTCGACGTGTACGTCAACGGCAACATCGTGAAGCGGGAGGCGATCGGGCCGGGCACGTTCCAGCTTTCGAACATTCTTCTCCCGGCCGGCAGCGGGACGACGCGCGTCGTCGTCAGGGACGTGTTCGGGCAGGAACGGGAGATGACGAGCGGCTTTTACGCATCGACCGCGGTTCTCGCGAAGGGGCTGTCGGAGTTCACGTACAACCTCGGGTTCCGGAGGGACGACCTCTCGACCGAGAGCTGGGACTACGGTTCGCTCTCCTTCCTCGGCCGCCATCGCTACGGCTTTACGGACTCGCTGACCGCCGAGCTGCGCCTCGAAGCCGACGATCATCTCGTGAGCGGAGGTCCCGGATTCGCGTGGCGGCTCCCTTTCGGCGAGGTCGAGGGGTACGTGGCGGCGAGTCGCGAAAGAGGGCGGACAGGCGGCGCGGCATCGCTCTCGTATCGCTACGTCGGACAGCCCGTGAACTACGGCGTCTTCGCCCGCACTCTCAGCCCCCATTACGCCGCGCTCGGCCTTTCTTCCGAACAGGACCGGCCGCGCTGGGACGGAAACGCCTTCGTCGGAATCCAGCTTGGCCGGCTGGCGAGCCTCACGCTCGCAATACACCGGAACCGTTCCCCGCGACACGCCGTCGTCGCAGCGCCTGTCGCTGTCGAGCTCTTCGAGCCTCACGCGCGACCTCAGCCTCTTCCTCTCGTTCTCTCGCGTGTTCCTGGGATCCACTCAGGGAAGCGAGGCTTTCGTCGGGCTGAGCTACTTTCTCGGCCGCAACACGACCGCGCTCGCCTCATACAGCCATCAGGACGGGCTGAACACGGGATCGATCGACGTCCAGAAATCGCTGCCGGTCGGGACGGGCTACGGGTACCGGTTCAGCGGGACCGCCGGGGACGGGCCCGGCAGCGCGAGCGGCCTCGTCCAGTACAACGCGTCATTCGGCCGGTACGGGGCCTCGGTCTTGCGCCTGGGCGGTGAGACGACGTCGACGCTGAGCGCGTCCGGAGGAATCGTGGCGCTCGGCGGAGCGGTGATTCCGACACGGCCCGTGGTCGAGAGCTTCGCGCTCATTCGCGTGCCCGGTGTCCCGGGCGTGCGCGGCACCGCGAGCAATCAGGACGTCGGGAACGACGAACCGGAGCGGCGATCTCCTGATTCCGAGCCTCATCCCGTATTACGGCAATCGGATCGGGATCGCGGACCGGGACGTGCCGATCGACTACGAGATCGGCTCGGTGGAGCGCACCGTGGCGACGCCGTATCGCGGCGGCGCGGTCGTCGAATTCTCCGTGAAGCGCGTCACGAACGTGACGGGACGCCTCCTGATCGTCGAAGCGGGAACCGAGAAAGTTCCGGCCTATGGCGAGCTGACCGTGACGGGCCCGGACGGGTTGCCGCAGGTCTCGCCCGTGGGCGGCGACGGAGGCTTCTACCTTGAGAACCTCTCGCCGGGCAGCCATCCGGCCGCCGTCGAGCACAAGGAAGCGGTTTGCCGGTTCACTCTCGTCGTTCCGGCGTCCGGATCCGCGTTCGTCAATCTCGGAACATTGCGCTGCGTATCTCCCAAGGAAAGCGGGAAGAACCCATGAAGAAGAACACCTGTCTCTCGTTCCTCGCGCTTCTGCCGCTTCTCGCCTTCGCGCCGCTGGCCGACGGCGCGCCGAACCTGACTTGCACCTTCGGCTCGGTCACCGGCGTGAACTTCGGGTCCTACGACGTCTTCAGCGCCAGTTCCACGACGGCCACGGGCTCGATCAGCTACTCGTGCAGGAAGATCGGCGGCTCTCAAATCATGACGATGACTCTCTCGACGGGCAGCTCCGGGACGTTTCGCGAACCGCACTCTCCGCTCGGGCGGCAACGTCCTCAACTACAACCTCTACCCTACCGCCGCCAACAGCCAGGTGTGGGGGGACGGCACGGGGACGACGTACCGCTACACCATCGATCCGGTCGACCGACAGGTCGACATCCTCACCGTCTACGGAACGATTCCGCCCGGGCAGGACGTCGGCGTCGGAAATTACACCGACACGATCACCGTCACGATGGACTTCTAGCGGCGCGGCGGGCCGCTGTTCCAGAGATGTGTCCGACACGTTCCAGGTGTGCCACCTCGTCGAGAGCCGGTCGGCTAACTCACTGAGCCACAAGGACTCCGGAAGAAAATACCCCGGCATGACTCCCGCATTGGTCTACGTCGAAGGACGTGAACCATGCGAGACGAAAAAAACACCCCGACGGTCGAGAGCCTCAACTCCGGGAAGATCCTCGTCCTCGCGCTCGCTCTCGCTGCTTTCCTGGCGCCTTCATTCTCGCTTGAGGCGGGCGGCGTTTCCGCGTCGCTTTCCGTTTCGGTCGTCGTGCCCGCCCGGGCCGTCCTCTCCGTCGAATCCCAGCCGGCGGGTCTCCAGATCACTGAAGAGGACGTGGCCCGCGGCTATGTCGAGGCGCCCGGGACGTCGCTGGTTCAGGTCCGGACGAACTCGCCGGCCGGCTGGCTCCTGGAGTTCCAGCCGCTGCAGGGCCCTTATCGTTCAGTCGAAGTGACGGGCCTGGGCTCGACGGCGCAGGTGAGCGCCTCCGGCGGCTGGCTCGCGCAGCCGTATGCGGGCAAGACGCTCGTGACCGCCTCTCTCGGCTATCGCTTCTTCCTCTCGGCCGACGCGCGGCCGGGACACTACCCGTGGCCCGTGGCGCTTGCCGCCACTCCGCGCTGAAAAGCGGTCCTATTCGGCCTGCTTCCTCAGCATCCGATAGAGCGTCGAACGGCTGATGTGGAGCTGGCGCGCCGCCTCCACGCGGTTGCCGCCCGTCTTCTCGAGAGCTTCCTGGAGGCGTTCGAGCGTCACCGTGCGGGGGCCTTCGCCCACGGCCTCGAGGTCTTCCGAGCTGACGACGTCGGCGCGGGCCATGAGGAGCGGGAAGTCGTCCGCCACGAGCTCGTCCCGAGTCGACAGGGCGCACGCCTGCTCGATGGAGTGCTTCAGCTCGCGCGCGTTGCCGGGGAACGGGTCGTGGAGGATGAGGTCTTTCGCCTCGGCCGAGAGCCGCCGAGGGTACTGGGAGGGCTTCGAGAACATCCGGAGGAAGTGGTCGGCGAGCGCGAGCTTGTCGTCTCCGCGCTCCCTCAGGGGAGGCACCCAGAGAGTCACGACCGCGAGGCGATAGTAGAGGTCGTCGCGGAAAATGTGCCGCGCGATGGCCGCCTCCATGTCGAGATTCGTGGAGGCCAGGATGCGGACGTCGACCGCGACGTTGCGGTTGTCTCCCACGCGGCGGATCTGGAACTCCTCGAGCGCGCGAAGGACCTTCGCCTGGGCGGCCATCGGCATGGAGCCGATCTCGTCGAGGAGAAGGGTGCCGCCCTCGGCCTCCTCGAACAGGCCGCGCCGCGCGTTCGTGGCCCCGCTGAAGGCGCCGCGCACGTGGCCGAACAGCTCACTCTCGATGAGGTCGTCGGGAATGGCGGCGCAGTTCAGCGTGACGAACGGCTTGCCGGCGCGCGGGCCGAAGGACGCGATGTACTTCGCGATGACTTCCTTGCCCGTGCCCGTCTCGCCGCGGATGAGGACCGTGGACGAGAGCTCGGCGACGCGGCGGGCCTTCTCGAGCAGGCTTTTCCAGACTGGCGAGTGTCCGACGGCGAAGTTCTGCTCCTTCTCTCTCCGCCAGATGCCGGATGCCGTGCGGGGCGCGATGTCCTGGGTGAGGCGTTTGACGACGTCGAGGAGGCTCTGGATGCGGAACGGCTTGACGATGAAATCGGTTGCGCCGGCCTTCATCGCCTCGATGGCGTCCGAGACGGCGGCCTGGCCCGAGATGATCACGAACGGGACCGCCGGGGCCTTGCCGCGCACCTCGAAGAGGAGATCGATCCCGGACATCCCGGGGAGCATCAGGTCGCAGAAGATGACGTCGTAGTCCGTGAAGATGGCGCGATCCAGAAAGACCTGCGAGCCTGGGAAGGGATCGACCGTGGCGCCCACCCGCTCGAGGGATGAGCGCACCAGGGCGCGCACACCCTCATCGTCGTCGATGACCGCTATTCGAAGCGTGCGAAGGCCGGGTGCTGGCAAGGCCGTTCCATTCTAAGCCGGAGGCGGGAGCGTGGCGCTGGCGCAGGGCCAGTCGTGCAAGAGACTTATTCTCAATACCTTACATGGAGGGCGCCGGAGCTCTTGCAATTTCGCGGCAGGCCGCGATAGCTTGAGTCACTACTCGGCGAGAGTTCGAGCCATTTTTTCTGGTCTGTCGGCCGAAAGTGAGCGCTAAATCATCGACGTGCGGGAATCCCGCGGGAGTACAGGATGAAGCATTGCCCGAAGCGCTCTTTCCTTCTGGCGCTCCTCTTCTCGTCCCCACTCGCGGCACAGAGCCTTCCCCAGACGTTGTTCTACCCCGTCACGCCCTGCCGGATCGCGGACACGCGCAACGCGAACGGAGCCTACGGGGGACCCGCCCTCGCGTCCCGGGCTTCGCGCACGTACACGCTGGTGGGCACCTGTGGGATCCCGGCGACGGCGCGGTCCGTGAACTTGAACATCGCGGCGGTGTCCCCGCTGGCGGCCGGGTCGCTGGCGATCTTCCCCGGAGGCGCGACGGTCGGGGCGTCGACGGCGATCAGCTACAAGGCCGGCAAGACGAGAGCGAACAACTTCATCGCCCGGCTCGGCACGAACGGCGACATCGTCGTCGTCTGCCAGCAGCCGACCGGCACGACGCATTTTCTCATCGACGTGTCGGGTTACTTCGAGGACCTGCCGGCGACGCCGGCCGCCGCCCTCGCCGCTTTCGCGAACATCGCCACGTTCGGGTCCAGTCCGGGGCTCGTCGGGCACCTCCGCGACGTCGGAATGGCCGGGTTCCTCGCCGAGCAGCTCGCGGCGCCGCCCACCTATTACCCCGCGATGGCGCTCTACCCGAACCAGCGACCGGCTTCCTGCATCGCCACGTGCCCTCGCGACAACTACACGATGTACTGGCTCCAGAAGCAGTTCTTCTTCACCGCGCTTTACGGGCCGGACCAGTTGAGGCAGCGCGTGGCGTGGGCGCTCCACAAGATCATCCCGATCGGCGGGCAGGACATCGGACAGCCGAGCCGGATGGTCCCGTACCTGAACATCCTCGTGAGCAACGCGTTCGGGAATTACCGGGACATCCTCTACGAGCTCACGCTGAATGCGGCGATGGGCCAGTACCTCAACATGAGGACGTCCACCCTCTCGAACCCGAACGAGAACTACGCGCGCGAGATCCTGCAGCTCTTCTCGATCGGCCTCGTCAGGCTCAACCTCGACGGGACGCCCCAGCTCGACGTGAACTCGGAACCGATCCCGACCTACGACCAGACGACGATCAACGAGTTCGCACGCGTGTTCACCGGCTGGCGCTTCGCGAACCAGCCCGTCGCCGGCACCGACGACTACATCAATCCGATGGTCCTCGTGGCCGCGAACCACGACAAGGGGGCCAAGACGCTCCTGAACGGTACGGCCCTTCCGTGTCAGGGTGCCGTTGCTCCCTGCAGCGCGCTCCAGACCGGCGACAAGGACCTGAACGACGCCATCGACAACATCTTCAACCACCCGAACGTCGGGCCGTTCATCGGCGGCGCGCTGATCCGAAACCTCGTGACGTCCAACCCGACCCCCGCCTACGTCGCGCGCGTCGCGGCGAAGTTCAACGACAACGGCTCGGGCGTGAGGGGCGACCTGGCAGCCGTCGTCAGCTCCATCGTGACGGACCCCGAAGCGCTCGCGGGCGCGGCCAGCCCCACCTTCGGGAGCCTGAAAGAGCCGGCTCTCTACGCGATCTCGCTCCTCAGGAGCCTCGGCGCACGGTCGGCGGACGGAGCCGGTCCCTCGGACGGCGTTCTCGCGCCGCAGGTCGCAAACCTCGGGCAGAACGTGTTCCAGCCCGACACCGTCTTCAGCTACTACCCGGCGGACTACCTGACGCCCGGCACGTCCCTCCTCGGCCCGGAGTTCGGGATCCTCTCGGCGTCGATCGCCCTGCGCCGCGCGAATCTCGTGAATACGCTCATCTACTCCACGATCCCCGTCGGGGCGAACAACCCGTCCGGCACGTCCCTCGACCTCGGCGGCATCCAGACGCTCGCCGGCAATCCCGACGCGATGGTCGAGGAACTGAACCAGCGGCTCTGCCACGGCCTGCTCTCGGCGAGCGCGAAGGCGTCCATCGTCACCGCCGTGAACGCGGTCTCGGCGGCGACCCCGCGCGTGAGAGCGCAACAGGCGACGTATCTCGTCGCGACTTCCTCCCAGTTCCAGGTGGAGAGGTGAACATGAGAACTCGCAGGGACTTCCTCCGCAACTCCGCGTGCGGCGCCGTCGGGATTGCGGCCTTCGCCGAAGGCCTCGAGCGCTTCGGCCTCGTCGCTCACCAGGCGCAGGCGGCGCCGAACGACTACCGGGCGCTCGTGTGCATCTTCCTGTTCGGAGGGAACGACGCGAACAACATGGTCGTCCCCGTCTACGGTTCCGGGTACAACCAGTACCTCACGTCCCGGGGCGGCAGCCTGGCGCTGGCCCAGGCCGGCCTTCTCCAGATCACGCCGGCGAGCAACGGCCTCGCGTACGGCCTGCATCCCTCGATGGCCGGTCTGCAGGGCCTCTGGAACCTGGGGAAGCTCGCGATCGTCGCGAACGTCGGGCCCCTCACGCAGCCCACGACGAAGCTCCAGTACCAGACGAACCCGGCGTTCCGCCCGTACCAGCTCTTCTCCCACAGCGATCAGCAGTCCCTCTGGATGGCCAGCCGCGCCGACCAGAAGACGAGCCTCGGCTGGGGCGGTCTTTCCGCCGACAACCAGGTTTCCCTGAACGGCGGTTCGGCGTTCCCGCCCGTGACGTCCCTCGCGGGAAACAACCAGTTCAACAAGGGGCAGGTCACGAAGCCGCTCGGCGCGGCTCCCGCTCCCACGGCCCTGAACCAGATCCTCGTCCTGAACGGGTTCACGACCTCGGCGACGGACGTCGCGCGGAAAACCGCCATGAATTCCCTGCGCACGTTCGACACGGGAGTGCCTCTCGTCAAGGCGACGAGCGACGTCACCCAGGACGCCCTCGACATCGGGGCCGCTCTCGCCGTCGATCCGGTGCTCACCACGGTCTTCCCCAACACGAGCCTCGGGAACCAGCTCAAGCAGGTGGCGAAGATCATGAAGCTCAACCAGTCGGCCGCGCCGCTCGGCCTGAACCGGCAGATCTTCTTCTGCTCGATCGGAGGGTTCGACACGCACCAGGACCAGCTCACCGCCCACACGAACCTCTACACGCAGCTCTCGAACGCGATGACGGCCTTCTACAGCGCGACCGTCGAGCTCGGGATCCCCGGGCGCGTCACGACCTTCACGCTCTCCGACTTCGGCCGCACGCTCGCCCCGTCGGGCACGGGCGCGACCGTCGGCTCGGACCACGCCTGGGGCAACCATCACTTCGTCATGGGCGGTTCCGTGAAGGGCACCGACTTCTACGGCGTCGCGGGCCCGAACGGCAGCGTCTATCCGGATCTCACGCTCGGAGCCGGCAACCCGCTCGACGCGGATACCCGTGGCCGGTGGATCCCGACGTGCTCGGTGGACCAGTACGGGGCGACGCTCGCGCAGTGGTTCGGCGTCTCGCCCGTGGACGCCCAGACGATCTTCCCGCTGCTCTATCGCTTCGGGACGAACGACCTGGGGTTCCTGCTGCCGGCGGCCTAGAAGGGCCTAGAAGCCCTGGACCGCCGGAAAGTCGGTGAAGCGGTCGAGCGCGGCCTTCCACTCGAGGCGCGTCTCGCGGAAGCGCCTTTCGTATTCGCGCATCTGGCGACGGATCTCCCGCATCGTCTCGGACGGCGGGCGCTGCCCCTTCCGTTTTGCCGCCTTCAGCTCGCAGTGGCGGGCGTACGCCTCTTTCCAGAGGTTCAGCGTTTCCTCCATGCGGGCGCGCGCCTGCTCGGCGCGGGCGCGTAGGTCGTCCGCGATCCCGGTGGGAATGCGTGCCAGCCGCGCTTCCGTGACGGCCGCCGCCACCTTCAGCTTCGCGTTCTCGACGAGCGGTGGCGGGGTCACGCGCAGGTTGCGCGCGAGCCGCGTCGCCCGGAAGGACTGGATGAGCCATTTGTTCGGATCCCAGTGGTACCAGCGGATGCCGTTCCTGAAGTCGGAGGGAAAGGCATGGTGGAAGTTGTGGAAGCCCTCTCCGTGCGTGAAGAAGGCGAGGAACCAGTTGTCGCGGGCCGTGTTCTCCGTGGAGTACGGCCGCGCGCCCCACATGTGCGCGAGGGAGTTGATGAAGAACGTCGTGTGGTGGATGAGGACGATCCGCAGGAAGCCGCCCCACAGGAGGCCGCCGAGCGGCCGCCCGAAGAACGCCCCCACGAGGGTCGGAAAGCCGAGGCCGACGCCGATGCCGATCACCTTCGAGAAGCGGTGCTGCCACATGACGCGCGGGTTGCGCTTGAGGTCGGGCACGGCGTCGAAATTCCGCTCCGGTCCCTGCTTGTAGAAGATCCATGCGATGTGCGCCCAGAGAAAGCCGCGCTTGATGTTGTACGGGTCGCGGTCCGTGTCGACGAAGCGGTGGTGCTCGCGGTGGTCGCGCGCCCACTGGAGGGCCGAGTTCTGCAGGGCCAACGCCCCGAAGAAGAGCATGACCGACTCGACCGCGGGGTGGCACTCGTAGGCGCGGTGCGAGAAATAGCGGTGGTAACCCGAGCCGATGGAGAGTCCGATCACGAAGAAGAGCGTCAGGCAGAGCACCGGCTCCCACCACATGACGCCGAAGCGCGAAGCGTAGAGGATCGTCCCCGCGATGCCGACGACGGGTGAGAGGAGGAGAAAGAGGAGGTTCGTCCAGTCCTTCTGGCGTGAGTCCATTCGCCGATCTTATCCCGCACGTTGACGCTTTCGGCAAATAAGAATCAGTCTCGAGAAGCCTTATCCAGGCCGAACTTCTCGATCCGGTAGCGGACCTGGTCGCGGTTGAGGCCGAGGAGCTTGCCGGCCCTCGTCTGATTGCCGCCGCTTCTCTTCAGGGCCTGGGCGAGGAGGTCGCGCTCGAGCTGCTCGACGTCGAGACCGCCCGCGGGGAGCTGAAAGCCGGCGGACAGGGACGCGGGCGTGAGGGTGAGGACGTCCTCTCGCTCGAGGAGGTCGTGCTCCGCGAGGAGGACGGCGCGCTCGAGCACGTTCCGGAGCTCCCGGACGTTGCCGGGCCACGGATATGTCTCGAGCGCGGCGCGGGCGTCCGCCACGAACCCGCGTATGGACTTCTTGAATTCGCGGTTGAAACCGTCGACGAAATGGTCCGCCAGGAGCATTACGTCGCCCCCGCGTTCCCGGAGCGGCGGGAGCTCGACGGGCAGGACCCGGAGACGATAGTAGAGGTCCTCGCGGAACCGTCCGTCGCGAACCGCCTCTTCGAGGTTGCGGTTCGTCGCGGCGATGACCCGCACGTCGACGCGCACGTCGGCCGAGCCCCCCACGCGCCGGAATGCCTTTTCCTCGAGGAACCGAAGGAGCTTGGCCTGAAGAACGGGCGCGATCTCGCCGATCTCGTCGAGAAAGGTGGTTCCGCCGTCCGCCTGCTCCAGGAGTCCCTTCTTCTGACCCTTGGCGTCCGTGAAAGCGCCCTTTTCGTGCCCGAAGAGCTCGCTCTCGAGGAGCGTCTCGGGAATGGCCGAGCACGAGATGTTCAGGAATGGGCCGACCGCGCGCGCGCTGCCGAAGTGGACCGCTTTCGCGGCGAGGTCCTTTCCGGTGCCGCTCTCGCCCGTCAGAAGAACCGTCGAGGACGGGCTCGCCGCGATCTTCCTGAGGAGGGCCTTCACGCTCTGCATCGGCGCGGATTCACCCACGATCTGGTCGAAGCGGTACGGCGCGGACTCGCGCGCGCGCAGCGCGCGCACCTCGCGCCTCAGGCGCGTCGTCTCGAGAGCCTTCTCGACGAGAAGCAGCATCTCCTGAAGATCGATCGGCTTGTTGACGTAGTGATAGGCGCCCAGCTTGATCGCCTCGATCGCGTTCGGCACGCTCGCGTAGGCCGTCAGGAGGATGATGACGATGTCCGGACTCTGCCTCTTGATCTTCGGGATCAGCGAGACGCCGTCCGTGTCGGGCAGGCGGAAGTCGAGGATCACGAGGTCGACGTCGTCGCGGCAGCGCTCCAGCCCTTCCGCGCCGTCCTCGGCCTCCAGGACCTCGTATCCGGCCGCCTCCAGGCGTTGGCGGAGCGACCAGCGGATCAGCTTCTCGTCATCGACGATGAGGATCCGGACCGGCGCCACCAAGCCATTCTAGACGGCGGCCGGGGCCCGTTCTTTCACTTCGCCGAGAGCTCCTCGCCGACGAGGCGGACGATCCGGTCGAAGTCGAACGGCTTCGTCATGAAATGCGCCGCTCCGAGCGCCAGTGCTCGCTCGGCCGAGCCGGGCGAATCGAACGCGGTCATGAGGATGACCGGGCAGGACGGGTGATCCTTCTTCACGTGCTCGAGGACGCCGAGACCGTTCAGCCCGGGCAGGGAAAGATCGAGCAGCACGAGGCTCACGGTCTCCCTGGAGACGACGTCGAGCGCCTCGGGCCCGGTTTCGGCCTCGAGGACCGCGTAGCCCGCGGCCGTGAGCCGCTCGCGGAGCGACCAGCGGATGAGGCTTTCGTCGTCCACGACCAGGACCACGGGCCTTGCGGACGCGACGCCGGCCGGCGCGAGACCTCGATCTCCGCCGCGCATCAAAGTGCCCTATCCTGCCGGCGATGACGGACGAGGGGGCCTCGAACCGGGAGCTCGACGACATCCTCTACGCCCTCGACCAGTCCGCGATCGTCGCGCGCACGGACGAGCACGGGATCATCGACTACGTCAACGACAAGTTCTGCGAGATCTCGAAGTACTCCCGTGAAGAGCTGCTCGGCCAGGACCACCGCATCATCAACTCCGGCTACCATCCGAAGGAGTTCATCCGGGACCTCTGGCAGACGATCGCGGGCGGACGCATCTGGCGAGGCGAGATCCGCAACCGGGCCAAGGACGGGAGCATCTACTGGGTGGACACCACGATCGTGCCGTTCCTGGGCGACGACGGGAAACCTTACCAGTACCTGGCCATTCGCGCGGACATCACGGACCGGAAGCGGGTCGAGGAAGAGCTGCGGCGCGCGGCGGCCATCATCGAGGATTCGGACGACGCGATCATCGGAAAATCGCTCGAGGGCGTGATCACGACGTGGAACGCCGGCGCGGCGCGAATCTACGGCTGGAAGAGCGACGAGATCCTCGGCGAGTCCGTCACTCGGATCCTCCCGGCGGACCGGAAAGACGAATTCCAGCAGCTCCTCGAACGCGTCGCACGCGGGGAGCACGTCGCGCATCTCGAAACGCGCCGCCTGCGCCGCGACGGCACCGAGTTCGACGTGTCGCTCACGCTCTCGCCCGTAAAGGACGACTTCGGGAAGATCGTCGGGGCCGCGGCCATCGAACGAGACGTGTCCGAGCAGCGGATGGCGCAGGCGGCCTTCCGGGAGCAGGCGGCGCTCGCCCGCCTTGGCGAGATGGCGGCGATCGTCGCGCATGAGGTCAAGAACCCGCTCGCCGGCATCGGCGGCGCGCTGCAGGTCATTCGGGACCGCCTGCCGCCGGAGCACTCCGACCGGCAGGTCATCGGGGAGATCCTCGCCCGCCTGGGGGGGCTGAACGCGCTCGCGCGCGACCTGCTCGTTTTCGCGCGGCCGCGAGCCCCGCGGCTCGTGCCCGTTCCGATCGCGCCGCTCCTCGCGGAAACCGTGGCCGAGCTTCGCCGCGATCCGGCCTTCCAGGGGCTGAAGATCGATATCGAGGGCGACCATCCGTGGATCCAGGGGGACACGGAGCTTCTGAGGAGCGTCTTTTTCAATCTCGCGTTGAACGGCGCGCAGGCCGCGGGACGACACGGCACCTTGCGCGTGCTCACGACCGCCCGGGACGGGCAGTGCGAAGTCTCTCTGATCGACACGGGGCCGGGCATTCCGGAGGAGATTCGAGCCAGAGTCTTCGAGCCTTTCTTCACGACGAAGCATCGAGGGAGCGGACTGGGCCTCCCGGTCGCGAGGCGCGTCGCGGAGGGCCACGGGGGCGAGATCCTCCTGACGTGCCCGCCGGAAGGGGGTACGGTTGCGATCGTCCGCCTGCCTCTGCTCGGGCAGAACACTCCCGGAAGCGTTCGGGGGCGGGGATCCGAAGGACGCTGACCTCGGGATGTCAGCCACCCGCGGCCATTGCCGCGACGGCTGAAAGAGAGCCCGCCAGAGAGGCTGCCTTTCCCCGAAGTCCCGGGCGGTCGACCCACCCCCGGCGGAGCGCGAGGGCCACGATCTCGACCTGACTGTGGACCTCGAGCCTCCGCAGGGCGTTCTGAATGTGATTTCGGACCGTCGCGTGCGAAAGGTTCAGGCGCGCCGCGATGTTGAGGGCCGCGTACCCATCGGTGAGGAGCGCGACGATCTCGTGCTCTCGCCTCGACAGGGGGCAGGACTTGGCCCGCTCGGTTGCGGGATCCAGAATGTAGACCGTCCTCTCGGCGCGCGGCACGGCGCCGGGGATCCTGAGGACGGCGGAACGCGCGAGCGCCTCCATCGCCTCACGCGAGAGCACCGAGCTCAGTTCGGAACCCAGCGCGTCTTTCTCGCTGACGCCGAGCAGCCGCTCGGCCGCCCGGTTCAGGAAGACCACGCGATGCTTCCCATCGGTCGCGATCGCGGGCGGCTCGCAGAAGGACGAGGCTTCCGGAAGGCCATCCTTGCCGTAGTTCCGTTTCATGTGGGCGCTCCTGCGAACGGTACGGCGCAAGAGAGATGCCATCGAAACACAAGGGTTTACGGAGCTCGAGCGCGGACTTTTCCCCAGTGACGCGGATTTTACCGCGTCGGATATCCTGCCTCCGGGGAAGGCGTGGAAATGCGACCGCGGTCGGCCGAACGCACCTTGACGCCCGGAGCCCTTCTCGACGTCGTCATCATCGGCGCGGGACAGGCGGGCATTCCGCTCGCGCACGCGCTCGCGAAGGCGGGAAAGCGCGTCGCAATCGCGGAACGGAAGGACCTCGGGGGCTCGTGCGTGAATTTCGGCTGCACGCCGACGAAGGCGGCGATCGCGTCGGCGCGCGCCGCCTATCTGGCGCGGCGCGCGGCGGTCTTCGGCCTGAGGGTCCCGAAGGTGGAGGTCGACTTCCCCGCGGTCCTCGATCGCGCGCGCAGCATCCTGATGGACTCGCGGGCCGGGCTCCGGCGCGGCTTCGAGAAATCCGACAACCCGCGTCTCGTGCGTGGCCATGCCCGGCTCGAAGGGCGCGAGGGGCGGCTCTTCAAGGTCCGAATCGGGAGGGAGACTCTGCGCGCGCGCCAGGTCGTGCTCGACACCGGCACGCGGAGCGACCTCGGCTCGATCCGTGGCCTCTCGAGCGTTCCGTTCCTGCACGCGAGCAACTGGCTCGATCAGGACGAGCTGCCGCGCCACATCCTCTTCGCGGGAGGCGGCTACATCGCCCTCGAGATGGGGCAGTTCTACAGGCGGATGGGAAGCCGGGTGACGATCGTCGACGGCGGGAGCCAGGTCCTGAAATGGGAGGACCGCGACATCGCCGAGAGGCTCCAGCACCTCCTGGAGTCGGAGGGGATCCGGTTCCGCCTGAACTGCCGCGTCACGCGCGTCTTCGAGCGAAGAGGAAGCCTCGCGGCGACCGTCGAAAAGGAAGGCTCTCGCGAGGTCTTCACGGCGTCCCACCTCTTCGTCTCCGCGGGGCGCCGGGCGAACACCGACGATCTCGGGCTCGAGACGGTCGGCCTGACACCGGACGAGCACGGAATCCTCGCGGTCGACGAGAGGCTCGCCACGAGCGTGCCGGGAATCTGGGCCGCCGGCGACATCCGGGGCTGGCCGATGTTCACGCACACGTCCTGGGACGACCACCGCATCCTCCTCTCGCAGCTCGCGGGCGACGGGAAGCGCACGACGCGACGCATCGTCCCCTATGCCGTCTACACGGACCCCGAGCTCGGCCGCGTCGGCGCGACCGAGGAGGAGCTGCGGAAGGCCGGACGCGACATCCGGGTCGGCCGCTTCGAGATGCGCGCCAACGGAAAGGCGCGCGAGCGGTCGGAAACGCGGGGGTGCATCAAGGTCGTCACGGACGCGAAGACCCGGAAGCTCCTGGGAGCCTCCGTCCTCGCCTCGGACGGCGCCGAGCTCGTGCACGTCTACGTCGCGTTGATGAACGCGGACGTGTCCGTGAACGTCCTTCGGGACGCGATCCAGATCCACCCGACCCTCTCCGAGGCCCTGCAGAGCGCCGTCGGGACGCTTGCATGAAGGCGAAGGGCGAGTCCGGCGTCCTCTCCGAAGCCGAGCTCGATCTCCTCCAGCGGAACGCGTTCGCCTATTTCCTCCACGAGACGCACGCGGGGAGCGGCCTCGTCAGGGACAGCACGCACGACGGCTCCCCCTCCTCGATCGCCGCCGTCGGCCTCGCCTTGACCGCCTATCCGGTCGGCGTCGCGCGGGGGCTCATGGACCGCGACGAAGCCGCGGCCCGCACGCTCACGACGCTTCGGTTCCTCTGGAACGCCGAGGAAGGCGAGGGGAGAGACGCCACGAGTCACCGCGGCTTCTTCTACCACTTCCTCGACATGGGCTCGGGGCGGCGCGCGTGGGACTGCGAGCTTTCCACGATCGACACCGCGTACCTGCTGGCCGGCGCGCTCGTCGCGGCGGCCTACTTCGACGGCGAGAAAAGGGAGGAGCGCGCCATTCGCGAGACGGCCGATGCGCTCTACCGCCGCTGCGACTTCACGTGGGCGTTGAACGGCGGCCTGCTTCTCTCCCACGGATGGAAGCCCGAGGGGGGCTTTCTGAAACGCTGCTGGACCGGCTACAGCGAGGCTCTCGTGCTCTACCTCCTCGCGCTGGGATCGCCGACGCATCCGATTCCTCCGAAGAGCTATGCGGCCTTCACGTCGAGCTATCTCTTCCGAAAGCTCTACGGGATCGAGTACCTCCACGCCGCGCCCCTCTTCATCCACCAGCTTTCGCACGTCTGGGTGGATTTCCGCGGCATCCGCGACGAGCCGATGCGCGCCCGCGGCCTCGATTACTTCGAGAACAGCGCCCGCGCGACCCGGGTCCAGCGGCTTTACGCGATCCGGAACCCGAAGACGCTTCGCCGGCTACGGGGAGAACTGCTGGGGAATCACGGCGAGCGAGGGGCCGGGCCCCGCGACGCTCGAGATCGGGGGCGTGACGCGCCGTTTTCACGACTACGTCGCGCGAGGCGTCCCGAACGGCCCGGACGACGGCACCCTCGCGCCCTGGGCGGTCGTCGCGTCGATCCCGTTCGCCCCCGAGATCGCGATGCGGGCGATCGCCCACATGCACGCGCTGGGCGTCGGGCAGGGGCCGTACGGGTTCGAAGCCACGTTCAACCCGACGTTTCCGACCGCGTCGAAGGACCCGTGCGGATGGGTGTCTCCGTACAACTTCGGCCTCAACGACGGCCCGATCCTCCTCATGGTCGAGAACCACCGGAGCGGGCTCGTCTGGGACCTGATGCGGCGCTGCCCGTACCTCGTGCGCGGCCTGAAGCGCGCGGGCTTCCGGGGCGGATGGCTGGGGCGCAAAAGTCCTTTCCGATCGCCACCCTGACCCCGTATCCTCGCGCCCCGAAAGGAGCCGAGGCATGAGCGGAGTACGGGTTCTCGTCGGCACGAAGAAGGGCGCGTTCGTCCTGACTTCGGATGGAAAGCGCGAGCGGTGGGACGTCAGCGGTCCCCACTTCGCGGGCTGGGAGATGTACCACCTCAAGGGATCGCCCGCCGACCCGAATCGGCTCTACGCGTCGCAGACGAGCGGCTGGTTCGGGCAGCAGATCCAGCGCTCCAACGACGGCGGCAAGACGTGGGAGCCGGTGGGGAACAAGTTCGTCTACGACGGCGTCCCCGGCACCCACCAGTGGTACGACGGCACGCCCCGCCCCTGGGAGTTCAAGCGCGTCTGGCACCTCGAGCCGTCGCTGACCGATCCCGACACCGTCTACGCCGGCGTCGAGGACGCCGCCCTGTTCCGTTCGACCGACGGCGGGCAGACGTGGCAGGAGCTCGCCGGCCTGCGCGAGCACGGCTCGGGCCCGCGCTGGCAGCCGGGCGCCGGCGGGATGTGCCTCCACACGATCCTCCTCGATCCGAGCGATCCCCGGCCGGATCTTCATCGCCATCTCGGCCGCGGGCGCGTTCCGGACCGACGACGCCGGCAAGACGTGGAAGCCGATCAACAAGGGCCTGAAATCCGCACAGCTCCCCGACCCGACCGCCGAGGTCGGCCACTGCGTCCATCGCATCGCGATGCACCCGTCGCGCCCCAGCGTGCTCTTCATGCAGAAGCACTGGGACGTCATGCGCAGCGACGACGCCGGCGAGTCGTGGCACGAGGTGAGCGGCAACCTGCCGACCGACTTCGGCTTCGCGATCGACGTCCACGCGCACGAGCCGGAGACGATCTACGTCGTCCCGATCAAGAGCGACTGCGAGCACTTCCCGCTCGACGGGAAGCTGCGCGTCTACCGGAGCCGCACGGGCGGAAACGAGTGGGAGGCGCTCACGAACGGCCTGCCGCAGCGCGACTGCTACGTCAACGTCCTGCGCGACGCGATGGCCGTCGACTCGCTCGATTCGTGCGGCGTCTATTTCGGCACGACGGGCGGGCAGGTCTACGCGTCGGCCGACGCCGGAGACACCTGGGCGCCCATCGTCCGCGACCTCCCGGCCGTGCTGTCCGTCGAGGTCCAGACGCTGCCATGATCCGGGTCGTCCTCCCGGCGCATCTCCGGACGCTCGCGCGCGTGGACGGCGAGGTGACGCTCGACCTCGAGGGTCCGGTCACGCAGCGCTCGATCCTCGACGCGCTCGAGGCCCGCTACCCGATGCTGCGCGGGACGATCCGCGACCACGTCACGCAGCAGCGCCGGCCCTTCGTGCGGTTCTTCGCCTGCGCGGAGGACGTCTCGCACGAGTCGCCGGACGCGCCGCTGCCCGACGCGGTCGCGACGGGAGCCGAGCCGTTTCTCGTCGTGGGGGCGATGGCGGGGGGATAGGACGAGGACCCTCAGGCGCCCTGCAGCCGCTTGAGCGCGGCCTGCTTGAGCGCCATGCTCGTCGCGGCGCCGCGGGCGATCCCCTTGACCTCGGCCTCAGGAAGCGTCGGCAGGATGCGAAGGGCGAACGCGGGCGGCGTCTTCGGGTTGTGGACGAGAGCCGTCCGGACCTCGAGGCTCGCGGCCCACTGGCTCGTCTTCAGGATCAATTCGGCGGTCTGATACGTGAGATACGCGGACTTCGCGACGCGGACGACCTCGTCCACCGTGAGGCGCGGGTTCTTCAGGAGCGCGTAGAGAACCTGCGGATCGGCGTCCTGGACGAGGACGAGGCGATCGTTGCGTTCGGCCCGGGGCGCGTGGAGGAGCTTCTGGGTCCGCGGCATCGCACGCAGGCGGTCCCAGTCACTGACGTCCTGCTTCGTGCCGGCGGGCTCCGCGGTCGGGGACGCGATCAGCGCCGCGAGGAGCGCGTCCGCGTCGCCCTCGAAGTGGAGCGCCACTCCTTCAGAGAGCGGGGCGACAACCGTGCCCTTCACTTTCGCCTCTCCGCCCGAGGGGCCGCGGAGCGTCACCTCCACGGGTGAGAAAAGCGCAGGCCGGTCCGCCACCGGCAGCCGGAGCCCGCCCTGCGAAAGGTTCGTCCGGTGCTCCTCGCGGAGCTCCTCCTCTCCCTCGAACTCGACGGTGAACGTGTTCGGCCCGGTCCGCGCCGCCCTCACGGGGCGGGTCTACCGTTTCTTCGCCTGCGGGCCATTCAGGGCCACCGCGGCCTTCACGAGCGCCTTGAACGCGCCCGCGTCGACCTTCTCCCCTTCATGGATGTCGATCGCCCTTCGCGTGCTGCCTCCCAGGCTGGAATTGAAGAGGCGCGACGGGTCCGGGATCCAGGCCCCCCGGGCGAACGTGAGCTTCACGACCTTCTTGTACGCCTCCCCGGTGCTGACGATCCCGTGGTGCGACCAGACGGGGTTCATCCACTTCCACTCCTCGGCCATCTCGGGGTCGGCTTCCAGGATCAGCGCCCGCATGCGTGCCAGGGTCTCCCCGCGCCATCCCCCAAGGTCGAGGATCCGCTCATCGATGAGCCGGGAAGCGGGTTTTCCGGTCGCGCCTGACTTCGGCGGGGCGATCGCGGACGCTTTCTTCTTCGGTGCCGCCTTTGTTTTCGGACTTTTCATCCGGTCCCCCCTGAGTGCCGAATCTACCTCAGGGGGCTACGTAAAGTGGTGGAGCTGAACGGGATCGAAGGCGCCCGCCTCGCCCTTCGGGCGCACCGCACGCGCTTCGACCATGACGACTGCCTCTCTCCGGGTTATCCCGCCCGCCGAGCGGCACGCGTAAGTAGAATGCACGCAAAACGCGAGGAGGTGCCGCAGATGGCCTTGATCCTCATCGATCGAAGGGCGCACCGTCACGCGGGAGACTGGTTCGAAACGAGCCCCTCGGAGCCCTCCGGGAACGGGCTGGCGCTGACCACGGACGAAGTCGTCAGCTTTCCGCACATCACGATGGATCGCGTGCTGACGGAGATCGTCAGTCATGGACGGCGGGGAGGCGATGTGATGCTCGTCTGTCACGCGCGCGAGCTGGGGCTGGCGATTCCGTTGATCAACGGGGGAGCGGTGCGAGCGCGCTCAGACGCCGTCGGTCAGCTGGCGCACGACCACCCCACGACCGTCGACGGCATCACGGCGCCCGGAGTTTTGGCGGCCGACGCCGCGCCGGTTCTCATGATGCGGGAAGCCCAGGTGACCGGATTGCGTCAGAAGATGAACCAGGTACGCGCGCTGGGACTGCGTCACGTGGCGCTGAGAGGATGCAACGTGGGCGCGTGGTCGAACAGTCTGGACGTCTACAAGGAGTTCTTCGGGTGCCGATCCCTGTCAGGGCCGACTCTCAGGGACACTTACGGAGTCGTTCCTCCGCAGACGGTCTCGAACCTGACGCGGTGGCTCGCCGCGCATTCCCGGTGGCAGACGTTCGTGGAGGGGACCGAAGGCAGTCAGGTGGCCGTCGCGACGCGCGGCGGCCAAACCGAAGAGCATTCCTACAGCATCGAGCTCGCCGCGCAGACGGCGGCGGCCCTTGAGTCCTGGGGAACGCGCCACCTGGGAGGGGCGGTGACGGGACGCTTCTTCTACCACGGGATGTTCCGCACCTACGCGGAGTCCGGCTCGGCGAGGATCTTGTGGATCAGAGACGCGGCTTACGCCGAACGCCTGCAGGTGGTGTGAGCTGAGGAGCCCTCGCTTCTTCCAGCTGGTCGACGGTGCGTATCCCGTTCAGCTAGAGGGACACTCGGCCGTGGTGTGCCGGAGAACGACGTGAGGTGGTTTGTAATGGTGGAGCAACCTCGCCGATTATCGAACCGCGATTCTTCACGGTTTCTTGTTCTCGCAGTAGAACGCTCTTAGAAAATGGTCCCGAACTCTACCTTCGAGTCCGGCTCGACGTTCTGGTTCAGCCGCAATACGTTATCCGGATCGTACTTAGCCTTGATCCTTGCGAGACGTGCGTAGTTCGAACCGTACGCCGCCCTCACGAGTTCGCGGCTCGTCTCGCCCAACTGGTTTCCGTACACCCCTGTCGAATGGGGGCGCAGCTTGTCCCTCAGGGCCGTGACCCATTGCACCGCCCGCGCTCTGTCGGCTGCCGCGACCCAGCGCCCCATGATGTCCACCTCGTAGCCGGGCTGCCGCAAGGAAAACGCAGTATCGCTCGACCCCGCTCGCGTTACGGCCCCGTACAAAGGAACGATGAACACCCTGGTGTCCGGCGGCGCTTCCGTCGTTGACGCTGCGAGCTTCTCGATGGTGGTTGCTGACAATTTCGGCAGGAAGAGGTCCGTCTGAAAATGCGCCACCGGCGAGTACGGGTTGATCGTCGATTGTGTTTCCAGATACGTCGTGACGCGGACAGTGTCCGCCTGCGGCCCGAGAACTCGCAGGGGTTTCAGCAGGCGATTCCCCCGCTCCGCGTCACCACAATGGCAGACGAGCATGTGGAATCGCGCACCTTCTGCGGACGGCAAGATCTCGCCCACGACGTTCATCTCGTCCGGCGCCGCCGCGACGAACTTTTCAAAGGCATGCAGCAACTCGGGAATCCGGCCAGGCGGAAACGTCAGCGTCCCCGCCAGAACGTTCGTCACGGGATGAAGGCGATACTGGAGGGCCGTCACGACACCAAAATTGCCTCCGCCGCCGCGAATGGCCCAGAAGAGGTCAGGGTTGGAATTCTCACTGGCTTCGACCTCTCTCCCGTCCGGGGTCACCACCCGTGCCGATGTCAGGTTGTCGCACGCGGCGCCGTACTTCGACATCAAGAGGCCCTCCCCGCCTCCGAGGGTCAGGCCCGCGATCCCCACCGTGGGGCAACCACCCATGGTCGTCGCCAGGCCGAAGCGTTGTGTGCCTCGGTCCATGTCCCGCACGAGCGCGCCCCCCTCGACGCGGGCCATGCGCGTGCCGGGGTCGACCTCCACCTCTCTCATGGTGGAGAGATCGATCACCACGCCGCCCTCACACGTGCCGAAGCCGGCGCGGCTGTGGCCTCCTCCACGCACCGCCAAAGGCAGCCGTCTCCGCTGCCCGAACTCGAGCGCGCGCGCCACGTCGGAGGCGGCTGCGCACTGGACGATCAACGCCGGTCGCCGATCGAAGGCGCGGTTGAAAACGAGACGGGCCGATTCATAGTCCGACGCCACCGGTGTGATGACGTGTCCGGCAATCTCGGAAGCGAGGTTTCGGACCGCCGTCGCATCGAGCGGAGGCTCATTCGGCGCCCCCCGCTCTCCGACGACCGCCCTGACCGGGCGGCCGTAAAGCGATGCCGCTGCGAATGCTACTTGCCTGGCGAACCGTCGTCGCGTCGTGATCCGCATCGACTCCCGTGTACCCAGCCTATCGCAGGTGACGCTGCGAGAATCGGCGGACTCAAGAAAAGACAAGTGGTGGAGCATCCTTATCGATTATCGAACTGCGGTTCTCGAGAGTCTCGCTTCCGGGTCGATCTCGATGACCACCTGAGCCCCAGCCGCCTCGTTCTCGGCTCTCGACAGATCCCGTCGCCCGGCGACAAGGGCATGGAAAGTGTGATCACCATCGCGGACATGTTGGAATTGATCGGCTTTGCGTCAATACCTGCGGGCATCAGGGGCAGACTTGGAAACGGAAGGGGTAGAACGACCATGAAGAACCCGTTGCGACTGTGCCGGGGACCCATCGGCCTCCTGATCCTGACCACGCTCATGTCGTCGGCGAATGCCGACCAGCCGGGCCGCCTGGACGATCAGCTGGCCCGGGTGCTCAAGGAGGCGGGCTTCACGGGACGCGTGCAGGAGAGCGTGGAGCCGCGCCTGGGCCGGCGGCTCGATCCGAAGCTCGTGGACCTCGGCGGGACAATCTTCTTCGACAACATCCTGGGCCTTCACCGGGACAACTCCTGTGCGGGCTGCCACTCGCCCGCTGCCGGCTTCGGGGATTCCCAATCGATCGCGATCGGGACGGACAACAACGGAGTCGTGGGGCCCGACCGCAAGGGGCCGCGCAACCAGCGCCGCGCGCCCTTCGTGATCAACACGGCGTTCTCTCCCCGCTTGATGCTGAACCTTCGCTTTGTCTCCCGCTCCGACGATCCCTTCGACCTCTCCCTTGGCGCCACCGTTCCCTTCTCCGTTGGCGGGGATACGGTGTGGAACCCGGCCAGCAAGTGCATCGACGCCACGTGTTTCGACGCGAAGAAGATGACGACGCTGTTGACCGTTCAGGGTCACCTTCCACCCACCGAGCTGATCGAGATGGCCGGATTCACGGCTGGGATTCCCGGCGACGTGGATCCCGCCCTGTATCACCCGTCGCACAAAGTCTCCTCGGGGGCGTTCTCGGACACGGTGCCCGGTCCGATTGCGGGGCCCAACGGCAGCCCGCCCGATTCCACCGACATGGGCTACTCGATCCGGCAAAAGGTACTGGAGCGTTTCAACGCGGTCGCCGAGTACGTTTCCAGGTTCGAGCGGATCTACCCGGAGGCCCGCGGGGGCAAGATCACGTTTGCGATGATCGGCGCGGCGCTGGCGGAGTTCGAGATGGCCAACACGTTCGCGAACGCACCTCTGGATCGCTTCGCGCGCGGGAACCGGCACGCGCTGACGGAGCCGCAGCAGCGTGGGGCGTTGCTTTTCTTCACCAGGGGGACGTGCGTCAACTGCCACGGCGTCGCGGGCGCGTCCAACGAGATGTTCACGGACTTCGAGAACTACGTGGCTGGAATCCCGCAGATCGCACCCAAGGGCTTTGGATTGAAGTCCGGCGGCGACCCGTTGAACGCCGACGATTTCCCGGGCAACTTCGCGTTCTCCGGGCCGGCCTCCGATGAAGATTTCGGCCGCGAGGAGGTCACGGGTGACAAGGCGGACCGCTACAGGTTCCGCACCTCGCCGCTGCGCAACATAGCGCTCCAGGCCGCCTTCTTCCACAACGGCTCGTTCACGAGACTCGAAGATGCGCTCCGTTACCACCTCGACACGCTTCATCTCGCGCCGTCCTACGACGCCAGAGCGGCGGGCGTGGACGCCGACTTGAGGGCCCGCAAGGGCCCTGTCCAGCCGGTGCTCGACCGTCTGGAACCCCGCATCCGCGCACTCGGCGACCTCGAGCTTTCGCCGCGCGATTTCCAGGACCTGCTTGCCTTCCTCCGCGACGGCCTGCTCGACCCGGACGCGCGACCCCAGAACCTGTGCAAGCAGATCCCCGAGACCGTCCCGAGCGGGCTGAAAGTGTTGGAATTCCAGGGCTGCCGCCCGCACCGCGGGGGCAACGACGGACCGGGGCACTAGCGAGCTGGAGTTGAACGGGGTCTAACAAGCCCGCCTCGCGCCCGTCGAGCGCGTCGCACGCGCTACGGGCTGCGGCGGACTGGTCGGATCTGAAGGCGGGGAAGGATCCCCGCGCCCCTCGGTCGACGGTTCTCCCCGTTCAGCTCCATGAGGAGCATGCAACGAAGATCGAAGTCGTCGGGGATGCGTGAGATGAAATGGTGGAGCTGAACGGGATCGAACCGTCGACCTCCTGAGTGCGATTCAGGCGCTCTCCCAAACTGAGCTACAGCCCCACCTGTCCGGAGAGGCGAGGAGGTTAGCGGGAAGCCGGCAGACCGTCAAACAGAGAAGGCGCGCGTGTCAGCCGCTCAAGGTGCAGGGCGCCTCGGCGAGCTTGCGCTCGACCGCGCGGAAGCGATTCTTCTCGGTGGGGCTTTCCATGTTGGCGAGGTTCGAGCGGTCGACCGGGAGCTGGATCGAGGGAGACGACGAGCAGCCTCTTCATCGGACGGTCACGAGCCCTTCCGAGAGCACGCTCTCTTCCTCGTCGGACCTGCGGAGAAGATCCCTGAGGCTCGTTCCCTGCAGCACGGCTCTTTCCTCGCGATTCGCCTTCGCGAACACCCGGTGCAGCGTCTCGGGCCGCCGCGTCATGGCCCGAGGGCACGGCCCGGAGCGCCGACTCGCCGATCGCGCGGGCGACGGCATAGAGCGAGATCGTCTCGGGCGCGCGCGAGAGCGCGAGATTCCCTCGCGGCGTCGGACGTGAGAAGACCCTCTCCCAGGAGCTCCGCGACGAGCGGCGCGAACTCTTCCTCGGGCCGTCCGATCTCGTCCGCGAGAGCCGCGCGCGTGCGCGTCGCGCGGTCGTTCTTCCACGCGGTCGCCATCACGAGCAGGAGGCGCACCGCGACGTAGAGACGGCCGCCTTCCTCGGTGCGCTCGCGGGGCGTGTCGTGGTCGAGGAACTCGTCCCGGTACTGGATCGCGTGGGCCAGGGAGACTCCTCCGAGGAAGAGCGTCGTCATGATGCCGATCGCGATCACGAAGATGACGATCGCCGAAAGCGAGCCGTAGGTCTGATTGAGCGACGTGAGGAGCGCGACGCCGCGCGCGAAGCCGACGCGCAGGAGCGTGAGCGAGGCGCTCACGAGGAAGGCGGCGATCGCCGCCGGCGCCCACCGCACGTACGAGCCCGGGCAGCGTCCGGTAGAGATAGGCGAGCAGGCAGAACGACATGAGCGACCCGAGGGGCCGGAAATCGCCGAGCGGCGCGCCGCTCTCGAGAAGAATCGACGTCAGGACGCCCGAGCGCGATGGGCCCGAGGATCATGACGGAGAGGGCCATGCCCAGCCGCCGGATCGGGCGGCGCGGCGTGCCCGTGGAGCCCCAGAGAGCCTGGACGGCGCCCTCGACGAGGAAGAACGTCCGGAGCGACGTCGCCAGAAAGAAGAGCGTCGCCGTGCCCGACACGGACGTCGCCTTGGCGCCGAACGCCTGCAGGTCCCGCACGAGATCGCGCCCCGCCCCGGGAAGGATGCGAAGCAGGCGGTAAAGACCGGTGCCCGACTCGCCGAAGAAGGTCGACGTGAGGACCGTGACGCACGCGACGAGAGGCACGAGCGTGAGCAGCACCGAGTACGCGAGGCTCGCCGCGAGGTCGAAGCCGCGCGCGTCGAGGAACCGCCGGACCGTTCCGATGAGGATCGCGCGCGCGAGGGGGGGAACCTCGTGGAGCTCCCGGCCGGCGAGGCGCACCGGCGCCGTCGAGGGACGCATCGCGCGTCCATCGTACCTTCCCCTGACGCGCGGGCTGTGACAAGATCGCCCGCCCGAGGAGGTCGGACCATGGCAAACAGCACGGTCGAAGACGCCGCAAGAGCCGTCGAGCAGAAGATCGACGCGACACGCGAATCGGTGGGCGAGAAGGCCGGTCGCCTGCGGGAGCGCGTGGGCGAGGTCGCCGGGAACGTGAAGGCGCGCGCGGGGGCGCTGAGGGACAAGCTCGCCGAGACGGACTGGGAAGACGTGCAGGCGGGCGTGAAGAACTACGTGAGGGACAACCCGGCCAAGTCGGTCGCGATCGCGCTCGGCGTCGGCTTCGCGCTCGGCCTGCTTCTTCGCCGGAGAGACGACTGATGGACGACGGTTCGGTCCGCCAGCCGGCGCCCCACGGCGCCTCGCCCGAAGGCCCGGTCGGCCGGCCCGGAGAGCCTTTCGACTTCTTCCCCAAGGACATCGACTGGAAGAGGACGGCACTCGAGACGGTGCAGCGCCACCCTCTGCCGTGCCTCGTGGGCGCGGCGGCCGTGGGGTTCCTCGTGGGCCGCTACCGGGGGCGGGTCATCGTGGGCGCTCTCGCCGGAGTCGCGACGAACATGGTCCTCCGCCAGCTCGGCGAGTCGTTCGCGGCCGGCGACCTGTAGGTCTTCCTGACCCGTGCCGAGCCTTCTGCTCGAGTGAGTAGACTCGTCAGCATGGAGAAGGCCACGAAGCCTCATCCGTCGATCCTGACGTTCGCGTCGTCGGCGGGTTGAGCCTGCAAGCTGGGTCAGTCTGACCTGGTGAAGCTGCTGGGTGCGTTGCCGCGGGCTCACGACCCGCGCGCTCTCGTCGGATTCGACATCGTCCGACGACGCGGCCGTGTTCCGCCTCGGCGCCTCCGACGACCCCGATCCCGAGACGCTGCTCGCCACGACGGACTTCTTCACGCCGGTCGTGGATTCTCCGTTCGACTTCGGGCGTGTCGCGGCGGCGAACGCTCTCTCGGACATCTATGCGATGGGAGGCGAGGCGCTGTTCGCGCTCAACCTCGTGGGCTTTCCGGTGAAGGCGCTCCCGCTCGAGGTGCTCGGCGAGATCCTCCGCGGCGGCGCCGAGGTGGCGCGCGACGCCGGAATCCCCGTCCTCGGAGGGCACTCGACCGACTTCGACGTGCCGGTCTACGGAATGGCGGTCACGGGCCGCGTGCGCCTTTCGCGCCTGCGCCGCAACGTGGGCGCGAGGGCGGGAGACGCGCTCGTCCTCACGAAGGCGGTCGGAACGGGAATCCTGACGGCGGCGATGAGAGCCCAGGTGCTGAGGGAAAGCTCGTTCTTCTCCACCCTCAAGAAGAGCTCCGGGCCGTCGGAGGAAGAGGAGCGCGCCGCGATCGCCTCGATGACGCGGCTGAACCGCTCGGCCGCGCGCGCGGCCGACGCCTTCGCGATCTCGGCCTCCACGGACGTGACGGGCTACGGGCTCCTCGGCCACCTCAAGGAGATGCTCGGCGCGGGCGGCGTCTCGGCCGAGATTTCGGCTTCCGCCGTTCCCGTCCTGCCCGGCGCGCGCCGGCTCGCGGCGGCCGGGATCGCGCCCGACGGCAGCCGCCGCAATCTCGCCGCGGCGCGGCCCATCCTCGAGATCGCGCCCGGCGTCTCCGAGACCGACCTTCTCCTTCTCACCGACGCGCAGACGTCGGGCGGGCTGCTCTTCGCGACCGCGGCCGCTTCCGCCTCCGCCCTCGTCGCGTCCCTCCACGCGAGCGGCGACACGGCGGCGGCCGTCGTCGGCCGGTTCCTCCCCGCCGACGCCGTTCGCGCCGGAAACCTCCGCGTCGTACCCTGAGCGCGAGCACGAGGAGCAGGAGGTCGCCATGGCCGACGACACGAAGAGCGAAGAGCACTGGGAGGGCATCGCGCCCGCCGCGAACGAGACGGAGGCGGCGCTCATCGCGGGGTTTCTTCAGAGCCGGGGCATCCCGGCGCGCGTCGTGGACCGGAGCTTCCATCAGACGCCGACGGAGAGCGAGGATCTCTCGCCGATCGAGGTCGCGGTGCCGGCGGCGCGCGCGGACGAGGCGCGGGCCGAGCTCGCGAAGCGCGAGCAGGCGTTCGCGAAGGACCCGGGCACCCCTTCGGATCTTCAGACGGACGAAGGGCCGCGGGACGTTCCGCCCGACGGCGAGGGAGGGCCGGGAGACGTTGGATAGAATCCCCGCGGAGTCCGTCAGCGTTTGAGCCCTGAACAGATCGGCCGGTACGTCATCCTGCGCACGCTGGGCCGCGGCGCCATGGGCGTCGTTTACCTGGCCCGCGACCCCCAGATCGAGCGCGAGCTCGCCCTGAAGACGATCCGGTTCGACACGAGCGAGAAGAGCTTCGGCGCCGACGAGGCGAAGGCGCGGTTCCTGAAGGAGGCGCGCATCTCGGGGCGTCTCCAGCACCCGCACATCGTGACGGTCTTCGACGTGGGCGAGGATCAGGGGACGCTCTTCCTCGCCATGGAGCTCGTGCAGGGCGGGAGCTTCTCGCAACGGCTCTCCGACCCCGCCGGCTTCCCGTTGCGCGACCGCATCCGCGTCGTCGCCGAGGTGGCCGAGGCGCTGGCGCACGCGCACGAGCGCGGGGTCCTGCACCGCGACGTGAAGCCGGCGAACATCCTCCTCTCGCCGACGCTGTCGGCGAAAGTCACGGACTTCGGGATCGGCAAGCTCCTGACCGGCGACACGGAGCTCACGTCCACGGGCCAGATGGTGGGCTCGCCCGCCTACATGTCTCCCGAGCAGATCAAGGGCGAGAAGCTGGACGCGAGAACCGACATCTTCTCCCTCGGCATCGTCCTCTATCAGGCGCTCACGCTGCGCAAGCCCTTCCCGGCCGACACCCTCACGACGCTCGTCTACCAGATCCTCCACGAGGAGCCGATGGATCCGGCGCTCGTGACGAACGACGTGCCCGAGGGCATGAAGGAGATCATCAGAAAGTGTCTCGCGAAGGATCGCGCGAACCGCTACGCCGACGCGGGAGAGCTGGCGGACGACCTGCGCGAGATTCTGGGCTTCTCGCCGGTCGGCTCCACCGCGGGCTTTTCGGAAAGCAGGGTCAAGCGCGTGCGGTCCTCGCCGGGCGCGCCCCCGCCGATCGCGCCACTCGTGGATCCGGTGACGCCCGCGTCGATGGCGCCCACCGCGGCGGTCAGGATTTCGCCGCCCGTCGGGAGGATCCCGGAGAAAGCCGGCTACGCCGCGGCTCCCGCACCGCCTTCGATGCCGGCCGAACCGCCCAACGTCGGACTCGGACTCGCCCACGATCACGACCGGCCGCCGCATGGGCGAAGTGATGGCGAAGGGTGCCGGCGCGGCGGCGCCGCCCCCGAAGAAGAAGGGCGTCTCGCCCTTCGTCCTGGGCGGCGGCCTTCTCGCGGTCATGGCCGTCGTGCTCGGCGTGATCGCGCTCTCGAAGAAAGGTGAGAAAGGGCTCGGCGAGCTTCCGCCCGTTCCGACCTCCGCGCCGGTTCCCACCGTCCCGGCGCCGGCCCCGGTCCCGACTCCGCCGCCCCCGCTCGCGAACGTGCCCGGCCCGACCCGTGCTCGCGACCGCCGGGCCGACGGCGGCGGTCGTCGAGACGCCGGCCCGCGACGCTTCGCCGACCGTCGCGCCCACGAGGAAAGCCCGCGTCAAGCCCACGGCCGCGCCCGAGCAAGCGGCTGCGTCGGCGACCGCGGCCGCAGCCCTTCCTACGGCGCCGAAGGCGCCCCCGCAGAACACCCGCCGACCTCACGGTCACGGTCCGCCGGTTTCTCAAGATCGACGTCTCGCCGAGCCAGGCCCGCGTCTATCTCGACGGGCGGTTCATCGGCATCTCCGACGACTGGGACGACGCGCGGCGGCGGCTCGCTCCTCGCGTTCAACCTCGAGGGCACACACCGTATTCGCATCTGCGCTCCGGAGCTATCGCGACCTGATCGTGGATCTCATCGTGCGATCGACGTCCACGGACGACAAGGTCACGATCGACCGCCGCCTCGAGAAGGGCACGCCCGACGGCCACGGCCCGACCGGCTCCCGAGGGAAAGCTCAAGCGCCCGAGCTACCGCACGGTGCGCGACGCCGTGTTCAACGTCGAGCCGCCCGACACGATGGTCTCCGTGAACGGCCGCGAGCTGGGCCCGCGTCGAAGTTCGCGAAGGAGGACTTCCAGTTCGCGGACATGGCCGTCTACGAGGTGCTCCTCACCGCGCCGGGGTACGAGTCGAAATCGCTGCGAATTCTCGTCGGCCCGGCGGCCGGAGAGCTTCGCGCGAACGTCAAGGAAAAGCTCAAGAAGATGTGAGCGGGGTCAGATCGGGCCCGCCAGGATGCGAAAGCCTGCCGCCTTCCTGATCGCCTCCTCGAGCCGCCGCGTCAGGACGAGCGCGATGCCGGCGAGAAGCGCGGCGCCCTCCGGGGCGCCCGAAGCCAGAGAGACGCGGAACACCGCGCGCGTCAGGACGTAGACGACGGCGGGGCCTCCGTGCGCGAACACGTCGGCCGACCGCGGCGCGTCGTCCACGAGCGCCATCTCACCCGCGATCTCGCCGCGCCCGAGGATCGCGAGGGCCTCTTCTCCCCCGGCGATCTCGAGCGAGACGCGAAGCCTGCCTTCCGCGACGAGAAACGCCTCTTCCCCCCGCTCGCCCGCCGACGAGAAGGGCGGCGCCCGGAAGGACGGTGCGCGCGACGAGCCCGAGCGCGGGCAGGAGCGCGGGGTCGAGGCCCGCCGTCTCGAAAAGGTCGGCTCGCGTGGGCCGGGTCGATCGGGCCCTCCTCGATCGTGCCGGTCCTCGCCGCCGGCGCGCGAGGGGAGGGTGCCGAGACGCCGTCGAAGAAGAGGCCGAGGGCGGCGTTCGTCTCGCGGAGCGCGGCCGTCAGGCTCGCGAGCGCGAGCCTGCGAAAGGCGCCGCCCGAAGGGCCCGGGTCGAAGAGGAGAGCGCGAGCCTCGTCCGCGGGAAACCACGCGGCCACGCTGCCGGGCTCGGGCGCGACGCGCGCGACGCCCGGCGAACCGCCGAACGGCACGCGCAGGTCGAGCAGCACGGGCGCCGCGAGGCTGCGCGACGGGATGCGGCCCGAACGGGGTCTCGGCGAGCAGCGTCGCGCGGCCCGTCGAGAAAGAGGTGAAGCGAGCCGGCCGCCGTGTCCCGGAACTCGTCTCCCGCCGCGAAACGCCTCCGCGGCCGAGCGCCGGCGAGGATGGCGGCGTCGCTTTCGAGAGGCCGGGCCATCGAGGGATTATCCCCGCGCGCCCGATGCATCCGTTCTGTTGACGGGGCGGGGAGGGTACCGTAGAGTCCCGCGCGGCGATGACCACCCCTCCCGTCGTCGCTCAAGCGCACGCCCCTGTGGGAGAGACATCGGGCTCTCGGCGGAAAGATGGTGTCGTTCGGCGGGTGGGACATGCCCGTCGAGTATTCCGGTCTCGCCGACGAGCACCGCGCCGTGCGGACGCGCGCCGGCCTCTTCGACGTGTCGCACATGGGCGAGATCCGGGTGCGCGGGCCGAAGGCGTTCGAGACGGTGCAGCACCTCACGTGCAACGACGTCGCGGCGCTCGACGACGGCAAGGCCCAGTACTCGGCCTTCCTCACCGAGCAGGGCACGTTCGTCGACGACCTTCTCACGTATCGGATCGCCGCCGGACGACTACCTCCTCGTCGTGAACGCCTCGAACACGCCGAAGGACGTCGCGTGGGCGAAGCGGCAGGAGTCTCCGGGCGCGGCGGTCGAGGACGAGTCGGCGATCTGGGCGCAGCTCGCGCTCCAGGGACCCCTCGCCGAGCGCGTCCTCCAGCCGCTGACGGACGTGAAGCTCGCGGACGTGGGCTATTACCGCTTCCTGACCGGGCACGTCGCCGGCGTGACGGCGCTCGTCTCGCGCACGGGCTACACCGGAGAGGACGGCTTCGAGGTCTACGTGCATTCCGACCGCGCGGGCGCGGTCTGGGATGCGATCCTGGAGGCGGGCAAGCCGCACGGCGTCATTCCCGCGGGGCTCGGAGCGCGCGACACGCTGCGCCTCGAGGCCACGCTCGCGCTCTACGGCAACGACATCGACGACACGACGACGCCGTGGGAGGCGAATCTCGGCTGGATCGTGAAGATGAAGAAGGGCGACTTCACGGGCCGCGAAGCGCTCGCGAAGCAGAAAGAGGCGGGCATCACCCGGCGTCTCGTGGGCTTCGAGGTGACCGGGCGCGGCATCGCGCGGCACGGCTTCCCGGTCTCGATCGACCCCGTCTCGGGCCCCGTCGGCGTCGTCACGTCGGGCACGCAGACGCCCACCGTGGGCAAGCCCATCGGCCTCGCGTACGTCCCGACCGGCCGCGTCACGCCCGGCACGCCGCTCGCGATCGACGTGCGCGGGCGCTCCGTGGCGGCGCGCGTCGTGCCGACCCCGTTCTACAAGCGCAAGACCTGAGAGTCTCAGGAGAGAAACATGAGCGTTTACCCGGACGACCGCCGCTATTCCCGGAGCCACGAGTGGATCCGCGTCGACGGCGACGTGGGGACGATCGGGATCAGCGACCACGCGCAGAAGGAGCTCGGGGAGGTCGTGTTCGTCGACATGCCCGATGTGGGCGAGATCTTCGACGCGGGCCAGGAGTTCGGCACGATCGAGTCCGTCAAGGCGGTGTCCGAGCTCTTCCTGCCCGTCGCGGGCGAGATCATCGAGCTGAACGCAGTCCTCGCCGACGAGCCCGGGGCCGTGAACGAGGACCCCCACGGCGACGGCTGGCTCGTGAAGATCAAGCTCTCGTCGGACGCCGAGATGGACTTGCTCCTCTCCGCGGCCGATTACGAAAAGTTCGTGGAAGAGGAAGCCAAGGCGGCTGACCGGCGGAGTTACGACCAGATGCGCTACATCCCGAACAGCCCCGCCGAGCGGGAATCCCTTCTCGCGGCGGTCGGCGCCTCGTCGATCGACGAGCTCTTCGCGACGGTGCCGCGCGCCGTCTACCGGAGGGAGCCGCCCGGCCTTCCGCCCCCGGCTTCCGAGATCGAGGTGCGGCGGGACCTCGGCCGGGTCGCGGCGAAGAACGCGCACCTCGGAGACTGGACGTCCTTCCTGGGCGCGGGCCTGTACAGCCACCATTCGCCCGCCTTCGTCTCGCAGCTTCTCCTGCGCGGCGAGTTCCTGACGTCGTACACGCCGTATCAGGCCGAAGTCGCGCAGGGAACGCTCACGGCGATCTGGGAGTTCCAGACGCACATCGCGCTTCTCACGGGGCTCGACGTCGCGAACGCCTCGATGTACGAGGGCGCGTCGGCCTTCGTCGAGGCCGTGCTCATGGCCGAGCGCCTCACGAAGAAGAAGGACGAAGGTCGTCGTCTCCAAGGGAGTGCATCCCGAGTACCGGCAGTGCCTCCGCACGTATCTCGCGAACTTCCCGTTCACGATCGTCGAGGTCCCGCTCGGAAAGGACGGCACGACGGACGCGGCGGCGCTCGCGGCCGCCGTCGACGACACGACGTTCGCGGTCGTGCGTGCAGTCTCCGAACGTGTTCGGCGTCGTCGAGGGCTGGCGGGCCGTCTCCGGCGCCGCCCACGCGCACGAGGCGCTCGCGATCGCCGTCGTGAACGAGATGTTCTCGCTCGCCGTCCTCGAGCCGCCCGGAGCCGCCGGGATCGACATCGCGTGCGGCGAGGCCGCCTCGTTCGGGCTCGCGCCCTCGTTCGGCGGCCCGCTCGTGGGGTTTCTCGCGTGCCGCGACGCCGCGAAGCGCCAGATTCCCGGCCGCCTCGCCGGGCGCACGACGGACGCGGACGGCAGGCCGGGCTTCTGCCTGACGCTTTCCACGCGCGAGCAGCACATCCGGCGCGAGAGGGCCACGTCGAACATCTGCACGAACCAGGGGCTGTTCGCGCTCGCGGCCACGATGACGCTCTCCGTGCTCGGCAAGCAGGGTCTCAGAGAGACGGCCGTCCAGTGCCTCTCGAAGGCCGAGTACCTGAAGGCCGGCGTCAAGGCGATCCCCGGCCCGTTCGCCGTCGCCTTCACGGGAAAGACGTTCAACGAGTTCGCCCTGCGCTGCGGCGTCCCCGTGGACGAGGTCCTGCGCCGCGCCGAGGCGAGGAAGATCCTCGCGGGCGTTCCGTACGCGCGGCTCGAGCCCTCCGAGCGGGCGCACCGGGATCTCCTCCTCGTCGCCGTCACGGAGCGAACGCCGCGCGCCGGCCTCGACGCCCTCCTCGACACCCTGAGGACCTTCCGATGAGCGATCACGGCACCCTCACCTCCGCGGAGCCTCTCGTGCGCGCCGACGCCCGCCTCGACCGGCGGCGGCGCTTCGGCTCGCTCTTCGACGCCGCCCGCGCGGGGCGCGTCGGCGTCCTCTTCCCGCCCCTCGACGTGCCCGAGGCCGATCCGGCCGCGCTCTTCGGAAAAGGGCACCGCTCGAGTGTCGAGGGGGAGGTGGAAGCCTCCGAAGTCGACGTCGTGAGGCACTTCACGCGCCTCTCGCAGATGAACTTCGCGATCGACACGGCGCTCTACTCGCTCGGCTCGTGCACGATGAAGCACAACCCGAGGATCAACGAGGAGATCGCGCGCCTCCCCGGCTTCAACGACACCCACCCCTACGCCCCCGAGCACCTTTCGCAGGGCAATCTCGAGCTCCTCTTCCGGCTCGAGGAGGCGCTGAAGGCGCTCACGGGTTTCTCGCGCGTCACCCTCCAGCCGTCGGCGGGCGCGAACGGCGAGCTCGCGGGCGCGCTCATGATCCGCGCCGCGCACGTGAAGGCGGGCAACGCGCGCAAGCACGTCCTCGTGCCGGACTCCGCGCACGGCACGAACCCCGCGACCGCGCATTTCGCCGGGTACTCGGTGGTCGAGCTCGGGTCGTCCCGGCGCGGGACGGTGGAGCTTTCCGAGCTCGAGGCGAAGCTCACGGAGGACGTCGCGGCGCTCATGATCACCGTGCCGAACACGCTCGGCGTCTTCGAGGACCGGATCCTCGACGTCGCGAAGCTCGTCCACGCGAAGGGCGCGTATCTCTACCTCGACGGCGCGAACTTCAACGCGTTCGTGGGCAAGGTGCGCCCGGCCGACATGGGCGTGGACGTCATGCACATGAACCTGCACAAGACGTTCTCGACGCCGCACGGCGGCGGCGGTCCCGGAGCGGGGCCCGTCGGCGTCTGCGCGTCTCTGGTGCCCTTCCTGCCCGTGCCCACCGTCGAGCGGACGGGGGACGCGTTCCGGCTGGACTACGACCGGCCCGACTCGATCGGGAAGATGCGCGCCTTCTACGGCAACTTCGGGGTCCTCGTGCGCGCGCTGACGTACATCCTGTCCTACGGGAATTCGATCCACGAGGTGGCCGAGAACGCCGTCCTGAACGCGAACTACCTGCGCAAGCGGCTCGAGCCCTTCTACGACCTGAAGTACGACGCGCCGAGCTACCACGAGATCGTCTTCTCGGACCACCGCCAGGCGGCGATGGGCGTGCACAACATCGACATCGCGAAGCGCCTCATGGACTTCGGCTTCCACCCGCCCACGATGTCGTTCCCGCTCATCGTGCCGGGCGCGCTCATGATCGAGCCGACCGAGTCCGAGGGAAAGGACGAGCTCGACGCGTTCGCGGACGCGATGATCGCGATCGCGAAGGAGTGCGAGACGTCGCCCGGGATCGTCACCTCCGCGCCGCACACGACTCCCGTCGGGCGGCTCGACGAGGCGGGCGCGGCGCGCGAGGCGAGCCGGCCGGGGATCTTTGCTCCCGTGCTCAGGGCGCCGGTAAAGTAAGAAGAAGAGAATTTTTTGTTTATGAGCGGCGGCTGCCGATGCAGCCGCCCGGGGATTTATTCGGGGCTGCTGAGAACGATTCGCTTCGAGAATAGAGCTTGACTCTCCCGCCCTCCGGCAAAAAAATGCCGCAATCTGTCAGAATGTCCGCATTCAGCTTCGCTTCTCACCGTGACGTGAAGGAGGAACCGGTGTTCAAATCGATTCGCAACCGGCTGACGGCCCTTGCGCTTGTCGGCCTCGTGGCCGCCGGGTCGGCGGGCCGCCTCGATGCGGCGGGCTTCGCTCTCTTCGAGCAGGGCTCGAAAGGCAACGCGGTGGGGGGTGCTTTCACCGCCACGGCAGACGACCCTTCGGCGATGTTCTTCAACCCCGCCGGAAACGCCTTCATCGATCATTTCACCCTGGAGGGCGGCGGCTTCGCGATCCTCCGGCCCACGGCCCGCCTCGACGGCCAGAGCCCGTACCCGGGCGACGGCTACTCGGCGAGCATGAGCAAATCGCTCTACGGCATCGGCCACGGGTACCTCGTGCTGCCGCTGAGCGACAGGACGTGAAGCTCGCGGGCGGCTTCTGGACTCCGAACGGCCTCGGCGTGCCCTGGGAGCAACCCCGACACGTTCGCGGGCCGCTACATCAACCAGCGCGTCGACCTGCGCCAGGTCTCGGTGTCGGTCCAGCTCGCCGTGAAGCTCTCGGACTCGTTCGCGATCGGAGCCGGCCCCGAGGTCCGCTTCACGGACGTGAAGCTCAGCCGGAACATCGCCGGCCGTGAACCCGTTCACTCAGCGCGTCGTGGACGTCGCCCACGTGAGCATCGTGTCCGAGGGAACGCCGATCAAGGTCGGCTTCGCCGCGGGTTTCCTCGTCAAGCCCTGCGAGCGCCTGCGGTTCGGCCTCTCCTATCACTCGCACATGGACGTCGATCTCGAGGGCCCGGCGACATTCGGCCAGATTTCCACGGGAAACGCGCAGTTCGACGCCGCCGTGGCGCAGTCGCTGCCCTTCGACAAGAAGGTCCAGGCCAGGACGACGCTCCAGTTTCCCTCCGTCACGATGTTCGGCGTCGCCTACGACGTCACGCCGAACCTGACGCTCGAAGCGGACGGGAACTACACGACGTGGAGGGTCTTCGACCAGACCGTCCTCCAGATCGACACCCTTCCCGACTCGGTCCTGCCGCACGGCTGGGAGGACACGTGGACCGTTCGCGCGGGCCTGACCTACAGGATCGGCTCGAGCTGGATCGGGGGCGGCTTCGTCTACGACCAGACGCCGCAGCCCGACGCCGACGCCGGGCCGTTCCTGCCGGACGCGAACCGCACGGGCGGCACGATCGGCGCCGGGATCGCATCTCGGGAAGCACTTCGAGTTCCAGTTCTCGAGCCTCTTCCTCTGGTTCCACGAGCGGACGATCACGACGAGCAAGGACAACTTCAGCGCCACGTACCAGACGTTCGCGATCCTGCCGAGCGTCACCATCAAGACGACGTTCTGAGGGAGCACAAGACGACCATGAAGATCCCGAAGTCCCTCCTCCGAATCTCCCTCGCCCTCGCGGCCGTGGCGGCCCTCTCGTCCGCGTCGACCGCGCGGGCGCAGGTCGACCTCACCCGGATGGCTTGGGTCGGCGACTCCGAAGGCGCCGGCTACTCCGCCGGCTGCCTCACGAAGCGCGTCCAGGTGGATTCGCCCGGCGCGATCCTCGCGCGCACGAACGGCGTGGACTACCAGCAGCCCATCATCAACGACCCGGGGCAGGGGGGCTGCCTGATCCTGACGTCGCTCGCGCCGTCGTTCGGCAAGGAGCCGTCGACCGGCACGCCAGCGAATCTCGCGCTGCCGCGGCCGTACAACAACCTCTCGGTCGGCGGCTGCGCGATCCACGACATGCTCACCGCCACGACCGGGGCCCAGACCGTCGGAGCGGGCACGTGCCGCAACACGATCGATCTCGTCCTGAGGAACTCCGTTCTCCACCTCGGCTCGATGGTCGACCAGGCGATCGCGCTCAACCCGACGTTCGTCGTCCTGGAGAACGTGGGCAACGATTACCTCGGCGCCGTCGCTGAGCGGCACCTTCATCGACGGCGTGACGATCACTCCGGTCGCGTCGTTCGCGGCCGACACCAATGCGGCGCTCGCGAAGCTCAAGGCGAAGCAGCCGAAGTGGAATCGTGTTCGGCGTCGCGGACGTCACGAGCATCCCGTTCACGACGACGCTTCCGCCGTTCCTCACGAGCGGCGGCAAGCTCGTCCTGAATCCCGCGACGGGCGCGCCGATCCCGCTCCTCGGGCCGAAGGGATGCCCCACCGGCGTTCCGGCCTGCCCGATCCCGGCGACGACGCTCGTGACGCTCAACGCCGCCGCGTATTTGCCGTCCGGCTTCGGCATTCCGTGCGCCGTCGCCCCGACTCTCCCGAACTGCAACAAGCCTCTGCCCGCGTCGGGGGACCCGGTAACCGGAAACCCGGGCGCCCTCATCTATGCGGCCGACGTCGCGCTCCTCAAGCAGCGTTTCGCCGACTACAACGCGGCGGTCAAGGCGGCGGCCACCGCGAGCGGATACAAGTTTTACGACACGAACGACTTTCTCCTGCGCTTGAAGGCGGGCCTCGACATCGGCGGCGCGACGATCAGCGCCGCGTTCCTGACGGGCGGGGCGTTCTCGTACGACGGATTTCACCTGACCCCGATCGGCTATGCGCTTCTCGCCGACGACCTCACGGCGTTCATGAACGCGAACATCGACGCGGGCCTGCCCCGCGTGAACCTCACGGCGTATCTCTTCAACGGCGGGACGAACGGCGGCCTCTCGGGCGCCTCGTGCTCTACGCACCGCTGAACGGAGAGGACTGCGACAGGGCGGTCCAGGGGATCTTCACGCCCGAGTTCGCCCGCCAGCTCGCGTCGATGTTCTCCGTGGCGGCACCCGAGGGGACGCCGCGGCTCGTGCCCGGCGCCCAGGCAGCGGCACGATTCTGCAAGGCGTCGAGCGGCATGACCGCGCCGAGCAGCAGTGACCGGCCGAAAGATCAGGAGGACGATGTGATCCCAGCTTCTCTTCCGAAACCCCTCAGGCGTTGGAACGCCGGCGCGGCCGTCTTCGCCGCGCTCTTCGTCGCCGCATGCACGTGCACGACCGGCGACGGATTCCGTATCACGAAGCCGACCGCCGGCGAGCATCTGCTCTCCGGGCGACGTCGTGCCGTCGTGACGTGACGCCCGTGCCGGGCGACTACTGCTAGTTCCCGCCGAAGGCCTACGAGGTCACGCTCGACGGCGGCCAGCGCCGGATGGTCGCGGCCGACGCCAATCCGCTATGCACGACCTTCAACAAGGTCTCGGCACCGGCCCGCACATGGCCGACGCCTGGGCGATGCGCAACGGCAAGCGCGCGAGACGGCGTCCGTGAAGTTCACGTGCGATCCGCCGCCGCCCCCGCCGACGCCGGTTCCCACGCCGGTGCCGACTCCCATGCCGCCGCCCCCGCCGCCCCCGCCCCCGCCGGTGGAGGAGATGGTGACGATCACGCAGAAGGGCGGCTATCTCGAGGACATCTTCTTCGACTACGACAAGTTCGTCGATCAAACCGGAGTACCACGAGCGCCTCAAACGCGGGGCCGAGTGGATCAAGAACCATCCCGACACGCAGGTCACGATCGAAGGTCACTGCGACCAGCGTGGCTCGATCAAGTACAACCAGGTTCTCGGTGAGAAGCGCGCCCGGATCACGCGCGACCACATGGTCAAGCTCGGCGTGGATCCGGCCCGCATGACGGTCACGTCGGTCGGAGAAGAGCAGCCTTTCGCCACGGGCCGACCGAAACGGCCTACGCCTCGAACCGGAGGGCGCACTTCATCATCACGAAGCGCTGAAACCGGCCCGTTTCGTCCGCGGCCCGGGCCGTTCGGCCCGGGCCGCTTGTCTTTTCGGGGAGGGGTAGGTTAGGCTTGCGGTCCGCCAGCAGGTTGAGAAGGACGTTCGCCCCTGTCACGTGCGCCGTAGCGGAATCCACTAAGCCACGGAGAATCAATGATTTCCGCAACTGAGATTCGCGCCGGAATGATCATCGTCTACAACGGCGAGCTGCACCGGGCGCACAGCGTCCTCCACAAGACCCCCGGGAACCTCCGCGGATTCGTCCAGGCGAAGCTCCGGAACCTGAAATCGGGCGCGATGAACGAGCACCGGTTCCGGTCGGAGGACAAGGTCGAAAAGGCCTCTCTCGACACGCACGAGATGCAATACCTGTATTCGGACGGCGAGGGCCATCACTTCATGAACCAGGAGACGTTCGACCAGATCCGTCTCGACGACGAGGTCGTGGGCGAGGCCATGAAGTATCTCCTGCCGGAGACCGTCATCGAGGTGGACTTCTACGACGGCAATCCGGTCTCGGTCGAGCTTCCGACGACCGTGAATCTCCGGATCGTGGAGGTCGAGCCCGGCATGAAGGGCGCGACCGCGTCGGCGTCCTACAAGCCGGCGAAGCTCGAGACCGGCCTCGTCGTGCAGGTGCCGCAATTCGTCGAGGCGGGCACGGTGGTCAAGATCGACACGCGCGACGACGCTTACCTGGAGCGTGTTTCCTGAGCTTCCTTCTCGCGGCCGTCCTGGGCGGAGCGCTGGGCGCCGGGGGCGACGCGTCCTCGACAGCCGCGGTCGCGATGCTCCTCGAGGCGCGAGCCGCCGCCAGGGAGGACACCTCGCCGAGCGCCTCGTCGGGCGCGCACTCGCTCGCCAAGCCGTGTCCGGCGCGCGACCCGGAAGACGGGCGCTGCTACCCGTCGGCCGACGCGGCGGATCTCGCGTGGCTCGCGCGTTCCACGAATCCGAAGGCCCTCCTCGTGAAGCGCGCCGACGTCGCCGAGGAGGATCCGGACGATCCCGACGACTCCGACGACGCGGGGGACGGCGCGAAGCCGTCGATGAACCCGGCGCATCTCGCGTTCTGGCAGAACCTCGCGAAGACGCTCACGGGCCTCGTCGTGCGCAAGGCGAACAGCCGTCCGGTCTCGGTCCCCGAGAGCGAGCTCGCGGAGCTCTTCGCGGCGGATTTCCCGCTGCCTCTCGAGGCGTTCGACCGCGCGAAGTTCCGCGACACGTTCCTCTCCGGGCGCGGCCGGCACAAGAAGCACCATGCGATCGACCTGCCCGCGGCGCGCGGGACGCCGGTCGTGGCCGTCGCGGATGGAGTCATCGAGCGCCTCGGCCGCGACAAACGAGGCGGGAAGGTCGTGTACCTGCGCGACACGACCACGAAGTACACGTTCTTCTACGCGCACCTCGAGCGCCACGAGAAAGGCCTCAAGGCCGGTGACCACGTCGCGAAGGGGCAGCGCCTCGGCGAAGTCGGCGCGACGGGCCACGTCATCGGCGGGCCGCACCTGCACTTCGCGATCTTCCGCGACGAGGACGCAACGGGGCGCGCGCTCGTCGTGAATCCCTACCTCGTCTTCAGCCCGATCCTGGCCGCGTCCCGGATGTCGGAGGTCGAGCCACTGGTTCGAGAGCCTCTCCTCGAGCGAATTCTGGGAAAGGCGCGCGCGCAGGTTCTCCCAGTCCATCTCGTCGAGCCTCTGGTCCTGGTTGAAGCACGAGAACACGAACGATTCCTTCTTCGTGACCGGGTCCACGTGGCGCTGGAGGCACTGGGCGCAGACCTCTTTCATCATGCACTGCATCGGCGAGTTGATCGACCCGATGCCCTCGTGCGCGGCCGAGAGGTGCGGCGCGAGGACGCCGTGGCGCGCGGCGGCGACGGCGGCCATCATGCGGTCGGAGCCGATCGCGATGAGGCGCGACGCCTCGCCGAGCGCGATCGTCGTCTTCCCGAGGCGGCCCTCGGCGTAGGCGAGCATCGCCTGCACGATGTCGCCGAGGAACGTGAAGTCCTGCGGGCGCCTCGCCGGAATCGCCGGAGCGACGTCCACGGCCCAGACGACGACGTCGGCCGCGGCCTCGATCTCCTCGCGCTTGTAGAAATCCTCGGCCTTCCTGTAGCCCGCGAAGTAGAGGACCTTGTTGCCGCGCTCGCGGGCGGCGCGCCCGATCGAGAAGAGCACGGCATTCCCGAGCCCGCCGCCGCAGAGCACGACCGTTTCGTTCTCCGGCAGCTGGGTGGGCGTGCCCGTCGGGCCCATGACGACGACGGGCTCCCCCTCCTTCAGCAGGGCGCAGAGCCGGCTCGAGACGCCGAGCTCGAGCGCGATCATCGAGAGGAGGCCCTTCTCCCTGTCGACCGACGCGCCGGTGAGAGCGCAGGGCTCGATGAGAGCGGGCGTGCCGGGGCCGCCGTTCGCGTCCGGCAGCCGCGCGGCGAAGGCCTCGTAGTTCTGAAACCGGAAGAACTGGCCGGGCCGGAAGTTGCGCGCGGCCATCGGGGCCCTCACGATGACGTCGACGATCGTCGGCGTGAGCCGGTCGACGCGCACGACGCGCGGCACGAGCAGGTCGTCGAGCATCGCGCCGAAGGACCTCCAGGCGTCGTCGCGGGACTCCTGCGCAGCGGGCGTGCCGTCGAGGGCCGAGAGCGCGTCGGCGAAGAGCTCGCGGATCTTCGGCGTGCCGTCCCGTGCCGAGGCCATGGCCTTCACGACCGAGCCGGCGTAGACGGGATGGTTGTCGCCGAAGTACGAGAGGAGCTTCCCCTGGTAAACGGTGCCGGTGAAGAACGCGCCGATCCCGTCGTCCTTCGGAACGACCCGGAAGAGAGCGCCGTCCTTCTCGGCGACGTGCGGACGGAAGAACTTGTTCTTCGCGTCGAGCGGAATGCTCCCGGGCCGCTCGCGCCCGTAGGTCACGTTCGGCGACGTGCCCGCCGCGACGAGAAGCGTGCGGCAGGGAAGCTCGACGGTGGATCCGTCCTTCCGTCTGAAGACCACGGCGCGAAGCGCGCCGTTCTCGTCCGGCAACGCCTCGACGGGCTCGAGGTTCTCGACGAAGCCGATCCCTTCCTCGAGCGCCTTGACGATCTCCTCGTGGTTCAGGCGGTAGGCGGGAGACTCTTCCATCGAGCGCCTGTAGACGATTTGCGAGCCACCCCAGGCCTTCATGAGCCGCGCGAAGTCCGGCGTCTCGCCGTCGCGCGCCGCGCGCTCGCGCTCCTGCCGGATCGCGCGTCCGTGCTCGAGCTGGCGGGCGAGCACCTCCCGCTCCTCGACGGAGAAGCCGTCCAGGACCGCGGCCTCTCCCTTCTCGGCGGCGAGCGCCTCGAAGCGCTCCAGGGCCTTCTCGACGTGAAGCGGGGTAGTAGGCCTGCGCCTCGGTGGCCGTGTCGATCGCCGTCAGGCCTCCGCCGATGACGAGGATCGGCACGTCGATGTGCAGGTTCGTGAGCGCGTCCTTCTTGAAGGCCCCGGTGAGCTGCAGCGCCATGAGGAAGTCGGAGGCCTTCCGCACGCCGCGGATGAGGTTGCTCTTCATCTCCACGAGCGTCGGCTTGCCGGCGCCGGCGGCGATCGCGACGTGGTCGAACCCGAGGTCGAAGGCCTGCTCGTGGGTGAGCGTGCCGCCGAAGCGCATGCCTCCGTAGATGCGAAGGCGTGCGGCGCCGCGCGAGGTTCAGGTAGAGGAGGTCGAGGAAGTTCTTGTCCCACCGCACCGTGATGCCGTATTCGGAGACGCCGCCGAAGCCCGTGAGCGTGCGCTCGTCGAGCGGGCGGAAGAGCGTCTTCGCGTCGCGAATCAGCTTCGGAGCGCGCGCTCTCGGTGCCCGTGAGCTCCTCGGGGAGCGGCTCGATCTTGAGGCCGTCGATCGCGACGACGCCGAAGCCCTCGTTCAGGAGATGGTGCGCGAGGGTGTAGCCGGCCGGCCCGAGCCCCACGACGAGGACGTTCCTGCCGTTGTAGGGGAGCGCGTACGGACGCGCCGCGTTGAGCGGGTTCCAGCGCGTCAGGAGCGACCAGATCTCGAACCCCCAGGGCATCGCGAGGACGTCCGTGAGAACGCCCGTCTCCGCCTGCGGGATGTCGACGGGATCCTGCGTCTGAAAGATGCAGGCCTTCATGCAGTCGTTGCAGATGCGGTGCCCGGTGCCGGGGACCATCGGATTGTCGATGCAGACGAGCGCGAGGCGCCGAGAGCGAGTCCCCCTCGCGCCGCAGGAGGTGCATCTCCGAGATCTTCTCGTCCAGCGGGCAGCCCGCGAGCGGCACGCCGAGCGGATTCGCGCGAACGCTCCCGTCCTTCTGCCGGAGGCCCTTCGCGCACGAGTCCTTGTCGCGCTCGTGGCAGAGGATGCAGTAGTGCGTCTCGCCGGTGACCTGGCGCGCGGTCTTGCGCGGGTCCGTGAGCGTGAAACCGTCGCGCGCCCGCGCGTGCGAAGGCAGGCCGAAGCGCGCCTCGGGAAGATCCGGCCGCGAGCGTTCCGTCGCGACGAGCGCGTCGAACTTCATCGGCTTCGGGATCGCGAAAGACGCCCACGCCTTCGTCCGGCGCGCGGTGCGCCGGGCCGAAGCGCAGCACGGCCACATAGGCGTCGAAGGCGTCCGTCCACTCCTTCACGAGCGCGGCGTCGTCCCCGGAAAGCGGAAGGGACGTTCCGGCCGCCCGGGCGCGCAGAGCCGGCGACCCGCGCGCGCGCCGCCTCGGGCGTGTAGGACGCGTCGCGCGAACGGGGCGACGCGAGGGAGCCCGCGAGGTCGAAGAGGTCCCACCCCGCGCGGGCGACGCGGCGCTCCTCGTCCGCGGGGTCCGAGCTCGGCCGAGAGGACGTCGACCAGGGATCTTCCGCGCGCCTCGGCGGCGGCGAAGGTCGAGGGAGGCGATCGAGGCGGCGTCGGGAAACCTCTTCGCGGAGCGCTTCTGGAAGACGCGAGAAGCGGAACCTGAAGAGCACCGCTTCGTCCCGGACGCGTGAGCGCGCGGCGTCGCGCTCGGCGGCCACGCCGAACAGCTCCGCGACGAACGCCGCGAGCGGCCGGCTGGCCTCGATGAGCAGGGCCGAAAGCTCCGTGGGCGCGAGCGGCTCGAGCGCGCGATAGCGCTCGAAGCGTCCGGCGAGGCTCGGGATTCTCCCGGCCGAGGCGTTCCCGGAAGAGAGCGTCGAGGTCGGCGAGGCGTTCCGGGAGAAAGAGGTCCGGGTCCGAGAAACCGAAGTTCATGTCGGGAGGATAAACTGAGTTTCCAGTGGCTCTGGACGATCGCGGTGTCACGGATCCGGGCGTCATTCGCGACCGGTTCCTCTCGGAGTTCGCACTCGCGCTCGTCGAGGGCGTGCAGCTCCAGGAGTTTCTCGACTGGTCCGTCGCGCAGATCGGCCGGATTCTCGAGGTCGACCGCCTCACGCTCTTCCTGTTCGGCACGGGCGGCGCCGCCGACTCCCTCGTCGTGCGCGCGTCGTGGGCGGCGGACGGCATCGAGCCGATTCCCGGTGACCATTCCCCTGTCCGAGTCCGTGGTCTCGGCGAGGCTGAGGCGGTTCGAGCCGGTGGTAGTCGAGGACGTCGAGGAGGCGACCGAACTGCGAGGAAGGACGCGAGATCCTGCGTCGCCTCGGGACGAAGTCGATTCTCGCCGTCCCGATCGGCATCGACAGCGTGCTCCGGGGGTTCGTCGTCGCAGCGGCCGTGCGGGAGCGCCGGAACTGGACGCCGGAAGACGTCGCGTTTCTCGAGTCGGCGGTTCATCACCTGTCGGCGGCCCTCAAGCAGACCGAGCTCGTCGAGGAGCTCGGAAGGGAGCGAGACCGGCTCTCGGTGCTCTTCGACCTCGCGTCCGCGGTGCAGCGGTCCACGACGGTGAACGACGTCGTCGAGACGGCGCTCTCGGGGCTCCGCGACACGCTGCTCTTTCCCATCGGCGTCTTCTCGCTCGTCACGCCGGAAGGGGACGCCGTCATCGGTCTCGGCGGGTACGGCGGCACCGACGCGGGAGATTTCTCGGGGCGCATCCCCCTGACGCCGGAGCGTCCGACCGTCTCGTTCCGCGTCCTCGAATCGGGGCAGCCGCTCATCGTGAACGACGTCGAGGAGGAGCCGGAGGGCCCTCGAAGGAGAGGTTCCGACAGCTCGGGGCGCGCTCGTTCGGCGTCTTTCCCATGCGGTCGGCGGGCAAGACGATCGGCGTCATGAGCGTCGCGAGCCGGGACTCGTCCCGCCGGATCGAGTTCGACGACGTCGAGACGCTTCAGTCTCTCGCCGATTTCGTGGGCGTCGCGCTCGAGCAGCGACGCGCGGCCGACGCCGTCGCCGAGGCGATGCGCGAAGCCCGAAGCCTCGCCGACGCGTCCCATGCGCTCCTCACGCGCACGGCGGACCGGCGGATTCTCCTCGACCAGATCCTCGACGCGCTCGCGCAGCACTTCGGCCACGAGGCCTGCAGCCTCCTCCTCGTGGATCAGGAGCGCCAGGTGCTCGTCCCGTGCGGCCGGCGCGGACTGTGGTGGTCTCCGGTCGACCCCGTCTCCGTGATCCCGCTCGACGCGCCGGGCCTCATCCCGCTCGCCGCGCGCTCGGGGCGCGTCGTGAACGTGCCCGACGTGGCGCGCGAGCCGGACTACGTCGTGGGCTGGCGCGACGCGCGTTCGGAGCTCGTCGTTCCGCTGGTCCTCGACGACCGCGTCGTCGGCGTCTTCGACCTGCAGTCGGGGCATCCGCACGCCTTCTCGGACGCGGACGCCCGCACGATTCGCGCCTTCGCCGAGCGCGCCGCCCTGGCGCTGCGCCTTTCCGAGCTCGTCGGCACGCTGGAGAACCGCACGCGCGTTCTCGAGGCCGTCACGCGCGCCACGCAGCTCCTCAACTTCCGCCTCCACGCGCCGGACGTTCTGACCTCGGTCGTCGAGGAGACCACGCGCGCGTTCCCCGGCGCCGACGGCTGCGTCGCATGGGTGAGCGACGCGGACGGCACGAGCCTGTCCGTCGCCGCCGCCGACGGCGTGGGAGAGATGACGCTGCGCGCGGCCGGGACGGCGCCGCATCCGTTGCGCGCCTGAGGTGCGCGGGCCGGGCGTTCCTCGAGAACCGTCCCGTCTTCCTCCAGGTGTCGGGATTCGACGAGCTTGCCGACGGCTGGGACCCGGGCACGCGCGCCCGCGCCCGCGCCGCCGTCGAGAATCCGGACGTGCGCTCCCTCATGGCCGTGCCGATCCGCGTCGGCGATCACCGGCTCGGCGTTCTCGAGGTGCTGGCGATCGCCCGCGACGCCTTCACGCCGGAGGACGGCGAGACGCTCGCGCTTCTCGCCGAGCAGTCCGCGATCGCGCTCCGCAACGCGCGCCTCATCGAGGAGCTCCAGAGGAGCAACCGGCTGAAGGACGACTTCCTCGCGAATCTCTCCCACGAGATCCGCACGCCGCTGACCGGGATCGTGGGCTGGGCCGAGGTCCTGCTCGACTCCCGCCGCGACGACGCGGACGCGCGGCGCGCGCTCGAGGCGATCCTCGGGCAGGCCGACACGCTGACGCGCATGCTGGCGGACCTGATCGACCTGTCGCGGATCGACAATTTCGGGCTGGAGCTCCGCCGGGGGCCGGTCGCGATTCCCGAGATCCTCGCGGCGGCTCTCGACGCCGTGAGCCCGGGCGCGCGGCGCCGGGGCGTCGACATCCGCTGCGCGCTCGATCCGGACCTGCCGTTCGTGGAGGGCGACGCCGCGCGCCTCAAGCAGGTCCTCTGGAACCTCCTCGCGAACGGCGTCAAGTTCTCGCCCTCCGGCGGAACCGTGCGCGTGGCCGGGCGCCGTGCTTCGGGCGGAGGGCTGGAGATCGCCGTGGAGGACGAGGGGCACGGCATCGACCCGGAGTTCCTCCCGCTCGTGTTCGACCGCTTCCGGCAGGAGGAGACGTCCTCGAACCGGCGGTTCGGCGGGCTGGGCAGTCGGCCTCGCCATCGCGCGCGCGATCGTCCTGGCGCACGGCGGGACGATCGTCGCCGAGAGCGAGGGGCGCGAGCGCGGCAGCCGGTTCGTCGTCACGTTCCCGCCCGAGCGCGTCGTGGCCCGCCGGGAGGAGCTGCGCGGGGGAAGCTCGGGGCGGCCCGATGACCCCGGGCGACGTCGCGCTCCTCGAGAGAGCGCCTCCTGAAGGCCGAGGAGCGGATCGCGGCCTTGAACCGGATCGGGATCGCCTTGTCCGCCGAGCGTGATCTCGAGAAGCTCCTCGAGACGATCCTGACCGAATCGCGGCGGTTCTCGGATTCCGAGGCGGGCAGCCTCTACCTCGTGGAGGACGCGCCGGAGGGCCGGCGCCTGCGCTTCAAGCTCGCGCAGAACGACGCGGTTTCGTTCGCGTTCTCCGAGCGCACGGTGACGCGTGAACGAGGAAAGCCTCGCGGGCTGGGTCGCCGTTCACGGCGAGCCTCTCGTTCTCGAGGACGCCTACGCGCTTCCCGACGGCGCGCCCTACCGGCACAACGACGCGTTCGACGTCGCGACCGGGTTCCGCACGCGCGCCATGCTCGTCGTGCCGATGAGGGATCATCGCGGCGAGCTCGTGGGCGTCCTTCAGCTCATGAACCGGCGGGGGCGCGCGCCGGGAACGTACGAGCCGTACCCGGACGACCTCGTGCCCCTTCTCCTCTCGCTCGCGACGCAGGCGGCGGTCTGCCTGAAGGCGAACAACCTGACGGCGTCGATCCGGAAGCTCTTCGAGGACTTCGCGCGGGCCGCGATCGTGGCGGTCGAGCAGCGCGACCCGACGACCGCGGGCCACAGCAATCGCGTCTCGACCCTTTCCGTCGCGCTCGCCTGACTCGTGGACCGCGCCGCCGACGGCCCGTACGCCGCCGTGACCTTCTCGCGGGAAGAGCTGCGCGAGATCGGCACGGCCGCGCTCCTTCACGATTTCGGGAAGATCTCGATTCCCGAGCGCGTGCTCGTCAAGGCGAAGAAGCTCTCGGAGGAGGGGCTCGGAAGGATCCGCGACCGTTTCGACTTCTCACTCGCTTCGGAGGAGGCTCGAGAGGCGCGAGCGCTCCTGGAGCGGCGCGCACGCGACGGCAGGACCGTCACCGCCGGCGATCTCGAGGCGCTCGACATCGCCGGCGGCCGCCCGCGCCCGCGAGCTCGAAGCGCTCTTCGAGGAGATCGTCGCCGCGAACGAGCCGACCGTCCTGCCGAAGGATGCGCGCGGGCGCCTCGAGGCGCTCCTCGCGCGGGTGTACCGCGATCGCCGCGGCCGCGAGACGACGCTCCTCCTCCCCGAGGAGTTCCGGCTCCTGTCGATCACGCAGGGCAGCCTCTCCGAGGACGAGCGCCGCGCCGTGGAGAGCCACGTCTCGCACACGTGGCGCTTTCTCTCGACGATTCCGTGGACGGCCGGACCTCGCCCGTGTTCCCGAGATCGCGTACGCGCATCACGAGAAGCTCGACGGAACCGGCTACCCCCGCGGGCTGAACCGCGAGAGCATCCCGCCCGCGGTCCGCGCGCTCACGGTCTGCGACGTCTACGACGCCCTCACGGCCTCCGACCGCCCCTACAAGAAGGCCGTCCCGCGCGACGCGGCGCTCGGCATCCTGGAGGGGGAGGCGAAGCGCGACCGGCTCGACCCCTGGATGGTCGCGGCGTTCATCGAGGGGAAGGTGTGGACGTCGCTCGCGCCCTGAGGCGCGGCGGCGCCGGCGCTCGTCGGCGCTGCTCGTGCTCTCGTCGCCTCGCCGCGTCGGCGCCCGCGCGATGGCACTTCGTCTTCGGGCGGGCGTGGGAGATTTCGATTTTCTTCGAAAGGGAAGAAACAGGGGACACGCACGCGCCTTCTCGTCCGCGCCCCTGCGGGCCGGTTCGTGTTTCTCTCGGAGCAGGATCTTTCCGGCCGGGACTCGACGGAGAGCATCCGCCGCCTCCCGGACGGCGAGACGCTCACCCGGCGCCTCGTGCTTTCCTCCTTCGAAGAAATCCCCTCGTGCTCTTCGGTCCGCGCCCCTGACGCATGCGTCGTCTTCACGGGTGCGAACGGCTCATTCGGCGCTCCGATCTCCGGCTTCGCGGGCGAATCGGGGGCCCCTCTCCGCGCGCGGGCCGCCGGCCTCGTCTCGCCCGGGATGCGCGACGCGCTCTTCGCGCTCGCTCCGATTCTTCCGGCCGTCGCGGAGTTCGGCTCCTATTCGAAGGACTTCCTCGGCCTCGTCTGGCCCGAGCGGTTCTCGGGGGCCCAGAAGCTCCAGGGCGGGAGTCCGAAAGCCGGGCTGCGACTTCGACGCGACGTTCGGATATCCCTGCGACGCGGAGGCGCGGCGGCGCGAGGAGAAGCGGTTCGCGACGCGTTGAGCCGCGGGCGTCCCGGGGTAATCTCACGGCCGGATGAACGACGAGACCCCCGCTCCGCGCCGATACGTCCTCCGCCGCGCCGCGGCGCCGAAGAGCTACCGCGTCGACTACGCGCGCGAGCTGAACGAGGAGCAGAAGGCCGTGGTGTTCGCGCCCGACGGGCCGACGGTCGTCGTCGCGGGCGCCGGCTCGGGCAAGACGCGCACTCTCGTCTATCGCGTCTCGCGGCTCATCGAGGACGGCGCCGATCCGGCGTCTCTCCTCCTCCTCACGTTCACGAACCGCGCGGCCCGCGAGATGAAGCGGCGCGTCGAGGCGCTCATCGGCGCCGACCTGAACCGCGCGACGGCCGGAACGTTCCACTCGGTCGCGGCGCGCCTCCTGCGCCCGCACGCGGAGCTGCTCGGCTATCGCCAGAACTTCGGCATCCTCGACTCGGAGGACTCGAAGGACCTCCTCGAGTCCGCGACGTCCGACCTCGGAGTTCCCGTCACCGAGCGGCGCTTCCCGAAGGGCGACCTCCTCCGGGCGATCGTTTCGCTCTGCGTGAACACCGGGCGGCCGCTCGACGACGTGATCACGGCCGAGCACCCGCACTTCCTGCCGCAGCTCGACGCGATCCGGGCGGTCGTCCATCGCTACCTCGAGCGAAAGGTCGCCTCGAACGGCATGGACTACGACGACCTGCTCCTGAACTGGAAGAGGCTCCTCGTCGAGCACCCCGGGATCCGGAAGAGCTTCGGCGCGCGCTTCCGGCACGTCCTCGTGGACGAGTACCAGGACGTGAACCGCCTGCAGGCGGACCTCGTGGACCTCGTCGTGAAGGACGTCGAGAACCCGAACGTCATGGTCGTCGGCGACGACGCGCAGTCCATCTACTCCTTCCGCGGAGCGGACTTCGAGGCGCTCCTCGGTTTTCCGGGACGCCATCCGGGGACGCGCGTCTTCTCGCTCGAGACGAACTACCGATCGACGCCCGAGATCCTGCGCCTCGCGGACGCCTCGATCGCGCAGAACACGCGGCGCTTCGAGAAGTCGCTACGCGCGACGCGCCCCACGGGCGTTCCGGTCGCCGTCGTCGGGCACCTCCGACGTCTCCCAGCAGGCCGAGTTCGTGGCCCAGCGCGTCCTCGAGCTGCGCGACGAAGGGACGCCGCTGGCCGAGATCGCGGTCCTCTACCGCGCGCACCACCAGGCGCTCGAGCTGCAGATCGAGCTGACGCGCCGCGGCATCCCGTACGAGATCCGCTCGGGAATGCGCTTCTTCGAGCAGCAGCACGTGAAGGACGTCCTCGCGTACCTTCGCCTTCTCGTGAACCCGAAGGAGGAGACGGCCTTCAAGCGGATTCTCAAGCTCCTTCCGAAGGTGGGGGAGCGCACGGCGGCGACTCTGTGGGCGGCGGTCGCCGAGACGCCCGACCCGGTCGGCTCCTTCCTGCGCCTCGACATGCGAAAGGCTCCGGCCGGCGCGCAGGACGCGCTCGGGAAGCTCGCCAGGACGCTCGAATCGCTGCGGCGGCCGTCTCTCCTGTCGGCGCCCGCGGAGGCGATCCGTTTCGTCGTCGACGAAGGCGGCTACGCCGACGTCGCGAAGTCGCGAGTTCGAGAACCACCAGGCCCGCCTCGACGATCTCGAGGCTCTCGCGCAGTTCGCGCTGCCCTACGACGGCGTCGAGAGCTTCCTCGAGGAGGTCACGCTCTTCGGCGAGCCCTCGGGCGAGACCGTCATCGCGGGCGAGAAGGACGACGAGCGCCTCGTCCTGTCGTCGATCCACCAGGCCAAGGGGCTCGAATGGCGCGCCGTGTTCGTCCTCGGCCTCGTCGAGGACCGCTTTCCGAACGTGCGGGCGTCGCGGACGGCCGAGGGCCTCGAGGAGGAGCGCCGCCTCTTCTACGTCGCCGCCACGCGCGCGAAGGACGAGCTGCTGCTCGTCCACCCACTCGCGGCGTTCGACCGGTACGGCATCGTCGTCGTGACCGAGCCGAGCCGCTTCCTGCGACGAGCTGCCCGAGGACGTGTACGAGCGCTGGGTGCTCGAGCCGGGTCCGCCGCTTCCGGCGGTCGCCGGCGCGAACGCCCCGCGGCTCGGCGAGGCGGACGACCCGACGGCGGAGGACGACCCCGAAGATCTCGTGAACTGACCTCGAGCCTAGAATCTCGAGGTGGTTCTCTTTCCGGGCCGCACGCTCTTTCTGACCGAGGACGCCTCGCTCCTGGCGCGCCAGCTCGCGGGCGAGGATCTCGCGTGGGACGCGAACGACCCGGCGCAGAAGCTGCGCGACGACGTCTCGACCGACGAGATCACGCCCGGCTGGACGTGCTTCCACCACGACGCCGCGCTCGGAAGGTTCGCGTACCTCGGCGTCACGTGCCGGGACGGCGAGAGGCGGGTGCAACCGGTCGGAGAGGAAACGGTGCGGCGCGGGGGGTTCGCGGTCTCGGTGGCCGGACGGCGGCGCGGGAAGGGCTCGTCCCGCGAGCAGGCGCCGTACGCGGAGCGTGCCGCGGGCATCCGACTCCTCGTGGCCGAGAGCTTCGAGCGCATCTATCGCCAGAACGCGATCAACCTCGGGATGCTCCTGACGACGGATTTCTCGATCCTCGAGCGCGTGCGGCGAGGCGGGGAGATTCCACTTTCGTTCTTCACGGAGGGAGAGGATCCGATCACGCGGGGCGTGATCGAGGCCGGTGGACTGCTTCCCTACACGCGGGCGCGTCTCGCGGGCCGCGAGGCGCCCCCGCCCGTCACGACGCCGCCCCGCGCGATGACGCTCGTCGAGAAGATCCTCGCGCGACACGTCGTCGCGGATCCGGCGGCCGGAGACGCGGGAGTGCCCGCCGTCGCGCCGGGCGACGCGTGCTTCGTGCGGGCCGACCTGCGCTTCTCCCACGAATACGTCACGCCGATGGCGGCCGAGTGTTTCGCGGAGGCTCTGGGGAAGGACGCGCGGGTCAGGGACCCCGGCTCCGTCCTTCTCTTTCGCGATCACCTGTCCCTGCTCGGGGAGGTCATGCCGGAGGAGCGCAAGGCACGCGGCCTCCTCGAGCTCGCGGATTCCCTCGCGACGCGGCAGGAGGAGTTCGCGGCGGCGCAGGGCATCCGGCTTCACGGAGCGGGCGAAGGCATCTGCCATTCCCTCGTCCTCGAGCGCCATGCCCTTCCGGGCCAGATCGTCGTCGGGTCCGACTCGCACACCGTGCACGCGGGAGCGCTCGGCTGCCTCGCGTTCGGGATCGGCACGACGGAAGTCGCGTGCGCGTGGCTCTCGGGCGACGTGCGCGTGAAGGTCCCCGCCACGATCCGCGTCGTCCTCGAGGGCAAGCGGCCGCCCGGCGTCGCGGCGAAGGACGTGATGCTCGCGCTTCTCGCGCACCCGTACGTGAAGGGCGGCGGCGCGATCGGGAAAGTGCTCGAGTACGCGGGCGAAGCGGTGACGGCCTTTTCCGTGGACGAACGCGCCACGCTCACGAACATGGCGGCCGAAGCGGGGGCGTTCTCGGGCATCGTGGCGCCCGACGAGACGACGGCGCGGTTTCTCTCCGAGCGGCGCGGAACGCCGCTCGCCGAGGCGCGCCGCGCATGCGAGGGGCTCGCCTCGGAAGAGGACGCGGTGTTCGATTCGGAGCTTGTCTTCGACCTCGGCGCGCTCGCGCCGATCGTGGCGCTGCCCGGCGATCCGGGAAACGGCGTCGCGATCTCGGATCTTCCGGCTCCGGTTTCCATCGACATCGCGTACGCCGGTTCCTGCACGGCGGGCAAGCGCGAGGACATGGAGATGCTCGCGGCGGTTCTCGCGGAGGGCCTCGCCCGGGGGAAACGTGTCGCGCCGGGCGTCGACTTCTACATCCAGTTCGGGAGCCGGGACGTGAAGGAGTGGTGCGGCGAGAAGGGCTACCTCGACCTCTTCACGCGGGCGGGCGCGCGCCTCGTCGAGCCCGGCTGCGGCGCCTGCATCAACGCGGGGCCGGGCGTCTCGACGCGGGACGGGCAGGTCACCGTGAGCGCCATCAACCGCAATTTTCCCGGACGCAGCGGACCGGGGCGCGTGTATCTCGGAAGTCCGTACGTCGTCGCCGCTTCAGCCCTCGCGGGCAGGATCGCCGCGTGGAACCCCGGCGGCTGAGGCCGCTCGCCCTTCTCGCCGTTGCGGCGACATTCATGACGGGCTGCGGCTTCGCGTGGAATCTGTGGGCGCGCGGAGACCTCGCCCGGGACGTGAAGAGCCTGATGGCCCGTCAAGGCGTCGTGGTCGTGAGAGCGAAATGCCGCATGTTCGGCACGCTGCGCGCGGGCGCGTGCGTATTTCCCCTCACCGCCGACGAGACGACCCGGGTCGTGCAAGGGCTGAAGCTGCGCGTTCTGGCGCCGACGGAGAACATCCGCGAGTTCCGCGGCGGGTGCTCGCAGACGCCGCCGTTCGACACCGGGTTCGTGCGCGCGTTCCGGTCGGGCGCGTTCCGCCCGGCCGAGCTGAGGCTCCGCGACGGCGGCGGGCTCGACTACGTGTATCTGTACCAGCACCCCACGTCCGGCAGCGCGTGCCTCCAGACTTCCTACACCCAGGACGGCGCCGTCGGCTCCGCGGCGTCCCCGATCACGAACTGACACGAAAAGGCCCCCGGTCGCCCGGGGGCCTGGAGAAGCGCCGAGGTCGCAGAGGCTACTTGCCGACGACCTTCACGACGGCGGTCGAGCCGGGAATCTTGTCGCCCTCCATCGGCTCGAAACGCCCGCCGAGGCAGCCGGCGAGGAACTTCTCGGAGCGGGCGTTGAAGTCGATGCGGTTCTCGGGCCGCGCGAAGCCGTGGCCCTCGTCGGGATAGAGCACGTACGTCACGCTGCCCTTGTTCTTCTCGATGGCGTCGACGATCTGCTCGGATTCCTTGACGTTCACGCGCGGGTCGTTCGCGCCCTGCCCGATCAGGAGCGGCCGGACGATCTTGTCGGCCTTGAAGAGGGGCGAGGCGTTCTTGATCAGCTCCGCGTCCTTCGGTTCGTCGACGTTGCCCATGCGCACGTCGAACATCGAGCGCATCGGTTTCCAGTAGGGCGGGATCGAGGCGATCAGCGTCTTCAGGTTCGACGGCCCGACGATGTCGACGTTGCACGCAAAGACGTCCGGCGTGAACGTCGCCGCCGCGAGCGCGGCGTATCCCCCGTACGAGCCGCCGAAGACGGCGATCTTCTTCGGGTCGGCGATGCCCTGCCCGACGGCCCACTTCGCGGCGTCGATCAGGTCGTCGTGCATCTTGAGGCCCCACTGGCGATTGCCCGCGTTGAGGAACTTCTTCCCGTAGCCGGTGGAGCCCCGGTAGTTCGGCTGGAGGACGGCGTAGCCGCGGTTCGCGAACCACTGCGCGTAGGGGTCGTAGCCCCAGGCGTCGCGTGCCCACGGGCCGCCGTGCACGAAGAGGACCATGGGGAGGTTCTTCGGCGGCGACGCCGTCCGGAAGCGTCAGGTAGGCGTTCATCGAGAGACCGTCGCGCGTCCTGATCACGACCGGCTTCATCTCGGCGAGCGCGAGGCCCTCGAGCTTCGGCTGCGCGGAGAAGAGAAGCGTCCCCTTCTTCGCCGCGCGATCCCACTTGTACCAGGTAAGGGGGCCGCGGTCCGACGTGAAGGCGACGAGCCAGGCGTCGTCGGCGGTGGTGCGATTCACGATCGCGAAATCGCCCGCGTTGAGCTTGGAGATCGCGTCGAAGTCGGCCTGAACGGACGGATCGAGGACTTTCCACGAGGCGCGGCCCGGGGCGAAGGACACGGCCTGCACGACGTGCGTCTTCGGATGGATGACGACGGGGCCCGCGTCGACGTCGGGCGAGACGGCGAGCACCTTCTCGGCGCCCGTGGCGAGATTGCGCTCGACGAGGCGCGCCGTGTCGCTGCCGATGGAGCTCTTGAGGAAGCACGGACTTGCCGTCGAGCGAGAAGTCCTCGAAGTCGAGGATCTCGTCCGGACCGACCTTGAGGAGCGTCTTCCAGGGGGCCTTGACGTCGTCGCGCACGCGGATCTCGGTGCCGCCGTCCGGCGTCGCGACCTGCGCCGCGCGCACCTGGAACTTCGCGTCCGATCCCCAGCCCGCGACGTCGCCCGGGTTCTCGGTGTCGAGCGTCAGGGCGCCGGTCTTCAGGTTCAGGCGGTGCACGTCCATGAGCTGGCGGTTCGCGGATGTTCGCCTCGACGAGGACCTCGTCGGGGAAGTCGCGGTTGAGGTCCGCCACGCCGGCGCGGACGCCCTGGAACGGCGTGAAATCGCGCACGTTGCCCGAGGCGAGGTCCACGCCGAAGACGTGGAAGTTCTCGTCCCCGTCGTTGTCCTGCTGGTAGAGGAGCGTCTTGTTGTCCTCGGCCCAGAAGTACTGGCGGATGCCGCGCTTCTTGTCGGCCGTGACCATCTTGTCGTCGTCCTTGCCCACGGTCTTGACCCAGACCTGCAGGACGTTCTTCTTGTCGGGCGCGAGCCACGCGAGGCGCTGTCCGTCGGGCGAGAGCCTCGGGCTGCGCCCGCTCGGGGTTCCCGAACAGGATGTCGCGGGAGATGAGGGGCGGGAGCTCGGCCGGAAGGGGGAAGACGGGAAGGAGGAGCGCGAGGATGAAAGTGGCGCGCGCGCACCTCGAAAGCAGCCGTTTTGACATCGGATGGGACCTCCTCTTCGCCGAGATTACGTCGAATCGCCCTTTCATGTTTTGTCTCCGTTCCCGGGCGAGGAACCTTCCGCGGCCTCGCAACGTACTGCTTAGGGAAATCGGGCTCCGTCCGGGAGGCTTCGGACATGGGCAAGCTGTTGAAAACGCTCATCGCGCTCGTCGTTCTCGCGGGGGCCGCCACGGGCCTTTACGCCTTCAGCCGGGGCGGGAAGAAGGCCGACGGCGGCATGAAGCTCGTCGACGCGCAGCTCGGCTCGATCACCGAGAAGGCCGTCGCGGTCGGCCAGATCCAGCCCCGCCAGAAGTTCTCGGTCAAATCCAAGATCTCGGGCATCGTGAAGGTCTGCCGCGTGGAGGTCGGCGACCGCGTGAAGGCGGGGGACCCCCTCTTCGAGATCGGGCCCGACCCCACGCCCCTCGAGCTCACCGAGGTGGACCGCCGCGTGGAGTCGTCTCAGGCCACGTACCAGCGCGCGCAGCTCGACTTCGCCCGGTCCGAGGAGATGTTCCGCCAGGGCATCCTCCCGAAGTCCGACGTCGACGGCAGAAGCGCGAGAGCTTCGAGCTCGCGAAGATCGCCCTCATGAAGGCCGAGCAGGACCGCGACCTCACGCGGAAGGGGCGGCTCGCGAAGACCGAGACGACCGGCTTCGAGTCGATCATCCGGGCGCCGGCCGCCGGGACGATCCTGACGCGCGCCGTGAATCCCGGCGACCCGGTCGTTCCGCTGACGTCCTACCAGCCGGGCACCGAGATGGCGACGGTCGCCGACATGGGCGATCTCATCTTCAAGGGCACGGTGGACGAGATCGACGTCGGCAAGCTCCACGTGGGACTCACGGCGCGCATCAAGGTCGGAGCTCTCCCGACGGACGTCGTGACGGGCAAGGTCTCCCGCATCGCGCCGCAGGCGCAGCAGAAGGAGGGCGCGACGCTCTTCGACGTCGAGATCGAGCTCGAGCGCAAGGAGGGCGGCCCGACGCTCCGCGCCGGGTACTCGGCGAACGCGGACCTCATCATCCGCGAGAAGAAGGACATCGTCACGATTCCCGAGCGCCTCGTCCTCTTCGAGGACGGCGGCAAGAAGACCTTCGTCGAGATCCCGGACGAGAAGGCGAAGGGCAGCAAGGTCGAGCCGAAGAAGATCGAGGTGAAGCTCGGCATCTCGGACGGGATGAACGTGGAGGTCGTGAGCGGCCTCAACAAGGGCGACAAGGTCGTTCAGAGACCGCCGAAGGAAATTTCTTAGACCCTCTCACCTTCTAAGAAACTTGCAGACCGTGATAGCGACATGGCAACATTGAAGAAGTCTTCCGCCAGCTCCTCCGCGACGTGCGCAGCCAGAAGCTGCGGACGTTCCTGACCGTGTTCGGGATCGTGTGGGGGACGGTCGCCGTGACGCTGCTCCTGGCCTTCGGCACGGGCCTGAAGAAGCAGCTCGATCAAGAACACGGCGGGCCTCGGAGACCGCATCTGCATCGCGTGGCCCGGTCTCACGTCGATTCCCTATCAGGGGCTCGGCAAGGGGCGGCGGATCCGCCTCATCGGAGGAGGACATCGACGCGATCCGCCGCGAGGCCGAAGGGCTCTCGCGGCGTCTCGAGCGAGTACGACACCTCGATGAAGCTCCACCTCGACCTCAAGACGTGGCCCGTGGACGTCTCGGGCGTGTCGCCCGAGTTCGGCCGCATGCGGAATCTCATCCCGCAGGAAGGCGGCCGCTTCATCGACCCGACGGACATGGACGAGCAGCGGCGCGTCGTCTTCCTCGGCGACAAGCTCGCCGAGAACGTCTTCGGCAAGGAGAGACCCCGTCGGGAAGACCGTCATGCTCGGCAGCTCGCCGTTCCTCGTCGTCGGCGTCCTCAAGACCGAAGACGCAGGACTCGAGCTACAGCGGGCGCGACAACGACAAGGCCTCGATCCCGGGCACGACGTACCGGGCCCTCACGGGCGAGAAGTACGTGAACAACGTCATCTACCAGGCGAAGTCGGCGTTCGAGACGGAGCCGCTCACGGCCCGCATCCTGGAGATCCTCGGCAAGCGCAAGAAGTTCGACCCGAAGGACAAGGAAGCGCTCTCGGTGTGGGACACGACGGGGCAGTTCAAGTTCTTCGACACGTTCATGCTCGCGTTCACGGGCTTTCTCGGCATCGTGGGCTCGCTCACGCTCGTCGTGGGCGGCATCGGCGTCTCGAACATCATGAACGTCGTCGTCGAGGAGCGGACGAAGGAGATCGGGATCAAGATGGCGCTCGGGGCGAAGCAGCGCTTCATCCTCGGCCAGTTCCTCCTCGAGACGCTGCTCGTGACGGCCGTGGGCGGCCTCGATCGGCTTCGCGGATCTCGCTCGGCGATCTGCGCCGCGTTCCCGAAGCTCGGCTTCACGGATTCCGTCGGCGTCCCCGAGGTGTCGCCTCTCGTCGCGGCGATCACGATCGGCGATCCTGGGGCTCATCGGTCTTCTCGCCGGGTGGTTCCCGGCCCGGGAGGCGTCGCGGCTGGATCCGGTCGTGGCGATGAAGCTGTGACGGGCGGCCGGACCTTACCGGTCGTCCTGACCCTCTTCACGCAGTCGTCGCGGCTCGCGAAGAAGCGCGCGACCCTGACGATCGCCGCGATCGCCTGGGGCACGGTCGCGATCCTCCTCCTCCTCTCGTTCGGCGAGGGCCTGAAGCGGCAGATGGACCGAAACCGGAGGTCCACGGGCGAGAACCTCGCCGTCATGTGGCCGAACGAGACGTCGAAGCCCTGGAAGGGGATGCCGCCCGGCCGCCCGATCCGCCTCACGACGGACGACGTGTCGTTCGTGGCCGACCGGATGCCGGAGCTCCCGGCCGTCATCGGCGAGAGCGTGTCGTGGCGCACGGCCATCACGTACGGGCGCAAGACCGTGAACGGCCGCGTCCTCGGCACGAACACGATCTACGGCGAGACGCGCAAGCACTATCCGCAGGCGGGCGGGCGCTTCTTCACGGAGGCGGACGAGGCGGAGAAGCGCCGCGTGCTCTTCCTCGGCGACGAGATGGCGAAGGACATCTTCGGCAAGGAGGATCCCGTCGGGAAGACGCTCCTCGTGAACAACTCGCCGTTCACGGTCATCGGCGTGATGCAGCACAAGACGCAGATGGGCGTCTACGGCGGACCCGGACCAGAGCCACGCCGTCATTCCGTGGACGACGTTCAAGGCGATCTTCGGCCGGGACCGGCTGAACGTGCTCGTCATCCAGTCGCGGACGCCGGACGACATGGCGGGGGCGCTGAAGCGCCTGAACGAGATCCTCGGCGCGAAGTACGGCTACGACCCGACGGACGAGCGGGCGCTCGCGACCTGGAACATCGTCAAGACGTCGAAGAACGGGCAGACGGATCTCATCTGGGCATCGAGATCTTCCTCGGGATCATCGGCGTGCTGACGCTCTTCGTCGGCGGCGTCGGCGTCGCGAACATCATGTACGCCGTCGTCAAGGAGCGGACGCGCGAGATCGGCGTGAAGATGGCGCTCGGCGCGAAGGCGCGGTGGATCACGTGGCCGTTCGTCCTCGAGGGGCTCGTCTACACGCTCGTCGGGGGCGCGGCGGGCCTCGTCATCGCGATCCTCATCGTCACCGGCCTCGGCCTGATCCCGGACGGATCGAATCGCGTGCTCGCGTTCCTCGGCCGGCCGACTCTGTCGCCGCTCATCGCGGCCGGGACGGCCGGCCATCCTCGGCGCGATCGGCCTTCTCGCCGGCTATTTCCCCGCGCGGCGCGCCGCCGCGATCGACCCGGCGGCCACGCTGCGCTACGAGTGAGAGAGAGGAGGAGACGGCATGTCCCGGAACCTCGACGCCCCCCGGTCCGCTCCGGACGACATCATCGTGATGGACGGGATTCGCAAGGTCTACGACACGGGGAAGGTGAAGGTCGAGGCCCTGAAGGGCGTGAGCTTCACGGTCAAGAAGGGCGAGTTCGTCGCGATCGTCGGGCCGTCCGGGTCCGGCAAGTCGACGCTCATGAATCTCCTCGGCTGCCTCGACACGCCCACGAGCGGCGCGTACGAGCTCGGCGGCGAGCGGGTGGCGGGGCTCTCGCGCGACGCGCTCGCCGACGTGAGGAACCGGCGCGTCGGCTTCGTCTTCCAGAACTTCAACCTCCTGCCGCAGATCTCCGCCCAGGAGAACGTCGAGATGCCGATGCTCTTCGGCGGCGTTCCCCCGAAGGAGCGCCGCGCGCGCGCCGCGGAGCTGCTCGCGAAGGTCGGCCTCGGGGACCGGCTCGAGCACAAGCCGACGGAGCTGTCGGGCGGCCAGATGCAGCGCGTGGCGGTCGCGCGGGCGCTCGCGATGACGCCCGACATGCTGCTCGCCGACGAGCCCACGGGGAACCTCGACTCGACCTCGGGCGGGGACATCATGGGGCTCTTCACGGAGCTGTGGAGCGCCGGGGGCACGGTCATCGTCATCACGCACGACATGACGCTCGCGCGACGGGCGAGCCGCGTCATCGAGGTGCACGACGGGCGGATCCTGAAGGACTCGGCGAGCGAAGCGGCCTGATTCGTCCGGCCCGGCCGCCTTACTTCCCGACCTCGAGCGTCTTGACGATGTTCTCGAGGCCGTTCTCGACGGCGTCCTCCATCGTGGAGCCCTTCGCCTTGTGGCGGATCTCGAAGATCGTCTTGCCCGACTTGTCCTTGGCGACGAGCTCCATCCCCACGCCGGGATTCGCCGCCCAGCCGCCCCACATGCGGGCGCCGCCGCTCGGCTCCCAGGCATTGAAGACATTCCCCTCGATCCGCAGGTCGCCACCGTCCTTCACGACCTCCCAGCCGAGCTTCTTGGACCTCTTGATCCACTGCTCCAGGTACTCGGGGCCCGACTCGGCCGCGTGCTTGCTGCGCGAGTGCTTGTTCGTGGTGCCCCATGTCTTCAGCGAGACGGTCTTGAACGACTTGAGGTCGACGCCTTCGGTGAAGTAGACCCAGTCGGCCTCCTTCCCCTTCGTCAGCTTGTCGTAGCTCTTCAGGTACTCCTGGGGCTCGTCGCTCTCCTTCGCATCGTCCGACTCGGTGAACTTCTTGGAGCTGGCCGCGGCGGGAACGCTGACGGCGAGCGCGAAGAGCGAGGCGAGCGACAGCAGGGCGTAGCGGCGGGTAATCGTATACATGGTCGGACATCCTCCTCGTGATGGTTGTGGCTCCGCTGGCCAGCGATTGTAGACCGTCAACCCCGCGGTTCGCGCCCTGGCTTCATTGACCGGCGTCCCGCGACTCCGACTTGCTAAGATCTTCTCCGGAGGCGCGCACTCACATCCGACCCGACTCCATACCGCTCACCCTCCCCGAGGCGGGGCTCGGCGCGCTCTTCGGTGTCCACGACGAAAACCTTCGGCTTCTCGAAGACGCCTTCGGCGTCGAGATCGCCGCGCGCGGGCGCGAGGTCTCCGTCTCGGGCGACCCGGAGAGCACGGCGCTCGCGGCGCGGCTTCTCTCGGAGTTCTCGAAGCTCATCGAGCGCGGCTACACGCCGAAGAAGCCCGACCTCGAGGCGGCGATCCGCATCCTGAAGGAAGAGCCCTCGACCTCGCTCGTCGACTTCTTCGAGAATCGCTCCGTCGGACCGGCACTCCGGCAGGTCGTGTCGCCCCGGAACGTGCGCCAGCAGGAGTACCTGCAGGCCGTCCTCGAGCACGACATCGTGTTCGCGATCGGGCCGGCGGGCACGGGCAAGACCTATCTCGCCGTCGCCATGGCCGCGGCCGCCCTGCTCGAGAAGAAGGTCAAGCGCATCGTGCTCTGCCGCCCCGCGGTCGAGGCGGGCGAGAAGCTGGGCTTCCTGCCGGGCGACCTCGCCGAGAAGGTGAACCCTTACCTCCGGCCCCTGCACGACGCGCTCTACGACATCCTCGGAGTACGACAAGGTCGGCCGCATGCTCGAGCGCAACATCATCGAGGTCGCGCCGCTCGCCTTCATGCGCGGCCGCACGCTCAACGACGCGTTCGTCATCCTGGACGAGGCCCAGAACACGACGTCCGAGCAGATGAAGATGTTCCTCACGCGCCTCGGGTTCGGCAGCAAGGCCGTCGTCACGGGCGACGTGACGCAGATCGACCTCCCGCAGGGGAAGATCTCGGGCCTCAAGGAGGCCGACCGCGTTCTCGACGAACGTCGAGGGCGTGCAAGTTCGTGCGCTTCGACCACCGCGACGTCGTGCGCCACCGCATCGTGCAGTCGGTCGTGAACGCCTACGAGATCTTCGAGAAGCAGAAGGCCGACGATGCCGCCGCGGCCGCCGCGAACGGCGAACGGCAACGGGCAACGGCACGAACGGAAACGGCAAGACTCCGGCGCAGTCTGGCGAGTAGCGCTTCGGTTTTCGTCAGGGCGCATTAAGATTTCTTAGAAGGTGAAGAGAGCATGCAGCGCGCCGCACCGTCCGAGCGCTGCCTCGTGAGTCCGTGCGCGTGCATGGAGCGCCGCCGCGCGGCGCGCGTGGCCGCCTGGACCCGCAGCCTCCTTTTCGAAGGCACGCGCGAAGCGCGTCTCGCTCTCTTCGTCCTTCTCTGCGGCGACCGCGCGCATGCGGACGCTGAATCGCCGCTGTCGCCGCATCGACCGCCCGACCGACGTCCTCTCTTTTCCCTCCTTCGAAGCGTCCGAATCCCGCGCCGCCGCGCGGCGCGGGAGTTCCTCGGCGACCTCGTCATCGACGTGCCGTACGCGGCCCGGCAGGCCCGGCGCCGCGGGCACGCCCTGCGGCGCGAGGTGCAGATTCTCCTCGCGCATGGCCTTCTCCACCTTCTCGGCTACGATCACGAGACGGACGGCGGCACGATGTTCCGGCTGCAGCGGCGACTCCTCCTCTCGGCCTTCGGCGAGGGCCCGGACGGCGTGCCGTGACCGGCTTCGCCGTCGGGGCCGGCGTCGCGCTCCTCCTCGCCGCGTTCTTCGCGGTCGTCTACGTCCTCTTTTCGGGCTTCGCGCAGGCGCTCGAGAGCCTCTCGGTCCTCCGCCGAAAGGCGCTTCTCGAGGCGAACCCGTCGCGCTTCGGGACGCTCCTCGCGCTCCGAGCACGTGCGCGTCTCGCGCATCGCCGTGCGCCTCACGGCGCAGGGCGCCGTCCTCGGCGGGCTCCTCTGCCTCGGATCGGCGCTCGCCGCGCTCGGCGTCGGCGAGCCGTGGCTCCTCTCCGCCGTCGTGATCCTCCTCGGCTGGATCGTCGCCGAGAGCCTCGTCATCCGGTGGGTCGCCCGCCGCGGCGGGGACGCGCTCCTCGCAGTCCTTCGCGTGGGTCATCCCGCGCGGTGGACTTCCTCGCGGCGCCGCTCTACCCGGTCCTCTCGCGCCTCGTCGAGAAGGAGACGGACGAGGCCGAGGCGAACGCCGTTCCCGCGCCGGAGAAGGAGGAGGCCGACGAAGGACGCCGAGGTGCGCGCGCTCCTCGACGTCGCGCGCGAGGAGGGCATCCTCGAGAAGCACGAGGAGGAGCTCGTCACGCGCGCCGTGGACTTCGGCGACCGCACGGTCGGCGAGGTCATGACGTCGCGGCCCGACATCGTGTTCGCCGAGGCGGACGCGCCGCTCGACGAGATCGCGGACCTCTTCGTGAAGACGAAGTTCACGCGCCTGCCCGCTCGTCGAGGGCTCGATCGACAAGCCCGTCGGCGTCGTCCACGTCAAGGACGTCTTCACGGTGCTCCGCGGGCCGGACCCGCCGGCGACGGCGCGCCCCGTCGCGCGCCAGGTCTTCTTCGCGCCGGAGACGCAGACGGTCGCGACGCTCCTGTCCGACTTTCGCCGCCGGCGCCAGCCGCTCGCGATCGTCGTCGACGAGTACGGCGCCGTCACGGGTCTCGCGACGCTCGAGGACCTCGTCGAGGAGCTCGTCGGCGAGATCGCGGACGAGCACGAGGACGAGCAGCCTCCCGTCGTCGCGCAGGAGGACGGCTCGTACTCGGTGGCGGGCCGCGTGAGGGTGCCGGAGATCGCGAGCCTCTTCGACGTGACGTTTCCCTCGGACGAGTACGAGACCGTCGCCGGCCTCGTCTCCGAGCGCCTCGGACGCATCCCGAAGGCCGGCGAGATCGCGCACGAGGCGGGCCTTCTCTTCCTCGTCGAGGAGGCCGACCGCCGGCGGATCCACCGCGTGCGCGTGAGACGCGGCGGACCGCCGGCGCGCCGGAAGTCGAAGACAGGCCATGAGCGATCCGACCGCGGCGCTCCGGCACGGTGGCCGTCGTCGGGACGTCCGAACGCCGGAAAGTCCACGCTCCTGAACGCTCTCGTCGGGACGAAGGTCGCGATCGTCTCCGACAAGCCGCAGACGACGCGGCGTCGACTCCTCGGCATCCGGACGGATCCCGAGGGCCAGATCGTGTTCGTCGACACGCCCGGGTCTCCACAAGCCGCTCCACCGGCTGAACAAGGTCATGATGGGCGAGGCCCTCGAGGCGCTCCGCGAGGAAGACGTCCGCCTGCTCGTGGTGGACGTCTCCGTGCCGTCCGGCGGCGGAGACCGCTTCGCGCTGGACCTCCTCGCGCGCGCGCCGGCGCCGCGGATCGCCGTCCTGAACAAGATCGACCTCGTCTCGAAGGCCGCTCTCCTCCCGCGGATGGCGGCGCTTGGCGAGGCCGGGATCTTCGACGGAGATCGTCCCCGTGTCGGCGCTCACGGGCGAGGGGCTCGACGCGCTCGTCTCCGCCCTGAGGCGCCACCTCCCCGAGGGCGAGGATCTCTTCCCAGGCAAGACGGTCACGACGGCGGATCCCAGAACGCGCGCCGCCGAGCTCATCCGCGAGAAGTTCCTCGAAAGGACGCGGGAGGAGATTCCGTACGGCCTCGGGGTCCTCGTGGAGGAGTGGAAGCGCGACGAGGCGAAGGACCTCACGGTCGTCAAGGCGACGGTCGTCGTGGACCGCGACGGCCACAAGGGCATCGTCCTCGGCGCGGGCGGGCGGCTCCTGCAAGGAAGCGGGCACCGCGGCCCGCCTCGAGCTCGAGCGGACGCTCGGCGGGCGGTTCTTTCTCGACCTCGTCGTGGCGGCCCGGCCGGGCTGGCGCGAGGACCCGCGCTTCCTCGAGACGCTCACGAGCTGAGCGCGTTGACGCGGGCTCCGCGGTCTCCGTAAACTCACGGGTCCGGAGCACGCCGGCAACGTGGACAAGGAAAAGAGGCGCACGCCCCGCACTTCTCTCGCGAAGGGAACGCGCGGGCACCTCAAGTCGACGCCTCGTGACCGAGATCCTGAATCTCTCCGAGACGGGCCTTCTCCTCGAGCTCCCCTCGACGCTGCGCCCGGGCTCGACGTACGACCTCAACGCGATCTTCGGCGGCGTCCCGTTCTCGGGCCTCGTGCGCATCACCCGCTGCCGCGCGGGCGGATTCGCGCGCCGACGACAAGGGCGGACGCCTGCTGCTGTTCAGGGCCGGCGGTGAGTTCGTCGGGCTTTCCGAAACGCAGCTCGAGGTGCTGCGCCTCGCACTCTCCAAGAGGCTCGCGTCCGGCGCGTCGCTGAAGCGGCTGTCCTGAGCGCGTTCGTCAGCTCGCGAGGCCGTCGCAGGGCCTGCCGCAGGGCGTTCTCCAGACGGCGGGCGCGTTCGACCGCCTCGGACGCGGCGCTCTCGGCGTTCGAGGCGGCCCTCTGGGCGGCGGCGAGCTCCTCGCGCAGGCGGGCGATCTCGGCGCTCATCTCCGCGCGGAGTCCCGCGATCAGATTCCTCGAGGCGGCGCTCGGCGAGGTCGCGCGCGGGGATCTCCTGCGTGCTTCCTTCGTGAGGCTCGAGGCGGCGGAACACCCCGGACAGGCGCCCGGCGGACTTGCGCGCCTCCGCGAGCACGGCATTGAGCTTCTCGTCCACCGAGGACGCCTTCCCGAACGCGGGAATCGCGGGCGAAGACGGCGGCGGAACGAAAACCGGCGGCGCCGGCGCGGGCGCCGAGGGCGGCTCGGTCGTGAGGGCTGCCAGGAGAACCGCGGGCGCGAGAGTCGCCGGCTCGGGCTCTTCTCGCGGGGCGGGCGCCGCCGGCTCGGCGGCCGGCGGAAGTTCGACTGTCGGGAGCCGCGGACGAATCTGTCGAGTCGTCCGCGAGGTCGGGGAACGCCCCCTCCGCGGACGGGACGACCCAGGCTTCGCCTTCCTCGGCCCGGGGCTCCTCGCCGCTCTCGGGCCCGCGCACGCCCGAGATCCGACGGCGAGGACGGGCGCCTCTTCCTCGGGGGCCGCGGGACCCGGCTCGACGATCTCGGGCGTCGGAGCCGGCGGCGTCGCGTCGCCGGCCGCGGCCGGAGCCTCCACGAGATCCGCGGCGGGCTCGGGCGGCGGCTGCCAGCCCCGCTGCAGGCGGCGGAGGAGGTCGACGAACGTGAGCTTGGAGACGAGCTTGAACGTCTCGATCACGCCCGTGCCCTCGGAGGCCACGGTCTCCACGAACGGATACGAGTGAAAGCCGAGCGAGTCCTGCAGCGCCTCGACCGAGAGCGCGCTCGGCAGGTCGCGCTTGTTGTACTGGATGACGACCGGCAGCGTTTCGAGCAGGATCTTCTCCTCGTGGAGGTTCTCCTTGAGGTTCTGGAAGCACTCGAGGTTGTGGGACAGCATCGACCACTGCGAGTCGACGACGAAGACGAGGCCGTCCACGCCGCGGAGGACGATCTTGCGCGTCTCGTTGTAGAAGACCTGTCCGGGAACGGTGCACACCTGAAAGCGCACCGTGTAGCCCTTGATGTTCCCGAGCTCGATCGGAAGAAGGTCGAAGTAGATCGTCCGGTCCTGCGCCGTGGAAAGCGACAGCAGCTTGCCCGCTCCGCGCTCGAGCCGCTGGTGGAGCATCTTGAGGTTGCTCGTCTTTCCGCACAGACCCGGACCGTAGTAGACGATCTTGGCCGTCAACTCCTTCGTCGCGTGGTTGAACAGGGCCATGTGTCCCCCTCCGCGCTTTCCCCTGGGAGGAAGGAAGTATAGGACGCCGGCGTATCCTGCGCCCGTGAGTCCCGAGGCTCGGGAGCGGCGGATCGAGGCCACGTGGGCGGGTCTGCCCGTCCGGGGCGTCTCGGTGGCGGGGCGCGAGACGTGGTTTCACCTGCCCACGCTGCATCTCGCGTTCGATCTCGGCCGCGCGCCGACGGCGCTCGTCTCCGTGCCGAACATCTTTCTTTCGCACGCCCACCTCGACCACGGCGCCGGCCTCGCGTACTGGTGCTCGCAGCGACGGCTTCTGCGCCTGCCGGGCGGCGACGGTCCGGACGCATCCCGCGGCCGTCCCCGCGTGGACGAAGATCCTCGCGCTCCACGAGGCCCTCGAGGCCGTGCGGTACGACGCGCGCGTCGAGGCGATGGAGAGCGGCGCGCGCGTGAGCCTCCGGCGCGACCTCGAGGTCGAGGCCTTCGAGGCGGACCACCGCGTTCCCGACGCTCGGCTTCGTCGCCTCCGAGATCCGCCACCGCCTGCGCGAGGATCTCGCGGGGCACCTCCCGGAAGAGATCCGGGACGCCGCGGCGCGCGGCGAGACCGTGGCGGGGAGGGTCGCGATTCCGCTCGTCGCCTACTCGGGCGACACGGGCGCCGGGATCTTCGCGCGCGCGCCGCGTTCGTTCTTCACGGCGAAGGTGCTCCTCCTCGAGTGCTCGTTCGTGGAGGAGAGCGACCGCGGGCGCTCCGAGAAGTGGAAGCATCTCCACCTCGACGAGATCGCCGAGCGGGCGGACCTCTTCGAGAACGAGGTCCTCGTCCTCACGCACCTGACGCTGCGCACGAGCCCCGACGACATCCGGACGGCGATCGCCCGCCGCCTCCCGCCGCGCCTCGCGGTGCGGACGGTGCCGTTCCTGCCGGACTGAGGAGGATTCAGTTCGCGGCGGCGCCCGCGATGCGCCCCCGGCGCGCCGTCCATTCCCCGAGCGCCTGCCGCCACTCCCAGGCGTGGCCGGGGGACAGCACGAACTCCACGACCTCGCCGCGATCGGAAGTGACGCGGAGGACTTTGCTTCGGAGAAAGCCCTCTGCCGCTCGACAGGCTGTCGTCTGTCTCGAGACGTTGTATTTCTTCGAATGAGTAAGAGCCCGTGCGGCCCCAGAGAGCTTCCCACACGAGACCGGCCGGAGTGAGGGCCACGGTGCCGGGGAGGAGCGCGCGTCCGCGCGCTGGGGGGGGCGCGCCGCCAGGAGATTCGGATCCGGATTTTCTTAGAAGGTCAAGAGAAGGAGGTGCGGGAGCCAGGAGGCACGGCGTTCCAATCCGCACGACCCCTCCTAACCCTTCTAAGAAAATACGCCCTCTCCGTCTCGCGATGAGCCTTGTCGTGAGAACGAAAGCTCCCGTGAGCAGCAGAAGAATTCCAAACGCCGCCCCGACCCAGACCAATGTCACGTGAACAGCTTCTTCCGGTTCCGGATGTAGTCGCGGAACACGAACGACGCGAGATCGGTGGGGGAGGCGTAGTACGCCCGGCCGCGCGCGACCTTCGTGAGCGTGTCGACGAAGTCCACGAGCGCCGGGTCCGTCGCGATCATGAAGGTCGTGAGCTGGATGCCGTCGCGCCGCAGCTTCTCGGCCTCCTCGAGCGTGCGGTTCACGATCTTCAGGTCGAGGCCGAACGGGTTCTTGTAGAGGCGCCCGCCCTCGTTGATGCACGAAGGCTTGCCGTCCGTGATCATGAAGATCTGGCGGTTGCGCGAGCGGCGCCGCATGAGGAGCTGCCGCGAGACGCCGAGCCCGGCCTTCGTGTTCGTGTGGAACGGCCCGACCTGCGCCTTGCTCAGCTCCTCGAGAGGGACGGGCTTCGCCTCGTCGCCGAAGAGGACGATGTCGATCGTGTCCTTCGGGTATTTCTGGAGGATGAGCTCCGTCAGCGCGAGCGCGACCTTCTTCGCGGGCGTGAAGCGGTCCTCGCCGTAGAGGATCATCGAGTGCGAGACGTCGATCGCGATCGCGGTCGCGCAGGCGCTCTGGTGCTCGACGTCGAAGACCTCGAAGTCGTCCGGCCGGAGCGCGAGGTCGTCCGGGTCGCGCCGCGCGGCGTTCGCCACCGTGCGAATGCCGTCGAGGCGCGAGACGTCGTCGCCGAACTCGTAGGGGCGCGTCTCGGGCAGCGGCTCCGCGCCCGTGCCGGCGCGCGGGATCGAGTGCAGCCCCGGCCCCGCCTTCTGCAGCGACGAGAAGATCTCTTCGAGCGCGTTGCGGCGGATGCGGCGCTCGCCGGAGCCGAGGAGCATGAGGTTTCCCTCGCCGTCGCGCCCCACGATGCCCTGCTTCTCGAGCGCGGCGCGGAACGCCTCGAGGTCGACGTTCGCGCCGATGATTCCGCGGCGCTGCAGCTCCTTCATCCACTGCATCGCCTGCTCCACGTCGCCGCCGAGGCGCGAGACGAGGTCGAGGAAGAGCTTCAGCAGCTCTTCGTACGTCAGGAGGGCCTGGAGGAGATCGAGCGGCAGCTCGCCGTACCGGTAGTCCACGCGCTCATGCTACGGCAGAACGGCGGGACCTTGAATGTCCCGGTGATATCTTCGCTCGTCGATGTCCGAGCCACACGGGGACGTCCTTGCCCGGATGCGCGGCGACTGGGACCGGCGCGCCGCGGAGGATCACAAGCTCCACATCGCGACCGGGCACGCGGGCAGCGAGGCGGCATTCCGTTCCTCGGGCGAGAAGGACCTCGAAGGGATCGTGCTCGACGGCGTCGTGCTCGAGTCCGTCCGCCGAGGTCCTCGAGATCGGGTGCGGCGTCGGACGGCTTCTCGTTCCGCTCGCGAAGCGCGTGACGGTCGCCCACGGCGTGGACATCTCGCCCGTCATGATCGAGAAGTCGAAGATCTACTCGGCGGACACGCCCAACGTGAGAACCGCGCTCACGAACGGCACCTTCGCGTACCTCGCGGACGCCTCCCTCGACTTCGTCTTTTCCTTCATCGTCTTCCAGCACATTCCCGATCGCGCGCCGATCCGCCGCTACGTGGAAGAGGCCGCGCGTGTCCTGAAGCCGGGTGGGGTGTTTCGCTTTCAGCTGGACGGTCGGTGGTGGTGGAAACACCATGACGGCGGTCCCGACACGTATCAGGGCGTCAAGTTCTCGCCGGAGGACGTGAGCGCGCTCCTTGCGGGAACGCCGTTTTCCATCGTGGACGAATGGGGAGCCGAGGGCCACTACCACTGGATCACGGCGCGCAAGGCGGGAGACGGTGCGGCCGCGTCGATCCGTCCCCGTGGATGGGACCTGCCTCTCTTCGGGTCCCTCCTCGAGCGCCTCGGGTCGAGGGCTCCGGAGGAAGATGCGGCGAGGATCCGGGACGGAACCGAATCGTTGCGGCCCCACCTGCTGGGTCTCGTTCAGAGGCTCTCCAAGGCGGATCCGGCCGCGTTCGTCACCGAGGCGTATCGCGTCCTTCTTGGAAGCACGCTCGACGAGAAGGGGCGCGCGTTCCACGTCTCGATCCTCGAAAGGGGATTCGAAGACCGTGCCGCGCTCCTCGACACCGTCGCGACCTCCCGGGGGTTTCTGGATCTCTATCGCCCGTTCGTACCCGAGATCCCTTGGTTCGCCGCGTGCGAGATCTTCACGCGTCTCGGGGAAGCGCCGCGGCCGGGAGATTTCTTCGACCTGGTGAGGGCGGCGACTTCCCGGCTCGAGGGACGTCCTCCCGCGGACGCGATCGCCTTCGGCTTCAGGGCCGTCCTGGGCTTCGAACCCGACGAGAGGGCGCTCCGTCATCATCTGTCGCTCGTCGAGGAGCGTCTCGACGGCTACAGGCTGTTCGTGCGGGAGCTGCTCTCGAGCCGGACGTTCCCCGTTCCGCCGACTGAAGGGGTCTCGCACGCCTCGCTTCTCCCGGGGGAATCGGCGCCGGGCGAAGCGGCGCGCGCCATGGAGGTACTCGACGAGGGACGTGAACGCGAAGACCGAGCCTTCGTCCGCCTCGCGTACGAACGGGTTTTCGGAAGGGCTGCGGACGCCGATGGAGAGGAGTTCTACCTGGACAAGATTTCGCGGGGCGAGCTCTCCCGCCCGGCTTTTCTTCGCGAGCTGCTCTGGAGCGAAGAGGGCCGCGCGCATAGCAGGCGCTTCCCGTAGCGGTGCGCCGCTCTCGGGCGTGACGCCTCGCCGACGCTAAGGCCCCTTCTTCCAGATGAACTTCCGCGACGGGTAGTGGCGCACGCGGCCGACCGGACCGCGGAAGATGACGGAAAGCTCGTGCTCGCCTTCATCGCCGGGCTGATAGGCGAAGACGCGCTCGTAGCCGGCGGTCGAGCAGTCCCCGATTGACGGGACCACCGCTTGCACGTCTGTTCGTGGGAAGCGCGCCTCACGGAGCGGGAGGCGCGGCGCCCGGTCGATGAGAACGGTCACCCCGAGGTCGTCGCCTGGAATTCGTGCCCAGCCGCGAATGGTGAGGTTACCGGTCACGGTCGCGTCCTCAGCCGGCTCGTCGATCGAGCCCGTCAGGCCGGCCCACTCCGCTCCCGCGGACTCTCGCGGCTCGCTCGTCATGGGGGCGCTCTCGATGTTTTTCGCGCCCGGCTCGATCTTGACGACGGCGTACAGCTCGTCGTCAGGAAGGAAGCGGCGGACGTAAAGAAGCCGATGTGACGCGAGACCGGCCTCGACGAGCTTCGTCGCGGTCATCTGTTGCTCTTCCGTCATGCGCCGCGGCCTCACCGTGACGTACGAGACGGGTACGGCCTCGAGCGCCTCGAGGAGCTCCGTCGTTTTTCCCTCCACCATGAGGTCGTGCAGGTTCTGCGCGATCGGCATCTGGAAGCCCGAATAGCCGTTCACGAGCGGCTTCCAGTGGTCGGCCGAACGCAGCACGTGGAGGCAATTCGTCTCGCCAAACGCGTCCGGAAGCTCGTAAAGGCCGCCGGCCATCGACGTTTCCTTGAGGAACCGCGTGAGGGGGTCCGGGTCCGGCTCTCCGCGATTGAGAGGCAGAGGAGCCTCACGGTCTTCGAAGAGAAGGGCACCGCAGAGACACGCGGCAACGCCGAATTCAAGAACCTTCGACCGGCGGCGTGACAGGCTATCGACGAGCGCGGCCGCGGCGACGCCCGCGAGAACCGCAAGGCCCAGATCGGCCACCATCGCCCAGCGAACAGGCGCGCGGATCGCGCGAAAAGGCGGGAGCAGATGGAAGAGCAGCCAATGAAAAGGCGTCGACATGCCGAAGGACCCCACGAAACCGAGCCCCGCGAAAAGAACGCCGGCTGTGCCGGCGTCGGAGCGCCGGGCGAGGAGCAACAGGAATCCGATCAGCGCCAGCGTGAGAAGGAGAAAGCCGGGGAAGAGGGAGAACTCGCCGCGAGACGGGCTCTCTCCCATGCCATGCCAGAGCTTCAACTTCGAGTCCGGAGTGAGCCAGTGGATCGGCCGCGCGGAGTAGAACGTCGCCTCGTCAGGCCCGCGCTGGATGCCGTAGAGCGCGCCGACCCGACGGTAGGGAAGAAAGAACGGGACGAGGAGGAGCGACGCGACGCAGAGGGCAGCCGCGGCCCGGCCCCACGCGCGCCGCGCAGGGGGTTGGTCGCTGAAGAAGAGGATCGCCGCCATGGCGGCGGTGGGGACCGAGCCGAGAAGGAACCAGTGGATGCTCGAGACTCCGCTCATGAAGAACGCGAGGCCCAGCCAGGCGGCGCGCGGCCACGAGCGGCGGCGCGCGAAGAGGACGACGGCCTCGGCGAGAAGCGGCATCCAGCCCGCGAAGACGTACGAGAGGTGCGGGATGTGGTGGAACCGGTACGGCACGAACGCGAACCCGACTCCGGCGACCCATGCGGCGGCCGTCGAGCCCGTGAGCGTGCGTGCGAGACGGAACGCGCCGTAGCCGCTGAACGCGAACCCGAAGAGCATCGCGAGGCCGTGCACCGTGAGGGGCGGAAGGCCGGCGGCAAAGGCCGGAAAGAAGAGAAGCGCGATGCCCCACTGGTGCTCGGAGAGTGCGAGCGTGTACCGGTACGGAAAGAAGTTGTTCGAGTCGAAGAGGTGGAGCGGATCGAGGAACGTCTGGTGGAAGTCCCACGCGAGGGTCCACGAGTTCAGGTACGAGTCGCCCGGGTCGTACGAGGCGTCGCGCACGTGGATCGCCCACGGCCACGTCATGACGACCGTCAGGGCGACGAAGACGAGGAGGACACCGGCGTCTCTTCGCCGCGCGCTTCACCGCTTCCAGGTGAATCTCCGCGGCGGGTAGTGGCGCTGCCGGCCGTCGGAGGCCCGGAAGAGCACGGAAATCTCGTGCGGGCCCTCGTCGCCGGGCTCGAACGCATACGTCGCCTCGTAGCCGGCGGTCCGGCAATCGCCGAGGGACGGGATGAGCGGCCTGGACCTCCGGGCGCGGCACGCGCGCGCCCTTGACGAGCTTGCGCTCCTCTCCGTCGATCGTGACGGTAACGTGTAGGTCTTCCCCGTTGATGCGGGCCCAGCCGCGCACGGTGAGCGGGCCGGTCACGATGGCGCCCTCGGCGGGCTCGTCGATCGAGCCGATGAGGGCCGGGTCCTCGCGGTAGAGCGCCTGGGCAGGCAGTGGCCCGCCGGCCGGTGTCCACGGCAGCGGGTCGAGCGCCTTCGCCTCCGGCTCGTTCCGGACGACGGCGTACAGCTCGTTTCGCATGCGGCCGTCGAAGCGCTTCACGAACAGCAGCCGCCCCGAGGCCATCCCCCGCGCGAGCCAGTCGCGGTGCGGGCCGCGCAGCTCGGGCGACAGCCACGAGTCGCGGACGAGGATGTAGGACGTCGGGATGCCTCTCGAGGAAGTCGAGGAGCTCGTCGGGAATCGGCGTCTTCCGCTCGTCCTCCTCGATCCGGCTCACGATCGGGAGACGAGAAGCCCGAGACGGCCGTGACGAGGGGCTTTCCGTGATCCGCGGCGCGGAGCATGGCGCGGTAGTTGCCATGGTCCTCGGTGCCGGCCGGAAGCTCGACGAGGCCGCCCTTCATGGGGGTCTTCGCGAGGAAGAGCGTGGCCTCGTCGGGATCGGCCTCGCCGCGAATCGAGCTCGAGCGGCGCGACACGGTCCTCGAAGAGGAGGCCGAGGCCGGCGAGGACGAAGACGAAGGCCGCCGCGCCCGTTCCGCTCCGACGGCGGCGCCACGCTCCGCGAGGGCCTTGCGCCCCGGCGCCCGCGAGGACCGCGAGGCCGAGGTACGCGATCATGGCCCAGCGCGCGGGAACGCGCATGCTGCGAAAGAGGAAAACGGCCTCGAAGAGCACGCGGTGGAACGGGAAGTTCATGCCGAGGGAGCCGAAGAAAGCCGAGAACTGCCCAGATGCCGCCGACGAGGATCGCGTCGGGCCGGCGGAGGAGACGCAGGCTCTCCGGGAGGTTTCGCCCGCGCACGAAGGGCAGAGCCTTCGGATAGGCGATCCACCACCTCGCGAAAAGAGCGACCGCGAGGAGCACGAGCGCACGCGGCGACTCCGTGGCTCTGAAGACCTCCTTGCCTCCGAGGCGGATGTGGATGCCGGTCGGACTCGCGGCGAAGAGCGCGAGCGTCCCCGCGACGACCGAGATACCGTCCAGCCAGGGAACGAGGTTGCGGCCGCGCGGATCGAATGGCAGAGCCGGGCGGACCGGCGCGGAGTCGCCCGATCTCGGCCCGCGAAAGGAGAACCGCCGCGAGCGGAAGCAGCAGCAGCAGGAGCCCCGGAAAGAGGAGACGCTCGCTGCGGCGCGGGCCACTCGGCGAAGCCTCGCCACGTCCGATTCCAGGCATCCATGCTGAGCCAGTCCTTCGGCAGGGCGGAAAAGTGCACCGCGTCGCCGGCGTGCCGCGTGAAGCCGTAGAGCTTCGCGGCCCTCTGGTAGGGAAGGAGGAACGGGAGGAGCGCGAATCCCGCGATTCCGAGCGCGAGCGCGCCGCGCTTCAGCCCCGCCCGGTCCCGGGCCGCGTCGTTCCGGAACCCGAGCGCGAGGCCCGTGGCCGCGAGAGGGATGAGCGTCAGAACCAGCCAGTGGATGACCGAAAGGCCGTTCAGGAAGAACGCGGCGCCGAGCCACGACGCGCGCCGTTCGGCGTCCTTTCGCGCACGAAGAGGACGAGCGCCTCGAGGAGAATCGGAATCCAGCCGCAGAACATGTACGGGAGGTGCGGCATCTGGCCGAAGCGGTACGGCACGAACGCGAACGCGATGCCGGCGACCCACGCCGCGCCCGTCGAGCCCGTGAGCGTGCGGGTGAGCCGGAACGCGCCGTAACCCGAGAACGCGAACCCGAGGAGCATCGCGAGGCTGTGCGCGGTGAGCGGACGCAGACCGAGGGGAAAGAACGGGAAGAAGAGCAGCGCGATGCCGTAGTTGTGCTCGCTGAAGGCGAGGCTGTACTTCATCGGAAAGAACACGTTTCCGTCGAAGAGGTGGAAGGGATCGTGGAACGTCTGGTGAAAATCCCACCAGAGAGTCCACGAGACGAGATAGGGATCTCCGGCGTCCGAGCAGTGATCGCGCAGATGGAGAACCCACGGCCACGTCATGACGGCGGTCAGGCCGAGGAACGCGAGGCACACGAGCGCCTCGCGCCCGAACGCGCGCATCCGGACTCGGGTCTCGGCGGGCATGGACGAGATGATATCGGCGCGAGTGGGAATGCGTATGCTCTGCACTTCCTCATGTTCGCGACCCGCGCGTCCCGCCGCGAGAAAGTTCTCGTCGCAACCGCGACCCGGCCGCCGGAGAGCGCGGCGTGAAGGGCCGGCTCGAGCGCCGGGGACCTTCTCGCCTTCCTCTACACGCTCGTCCTGGTGAGGCAGGCTTTCTGGCTCGTTCCCGAGACCATTGCCTGGGTCGCGTCGATCGGCGTGGCAGCGCTCCTCGGGTTCCTTCGCCTGCGCTCCCGCGGGGTTCGGCCTCCTCTCCCTGCCGCCTTCTGGCTGGGCACGGCCGCGCCGCTCGGGACTCTTCTGGGTTCTCCACCTGGCCTATCCGGACGTCGGCTTCGACAACCTGAATTACCACATCCTCCACGGCGAGCGGGCGCTTCGCGGTCTCCTCGCAATTCCGGGTGACTTCTATCCGCACAATTTTCCGTCCCTGAACCCGGCCCCCGACATGCTCTCGGCGCTCCTGAGAGCCATCCTCGGGTACCGGCTCGGGACGATCGGCGAGCTGCCTCGTCGCCGTCTGGACGGGCGCGATTCTCTTCCGCGCCCTCGAACGCGCGATCGACTCGCGGGTCGTCTGCGCGCTCGCCGCCCTCTGGATCGTCTGCTCGGAGGGGATCCTCTGGGAAGTCGGCAACTACATGGTCGACCTCTACGGCTTGCCACTCCTTCTCGAGGCGGCGCTTCTCGTCTTTCCTGCCGAGGAAGAGGAACGGGATCGGGACCTCTCGACGACCTGCCGCTGATCGGCCTCCTCCTCGGGTCGGCCGTGGCTTTCAAGCTGACCAACCTCGTCTTTGCTGCCGCGATCGGGGTCGTGTTCGTGGGCCGCCTCTTCGTCGTCCCCTCGCCCCATCGGAATCCTCGGCGGGCCGCTACCTCCTGGGTTCTGGCCGCGGTCGCGTTCCTTCTTCCGATGGCCCCCCACACGTTGCTCCTTTGGTGGACGACGGGGAACCCTGTTTTCCCGCACTTCAACGCTCTCTTCCGGTCCCCTCTCTTCCCTCCTTTCAACACCCGCGACAGCCGCTTCGGCCCGACATCGTGGCTTCAGATGGCTGTCTGGCCCGTCTCGTCGATCCTCCATCCGGAAAGACTCAGCGAGCTGAGCCGGACATCCGGAAGGCTCGCGCTCGGGTTTCTCGGTTCGGTCGTCGCCCTTCTGCTCCCTCCCCGCGATCGGCGGCTTCGGGGTCTCGCAGTCATCGTGATCCTGGGGTCGATTTTCTGGAGCTTCGCAAGCGGCATCCACCGCTACGGCCTCTTCGCTGAGCTCGCGGGCGGGCTCGTCCTCGTCCTCCTTTCGGCTCGAGTCGTTGCCGCCGCCTCGGACGGGAGCGCCGCGATGAGGCTCCTTGCCTGGTTTCCCGTCGCGATCCTCGGAGCCCAGTCGGTCGTCGTTCTCTGGGACGTGGCGCCGAGCGACTGGAGCGGCCGGGCGACGGTGTTTCACCAGCCTCGCACCGCGTGGAAGGAGCTTCGCCGTGTTGGGTTCGACCGCGATCTGAAGAGCGAGGCACCAGCCGGGCTTCGGAACGCGCTCCCTACGTTCGGCGGGTGGGTCGACGTGGAGCCGACGACGAATGGACTCATGGCGCTCCTCGCGCCGCGACTGCCGACGATCGGATTGACCGTCGTCCCGTACTTCGAGACGCCCGGCCAATCTGGCCCGCCTCGATGAAGCATTCCGCGCGTTGAAGGGGCGCACTCTCGCCTCCTCACCTACCCGAGGGATCTCGAGGTCACGAGGAAAGAGCTCCAGCGGAGCGGCTTCCTCGTCCGTCGGGAGAGCCGGTACGAGCTGCCATTCTTCTCGGGTCACACGCTCTTCGACATCGTGGCGCTCGAGCTCGAAGCGCCGCCGCCTTTCCCCGCTCCGCCTGGACGGGAACCTCGCGTGCTCTCGGCGAGAGAACTGGTCCTCCGGCGGCCTCCGGCCTCAACGAGCGCGTGGCGCGAGGACCCCAGCCTCCTGGGAAGCATCGACGATCCCGCCGAGGGAGCGGAAGTCCGGGGCACGCTCGTCGTGCGCGGCTGGGCGCGCGTACCCGGCCAGGATCTCACCGTCCAGGTGCTGCTCGACGGCGTGGAGCGCGTGCCGGCTGAGCTCCGGCGAACGGCCCGCCTGGACGTAGAGGCTGTCGTCCCGGGGCTCGGGTCGTGCGCGACAGCAGGATACGAAGCGCGCGTGGTGCTGGGCTCGAGCGACGCCGGCGCGCATCGATTAGCCGTGGTGTTCCGATCCCGCGACGGACGGGAGCGTCACTACCCGGGCCGTTGGATCGTCGTCGCCCCCGGGCCCTGAGCGGCTCTAGCCTCGCCTAGCGGATCTCGGCCAGCTCGTAGAGATAGTCCACGAACGAACGCACGACGCCGTCGTAGCCCGACACCTTCGGGTTCGAGGACTCGATCACGTAGTACTCGTCGGGAGCGTGCGCGCCGCTGCCGTGGCCGAGGCCGAAGTGGCCCGAGGCGAGCTTGAGCGGCGCGTCCGTGAAGACGTAGCCCGGGTACGAGCCGGCGTTCCTCACCCAGAGGAGCGGATCGAGGCCGGCGCGCTTGTAGGACGGACATCTGCGCCCGGATGAGAGGCGCGTCGGCGGACGTCTCCGTCGGGCCGTAGCCGCCCGAGACGTTCACCTCGATGTCGCCGAAGCCGCGCTTTTGCGAGATGCGCCTTGAGCGCCGCGATCGCGCCGTCGAACGTCATGTCGGGCACGAGGCGGAGGTCGAGCTTCGCGACGCGCCTTGTTCGGCAGCATCGTCTTGCCGCCGGGGCCCATGTAGCCGCCGACGAGGCCCTGGATGTTCACGGTCGGCGAGAAGCAGAGCCTCTCGAGCGCCTCGCGCCACGGCGCGTCGTGGACCCAGCGCGACGCGGCGAGCATTCGCTTCGCCGTCGCCTCGTCGAGGCGCTTCGCGGCCGCGTCGAGCATCGCGCGCCTGCGCCGGGCTCGGGGGCTTCGCCGCCGCCGCGAGGCCGTCGATCGCCGGGTCGCCGTCGGCGTTCACGAGCGTCGCGAGCGCCTGCACGAGATGGAACGCAGGGCTGTCGAGCCGCGCACGGTTCGCGGAGTGGACGTCCTTCGTCGGGCCGCGGCCCCACTTCGCGCCGCTCGAGACGAGCTCGCAGCTCGACGACGCCCTTGGCGCCGAGGGAGACCTGTACGGAGCCGTCGGGATCCTGGCCCGCGCCGACGGCATGAAGACGCCCATCGTCTTCGACGAGCGCCGCGGCGACCTCGGGCTTCCGCACGATCTCCGGGATGTGCGGCGAGCCGATCTCCTCCTCGCCCTCGGCGACGAGGACGAGGTTGACGGGAAGCTTCCTTCCCGCGCCGCGAATGGCGTGGAGCGCGGCGAGGAACGCGGACTCGGGTCCCTTCTGGTTCACCGCGCCGCGGCCGACGAGGACCTTGCCGAAGCCCGGCTTGTCGACGAGCGTCGCCTCGAAGGGCGGGGCCGAGTCCACTCGGCGGGATCCGCCTGCTTGACGTCGTACATGAAGTAGAGGCCGACGGTGCTCGGCGCGCCCGCGTCGAGCGTCGCGAAGACGCCCGGGTGGCCGCGAGGTCGGCATCTTGACGGCGCTCTGGAACCCCGCGTCCTTCAGGAGCGGACATCATCTGAGCGCAGCCCGTCTCCATGCCGCGGTTTTCGGCGGCGATGGACGGGATTCCGCACCCAGTCCTGCAGGCGCGCGACGGCTTCGCCGTGGCGCTTCTCGATCTCGGCGTAGATCGCGGAGCGGTCGTCGGCGGCGGAAAGGAAGCGCGGGAGGGCGAGCGCCGCCGCGGAGGTCGCGGCGGCGCCGAGGACATCACGGCGTGTGAGATTCGGCATGGCGCGAAGTCTACAGCCGGCCGGTATGCTCTCCCAGATGGGCGTCCAGGGCGATGACCCGAAAAAGCCGGGAGGAACCGACGGAGCTCCCGGCGGAAGCTCGGATCTATCGAAGGAGATGACGGCCGCGACGCCCTCGCCGGGCGCCGGATCGCTCGGGGCGCCCGCTCCTTCGATCAGCTCCGGGAACGACGCTCGGTCACTTCGAGGTCCTCGAGCGGATCGGGGCGGGCGGCTTCGGCGAGGTCTACCGGGCCCGGGACACCCGCGTCGACCGGATGGTTGCGCTGAAGGTCCTGCCGGAAGATTTCTTGGAAGGTGAAGAGAGGAGAGTGCGCTTCGAGCGCGAAGCGAAGCTGCTCGCGAGCCTGAATCACCCTGGGATCGCCACCCTTTACTCTTTCGAAGAAATCTCCGGTTCCTCCCCCTCCTCTGCCGCGCGTCACGTTCTCGTGATGGAGCTGGTCGAGGGGAAGACCCTCCATGCGACGCTCGCGAACGGGCCTCTTCCCGCGCGACAGGCCGTCGCGATCGCGCTCCAGATCGCCGAGGCGCTCGCCGAGGCGCACCGCGCGGGAATCCTCCATCGCGACATCAAGAGCGGGAACGTCATGCTGACCCCTCGCGGCCAGGTCAAGGTGCTCGACTTCGGCCTCGCCAAGCGACTCGGCATGGTCCTCCCTCCGGCGACGCGGCGCCGGCGCTGACGCGCGAAGGCACGGCGCTGGGCACGCTCTCCTACATGTCGCCCGAGCAGCTCCTCGGCAAGCCGGTCGACGCGCGAAGCGACCTCTTCTCGTTCGGAGTCGTTCTCTACGAGATGGTCACGGGACGGCTGCCGTTCAAGGGAAGCACGATCGTCGCCGTCGCCGACGCGATTCTGCACGCCGAGCCTCGCGATTTCGGCGATCGGCCGATACCGGAGAAGCTCAAGGCGATCATTCGCAAGCTTCTCGAGAAGGACCGCGGGCGCCGCCACGCGAGCGCGGAAGAGGTTCACGCCGAGCTGAAGGCGCTGGAAGCCTCCATGGCTCCGGCGCGGCCGACGGGACTCTCGCGGGGAAGGGTCGCGTGATCGTTCGCCGCCGCGGCCGCTGTCATCGCCCTCGTGGCCGGGTGGCTCTGGCACCGCGCGTCGCAGGCGCGGTGGGCCCGCGAGACGGCCACGCCCGAGATCGCGCGGCTCGTGGCTGCCGAGGAGTACACGAAGGCCGTCGACCTGATCCGCGAAGCACGAGCCGTCCTCCCGAACGATCCGGCGCTCGAGAAGCTCCTCGCGCAGGCGACGATGGAAGCCTCCGCCGAGAGCGTCCCGCCCGGCGCGGACGTGTCCTACCGCCTCTACCGGGACGATCCGCGGCACTGGGAGACCCTCGGGCAAACGCCGCTCGAGACCGTCCGGATCCCGAAGGGCTTCTATCTGTGGCGGGTCGGAAAGCGGGGGTTCGAAGACGCGTACGAGATCGCGCCGACCTGGCTCATCGCCCCTGGTCAGGCTCCCAGGCTGACGGTCCGGCTCGACCCGGAGGGGAGCGTCCCGCCGGGAATGACGCGCGTGCCGGGAGGGAAGATCGGGCTCGCGATCCCCGGGCTCGAGCACTTTCCGGAGGTCCCGCTCGACGACTACCTGATCGACCGGCACGAAGTCACCAACGAGGAATACAAGAAGTTCGTGGACGCCGGGGGCTACCAGAAGCGGGACTTCTGGAAGCAGCCGTTCGCGCGTGACGGGCGATCGATTCCATGGAACGAGGCTGTCGCTCTCTTTCGCGACGCGACGGGACGCCCCGGTCCCGCCACCTGGGAGCTGGGCACCTTCCCGAAGGGGCTGGAGAAGCATCCCGTGGCCGGCGTGAGCTGGTACGAGGCCGCCGCCTACGCGGAGTTCGCGGGGAAGAGCCTTCCCACCGTCTACCACTGGAACTGGGCCGCGCAGACGCGAGCCAGCCAGCTCATCGCGCCGGGAAGCAACTTCCAGGGCGCCGGAACGGTTCCCGTCGGGAGCGACGGGGCCATCAGCGGCTTCGGCACGACGGACATGGCCGGCAACGTCAAGGAGTGGTGCTGGAACGAGAGCGCCGGCAGGCAAGCGGTTCATCCTGGGCGGGGGTTTCGGCGAGCCGACGTACATGTTCATCGACCAGGACGCGCAGTCGCCGTGGGACCGCAGGGCGAACTACGGGTTCCGATGCGTCAGGCTTTCCACGCCGGCACCTTCGTCTGCGGCCGGGAGAATCGAAGCTCCTTTCCGGGACTTCTCGAAGGAGAAGCCGGTCTCGGATGAGGTCTTCCGCGCCTACAAGGGTCTTTACGCCTACGACAAGGTCGAGCTGAACGCTCGCGTCGAGGAGACGGAGACGACCGAGGACTGGACGCGGGAGAAGGTCAGCTTCAACGCGGCTTACGGCGGCGAGCGTGTCATCGCCCATCTCTACCTCCCGAGAAACGCGGCCCCGCCCTACCAGACGGTCGTCTACTTCCCCGGCTCGAATGCCATTCACGCGGACAAGTTCACGCTCGCGCCCTACGCGGACTTCATCCCGAAGAGCGGCCGGGCGCTGATGGCCCCCATCTACAAGAGCACTTTCGAGCGACGGGACGACCTGAAATCCGACTATCCCGAGCCGACCGCCTTCTGGCGCGACCACGTCGTCATGTGGTCGAAGGACGTGGGCCGGTCGCTCGACTACCTCGAGACGCGGAACGACATCGACCGGGGGAGACTGGCGTATCTCGGTCTGAGCTGGGGGAGTGCGGTCGCGCCGATCGTCCTCGCGCTGGAGAGCCGCTTCAAGACCGCGGTGCTCATGTCCGGGGGGCTCGAGTTTCAGCGGGCGCTGCCCGAGGCCGATCGGATCAACTTCGTGAGCCGCGTCAGCATTCCGGTGGTCATGCTCAACGGCCGGTACGACCACTTCTTCCCGGTCGAGTCGTCACAGATTCCGTTCTTCCGGCTGCTCGGCACGCCGGCGAAGGACAAGAGGCACGTCATCTTCGAGTCCGGCCACGCGCCGGCCCGCAAGGACTTCATCCGCGAGAGCCTCGACTGGCTCGACAAGTACCTGGGGCCGGTTCAGGGGGCGAATTGAGGCGGCCGTCCGAATCCTGAGACGGGCGGTCAGGGAATTGATCTTGCAGGGTGCGCCGGCGTGAGAGGTGTTGCCGCCTTGAGACGAATCTCCGTCGTCCTTCTCGCCCTCGGTGTCTTCTGTGGCCCGCTTCGGGGCGCCGAACAGGCTCCCGCCGTGCGGCTGCGGCTGATGAACGACACCCCGTTCTCGCTCGAGTCCCTCAAGGGAAGTGTCGTCGTCCTCGATTTCTGGGCGCCGTGGTGCGTGCCCTGCCGGACGAGCTTCCCGGCGTTGGACACCCTCCAGCGGAAATACGAGAAACAGGGGTTGCGCGTCCTCGGCCTCACGCTCGAGGCCAGCGACGACGCGATCGTCGCGTTCTTGAATGCCGTGCCCGTGAATTTCACGATCCTGAGGGACGCATCAGGACGGGCGGGCGAGGCCTTCAACGTCGTCGCGATGCCGACGACTTTCGTCCTCGACCGGCAGGGCCGCATCGCGGCGCGATTCGAGGGCGGCGGCACCGCCGTCCACTCGAAGATCGAGACGGCGGTGGCGACGCTCCTCGCGGGCGGCACGCTGGGCGCGGACGCCGGCGTCCGTGTGTCCACCTCGGTCCAGGCGACGGGCGGAATCAAGGCCTGGGAGCGCGGTTATCTCGCCGACCCGATCATGAATCTCGACGGCGACAGGCTCACGCAGGTCTTGCGCGACCATATCCACGCGAGCAAGGAAGGGGCCGCCGGCAACGGCGGCGCGGCGGGCGGCGGCTGTGGCTGCAACTGACCGCGCGCTTCGCCGGGCTCTCCGCCGTATACGGCGCCGCGCCCGAAACGCTTCCCGCCGCCCCTCCTTACCGCTCCTGGCGGCCGGAGCGCTCGCGGCGCACGGGGCCCAGGCGCAGTCGCAGATCGACGCACGGCTGCTCTTCTACAAGGAGTCTGGCGGAAGGACTGAGGTCGTCAACCCGTTCGTCAATGTCCACAACGACCTGGGCGACGCGTGGGGTGCGCTCGACCTCCTACTCGGCTACGACACGATCTCGGGCGCGTCGCCGACGGGCGGCTATCCGTCCGTCGACGTGACGACGTCCGCTTCGGGCCACACGCAGTCCGCCGGCAGCGTCCCGCTCTCCTCGTACAACGACCAGCGCAAGTCGGCGACCCTCGTCTGGGGCCGCAAGATCGGGTCGCACCTCCCCTCGATCGACGTGTCGTACTCGAAGGAGAACGACTACACGGCCCGGAGCTTCGGCCTGTCGGACGCGTGGACGTTCGCGGGCGGGCGCGGCACGCTGCATGCCGGCGTCGAATTTCGCGAGCGACATCGTCGCTCCCGTCACGAACAAGCTCGAGCTGCCGAAGAAGGAGCAGGGCTTCGCGCTCGGCTGGACGTGGATTCTCGACGAGCGCAACCTGTTCGACGTCTCGGCCTCGCTCATGAAGCTCTCGGGCTACCTCGACGACCCCTACAAGGTCGTCCCCGTCGGGACTACCGGCAATTTCGTCGAGGTGCCGGACCACCGCCCCGACAGCCGCCAGCGCCGGGCCATCGTGGGCAAGTACGGCCACTACTACCTCTGGGGCGGCGCGCTGAAGGCGATGTACCGCTACTACTGGGACGACTGGTCGGTGAAGGCGCACACGCTCGAGCTCGTCTACGACCACCGTCTGAACGAGAACTGGCTCGTCTCGCCCACGGTGCGGCTCTACACGCAGTCGGCCGCCTCCTTCTGGGGGAACTCGTTCGCCACGAAGCAGGAGTTCATGTCGGCGGACTACCGCCTCGCGGCGTTCTCGAGCATCCTCGGCGGGCTGACGGTCACCCGGAAGATGAGCCCGTCGCTCGATCTGAGCCTCGGTTTCACGTACCAGTCCCAGGCCGGCAAGGACTCCATCGTGGTCTCGACCCCGGGGAGCCCTCCACGAGACGACGGGCGGACCGCCAGGAGATCGAGCCTCGCGGAGGGTTCCACGGCGCTTTCGGCCGCGGACCTCACCGTCACGACGATCTCCGCCGGGTTCACGTGGCGCTACTGAGCGACGGCGACGGCCCCGCCCTCTACACGACGCGTTTCGCCCTGATGGGCGGGAGGGCCGTCGTGCGGTTCGTCGACTGCCGCGGGCGCGCGGCCGCCGATGCGCTCGCGCGGGCCGTCGAGAACGAAGCGCTCCGGGTCGAGGTGAAGTTCTCGCGCTTCCGCGAGACGAGCGTCGTCTCGGAGATCAACCGGAACGCGGGCCGCACGCCCGTCGCCGTGGACGAGGAGACGGACTTCCTCGTCGGGGCCGCGATGGACCTCTGGAGAGAGTCCGGCGGGCGTTTCGACCCGACGGTCGGCGTTCTGAGGAAGGCGTGGGACTTCAAGGCGCGGCGCGTGCCTTCTCCGGAGGAGGTCGCGGCGCTCCTGCCGCTCGTGTCGGGCGCGGCCGTGTCGCGGCGCGACGGCACGGTCTTCCTGCGGAAGCCGGGGATGGAGATCGACCTCGGCGGCGTCGGGAAGGAGTACGCCGTGGACCGCGCGGCCGACGTGCTGCGCGAAGCCGGGGTCTCCTCCGCGTTCGTCGAGTTCGCCGGCGACGTCCGCACCGTGGGAAGCCGGGGCGACGGGCGGCCGTGGCGCGTCGGGATCGCGCACCCGCGCCGCGAGGGCAGGATCGCGTTCGCGCTGAACCTCCGGGGCGACGCGGGCATCGCGACGTCCGGCGACTACGAGCGCGGCTTCGTGAAGGACGGCGTGCGCTACCACCACATCCTCGACGCGACGACAGGCTGGCCCGCGCGCGGGGTCGCGTCGGCCACGGCCGTGGCGCGGACGGCCTTCGAGGCGGGGCGCTTCACGACGCTCGCAATGCTCCTCGGCCCGGACGCGGGCTTCGACCTCCTCGAGAGGACGCCGGGCGTCGAAGGCGCGCTCATCACGGACAGGGGCGAAGTCCGCGCGACGACGGGCCTCGCCCGCCTCGCGAGCCTGCCGGCGGGCGCGTTCCCGGTGCTCGAACGTCTACGCCGAGGGCGGCCGGCCGTGATTATGGAGAAGGCTTCCACGTGAAGCGGCGAACCGGGCAGTGACGCAGACGAGATACGCGCGAGCGGCGACGTACGCGAGGAGGCAGCCGTCGCCACGCGCCTAGGGAGCGGTGCTCTTCCGCACGAGACAGAGAACCGTCACGTCGTCGCCGAGCGGGGCGCCCCCGGCATGTGCCTCGGCGGCGGCGACCAGGCCCGACACGATTCTTTCCGGCGACTCGCCGGAAGCTGAGGCCGCGAGTCGCGCGACGCGCTCACGACCCAGCTCGCCGCCGTCGGGATCCTCGCACTCGGTGAGACCGTCCGTGTACAGGACGAGCGTGGCACCCGGAGGCAGCGGGACGCGCGCCTCGTGAAAACGCGAGCCCGGAAGCAATCCGAGCGGGGGCCCGGTGGACGGAAGAGGGCGCGGATCGCCGCCCGCGCCCGGCGGCGGAAACAGAAGGCCGGCCTCGTGGCCCGCGTTCACGTAACGGAGGACACCGTCCTCGGCGATCGCGAGGAAGGCCGTCACGAACCTCGTTTCGGCCGACGCCGTCCGGAGCGTTTCCGAAAGCTCCGCCGCGAGCGCGTCGAGGCGCTGGTCTCCTGCCGTGAGGAGGCCCCGCAGAGAGCCGAGGAACCCCGCCATCAGGACGGCCGCGGGCATCCCCTTGCCCGAGACGTCCGCGACCCCCACGAAGACGGCCTCGTCCGACAGCGCGACGACGTCCCACGCATCGCCGCCGACGCCGAGGGCCTGCCGGCACTCGCCAGATGCGGAGAAGATCGTGCCCTCGAGGCGTCGCGGGGGCAGGAGCGCGGCCTGCACCTCTCCGGCCACGGCGAGGTCGTGCTCGAGACGCTCGGTGCGCGCCGCCGCCTCGCGCGCGAATGCCGCGTGCAGCGTCCCGACGAGCCACGAGAAGAAAACGAAGAAGACGAACTCGGCGCCGTGGTTCCAGAGCGGAACCATCGCGTGCGAGTAATGCCGCTTCGTGACGAGGTCGTCCGCGATGAAAGCGGCGACGCTCGCGATGGAAACGAGAAGACCTTCGCGCGAGCCGAGATACCACGAGGCAAGGAGAACTGGCAGGAAGTAGAAAGCGAGAAAGGAGACGTCCGGGCTCGTGACGAGGTCGACAGTGGCGAGAAGGACGAACAAGGCCGCGACGACACCGGCCCGAAAGCGCGGGCTTCTTCGCTCGAGGAGGCGGAAGAGGCTGGGTCTGGAGATCAAATTCGAAAGGAGGTTGCTCGGAGGGGTCGCTCATCCCGGCGCGGCGCGCTCCGATCCGAACGATCGGACGAACCAGGCGCCGGAGGGATTACGTCAGCCCCGGCTGCGCATCAGGTTGAACTTCGCGAGCTCGGCGTAGGTGACCGTCGAGTCGAGGTCCTCGCGCGCGATGCGGAGGTTCTGGACGAGGCCCTCGAGGACGAGCTCCATGAGGAACGCGCGCTCGAAGTGGTCGCGCGGCTTCGCGTGCTTGAGGACGAAGTCCGAGAGGCCCTTCACCGACTCGAGCGTCTTCAGGTGCTCGGAGAACGGCGTGTCGTCGGAGAGGACGATCTTCTTGTCGCCCGTGAAGGCTCCGACGATGTCGTCGTAAGGGCCGGGGGCGCCGCGGCGGCCGCCGTGCCCCGGCGGGCCTCGGCGCGCTCGAGCGTCGTCGGGCCGCCCATGTCGTCCTCGTCCAGCTCGCCGCTGCGCGGCCGGCGCCGGCTCTCGGCGCGGGCGCGCGGGCCCTCGACGGGCGGGAACTTCGCCTCGAAGAGCGCCTTCACGGCGTCGCCGATGAGCTTCTTGGCGACGATCTCCGCGCCCTGCTGCTCGCCCTCGAACACCATCTCGACCTTGCCCGTGATCGCGGGCAGCGTCGCGAAGAGGTCGACGAGGCGCGGCGCGACGACGCGTCTCGCCCGTCTTCAGCGCGCGGCGCTCGAGATTCGAGACGAGCAGCTCGCGCGCGGCGATCGCGAGGCGCGCCGAGACGCCCGAGGACTGGTCCACGAGCTCGCTCCGGCGCGCCACGAACGCGATCTCCTCGACGAGGAGCTTGACCTCGTCTCCGAGGAGCACCGTCACGCCCGGCGTCTCGCGGTCGGTCCACGATTCCTGGTCCGTGATGGCCGAGGCCGTCTTCGCGTCGGCGCGGGTAGTGCGTGAGGATCTGCGAGGCGATGCGGTCCTTGAGCGGCGTGATGATGTTGCCGCGGTTCGTGTAGTCCTCCGGGTTCGCCGAGAAGACCATGAGGATGTCGAGCGGGATGCGCAGGGGGAAGCCGCGGATCTGCAGGTCGCGCTCCTCGAGGATGTTCAGGAGGCCGACCTGGATGCGCGGCTGCAGGTCCGGCAGCTCGTTGATGGCGAAGATGCCGCGGTTCGTGCGCGGCACGATGCCGTAGTGGATGACGTCCTCGTCGGCGAACGTCTTCCTGAGCGTGGCGGCCTTCACCGGGTCGACGTCGCCGATGAGGTCGGCGATCGTGACGTCCGGCGTCGCGAGCTTCTCGCGGTAGCGGGCCTCGCGCGGGAGCCAGGCGACGGGCAGGTCGTTTCCGGCGCTCGCGGCCATGCGGCGGCCGAAGGCGGTGAACGGCGCGAACGGCGACTCGTTCAGCTCCGAGCCCACGATGACGGGGATCTCCTCGTCGAGGAGGTTCACGAGCGAGCGCAGGATGCGCGTCTTCGCCTGGCCGCGCAGGCCGAGGAGGATGATGTCGTGCCGCGCGAGGATCGCGTTCTGGAGGGCGGGCATGACGGTCTTCTCGTAGCCGAGGATGCCGGGGAAGACGTTCTCCCCCTTCTTCAGCTTCGCGATGAGGTTGTCGCGCACCTCGTCCTTGACGGTCTTCGGCGCGTAGCCTGCCGTGATCAGCTCACCGAGAGTCGTGGGACGTTCCGGCATGTTGCTCCTCGGGAGAACGGACTGACGCGGTTTCTGATCGGGGGAACGCTTGCGTTCCCTGGACCGCTCTTCGAGGTGACCGCCCGGGTCACCGGTTGCGGCCCAGTCACCCGGGCGAGAAGTCTCGCACCGGATCGCCCGGCGGGACGACCGGCACGAACGGGACGTCTCTTCGCCGCGAACCGCGCGCCGAGCGCCTCCATCCGGGCCTTCGACCAGCCGGCGAAGACGTCCTCGACCCGCCCGTCGGGCGACAGGAGCACGAGGTGCGGAACCGACTCGACGTCGAACGCGTTCGACGCGTCGAACGCGGGCTCCGGATCGAGCAGGAGGTCGAACGTCGCGCCGCCGTACTGGGCGTAGTAGGCGCGGCTCGACTTCAGCGTCGTTCTGCGAGACGCCCACGACGTGCACGGCCTTCTCCTCCGTAGGCCCGATGAAGGCGCTCGAGGTACGGCCACGTGAGCTGGCAGATGGGGCAGCTCGTCTTGAAGAACGCGAGGAGGACGGGCAGCGCCGTGTCCTCTCGCGACGACGTCCGCCGTCGAGAGGGTTGCTCCCTCGGTCGTTCGGAAACGGACCCTGGGCGCGGCGAAGACTTCCATGCCGGAGAGTCTAGCCCGCGCGCCGCGTGCTTCGCATGCGTCCGAGATAGGTCGCGCGGCCAGCTTCCATATTCTGGGGAAACCCCGAACCTCTTCCGGGGAAGGATCAGTTCGTCTCGCCGCCGTCGGGGGTGCCGCCCGCCGGGGAACCCGGGCGCGCGGCGTGGCGTCCGCCACGCGCACCGAAACGGCCTTCGCGCCCTCGGGCGTCGGGCAGGTAGCGCGCGACGACGTGGTCCTTCGGCTTGAGCTCGGCGAGCGTCGAGGCCTTCTTCCCCCTGATGACGGGGACGTCGGGCGCGATCGCGATGGCGACCGTCTCGCGGACGGCGGGCTTGCCCTTGACTGCCGTGGACTTCACCGACTCGCGCACGAGGACGAGGCGCGAGGCGCAGGTCGACCCACACGATCTCGCCCACGATCGTCTTCGAGGCGGCCGCCGGCGCGGCCTCCGGCGTCGTTCACGGAAGCTGCGGCCGCGGGCTTTCGGAGCGTTCTCGGGCGCGACGAGGAGTGCGAGAAGGAGGACAAGGGCCGACATGTGCTCTCTTGCGCGCACGAGGCGTGCCCGTCGCGGCCGGGGACACATGGGCGCGTTTCGGAGCGAAAAACTCTGTCGTTTAGGCGTTAGAGGCCCCGTCCCCGCGTCTTCCCGGATCGATCAGGGGAGCGAACCGCACCATTTCGGTCGAGGGGCTCCGTCCAAATGGACGAGTACCCGGCCCGGTCAGGCCGGCTTCTTCAGCCCGAACTTCTCGAGGCGGTACTGGAGCGTCCGATACGTCAGGCCGAGGAGGCGCGCCGCTTTCGCGATGACCCAGCCGGACTTCTCCATCGCCTGGACGATGAGCTGCCGCTCGAATTCCTCGATGTCGATGCCGTCGACGGGGATGTCGAAGCCGTACGGGCGCGCGGAGGGCGCCGTGCGCAGCCGCACGTCGGCGGGGAGGTCCTCGGGCCGGATGACGTTTCCCTTCGCAGAGGAGGACGGCGCGCTCGACGAGGCTCTCGAGCTGGCGCACGTTTCCCGGCCACGGGTGCCGGACGAGAAGGTCCATCGCCTCGGGCGAGACGCTCGTTCACCGCCGTGCCGTGCGACGCGTTCGCCTTCTCGAGGAAGCGGCCCACGAGGGCCTTGATGTCGGAGGCGCGCTCGCGGAGCGGCGGGAGGTCGACGGGAATGACGTTGAGGCGGTAGAAGAGGTCCTCGCGGAACTGGCCGGTCTTCATCATGCCCTCGAGGTCGCGGTTCGTCGCCGCCACGACGCGCACGTCCACGGGCATCGTCTCCGTTCCGCCCACGCGCTTGACTTCCTTCTCCTGCAGGGCACGCAGGATCTTCCCCTGAAGGGGCAGCGAGAGATCGCCGATCTCGTCGAGGAAGAGCGTCGAGCCGCTCGCCGCCTCGAAGAGCCCGATCTTCCGCGCGTCGGCGCCCGTGAACGAGCCCCTCTCGTGGCCGAAGAGCTCGCTCTCGAGGAGGGTCTCCGGGATGGCCGCGCAGTTCAGGGCGAAGAAGGGTTTCGCGGAGCGGTGCGAGCGCGCGTGAATCGCGCGCGCGACGAGCTCCTTGCCCGTGCCCGATTCGCCGCGGATGAGAACCGTGGAGTTCGTGGGCGCGATCTTCTCGACGAGCCGGAAGAGGTCGCGCATCGAGCGCGCTCTCGCCGACGATGGCCTCGAGCCCGTCGTGCTTCAGGCGCCGCTCGAGGCGGAGCGCTCTTCTCCGCGAGCCGGAACGCCTCGACGGCTCGCTCCACGCGGAAGAGCAGCTCGTCGGCGACGACGGGCTTCGACATGTAGTCGAAGGCGCCGAGGTGGTGCGCCTCGCGCGCGCGCTCGACCGAGCCGTGCGCCGTCACGAGGATGACTTTCGGCGCGAGCGGCCCGTCCGAGAGCGAGCTGAGGCTCTTCACGACGTCCATGCCGGTGAGGCCCGGCATCTTGAGGTCCGTCAGGACGACCTCGGGCTGGATCTCCGCGGCTTTCGCGAGGGCTTCGCGGCCGTCGGCCGCGGCCGTCACGCGATAGCCCTCGTCCTCGAGGATCATCGCGAGCGACTCGCGCTGGTGCTTCTCGTCGTCGACGACGAGGAGGGAGGCCTTCGGCTCCTTCGCGCTCACGGGTGGAGATTACCTCTCAGCCGGCCACGGGCAGCGAGATGCGGAAGATCGCTCCCGTGCGGCCGTCGGCCCTGTTCTTCGCGGTCACCTTTCCGCCGTGCTCCTCGACGATTCGCTTGACCATCGCGAGGCCGAGCCCCACGCCGCCCTCCTTCTTCGAGAAATACGGATCGAAGAGGCGCGGGAGGTCGGCCTCCGGGATGCCCGGGCCCTTCATCCTCGCAGGTGAGGACGAGGCGCGGGCCGGGCTCCTCGGGCGGGTTCTCGCCGGAGAGGCTCACCGTGAGGCTCCCTCCGTTCCTCTCCATCGACTGGATGCCGTTCTGCACGAGGTTCCAGACGGCGGACTTCAGGAGGTTCGCGTCGCCCGAGAGCGAGGGCGCTGGAGGCCGGGACGTGCTCGTCGATCGTGACGTGGGCCTGGGCGGCGGTCTCGGCGAGGTCCGCGAGCGTGTGGTGGACGATGCGCGCCGACGTCCGTCGGCGCGAGCGACAGGGTGAGCGGCCGGCCGTACGCGAGGAAGTTGTTGATGAGAGCCGCGAGGCGGTTGATCTCCTCGCGCAGGGCCTCGATGCGGGCGGCATATTCTCCGGCGGCCGCCTCGTCCGCCGGGCGGTGGCGGCGGCGCAGGACGTCGAGGCCGAGAGAGAGGGCGTTCAGCGGGTTCTTGATCTCGTGCGCGAGGCCGGACGCGAGATGGCCGATCTCGGCGCGCTTTTCGGCGCCCGCGAGCCGCACCTCGAGCTCCTGTCTCTCGCGCAGCTTCTCCGTCATGTGGTTGAAGGTGGAGGCGAGGCGGCCGATCTCGTCGTCGCGGTCCACCGGCACCGTGACGTCGAGCCGCCCCTCGGCGACCTGCGCGGCGCCGTCGGCGAGCTCGTCGAGCGGGCGCGTCGCGTTGCGCGTGAGGACGAGCATCACGGCGAGGCCGAGCGCGAAGACGCCGAGGAGAGCGAAGAGCCTCCGCCGGAAGTTGTCGGCGAGCTGCGCCCGGATGTTCTCGAGGTTGTAGGCGATCTCGACGTGCCCGCGCAGCTTGCCGTCGATGACGATCGGCACGACGAGGCTTCGGTTCGTGGGCCCCGAGCCGATGACGCCGGAGATGAAGACGTCCCTCGGCATCTCGGGCTTGCTGGGCTTCTTCTTCGCGCTCGGGTCGGCGGGCGGCTCGGGGAAGACCGGCTTGCCGGCTCTCGTCCACGACCTTGATGTCGCGCAGGCCGCGCACGCCGAGCGCCGCCGTGTAGTCGGCGAGCACCTTCGGGTCCTTCCAGCCCTCCGGGCCGATCTGCGTCTGGCCCACCTCGATCGCCTTCGCGATCATCTGGTACGAGGCGTCCGCCTCCTCGACGTCTCGTTGCGCGTCTGGAGGTAGACGAGCGTCTGCGCGACCGCGGCGAGGACGAGGATCCCCGCCCACGTCACGCCGAGGCGCGTGGAGAGCCGGATTCCCCGGACGCGCTCGCCGCCGATCATGGCCGCCTCATGCCGCGTTGAAGGTGCGCCACGTGAAATAGAGGCCGAAGACGACGAGCAGGACGCCCGCCACGAGCGTCGAGCGCGAGACCCATGCTCCCGCGCGATTCCGCCAGCGGTCCACGAACTCGATGAGGACGGCGAACCACGAGAAGACGCCGAGACCCACGCCGAGGGCGAAGCCGCCGGCGCCGGCCGCCGAGGGCACGAACGAGCCGGTGCCCGACGAGGAAGGAGATGAAGAGCGTCCAGTTCACGAAGAGGGCGGGGTTCGCGGCGCCCTGCAGGAGGCCCGTGAGGACCGGGAGGCGCAGGCGACCCTCCCGAGGAGGCCCGGAGGACGGCGGCGGGATGAAGTCCAGGCGCGAGCGCACCGGTTCGATGCGCTCGGCGTCCCGCCGGGCGTCGACGAAGAGCAGCTTCGCGCCGTAGCCCACGAGGAACACGGCGAGCGTCCCTTTCACCCAGGGGTTCGTCACGACCTTCTCGAGGATCCAGCCGAGGCCGAGGCCGATGAGGGCGCAGATGAACGTGTCGACGCTCGCGCCCCCGAACGCCACGCGGTAGGCGTCGCGGCGCTCGCCCTGAAGGCTCTTCCTCAGGCACGTGACGCCGAGAGGGCCGGGCGGAATCGCCCCGAGGAAGCCGGCGAGAAAGCCCATCACGAGGGCCAGCGGGAAAGCCGCCACGCGGCCCTATCCTCTCACGAGGCGTTTGCGGCCTCCGTCGCCGGAGCGTAGAGTCAGGCCGTGAGACGCGTTCTCCTTTCCTTCGCCGGGTCCTTCTTCGCCGCCGCCGTCGCGAGCGCCGAAGGGCGGCTCGAGTTCGAGCCGAAAGTGGGAGCCGTGGGAGGGCGCGTCGTCGTGAAGGCGGGTGTCCCCGCGGGAGCCCAGACTGCTCTTCGGCGGAAGGCCCGTCGAGCGTCATCAAGGAAGCGGAGGGCGTTTCGACGTTCGTCGTGCCGCCGGGCATTCCGGGCAGCGCGTTTCTCGAGATCGTGAGCGGCGGCAAGACGATCGCGAAGAGCGCCGTGCCGTTCATCGTTTCGGGTTCGTCCCTCGCGACGCCGCCGAAGCTCATCGGCCTCAAGGAGGCGATCGACGTCTTCGGCTATTCGGACCCGCGTCCAGTCGGCGGCGAGAAGCCGGAGCCGCGGGCGCGGCCCGTTCTGAAGCTCGACGAAGACGAGATTCTCACCATCGGCGAGCCCTCGCCCTTCCACCTGGGGCCGGCCGTCGAGAGCGGCGATCTCGCGAGCGCGGGCAAGACCGGCATGTCGGGCACGGGGCTTCTCATCACGGCGCGGCCGCCGAAGAAGAAGACGCCCGTTCCGCTTCCTCCTCCGCCGCCGCAGGACTGACCTCTCCCTCGGATTCGAGCAGTTCGGCGAGGGTTCTTCCCACGGCATCGGTCTCCAGAAGGAACGCGTCGTGGCCGTGCGGCGAGACGATCGTTCTGAGCTCGGCGCCCGCGGCGCGAGCCCAGCGGCGCACCTCCTCCTCGGGATAGAGGACGTCGCTCGTGATCCCGACGCCGACGAGGCGCCCCCGGAACGCGGAGAGCGCGGCGGCCGCGCCGCCGCGGCCGCGGCCGACGTCGTGCGCGTCCATGGCATCGAGGAGCGCGAGATAGCTCGTCGCATCGAAGCGGGCCACGAGCTTGGCGCCGTGGTGCGTGAGGTACGACTGGATCGCGAACGTCTCTCCTTCGCCCGGGAGGCGCTGGAACCGGCTCTCGAGCTCCGCCGGCGACCGGTACGTGAGCATTCCGACCATGCGCGCGATGGCGAGGCCCGCGGCGGGCCCCGCCGCCTCGATCGCCTGGCGCTGGACGTGGCTCCAGCCGAGGGCCCAGGCGGAGTGCGCGGCGGGCGCCGCGAAGACGACGGCCGCGCGGGCGCGCTCCGGAAAGGAAGCCGCCCATTCGAGCGCGACCATACCGCCGAGGGACCCGCCAGTCACGAGGGCGGGAGAGGAGACACCAAGAGAATTCAGAAGATTTTCTATGAGGTGTGCCTGGTCGCGAGTCGAGATGGAGGGGCGCGCCGAGTGGCCTTCTTCCCCTCTAAGAAATCTCTTGAAGGCCGTCCCGTAGCACGACCCCAGCAGGTTGGGGCACAGGACCGCCCAGCGGTTCGTGTCGATCGCCTTGCCCGGTCCGATGACACTTCCTTTCCATCCTCCGAGCGTCTCCGGCGAGCCCGTGAGCGAGTGGAAGACGAGGACGAGATTGTCGCGTTTCTCGTTCAACTCGCCCTCGAGGACGTACGCCTGCCTCACGTCGCGCAGGACCTCTCCGGACTCGAGCGCGAAGCGGGCGTCAGGTGGATGCGGGCGGCCGTCACGTTCGCACCGCCCTGCGGAGCGCCTGGTCGAGGTCTTCGGTCAGGTCGCGCGCGTCCTCGATGCCGACCGAGAGCCGGATGAGATCGGCCGTCACCCCGGCCCGCACGCGGTCCTCGGCCGTGAGCTGCTCGTGCGTCGTGGACCACGGGTGGATGACGAGGCTCTTGGCGTCGCCCACGTTCGCGACGAGCGAGAAGAGCTTCGCGTTCGCGATGACGGCCTTGGCTTCCTCTTCCCCTCCCTTCACGCCGAACGTCAGGACGCCGCCGTACCCGCCGGTGAGGTAGCGCGTCGCGGGCTCGTGCGCCGGGTGCGAGGGCAGGCCGGGGTAGCGCACCCAGGAGACGGCCGGGTGCGCCTCGAGGAAGCGGGCGACGGCGAGCGCGTTCTCGCAGTGGCGCTGGATCCGGAGGTGAAGGGTCTCGAGCCCCTGCAGGAAGAGGAACGCGTTGAAGGGTGAGAGCGACGCGCCGATGTCGCGCAGGAGGACGACGCGCAGGCGCACCGCGAACGCGGCCGGGCCGAAGGCCTCCGCGAACGAGATCCCGTGATACGCGGGCTCCGGGTCCGCGAAGAACGGCTTGAAGCGCGGGTTCTTTCCCCAGTCGAAGCGGCCGCCGTCCACGACGGCGCCGCCGATCGCCGTGCCGTGGCCGCCGATCCACTTCGTGGCCGAGTGGAGGACGATGTCGGCGCCGTAGTCGATCGGACGGCAGAGCAGCGGCGTCGCGAACGTGTTGTCCACGACGAGCGGCACTCCCGCCGCGTGGGCGACGTGCGCGAGCGCCTCGAAGTCGGGCACGTCGAGCTTCGGGTTGCCGATCGTCTCGACGTAGACGGCGCGCGTCGTGTCGTCGATCGCGGCGGCGACCTTCTTCGGGTCGTTCGCGTCCACGAACTTCGTCGTGATGCCGAGGCGGGGGAAGCGTGTGCTGGAAGAGCGTGAACGTGCCGCCGTAGAGCGCCGAGGACGAGACGATGGAGTCGCCCGCCTGCGCGAGGTTCAGGAGCGCGAGCGTCTGCGCGGCCTGGCCGGAGGCCGTCGCGACGGCCGCGACGCCCCCCTCGAGCTCGGCGAGCCGCCGCTCGAAGACGTCCGTCGTGGGGTTCATGAGGCGCGTGTAGATGTTTCCGAACTCGCGCAGGCCGAAGAGGCTCGCGGCGTGCTCGGGCCCGTTGAAGACGTACGACGTCGTCGCGTAGATCGGGCACGGCCCGCGCGTTCGTGGCGGGGTCGGCGGCCTCCTGCGCGGCGTGGACGGCGAGCGTGCCGGGGCGATAGCGGGGTTTCGGCAGGCCTTGGGTCGTGTCGGTGGTGGGCATGGGCGCTTTCTCCTTTCGGTTCTTCGAACACAAAAAAACCGGCCCTCTCGCGTGAGAGGGCCGGTTGGGAATCCGATGAGCTTTTTCGACTGTGCTCTCGGTTCGCCAGGTTTCGTTCGGTCCTACGTGACGGACCTCGCGAAGCCTCCGTCCGTCTCCCGCGAAGGAGCGCCGGACATCGAGCACATGCACATGCAGATTCGAACCGCGACCCGAGTGGCTCTCGTCGCGTCGGAGACGGCAGGGCGGAGGCGGTTCAGCATGTTCGGCGGAGCTTAGCAGCTTGTGACTCGGAGAGTCAAGCAAAAAGGAAGGGGGTGGGAAGAGACGAGGAGCGGCCCGACGCTCAGGAGCGGCCGCGGCCGTAGCCGCCGCCACCGCCGCCGTAGCCGCCTCGGCCGCCGCCGCCGCCGCCCGTGCGGGGCTCCTGCGGGCGCGCCTCGTTGACACGGAGGGCGCGGCCTTCGAGCTCCTGGCCGTTCAGGGCGCCCATGGCCTTCTGGCCGTCGGCGTCGGACATCTCGACGAAGCCGAACCCCTTGGACTGGCCGGTGTCGCGGTCCGAGATGACGCGGGCCGATTCGACGGCGCCGTACGCCTCGAAGATGGAGCGGAGCGTGTTGTCGTTGACGGAGTAGGAGAGGTTTCCGACGTAAAGCTTCATGGAATGGGGATCCTTCGCAAACTTGCGATCTGGTCGGGCTGACCGCCTCTACAGGGCGGAAAGCGGGTTCGGGAGATGGTGAGAACGAAACATGAAACGACGGGGACCTAGAGGTTCACGGCCCGCTCCGCCGATTTCTTCACGAAAGGGAGAGAGGGAGTAGCGAACGCCGTTATGACACCACGCTCGCGAGGCGCAAGTCAAATCCGACGGGAACTTCCGGCGCGGCGGCGGGTCGAACGTGTGGAGAGAGACCGCGATGCCCGCCCGCATTCTCGCCTTCGCCTTGCCTCGGGGAGAAGACCCGCGTGGGAGAATGGCGCCCGTGACGGCCTCCGCGTATCCGTACACGGGGGAACGCGACTGGCCCGGCGACGAGCGGGCCTTGAGCCGCTTCCTTTCCGGCGACATCCTCGGGTTCGAGCAGATCGTCCGCCACTACTCCACGATGGTCTTCTCGCTCGCCGCGCGCCTCGTGGGCCCGACGGAAGCCGAGGACGTCGTCCAGGAGACGTTCCTGCGCGCGTACCACGGCCTCGGAAATTTCCGCGGCGAGTCCAGCCTCAAGACGTGGCTCTACGCGATCGCGCTGAACCGGGCGCGCGCCCGGCACGGCACGCTCGGCCGGCTCCGGGCGATCTTCACGCCGGGGCGCACTCGGGAGGACGATCCCTTCGCGAGCCTCGACGACGCGGTCGACCCCGCCTCGACGCCCGAGGAAAACGCGGTCCTCAAGGAACGCCGCATGCGACTGCGCGCCGCGATCCGCGAGCTGCCGGAGGAATTCCGGACGGCCGTCCTCCTGCGCGACCTCGAGGGCCTCTCGTACGACGAGGTCGCCGAGGTGCTTTCCATTCCGATCGGAACCGTGCGGAGCCGGCTCGCGCGCGGCCGCGCGATCCTCAGGGAGAAGCTGTCGTGAGCGCCCGCCCGTTCGTTCCCCGCCTCTCCGACGAGGATCTCGACCTCCTGCTCTCGCGCTCTCTGGACGGCGACCTCTCGCCGGAGGAGGTGCACGACCTCGAGACCCTCCTCGCGCACGATCCCGCGGCCGCGCGCCGCAAGGAGGAGCTCGAGCGTCTCGTCGCCGAGGCTCGCGCCCTGCCCGCGCCCGCGCCGCCCTTCGCGCTCGCCACGCGCGTGAACTCGAACGTGTCCGAGAAGGGCGGGCGCGGCGGCTCAGTCTTTCATCGTTTCGGTTTCTACCCGCCGCCCGGCACGGCGGTCGGCGCGATGGCCCTTCTCGGGATCGTGGCCGTGGCGATCGCGGTGCTGAGGCCGGCGCCCCTGCGCCGCGTGGAAGGCCCGGTCGACGTGTTCCTGACGGAAGGTGACGGCGCCGCGAAGAAGCCTCAACCGGAGGCTCCGAAGGTCGCGTCGAAGGAAGCAGCGCGAAGCCGGAGCGAGGCCGCTCCGGCCGCACCCGCCCCTGCGGAGCGGGCTCCGGCCGCGGTCGTCGCGAGCGCGCCGGACGACACGCTGAGTGGGAAGCTGCAAGGGAGGCGGGAAGACAGTCCGGTCGACGCGGAGAAATTCGAGGCGAGAAAGAAGCTGAACGAGCAGGCGCCCGCCTCCGTCATCGCCGCGAACGAGGCGGCGTCCGAGGAGAGGGGATACAAGCAGGACACCCAGGACAAGCTGCGGCAGAGGCTCTCGAAGACCGAAAGCGACGCCGGGACGGCTCAACCCCGGCGGATGGCCGCCCAGGCGCCTGCTCTCGACTCCGCCGCCGCGCAGGCGGCAGGCGCCGCGGCGCCCGCCGCGAAAGCCTCGGGGGCGCTCGCGAAGGCCGAGCCTGTCCGAACCTGGTCCGTCGTCGTGCGCGGCGAAGGCGCGCGGCGGTGGACGCTGCGGCGTGCGCCCGAGGGCCGGCCCCCGATCGCTTCCACCCAGGCGTCCGCGTTCCGCATCACGCTCGATGCGGACGGACGCGTGACGTCGGCGCACGCGCTCGACCCGCGCCCCGTGCACCCCGCGCTCCTCGAGTTCGTGCGCGGCCTCGTCTTCGCGCCGGTCGCCACCGTCGCCGACGGAAACCTGCGCGACGAGAAAGCGAAGGACGACGCGCGGCTGCGTTCCGGAGCCGGGCGGGCCGGGAGCCCGTCGGAGATCGACGTCGAGATCTCGACGCGCTGAGGCGCCGAAACCGTCATTCGAAGCGCGTCATTTGACGCCCGTTCCGCCCCTCTCTACACTGCCCGATCCCTTCGGAAGCGAGCCGAAGTAGCTCAGTTGGTAGAGCAACTGATTCGTAATCAGTAGGTCCCCAGTTCAAGTCTGGGCTTCGGCTCCATACTTCCTAACGGCGTCCGGTCCCATCGGCTGCCAGAGCTCGATCGGGTTTCCCTCGGGGTCGTGGATCCGCGCGAAGCGCCCGTTCGGATAAAGCTCCGGATCGAGCTCGACGTCGATACCGGCCTCGCGGAGCTGGGCGATCAGCGCGTCCAGATCGCGGACGCGGAAATTGACCATCCACGTCCGCCGCGCCCCGCCGAAGTACGTGGTCGACTCCGGAAACGGAGCGAAGACGGTCGGCCCCGCGTCCTGCCGCCAAGGCGATGCCTCGTAGGTCGGGGGTGCGGACTCGACGCCGAGATTCTCGCGGTACCAGGTGCTCAGGGCGTCGGGATTCTTCGCGATGAAGAAGACCCCGCCGATGCCGTTCACTTTCTCCATGTTGTCTCCTCTGCCGGCTGATGCGCGGGCTCAGCTTCGCGCATTTTCGCAGCAGAGGGGCCTGTCGCGCGCGACCGAGGCGGGAGGACGCCGGCCTCGACCCCGAGATCACTCGGGCAAGTCGGGGAGCGGCGTCCTCCGGGCTGGCAGCGATTCGAGCCGGTTCAGTCGTCGTCTCTCTCCCTGGGCGTCGGCGTCGGGGTCCGTGTTCGGGTTCGGATGGGAGTGGGTGTCGCCGTGGTCCTGGGCGTCGGCGTGCGGGTGGGTCTCACCGTGGGTGTCGCGGTGAACCTGGGGGTCGGCGTTTGGGTCGGTCTCACCGTGGGTGTCGCGGTCACAACCGGTGTCGGAGTCGCGGTCCCAACCGGAGTGGACGTCGCGGTCGGCGTGGGCGTCGGAGGCGGCTGGAGCCGAACCGACCGAGACGGTCACGGTGCCGAGGTTCGACTCTGTGCTCCCGTCCGACGCGGCGTACGTGAAGGTATCAGCCCCCGACGTACCGGTCATTGGGTAATAGGTCGCGACCGTTCCGACGAGGCCCACGGTTCCGTTGGCCGGTTGCGAGACGATCCGGAGGGTCAGCGCGTTTCCGTCCGGGTCCGTCGCCTGAAGCGGTGATCGGTACGGGCGACCCAGTCGGGGTCGTGGCCGAGAGATTCTGGACCACTGGCGCCCGGTTCGGGTTCGCGCCCTCGCTCGAGGGCCCGTTGTGACAGGTGTAGCAGCCGATGGTGAAGCCGCGCCAGAACACCTTCGTCCCGAATGCAGGGATAGCGTCCGGTTGGCGAAGGAGCGCGAGAGAACCGTCCCTCGGTAGTCCGTCCCGTGGCAGACCTGGCAGGCGGCCCGGTTCCCTTCGGCGGCATTGTCATGGGCGCTCACCCACGCCGCGCCCACGGGGTGCATGCCGTGCGGGCCGCCGTTCGTCGTGCTCGGGCTCGTGTTGTGGCAGGTCACGCATTCGGCGATCGTTCCGACGTGTCCCTGCAGCGCGATCGACTGGAGGTTGTCATTCGGGTGCGCGGCGGGGTACTCCGCGTGCGTCGAGCCGTGACAGGCCGAGCACTGCAGGCCGCCGTGCCCCGTCGAGAAGCGGTAGAGCGAGAAGCCCGCGGCCGGCGTGTTCGGGTTCGTCGTGAAGGTCGGGTCCGCGGGGACGCGCCGGCTTCCGGAGGCGAGGAGCGCGGACGTGTAGCGGATCTGGCCGCTGTTGGCGACCGCCGTCCCCGTGTGGCAGTTGCCGCAGGTGGGCTCGTCGAGCCAGCCGGTCCGTGCCGGCGAGCCGACGGCCGACATGAGGCCGTGGCAGCTCTGGCACTGCATGGAAAGCGTGCCGTCGGCGGCTACGGCCGCTCCCATCACGCCGCGCAGGCATCGCGTCGTGGAGCCGGGATGGCAGCGGTAGCACGCCGAGCGGTTCGCAGTGGCGTCGAGTGCGAGGCCGTTCGTCGGGTCGCGGACGCCCGCGTGGAGCCGATGTATGGCGGTCGTCAGCTGGGAGATGCCGGCGCGGCCGGAGCCGGCCAGCGCCTCGGAAAGGTGGCAGTTCGCGCAGAGAACGGATTTCCCATCCACCTCGACCGACTGCGTGAGGCCGGCGCTGTTGTAACCGGCGGCGGTCAGGGCAGCGAGATAGACCGGGTTGCCGAGGTTCAGGTCGTCGTGGAGCCGGATGATGTTCCGCCGGAAGTCGCGCTGGGGATTCGCGTCGAAAACCCAGCCCGAGAAGGGCATCGCGGCGGGACCGGAGCCCGAGGCGTGGCAGGACGAGCAGTCCATCTCGTCCGAGACGGGGAGGACGATGTCGGTCGAGGCGAGGAGGTTTCCGGAGGCGTCGCGGGCCCGGATCCGCATGAGCGGGTAGGTGTTCTTTCTTCCCGTGTCGTCGTATGGCGTGATCGGGATCCCCTCCGCGATGAACCAGTTCAACGACGGATCGAAGGTCATCGGCTGCGGCGGATTGCCCGGCCCGGGCATGTTCTTCCCCTTCAGGCCGGCGTTCACGGGCAGCGTGACGCCGAAGAGGCTCTGAATGTTGTCCCAGAAGTTCGTCTTTCCCGCGGAGGTCGTGTTGATCGAGCCCGTCGGGTCAGCGACCGCCTCGTATGTCACGGTCACTCCGGTCGCGGTCGTCACGAGGTTCCCGGTGGAGTCGATCAAATGCGCCTGAATGGTGTTGTAGGGGGGAAGAGTGGCGAAGACGCCGAAATCGGCGTCCAGGCAGTGCATCCCGAGGTTGTTCCACCCGACGACCGTCCACCCCGACGGGGGAAGAGCTCCCAGGGGATTGAAGAAGAACCCCACGGCGGCGACCGAGAAGACGATGAGGGCGACTGCGGTGAAAACACGTCGACTCATACTCCAACCTCCTGCGTGACGGGAACCTTGCTATGCGCGGACGCTACGCAAGAGCCGGGCCGGCGCGCGTCACTCCAACTCGCGTTCTCTCGACCGCGTTTCGCCTGGTCGTCACCCGAAACGGGCGCGACACAGGGAGCACACTTGCAACGTCGAGGAAGAATTTGCTTGGACGATCGGCAGTTTTTTCCAGCGGCGCCTTGCGCCGACTTCACGCCACGACGAGCACGCCGGCTCCGCGAATGGCGTCCGTCTTCAGGGCGATCAACGCGTCGTTCGCCTCCTCGAGGGGGAACGTCCGGATGTGCGTCGTGACGGGGATGCGCGCGGCCTCGGCCAGGAACTCGCGCCCGTCGTCGCGCGTGTTGTTCGCGACGCTGCGGACGACGCGCTCCTGATAGAGGAGCTCGTACGGGATCGGCGGGGAGTCGCTCATGTGAATTCCGCCGAGGACGAGCGTTCCCCCTTTGTCGAGCGCGGCGAGAGCGCAGGGAATCAGCTCGCCGGCGGGGGCGAAGATGATCGCCGCGTCCAGTTTCGACGGCGGGGCGTCGCGCGTGCCGCCGACCCACACGGCTCCGAGCTCTTCCGCGAGGGCCTGGTGGCGCTCCCGGTCCCGGGTCATCACGTAGACGCCGGCGCCCCGCGAGCGCGCGATCTGGATCGCGATGTGCCCCGCCGCGCCGAATCCGTAGAGCCCGAGCCGCGCCCCGCGGAAGCCGGAGGGGCGGTCCGCGAGGCCCGTCAGGCGGAGAGCGCGGTAGCCGATGATGCCGGCGCAGAGAAGCGGCGCCGCGACGACGTCGGAGAATCCGCCGGGAAGCTCGTAGACGAAATCCGCCTCGGCCAGGATCGACGTGGCGAAGCCGCCGTCCACGGTCCATCCCGTGAACTCGGGGGCGTCGCACAGGTTCTCGCGGCCGCTCGTGCAGAAGCGGCAGACGCCGCAGGTCCGGTGGAGCCACCCGATTCCGACGCGCCGGCCGAGGAGGGCTTCGGCGCCCGCCCCCGCGGCGGCGACCGTCCCCGCGACCTGGTGGCCGGGAATGACGAGCGGCTTCACCACCTCGAGCTCGCCCTCGACGACGTGGAGATCCGTCCGGCAGATTCCGCAGGCCGAGACCTTCACGAGAACCTGCCCGGGGCCGGGAGTCGGGTCTGGGACTTCTTCGAGGACGAGGGGCCGCGTCTCGACCGGAGCAGGAGCGTGAAGCCTGAGCGCGCGCACGCGGGGAGGATAGCCTCGGACTCTACCCGGGCGATTCGAACGTGAACGCGTAGATCTCGATCGATCCATCGTCCCGGGTTCTGTGAACCGCCTTCAGCACCTTGCCCCGCGGCGGCTCGAGGTCCTGCCGGAACGTGACCTCGATCGTTCCTTTGGCCGTGTCGAGAACCGGGCGCCCGACGAGCTGTCCCACCTGGAGCACGGCGTTCCGGTTCAGCGTCACAGCCTGGTCGAGGCTTTCTCCGAGGGTCCCGCGTTCGACCTGTTCGGGGGTGAGCGAGCACGCGATGGTCTTCACCATTGCCCGATTCTATGGCTCAGGCCCCCGGCATCTCTCCGTTGCTCTTCGAGCCGGCCCAGGAGCCGGAGCAGGCCGTCGAGAATCGTGAGCGGGTGCGGCGGGCAGCCGGGGATGAAGAGGTCGACCGGCACGACGGACGACGCGCCGCCGTGCTGCTCCGGATGGCCGGCGTACGGCCCCCCGCTGATCGCGCACGCCCCCACCGCGATCACGATCTTCGGCGGCGGCACCGCGTCGTACGTCTTCTCGAGCGCGAGCCGCATGTTCTCGGTCACGGGCCCGGTGACGAGGAGCCCGTCGGCGTGGCGCGGAGAGGCGACGTACTGGATCCCGAACCGGCCGATGTCCCAGCCGACCGTTCCGAGGACGTTGACGTCCGAGCTGCAGGCGTTGCAGTCGCCCGCGCTCACGACGCGCAGCTTCAGAGAGCGTCCGAACAGCCGGCGGAGCTCTCCCTCGAGCGCGTCCGCGAGCGGCAGCGCCTGCCCCGTGAGGACGAGGTCCTCGCGCCTCCGGGTCGCGAGCCGCGCGTCGTGCGTGAACGCGATCGCCCCCTCCGGGCAGGCGGTGACGCACTCGACGCAGAAGAGGCACCGGCCGAGGTCGAGCGCCAGCGGGCCGTCTTTGGGGATCGCGTCGGTCGGGCAGACGTCGGCGCACGACCGGCACCCGTCCGGACACTTCGAGGGGTCGAGCGCGGGCAGCCCGCGAAACCGCTCGGGCATCGGCGGCGGGTCGCCCGCCGGGTACGCCATCGTGCGGTGCCCCTGGTGCGCGCGCGCGAGGAGCGCTTTCAGCATGGGTTCTCTCTCACAGGTCGTGGCCGCAATAGGACAGGTTGAAGCTCTTGTTGCAGAGCGGAAAATCGGAGATCTGGCCGTCCCGCAGCGCGAGCGCGAGCGCGAACCAGTTGTGGAAGGACGGGTCGGTGATCTTGTAGCGGGAAAAGCGTCCCGCCGCGTCCGTCATCGCGACGTGGCAGATCTCGCCGCGCCAGCCTTCCGTGAGCGCGACGACGAGCGATTCCGGCTTCATCGCCCCGGCCGCGGCGCGCTTCCCGCCCGCCGGCAGGCCGTCGAGCTGGCTCAGGATGAACGCGATCGACTGCTGGATCTCGAGCCAGCGGACGAACGCGCGGGAGTTGACGTCGCCGTGGTGCGCCGTCATCACGGGCAGGTGGACGAAGCGGTAGATGCCCGACGGGAAAGTCGTGCCTCACGTCCCGCTGGATCCCGCACGCGCGCGCCGCCGGACCGACGAGCCCGAGGGCCGCCGCGTCGTCGGGGCTGACCGTGCCCGTGCCCTCGAACCGCTCCCTCACGCTCGGCGTCTCCCAGAGCAGCTCCACCGCTTCCGTCACGTCGGCCCGCGCGGCCGCGAGGCGAGATCTCAGGGACGTCGACCTGGCCGGGCGTCGAGGTCGAATCCGACGCCGCCGGGCCGGACGAGGCCGCGCCCGAAGCGCGAGCCGCAGAGCTCCGCCGTCATGTTCAGGAAGTCTCCGCGCAGCCGCCCGCAGTACGACGCCGTCGGGAGATACGCGATGTCGCCGGCGAGCGCTCCGAGGTCGCCGACGTGGTTCGCGAGGCGCTCGAGCTCGAGCGCGATGCCGCGGACCGCGTGGGCGTGCGCGGAGACCACGGCGCCGGAGAGCGCCTCGACCGCCTGGCAGTACGCCAGCGCGTGGCCGATCGTCGTGTCGCCCGCGGCGGTCTCCATGTACGGCAGGGTCCGCTTCGTCGGCCCCCCCATCAGCGCCCTCTCGATGCCGCGATGCTGATAGCCGAGGGCGATCTCGAGGTGAAAGACCTGCTCGCCGTGGCACTGGAACCGGAAGTGCCCCGGCTCGATCACTCCGGCGTGGACCGGGCCGACCGCGACCTCGTGGACCTCGCCCCCCTCGACCCGGAAGAAATCGGCCACCCCGGGCGGGATCGGGGTGTCCGTCGACCGGCCCCACGCGTCGTGGCCCTCGCGATACGAGCGATGGAAGCGGACCGGCTTCAGCCACGGATGTCCCTCGAACGAGACGCCGTACTGCTCGGCGATCTCGCGCTCGAAGAGATGCGCCTCGACCACCTCGGGCACGACCGACTCGAACGCTCGTTCCGTCCGACGCCGTGCGCGCGACGAACAGGCGCCCGTTCGCGTCGTCCGCGAGCACGGCCGTGAGCGCGACGTCCGCGATGGCGTCGTCCGCCGAGCCGAAGTAAGCCGCGACGCGCCGCCCCTTGCTCCGCACTCCGTGGACGAGCCACTCGCGGAACCGGGAGGGCAGGAGCCACGGGCACGTCCTTCGAGGGACAGGACGCGCGAGTTTCTCGCCGTGGCCGCGATCCCCGCCGTCCCCGTCACGACGCGCCCTCCAGGGATCTTCGCGGCCTCGAGGACCAGGTCGTAGACCGCGCCGGGGATCCAGACGCCCATGATCACGACCATCGCGAGAGCGGCCAGCATCGGCGCGGTCTTCCAGAAGCTGTCGCGAAAGTCGGTCGTTCCCCCCGCCGGCGAGACCGGACCCTGGACGACCGCGAGGACCGTCGAGCCCATGCCGATGAAGATGACGACGAGGAAGAACAGGAAGAGGGCCGCCGTGACGAAGAGGTGCCCCGTCATCGCTCCCGCGAGGATCGTGAACTCGCTGATGAACGGCCCGAACGGCGGCGAGCCCGTGATCGCGAGAAAGCCGGCGAGGAAGAGGACGGCCGACAGCGGGACGCGGCGGAAAGCCCCGCTCACGGCGTCGATCGTCTTGCTTCCGTAGGCGCGGTGGATGTTGCCCGCGGAGAGGAAGAGGACGACCTTCGTGAGGGAATTGTTGATGACGTGCAGGAGCGCGCCGGGGACCGCGACGCCGCCCGCGCCGATGCCGATGACCAGGATTCCCATGTGCTCGACGCTCGAGTACGCGAGCATCCTCTTGAAGTCGCGCTGCCCGACCATGAACGCCGCCGCGACGCCCATGGAGAGAAGGCCGAGAGCGAGAAAGAGCTCGCGCGCGAACGCCCCTTCTCCGGCCGCCTGCATCACCCGGTAGACCCTGAGGAGCGCGAGGAACGCGCAGTTCGTCATTCCGCCGGCGAGGAGAGCCCCGATGATCCCCGGAGCCTCGCCGTAGGCGTCCGGCTTCCAGGTGTGCATCGGCGCGAGGCCCATCTTCGTTCCGTAGCCGACGAGAAGGAGGACGAAGCCCGCCCTCAGCCACGGCCTCGACAGGCCGGCCGCGTGCTCGAGGAGGGCCCCGAAGAGAAGGCTCTCGTCCCCGGAGGCGCCGTGGAGCGCGGCGTACGCCACGAAGAGCGAGCCGAGGAGCGCGAGCGCGATCCCGACCGATCCGATCATGAGGTACTTCCACGCCGCCTCGAGCGAGCGGGCGTTCTGGTTGAAGTAGATGAGGATCGCCGTCGAGAGCGTCGCCCCTTCGACCGCGACCCAGACGACCGCGAGGTGCTGCGCCACCGTGATCGCCGTCGCCATCGACAGGAACGTGAGGAGGCAGACGCAGAAGACGCGGTTCGCCCGCTCCTTTCGGATCCGCAGGTACTCGACGCCGTAGAGCGCGCAGAGCGTGAAGAGGAGGGACACGACGTCGAGGATCAGATGTCCGAGCGCGTCGACCGCGAACCAGCCCCCGAGCGTCGCCGTCGCCGGACCGTACGGCCAGAGAGCCGATCAGGTGAAGGACGGCGGTGCCGGCGACGATCAGCGGAGCCGCACTCTCTCCGAGGGCGTCACGAACGCCACGAGAGCGGCGAGGAGCGGCAGGACGATGAGCGCGAGAAGCAGCATCCCGTCAGTCCCTGAGCTCCGAGAGCCGCTCCGTGTCGAGCGAGCCGAACTCCCGCTGGATGTGGTTCATGACGATGCCCATGACGAAGATCCCGACGAGGAGGTCGAGGAGGACGCCCACCTCCACGAGCGTCGGCATGGCCTCGTGGAGGAGCTGCGCGAAGACGAAGATCCCGTTCTCGAGGATCAGGTAGCCCGTGACCTGCGAGATGGCCTTGCGGCGCGTCGTGAGGAGGAGAAACCCGGCGAAGAGCGTCGAGAGCGCCACCGGCACGACGAGGAGGTCGCGGTGCGCCGGCAGGAGCGGGAAGGCGGCTCGCGAAGAGCGTCGTGGCTCCCGTCCCGGCGGCGAGAAGGAGCACGGAGGGAACGAGACCCAGATACGGGCTCCACTTCGTGCTGGATGTGCACCTCGCGGAGCGCCCGGTAGAGCATCCCGGGAATCACGAGGGCCTTGACGATTCCCGCCACGACCACGAGGCCGAGGAGGCGCAGAGACGGCGCCGGCGTGAAGAGCAGCGGGAAGACGCTCACGAAAAGGCCCTGCAGGGCCGCGGCGCGGATGCACGCCTTCAGGTTCGAGGTGCCGAGCGCGAGGAAGTTCATCGTGACGGCGAGGATCAGGGCGGAGGAGGCGGCTTCTCGCATCGTTGCTCCAGTCACCTCACGAGGAGGACCACGGCGAAGCCCGCGAGGAGCGTCGCGGTCACGAGGAGCTGGGGAACGCGAACGAGCCGGAGCCGCGCCATGCTCGACTCCACGAGCCCGACGACGACGCCGACTCCGGCGAGGCCGCCCACGAAGAAGACGAGGTCCAGGGCGCCTCCTCCCGGGCGCGCCGGGATCAGGAGCGTCACGAGCAGCGCCGCGAAGACGGTGAGCTTGAGGGCGGCGCCGTAGAGGATGAAGCCGAGCGCGGGCCCCGCGTGGTCGAGGACCATCACCTCGTGGATCATCGTGAGCTCGAGGTGGGTGTTCGGATCGTCGAAGGGCACGCGCGCGTTCTCGGCGAGGAGGACGATGAACCAGCTCGCGAGGATGAGGACGACCGACGCGCTCGCCTTCTGCCAGGCCCCCGCGGCCCGGACGTCGAGCATGCCCGTCAGCGACAGCGGAGCCCGAGAGACGCGTGAGCGCGAGCATCCCGAAGAGGAGCGCCGGCTCCGCGAGGGCCGAGAACGTCACCTCGCGCGCCGCGCCCATCCCCTCGAAAGGCGACCCGGTGTCCATGGCCGCCGTCGCGACGAAGAACCGCGCGAGCGCGAAGACGCCGACGAAGAGGATCATGTCCCCCGGGAAGGAGAGCCATGCGGGCCGGCCCGCGAGAGGCAGGAGGAGCACCGCGACGAGCGGCGCCACGACGGAGAGGACCGGCCCCGCGAGGAACACCCACGTCGTCGTGCGGCTGACGACGAATCCCTTGCCGCAGCAGCTTGACGAGGTCGTAATAGACCTGGACGACCGGCGGTCCCGTGCGGCCCGCCACGAGGGCCTTCGTCTTGTTGATCACGCCGAGGAGGAGCGGCGCGAAGGCGAGGACGACGAGGAGGTTCGCGATCGAGTTCACCACGACCAGCTCCACGCGAGGAGCACCACGAGCGTGACGACGATGTACAGGAGATAGGCCTGGATGCGGCCCGCCTGGATGACGTGCAGCAGGCCGAGGAGCGAGCGCCCGCGCGCGAGGAGAGGCAGCAGGGCGCGATCGAGCGCCGGATCGGGCGCATGGCTCTCGAAGCGCTGGCCGGCCGCGGGGAAGGGGCCGTCCAGGCGCGGCCGGTGCTCGTCCGGCAGCACGGCCCAGCGAAACAGCCTCACGAGCATCTGGGCGAACGACGAGGCCGTGTACTGGATCCGCGGGCTGCCCGAGGCGTAGCCGCAGTCCCAGGTCGTCGTGAGCGCGGCCGGCCGCATCAGCGCCATGCCGGCGACGCCGACGGCGGCGATGACGCCGAGGAGAAGGAGAGGCATCGCGCCGAGCGCGCCGAGGTCGGCGCTCGGGGCCGCCCCGGCATGTGCGCCGAGGAGGGCGTCCGCCGCGCGGCGGCTGACGCCGGCCGCGCCGTTCGGCCAGAGGCCGATCACGGCGCAGGACAGGGCGAGCGCCCCCATCGAAAAGCGCATGGACGAGCTCGCGTCGGCGACGTCGCCTGCCGCATGCGGCCCGCGCGGCGTCCCCAGGAAGACGGCCGAGAAGGCCTTGACGAAGCACGCGACCGCCAGCGCGCCGATGAGCGCGAGCGCGGGCGCGGCGGCGGCGGCCCCGAGCATCGCGACGCCGCCGCTCGCGTTCGTGAGCGCGCGGAAGCTCGCGAGGGAGATCAGCCACTCGCTCACGAAGCCGTTCAGGGGCGGCAGGCCCGAGATCGCGACGGCGCCGAGAAGAAAGGCGGCGCCCGTGAAGCGCATGCGCCGGAAGAGCCCGCCGAGCGCGTCGATCTCACGGGTCCCGGTCGCGTGGATCACGGCGCCGGCCGAATGGAACAGGAGCGCCTTGAAGGCGGCGTGGTTCCAGACGTGAAGGAGGCCGCCGGCGAACCCGAGCACGGCCCAGTCGAGCCGGCCCTGCGCCATCCCGAGCGCGCCCACGCCGAGCCCGATCAGGATGATGCCGATGTTCTCGATCGAGTGGTACGCGAGGAGGCGCTTGAGGTCGTGCTGCGCGAGCGCCATCACGACGCCGAGGACGCCGGACGTGATGCCGAGAGCCACGAGCGCGAGGCCGAGCCACGTCGGATACGCCGGCAGCATCGAGAGCACGCGCACGAGCCCGTAGATCCCCATCTTCAGGACGACGCCCGAGAGCAGCGCCGAGACGTGGCTCGGGGCCGCCGCGTGCGCGTCCGGAATCCAGACGTGGAGCGGGATCACGCCCGCCTTGAGACCGAAGCCGGCGAGCGCGAGCAGCAGGATCGGCGTCAGGAGCGGGGACGAGCCCAGCGCCGCCGAGGGCGCGAGGAGCCACGCGCCGGTGGCGTCGCGGAGCAGCGCGAACATCGCGAAGAGGATCAGCGTGCCCGCGTGGGCCGACACGAAGTAGATCCATCCCGCGCGGAGCGCCGCGGCGTCGTCCTGATCGGTCGTGACGAGGAAGAAGGCGGCGAGCGAGACGATCTCCCAGCCCGCGAGGAAGCTCCACGCGTCGCCCGCCACCATCACGAGCGCGAGACCGGCCGTGGCGAGGCCGTAGAAGAAGCGGAGCTTGCTTCCCGTTCTTCGGGTGATGCGCCTCCGCCCAGTAGCCCTCGCCGTAGACCGAGCCGAGGCCGGCAACGACGAAGACCGGGACGAGGAAGAACGCCGACAGGCGGTCCAGCGCGAAGGTCAGAGCGCCTCCGGGCAACGGCCAGGCGAACCGCGCCGTCGCGGTGTCGCCGGCGAGCGCGAGCGCCGCCGCCGAGACGCCGAGGGCGCAGCCCAGGACGTGGCACCACGTGGCGACCCGCTGCGCCACACGGGCTCCCGCCGGAAGCAGCAGGCCGGGGAGGCCGCTGAACGCGACGAGGGCCGAGGCGGCGGCCAGGAGCCCGAGCGCCGTCGGTGTCATGTTCGCGCCTCCTCGAGGGTCCGGGCCATGTCGATCAGGCGAGCGGCCGACGCGCGGCCGCGAATCGCCTCGCGAAATCCCCGGTCGTTGAGGAGGAACGCGATCTTCGCGAGCATCTGGAGGTGAACGCGCGTCGTCGGGCTGACGAGGAAGAAGAGCGCGAAGACCTTCTGGCCGTCGGGCGCGTTGAAATCGACGGGCTGAAGGAGAAAGGCGAGGGACAGCGACGGTTCGTCGGCGGAGAGGGCGATCGGGTTCCGGACGTGTGGAATCGCGATTCCGTCGCCGACGGGCACGACCGCCGCGGCATCCCGCGCGAGGAGGAGGCTGATCAGCGCCTCCCGGTCGCCCTCGTCGTCGAGCTTCAGGAGAGCGATGATCGAGCGGAGCGCCTCCTCGCGCGTCGCTCCCGCGACATCGTGGAAGACCCCGCCGCGCTCGAGGCTCTCGGCGACCGACGGGATGCGCTCGTCCTCGTCCTCCTCGTGGAACAGCGAGGGGTCCACGGGGAGCTTCCGGGATGTCGCCCACTCGAGGAGCTCGCTCCGGTTGATGCGGTACTGGTCGTTGATGCGGTGCGCCGGCAGATCGCCGGACTCGATCCACCTGTACACCTTCACCTCGGAGGCGTGGAGGAGCGCAGCCGCTTCCCGGACCGTCACGCGCATTTCGTGGGGATTCTCGTCAGTACCTCGGCACGCCCGGATCGATCTCCACGGCCCAGCGGTCGATCCCGCCGGTCAGGTTCCAGACCTTCCTGAAGCCGGCGGACATCAGGAACTGCACCGCCCTCGCGCTGCGGGCGCCGGTCCGGCAGTGGATCACGATGTCGTCGGCCGTGGAGAGCTTGTTCACGTTCATCGGAAGAGTCCCGAGCGGGATCTTGACCGAGCCGGGAAGCTCCGAGATCGCGATCTCGTGCGGCTCGCGCACGTCCACGAGGACGAACGCGTCGCCCTCGTCCATCTTTCTCTTGAGCTCCTGCACGGTGATCGCGGGCACGCCCATCTCTCGTTTCTCCTCTTCCTTCGCCCGAGGGATACCACAGAACTCCTCGTAATCGATGAGCCGCGTCACCGTGGGATTCGGGCCGCAGACGACGCAATCGGGGTTCTTGCGCAGCTTGAGCTGGCGGAAGCTCATGCCGAGCGCGTCCACGAGGAGGAGCCGTCCGATGAGCGAGTCGCCGACTCCGAGGACGAGCTTGATCGTCTCGGTCGCCTGGATCACGCCGAGAAGGCCCGGCAGGATGCCGAGGACGCCGCCCTCGGCGCAGGAGGGGACGAGCCCCGGTGGAGGCGGATCCTGGTAGAGGCAGCGGTAGCACGGGCCCTTCGCCGCCCAGAAGACGGACGCCTGCCCCTCGAAGCGGAAGATCGAGGCGTAGACGTTCGGCTTCCCGAGAAGGACGCAGGCGTCGTTCACGAGGTAGCGGGTCGGGAAGTTGTCGGTGCCGTCGGCGATCACGTCGTAGTCGCGGATGAGGTCGAGCGCGTTTTCCGACGAAAGGCGCACTTCGTGCGGGACGACCGTCACGTTCGGGTTGACGTCCTTCAGACGCTCGGCCGCGGACTCGAGCTTCTTTCGCCCGACGTCCTTCGTGCCGTGCAGGATCTGGCGCTGCAGGTTCGAAGAGTCCACCACGTCGAAGTCCACGAGGCCGAGCGTGCCGACGCCCGCCGCCGCGAGGTAGAGCGCGAGCGGCGAGCCGAGGCCGCCCGCCCCGACGCACAGCACGCGCGCGGCCTTCAGCTTCTTCTGCCCGTCGAGGCCGACCTCCGGCATGATGAGATGACGGGAGTAGCGCTGGAGCTCCTCGCGGCCGAGCTCGCCGGCCGGAGTCGGGGGGCCGGTCGCGGTCATGGGATCTCCTTCCGGAATCTCTCGGACATGGTCAGGCAGAGGCGGCGAACGCGTTGTCGAGGTCCGCGACGAGGTCGTCGGCGTCCTCGATGCCGACGGACAGCCGCACGAGGTTGTCGGAGATGCCGATCGCGAGCCGCTCCGCCGTCGTGAGCTCGTAGAAAGACATGAGAGCCGGCTGCTCGATGAGGCTCTCCACCCCGCCGAGAGACGGCGCGATGATGGGCAGGCGTCGTGGCGTCGATGAAGCGGGACGCGTCGTCGAGGTCCCCCTTCACGAGGAAGCTCACGACGCCGCCGAAGCCCGACATCTGGCGCGCCGCGACCACGTGATCCGGGTGGCTCTTGAGGCCGGGATAGAAGACGCGCTCCACGCGGGGATGCGCCTCGAGCCAGCCCGCCACGCGGAGGGCCGTCTCGTTCTGGCGCCGCACGCGCAGCTCGAGCGTCTTGGCGCCGCGGAGGAGGAGGTACGCCGCGTGCGGGTCGAGGACGGCGCCGAGCACGCCGCGGAGGTCGCGCAGGCCGGAGATGAGGGACGCCTTCCCCGAGAGGGAGCCGGCGAGGAGGTCGTTGTGGCCGCCGAGGTACTTCGTGGCCGAGTGGAGGACGAGGTCCACGCCGAACTCGACCGGGCGCTCGTTGACGGGAGTCGCGAACGTGGAATCGATGAGGATCTTCACGCCGGGATGCCGGTCGCGGATCGCGACGAGGCGCGGAAGGTCCACGACCCTGAGATACGGGTTCGTGGGCGACTCGGCCAGGACGAGGCGCGTCTTTCCCGGCCGGATCGCGCCTTCGAGCGCCTCGTAATCCCCCGGCTCGACGAAGGTGTGCTCGATGCCCCAGCGGGGCAGCATCTTCGAAACGAACTGCCGTGTCCTTCGGTAGCAGTCGGAGGTCATCACGACGTGCTGGCCGCTCTTCAGCAGGGCGAGAAGCGCCGTCGTGGCCGCCGCCATGCCGCTCGAGAAGAGGACGCAGTCCTCGGCGCCGTCCAGCCCGGCGATCTTCCGCTCCGCCGTCCGGACCGTCGGGTTGCCGTACCGGCCGTATTCCTCGCGCTGGATCCGGCCCTCGAAGTGGTCGCGAATCTCCGCCGTGCCGTCGAACGCGTAGGTGGAGGTGCAGACGATGGGCTGCGCCACGGCGTCGAGCGCGTTCTTCCGCCGTTCGCCGCCGCGCGCGGCGCGTGTCCCGGAGCCGTGCGGCCTGGAGGTCATCGCGCCCCGCCCGCGATCGCGGGCACGATGGAGACGGAGTCCCTGTCGGCGACGGGCGTCTTCAGGCCGTCGAGGAACCGGATGTCCTCGTCGTTGACGTAGATGTTCACGAAGGTCCGGAGCGTGCCGTCCTCGTTCAGGAGCTGGGACTTGAGGTCGGGATACTGCTCGAAGAGGCGGTCGAGGACGGACGAGAGCTCCGCCGCCTCGACGGAAACCTCGGCGCGGTCGCCGGTGAAGCGCCTGAGAGGCGTGGGGATTCGGACGGGAACGGGCATCACGCCTCTCCTTCTCTCGAGAGCGTCGTGACGAGGTCACCCGCGTAGAGGGGGCATTCGATCTCGACGGGCTCGAACGGAAGCTCCGGTGCGCGGATCTCCCATGCTCCGATGTCGCGGGCCTTACCCTTCTGAACGGAGACGATGACGGTGAGCAGCCCGACCCAGGCGCACGAGAGGTCCGTGGCGGACGGAAGCGCGGGATGGTCCGGGTGGCTGTGCCAGAAGCCGAGGAGGCGCAGGCCCGCGTCGATCGGCCTCGCGCTCCACGCGCAGGTAGTCCTCCGGCGAGACCTCGAACCTGACACGCGGCCTGTCCTTCTCGGTGTTCGGGAGCGGCAGCACGACGCGCGCGCGGCCGCTCTCGCCCAGCAGCGCGCCGCAGCCCTCGAACGGATACGCTGACGAGGCCTCTCTCGCGATGTCCTCGAGGAGGACGTGATCGAAGCGGATGACGGATCTCTCGGGCACGCTCGCCTTCTTCGTCTCGGACCGGAAGTCTGCACTTCTCCGGGGGTCCGCCGACAAATCCGGCTGAGAGCTCGTCTCAGCGGAGCCGGCTCCAGGCGATCTTCTCGACGTCCCAGGTGTTGTCGATCCAGAGATTGGGGTGCGGCAGCGGCTTGAGCGTGACGTCCACGCGCCAGACTTCCTTCCGCGGATAGGCCTCCAGAAGGTCGGCCCGTCTCGCGGGCAGGTCGCGCGCGAAGACGCGCGGCGCGCGCCGCGGATCGGGGGCGTTCTCGAGGAGGAAGGAGCCGTACGTCCACTCCGCGGTGTTCCCCGCGACGAGGACGAGGGCCGAGCGGCCGACTCCGGCCTCCTCGAGCCGGCGGAGCGGCTCCGGCGTGTGCGCCTGGTAGGCGTGGGAGAGCGCCTCGGCCTGCCGGGGCAGGAGCGTGGCGAGCGGGAAGAGGGCGAAAAAGCCCACGGCAAAGGCTGCGCCCGCCGTTTCGAACCGGCCGAGGCGGAGCCGCTCGAGCAGGGAAGTCGCGAGGCGGCCCGCCGCGCGGAGCGCCCGTGCGACGAGGAGCGCGAGCACGCCGAGCGCTTCGAAGGCGAACCTCGGGCCCGAAAAATTGATCTCGTAGAAGCGGTAGAAGCTGAACCCGAGGATGAGAGCGAGAAGGCACGCCCCGAGCCACGCGTCCCACGCCCGCCCGGAAGCCGGAACGAGGAGGAAGACGAGAGGGAGCAGATCTCCCCACGGGAGACCCCAGACGGTCGCGTTCAGATCGTGGAGGAGCCACGGGAAGTGGGACGAGAAGAGCTGCGACGAGGAGAAGCCGTACGTGAAGGAGAGGTTCGGGTTCCAGACGAGGTAGGCCATCCGGAAGGGGTGTCCCGAGAGGGCGAAGTTGTAAGCGAGCAGGAACGCGAGCGGCGCCGCGCCGCCGAGCAGGAGAAATCCGGCCGAACGCAGGAGCTTCTTCCGGAGGGCGATCAGCGCTCCGAGGAGCGCGGGCACGAGGAAGAAGACGGCCGCCTGCGGGCGGACGACGACACCGAAGGCCCCGAAAAAGCCCGAGAGAACGAGCGGGAAGGCGCGCGTCCCCATGCAGCTCTCGGCGAGGAATGCGAGGCACCAGCTGAATACGCACAGCCCCGCCACGTGTGCCATGAAGCTCGCGCCCATGAGGAGCGCGAACGGGGAGACCGACAGGAGGAGCGCGCCGAAGAGCCCGGTCGCCTCGTCGAACAGAGTCGCTCCGAGGCGGAAGAGGCCGAGGACGGCCAGGCCGAGCAGGACCGGATTGACGAGGGACGGGGCGCCCACGAGCCAGCCGGCCGCCAGGAGCAGCGGGAAACCGGGCGGGTAGATACCGCACCATCTCGTCTCGTCGAGGAGGACGTTTTGGGCCTTGAACGCGTCCGGGACGGGCGGCGGATCGAGCCAGAGGCGGCCTGCCGCGAAGATCTTCCCCTGGAACGCATACGAGATCCCGTCCGCCGCGTGAGGTGCTCCCTCGAAGACGCGCTGCGAGAGGAAGGAGCTCAGCGAGGCGGCAAAGAGGGCGAGGGCGGCGGCGGCGAGCGCGGGCCGGCGTGCCCGGAGGTATGGAAGCGCGCTCAAAGACCGCTCAAAGCCCGAGGTGGCGCGCGACCACGTCCGGGCTCGCGATCAACGCGCCCGCCTGCCGCTTCCTCACGCGGCCGTCTGGCCCCGTGACGAGGAAGGTGGGCACTCCGCGAATGCTCATCTTCCGGGCCCACGCGCCGGACTCGTCGACGAGGACCTCGCGCCCGATCGCGCGGGCCATCTCGGCGCACCTCGGCATCGCGTCCATCCCGACGACGAACGTCGTCTCGATGCCGCGGTCCTTCACGAAGTCGGCGAGCGCACGGTCGCCCGGAAGCGAGGCCTGGCAAGGGCCGCACCACGGCGCGACGTAGACGACGAGGCAGCCCTTCGCGCCGCCACACCTCCCGACGGGCGCGTCGCCGGCCGGGGCTCCGTCCGCGGAGAGGCGCGGCAGCGAGCCCGCCGCGAGCTTCGTGGGCGTTCGCATGAAGAGCCATGCCGCAACCGCGAGAGCGACGAGCCCGAACAGGACTGCGCGGCCCGACGGGCCCATCGGAGGCGCCGGCCGTCCCGCGTCGAAGCGCGACGGCGGCGCGGGGCGTGCGGTGGAGACGGGCGGGGGCGAGTACGTTCCCATGGCGTCATTCTCACCCCGGAGTCGCGATCCTTCCCTAGAATGCCGGCCGGAGGTTCCCATGGAGAAAGGTCGACGCGAATTCATGAAGATGGGCGCTGCCACAGCTCTCGGAGCGTTCCTTCCTTCGGGAGCCGACCGCGCCCAGGCACAGTCCGGGAAGGCTCCGGACGCGCAACCCACCCCCGGCTCTCTCCGGCTCCTCACCTTCGCACCGAAGCCGGGCGACGCGCCTCGCGTGGGCGCACTGGCAGTGAACGGGCGGATCGTCGATCTCGGAGCGGCCGCCTCGAAGTCGAAAAAGAAGCTTTCGTTCGACCCGGCGCGGATGGTCTCGCTCATCGCCGCCGGCGAACCCGCGCTCGCCGAGGTGCGCGCCCTGCTCGCGGCGGCTCCGCTGGACGGTCCCCGCGTGGACGACGTGCGGCTCTTCGCCCCGATTCCCGACCCCGTGAGAAACGTCTACGCCGTCGGGTGGAACTACGTCGAGCACTTCGAGGAGGGGAAGGGGCTTCGCGACGCGAATCAGACGCTGCCCGAGCATCCCGTCTTCTTCACGAAGGCCACGCACGTCGTCAACGGCCCCTTCGACCCCATCCCGTTCGATCCGGGCGTGTCGACGCTCATCGACTGGGAGGGCGAGCTGGCCGTCGTCATCGGGCGGCGCGGGCGCAACATCCCCGAGGAGAAGGCGCTCGACTTCGTGTTCGGATTCTCCGTGATCAACGACACGACGGCGCGCGACCTCCAGCAGAAGAAGCACGGGGGCAGTGGTTCAAGGGAAAGAGCCTCGACGGGCACGGCCCGATGGGGCCGTGGATCGTGACGGCGGCCGGGTTCGACTACGACGAACCAGCACCTCGTGACGCGCATCAACGGCGTCGTCAAGCAGGATGCGAGCACGAGCCAGATGTACTTCAAGGTGCCCCGCATCGTGTCCGAGCTCTCCCTCGGCCTCACGCTCGAGCCGGGCGACATCATCGCGACGGGGACGCCGCCCGGCATCGGCCACGCGCGCAAGCCGCCGGAGTACCTGAAGCCGGGCGACGTGATGGAGACCGAGATCGCCGGGATCGGCGTCCTCCGGAACACGATCAAGGCCGTTTGACTCGCGATTGAAGCATCTGCGTCAGGAATGCCCGGGACCGGTATTGCGTTATCCTGAGACGCGATGAGTCGGCGTCCCGGGGCCTTTCTCTTCCGATGGAACGCTGCGGCGCTCGTGGCGCTGCTCGTGTCGGTGTCGGCGCTCGCGCTCCCTCCGACCTTCCGGGAAGGCGTCCGTCTGCCCGATGTCTGGCGCGGCGGCGTGCTGCTGCATGAAGGGGGACGCCCGAGACTCCTCCGCGGGATGCTGCCGCCTGTCGACGCCCGAGGAGGCGGCACCTTCGCTGCAATCGACCGCCTCATTCGCGCTCGCGACGCCCGCCGTGACCACGCGCGATCTGTCCGGATCCGTCCCTCTCGGCGTCGACTCGCGGGTCCGTCGCGCCGCGTCGCGCCGCGCGCCCGCTCGGCCCCTCTCTTCCTCCTCTTCGCCGCCTTCCTCGTCTGATCTCCCGTCGAGCCGTTCTCGCGCCGCCCGTTCGGGCGGCTCCGTGAGGCTTTTCGACGAGGTGATCGATGCGGTCGAAGAGAAGAGAAGAGAGATTTTCTTAGAGGGTCCCGAGCAGCCGCGGGGGCGTGCTCTGCCGTGGTGTCTCGCCCTGGCAAGCACGTCGTCTTTCTGTGCGGGCGTCGCTCTCGCGGCCGAAACGGCGGCGTCCGTCCGCCACGTCGGAAGCCGACGCGCTCGTCGCCGAGGCGCTCGAGAAGAACCCGGACCTCGCCGCGGCGAGACAGGAGGCCGCCGCCGCGCAGCGCGCGCGTCTCTCCCGCGGGAGCCCTGCCCGACCCGATGGTGACCGTGAGCTACGAGAACGACGGCACGTCGCCTTCCCTCGGCGTCGAACCGCATGTCGCGCCTGCAGTTCATGGCGCAGCAGGCGTTCCCGTTTCCGGGGAAGCTCGGCCTTCAGGAGCGCGTCGCGAAGGCGGACGCCGATCGGTCCGCGACGCGGCCCGAGCGCGTGGCGCTCGCGCTCGAGGCGGCCGTGAGACGCGGCTACGCCTCCCTCCTCGAGTCGCGCGAGAACCTCCGTCTCGTGGACGAGCAGATCGAGACCTGGCGGCAGATCGAGGAGGTCGTCCGCGCCCGGTACTCGGCGGGAATGGGGACGCAGCAGGACGTCCTCCGCGCGCAGAGCGAGCGGACGCGCCTCCTCCAGCAGCGGCGCAGGGACGAGGCCGCCGAGGAAGGCGCCCTCGTCGAGCTCCGCCGGCTCCTCTATCGCCCGCCGGATGCGCCCGTTCCGACGGAACGCCGGCTCGTCCCCGGCGAGCCCATCGCCGCGCCGTCGGCCGAGGAGTTCCTGAAGAAGACCCTGGACGTGACGCCCGAGCTGAAGGAGGTCGCCCTCGCGAAGGAGCGCTCGCATCTCGCCGAGGAGCTGGCCCGCCGCAACCTGCGGCCCGACTTCGTGGCGTCGGCGGCGTACATGAACCGCGGCTCCCTGCCCCTCATGTGGTCCGCCGGCGTCGGAGTCTCCGTTCCCCTGTGGGCCCGCGGGAAGCAGCGCCCCCTGATCGCGGAGGCGCAGAGCCAGTTCGAAGCAGCCTCGGCGACGGAGGCTTCGCTGCGGCGCCAGGCCCTGGCCCGGACCGAGGAGAGGTTGATCAGGCTTCGACAGCTCGGAGACGAATCCCGGCTCGACTCCGAGGCTCTCCTCGTCCAGGACCGGCTCGCCGTGGACGCCGCGCTCGCGAGCTACCGGACCGGAGCGGTCCCCTTCGTGACCGTTCTCGAGGCTCTCAGCACGAATTTCACCGATCGCCGCGGCGCCGTCGCGCGGCTCGCCGATCTCCTCCGCGCCGAAGCCGACCTCCGCGAGTTCTCTCTCGACGCGGGGCCGTCGCCCGCCGGCTCTTCGAGGTCACCCGCTCTGTCCGCCGGCTCAGCGCCGCGGATGTAGGAAGGCTGCCGCATGAAACCCACGTCACGCCGCATCGCGCGGCTCGTTCTCGCCGCCGCTCTCGCCGCAGTCGCCCCGGCGGCCCTCGTCCTCAGCGCGGGCTGCGGGAAGAAGGGCGCGACGGCCGTCGCGGCCAAGAAGTACCAGTGCCCCATGCATCCCCAGGTCGTCCGGGACAAGCCCGGCGACTGCCCGATCTGCGGCATGAAGCTCGTCCCGATCGAGGACGCCGCTCCGGCGGCCGCGCCGACGGCCGGAGCGGGATCGCCGGGACCCGAAGGCCTCGCCACCGTGACCATGGACGCCCGCAAGCAGAGCCTCCTCGGGCTCAAGACCGTCGCCGTCACCCGGGCGCCGTTCGAGACCTCGATCCGCACGACCGGGCGCGTCGCCGCCGACGAGCGTCGCGTCCATCACGTCCACACGCGTTACGAGGGCTTCGTCGAGCACGTCACGGCGGACTTCACGGGCAAGTTCGTGACGAAGGGCGAGGTCCTCGCGCTCATCTACAGCCCCGAGCTCTACGCGACGCAGCAGGAGTACCTGCTCGCCCTCAAGGCGTCGCGCTCGCTCGGGCCGTCCGGGGTCCCGTCCGTCGCGCAGGGCGGGCGCGACCTCCTCGACGCCGCGCGCCAGCGCCTCCTCCTCTGGGAGATCACGCCCGCCGACATCGCGGAGATCGAGAAGAGGGGAGAGCCGATCCGGGCGATGCCCGTCTACGCGCCGATCTCCGGCTTCGTCACGGGGCGCACGGCCTACCACGGGATGAAGGTGATGCCGGCCGACACGCTCTTCGACATCCTCGACCTCTCGGCGCGTCTGGGTCCTCGCGGACGTCTACGAGTACGAGCTGCCGCGCCTCGTCGCTCGGCGAGAAGGCGACGATGACGCTCTCGTACTGGCCGGGGCGCTCCTGGAACGGGCACGGTCACGTACATCTATCCGTCCGTGGACGAGAAGACGCGCACGGTCAAGGTGCGGGCGGAGTTCGACAACCCGAAGGGCGAGCTGAAGCCCGAGATGTTCGCGGACGTCACGATTCACGCCCGCCCGCGCACCGTGCTCCAGGTGCCGGACGACGCGATCCTCGAGAGCGGGACGCGGAACATCGTCTTCGTGTCCGCAGGGGAAGGAAAGCTCGTGCCGCGCGAGATCTCGCGTGGGCGATCACGGCGCCGGCGTCGTGGAGATCCGGGACGGCCTGAAGGAGGGCGAGGTCGTCGTCCTGGGCGCGAACTTCCTCGTCGATTCCGAGTCGCGGCTCAAGGCCGCCATCTCGGCGATGGGGGCCTCGAAATGATCCAGCGGATCATCCGCTTCTCCGCCGAGAACAAGTATCTCGTCATCGCGGTCTACGCGATCGTCATCGTCCTCGCGGTCGGCGTCATCCGGCGGACGCCGCTCGACGCCATCCCCGACCTCTCGGACACGCAGGTCATCGTCTATCTCGCGCTGGGACCGGAGCCCCGACATCCTCGAGGACCAGGTCACGTATCCGATCGTGGCGGCCCTCCTCGGCGCGCCGAAGGTGAAGACGATCCGGGGCTTCTCGGACTTCGGCTTCTCGTACGTCTACGTCATCTTCGAGGACGGGACCGACATCTACTGGGCGCGCTCGCGCGTCCTCGAGAAGCTCTCGACGATCCAGTCGCGCCTCCCCGCCGGCGTGAAGACCGAGCTCGGGCCGGACGCGACGAGCGTCGGCTGGATCTACCAGTACGCCCTCGTCGACGAGAGCGGGAAGAACGCGACCGACGAGATCCGCTCGTATCAGGACTGGTTCCTGAGGTACGCCGTGCAATCGGTGCCCGGCGTCGCGGAGGTCGCGAGCGTGGGCGGCTTCCAGAAGCAGTACCAGGTGACGCTGGACCCGAACACGCTCGCGGCGTACGGCCTGCCGCTCGAGTCCGTCGTGGAGGCGATCCGCAAGAGCAACAACGAGATCGGCGGGCGCCTCATCGAGTTCTCGGGGCGCGAGTACATGGTCCGGGGCCGCGGCTACCTCAAGTCGGTCGAGGACATCGGCAAGATCGTCGTCAAGACGAACGAGAAAGGGCACGCCGCTGACCGTCGGCGACATCGGACGCGTGTCGCTCGGCCCCGAGATCCGGCGCGGCATCACCGACCTCGACGGCAAGGGGGACGCCGTGGGCGGCATCGTCGTGATGCGCAGCGGCGAGAACGCGCTCGACGTCATCGAGCGCGTGAAGGCCCGGCTGAAGGAGATCGAGCCGTCGCTTCCCCCGGGCGTGAAGATCGTCACGACGTACGACCGGTCGGACCTGATCAAGCGCTCCGTCGACACGCTCCGGTCGAAGCTGATCGAGGAGATCATCGTCGTCTCGATCGTCATCCTCGTGTTCCTCTGGCACGTGCCGAGCGCGATCGTTCCCGATCGTGACGATCCCGATCTCCGTCGTCCTCGCGTTCATCCCGTTCAACGCGATGGGCCTGAACATCAACATCATGTCGCTCGGCGGCATCGCGATCTCGATCGGCATCCTCGTGGACGGCGCGATCGTGGAGGTCGAGAACGCGTACCACAAGCTGCAGCAGTGGAACGACGGCGGCCGGCCCGGGGACTTCCACAAGGTCCGGCTCGCGGCGCTCATGGAGGTCGGCCCGTCCGTCTTCTTCTCGCTCCTCGTCATCGCCGTCGCGTTCCTCCCGGTCTTCACGCTCGTGGACCAGGAAGGGCGGCTCTTCAAGCCGCTCGCGTACTCGAAGAACCTCGCGATGGCGATCGCGGCGTTCCTCGCCATCACGCTCGATCCGGCGATCCGGATGATGTTCGCGCGGATGGACGGCTTCTCGTTCCGTCCGAAGTGGCTGGCCTGGGTCGTCAACCAGGTCACGGTGGGGAAGTACTACGCCGAGGAGAAGCACCCGATCAGCGTCGTCCTCCACCGGCTCTACGAGCGCGCCCTGCCGGGCCGTGCTCGCGGCATCCGAAGACGACGATCGCGATCGCCCTCCTCGCGATGCTCTCGACGGTCCCGGTCTTCCTGAAGCTCGGGCTCCGAGTTCATGCCGCCGCTCTACGAGGGCTCGATCCTCTACATGCCGACGACGCTGCCGGGGATCTCGGTGACCGAGGCGGAGCGGCTGCTGCAGGTGCAGGACCGCGTCCTGAAGTCGTTCCCCGAGGTCGAGCGCGTCTTCGGCAAGGCGGGCCGGGCCGAGACGTCCACGGACCCGGCGCCGTTCTCGATGATGGAGACGACGGTCATCCTGAAGCCCGAGTCGGAGTGGCGGAAGAAGGAGCGCTGGTACTCCTCGTGGGCGCCGGAGTGGCTGGCCGGCGTCTTCCGCCACGTGTGGGGCGACCGCATCTCCCACGACGAGCTCGTGGACGAGATGGACCGCGCGCTGAAGATCCCCGGGACGACGAACGCGTGGACGATGCCGATCAAGGCGCGCATCGACATGCTCTCCACGGGGATCCGGACGCCGGTCGGCATCAAGGTCTTCGGCGCGGACCTCAAGGAGATCGAGCGGATCGGCGCGGAGGTCGAGGCGGCCGTGAAGGCCGTTCCGGGCACGCGATCCGTCTTCGCCGAACGGGTCGCCGGCGGCTACTTCATCGACTTCGACCTCAACCGCGACGCGCTCGCCCGCTACGGTCTCACGGTGGACGACGCGAACGCCGTCATCATGACGGCGATCGGGGGCGAGACGGTCACGACGGTCATCAAGGGCCGGGAACGCTACTCGGTCAACGTGCGCTACTCGCGGGAGCTGCGCGAGGATCTCGACCGGCTCGCCCGCGTCCTCGTCCCGACGATGTCCGGCGCACAGGTGCCGCTCGGGCAGCTCGCGGCGATCCGCCAGGTGCGCGGGCCGGCCATGATCCGGAACGAGAACGGCCTCCTGTCGCGGCTACGTCTACGTGGACTTCGACACGTCGAAGGAGGACGTCGGCGGATACGTCGAGAAGGCGAAGAAGGCCGTCGCCGGGAGCGTCACGCTGCCGCCCGGCTACACGCTGCTCTGGAGCGGCCAGTACGAGAACATGATCCGCGTCAAGGAGCGCCTCAAGGTCGTCATTCCCGTCACGCTCGTCCTCATCTGGCTCCTCATGTACGCGAACACGAAGTCGGCGATGAAGACGATGATCGTCCTTCTCGCCGTGCCGTTCTCGATCATCGGCGCCGTGTGGTTCCTGTACCTCCTCGGCTACAACCTGTCCATCGCCGTCTGGGTCGGGATGATCGCGCTCATGGGGCTCGACGCCGAGACCGGCATCTTCATGCTGCTCTTCCTCGACCTCGCGCACGCGGAGGCGAAGGCGAAGGGGCTGCTCCGGAATCGCGCCGACCTGATCGAGTCGATCATCCACGGCGCGGTCAAGCGGGTGCGGCCGAAGGCGATGACCGTCTGCGCGGCTTTCTTCGGCCTGCTTCCGATCATGTGGTCGACGGGCGCCGGCGCCGACCTGATGAAGCGCATCGCGGCGCCGATGGTGGGCGGCCTCGTGACCTCGTTCGCGCTCGAGCTCCTCGTCTACCCGGCCGTCTACATCCTCTGGAAACAGCGCGAGCTCCCGGGAGAACAGACGCTGAAGCTCGATGCCGCGGAAGCCCCGGCCTGAACCCGAAAGGAAATCATGAACCCGACCCTTCTTCCGACGCTGCCTTCTTCACCGCCGACCGGGACCGTGAAGGACCTCGTCTGCGGCATGGACGTCGACCCGGCGAAGACGAAGCACGCGATGGTCCACGAGGGGAAGGACTACTTCTTCTGCAGCGCGGGGTGCCTCGAGAAGTTCCGCCGGGAGCCGGGGAAATACCTGTCGGGCGGCGGTTACGAGCCGATGGACCCCGTCGGCAATGGCGGCTCCCGCGACTCCCGCCGGCAAAGGCATCGAGTACACGTGCCCGATGCACCCCGAGATCGTGCGCCACGCTCCGGGCTCCTGCCCGATCTGCGGAATGGCGCTCGAGCCCAGGACGATCTCGCTCGAAGACGCGCCGAATCCCGAGCTCGTCGACATGAAGCGCCGGCTGCGGGTTGCAGTCGTTCTCACCGTACCGCTGTTTTTCTTCGAAATGGGCTCGATGGTGGCTCCGAGCCTCTCGACGGCGATCTCGCCGATCGCGGACCTGTTCGCGCAATTGCTCCTCGCGACACCCGTCGTGCTCTGGTGCGGGAAGCCGTTCTTCGAGCGGGGATGGGCGTCGGTGAAGACGCGCAACCTGAACATGTTCACCCTGATCGCCCTCGGAACGGGCGCGGCTTACCTTTACAGCGCGGCCAAAGCGATTGCCTTTCTCTTCCCCTTTCTAAGCAAATCTTTCTTTTCTCTTTCTTCCTCTTCGGGCTCTCCGACCCACACCCCGATGCACGACGTCTACTTCGAGGCGGCCGCCGTCATCACGACGCTCGTCCTTCTGGGCCAGGTTCTCGAGCTTCGCGCCCGCGAGAAGACGGGCGGCGCGATCCGGGCGCTCCTCGGCCTCGCGCCGAAGACCGCGCGGCTCGTGAGCGCGGGCGGCGCCGACGAGGACGTTCCGATCGAGCGCCTGAAGAGCGGAGACCGGGTGCGCGTACGGCCGGGCGAGCGAGTCCCCGTCGACGGCCGCGTCGTGGAGGGAACGAGCTCTGTCGACGAGTCCATGATCACCGGCGAGCCCGTTCCGGTCGCCAAGAAGCCGGGCGACGCCGTGACGGGCGCGACCGTGAACGGAAACGGCGCGCTCGTCGTCGAGGCCTTGAAGGTGAGCGGCGACACCGTCCTCGCGCAGATCGTGCGGATGGTGTCCGAGGCGCAGCGGAGCCGCGCGCCGATTCAGCGCCTCGCGGACAAGGTCGCCGCCGTCTTCGTTCCCGCCGTGATTCTCGTCGCGGCCGTCACGTTCGCGATCTGGGCGCTCGTCGGGACCGGAGCCGCGCCTCGTCCACGCGCTCGTGAACGCCGTCGCCGTTCTCATCATCGCCTGCCCGTGCGCGCTCGGCCTCGCGACCCCGATGTCCGTCATGGTCGCGATGGGCCGCGGAGCGGCGGCGGGGATTCTCTTCAAGGATGCCGCGGCGCTCGAGCTCCTCGAAAAGGTGGACACGCTCGTCGTGGACAAGACGGGCACGCTGACGGAGGGAAAACCGAAGATCGTTTTGTTGAGACCCGTACCAGGCTGGCAGGAAGATGCGCTTCTTCGCATCGCCGCCTCGGTCGAGCGCGCGAGCGAGCATCCGCTCGCAGGCGCCGTCGTATTTTCTGCGAATGAAAGAAAGCTGATCCTCGCCGAAGCGCGCGACTTCCAGGCGATCGCCGGCAGGGGCGCCACGGCCGAAGTCGAGGAACACACGGTCGCCGTCGGCTCTCTTTCACTATTCGAAGAAGTCTTCTCTTCGTCTCTCGTCTCCTTTCCCGGCAGAGCTTCTCTCCGAAGCAGATGCCGCACGCGACGAAGGGCCAGACGGTTCTCTTCGTCGCCGTGGACGGCAAGCCAGCCGGCTTCCTCGCCGCGGCGGACCCGATCAGGCCTACCACGCGGGCCGCGATCGCCGGAATGCGCGAGCTCGGAATTCGCGTCGTGATGCTCACGGGCGACGCGAAGGCGACCGCGGAGGCCGTGGCGCGCGAGCTCGGGATCGACGAGGTCGTCGCGGGCGTCCTGCCTGCGGCGAAGGCCGAGGCCGTGTCTCGGCTGAAGCGCGAGGGCCGGGTCGTCGCGATGGCGGGAGACGGCATCAACGACGCGCCCGCGCTGGCCGCGGCCGACGTCGGCATCGCCATGGGGACGGGCACCGACGTCGCCATCCAGAGCGCGGGCATCACGCTCGTCGGCGGCGATCTCGCCGGGCTCCTGCGCGCGCGGCACCTGAGCCGCGCGACGATCCGGAACATCCGGCAGAACCTTTTCTTCGCGTTCGTCTACAACGCGGCGGGCGTGCCCATCGCCGCCGGAGCGCTGTACCCGTTCTTCGGGCTGCTGCTTTCGCCGGTGCTCGCGGCGGCCGCGATGAGCTTCAGCTCGGTCTCGGTCATCGCGAACGCCCTGAGGCTTCGGCGGGCGGAGGTGTGACTTCCGAGACGTCTCGAACAACCGGAAGACCAATGTTTTCGTGCTACTGTTCCCGGTTGTGTTGCGAACGCTGCTCGTCCTGCTCTGCACGGCAGCGCTGATTCAGGAGTCGGACCTCGGCTCCCTGATCGTCGGCGCCGAGTGCCTGGAAATGTGCGCGGACGACATCGCCCCCGGGCATTGCTCCCCGGTCTGCGCGACCTGCACGTGCGGAACCCAGGCCAGTCCCATGGCGCCTCGTGTGGCCTGCCTTTCGACGCCGGCTGCCCTGGAGAGCTGCGACGTCGCCGAGGCGTCTCTGTCGCCCGGCGACATGCACCTGCCGGACATCCTGCACGTCCCCAAGCGGCTCGTCGCGTAGAAACGGCACAGAGGAAACGGCTGTAACGGACGGTGGCGCGGCGCGCCTCGCCCACCTGCGCTCGCGCTCTCTGTCCGTCCTTGTTCAACGGACTCTTGGGAGGTAGGGATGCCGTTACACGGCCGCTGGCGTTTGCTGTTCGTCGTTGCGTTTCTCGGCGGAGCCACTGCGCTCCGCGCGGACGAGCCGCTCCGCATCGGAACCTATGTCGAAATCGTCCTCCGGACGCACCCGTCGTCGCAGGCCGCACGGGCGGCCGAAGCGAGCGGCGAGGCCGAGGAGCGCACGGCACGGCTGCTGGCGGACCCCACGCTCGAGCTGAGCCTCGGCGAGGGCCGCTCGGCGGCCGACTCCTCGGTGCGGGCCACGGAAACCGGGTTCGTCCTCACGCAGGTCATCCCGTGGCTCCCGGCGCGGTCGGCCGGAATCGAAGCGGCGGGGCACGTCGCCGATGCCCGCCGCGCCGAGGCCTCGGCGATCCGCTGGAGTCTCGCCGTCGATGCCCGACTCGCCTTCTATCGCCTGCTCCATGCCCGCGCGCTCGTGGAGGTCGCCCGGGCGACCGAGGTCGATGCCCGCTCGCTCCTCGATCTCGTGAGCCGCCGCGCCTCGCTCGGCGAGACGCGGGAGGTGGACCGGATCAAGGCGCGCGTCGAATGGCTGAAGCAGCACCGCGAGATGCGCTCCGCCTCGCGCGAGGAGGAAGCCGCGGAGGCAGCCCTCCGCAGGCTCGCGGCGGCCCTGCTCCCGAAGCCTCTGGTCCTCGAGGGGGAGCTCCCCGGGCCGGGGGAGGCAGCGGGTTTTTCGGAGGAGACGCTTGAAACCCGCCTGGAGCGGAGCCCCAACGTGATGCGCGCCCGCGCGGAGGCAGCACGCGCCACGGCCCAGCTCTCGAACGCGCGCCGTTCGCGCGTGCCGGACCTCGGGCTCTCCCTCTTCGGGGCGCGGGAGCTGGATCGGAATTCCTTCGGCGCCTCGATCGGCGTCGTCCTTCCGCTCTGGAACGCGCGCCGCGGAGACATCGCTCGAGCCGCGGCGGAGGTGCTGCTGCGCTGCGCCGACGCGGACAAGACCCGCCTCGCGCTCCTGACGGAGGTCGAGACCCGGTGGCGCGACGTCGATTCGGCCTCCGCGCAGGCCCTCACGCTCATGCGCGACCTGGCCCCCGCCGCCGCCGCGAGCCTCCGACTCGCACGGCTCCTCTTCGAGGAGGGCGAGACCTCGCTTCTCGATCTTCTCGATGCCCAACGGACGGAGCGCGACACGCGGCGCGAGGAGATCCGCGCCCGCTTCGAGCTGGCCGTGTCGCTTCTGGAGTTCCAGAGGCTGCTCGGATCCGACCAAAACATGACGCCGACTGGAGACAGAAAATGAACGGGAGAACCGTTCTGGAACTCGCTGCCGTCACTCTCTGCGCCGCCGTCGCTCTCGCCGGCTGCGGCAGGGGCCGGAAGGGAGCCAGACCCTCGGAGGAGACTTCAGCGAAGGCCGCCGGGAAGGCCGAGGAGCTTGCGACTCCGGAGCGTGTGCGGCTCACCGCTGCCGCGATCGCAGAGGCCGGCATCACGACATGGAAGGTTCAGGTCGTCGACCTGTCGCACCTCCTGTCGCTGACCGGCAGCGTGGGCTACGACGAGAACCGGCTCCTGCAGGTCGCCGCGAACGTCAAGGGCCGTGTGGCCTCGATCCCGGTGGACCTCGGGGCCCGGGTGAAGGCAGGCGATCCGCTCCTCGTCATCGAGAGCGTCGACCTCGGCCGAACGCGCGAGGAGTTCGTCAAGGAGCTGTCGAGCTTCAATGTGTCGGCCAGCGCTTACGAAAGGGCGAAGAAACTCGTAGAGGCGAACGCGATCAGTTCCGGAGAGTTCCAGTCGCGCGAGGGCGATTACCTCGCCAAGAAAGCCGCCGTCGCATCTGCCGAACGGACCCTCCACCTCTACGGAGACAACGAGGAGGCGGTCGCGCGCCTGCGGGCCAGCGCCAGCAGCCAGGCGCACTCCGCGGCCGACGGCGCCACGCTCACGCTGCGGGCTCCGTTCGCCGGCCGCGTCATCGACCGGAAGGTGACGCCCGGTGCGCTCTTCGAAGCTCTTCAACCCCTGATGACCGTGGCCGATCTCGGGTCCGTCTGGGTGTTTCTCAATGCCTACGAGAAGGACCTCGCCCTCCTTCACGAAGGGCTTCCCGTCACTCTCCGGACAGACGCGTATCCGCAGGAGACCTTCCACGGCCGGGTCGACTTCCTCGGGAGCGTCGTCGATCCGCAGACCCGGAGCGTCCGCGTCCGCGCGACGGTGGAGAACCGCGCGGAGAAGCTGCGCCCTGGGCTCTTCGTCAAGGCGCAGGTCGAGGTGCCCCGGCCGCAGAGCGAGAGCCACCCGATCGTGGCAGTGCCCCAGGCAGCGCTCCAGACGCTCGAGGGGCGCTCGACTGTCTTCGTCCAGGTCGAGCCCGGCGTCTTCGCGCGCCACCACGTCGAGGTCGGGCACAGCTTCGAGGGTTTCACGGAAATTCTCGCCGGAATCAAGGCCGGTGACGTCGTCGCCACCGAGGGGAGCTTCGTCCTGAAGTCGGAGTTCGCGAAGGCCTCGCTCACGGAGAAGGACTGAGATGCTCAGGCGCCTCGTCGACTTCAGCCTCGAGAATCGGCCGCTCGTCCTCCTCGCCGCGGTCCTCCTCATCGCGGGCGGCGGTTACGCGCTCACACAGCTCCCGATCGACGCGGTTCCGGACATCACGAACGTGCAGGTGCAGGTTCTGACGAAAGCGCCCGCCCTCGGGTCCGGTGGAGATGGAGCAGTTCGTGACCTACCCGGTCGAGGCCGCGATGAACGGCCTCCCGAAGCTCCGGGAGATACGCTCGATCTCGCGCTACGGCCTCTCGGCGGTGACGGTCGTGTTCGAGGACGGCGTCGACGTCTACTTCGCCCGCCAGCTCGTGGCCGAGCGTCTCGTCCAGGCTCGCGAGGCGATCCCGCTGGGCCAGGGCAACCCCGAGATGGGGCCGGTCACGACCGGCCTCGGCGACGTCTTCCAGTTCACGGTCGAGGGTGACGGGGTCTCCGCGATGGAGCGCCGGACGATCCTCGACTGGATGATCGCGCCCCGGCTGCGCGCCGTCCCGGGCGTCACCGAGGTCAACACCTGGGGAGGCCTCCCGAAGCAGTACCAGGTCGTCATCGATCCCGCGAAGCTCCGGGCGCACGGCCTCTCCCTGAAGGAAGTGTTCGAGGCCGTGGGGCGAGGGAACGCGAACGCGGGCGGGGGCTACATCGAGCACAACCGCGAGCAGTACATCGTCCGCGGGGAGGGCCTCGTCGGCTCACTCGCCGACATCGAGAAGATCGTCTTGAAGGCCGGCCCCGAGGGAACGCCCGTGACCGTCGGCGCCGTCGCCCAGGTGCGCGAGGGGGCGATGCTCCGTATCGGCGTCGCCACCGCTGACGGACGGGGCGAGACCGTGATCGGCCTCGTCCAGATGCTGGCCGGGGAGAACGCTCTCGAGATCGCGACGCGCGCCCGCAAGGCCGTCGAGGAGCTCCAGCCGACGCTTCCCAAGGGCATCCGGATCGTCCCCTACTACGACCGGGCCACGTTCGTCCGCCGGGTGATCCGCACGGTCGAGACGAACCTCCTCGAGGGGGGCATCCTCGTCATCGCCGTTCTGTTCGCGTTCCTCGGGAACTTTCGCGCCGGCCTCATCGTCGCATCGGCAATCCCGCTGTCGATGCTCCTCGCGTTCACGGGAATGGTGGAGACCCGGATCTCGGCGAACCTCATGAGCCTCGGCGCGATCGATTTCGGGCTGATCGTCGACGGCGCCGTCGTCCTCGTCGAGAACGTCGTCCGGCGGCTGTCCGAGCCCGAGGGCCAGGGCAAGACGGTCAGGCAGCTCACGGCCGAAGCCGCTCACGAGGTCGTCCGGCCGATCACGTTCGGCATCGGCATCATCATCCTCGTCTACCTTCCGATCCTCAGCCTCCAGGGCGTCGAGGGAAAGATGTTCAAGCCGATGGCGTGGACGGTCGTCTTCGCCCTCGCCGGCTCCCTGCTCCTGACACTGACGCTCACCCCCGTCCTCGCGTCGCTCTTCCTGAAGAAGACCGGACACGAGCACGAGCCTCGCTTCGTCGGGCAGCTGCGCGTCCTTTATCTCCGCGGCCTCGACGTCTGCCTCGTCCGGCGCTCCCCCGTCGTCGTCGCAGCGGCCCTCGCCGTTGTTGCGGGTGCTTTGGTCGCTTCGAGGCTCGGCGGCGAGTTTCTCCCGCGCCTCGACGAGGGAGACCTCTCGATCAGCGCCATCCGCCCTGCTTCGGTCGGCATCTCCGAGGTCGCCGCGAGCACGGGCCGGATCGAGCGGGTTCTGAAGAAGTTCCCGGAGGTGATCACCGTCGTGAGCCGGTCGGGCAGCCCGGAGCTGGCAACGGACGTCATGGGGATCGAGCTGGGTGACGTCTTCGTCATCCTGAAGCCCGAAGGGCGAGTGGACGCTCGGCCCGGACCAAGGACGAGCTCGTCGAGAAGATGGAGAAGGCCCTCGGCGAGACCGTCCCCGGCGTCGGCTTCTCGTTTCAGCAGCCGATCGAGATGCGCTTCAACGAGCTGATCGCGGGCGTGAGGTCCGATGTGGGCGTCAAGCTCTTCGGCGACGACCTCGAGACGCTTCGCCAGAAGGGCGAGGAGATCGCGCGCGTCGTGGCCGGCGTGCCCGGCGCGGCCGACGTGAAGCTGGAGCAGACGGCGGGCCTTCCCGTACTGCGCGTCAAGGTCGACCGCGATCGCTGCGCGCGCTACGGGATTTCCGTTGGCGACGTCCTCGACACGGTCGAGGCGGCGCGGGCGGGCAAGGTCGTCGGAACGGTCTTCGAAGGTCAGCGCCGCTTCTCCCTCGCCGTTCGCTTCGACGACGAGACCGCTCGCACGATCGAGGGTCTCGGGAACGTGCCCGTCGCTGCCCCCGGCGGCGCCCTCGTCCCCCTCGGGCAGCTCGCCGACATCGTCCTGGACACGGGGCCGTCCCAGATCTCGCGCGAGGCGGTCAAGCGGCGCATCGTCGTCGAGGTGAACGTGCGCGATCGGGACGTTTCATCCTTCGTGGCGGAGGCGAAGGCGAAGCTCGGTAGCGACGTGAAGCTCCCCGACGGTTACTACATCCGCTGGGGAGGCCAGTTCGAGAACCTCGACAGAGCGTCCCGGAGGCTCACGGTCGTCGTGCCTCTCGCCCTCGCCCTGATCTTCGCGATGCTCTATTTCACGTTCGGAGCGCTGAAGCCCGCTGCGCTCATCTACCTCAACGTCCCGCTTGCCGCCACGGGCGGCGTCATGGCGCTGGCCCTTCGGGGGCTTCCCTTCTCGATCGCAGCTGCGGTTGGGTTCATCGCGCTCTTCGGCGTCGCCGTGCTGAACGGCGTCGTCCTGATGACGCAGATCCGCGACCTCGAGGCACGCTCGGAGCTGGGCATCGCCGACGTCCTTCGAAAGGCGTGCGGCCTGCGCCTCCGTCCGGTCCTCATGACCGCCCTCGTCGCCTCCCTCGGGTTCGTGCCGATGGCGCTCTCGACCGGATCGGGGGCCGAGGTCCAGCGGCCTCTGGCCACGGTCGTGATCGGCGGGCTCGTCACCTCCACCCTCCTGACGCTCTTCATCCTCCCCACGATCTACAGCTTCTTCGGGCCGCGGAACGCCGGGCCGATCGCGTCCTGACGCGAGCCATGGACGCCGACTTGATTCTCCGGCGAGGGGCGGAGCCTCCGCCCGCCGCGCTCAGAACAGGAACGTCATTCCCACGTTCACGTTCGCACGTTCGGTCTGGTCGCCGTAGAGGCTCTTCACGATCGGGATCTGGACGCCGACCCGACCGATGAGGCCTCCGCCGAAATCGAGGACGAGGCGCGGCGTCAGGTAGAGGATATCCCCGCCCGTATTGGGGTCGCGGTTGCCCTCGGCGTCTATCCGGTCCTGCTCGGCGTGGCGCCAGTTCGTCTCGACGACGGCGTCGAGGGCGTCCGCCAGCTTTCGCTCGTACGCGAGATTCGCCGATGTGACCCGGCCGTACCGGTAGTCGTGGTCGTTCGTCCCCGTCCGGCGGTACTGGAACGACGCGAAGATCGAGGACCGCGGGTCGAGCTGGACGACGGCCGAGAGGCCGGCGTAGAGGTCGGTCGCGCCGGTGCCCGGCTGCGCGTGCTCGTCGAGACGCACGCCGTCCTCGGAGAGGTCGTTCCGCCCCCACGGCGTCTTGACGCCCGCCACGAGCGAGATCCACGCTTGCTGGCCGAGGCCGGGCCGGAACGGCGAGGCCCAGACGCGGAACAGCGCGGTGAGCTCCGGGTCGGAGAGGCCGGAGGTTCTGGTCGTGACCTCGCCCTCTTCGCCGCTCTCGGTGAGATGGCGGAGGCTGAAGGGGAGGCGCCCGACGAGCGTGAGCCTCTCTCCGAAGGAATACGCGACGCCGAGGGTGAAGCGGTTCTCGATCTCGGCGTCGCGGCCGGTGATCTCGGAGGACCCGGGCTCCGAGACGCCGTTTTCCTTGTCGAAGCGCTCCCAGTCCAGGGTCAGCCGGAACCGGCCCGGGGTGTAGATCCCGGCGCCCAGCGCGTTGAATGTCGGGTCGCCGCATCGACATATGGAGCACGCCCGGGCGCGCGGCGCGAACGCCGCCGAAAGCAGGATCATCGCCCCGCAGAGCGAGGCTCCGAGGATCTTCAAGTGGATCTCATTCTAGGAATGACTTGAATGGGGGAGCGGCATCCGACCGCGGAGCGTAGCACTCGTTCAAACGGTTAGCACGAGAAGTACGCAGATCCACATCCGGAACCTGCGCTTTCCGCAATTGATGTGGTTGCTGGAACGCTCTACCTTCTCGACTTTCAGGGTTTATCACCGATCGAGGTAGAGGTAAGGGGGAACGAACTCTTGGGATATTCCACTTCGGCCCTTTCCGCCGCGGTCGCCGACCGGATCGAGGATCCTCCGGACGAGGTCCTGGTGAGCGCGGCGCTCGACGGCGACCGTGATGCCTTCGACGACCTCGTCTCGCGGCATCGACGCGCGGCGCTCCGTACGGCCGTCTTCATCATCGGCCCGGACCGGGCCGAGGACGTCGTCCAGGACGCCCTGTTGCTCGCATACCGTGCCCTGTCGACGCTCAGGGACCGGACGAAGTTCCTCAGGTGGCTTCTGACGATCACGCGCTTCCGCGCGCTTCGCGTGATCCGTATCGACAAGGACCGCCGCGCCGAGACGGTCCCGCTCGACGAGACGCTTCTCGAGACCCTCTCCGAGCTGGCCTGCGCTCCGCGCGAGGTGAGACCGGGCGACAGTCTGCTTCGTAGCGCGATCGAGGCGATTCCTCCGGCCTATGCGGAGGTGATCCGGCTCCATTTCCTGCACGGCCTTCCGCACCAGAGAATCGCCGAGCTGCTCGGCGTGGGGCTCTCGGCGGTCAAGTGGCGCTGCTCCCGTGGAAAAGAGCTCATCCGGGACATCCTCCGGCCCGGAAGCTCCGCGCTCACGCGCCTGGAGACGGTCTGCCAGCGCTGCCGCAGCGTGGGCCCGGCGGTCGCGTGCGAAGAGCACCACGGGAGAGCCCCCCGGTTCCCCGGCCCGTTTCTCGCGACGGTCTTTCTCGTCGGCTCCGTCATCCTCGGGACGGCGCCGCTTTTCGCCGGAGATGCGGACGCCGGCGGGCGGTCGTCGACGGTCCCGGCGAGCCCCCGCTACACGCGGTCGGTCTTCGAGTACGCCATACCGGACGTCAGGCTGGTCGACCAGGCGGGGCGAAGCGTCGCTCTCGTCGAGCTCCTCGGCGCGGACAAGCCGATCGCCCTGAATTTCTTCTTCGCCAGCTGCGGCTCGATCTGTCCGGTGATGACGTCGACCTTCTCGCGGATGCGGAAGGAGCTCGGACACGACGGCGACGGCCTCCGGGTGGTCTCGGTCACGATCGATCCGGACCAGGACACGCCCGGGATCCTGAAGGCTTACGCGGCGGGCTATTCCGCCGGACAGGACTGGTCCTTCCTGACGGGGGACGCCGAGAAGATCCTGGAGGTGCAGCGTGCCTTCTTGGCCGACTCCGGCGGGAAGTTCAATCACAAGCTGCTCTACTTCTTCCGCGCCGCCGGCTCGAAGTCGTGGGTGCGCGTCGAGGGCCTGGCGAACGCCGCCGATCTCGCGGGAGAGGTTCGCGGCCTCCGCATGGCGAAGCCGGCGAAGAGTTGACCCGGATCCTTTCCGCAGGTCGATCCGGGATCGCGGGCGTCGCCAAAGCAGCTCTGGCGGTGTGCCTGGCGTGGGGAAGCGCCGGCCGGGGCGCTACGGCGCCTGCTGCCGCTCCGCTGCCGCCGGGCGGGGCTATCTACCGGCTCGGAGTCCTTCCGTCGGGGAAGCCGGTGCGCGCGGTCGTCTCGGGTGATGTGCCGATGGAGGGATCCCCCGCGGCTTGCCAGACCTGCCATCAGAGGAGCGGCATGGGAACGGCGGAGGGGAAAACCTGGACTCCGCCGGTGGCCGGCCGGATTCTCTTCGCTGCCCGCGGCTCGGGAGTGCGGATGCGCCCCCCCTACGACCAGGAGACGTTGTCCCGGGCCCTCCGACAAGGCCTCGACGCGGGGGGAAGGCCGCTCGACTCCCTGATGCCGCGATACGACCTGTCCGAGGCCGATCTCGCCGCTCTCGTCGTCTACCTGCGTGGCCTCTCGGAAACACACTCTCCCGGGGTCACCAACACGGAGATCCGGTTCGCCACGGTCGTCACGCCGGACGCCGATCCAGCGGCCTCAAAGGCCATGCTGGGAGTCCTCGATACGTTCCTCGCGAGCAGGAACGTCCAGACACGGCACCTCGGGAAGTGGGACCAGTACTCGCGGAATTTCCGGAGATGGAGCCTCGAGACCTGGTCTCTCGCGGGCCCCCCCGCCACGTGGGAGGACCAGCTCGAGCAGAAGTACGCGACAAAGCCCGTCTTCGCCCTTCTCAGCGGCGCCGGGGGTGCCGAGTGGGGCCCCGTTCACGACTTCTGCGAACGGCACGAGATTCCTTGCATCCTGCCGAACCTGGACGTCCCTCCCGCTGCGGCGGGCGGCGGCTACTACAACGTCTACTTCACGCGCGGCGTGGTGCTGGAGGCGGAGACGATCGCGGCGGAAATCGCGGACGCGCCGGAGGGGACGCGCGTCGTTCAGTTCTGTCCGGCGGCCGGCCCCGGGCGCGCCGGCGCGGACGCCCTTCGGAGGACGCTTTCCGCCCGGGGCGGCATCGAGGTGGTGGACGTCGTCGTCGGCGCGGACGCGAAACCCGTGCCCCGGAGCGTCCCACGGGGCCGGCAAATCGCCGTCCTCTGGCTCCCCGCGGAGTCTCTGGCTTCCGCGTTCTCCGGGCGGCCTCAGAAGGAGAAATGGAACCAGGTCTTCGTCTCCTCGACGCTCCTCCGTGGCGAGCCGCCGGCAGCTCATCCCCTGCCGGACGTTCCGACGGACCTCGTCCATCCCTTCTCGCCCCCGTCCGACGTTGCATCCCGCTGGCCGCGGGTGGCGACATGGCTGAAGGTTCGAGGCGTGCCCCCCGGCGATCGGCTCACCCAGGACCGGACGCTGGCGGCTTGCCAGGTGGCGGGCGACGCGCTCATGCACCTGAACGACGAGTTCAATCGCGATTACTTCCTCGAGCTGGTCGACCATGTCGCCGGCACCGCCGCGGTCTCGGCCTTCCACTCTCGCCTCTCCTCGGGCCCCGGGCAGCGGGTGCTCTCGCGCGGCTGCTACGTCGTCCGGATGGGCGAGACGGGACCGGCGCGCTGGGTGATCCCGTGAGGGTCTCCATCGCGGTGTCACCCACCGAGGACGCACCGAGGTTCCCGTCGCTCTCGTTCAGAAAAACTGCACGGAGCAGCAGACTTCTCAGCCCCGTTGAGACTCCATGTCAACAGAGCCTTGTCGAGACTCTATGTCAACTATTTGGAGGAGACATTCATGAGTTCCAGGAGTTCTCGGTCGCTTTCTTCCGCCCTTCCTGAGGTAGCGACGAACCTCATTCAAACGTCTGCGCGCGTTCTTCTGGCGGCGTCGGTGATGTCCGCCGGGCTGGCCCGCGCCCAGGAGATGGAGATAGAGCTGAAGAACTGGACAGCGCCCCCGTACTGGACGCCGCAAGCGGAGAATGCCGATCGCACCGCGCGCGGAGCGGGACGCCAGGCTCTCGTGACGCTATCCGGACCCCTGCCGTTTGTCGCCGTGACGCCGTGCCGGGTCATCGACACGCGCTCGGGCAGCGGCTTTCCCGCCGGCTACGGCCAGCCCTCGTTGCCCGGAGGGGGTGCGCAGAGGACGTTCGTGATCAACGGGCAGTGCGGCATTCCAGCGGACGCGCAGGCCGTGTCGTTCAATTTCGCCGTCTGGGTTCCGACCACGCGGGGCGATCTGCGCGTATTCCCGACGGGCGCGACGACCCCTCTGGTTTCGACGCTCAACTGGGAAGCGGGCATTCTGTCTCTGGCGAATGCCGCCGTGGTGCCCGTCGGAGCCGGTGGCGACATCACCGTGCAAGTGGATGGCGCGGGGACGGTGGACATTTTCGTCGACATCAACGGGTATTACTCGCCGCTGGGAGTCGTCAACAGCGTGAACGGGCTCGGGGGCGCTCTGACCCTCGCCGCAGGCACCAACGTGACGATCACGCCGGCGGGCAATACCCTGACGATCGCCTCCACGGGCACGGGCGGGTCGACCGGGCCGACGGGACCGACTGGTCCCACCGGCCCAGCGGGCGCGACCGGGACAACGGGCGCCCCCGGCGCGACCGGCGCTACCGGCGCAACGGGCGCGACGGGCCCGGGCGCGGGGATCCTCAGCCTGGTTAACAACATCAGCACGCTTGACCTGGATGAATTTGTGCCTGTAACGGGCTTCATATACACCGGAGGAGGCGAAAACCTCAACTCGACGGTCATGCCCGCGACCTGCACGGCTGATTTCCGCGCGCGGGTGGGGGACCTAGCGCCCGGGGGAGCGATAGGAATCACGTTCACTCTTCGTGTGAACGGCGTGGACACGGCGACGTCCTGCACGATCGCCCCGGCGGCGACGAGCTGCAACTCCGTCACGCCGCAGGCAATCACGGCTGGCGATCTCGTGACCCTCCATCTGACCGGACCGGCCACGTACGGGAACTCCGACGTCCTTTGGACAGCGATGAGGTGCCAGTAATGGTGACCCGCGGACGATCCCTCGCCCCAGGGTCCGTCTGGTGAGATTCCTCCGTCAGGTGAGATTTCAAGGAGCATTCATGAGCACCAAGCGCTTCTCCTGGCTCCTCCCGGTCCTTTCCGTCTTCGCCCTCCTCGCGGCTCCGCGGCTCTTTGCGGCCGCGCCGGCCGACCTCGCGATCACCCTGGTCGACTCGCAGACGGGCCTGCCGATTGCGCCCACGTACCGATGGCTCGTGCAGCTCGACACGTCGTTCGACCACGTACCGGGGCAGCTCGCCATGCCCCACAAGAACCTGCCGACGGACAACGGCTATACGCCCCACGCGGGCGAGGCGCTCTCGCTCAGCTTCCACGCGAGCTACGCGCCGGTCGTCGCCGCCGGCGACTCGACCGACGCCGAGGTCACGACCCTGGGGCTCGACCCCACCAAGAAGTACTTCGTCTCGGTGATGCCGTACCTCGATCAGAACTACAACATGAGCGGCGCGCCGGTCGTGTTCGCGGCGAACGGAAGCGCCAGCGCGACGGTCGCCCTCTCCCCTCTCCCCATTCCGACCGCCCAGATGTCGATCCTCGTCTTCGAGGACAGGCATCCCATCAACAACGAGCCCGAGATCCCCGAGGAGCGCGGCCTCGAAGGCTTCACGATTCAGATCTACGACACCGCCGGGACGATCGGGATCTCGGGCGGTCTCCTCTCGCAGGACGCGTACGGCCACAAGCTCGGCACGACGTACAACCCGGACGGGAGCGTCCTCCAGGAAGGGTCCGGCGTCATCATCACCGACGCCAACGGGGAGGCGCGCGTCAAGTACCTCCCCCCGGGGAAATGGGCCGTGCAGGCGGTCCCGCCGAACATGCCCCCGGGGCAGGAGTGGCACCAGACGTCCACACTCGAAGGGAAGAAGGACATCGAGGCCTTCACGAAGGCGAATGAGCCCCCCGTCTTCGTGGAGTTCGGCCCCCCGGGCTATCACGTATTCATCGGGTTCACGCAGCGGTTCAACTCGATCCCGAACACGTCGCCCGCCAACCGGGTGACGCTGACCGGGCGGATCACGAACAACCACACGACACGGCCCCCCCAGTACAGCTTCTACAGCGGCGCCCCGATCAAGCGCGCGTGGGTCGGGCTGAACGACCTCGCCGGCGGCCCCGCCGGGGAAGGAATCTACGCGGCGCCGTGCGATCCGGAGACGGGCGCGTTCTCCATTCCCAACGTCCCGCGCGGCAGCAGCTACCAGCTCGTCTCCTGGGACGAGAACATGGACAACGTCTTTGCTTTCTTCGATGCCTCCATTCCGGCGAACGCCTCGGGCACGTACGACCTCGGCGACGTCCCGGTCTTCAGCTGGTTCTCGCGGCTCGTCGTGGACTTCTTCTACGACACGAACGGGAACGGCATCCGCGACCCGGGCGAGCCCGGCATCAAGGACCAGAACCTCAACATCCGCTGGCGCGACGGCTCCATCTACGACGCCAACGTCACCGACGACTCGGGCCGCGTCGAGTTCAAGGAGATCTTTCCCCTCTTCAACTGGTTCGTGACCGAATTCGACTTCAGCCGGTGGGGCACGACGGGGCTGACGGTTCACGTCGACAACGGCGGGCCCATCAACCCGGCCGACCCGGCCACGATGGGCGGGAATCTCAACCCGCAGCTCCAGCCGGCGATCACCCCGCCGCTGACGGACAACAAGGCGCGCTTCGAGCCGCTCAGCTCCATCGACGGCAGCTACGTGGCGACGCAGGCGTTCCAGGTCTTTCTCGGCCAGACCGTCCACATGGAATACGCCAAGCACATCTGGGGCGACAACACGCCCAACGGCGGAAACATGCAGGGGCAGCCGAACGGCGGAATCGCCGGCGGCGTCTGGTACGACGTGACGCGGGCGGAGGACGACCCGAGGAACGGGACGGTGGAAACCTGGTGCCCGGGAGTCCCGCGGGTTCAGATGTTCCTCTACAACGAGGACCCACGGGCGACGTCGGACCCGGCGCTCGGCGGAGCCCCGAACCCGGCCTACCACGGCAAGATCGCCGACACGAACGGAAGCGCCACGGTCGAACTGTCCGACGTGGACAACTGGCCGTTTGGCTGGGCGGACGGCTCGGCCCCGATGGGCCCAGAGGACTTCAAGCGGAACGGCGATCTGACGTGCAACACGACGCACGCGGTGTCCTGCACCTTCAACCTCGGCGACGCGATCCAGAATGGCGGGACGACGAGCTGGGACGACGCCCAGCCGACGGGCTGCGTGGGCCCGGTCTTCTATGCGAACGGCATCCAGGATGCCGCGCACGCCACCGACTGCTATGACGGCCTCCGGAACTTCAACCAGGCCCGGGACGGCTCCTCCGACGGGTTCTACGGGTTCGGCGGCGTCAACGGCCCAGGAGAAATCCTGCCTTCCGGAAACTACATCGTTGAGGCCGTGGCACCCCGGGGCTACAAGCACATGGGCGAGGAGAGCAAGAACGTCAACCTCGGCCAGCCTTACTCACCGGGGCCGAACAATCTCCTCCCGGAATGCGTCGGCGACCTGCACCTCGTCGGCCCCGAGCTCGAGCTCTTCCCGGGCATCGCCGTTCTTCCCGGCTACTCCGGGATGAAGCCGTCGTGCGACCGGAAGCTCGTGACGGTCAACGACGGATTCAACACGGCGGCGGACTTCTTCATCTACACGATCACGCCGGTGGCGGCGAACATGGTCGGAATCACGACGGACGACCTGACGAACGAGTTCGACCCGAACGCCCCCAACTTCGGCGAAAAGTACGCGCCGCCGCACATGCCGATCTCGGTCCAGGACTGGACGGGGCGGGAGCTGTTCCGCACCTACACCGACCAGTACGGCGCTTACAACGCCCTCATCCCGTCTTCCTACAGCGCGAACATCCCGGTGCCGAGCGGGTACGCCCCCGTGATGCACGTCGTCTGCATGAACCATCCGGGGCCGATACCCGACCCAGCTCACCCGGGCCAGACGATGATCGATCCGTACTTCCTCCGCCAGTACAGCCAGTTCTGCTACGTCTGGTCGTTCATGCCGGGGAAGACGTCGTACCTCGACACGCCGGTCGTCCCGGTCGCGGCCTTCACCGGAGGCCAGCAGTCCACGCTCGACTGCGAGCTGCCGAACGGCACGCCCAAGATCTTCGCGGCCACGGGCGCAGGGAATCCCAATGGGCCGTACGTGAGCGCCTCGGGTCAGCTCCTGACGCTCGTCTCAGAGGGGACGGCGGTCGCGGTCATGAACCCCCAATTCGACACGACGAACCCTACTGCCGCTCCGAGGACCACCAATCGTGATTACGGCTTCGGCCCGTGCCCGGCCATCACGAACGGGGCCTGCAGCAACGGCGCCGGCGTGACGATCGCGGGCCTGCCGCAGCGGATCGTCTCCTGGAGCCCCGACATCATCACACTCAACGTCACCAACACCGCACCGGTCATCGGGCAGCTCGTCGTGAAGCGCGGCGACAACGGAAAATCCTCCGTCTCGGGCGTCAGCGTGACCGTCGGCGGCCCGGCACCCAAGGTGGTTGCGCCGGGAAGCACGATCCAGTCGGTCATCGACTCCCCGGCCACCGCGGCGGGCGACCTCGTCATGGTTCCCTGCGGCCGGTACCCCGAGCTCCTCATCATGACGAAGCCCGTCAGGCTGCAGGGGCAGGGCCCGGGCTGCACGACGATCGACGCCACCCGGAGCCCGAACGACAAGGTCCACAACTGGAACCTCAGGATGCAGGCCTTCATGGCCGACCCGGCGAACGCCCGGTACGTGCTCCCCGGCCAGCCGACCGGCACGGGAGTTCCCGAGCCAACCCTGTTCGCAACGGAGCAGGGACCGGGGCTCATCGTCCTCGGGCCGAGCGGCAACTTCAGCTCGAGCGACCCGATCGGGAGGAACGTCTACAGGCTCCTGAGCGGCTACCCGAACGCCCGCGTCGACGGCTTCACGTTCACGGGCGCCGACAACGCCGGGGCGATCTTCATAAACGGTTTCGCTCACCGCCTCCAGATCACGAACAACCACATTGTCGGGAACGCGGGCAATTTCGGCGGTGGAATCCGCTCCGGATTCCCGACGCTCACCCAGACCGTCGGCACGGCGGACGCTTACGTCAACAGCTTCAACGACAACATGCTGATCGCCTACAACCAGATCACCGAGAACGGGGGCCTCGGCGGCGCGGGCGGAGGGATCTCGCTCTGCACCGGCTCGACCTCCTACAGCGTGACGAAGAACTGGATCTGCGGAAACTACACGAATGGCTCGGGCGGCGGCATCGGCCACCTCGGCTTCAGCAACAACGGGGTCATCGACCACAACACGATCATCTTCAACCAGACGTTCGACCAGTCCACGACCCCGGGCGGCGGCGGCATCTTCGTCGGCGGCGAGGCCGCCATCGCGAACGCGGCCGGAATCACGATCAGCCCCGGGGCGGGGAACGTAACGATCAACGCGAACCTGATCCAGGGGAACCTCGCGGGGGCTGGAGACGGCGGCGGAATCCGCGGCCAGTTCGTCAGCGGCGAGGACGTGTCGAGCTCCGGAGCCAACTCGACGAACGGCTGGTCCCGGCTCGGAATCTACAACAACATCATCGCGAACAACGGAGCCGGCCTGGCGGGAGGCGGCATCTCTCTGCAGGACGTCGTGTTCCCGGACATTCTGGGCAACACGATCGCCGACAACGACTCGCTGGCCACGGCGGGCAGCGCCTTCCCGGCGGGGAGCCCAAATCAGTCGGACCCGCTGCCGGGCGGCGTCGCCTCGTACCGGCACACGGCCAACCTCATCGCGGTCTTTGCTTCCAAGGGCGCCGTCCTTCGCAGCCGGTACGGCATCTTCTCGAACCCGGGGCCGCTGCTCGCCCCGCCCCCGGTGCAGGGCAGAGCCCAGCCGACCTGGTTCGCGGACAACGTCATCTACGGGAACCGGTCGTTCTACGCCGTGATCGACCCCAACGCCCCCACGACCACGGCCAATTTCCTGCTCACGCCGGCGCCCGACGCCTTCGCGGGTCACCCCACGTGGTCCAAGGATCTCGCGGTGATCGGCACGGGCCCGACGGACTGCGGCGGCGCCGCATGCTTCCTCCACCCGGTCTACAGCCTGCTGACGAGCCTCACGGGCCCGTGGGCCCATTACGGCACGGGAGCGGACCACAACCGAACGGCCGCGAGCCAGACGGGTCTTTTCGCCTCCTGGTACCTCAACGGGTCGAGGAGCCCCCTCGCGCCGTACGACTTCACGACCGACATCCAGATGGCGCCGGCCTTCGACGAGGGAGGCAACTTCATCGACGTGAGGTTCGGGCCTCTGACGATCGACCCGACGTCCGGGCTGACCTTCACCCCCGGTCAGGGCTTCGCGAACTACTCGATTCTCGTAGGGACGCAGGCCGGGAACACCGGGTTCAACTTCAGCAATTCCTACGTCAACGCCGGCAACCCCAACCCCTGGAACACCTGGCTCACGACCGACTTCTTCGGCAACGCGCGTCCTCATGCCGGTGCCGGAAACGTCCCGGATATCGGTTCGGTGGAGGTCCAGTGATGCGAGAGCGCTCAGAAAGGAACGCCGCGATGAAACTCCACAAATCGCCCTGGATCGCTCTTCTCGCTGGCTTCCTCTTGGGTCTTTCGATCGCGCGGCACGCCGGGGCTGACGTCCACGTGCAATGCCGCGGCGACGTGGACGGAGACGGGATCCCGGACCAGTTCTTCAAGGTCTTCGCCGGACAAAGGACGGGCTGGGTCAACAACGCGGCCGGGACGGCGCGCTGCACCCCGACGAGCACGACCGGAGCTCCGTGCGTCCGCGTCACCGCGACCACGCCCGGGCGCCTCGTCAACAGCGCCTGGCGGAGCAACGTCAAGTGCATGCACATCACGTGCGGGGACGGCTACCAGACGATGGGCAACGGAACGCCCATCTACACGTTCGGCTTCCGCAACGCGACGGGGCTCCCGCCGGCGAACGCCCTCGTCAACGCGTTCCTCGGGGCGGAGTGGCCCGCCCCGACCATCGCGATCGACGAGGGAGACGAGTTCTACCTGACGTTGACGAACGTCAACCTCGCCGTCCGTCCGGACCTCTTCGATCCGCACTCGGTCCACTTTCACGGGTTTCCAAACGCCTCGTCCGTATTCGACGGAATGCCCGAGGGCTCCATCTCGGTCCTGGGTGGCAGCAGCCTGACCTACTACTACAAGATCGTCATCCCGGGCACCTACATGTACCACTGCCACGTCGAGGCGGCAGAGCACATGCAGATGGGAATGCTCGGCAATCTCTATGTCCGTCCGAAGCAGGACAAGGCCGCGGCGGGAACCGTTTTCGGAAGCCACATTCATCAGAACGGCGACCTCTATGCGTACAACGACGGCGACGCTTCGACCTTCTGCAACAAGGAGATCCCGATCCAGGTCGGCTCGTTCGACCCGGTCTTCCACTTCGAGGATCAGTCCATCCAGCCGCCCGAGTTCTCGATCGAGGATCCGAAGTACGCCCAGCTGAACGGACGCGGGTACCCGGACACCGTTCACGCCGGTCCCCTCCCCTGGACGCCCCCGCAGGACAACTACGGGGGGCCGTTCCCGGTGCCCGACGACTACGTTCCGAAGACGTCTCAGAACATCGACACGGTGATCACGGCGACAGCGGGACAGAAGGTGCTTCTCCGGTTCTCGAGCCTGGATACCACGCGATTCTGGACGGTGACCGGGCTCGGCCTCCCGATGAAGGTGGTCGGCCTCGACGGGCGGCTGCTTCGGAGCACGCCCTACGGCGGCGGAGCGGGTCAGAACCTCGCCTACGACACGTCGTCCATCACGCTCGGGGGCGGCATGGCCGCGGACGTGCTGATCGACACGACGGGAGTCGCCCCCGGGACTTATTTCATCTACACGACGAACCTCAATTACCTCGCCAACGACGCGGAAGACTACGGCGGGATGATGACCGAGTTCGTGGTGCAGTGAGGAGGCACGAGATGAATCGACTTCAGCGCCTTTGCCTCCCGACGCTCGTCACGCTCTTCGTGTTGCTGCAGGCCCTTCCCGCTGCCGCCGTGATAGACGGAGTGACGGGAACTTCCTTTCACTTCACGGCGCGGGCCGGCCGGATCACGACCCCCGACGGCTCGAGCCTCCTCGTCTGGGGGTACGGCTGCACAGGAGTGCGGAACACAAGTCCAGTACCCGGGTGCGACCCTGATCCTGAACCAGGGCCAGACGGTGACGATCACCCTCACGAACGAGCTGACGACGCCCGATCCGGCGGCGCCCACGACGGGCACAGTCCCCGGGCCCAACGTCTCCCTCGTCTTCCCGGGCCAGGACAACGTCACGGCGACGGGCGGCGTCGCGGGGAACGTGACCCAGGAAGCCCTGCCGGGCGGAGCGTCGGCCGTCACGTACACGTTCACCGCCAATCACCCGGGCACGTACCAATACCACAGCGGGACGCGGGAGGACCTCGAGATCGAGATGGGGCTCGTGGGCGCCATCATCGTCCGGCCGACCGGCTTCGCCAACCGGGCCTACGCCCATCCGGCGACGGCGTTCGACCGGGAGTACCTCTTCCTCATCACGGAGATGGATCCGAACATCCACAACAACATCGACCTCGGCCGGATCGCCCTCGTCGACAACACGGCCTTCGTCTCCACGTACTGGTTCTTCAACGGCCGGAACGCCCCCGACACGCTGGCCGAGCCCTACGTGCCGTGGATGCCGGCACAGCCGTACAACTGCGCGCCGCGGGTCCACCCGGGCGAGAAGATGCTGATCCGGACGGTGAGCGTCGGGCGGGAAATGCACCCCTTCCATCACCACGGGAACCACGCCCGCATCATCGCGAAGGAGGGCCGCCTGCTCGAGAGCGCGCCCGGCGCCGGTCCGGATCTCTCTTATCTCGTCTACTCGATTCCGTCCATCCCGGGTGAGACGACGGATGCGATCTGGGATTGGACGGGAGAGGGTCTCGGGTGGGACGCCTACGGACACACCACGAGCAGCGCGGCCACCCTCCAACCGGGAGAGTGCGTCTTCAACGGCGCCGTCGATCTTGCCAATCCCCTTTGCGACCACGGCAAGGCGCTCCCGGTGACACTGCCTGACAATCTGGCCCTGATGCTCGGGGAGTTCTGGAGCGGCAGTCCCTATCTGGGGCAGCTCGGTTCCCTCCCGCCGGGCCAGGGACGCAACAATACGACCGGCGGGTACTTCTTCATGTGGCACTCGCACACGGAGAAGGAGATCGTGAACAACAACATTTTCCCGGGCGGAATGCTGACGATGTGCGTCGTCGAAGCTCCCGGCGTCGTCATCGAGTAAGCGGAGGAGGTCGACGATGAAAGTCAGAATCGCGCAAAGCGGGCCCCGCGGACTCCTCGGCCTCGCGGCGGCCGCTCTCCTCCTGGCCGTCGAGCCCGCCACGAGCGTCACGGTCAACCTGACGGCCGGGCCGGTGACCGTGACGGTCGCCGGAAACCCGGTCCAGATGTGGGGATTCGGCCTGGACGCCAATCCCCCAACCGTCCCCGGACCTCCGATCGTGGTGCCGCCCGGCGACACGTCGCTCACCATCAACCTGACGAACAACCTGCCCGAAGGGGTGTCGATCGTCATCCCGGGCCAGAACGCCACGATGACACCGGTCTTCTTCTTCGACGCGGGCCTGCCAACCAACGGAATCGACCCCGCGACGCCTCCCCGCCGGCGCGTCAAGGCGTTCACGGCTGAAGCAGGCCCGACGGGCGGGACGCACACGTACACCTGGACAGGGCTCAGGCCCGGAACGTTCCTTTACGAGAGCGGCTCGCACCCCGGCGTCCAGGTCCAGATGGGTCTCCACGGCTCCGTGGCCGTCCAGCCGGCCGCCGGTCAGGTCTACCCTGGCGTGCCGTACGGCAAGGAGGTCGTCCTCGTCCTGAGCGAAGTCGATCCCGTGCTCGCGAACGCCGTGGCGAGCGGCCGCTACGGCCAGCCCGTGCCGGACCCGCTTCCGCCCGGGCTGACCGCGGCCGACTACCCGTCCAGCCCCATCAACTACCGCCCGAGATATTTCCTCGTGAACGGCGCTCCGTATGCGCCCGGAAGCACAATTTCCACCGGCACGGGAGGCCTGCCTCTCCTCTCCAACGACGCCATTCTCGTCCGCTTCCTCAACGCCGGGCTCAGGACGCACTCGATGGCGCTCTTCGCCCCCACGCCGGCGGCCGGCGGGGTGCCGGCGACGTATTTCTCGATCCTCTCGGAGGACGGAAACCAGTACCAGCACCCCCGCCAGGCGTACTCGGTCTTCCTGCCCGCCAGCAAGACGGCCGACGCGATCGTCTCGCCCCCGGCGGCGGGAAGCTACGCTCTCCAGGACCGTACGCTCCACCTCACCAACGGCAACGCCGTGGGGGATGCCGGCCTGCAGGCAGTACTCTCGATCGGTGCAGGCACGGCGGCGCCCGTCGCGAACGACGACGCCTTCCGGACGGCCGTGAACACGCCCCTGTCGGTACCGGCTCCGGGCGTTCTTTCGAACGACACCGGCACGGGCCTGACGGTGAACTCCACGACGCCGGCCTCCCACGGCACAGCGGCCGTCAACGCGGACGGGTCATTCACGTACACGCCGACATCGGGCTTCTCGGGGATCGACTCGTTCACGTATACGGCCTCCAACGGGACGACGAGCAACGTCGCGACGGTCACGCTCACCGTGAGCCTGCCGCCGGTCGCCGCGCCGAACACCTACAGCGTCGCCGGCGTGTTGAACGTGGCGGCCCCGGGGGTGCTCGGCAACGACACGAGCCCGGACCTGCTGCCCCTGAACGCTCTCCTCGTGACGGGCCCGACGAAGCTCGGAACCGGTTCCTTCACACTGAATCCGGACGGCTCCTTCTCGTATACAACGAGCAACACCACCGTGACGACCGACTCGTTCACGTACAGGGCTTGCGACGGGACGCTCTGCAGCACTCCCGCGACCGGCGCGACCGTGACCCTCAACCTGACCGGGCACCCGGCCCCGATCGCCAACGACGATACGTTCAGCGTGACGATGAACTCCGTCAACAACTCTCTCGACGTTCTCGCGAACGACTTCGCGTTCGCTCCGGCGACGATCGTCCGGACGAACGTTCCCCCGAACAACCAGTCTCCGAGAATCATGAGCGCGCCGAGCCGGGGCGGCACCGTGCTGGTCCTTGCCAATGGCAATATCCGTTACACTCCGGCGCACGGCTTCACAGGCACGGACGTCTTCACGTACAGGTTCCGGGACAGCATGAACGCGAACTCGAACACCGCCACGGTCAGGGTGAACGTCCAGTAATGGAGAGACCGGGGTGACAAAAGCAATCCGACGGGGGGTGCCGCTCCTTCTCGGGGCGGCGCTCCTCGCCTCTTCCATGGGGGTCGCCGCCGCCGGGACGGAAACGGCGGCGACGCCCCGTGCGTCCGCCGCCGCATGCGACGATCTGAGGGACGTCTGGGGTGTCGAGATCGTCCGGCTCAACCTGACGGCGTACGGCCACATGGTCGACTTTCGTTTCCGTGTGCTCGATCCCGTCAAGGCGAAGCCGCTTCTCGAGCGGAGGGTCGACGCCCACCTCGTCGACCTGGCCACCGGGAAGGCGCTCGCCGTCCCCGACGCCCCGAAGACCGGGCGCCTGAGGAGCAAGGGAGTCCCGGAAGCCGGCCGGATCTATTTCGTCCTGTTCCAGAATCAGGGAGGTCTTCTCGAGAGGGGGGACAGGGTCTCCGTCGTCATCGGAGATTTCCGCGCCGAAGGCCTGACCGTCGAGTGAACGCGGCGGGTCGATGCCGCACCCTCCTCGCGAGGGCGCTGGTCTTCCTGGTGCCCTTCGCGCCGGCCTCTGCCGGGGGCGTCGTCGATCCCGCCTTGCTGGCCGCGACGAGCCGAATGACACCGGGGCAGGAGGTCGCGGTCATCGTTTACCTCGCCGACCGCGTCTCCCTGTCCGCGTTCGCTCCCGGGGGAGCCGGCGAGAGAAACGCGTCGCCGGCGCTCGTCACGGCCCTGAAGAACAAAGCGCAGTCCACGCAGGGCCCCGTCTTCGCGAGCGCCGTGACCGCCGACGGCCGCGGTCTGGTCTCTCTCTGGGCAATCAACGCAATCGCCCTCAAGCTTCCCAACGAGCACGTCCCGTCTCTGGCGCAGATCCCGGGCGTGGAAAGCGTCCGGCTGGACGCGGTGATTCAGGCGCCCGCGCCCTCCCCGGCCGCTTCACCCGGCAGCTCCCGAGTGGAACATCTCCATGCTGGGCGCGCCGGATCTCTGGGCGGCCGGGAGCACGGGGAGCGGCGTCGTCGTCGCGAGCCTCGATACCGGCGTCGACGCCCAGCACCCCGACCTTTCCACGCGGTGGCGGGGCGGCGCGAACAGCTGGTTCGACCCGAACGGAGAGCACGCCACCCCCGACGACGTGAGCGGCCACGGGACGCAGGCGATGGGGCTCATCGTCGGCGGAGACGCCGGCGGATCCTCCATCGGGATGGCCCCCGGGGCGACGTGGATCGCCGCCAAGATCTTCAACGACGCGGGCCAGGCGACCCTGAGCGGGATACACCAGGCGTTCCAGTGGGCGCTGGATCCGGACGGAAGCCCGGAGACGGTGGATTCCCCGCACGTCGTGAACAACTCGTGGGGCTTCCAGCCGACCGTCGGCACCTGCTGGACCGAGTTCGCGCACGACATTGCGATTCTCCGGGCGGCCGGCATCGCGGTCGTCTTCTCGGCCGGCAACGACGGTGGGGCCGCCAGCACCAGCGAGAGCCCCGCGAACAACGTGGGGTCGGTCTCCGTCGGCGCGGTCGACAGCTCGCGGAGCGTGGCCTCCTTCAGCAGCAGGGGCCCTTCGGCCTGCAACGGAAGCGTTTTCCCCAAATTGGCGGCCCCCGGCGTCTCGGTGAGGACCGCGGACCTGAGCTTCGGCGGGGCGGTCCCAAATCCCTATGCCGTGGTCAGCGGCACATCCTTCTCGGCCCCCCACGTCGCGGGCTCGATGGCGCTCCTCTGGAGCGCTCATCCGTCGACGAACCTCGCCGCGATGGAGGCGATCCTCGAGTCGACCGCGGCCGACCTCGGGATCGCGGGACCGGACAACGACGCCGGCTACGGCCTCCCCGACCTCGTCGCCGCGAGCTTCGCGCTCCAGCCTCCAGTCGCCGCGAACGACGCTTACAGCGTGGAGCCCGGGGCCTCCCTCGACGTCCCGGCGCCCGGGGTCCTCGGAAACGACACGAGCCCCCAGGGACGGCCCCTGACGGCAATTCTCGGGAGATTCCCGGCGTCGGGAAGGCTGACGCTCCGTAGCAACGGGTCGTTTCTTTTCCTGGCGCCGCGCACCACCGGGACGATCACGTTCCTTTACTCAGCGAACGACGGGATTCTCCGGAGCACACCGGCGACGGTGACGATCAACGTCATTCACTCGGCACCGGTCGCAAACGACGACACGTTCACCGTCGCGGTGAACTCCCCGGGGACGCCCCTCGACGTCCTGGCCAACGACACGGTCACGGCCCCGGCGACGATCGTGAAGACCAACTTTCCGCCCAACAACCCCTCTCCGAGGATCCTCAGTGCTCCGTCCATGGGCGGCACGGTGCTCGTCCTGGCCAACGGCATGGTCCGATACCGGCCGGCACCGGGCTTCCAGGGCACCGAGACCTTCAGGTACCGCTTCCGGGACAGCCTGAATGCCATGTCGAACTCTGCGACGGTCCATGTGACCGTCCAGTAGCGTTGCCAATCAGTCGCTACGAGCCTTCGCGCCCTGAGCTGCTGGTACCCTACGGCCCATGCGTTCTCGAAGCGGTCGGGACGCCCAGAGCGCCGGCCGCTCCTCGCGCGACTCCTCGGAGGTGATTGAGAAGGTCGAGGCCCGCGGGACCGCGGCCCGGTGGCTTCCGGCCGCGGTGTTCGCCGGTGCCGCCCTGCTGCACTTTGCCGTGTGGGCCGCGATCCCGTTCCAACCCTTCACGATCTACACGCTCGCGGCATCGCTCCGGGCCGCGGGCCGGCTCGAGCCCTTCCGGGTCCCGGATTTTTCCCCGTTCTACTTCCACTTGCATCTGCTGCTCGCACGTACGGGTCTGTCGTACGCACCGACTCTGCACGCGATCGAGATCCTCGCCACGTCCCTGACCGCGGCGCTCTTCGCGCGTCTCTGCCTGGAGTTCTTCCCGGTTCGCGTCGCCCTGGCAGGGGGCCTTCTCTTCGTCCTCAGCCCTGCTCCGCTGCTTCTGTCCCAACTCCTCCTGCCCGAGGTCTGGCGCCTCCTCTTCGATGTTTCGGCTCTTCTCGCGTTCGTCCTGTTCCGCCGGACTCGCCGGCTTCGGCACGTCATCGCCGCCGCCCTGCTCCTCGGGCTCTCCGCCTCGACGCGTCCCACGGCGCTCGTCCTCGCGGTCGGGCTGGCGGCCGCGCTTCTGGTCACCGATGGCCTCGAGGGTCTGAGGCCGGCGGCGGTCCTCGTCGCCGGGCCGTTGCTCTTCCTTTCGCTCGTCGCTCTTCGCAACGGGGCGCTGACCGGCAGTGTGGATTTAACCGTCATGGATCCCGGAGCGGTCTTCTATCTCGGCAACAACCCGTCCAGCCGCGGAACGGTCGCCGATTCCCCGCTCCTGAAGCAAATGGAGGCGGATGTCGGGGGTCAGCCGGACTACGTGCACGTCCTCTACAAGAGGTTTCCGGCGGTGGCCCTCGGGCGCTCCGTTTCCGCGAGCGAGGCGAGCGGGTACTGGTCGCGGAAGGCCTTCGCCTTTCTTCGCCGCCACCCGGGCGAGGCTCTCCGGCTCGCCGGGGAGAAGCTCGCCCTCGTTTGCCGCGCCTGGGAGCCGCCGGACTCCATTCCCGCGTTCGAGCTCGAGCGGAATCTCCGGGCCGCACACGTCCCGCTCCTTCCTTTCTCGCTGCTCGTTTCGCTCGGTGTCGTCGGTGTGTGGACCCTGCGCCGCCGGGTTGCGGACGTCCTGCCGCTCCTCGCTTGCGGCGCCGCCTGTGCGGCGAGCGTTCTCCTCTTCTACGTCAACACCCGGATGCGGGCGCCTCTGCTGCCGTTCGCCGCTTTCTTCGCCTGCGCGGCGCTCGACGCGCTCCGCCGCGGCTTCGCCACCCGCGCGTGGCGCGCGGTCGCGGCCGGAACTCTCGCGGTCGTGGCTTTCTTCGCTCTCCTTCAGGTTCCGACGGATACGGAGGCGACCCTGCGTCACGGCTTTTTCGCCCAGTACTCCGCCTCGCTCCTGCGCGCCGAGGCCGCGAATCTGAGGAACCGGGGATCCAGAGAGAGGGCAGCCGCCGTCGTGGCCCGCTCCGTCGCGACCGCTCCGTTCTCCGCGGAGGAGATGACGCTCGCGAACCTGCCCTATCCCCCCGGAGGGCCGATCGCGGCGTCGCTCGAAGCCGCGCGGGCCGAGGTCGCCGCCGGCACGGCGACGCGGGACCGCCTCTTCGACCTCGGGATTCTCCTCTACGAAGCTCGCGACCTCGAGGCGGCGCGAAAAGTGTTCGTCGCCCTGGAGACTTCGGGCGGGCGCTTCGACCGCGGAGGCCGGTGCGCGCCGGCGCCTGCCTTCTACCTCGCGAGGATCGTGGAGCTCGACGGGGGAGAACGGCGGGAGGCGGAGCGTCTGTTCCGTTCGGCTCTCCGGACGGCCCCGGGGGACGCCGCGACGCTCGCACACCTGAGCGTCCTCTGCGAGGAGTCCCGCCGCCCGGCAGAGGCGGCGGCCCTTCGTGAGGAGCTCTTCGCCGAGAGGCCCGACGTCGACGCGGCTTTTACGCTCGGGCGGGCCTGCCTCGAGCGCGGCGATGCCAGGGAGGCCGCGCTCTGGCACGGCCGCGTCGCGCGGTGGCTCCCGGACTTCCGCCGCGCGCGTCTCTATGCCGCGGCCGCGTTTTCCGGCGCCGGCGACGTCGCGAGCGCGGTCTCGCACGCGGAAGAGGCCTTTTCGCTCCGGGAGGACCCCATCGGACTGGAAGCGTTCATCCTCCCTGCTTACGAGCAGGCGGCGCGGAACGAACCTGGCTCGGCCGCCGCGCGCTTTCGTCTCGGCCGGGCGCTGCGCCGTTACGGACGCTTCATGGAAGCTCGCGAACGATACCGCGAAGCCCTGCTCCTGGATCCGGCCTTCCAGCCGGCGCGCCGCGAGCTCTCGATCCTCGATCGCTGAGGACGCGGAATCCGCTCGAGAAATTGATAGGCGCCGTTCGGCCGGGCCGGTTTGGTCAGAACTTGTAGACGAAGGCCGCGATGAGCGCCGTGTCGGTTTTCTTGAGCGTGTCCGGATTGGGCCTGTTCTTGACGTCGACGAGGTACATGATTTTCAGCTCGGACCTCTTCGAGAGGGAGGCCGCGACACCCATCTCGAAGTGATAGAAGGCGTCCGAGACGCGCGCTCGTCTTCCAGAGGCCGCTCGCCTTCTCGGTGAACGTCGCGAGCGGGGAGATCCTCCAGAGGAAGCTCTGGCCAACCGCGAACGCCCCGCTGTTGCTCGGGTCGTATCCGCTGTCCTTCTCGAACGCGCCGCCGATCGAGACGTCGACGCCCAGCTCGAGGTTCTTCTGCTTTATGAAGTAATAGCCGCCGCCGGCCATCGGGGTGAAGAGGTACACGATGTTCTTGAACTTGTCGCGCTGATAGCCGACCTGCGCGAAGGCGTAGATCCGGTCGGTCAGGGCGTACTCGTAGCGCAGGGACCCGGCGGCCTTGTCGGTCGTGGCGTCGCCGTTCGTGGTCGAGCGCAGGTAGAAGGCATCGGCCTTGAACACGCCGTGCGTCTTCGGGTCGTAGACGAGGTTGAAGGCGACGTTGAAGGCGCTCGTGTCCGTGTTGCCGCTCGTCATCGAGAGTCCCGCGCTCAGCGAGCCCGTCAGCGGCGGGGGAGGCGGCTCGGGGCAGGGGCACGGGCAGACGCACGGCGGCGGCGCGACGGCCTGCTGTGCGAGGGCGGGCGCGGCCACGAGAAGGGCGAGGAGCGTGGGGTGGAGGAGCTTCTTGGAGTTCATCGGCCTCGAACCTCCGTGGAAAGAATAAAAAAAATAAATCTGTTCTTGTTGGGAATCGTGACTATTTCTTGAGAAGGTCTCGAATCTCGGTGAGGAGCTCCTGATCTTTCGTGGGTCCGGCCGGGGCGGGGGCGGGAGCTTTGAAGCGGTTCGCCTGCTTCACGACGAGGAAGATCACGAAACCCACGATCAAAAAGTCGAGGATGGCGTTGAAAAAGATGCCGTAATTGAGGGTCGGGAGACCGGCCGCCTTCGCCGCCGCGAGTGTCTCGGCCGGTTTTCCGGAGAGGTTGATGAAGAGGTTGGAGAAATCGACCTTTCCCAGCATCAGCCCGACGGGCGGCATGAGAACGTCGCTCGTGAACGACGCCACGATCTTTCCGAACGCGGCCCCGATGATGACCCCGACGGCGAGATCGAGAACGTTGCCCTTGCTGATGAATTCCTTGAATTCCTTGATCATGAGTGCTCCTGTCATGGGATCGCAAACTTCCCGAGATCAGTCGCAAAATATACGAGATGGGCGTGAACGCAAGCGCGGTGCCCGACAAACGCTCTTATACGCTCGTCTACGACGGAGACTGCCGATTCTGTGTCCGGTCCGTGGACCTCGTCGCCTCGTGGGACCGGGAAGGCGAGGTCGAGCTCGTCCCTCTCCAGCGCGGCGGTCTCGACGAGCGCTTCCCCTGGATCCCGAAAGGCGCGTACCGCGAGGCCATGCAGCTCATCGGTCCCGGCAACGAGACCTGGAGCGGCGCCGCCGCGGCCGAGCGCCTCGCGAAGATCCTCCCGGGGGGGCGCCCGCTGGGATGCCTTTTCGCGCTGCCCTTCGCGCGGCCGGTCGCCGACCGCGTCTACCGCCTCGTGGCGCGCAACCGCTTCCGGCTCGGCTGCGGAGCGCACTGCACGCGGCCGGGCCGATGACCGTCATTCCGGGAGGATGACCTCCGTCCGGCGGTTCAGGGCGCGCCCCTCGGCCGTGGCGTTCGAGGCGACCTCGAACTGCTTGCCGAAGCCCTGTGTCTTGAGGCGGGCGGCGTCCACGTTGTGACTCACGAGGAAGGTCCGCACGCTCTCGGCGCGCTGGAGCGAGAGCCTGTCGTTCAAGGCGTCGCTGCCGGTCGCGTCGGTGTAGCCGCAGACGTAGACGGCGGCCTTTGGAAAGTACTGATTCAGGATCTCGGCCTGCCTCACGAGCACGGGGAGCGCGTCCGGCTTGAGGTCGGCCTTGGACGAATCGAAACAGACCTTCTCGGCGTACTCGAAGATGAGGATGCGCGTCAGGCCGAGCTTCTTCGCGATGGGCGAGATGCCTCCCTTGCCCAGGCGGAAGATGACCTGGGCCTGATCGGGCGAGAGGGTGCGGATGCGCTTTTCGATGACTTCGAGATCGGCGCTCGTCGCGGTGATCGAAGAGACGTCCTCGAAGGTACTCACTCTGAGGGATTGTGGCGTCTCCCCGACGACGTTTCCCTTGTAGGAGACGGTGGCTTTCTCGGGCTCGGAAAGGACGTCGACCGCCATCTTCATCTCGACCTTCGGTTCGACCTTTGGTTCGACCTTCGGTTCGACGGTGTGCGCGCAGCCCGCGAGGAGCGCGGCGAAGGCGATCGGGAGCGCGAGGCGATCAGCCGCTCCGATCACGCTCATTCCGGGAGAATGACCTCCGTCCGGCGATTCAGGGCGCGCCCCTCGGCCGTGGCGTTCGACGAGACCTCGAACTGCTTGCCGAAGCCCTGCGTCTTGATGCGCGGGGCGTCCACCTTCTGGTTCACGAGGAAATTCCGCACGGCTTCGGCGCGCTGGAGCGAGAGCTTGTCGTTGAAGGCGTCGCTGCCGGTCGAGTCCGTGTAGCCGCAGACGTAGACGGCGGCCTTGGGGAAGTACTGATTCAGGATCTCCGCCTGCCTCGCGAGCACGGGGAGCGCGTCCGGCTTGAGGTCGGACTTGGCCGAATCGAAGCAGACCTTCTCGGCGTACTCGAACACGAGAATGCGCGTCAGCCCGAGCTTCTTCGCGATGGGGGAGATGCCCCCCTTTCCAAGGCGGAAGATGACCTGGGCCTGATCGGGCGAGACGATGCGGATGCGCTTTTCGACGACTTCGAGATCGGCGCTCGTCGCGGTGATCGACGAGATGTCCTCGAAGGTTTTCACGCTGAGCGATTTCGGCGTCTCCCCGATGACCTTCCCTTTGTACGAGACCGTGGCTTTCTCGGGCTCGGAAAGGACGTCGACCGCCATCTTCATCTCGACGCCGTGCGTGCAGCCCGCGAGCAGGGCGGCGAAGGCGATCGGGAGCGCGAGTTGAACGGGTCTCTTCATGAGCGGCCTCCCTCGAGGGGCGCATTATCCGACGGTTCGGGGACGGTCAAAAGTGAATCGAGAGGCCGAACCGGCCTTCGACGGGCCGGCCCTGCTCGTCCCGCGCGGGGCGGAACCGGTACCTCGAGAGGGCCTCGAGAGCGAGCGCGTCGCACGCCGGGGAGACAGGCGAGATGACGTGGCGGCTCTTCAGGCCGCCGTCCTCTCCTATGACGACCGAAACCCCGACGACCTGGCCGCCGCACTCGCGCTCCTGCGCGGGGGACAGCGCGATCCTGATCTCTTCCTCGACGTCCGGTTTCGTCACCGCGCGGCGGGGGACGGGTACGGGCGGAGCGGTGCGGACGGGGCCGGAAGCGCGTGCGCGGGTGGGGACCTCGCGGGCGACACGGGCGGGCGTCGGAGCGGCCGTCGCCTCCGCTGCCGGAAGGGGCGTGGGCACGGTCAGCAACGCCGCCGGCGTCGGCTCCTCGACGCGAGTGGGAACGGCGGTCGGGGCGGGCGGCGGAGCCGCCGGTGTCATCGCCGGACGCGGCTCGGGAACGACGTCCGGGCCCCGTCCGCGCGTCAGGAAGTAACCGCCCGCCGCGAGGCCGAGGAGCACCAGGATGCCGGCCGCCGCAGCCGGCCGGAGCCGTGCCGGGCGCCGGATCGGGGCGAGAGCCTCGGGCGCGAGGGACGCCGGGGCAGGAGATACCGGGACGGCGGTCCGCGGGGTCGGAGCCCGCTCGACCGCAGGCTCGCGCCGCGTCTCCGGAGCGGGCCGCTTGAGCGGCGGCGCGGGTACGGGCGCGACGGCCGGGACCGCGGGGAGCGCGGCCGTGGGCCGCTCGCTGGAGGAGAGGCGCGAGCGCGTCGTGTACGGGTGGACTTCGGCGAGAAAAGCCTCGAGGTCCTCCCGCATCTCGGCGGCCGTCGCGTAGCGCTCCTCCCGGTCGCGCGCCAGGGAGCGGTGAACGATGCGTTCGAGCTCGGGGTGGACGCCCTCGCGCCGGCCGGAGAGCGGCGGCGCGTCCTCGGTCAGGCGCCGCGCGAGAGCCGACATGTTCTCCGTGCGGTACGGGGTGATCCCCGCGAGCATCTGGTACAGCGTGACGCCGAGCGAGTAGACGTCGGTGCGCCCGTCGAGCGGCTGGCCCCGGAGCTGTTCGGGCGAGAGATAGGCCGGCGACCCGAGAATGAACCCCGTCTGCGTCTTCACGAGGTTGTCGCCCGTCTTCGCGATGCCGAAGTCCATGAGGAACGGCCGCCCGCTCTTGTCGAGGAGGACGTTGTCGGGCTTGATGTCGCGGTGGATGATCCCGCGCGCGTGGCTGTAGTCGAGCGCGTCGAGAAGGGGAACGACGATCCGCGCGGCGGTCTCCTCGTCGAGGGCGCCGCGCCTCTCGAGCTCGCCCGTGAGCGTCGGCCCCTCCACGAACTGCATCGAGTACCAGAGCGTGCCCTCGACGTGCCCGAAATCGTAGATCTTCACGATGCTCGGGTGCTCGAGCGAGGCCGCGACGCGCGCCTCCTGGCGGAAGCGCCGCGCGAACTCGGAGCCCTCGACGTGCGTTTCGAGCAGCACTTTCAGGGCCTCGAGTCGCTGCAGGCTCGCGCTCCTGACCTGATACACGGACGCGAACCCGCCGCGTCCCAGGAAACCGAGGAACTCGTAGCGGCCGGCGAGGAGCTTCTCGACCGCCCGGCCGCGTTCGTCGACGGGCTGCACACCGCATGGTAACGCCTGGAACGCGGCGTCGTCAGGCCGCGGACGGCGGCCCGGAAAGGTCTCAGGCGGGCCGGGGCTTGCGCGGGCGGGAGAAGCCGACGACGCCGGCGAGCGGGGTGTCCGCGTTGCGCCGGCGGCCGAAGAACGACGTCGACTCGCGCCGGATGAGGATCGTCACGACGACCGCCAGGATCCAGGGCACGAGCATGAAGAGGCCGACGAGCGGCCAGATGTTCGGGATCCTTCGGCGAACCCGAGGCCGCGCACGACGGGCACGCCGTCGCCGCGCGCGCGAGGAGCGCCCCGGCGGCAAGGAGAGCGGTGCGGGCGGCCGTCCTCATGCGCGGCTCAGTGGTGAACCCATGGCACGGGCACGCCCCGCAGGAGATTGAACGCGTCGAGCAGGAGGAAGACCGCATAGAAGCCGGCGAGGGGAAGGGGCAGGAACGCGAGCCACAGGAGCGAGCGCTTTTCGTACTTCAGGTGCATGTAGTACAGGCCCACGAAAGAGGCCTTCGACAGCGCGAGCGCGATCATGACGGCCGAGATGATCCGCTTGTCGATCTTCATGTAGGAGACGCGCGACCTCGACGATCGTGAGGACGAGGAGCACCCAGAAGATGCGGAAATAGTCGCGCCGGTGATCGGGGCCCGGCTGGGCGCCGACGTCCGCCGCGTGGGGAGCCGAGGTTGCGTGCTCGCTCATGTCGTGCTCTCTCAGGGAATGAGGTAGACGAGGGTGAAGACGAGGATCCAGATGAGGTCGACGAAGTGCCAGAAGAGGCCCGTGATCTCGACGAAATTCGCGCCGTTCTCGAGGTGCTTCCCGCGCGAAACGCCGAATGCCGTGATGAGCAGGTAGCACACGCCCGTGAAGACGTGCCCGCCGTGGAAGCTCGTGATGACGTAGAACGTCGCGGGAAAGTTGCCGGAGGGAAGCGTGAAGCCCTCGTGGATGAGATGCCGGTACTCGTAGACCTGTCCGCACAGGAAGAAGACGCCGCCGGACGCCGTCGCGAGGAGCCAGCGCACAGCCCCCTTCACGTTCCCGTGCTTGGCCGCGTCGAGCGCGAGCACCATCGTGAGGCTGCTCACGATGAGGACGAAGGTCATGACCGCCGTGAAGGGGATCCCGAGGACGCTCGTGGGGGTGGGCCACTGCGGGTTGCCGGCGCGGATGATCCCGTAGGCGAGGAGGAGCCCGCCGAACGTCATCGCGTCCGTGACGAGGAAGATCCACATGCCGACCTTGCCCGTCGTCGCCGGGCCGAACGTGGGAGTCGTCAGCGGAGCCGGGGCGGGAGCGTACGAGGCCTCGGGGCGAGAGCTCATTCAGAGTCCTTCCATGTTCACGAGGAGTCCGGTGTCGCGCATCATGAGGTCGATCTCGCCGGGGGACGGCGCGCCGAGGCGGCGCATGCGGCCGCGCGCGTCGAGGAGGAGGAGACGGCCCGCGAGCGTGCCGCCTTCGGGCGCACGAAGCGCCCTCAACGTGGCGGCCTCGAGGGGCTTGACGTCGCCTCCCGCGAGAGTCCAGCGCCATGCGCCCGCCCCGGCGCCCTTCGCGAGCGCGGCGAGGGTCGGGCCGGCCGGGGAAGGCCGCGTCGTGTCGACGAAGCTGACGAGACGAACCGCTTCACCCGTGTTGCGCACGCGCCGCTGGAGCTTCGCGAGCGGCGAGCCGCCTTCCGCGAGCGCGGCGGCCGTCGTGAACTCGACGACGACGAGGTGCCCGCGGAGGTCGGTCTCGCGAACGGGGTTGCCGGCCTGGTCCACGAGCGCGAATGCCGGGAACGAGCCGAGCACGGGCGGCGCGGGCGGCAGCGCCCGGCGCACCGAGCGCACGAGAGGCAGCGCGAACGCGGCCGCGACGAACACCACCCAGAACAACTTGCTGCCCGTCACGCGCGCCGCGGCGCGCTGGAGAATGGAAGAGGAAGAGGAAGAAATAGAGGAAGAGTTCTTAGAAGGGGAAGAGGGGAGACGCGCGGCTCCGCCGGACAGCGACGATGCTGCGGAAACGGCACGGGTGAAAAGAGGTTCGGTCATCCTGCTCGAATTACCTTCTAAGAATCTTCTCTTTTGTTTCTTTCCTATATGCGGCGGCTGCTGATGCAGCCGCCGATATTTGAAAATCTTCTTCCCGAATGGCCGATGTCAAGGGCGCGCTTCGCGCGCCGCTCTGCGGTCGCGGACCCTTGACATCGGCCGTTCGGGAAATATCTTTTCTTAGCAAAATCTTCTTTCTTCCTCTTCAGTTCGTGGTCTCGTGCGAAGCGACCGCGACTTCGGCGATGAGCTTTTCCCGCCGCGCGTCGGCCTCGGGCGTGCCCTTGATGTCGATCAGGGACCTCACGTAGTACGCCATCGCCCAGAGATCGTCGTCCGGCAGCGCGCCCTTCCACGTGGGCATGGCCGTGCCGCCGATGCCCGAGGCGATCGTGCGGTAGATGTCCTCGAGCGTCTCGCCGGAGCGGACGTGGTCGCGCGTGAAGTCCGGCGGCATGAGCTTGTACCCGTAGTCGCTCTCCTTCAGCTCGGCGTGATACGCGTCCGGGCGGAGGGTCGCCTCGCGCTTGGACAGCTCCATGCTCGCGGCGTTGATCGTCTCTTTCGTCTCGTACGCCGGGTGGCACGAGAGGCATTGCGCCATCCCGTGGTAGACCTTCATCCCGCGCGTGACGGCCTCGTCCCGCCGCTCTTTCCCCCAGGGATCGGGGCCCGGCACGATCGGCTCGCCGGGCGTTTTCTCGGCCCACTTCGGCGAGAGCGTCTTGATGTACTGGATGATGTCCATGAGCTCGCGCTCGGGGACGTCGTTCCACGGGAGCATCGCGCTGCCGTGCAGCCCCTTCTGAATGATGCGCATGAAGTCTTCGTCGTTCGGAAGCTGGCCGCTCGCCACCGCTCCGAACTTGAACTGGCCCTGCGTGAAGTTGCGCGGCGGCGGGCGAAGGCCGATCGCAGCGGGCCCTTTCCCGTCGCCCTTCACGCCGTGGCAGGCGGAGCAGTACGTCAGGAAGAGATGCTCGCCGCTGTTCAGGCGGCGCGCCGAGACCTTCTTCCCGCCGAGGGTCATCGACTTCTTGAAGGTCTTGCCCGGTCCCGAGCAGCCGGTGCCGCACCGCGAGCGCAGCACAGCGCGCCGAGCAACGCTGCCGCGACGTCCGCGCCGCGTCGCCGATCCGCTTCGTCCGACCTTCATAGAAATCTTCTCTTCTCTTTCTTCTTTCCTAGAGCAGATAGACCGCGACGAACATGACGACCCAGACGGCGTCGACGAAGTGCCAGAACATGGCCGACAGGCGGACGCGTGCTCGACCGGCCCGAGACGAGGCGCCCGGAGAGCGCGCCCGGCAGGAGGACGGCGAGGGCCACGAGACCCGCGAGGACGTGGACCGCGTGGAAGACGGTCAGGGAGTAGAAGATCGACCCGTACGTCCCCGTGTCGATCCGGAATCCGGAGCGCCAGAGCGGGACCCACACGGCGAGCTGCAGCGCGAGGAACAGGCTCCCGAGCGCGAGCGTCCCGAGGAGCGCGCGCCGGAGCATGCCCCGCTTCTCCTCCGCTTCCGGGCGGACGCCGCAGGTGGAGGACGGCGCTCGAGGCGAGGAGCACGATCGTGTTCAGGAAGGGCAGCAGCCTCGGGAGCGGCTGGAGGCCGTCCGGCGGCCAGGCCGGCGCCCTCAGGCGCAGGACCGCGTACGCGAAGAAGAGCGCGACGAAGAGCATCGTCCACGAGGCGAGCGCCATCACCATCCCGACGAACGAGGTCCGCCGGGACTCTTCGGGCACCGGAAAGCGGGTGACGGCCACCGCGGTGCTCATCAGCTGCCGACGGCACCCAGAGCGACGGGCTCGTCGCCGATCGGCTCGTCCTGCGCGAGCCAGTCCTTGCCGTCCACCGCCGGGTTGTTGAACTCGTGCGGGCCGTGGAGAACGATGGGGATCTCGTCGTAGTTGTGGTGCGGGGGCGGCGAGGGAATCGTCCACTCGAGCGTGCCGACCTCCCACGGGTTCTCCGTCGCCTTCTTCCCGGAGATCAGGGCTCGAGAGGAAGTTGCCGACGAAGAGGAACTGCGAGGCGCCGAGGAGGAGCGCCGCGCGCGTCATCCACACGTTCACCGGGTGGAGGTGCTTGAGGAACTCGTACGCCTCGTAGTTGTAGAGGCGGCGCTGCATGCCGCCGTAGCCCACGATGAGCATCCCGCAGAAGATGACGTTGATCGGGATGATCGTGAGCCAGAAGTGCCACTTGCCGAGCGTGTCGTTCATCATCTTCCCGAACATCTTCGGGAACCAGAAGTAGATCGCCGCGAAGCGCGCCGAGCAGGACGGAAGCCGCCATCGTGAGGTGGAAGTGGCCGATCACGAAGTACGAGTCGTGCAGGTAGATGTCCGACGAGATCGCGCCGAGGTGGAGGCCCGTGAGGCCGCCGAGGCCGAACACGAAGACGACGCCGAGCGCGAAGAGCATCGGCGTCGCGAAGCGGATCGAGCCCCGCCACATCGTCCCGAGCCAGTTCAGGAAGAACACGGCCGACGGGATCGAGATGAGCATCGTGAGCGTCATGAAGCCCTGCGAGAGGAGCGGGCTCATGCCGACGACGAACATGTGGTGCCCGTAGACGACCATCGAGAGGAGCGTGATGACGCTCATCGAGAGCGCCGTCGCCTTGTAGCCGAACGCGGGCTTGCGCGAGAAGAACGACAGGAGGTCCGACACGATGCCCCACGCGGGCAGGATGAGGATGTAGACCTCGGGGTGGCCGAAGATCCAGAAGAGGTGCTGGTAGAGGATCGGGTCGCCGCCGCCCTTCGTGATCGCGGCGCCCGCGAGGAAGAAGTGGCTCCCGAAGACGCGGTCGAGGAAGAGGAGGAGGACGCCCGCCGCGAGGACCGGCACGAAGAGGGCGTTCAGGATGGCCGTGAGCCAGATGCCCCACACCGAGAGCGGCATCTGGAAGTAGCCCATGCCGGGCGCCCGCAGGCGGACGACCGTCGTGATGTAGTTGACGGCCGCCCATGATCGACGCGCTTCCCGGTGAAGAAGATCGCCGACGATCCAGAGCGTCTGGCCGTGGCCGGGGGAGCCCACGAGCGTCGAGAGCGTCGGGTACGACTGCCAGCCTCCCGCCGCGGCGCCCATCGGCACGAAGAACGAGACGATCATGCAGGAGCCCGCGACGACGTTCGTCCAGAACGACAGCAGGTTCAGCGTGGGGAACGCCATGTCGCGCGCGCCGATCATGAGCGGGATCAGGAGGTTCCCGAACGCGCCGATGAGGATCGGCGTGATCGCGAAGAAGATCATGAGCGTCCCGTGCATCGTGAAGAACGACGCGTAGGACTGCGGGGGCATGACGCCGCCGCTCTGGGGCCACAGGAGCTGGCCGAGCACGGGGAACGGCGTGCCGGGATAGGCGATCTGCCAGCGGATCATCATCGCCATGGCCCCGCCCACGACGAGGAAGAAGAGGCCGTACCAGAGGAACTGCTTCGCGATGACCTTGTGGTCCGTCGAGAAGACGTACCTCCTGACGAACGACGTCGGCTCCGGGTGGATGTGCTGTTCCGCGTGGAATTCGGGGCCGACGTGAAGGTGCCGGACGGCGGCCGGTTTGCTCATCGCTGCATCGCCCATCTCTACTGCACCCACTCCCAGCCCCACAGTTGTTCCTTGTCGGCCGGGTCGAAACGGCGCTTCGCGTCGCCCACGGCTTCCTTCATCCAGCGCTCGAAGTCGGCCTCGGGCTCGACGAAGAGATCGCCCTTCATCTTGTAGTGGGCCCACCCGCACATCTGCGAGCACGCGATCTCGAAGTTGCCCGGCTTGAGCGCCTGGAACCAGCGTGCGCGTCACGTAGCCCGGGTTCGCGTCGTGCTTCAGGCGGAAGTTCGGGATGTAGAAGCTGTGGATGACGTCCTTCGCCTTGAGGTTCAGCATCACGGGACGCCCGACGGGCACCCGCATCTCGTTGAGCGTGACGACGTCGTCCGGCGTGTTGAAGACTCCGTCGGGCCCGGCATAGCGGATGTTCCACGCCCACTGCTGGGGCATGACCTCGATCCTGAGAGTGTCGGGCGAGGTCGGCCAGTTGTACGTGTACTCCTTCACGTCGATCTGCGACACCCTCACGAGGTTCATGTCGATCGTCACGAAGACGAGGGCGGCCAGGATGCCGGTGACGGCGAAGCTCTTCCGGTCCGTGCCGTGGGTGTACAGCGCCTTGACGCCCGGCCGCGCGCGGTACTTCCACGACGAGTACACGAGCGCGAACGCGACGAGCGCGAACGCGATCACGCACAGGAGCGTCGTGTACCAGAAGAGGGCTTCCGCCCGCCACCCGTCCCGCGAGACGTCGACGGTCGTCAGCCACGCAAAAGGCCAGTGGTGCATTTCGTCCCCTCGCTGGGCGGTTATAAGGGGAACAGAGTCTCAGTTCAAGTCGGCCTGCGACTCGTTCTAGAATCCGGACACGAGGAGGCGACGATGGCCGACGAAGAGCGCGCACGGGGGCCACGAAACCCCACAAGGGCCACAAGGCGGTGCTGATCTTCCTCTTCGCGCTCCTGGCCTACTCGGTGCTGCCCGTCTTCGGCGTCGGCTTCTACCGGAACGGCTCGGGCCAGCTCTTCTTCGAGCTCTGGTACCTCATCGGCTTCATGATCATCGCGTTCTTCCTGATGCACGAGCTCATCACGCCGCTGCCGCCGAAGGACACGGAACGGGGATAGCGGCTCAGTCGAACCGGACGCTGACGAGCTTCGAGACTCCCGGCTCTTCCTGCGTGACGCCGTAGAGCGCCTGCGCGGTCTCCATCGTCCTCTTGTTGTGCGTGATGAGGACGAACTGCGTCTCCTCGGACAGCTCGACGAGGAGCGACGTGAAGCGGTCGATGTTCGCCTCGTCGAGCGAGGCGTCGACCTCGTCGAGGATGCAGAACGGCGACGGCTTGTACTTGAAGATCGCGACGAGGAGCGCGACGGCCGTGAGCGCTTTCTCGCCGCCCGAGAGGAGGCCGATCGTCTGGTTCCGCTTGCCGGGCGGCTGCGCCATGATCTCGAGCCCCGAGTCCAGGGGGTCCCCCTCGTCGAGGAGGTGCATCGAGGCGGTCCCGCCGTGGAACAGGCGCTGGAAGACCTGGCCGAAGTTGAAGTTGACGGCCGCGAAGGCCTCCTGGAAGCGCTCCGACGAGGTCGTGTTGATCGTCCTGATGGTCTCGAGGATCTGCGCGAGCGACGCGTCGAGGTCGGCCTTCTGGGCCGAGAGCTCTGGAGCCGCTTGCTCTCGACCTCGTACTCCTCGAGCGCCGCATGGTTGACGGGGCCGAGCCGTTCGAGCGCGAGCGAACGGGACACGACGTCCTCGGAGAGCGCGGCCTCGAGCGCGTCGGCGGCGAGGACCGCCTCCTCCTCGCTCCTCTCGAAGGCCGGCAGCTCGCCCGGGAGGCAGCCGAACTCGGTCCGGCACTGCTCGAGGAGGTGATCCTGGTCGGCCTTGTGGCGCTCGAGGGCGAGCTCGGCCTCGAAGCGCGCTCGCCGCACGGCGTCGAGGGCCTCGCGTTGGGCGGCGGCGCGCGCCTCGGCGTCCGCGCGCGCCTCGCGCCGTGACGTCGCCGCTTCGTCGCTCCCGGCGCGGAGGCCGGTCGGCCTCGGCGGCGGCGATCGCGGCCGCCCCCTGCGCCGCCCGCGCGGCTTCGCCGGCCGCGAGGGCCTGCGCGCGCCGGAGTCCGATCTCGACGAGCGCGTCGGCAAGCTCGGCGACACGGCGCGCCGCGTCGCGGGCGCGCTCCTCGGCCGCCGCCGAGGCGTCGGCGAGGGAGCGGGAGCGCTCGGCGAGGACGTCGCGCCCGTTGCGCGCGGCGGCATCGGCCTCGGCCGCCGCGAGGCGCGTGGACGCGCGCGGCGTCGAGCGCCGTCTCCAGCTCCGAGAGCGTGCGTTCCACGGTCGCCATCTCGGATTGCCGCTGCGCCGCGAGGCGCGCCGCCTCCGTCCGGCTCTCGCCGGCTTTCGCGAGGTCCTGTCGGAGCGCGTCGCCCTCCTCGGCGAGGACGCGCAGCTCCTTCACGGCGCGCTCTTCCTCCGTGCGCGCGGCGGCGCTCTTCGCCTCGGCCTCGGAATGCGCGCGCTCGGCGGCACTCCTGGCGGCGAGGGCGGCGTCGAGCGTCGCGGCGAACGTTCCGACCTGCTCGCGCGAGGGAGCCGATCTCGGCGTCCGCGGCCGCCAGCTTCGCCACGACGCCTTTCCGCTCCACGGCGAGGTTCACGAGGTCGCGCCGGACCGTGAAGAGGCCCTCTCCCGGCACGTCGGTGCCGGCGGCCTCGACCACCGCGCCCCGCACGACGACGCCGTCCTTCGTCACGAGCGTGCGCTCGGGATGCAGCGCCGCGAGCGCGAGCGCGTCGTCCACGTTCGCGACGACGACGGCGTCGGGCAGAGCGGACAGCCGGCGCTCCCGCGGACTTCGCGGCGAGGAGCTCGCGCGCGATGCCGAGGACGCGCGGGTCCTTCGGCTTCAGCGGAAACGGCGTCTCCGGGAGCGGGTGGACGAAACGCGCCGCGCCGAGCTTCTTCTCGCGCACGGCGCGCGAGCGCGGCGTCGAGCGCGGAGCGCGTTTCGAGGACGGGCGCCTCGAGCGCGGATCCGAGAGCGGCGTCCAGGGCCTTCTCGAAGCCGGCCGCCGCGTCGAAGTGGTCGGCGAGGACCCCCTTCGGCGCGACGTTCGCGGCCTCGAGCGCGCGGCGCGCGGACTCGCCTCCGGCTTCACGCGCGGCGAGCGTCGTTTCGAGCGCGGCGGCGCGAACGTCCACGGCGTGGAGCGCCGCGACGTGGGCCTCACGCACGGCCTTGAGAGTCGCGAGGCGGTCCTCGGCGGCCCTGCGGCCGTGGCTGGCTTCGTCGAGATGCCGCCGCGCCGCTTCGAGGGCGGAGACCGCCGCGGCGAGGAGCGCGCCGGCGCCGGCGGAGACCGTCCTGCGCTCGTCCACGAGCGATGCAGCCCGCGCCCGGCGCTCCTCGAGCTTCGCGAGCGCGAAGCCGAGGCGGTCGACGAGCAGGGCGGTCGTCGCGCTCGCGGTTCGTGGCCTCGGCGGAGCGGGCCCCCGCGGAGAGAAGGTCGCGCCGCGAGCCCTCGCGCCGCGCCGTCACGTCGGCCTCGCGGGCCGAGACCTCGTGCGAGCGCGTGCGCCGCGGCGACGGCGGCGGCCGCCGGCCTCGGCGAGCGCCGCCTCCGCCTCTTCCCGGGCCTTCATCGTGCGGCCGGCCTCCTCGACGAACCGGCCGTGGTCGGATTCCGATTCCCGGCGCTGCGCCTCGAGCAGCTCCTGGCGCGCGGCGGCTTCCTCGGCCTCGCGCGCGGCCGCCGCGACGGCGGCCTCGGCGGCGAGGAGCGTCTCTCTCGCTCGCGCGAGTGCGTCGCCCGCCTCGCGGACCGAGCGCTCGTCCTCGTCCGCGACGCGGCGCGCCTCCGTGACCTCCGCTTCGAGCCGGGCGAGATCCGCGAGCGACGCGCCCTCGGCGTCCGTCGCTGTCTCGAGGGCCGCCTGGCCCGCGGCGAAGCCCGTCTGAAGGCGGTCGGCGCGCAGCCGCGCGAGCTTCTTCTTCTGCCCCGAGAGGAGGTCGGCCTGCTCTTTCCAGCGCGCGGCGCGCGAGGCCTGCCGCTTCAGCGACGTGCACGTCCGCTCGATCTCCGAGACGATGTCCGTGAGGCGCAGGAGGTTTCCGCGCGTCTCCTCGAGCTTCACCTCGGCCTGACGCTTGCGGATCTTGTACTTCGAGACGCCGGCGGCCTCCTCGATGAGCCGGCGGCGGTCCTGCGGCTTCGTCGAGAGGATGAGGTCGATCTTCTGCTGCTCGATGATCGAGTACGCGCGCACGCCGAGTCCGGTGCCGAGCAGGATCTCCTGCACGTCCTTGAGGCGCGACCTCTTTCCGTTGAGGATGTAGTCGCTCTCGCCGTCGCGCGTGACGCGTCGCGTGATGACGACCTCGCCGCCCGTCTCGGCCCACTGGTCGCCGCCGCGCGACTCGAGCGTGAGCGCGACCTCCGCCATCCCGAGCGGCCGCCGGCGCGCGGCCCCGTTGAAGATGACGTCCTCCATCGTCGTGCCGCGCAGGCTCTTCGCCGACTGCTCGCCGAGCACCCACTGCACGGCGTCGCAGATGTTGGACTTGCCGGAGCCGTTCGGGCCGACGATCGCCGTGATGCGCGACGGCAGGGTGACGGAGGTCTTGTCCACGAAGGACTTGAAGCCCTGGATCTCGAGTCTCTTCAGTCGGAACATCAGCGCCTTTTCACGGGAGGACGGGTCCGGAGTACCGACCTACCACTACATTTTGAGGTGTCGCCGGCCCGGGGACTCAACCGGCTGGGGTTTCGGGGCCGATCGGGGTGCCGCGTCGAGAGCTTTCAGAAGGCCCGATCGCGAGCCCACGCCGAGCTTCGAAAAGACGTGCTTGAGGTGGTCCTTGACGGTCCACTCCGTGATGAAGAGGCGGCGCGCGATCTCCGCGTTGCGAAGCCCTTCGAGCACCGCGCCCACGACATCGGCCTCGCGGCCGGACACGCCGCGCGTCGCGAGTCTCTCGCGCACGTCTTCGAGGGAGAGCGCCGACTGGACCTTCAGCGTGAGAACGGCGACGTCGTCCTCCTCTTCGTCGGCGAACCGCGCGACCGAGGCTTCGAGGGCCCGGCCGTCGGCGAGGACGGCGCACCACTTTTCGCCGGCGGCGGCTGCCGCCCCGAGGCGCGCGATCCAGGTCGCGAGCGAGATCTCGCGGCCGTCTCTCGGGACGACGAGAAGCGGGCTCGCGGGCCGAGAGGAGCGCCGCGGCGGCGCGATTCGCGTAGAGCACGGAGCCCGACGGCCGGACGAGAAGGATCGGCGTGGACGCCGCTTCGGCCGCGCTCTCCAGCCGGCGACGGGCCGCGGCGTGGATCTCGGCGGCCGCCGCGCTCTCGAGGAGCTGGGCGAGAAGCGGCCGGAAGACCTCGAATCGAAGGATCTCCGGCTCCGTCCACGGCCTTCGCGGGCCGCGCAGCAGGGTGAGCGCACCGCTGAGGAGGCCCGTCAGGTGGAACTCCACGGCCAGGGATTCCGCCGGCGTCGAATGCCGCGGGGCCGGGCGCAAGCTGCCCGCCGTGAACACGCGACTGCGCAAGGCCCGCCAGCGGAAGCGCTGCCCGGAGGGCTCGAAGAGATACTCCATCTCGACCGAATCCGGATCGAGGACCGAGCGCACGGTGGCGACGATTCGCGTCAGCGCCGTGGCGCGGCGCCCGCGGAAGGGCGGCCCGTCGAGCGGGGAAACCGGCATGCGTCGCGCTCAACCTCCTCCTTTGATTCTAAGCGCCCCACGGCCGGGCGCCGCCCGTCGTTCAATTTGTGTTGACGAGGCGCGGACACCCCCCGAGCCGTGATAGGCTGGTGTCTGTACAGGAAACTGTCTCCCCGCGGCGGAGGATCCGTTCCATGTTGAGCTTTGAAGTCCGCAAAACGGGCGGCGAATCGGAAGTTCGCAAGGTCCATCGGGATGTCATCCACATTGGCGCTTCGACGGGCAATGATCTCGTTGTGCGCGCCCGCGGCGTACTCGGCCGGCACGCCCGGATCTCCGTGGCCGGAGAGGAGCTTCGCCTCGAGGTGCTCGGGAGCGCTCCCGGCTCCGACGTGACCCTGAACGGCTCGATCGTCAAGACGGCCGCCCTCGCCGCGGGGGACCGGATCGCCATCGGCGAGGCCACGATCACGCTCCTGAACGGCCCGGCTCCGAATCCGAACCGGATCGCGGCGCCTCCGCCTCGCGGACGCGACGCTCTTTCGCTCGCGACGGCGGCGCTTTCGCCTCTCGCCCCGGCCCCCGCTCCTGCTCCGGCGAACGCTCCGGCCGCGGTCGCGGCGCGGCCGGCCCGGTCCGGCCGGGCGTCTCGCCGCGGCCCCGGTCGAGGCGCCGCCGCGGGCGGAGGAGCGGTCCACGCGAGATCCCTGGCCGGGATTCTTCAAGCGCCTCCACCGGCCGGTCCCCTTCGAAGAGCTGCTTCAGGAGGTCACGGCCTACATCGCGTCGGCGACGCCTCTGCACAGCCTCGCGTTCGTGTCGCTGCTTCCTCCGAACGAAGGCGAGGCGATCGCGGCGCTCTGGAAGGGAACGCTTCCGCGCCTCTCGGCCCAGAGCCTCGCGGAGGCGCGCGAGAAAGCCGCGCCCTGGGAGGTCTCCGAATCGGGCGCCGGCTGCGCGCGTTCCCCGTTCCGCGGCCCGCGGGCGAGAGCGTCGGTCTTCTCCTCGTTCCCGCCGAGACCGTCTCCGATCCGGCGCTCCTCGATTTCGTCGCGCACGCGGCGGCCGCGGTCGGCTTCGTGCACGGCGAGCGGAGCGAGGCGGCCTTCGGCGAGCGCGGCGCCTCGCTGGCGCCCGCTCCCTTCGCGGTCCCCCTGGAGGATCCGCTCGCGCTCCTCGTCGGCGGGTCGCTGGCGCTGTCGAATCTCAAGGCGTCGCTGTCGCGCGTCGCGGCGGCGCGCGCGCCGATTCTCCTCGTGGGGGACGTCGGCAGCGGAAAGACGCTCGTGGCCGAGACGCTGCACGCTCTCTCGCCGCGGCGCTCACGCCCGCTCGTGCGCGTCTCGGCGACGGCCGCGAGCCCCCAGGCGCTCGAGGAGGATCTGCTCGGGGCCCCCGCCGCGGGCGACCGCCGGCGCCGGGTGGGCCGGCTCTTCGAGGCGGACGGAGGCACTCTCCTCGTCGAGGAAGTGGGCGACCTGCCCGCTCCGACGCAGGCGCTGCTCTTCCGCCTGCTCGAGGCCCGCGAGGTGACGGCGCCGGGCGGGCGGACCGTGCCGGTCGACGTGCGCGTCATCGGCACGACCTCGCGGCCCCTCACGCGCGCCGTCGAGGACGGCGCCTTCCGCGACGACCTCTACTTCCGTCTCTCGGCGCTCACGCTGCGGCTGCCGCCGCTCAAGGATCGGAAGGAAGACATCCCGGCTCTCCTCGACGCGCTCGCGGCGCGACACGGCGGCCCGGCGGCGGAGCACTTCGACGTCGAGGCGATGAACGCTCTCCTCAACTATCAGTATCCCGGCAACGTGCGCGAGCTCGAGAACGAGGTGCGGCGTCTCGCCGCCCAGATCGGGCCCGGCGCCATCACGCTGGCCGACCTCGACCAGAAGTTCTCGGGCGAGCACGTCGAGCTCGCGCTCAAGGAAAGCGACGACCTCAAGGAGATCGTCGAGAAAGTGGAGCGCCAGGTCATCGAGCGCGTCATGCGCAAGGTGCGCGGAAACCAGTCGCTCGGCGCGCGGCTCCTGAACATCTCGCGGGGCAGCCTCATCGCGAAGATGAAGGAGTACGACATAAAGGACTTCCGCTACCTGAAGCGGGGGGACTAGCCGCGCTTCGACGCGGTTGTGAACGTTGACTTCCGTGCGGGGCGCGGTAGGCTCACCCCGTCAAGACGAACGAACGAGTGACTGGAGACCTTATGGCCCGCACCTATCGGCCCGCCGGCTTCGTGGCCTTCGTGCTCCTGGCCGCCTCGCTGCCGCTTCCGGCGGCGGCCGCAACGTCCCAGGTTTCACATCCCGTCGCAGGCAAGGCGGTCTCTCCGGTCCTGTCCCCTCCGCTCCGCGAGATTCCTCCGATCCAGGTGACACGCGACCCCGGCAAGCCCCGGAACCGCCGGCAGCTTCCCTACAGGGGAGCCAGGCCCGGCGCCGCTCCGGCTCGGCAGCAGGACGGTGCGGTCCAGTCGGCCCCGGGAGTGAGCCAGCCGAACGCAACGGGCATCAATTTCGACGGCCTGGGTGCAAACGGCTTCGCCCCGCCCGATTCCGACGGCAAGGTCGGCCCGAGCCATTTCATCGAGTGGATCAACACCAACTTCGCGATCTACGACAAGGCCGGCACGCTTCTCTACGGGCCGGCCGCCGGCAACACTCTCTTTACGAGCCTCGGCGGAGCGTGCGCGGCCTTCAACGAGGGCGATCCCGTCGTCCAGTACGACCCGCTGGCCGACCGGTGGGTCCTCACCCAGTTCGTCGTCGGCTCGCCGGCTCCGGCCTTCTCCCATCAGTGCGTGGCCGTGTCGAAGACCGGGGATCCGCTCGGGGCTTACTACCTCTACGACTTTCCGACCGACACGATCAACTTCGTCGACTACCCGAAGTGGACGACCTGGTCCGACGCCTACTACATGACGGCCCACCTGTTCAACGCGGCCGGCACGGCGTTCCTCGGGGCGATGCTCTACTCGTTCGACCGCTCGAGCATGCTGGCGGGGCTCCCGGCCGCGTTCCAGTCCGTGAACCTCGAACCGATCGGGGGCATTTTCGGCCAGCTCGTGGCCGATCTCGACGGCCTCACCCCGCCACCGCCCGGCTCGCCCGCCTACCTCTTCGCCCCCGCGTCGCCGGAATGGGACGGGTCGGCCGCGCCGGGCCTTCACTTCTGGACCGCGGCGTCCACCTGGGGCGGCTCGCCGACCCTGACCGTGACCTCGGAGCCCGACATCGCCACCGCTTCGTATAACACCAATCTCTGCGGGTTCAGCCCAACGGGATGCATTCCCCAGCTCGGAACGACCCAGCTCCTCGATGCTCTGACCGGGCAGCTCATGTTTCGGGCCACCTACCGCAGAGTCGGCGCCAACGAGTCGATTCTCGTGTCCCATACCGTAAACGCGCTCGTCCCCCCCGCGAACCAGGCGGCCGTCCGGTGGTACGAGATCCGGACGCCGGGGACGCCGACAGTCTTTCAGCAGGGGACGTACGCTCCCACCACGGCGAATCGCTGGGTCTCGAGCATCGCCATGGACGAGAGCGGGAACGTCGCGGCCGGCTACAGCATCTCCGACGCCACGATGTTTCCCTCGATCAACATAACCGGCCGCCTGGCCTCCGACCCCCCGGGCACTCTGGGCAGCGAGCTCAGCATGTTCGCAGGCCTCGGAGCGCAGACCGGCGGCCTCAACCGCTGGGGCGACTACACCCTGATGTCCGTGGATCCCCGCGAAGGCTGTTCGTTCTGGTACGTCAACCAGTATCAGCCGGCGACCGGCTCCTTCAACTGGAAGACGCGAATCGGGTCGTTCCGCTTCCCGACCTGTGTGGCGCCCCTGCGCGGGACCATCACCGGCCGCGTAACGGACGCGTTGGGAAACCCGATCGCCGACGCGGTGGTCCAGGTCGACGCCGGGTTCTCGGGAGCCACCGACGCGACCGGCCGCTACTTCATCGTCCTTCCGCCCGGCGCCTATGTCGTGACGGCCACGGATCCGCTCGCGGGCTGCACCCCGTCGGCTTCCTCCCCGGCCACGGTCACGGACGGCGCGACGACCACGCTGAACTTCACCCTGACGGGAACCGCCAGCCTCGCGCTCAAGAGCACTACCATCGACGACAGCTCGGGGAACAACAACGGCGTCATCAACCGGAACGAGTGCTTCAAGCTGAACGTCGATCTCGCAAACGGCGGGTGCTCCGGCGCGAGCGGGATCTCGGCCTCCATCACTACGTCGACGCCGGGCGTGGAGATCCTCGGCGGCACATCCGACTACCCGAACATCGCCCGCGCTACCGACGCGTTCGGTCTGACGCCGTTCTCCCTCGCCACGACGGCGGCCTTCGTCTGCGGCACGGACATCGCCGTCACCGTGACGGTCACCTCGTCCGTCGGCACCCAGGTCTCGGCGCTGACCCTCCCGACCTGCGCGGCGGCACCGCTCGTCATCAACAGCAGCGTGACCACCTCGAGCCCCGTCGAGAGTGGCCGGCTCGGGCGAGACGGCATTCCCGCGACGTGCCTCGGCAAGACCTGCCCCGGCGATTTCGCGGCTGGGGCCAGCCGAAACTACGATTTACAGACGATTCCGAACGCAGCCTCGACGAGCCGCTGCATCACGATCACGGCGACGACGTCCGGCTGCGACCTGGCTGGAGCCCAGATCACGCCAGCGGCCTACAGTCCGACCTTCAACCCGGCCAGCCTCTGCGCGAATTACATCGGGGACGGCGGCTTCAGCCCGACACCGGGGCCCGTGCCTTTCAGCGTCCAGCTTCCGGCAGGCCAGCCCCTCGTCCTCGTGATGCAGGCCGCCAACGGCGCCCCGACCTTCACCGGCTGCGGCTCGTACACCCTCGTCGTCTCCGGCCTCGTCGACAACTCGGACGGCGGGCGGCCCGTGGCGACGGCTTCGGGCGGCGGCGTGATCTGTCTCGGCGGATCGGTCGGACTGACGGGCTCGGGCGGCACGTCCTGCGTGTGGACGCCGGCGGCCGGCCTCGACAACCCGAACAGCTGCACGCCCGTCGCGTCCCCGACGGTGACGACCGCCTACACGGTCGCCGTCGCGAACGCGGGCGGATGCGTCAGCTCTCCGAGCTCTCCGGTCACGGTCACGGTCGACCCGGTCCCGGCCGCCCCCGTCATCACGGCACCCGCGACGGTGGGCGCGGGATCGCCGGACCGGACGGCGAGCGTCCCGAACAACATGGGAAGCACGTACGCCTGGACGATCACGAACGGCACGATCACCGCGGGCCAGGGGACCAGCCAGATCACGTTCACGGCGGGCGTCGCCGGTACGCTGACTCTCGGCGTGACCGAGACGAACGCCGCGGGGTGCGCGTCGGCTCCGGGGAGCGCCACCGTGAGTGTCCTCGCCTCCGGGAGCGCGATGCTCCTTTTCCCGCTCACTCCCTGCCGGCTGGTCGACACGCGCAACGCGGCCGGTCCGCTCGGAGCTCCGTCGCTCGAGCCGTCGGGCTCGCCGGACCGCTCGTTCGCGATCACGGGCGTCTGCGGGATCCCATCGGACGCGCAGGCTGTCTCCGTCAACGTGACGGTCACGAACGTGCAGGCGAGCGGAGCACTCCTCCTCTATCGCGGCGACGGATCGCCGACGACGGCGTCGACGATCAGCATCCGGCCGGGCATCACGCGCGCGAACAACTCGCAGACGCAGCTCGCGCTCGACGGGTCCGGGACGTTCAGGGTCCAGAACAGCTCGGCCGGCACGCTGGACTTCATCGTGGACGTGAACGGCTACTACCGCTGAAGCGCGGGGCGGCCCGGCCGGGCGGCCGGGCCGCTAGACTGACGGGCGTGTCCGATCTCGACGCCCGGGCCTTCCGGCGCTCCCTGACCCTCGTCCTCGCGGTTCTCGGCTTCCTGACGGCGGGGGCCGTGGTGCTCTTCGGGCACCTCCTCTTCAAGTCGCTTTCGAAGGACGTCGTCAACGACGCGATTCTCCACACGAGGCTCGACGCGGAGCGGCTCGCGCGCGGCATCGCCGAGCGCTCGTCGGGCGACCCCTTCGTCCTGAAGCTCAAGCAGACGGAGATCGACCGGCTCGTCACGACGGGGCTCTCGGAGCGCCAGATCCTCACGGAGGTCGAGGTCCTCGACAGCGCGAAGAAGGAAGTCCTCTACGCGTATCGCGGCACGCTCACCGTGCCCGACCGCAAGGGCCAGGCGGGCGCCGAGGGGCCGAGGGTTCTCGACGTGAAGCCGGCGGAGCCCGGCACGACCGCGCGCAGCTACAGCTTCGAGGCGCCCGAGCCGGATCCCTACGACATGGAGGTGCCCGTCGGCGACTTCGCCGTGCTGCGCTTCGGCGTCTCGCGGCGCGTGCTGGCAGAGCGTGTCGAGAAGCTCCGCCGCGAGCTGTACCTCAAGACGGCCGCGGCGGCCGTCGTGTCGTTCCTCGGGATTCTCGCGGCGTCCGCGGCGGTGATCCTCCTCTATCGCCGCACGCGGCGCGTCGAGGAGGCGCGCCTCGAGGCCGAGCGGCGCGCCGAGCTCGGCGAGGTGGCGGCGGGCCTCGCGCACGAGATCCGGAATCCCCTGAACGCGATGGGCCTCAACCTCGAGCTTCTCGAGGAGAAGCTCGTGCATCCGGCCGCGGCCCGGGGCGCCGGCGCAATCGCGGCGTCGGCCGCGGAGCTCGCCCAGGCCGCGCGCGTCGAGACGAGCCGGCTCGCGCGGCTGCTCACGGACTTTCTCTCGTACGCGCGCCCGTCGCCGCTGAGCCCCGTTCCCGCCGACCTGAACGAGGCCGCGCGCGAGGCGGTCGCGTTCCTGCAACCGGAAGCCGTCTCGTCGCCACATCCGGCTGACGTTCTCGCCCCGGGCAGGGGGCGCTCCCGCGCTCCTCGACCCCGCGCGCGTGCGCCAGGTGGTCCTGAACCTCGTCGGCAACGCGCTCGATGCCGTGGAGGCGGAGGGGGCCGCGGCGCGCGAGGTGGAGGTGCGCGTCGAGGATGCCGGAACGCTTCTGGCGCCTCACGATCGCCGACCGCGGGCCGGGCGTGCCGGCCGCGAAGACGGCCGACCTCTTCAAGCTCTTCGTGTCCACGAAGCCCGCGGGCACCGGCCTCGGCCTCCCGATCGCCGAGCGAATCGTGCGCGCGCACGGCGGAACGCTGACGCTTTCCTCGTCGCCCGGCGAGCCGACGCGGGCGGTGGCGACGTTCCCGAAGGGGCGCTGAGGCTCAGCCCGGCGGGAGGATCTTGGCCGGGTCTTCTCCCGCCTCGCCGCGCTGAAAGGCGAGCACGCGCTCGACGAGCGTCTTCACCGGCAAAGGGAGCGTCAGCAGCAGCTCGCCCTCGGGACTCAGGATCACCTGCTCCGTCGTTCCGGTCGCGAGCAGGGTGCGCTCGGGCAGGCGGCGGATCTCGTACGCCATCTCGAGCTTCGCCGTCTCGGACGGCGCGAGGACGGCCGAGACCTCCAGCCGGTCGTCCAGCTTCGCGGACCGCTTGAGGTTCAGCTCGACCTTCGTGATCGGCACCTTGTAGCCGCGGGCGAGCGCGTCGGCGGGCGTGAGCCCGAACGCCGCGCAGAGCGCGTTCCGCGCCACTTCGAAATACTGCACGTAGTGGCCGTGCCAGACGACGCCGTACGAGTCCACCTCGGGAAAGCGGACCTCGAACGAGGTCGTGAACGCGCGCGTCGTCATGGCGCCGTGAGGACCGCCACCAGGACGTTGCCGCCCGCGCCGAACGCGTCGATCAGGATCGCGCCGGTTCCGGGATCGGCGCGCAGCTCGGCCGCCGCGAGGGCGACCTGGATCGCGCCGATGGCGGGATTCTCGCCGAGGGAGTCCTTGACGGCCACGGCCCGCGGGCGCTTCGTGCCGAAGACGTCCGCGAGCGCGGCGACCTCGGCGTCGTCCGTGAACGGCGATCCGTTCCGCGAGAGATGGACGAGCCCGATGCCGGAAGGAGCCAGGCCCGCCTCGGTCGAGGGCGTCCCGCATGGCGGCGGCGAGAACCGCCGGCTCGGCGCGCCGCTTCTGGGGCGAGACGGCAGATCCGCGCGACGCGAGGCCGGCGACCCGCGCGTCGATTCGGGCGCCGCGCGAGAGCGGCCGCCGCTTCGTCCTCGACGAGGACCACGGCCGCGCCCTCTCCGAGAACGAACCCGGGGCGCCGTTCCGTGCGCGTGGCGCGCACATGCTCGTACGCGCGGTGGTAGACGAGGTTCCATTCGTCGGCCGCGCCCACGAGGAGGGCGTCGGCACGTCCGTCCGCAAGGAGCATCCGGGCATAGAAGAGCGCGTTCAGCGTGGCCGGATCCTTCTGGGTGATCGTGACGTTCGGGCCCTTGATGCCGACCTCGATCGCGGCCTGCGAGGCCGGCGCGTTCGCCACCGTGTTCGGAAAGAGGAACGGAGACGCCGCGTCGGGCGATTCGACCGCCATCTGCCGTTCGAACTCGGTGAGCGGACCGACGCCGGCCGAGCCGGTGCCGAGGAGGATGCCGGTTCGCTCCTCGCGTCCCGCGACCGCATAGCCCGCGTCGGCCAGCACCTGCTTCACCGCGACGACGGCGTACTGGCTGCCGCGATCGAGGCGGCGGGCCTTGCTCTTCGGCAGCTCCGGCTCCGTCGTGAAGGCGCCGATGCGCGCGGCGGGGGAACGGTCGGCGGCGGGCGGCCCGCCGTCGTCCTCGACGGGCGCCACGGCGGAGCGCCCGGCGGCGAGCGCGGCGCGCGTTTCGGCGAGCGTCCGGCCGAGCGCGGTCACCGCGGACTCCCCGGTGATGACGGGCGCGCGCATCGAGGGGATCGTACACGGGCGGGCGGGCTTCGTTTCGATGTTGACACAGCGTCTCTGCCGCGACATGGTGCCCCGATCTGAAGCGTCCCGCGAAAGCGGAAAAGGAGATTTCCATGAAGCGTGTGTTCGGTTGTCTGTCGCTCGTCGCCTGTCTTCTCGTCGTGACCGGATGGACTTTCCCGGCCATCGCCCAGGAGTCCCCCCGGGCGCTCGTCGCGACCTACCAGGTATCAGCCGGCAAGCACCTCGATTTCCTGAAGTGGATGGCGAAGGTGGAAGCGGTCGTGAAGGAGGCCGGAGGGCCGGCCGCCCAGTGGTACATGCACGAGAACGGCGCGAGCTGGGACTTCGTCTCGATCACTCCCCAGCTCGACGCGGCGAAGCAGGCGGAGGTCGACAGGAAGGTCGAGACGCTCTCGAAGCAGAAGGGGATCGCGACGGGGCTCAAAGCCTCGTTCGAGTTCCGGCAATACATCGGAACGCATTCGGACACGTTCGCGCACGGTCCGATGACGGCGTCCGAGCTCGTGAAGGCCGCCGAGAAGTAAGACCTAGACCCGTCCCGCGAACTGCCCGAACGCGACGACGGTCGAGTTCCCGCCGAACGCGAACGAGTTCGAGAGAGCGACCCGGACGCGGGCCTCCCGGGCCACGTTCGGGACGATGTCGAGATCGCACTCGGGATCCGGCACCTCCCAGTGGATCGTGGGCGGTACGAGGCCGGTCTCGATCGTCCGCACGGTCGCGACCGCCTCGATGGCGCCCGCCGAGCAGAGGCAGTGGCCGAGCATCGACTTGATCGACGAGACGGGGATCTCCCGCGCGCGCGTCCCGAGAGCCCGCTTGATCGCCGCCGTCTCGGCCGAGTCGTTCTGCGGCGTGGCCGTTCCGTGGGCGTTCACGTAGTCCACGTCTCTCGGGGTTCAGAGACGAGGCCAGGAGGCACGCGGTCATCGTGCGTGCGCCCGCCTCGCCGGTCGGCTCGGGCTGCGTCATGTGGTGCGCGTCGGAGGTCACGCCGTAGCCGAGGAAGCGGGCCCGGATGCGCGCTCCGCGGCGCCGCGCGTGACCTTCGTCCTCGAAGACGAGAAGGCCCGCGGCCTCCCCGATCGAGAGGCCCTTGCGGCGCAGATCGAACGGGCGGCAGGGATCGGGGTCGACCGAGCGCAGCGCGTTGAAGCCGCCGTGCGTGAGCCGCGCGAACGTGTCGGCTCCGCCCGTCACGACGACGTCGCAGAAGCCGTGGCGGATGAGATCGGCGGCGTAACCGAGCGACGTGCCCGAGGACGAGCACGCGGTCGTGATCGTCGAGCGCGGGCCCGAGGAAGCCCCATCGCTCGGCGATGCGGTCGGTCGTCTGGTCGGGCGGATGGTTGAGGACCTTCGTCGGACGCGCGCGGCGCGGCCCCTTCGCGAGCAGGTCGCGGAAGTAGTTCTCGCTGTCGAGGAGGCCCGACACGCCTCCACCGAGGACGACGCCGACGCGCGAAGGATCCTCGCGATCGAGGTCGAGGCCGGCGTCGGCGAGGGCTTCGGCCGCCGCCGTGAGACCGACGACGTCGGTGCGCGAGAGGCGGCGTCTCAGGGCGGGATCGAAGCCCGAGGGCAGCTCCTTGATCTCGGCCGCGAGCTTGGTGCGGAAGCCCGACGCGTCGAAAAGCGTGATGGGACCGATGCCGCACCGCCCGGCGACGAGCCCTTCCCAGGTCGACGCGAGGTCGTTCCCGAGGGAGGTCACGGCCCCGAGGCCCGTCACGACGACGCAGCGTCCGTTCATCCGCCGGATCTTACTGAGTCGCGGAGGGCTCTGAATTGTTAGCGATCGCGCATGAGATGCTCGACCGCCGTGCGCTCTTCCCTGACCGTACTCTGCCTCGCCCTTTCAGCCGCCGCCAGACGGGCCGCCGACCGCCGGCCGAGGCGGAGGCGTTCCTGACGACCGCCGAGCAGCGCCTGCTGCAGCTCTCCGTGGAGGCGGGGCGCGCCGACTGGGTGAAGCTCAACTTCATCACCGAGGACACCGAGCTCCTCGCGGCGAAGGCCGACGAGCGCGCGATCAACGCGGCCGTCGAGCTGGCGAAGCAGTCCGTGCGGTTCGACAAGGTCGCGCTGCCGCGAGACGCTCGCCCGCAAGATGAGGCTCCTGAAGAACGGCCTCACGCTCGCGACGCCCGCGGACCCGAAGGAGAGCGAGCAGCTGACGCGCATCGTCTCGTCGATGGAAGGCACTGTACGGCAAGGGAAAGTACTGCCGGACGGGGGCGGACGGGAAAGAGGAGTGCCGCGACCTCGGCGAGCTCTCGAAGGTCCTCGCGAACGAGTCGCGACTACGACGAGCTCCTCGACGCCTGGACGGGATGGCATGCCATCTCGCGTCCCATGCGAAAGGACTTCGTCACGTACGTCGCGCTCGCGAACAAGGGCGCCCGGGAGCTGGGCTTCGCCGACACCGGCGCGATGTGGCGCTCGAAGTACGACATGCCGCCGGACGCCTTCGCGGCGGAGCTGGACCGCCTCTGGGAGCAGGTGAAGCCGCTCTACGTCTCGCTCCACGCCTACGTGCGCTCGAAGCTGCGCGAGAAGTACGGCGACCGCGTCCCTGCGAGCGGGCCGATCCCCGCGCATCTCCTCGGCAACATGTGGGCGCAGGAATGGGGGAACATCTACCCGCTCGTCGCGCCGGCCGGCGCGGATCCCGGATACGACCTGACGCAGATCCTCGAAGAGCCGCAAGACGAACGACCAGCAGATGGTGAAGTACGGCGAGGGCTTCTTCACGTCTCTCGGCTTCGCGCCGCTGCCGGAGACGTTCTGGAAGCGGTCGCTCTTCGTGAAGCCCCGGGACCGCGAGGTCGTCTGCCACGCGAGCGCCTGGGACGTGGACGCTCGAGAACGACCTGCGCATCAAGATGTGCATCGAGGCCACGGCCGAGGACTTCAGCACGATCCATCACGAGCTGGGCCACAACTTCTACCAGCGCGCCTACAACGAGCAGCCGTACTTCTTCCGCGACAGCGCCAACGACGGCTTCCACGAGGCCGTCGGCGACACGATCGCGCTCTCCGTCACGCCGGAGTACCTCGTGAAGCTCGGCCTCCTGGACAAGGCGCCGGACACGTCGAAGGACATCGGTCTGCTGCTCGACAGGGCGCTCGAGAAGATCGCATTCCTGCCGTTCGGGCTCGTGATCGACCAGTGGCGCTGGAAGGTCTTCTCGGGCCAGATCCCGCCGGAGAAATACAACGAGACGTGGTGGGAGCTGCGGAGGAAGTATCAGGGCATCGCGCCGCCGGTGGCGCGGAACGAGGGGGATTTCGATCCCGGCGCGAAGTTCCACGTGGCCGGCAACGTCCCCTACATGCGCTACTTCCTGGCGGACATCCTCCAGTTCCAGTTTCACCGCGCGCTGGCGGGGATCGCCGGGTGCAAGGGCCCGCTCAACCGCTGTTCGATCTACGCGAACAAGGAGGCCGGAGGCCGCCTGAACGCGATGCTGTCGATGGGCGCGAGCCGCCCCTGGCCCGAAGCCCTCGCCGCCCTGACCGGGGAAAAGCAGATGGACGCCGGCGCGATCCGCGACTACTTCGCCCCGCTCCAGAAGTGGCTGGACGAGCAGAACAAGGGAAAGCCGGTCGGCTGGTAGGGAGATGACGGACCGCGTCGACTGGCACCGCTACTTCATGAACATCGCCGGAGAGGTGGCGAGCCGGGCCACGTGCCCGCGCAAGCACGTCGGCGCGGTGATCGTGCGCGACAAGCGGCTCCTTTCGACGGGCTACAACGGCTCGCTTCGCGGCCTTCCGCACTGCGACGAGGCGGGCTGCCTCATGGAGGACGGGCACTGCATCGCGACCGTCCACGCCGAGGCGAATGCGATTCTCCAGGCCGCGATGAACGGCGTCCGCATCGAAGGGGGCGAGATCTACACCACGGCCTCGCCCTGCTGGAACTGCTTCAAGCTCGTCGCGAACGCGGGGCTCATCGCCGTCTACTTCGGCGAGTTCTACCGCGAGCCGCGCATCCACGAGTACGCCGACCGCGTCGGCATCCGCCTCGTCGACCTTTCGGCGCGCTAGTCGAAGGCCTTCGGGCGCTTCGTGCGGGGCGCCACGTAGTCGTCGATGAGCTGGCTCGCGCTCTGCGGGAGCCGGAAGAAGCGGGCGCCGAAGCCGGAGCTCGGGCCATCGGTGCGCCGGACGACGATGACTTCGCCCGTCACGGTCTTGCCGGATCGGTCGTGGGGAAGCTTGAAGCTGATCTCGAGGCGCGCGCCGACGGGCTGAGGCTCGCTCGTCGCCGTGAAGAATCCCGACGAGGAGATGTCGGTGAGACGTCCCTCGGTCGGGGCTCCGTCGCGCCAGATCGCGACGGGCGCCTCGACCTTCACTCGCGGCGCCGCGCGCTCGAGAAGGGCGAGGAGCCGCCGGACCTCGGCGAGCACTTCCTCGGGCGCGGCATCTCCGGGGAAGACGTGGCCGGCCCCCGCCTGGCGGGCGGCTTCGGCGCGGTCCGGCGGTGCCAGGACGAGCAGCGGGACATCGCGCGCGGCAGGGTCGGCGCGCACCGCCCGGACGGTCTCGAGCGCGCTTTCGGGATCCTGCTCGAGGTCCACGATGACGAGGGAAGGGCGGTGGGCCGCGACGGCGCGCACGGTCTCCTCCGCCGTGGCGACGTCCAGGAGCCTCCAGTCGCTCCGTCGGAGCCAGGACGGCCCCTCGGGCAGGCGCCTCCTCGCGCCTTCGAGAAGAAGAATCGTCGGCATGGGCGAATTTCGAGACCGAGTCTCGCCGCGAGTGTACCCGTTTTCACCAGGTCAGATTGAAGCCCGCCGGCGAACGTGCGGCGCGGCAGGGGGACGCGACGCGACCTCCTCGTAGCGGACGTTGCCGAGGTTCTCCCCGTCCACGAAGAACTCGAGGATGCGGCCCTGGAAGGCCTGCCACGAGAGGCGCGCGGACAGAAGCCAGACGCCGTCGGTGAAGCTCGGCCGGGAAAGGTACGAGAGGCGCGAGGCGAGCGAAAGCTCGAGCGGCAGGGCGATGCCCGCGAGGAGGTCCCACTTCGCGTGCAGCGGATCGAGCACGTACTTTCCCTGCGTCGCCCCGTCGGCCGCCGCCGACAGGCTCGCGAGATCGGCGAACGTGTACGCGGCCTGAACACGAAGCTGCGTCAGAAACGCGGGCCGCCCCCGAGTCCAGTCGGCCGAGGCCTCGACGCCGTCCGACACGGCCTCCCGCACGTTCCGCGCGTTCCAGGGCTCGTCCGGAGACGAGCGGACGAAGTCGATCAGGTCGGTCGCATGACGGTGGAAGTACGCGGCGTCGAGCGTGGCCGCTCCGACCGCGAGGGCGGCCCCCGCCTCGACTTGCCACGCCTTCTCGGGCCTCAGGTTCGGGTTGCCGACGTTCTGCGGGTCGACGTAATAGAGCTCCGTGAAGGACGGAACGCGGAAGCTCGAACCGAACGAGGCGCGAAGCGTGAGGGATTTCGCGGCGTCCCAGGCGACGCCCGGCGTACGGCGACAGGCGAGAGCCGTAGCCTTCGTACGTATCGGCGCGCAGCCCCGCGTGCAGGCCGGCCGTCGAGGGCGCGGCCGGGTCCCAGGCGCGCGCGAGCTCGGCGAAGAGCGCGCCGTGGTCGCGGCCATGGCTGCCGAGGTTCGTGGACGAGATCGTCTCGCGCCCGGCCTCGGCGCCGAACGCGAACGTGCCTCCGAGAAGGGCGTGTCGCGCGGCCGTGCGCAGGACGGACGCGACCGTGTCGTGGAGGTTCTCGTAGAACGCCGGGTCGCTCCGCTCGAGGACGAAGTCGTCGTGGTGCGCGCGCACGAACGCCGAGGGCGTCAGCGTCCAGCCGCCGAGGGCGAGAGTCGAGGAGAGCGCGGCCGTGCGCGTGCGCGTCGACTCCTGCTGGTTCGGATAGGCCGTTCCGTAGTACGCGTAGGCGCCGAAGTCCCGGCTCGCATAGCCGAGGCCGAGCGCCACGGGCCCCACGCCCGTGTCCCAGCGGCCGGAGACGCGCAGCAGGTCGGACGCGGACTCGGTGTCGTCGCGGAAGCCGGAGTTCTCGGTCCGGTGCCAGTCGACCGCCGCCGAGATGGACTCGCCGATGCGCATCGCGACGCGGGAGCCGCCGGCGTCGAGAGAGTGGCTGCCGTGGGAGTAGCGGCGTCTCGATCTGCATGTTCGACCGCCCGAGATCCGCCCCGCGCGTCACGATGTTCACGACGCCGCCGACCGCGTTCGAGCCCCACAGCGCCGAGCCGCCTCCCGCGAGGACCTCGATCCGCTCGACCGCGTAGAGAGGCACGTCGAAATCCGCGGAGAGGTGGCCGCTCTGCGGATCGGTCATGGGCTGGCCGTCCACGAGGAGCAGCGTCCCGTTGAAGTCCGAGCCGCGAATCCCGACGTCGGCCTGCGTGCCGTTCAGGCCGCGCCTGCGCACGTCGGCCCCGAGGATCGTCTGAAGCACGTCGGGAAGGGATCGGACTCCCGGCATCGCGGCGATCTCCTCCCGCGTCACGATCCGGACGGTGGCGGACGCGGGCGCGACGTCGAGGCGCGTCGCGACGACCGCCACCTCCTGCTTGACGCGCGGAGGGGCGGCCTCCTCCGGCGGCACGTCCTGCCCGGAAAGCAGCCTCGAAAAGAGCGCCGCACCGAGCGTCGACGCCGGCGAGGATTCTCATGGGCGGGAGGATAGCGGATGGGTCCGGGGTTAAAGTCGCGGGGGATGGACACGCTCACCCACGGCCTCGCCGGCGCCCTCCTCGCCCGCGCCTTGCCGTCCACGGGGGACGAGACTCTCGACCGCACGCTCGCGCGGCGCGAGGCCTGGGTCGGCTTCGCGGCGGCGATGTTCCCGGACGCGGACGTCTTCGTGTCGCCGTTCTCCGCCGAGTTCTACATCACGCAGCACCGCGCGTTCACCCACTCGTTCGTGACGCTGCCGGCGTGGGTCATCGTCCTGACGCCTGGTCGCCTCGATCCGCCTTTCGCCGGCGCTCGGCCCGCCCGGCGCGGCCGGCCGGCGCACCGCGATGCGGCGCCTGGGCTTCGTCGTCGCGCTCGCCCTCGCCTCGCACATTCTTCTCGACTGGATCACGTCGTGGGGCACGATGTTCCTGTCGCCGCTCTCGTGGGCGCGCTTCGCGCTCGACTGGACCTTCATCCTCGACGCGGCCCTGTCCGGGCTCCTGGTTCTCGGCCTCGTCGGGGTCCGCGCCGTCTCGAGGCGGTCGTTCCCGCGATCGAGAGTCGCGGCGCGCGCCGGCCTCCTCGCGGCGACCGCGTACGTCGGACTCTGCGGCGTCCGCCACGGGGAGGCCGTCGCGTCTCGGCCGGACCCTCGCGCCCCTGCTCCCAGGATCGCGCCGCGATTCCCCAGCCGGGATCGCCGGACCGCTGGCTCCTGCTTTCGGACGACGGGTCCGCCGTGACCGCGACGTTCGTGGATCTCGGCAAGCGGGGCCGGGAGATCGCGCGGCCGCCGGAAGCGGACGAGCTCGCGCGCACGGGATTCCGCGGCGGCGCCCTGAACCTCCTGCGCCATCTCGACGGCGTCTACCGTTCGCGCGACGACCTCGCGCCGCGGGTCATCGACAAGGCGAACGGTCCCTTCGCGCGAGCGCACTCTCGAAAGCGGCATCGCCGGCGTGTTCGGCCGCTTCGCGCGATTCCCCGCCGCGCGCGAGGAGCGGCAGGGCGACTCCGTGGAGGTCCTCCTTCGGGACGTGCGCTTCGGCTACCTCTCGAAGGAGGTGGACCCGTTCACGTACATCGTCCGGTATTCGCTCCAGGGCCGGATCCTCTTCTCGGGCTTCCCGTCGTCACGCTGGAACCGCGAGGCCGCGCCGCGCGCGATCGGCGCCGCGCACGCCGCGAACTGAGAGGCCGGTCCTGGCGCGCACGCCGGTCCTCTTCGTCGGCCACGGCTCGCCGATGAACGCGATCGAGGACAACGAGTGGAGCCGCGGCTTCTCGGCCCTCGCGTCCCTCGTGCCATCGCCCGTCGCGATCCTCGCGGTGTCGGCGCACTGGGAGTCGGACGGCACGTTCACGACGCTCGACGACCCGCCGGCCACGATTCACGACTTCGGCGGCTTTCCGCCCGAGCTCTACGCGATGCGGTATCCGGCGCCCGGCGACCCCGCCCTCGCCGCGCGCGCGGCCGCCCTGACGGGCGGCGCCGCGGCGGACGGCCGCGGCCTCGACCACGGGGCGTGGTCCGTCCTCCACCGGATGTATCCGGCGGCGAACGTGCCGGTCGTGCAGCTCTCGCTGGACGTCCGCGCGACCGCCGGCGAGCATCTCGCGCTCGGGCGCGCGCTCGCGCCGCTGCGCGACGAGGGCGTTCTCCTCCTCGCGAGCGGCAACCTGACGCACGACCTGAGGGACGCGTTCGGCCGGCTGCGCCGGGGCGACTCGACGACGCCGGACTGGGCCGCGCGCTTCGACGCGGGCGTCGCGCGCGCGCTCGAGGCGCGCGACGAGACGTGGCTCGTCCGCGCCCTCGATACGCCGAAGACGGCCGCCGCGCGCACCCGACGGCGGAGCACTGGCTCCCGATCCTCTACGCGGCCGGCGCCTCGGACGCGCGCGACGCCGTGCAGCTTCCCGATCACGGGCTTCGACCTCGGGTCGCTCTCGATGCGGGCGGTCCTCTTCGGGTGAGGGATCACCAGAGAGTCTTCACGACGCCCGACTCTTCGATTCTCGAGTCCTTCGTCAGGAGCGGCAGGCCGAGGAAGAGCCTTGAGTGTACGTGACGACGGCGGTGTTACGCACGGGAGGGTGCTCGGGCGGCGCTCTTCAGTCGCTTGCGCGTCCGCGGGGCGCCCAGGAGATCGGCACTCTCTCTTAGGGAATCGGCGAAGAGCTCGCGCAGCGTCCTGCTCGCCGCCACGAGATTCTCCTTCGATTCGTCGATTCGAATGTGGCCTACGACCGATCGCACACGAGACGGTGACCTGCCATTACTCATTCGATGACTTTACGACAATCCTTCCAAGCCGAAATGCTCCTTTACGGCGCGCGAGCGAAAAGCGAGGAGCGAGAGCGCGGTCGCGAGGGCGACGGCCACGAGAATCAACGTCATGCGGAGGTACGGCGCGCCCGCCGCGCGGCGCTCCTCGGCGAGGAGCGCGAGCGTGCGCAGCCATTCGAGGGTCCCGAGGACGAGAGCACCCTGGACGATCCGTGCCGCCCACGGACGGCGCACGAACAGGATCGCGACGACGGCCAGGGCCGCAGCGACGAGGGCGAGGTGGCCGGCTCGCAGGAAGTGCGCGCCCAGGACCAGAAGGGCGAGGGCCGCAGGGAGGAGGCGCAGGGCCATCCCGCGCCTAGGCCGCCCCGTGGACCGCGATCTCGACCTTCGGCGGGTGTGCGAGCGCGCGGGCCTCGACGTCGAGAAGCTCCTCGAGCCGTCTCTTTGCCGCTTCTTCGCCCGCGTGGGCGATCGCGAGGTCGAGATAGATGGGCCCGTGCCGGGCCTCGGCCTCGGCGAGCTCTCTGTAGAGCCTCGCGAGGCGCGTGTCTCCGAGGTGGCCGGAGAGGCGCTCGAACCTCTCGTGGCTGCGCGCCTCGATGATCGCCGCCACGAGAAGGAGGTCGAGGCCCCTCTCGGGCTCGCGCTCCTTTCGGCACGCGGCGCGGAGCTCGGCCACGTAGAAATTGCGTCGCGTCGTGAGCATCGGCGCGCCGAGGCGGCGCGCCTCGCGCGAGACCTTGCGGAAGTGACGCAGCTCCTCGGCCGCGAGCGCGGAGAGGCGGTCGACGAGCGCCGGGCTCCGCGGGTACGTGCCGACGAGCGAGAGCGCCTGCACCGACGCCTGCAGCTCGCAGACGGCGTGATCGGCGACGAAAGCGGGCAGATTCTCCGGCGCCGTGACGCGCGCCGCCCACGACTCGGGAGTTCTCGACCTCAGGCGGATCGCGCTCACAGGACGGGCGCGGGGGCGGATCCCGTCCCGGGGCCGGGCGACACGGCCGCGGGCGCCGGCGAGGAGGCTTTCGCTTCGCTCGAGCGCCTGAGATAGGACGAAGCCGCGCCGAGGTGCCCGGCGCGCGTCAGGATCCGGAGGAGGACGACGAGCTGCTGGCCGGCGAAGATCAGGACGAAATCGCCGAGCTCGCTTGCCGTCCCAGACGGGACCGAGGAACAGCCACGCGAGGAGCGGCAGGAGGCCGAGGGCGCCGAAGAGGACTTCGAGCGCCAGCGTGCGGACGGGCCTTCCGAGGACGAACCCGAGGCCGCGCATCAGCGCGTTGATCGGATTCCCGGTCCCCTGGCCCAGGGCCGCGCGCGCGTAGAGGACGACGAGCCGGATGTAACCCGCCACGAGGAGGAAGAGTCCGAGCCGGAGAAGGAGAAGCCCGACGGCCTCCCACTCGTACCGCAGCTCGTCGGGCTCGTAGAGCGTGCCCGTGGCCGCGTAGAGGAAGCGGTACGCGGCCAGGATCCCCGCGAGCGAAAGCGCTCCGAGGAGGAGAGACGGGACCGCGAAACGCGCGGCGTCCGCTCCGAACGCGGCGAAGCTCGCGCGCTCGCGCTCGGCGCCGAAGCGTCCGGCGAAGCCGCCGGAGAAGAGGGCCGCGAGAAGGGCCGCGAGCGCCCCGAAGCCCGCGGCCGAGCCCGAGAGGCCGGACGTGCGGAAGAAGCCCGAGAGGGGCGCCGGCTGCTGCGAGGCCCTTCGCTCCTGACGCTCGCCCGTCACGGCCTCGTCCCATTTCGAGAGGTCGCCGAATACGTCGGGGCGCGTGCGCGTGAACGACGTGAAGAACGTGTGGAGGTCCGCGTTGCCCGCCGCGAGCCGCTCGGCCCACGGGCTCTTGTCGAGCGTCTGCCGGAGCGCGGACGCCAGCGGATGCGTGAAGGCGAACGCGAGCGCCGCGTTCAGGACGAGGAAGAGCAGGAGCGCCTTCCACGTCTCGAGGGCCGAGACGAGACCGCGCGTCGCGAGGACGAGGACGGAATCGCGCCTCATGCGGCCCCCGCGAAGCCCAGCAGCGAGAAGAGCTCGAGGACGTTCTGCGCCCAGAAGCGCAGGCGGGCCGTCCAGCGGCGCGAGGCGGCGGGCGCCTCCTCCGTGAGGCGTCCGTTGTTGAGCGGGTTCGCAGTCGAGGAGGCACTTGCGGTCCGGGTCGACCTCCACCGAGACGAGCTTCGGGCCCGTGGCGCGGTAGCGGATCCAGCGCTCGTCGCCGATCCACGGGCGGCGGATCCGCGTGCCGTCGGCGAAGCGCAGCTCGACCTCGACCGGCCACGACGCCTCGCCGAGCCGTTGGACCACGGCGATCGACTCCCAGCCGCCCGCGCTCGTCCTTCGGAATCACGAGCGTGCGCGCGTCGCCTTCACCCGTGTATCCGGTCAGCGGCCGCGCGCGGCGCGTGGACGCCGACGTCACGGCGTAGTCCACGGGGCCCGCCGCGCTCCAGACCCCCGCGATCGCGCGGGCCGCCGCCTCGCCCGCGACCTCGCGGACCACCGCCACGAAGTCCGCCGACGTCGGGTGCTTGAAGGCCCAGCGCGTCGCGTACGTCTTCATGACCTTCGCCCACGTCTTCTCGCCGAACGTGCGCTCGGCGGAGGCGAGGAGGAGGGCCGTGCGGTTGTAGGCGTTCGCGCGCACGGCGTTGCCGTCGAGCTGGCGGAAGGACGGCACGTCCGTCGCGTCCGACCGCGAGGACTGCACCCAGCGGTGATAGCGCTCGTGTATCGCGAGCGGCGTGGGAACGGAGGGAAACACGACGGGAAGCCCGAAGAACCGCACGACGAGCGACGGGTCGCCGAACGCGGCCTTCTGCTGCGCGGAGCGTCGCGTACGTGTTGAAGCCCTCGTCGAGATGCGCTTCCTCGAACTCGTTCGAGGCGAGCATCCCGTAGAACACCTGGTGGCCGAACTCGTGAATCGTGACGCCTTCGGGGGAATGCGCGGCCGCGGGCGCGAGCCAGCGCGCGCCGCCCACGAAGAGCGTCGGGTACTCCATGCCCTCCGTATGGCTGCCCCACGGCGGGTCCACGACGGTGATCAGGGGATAGGGATACGGGAGGTACCGCGTGCCGTAGTCCGCGAGGGCGGCCTTGACGGCCTTGAGATACCGGTCCCGCACGCGGCGGTGGTCGGGCTGCAGGAGGAGGACGATGTCGACGTTCGGAAGGCCGGGCGCGCTGAACGTGTCGCGCACGACCTCGAAGCGCGGGCAGGCCGTGAAGGCGAAGTCGTGCACGTCCTCCGCCATGAAGCGCACGCGCACGAGGTCGCCCGGAATCTCGGTCTCTTCCTTGAGGACGCCCGTCGCGCCGACGCGGCCCTTGACGGCCTTCGGCAGGGTGAGCGTCACGTCGTAGTCGCCGAAGTCCGCGAAGAACTCGGTCGCGGCGTGGAACTGGTGCGCGTTCCATCCGGCGTCGGTCGCGACGCCCAGCTTCGGGAACCACTGGGCGCCGAGAAGGTAGTCGTCCTTCCAGCCCGTGCGCGCCACGGCGCGCGGAAACCTGCCCTCCCAGTCCACGCGAAAGACGAGCGTCTCGCCGGGCGCGACCGGCCGCGGCAGCGCGACCGAGACGAGCGTCCGGTCGTCGGGATTGCCGTCGTCGGGCGAGAGATACTGCAGCGACGGCGTCAGATCGGTGCCGTCCTCGAGGGCGATGCGGTGGATCTCGGAAAAGCCCCACCGGCTCGCCTCCTTCGCGCGCACCCCCCGGTCGCCCCTTCCGCCGCCGCGCGCCTGCTCGGTGAGCCACGTGGAGCGGTCGTTCTTCCAGGCGTTCAGGTAGAGGTGGAGCCTGAGATCCTCGAACGAGAACCGCGTGCGGTTCGTGAAGCGCACCGTTTCCCGGCCCGTGATGCCGTGCTCGGCATTCACCTGCGCCTCGATCGTGTAGGACGCGACCGGAGGGACGCGCGGCCCCGCGTCGGCGCGGGCCGGAACGAGCGCGGCGGCGACCATGGCGAAGAGAGCGGAAGCGGGAGAGAGCGTCCGCGGGCGCAGGGTCGTCACGAGCGCGGATGCTAGCAGGGGAGGCGGGTTCTCCCGGGGCGGCGCGCCGGCTTCGCATCCTAGAATCGGCCCGTGGCGAAGTCCGGCCCGAAGGTGAAGGATCCCGCGGCCCGCGCGGCGGAGCTTCGCGACGAGATCCGGCGGCACGACCGCCTCTACCACACGGAGGCCCGGCCCGAGATCACGGACGCCGAGTACGACGCTCTCGTGCGCGAGCTGAAGGCGCTGGAGGCCGAGCATCCCGAGCTCGTCACGCCGGACTCGCCGACGCAGCGCGTGGGCGGGGCGCCCGTCTCCGATCTGCCGAACGTGCGGCACGAGATCCCGCTGCTCTCGCTCGACAACGCCTACAACCGCGAGGAGCTGGAGGCGTGGCTGAAGCGCGTGAGAGAGCGCCTCGGCCGCACGCCGGCGTTCGTGTGCGAGCTGAAGATCGACGGACTCTCGGTCTCGCTCGTCTACGAGGACGGCAGTCTCGTGCGCGCCGCGACGCGCGGCGACGGGACGACGGGCGAGGACGTGACGCCGAACGTGAGGACGATTCACGCCGTCCCGCTTGAAGTTCTGCGACGCCGCTGGCGCGGCGCGAAGGATTTCTTCGAAGGTGAAGATTCCGGCCCTGCTCGAGGTGCGCGGCGAGGTCTATTTCCCGAAGAAGTCCTTCGCGGCGCTGAACGCGACGCGCGAGGAAGCGGGGTTGCCGCTGTTCGCGAACCCCCGCAACGCCGCCGCGGGCACCCTGCGGCTTCTCGATGCGCGGATCACGGCCCAACGGAAGCTCTCGGCGTTCCTCTATTCGATCGCGCGCTGGGAGGGCGACGGGCGAGCCGCAGACGCCAGAGCCGACGCCCTTTCCACCCTCGAAGAATTCTCTCTTCCCGTCAACCCCCATCGCGCCGTTCGTCTCCGACGTGGAGGGGATCCTCGCCTTCCTCGACGAATGGCGGACGAAGCGCCACGACCTGCCGTTCGAGACGGACGGCGTCGTCCTGAAGGTGGACGCCGTGGCCGACCAGAGGCGCCTCGGCCAGACCGCGAAGGCCCCGCGCTGGGCGCTCGCGTACAAGTTCCCGCCCGAGGAGGCCACGACGGTCGTGACGAACATCGTCGTGCAGGTCGGGCCGCACGGGCGTCCTGACGCCCGTCGCCGAGTTCACGCCCGTCCTCCTCGCGGGGACGGTCGTCAAGCGCGCGACGCTCCACAACCTCGAGGACCTCGCCCGCAAGGACGTGCGCGTGGGCGACACGGTGGCCGTCGAGAAGGCGCGGCGACGTGATCCCGAAGGTGACGCGCGTCCTCCTCGAGAAGCGGCCGAAGGGCGCGCCGCCTTTCTCGATGCCGGAGCGCTGCCCGGCCTGCGGCGAGAAGGTCGTTCGGCAGGAGGGCGAGGTCGCGGTGCGCTGCGTGAACCCGTCCTGTCCCGCGCAGGTCGGCCGAGGCGCATCCGGCACTTCGTCTCGCGCCGCGCGATGGACGTCGAGGGCCTCGGAGACGAGCGCATCGACCAGCTCCTCGGGGCGGGCCTCCTCGAGGACGTCGCCTCTCTCTACGCGCTCACGAAGGAGCAGCTCGCGCCGCTCGAGCGCTGGGGCGAGAAGTCGGCCGCGAACGTGATCGCCGAGATCGAAAGGTCGAAGGACGCCGGCCTCGCCCGTCTCCTCTTACGGCCTCGGGATCCGGCAGGTCGGCGAGAAGACGGCGAAGCTGCTCGCCCGGCGCTTCCTCTCGATGGAAGCCCTCGAAGCGGCGGACGAGGACGCGCTGACGTCCGTCTCCGAGATCGGCCCCGAGACGGCGCGCGGCATCCTCGAGTGGTTCGCGCACGCCCCCGAACCGCGCCCTCCTCGCGAAACTCCGGGCCGCGGGCGTCCGTATGACGGAGAGCCCGGCCTCGTCCGCGGCCGGCGGAGCCCTGTCCGGCGGGAGTCTTCGTCCTCACGGGGACGCTGCCGAGGCGCATCCCGGGAGGAGGCCGCGGCCGCGATCGAGTCGGCCGGTGGAAAGGTGAGTGGAAGCGTGTCGAAGAAGACGACGGCGGTCATCGCCGGCGAGGAGCCGGGGAGCAAGCTCGACAAGGCGAGAGCGCTGGGCGTCGCCGTGTGGACCGAGGACGACCTCGACCGCGCGCTCGGAGCGACCGCTTGAGCGCGACGGCGCCGCTCATCCTCGTCGTCGACGACGACGCGGGCAGCCGGAAGGCGATGGCGCTGACGCTCCAGACGGACGGACGCCGCGTGGAGGAGTTCGCGGACGCCGACGCCGCGCTCGAGAGGGCGATCGAGGATCCCTCCGTCGCGCTCGTCGTGACGGATCTCAAGATGCCGGGCAAGAGCGGGCTCGACCTCGCGGCCGACCTCGCCGCCGCGCGGCCGGACGTCTCGGTCCTCCTCGTGACGGCGCACGGCGACGTCGAGACCCTGCTCTCGGCGCGCACGCTCGGCACCGTCGACTACGTCGCCAAGCCCCTCGCGAAGGACGACCTGCGCCTGAGGGCCGAGGCGGCGCTCAGCCGCTCGCGGCAGGCGGTCGAGATCCGCGACCTGCGCGAGCGCCTCGACAAGCGCTTCGGCTTCGAGGCGATCCTCGGCCGGCAGCGAGCCGATGGAGCGAGCTCTTCGAGCGGCTGCGCGTCGTCGCGCCGGCGAAGACGACCGTCCTCATCGTCGGCGAGTCCGGCACGGGCAAGGAGCTCGTCGCGAACGCGCTCCACCACAACTCGCCGCGCCGCGGGCGCGCGTTCGTGGCGCTGAACTGCGGGGCGATCCCGCGCGAGATCATCGAGTCCGAGCTGTTCGGGCACGAGCGCGGCGCCTTCACGGGCGCGCTCGTGAAGCGCGTCGGGCGCATCGAGCAGGCGCACGGAGGCACGCTCTTCCTCGACGAGGTCTCCGAGATGCCGCCCGACCTGCAGGTGAAGTTCCTGCGCGTCCTCGAGGAGAAGCGCGTGACGCCGGTCGGCGGCAACGAGAGCAAGGACGTGGATTTCCGGCTCGTCGCCGCGACGAACCGCGACCTCGTGGCCGAGATCGAGGCCGGGCGCTTCCGGCAGGACCTCTACTACCGCCTGTCCGTCGTGACCGTCGAGATCCCTCCGCTCCGCGAGCGCGGCGACGACATCCACTCCTCGTCGAGCGCTTCCGCGCGCTCTTCGCCGAAGGAGCACGGCAAGCCCGTGACGGGCGTGACGCCGGCGGCGCGCGCCGCGCTCGTCGCGTACGACTGGCCGGGCAACGTGCGCGAGCTGAAGAACGTCCTCGAGAGCGCCGTCCTCTTCGCGGCGGGCCCGCGGATCGACGTCGCCGACCTGCCTCCGCGCGATCCGCGCCCGCGCCCCGGGCCGGCCCCGCTCGGGCGAGTGGGCCGCCGTCAGGCTGCCCGCGCCGCTGCCGGCCGCCGCGGCCGAGACGTCGGCGCGGAGCCGCCCCTTCGGCGCCCGCTGGCGTCGCGGCGGAACGCCGCGTTCGCGGGCACGCTCGTCGGCAAGACGATGGCCGAGATCGAGCGCGAGGCGATCCTCACGGCGCTCCAGGTGTCGGGCGGAAACCGGCGCCGTGCCGCGGAGGCCCTCGGGATCGGCCTCAGAACGCTCCAGCGAAAGCTGAAGGAGTACCGGGGCGAGCCGCTGGGCGACGACGACGGCGACGAGGAAGGCGACGAAGCGGGCGACTGAGCGCGCCTCACGTGCTCCTGACCGCGGAGTTATCCTTCGCGGGACAGGAGGACCCGATGGACATTCCGATGAAGGTCTACGTGACCTGCCCGATGGCGGAGCTCAAACAGGTGCCCGGGATGCTCATCTCCGTCTCGCCGCACGGCTTCTACGAGATCAACCTGAACTACGGCTCGAACACGCACCTCATCCTGGTGCCCGATCGAGGGGACCGCGCTGACCGCGCAGGAGCCCGTCCTGAGCCCGGCGCCGAGCTTCGAGGTCGAGCGCTAGGACGAGCTGCTCGGCTTCCGCGCAGGTTCGCCGGGTGAAGGGGACGCTCGCCGCCGCGCTTCTCGTCGTCGTCGGTCTGTTCCTTCTCCTGCGCGTCCTCGCCCGCTCGATCACCTTTCCACGCCCGCGCGTCCGGATGCCGGAAGAGAGCGAGCTCGCGAGGCACGTTCCGAACGCCCGCCTCGTGGCGTACGCGACCGCCGGGGGGATTCCTTCGAAAGGGATCCTCGTCAGGGCCGGTCCCGGCGCCGAGGCCGCGGGTTCTCTACTTTCACGGAAACGCGGAATCCGCCGATGCAGAACCTGCCGCTCGCGGAGGAGCTCGCGCGTCAGCGGCATCGACACGTTCCTGGCGGAGTACCGCGGCTATTCGGGGCTGCCCGGCCGGCCGACGGAGGCCGGGCTGTACCAGGATGCCGAGGCCGCGCTCAGACGCGTTCGGCGAGGGGCGCTGACTGCCCGGTCTCGTCTTCGTGGGCCGGTCGCTCGGCTCGGGCGTCGCCGTCGAGATCGCGTCCCGCCGGCCGCCGCGCCTCCTGATCCTCGTCTCGCCGTACACGTCGCTCGTGGACATGGGCCGTTCCCTCGTCGGTCCGCTGGCTCCGGTTCTCGTCCCCGACCGGTTCGACAACCTCTCGAAGATCGCGGCCTTGACGTGCCCGATCGTCATCGTTCACGGAACGCGCGACGAGGTCGTGCCGTTCGAGATGGGCCGGCGCCTCGCCGCGGCCGGACGGAACGTGCGGTTCATCCCGCTCGAAGGGCGCACGCACAACGATCTGCCGGAGCTCCCGCGCCTGCTCGTGACGAGATCCGCCGCGCGCCGTTCGGATCCCGGGCTGAGCGCGGCGCGCTACTCGGCTTCGGCCGGGACGGGTTCTTCGGACTTCTCGAACGCCTCGGCGCCGCGCCGCTCGAACGCCTCGACCGCCTTGAGCACGCGGCGCCGCGCGTCCTCGACGAAGAGCGGTCTGCGAGTCGACGGGCGTCTCGCCCGCGGCGGGCTTGAGGCGCTCGTAGGTCCCGTCCTCGTTCAGGCGCCGCGCGCGCACGTTGTCCTTCAGCATCGTGTCGAGAGCGTCGACGACCTGCTGCGCGAGCGCGGGCTCCTCGACGGGGAAAGCCGTCTCGACCCGGCGGAAGAAGTTGCGCGGCATCCAGTCGGCCGAGGAGAGCCAGACCTCGCGGTCGCCGCCGTTCTCGAAGACGAACGCGCGGCTGTGCTCGAGGAAGCGGCCCACGATGGAGCGCACGCGGATCGTCTCCGAGACGCCCGGAACGCCGGGCTTCAGGCAGCAGATGCCGCGGACGAGGAGGTCGATCGCTCACGCCGGCCTGCGAGGCCTCGTAGAGCGCCGCGATGACCTGCGGATCGACGAGCGCGTTCATCTTCGCCTTGATGCCCGACGGGCGGCCCGGCGCGGGCGTGCGCCGTCTCGCGTCGCGATCCACTCGAGGACGGCGCGGTGCATGTCCTTCGGCGCCGTCACGAGGCGCGCGTAGCTCGTCTTGCCCGCGAAGCCCGTCAGCGCGTTGAAGAGGCGCGTCGCGTCCTCGCCGAACTCCGGGCGGCAGGTCATGAGGCCGAAGTCCGTGTAGATCCGCGCCGTCGACGCGTTGTAGTTGCCGGTGCCGAGGTGCACGTAGCGGCGGATCTCGTCCTTCTCGCGCCGGACGACGAGCGCGATCTTGCAGTGCGTCTTCAGGCCGACGACGCCGTAGACGACGTGGACGCCCGCCTGCTCGAGCGACTTCGCCCACGTCGATGTTGTTCTCCTCGTCGAAGCGCGCCTTCAGCTCCACGAGGACCGCGACCTGCTTGCCGTTCTCGGCCGCGCGGATGAGCGCGGGGAGGATCGGCCGAGTCCGCGTTCGTGCGGTAGAGGGTCATCTTGATCGCGACCGTCTTCGAGTCGTCGGAGGCGCGCTCGATCATCTCGACGACGGGCGAGAACGAGTCGTACGGGTGGTGGAGGAGGATGTCGCCCGCGCGGATCGCGGCGAAGACCGACGTGTCGGGCTGGTTGAAGACGGCCGGCACGGCGGGCGAGAAGGGCGGGTCCTTCAGCTCGCGCCGGTCGAGCCGCGTGAGCGACATGAGGTCGCCCGCGCCGAGCGGCCCGTCCACCTCGTAGACCTCGTTCTCGGTGATCTCGAGCTGCTTCTGAGAGGAGCTTCCGCACGCGCTTGGGCGTCTTCGGGGCGACCTCGAGGCGCACGACCGCGCCGAAGCGGCGGCGCCGCACCTCCTGCTCGATCGTCGCGAGGAGGTCGGAGGCCTCGTCCTCCTGGATCTCGATGTCGGCGTCGCGCGTCACGCGAAAGAGGTGCGAGGAGACGATCTCGAGGCCGGGAAAGAGCTCGCCGAGGTTCGCCTGGATGAGCGACTCGAGGAGGAGGAACTCGGCCTTCTCGGGCTTGACCTTCTTCTTGCCCTCGACGAGCTCGCGAAGCGGCGAGGAGGCGCGGCATGGCCTGCGGCACCTTGACGCGCGCGAACTTCGTCTCGCCCGTCTCGGGGTTCTTCACCTCGACCGCGAGGTTCAGGGAGAGGTTCGAGAGGAACGGGAACGGGTGGCCCGGGATCGACGGCGAGCGGCGTGAGGACCGGGCAGGACGTTGCGCCGGAAGTGCGCGCTCGCACGCCTCGCGCTGCGCGTCGTTGAGGTCGTCCCACGTGAGGATCGAGATGCCCGCCGCGGCGAGCTTCGGGAGGAGGTCGTCCACGAGGCACGAGATCTGCCGCGCTTCCATCTCCTGGACCGCGGCCGCACGCGCGCGAGGGCCTCGGCGCGGCGGCAGGCCGTCGTCCGTGGGCTCGACGATCTCCGAGGAGAGCTGGTCGAGGAGGCCCGAGACGCGGATCATGAAGAACTCGTCGAGGTTCGTCTCGCTGATCGCGAGGAACTTCAGGCGCTCGAGGAGCGGCCAGCGCTCGTCGTAGGCCTCCTCGAGCACGCGCTCGTTGAAGGCGAGCCAGGAGAGCTCCCGATTCAGGAGCGGGAAGCGCGGGCGAGGGCGCGGCGGCCGGCGCGACCCGGCGCGACCGGCTCGTCCTGCACGAGCCTCAGCGGGCGCCTTTTCCTGGGTCTCAGTTCGTCGCGGCGAAACATGGGTATTCCGGGGGGCGCCGAGGATACCGCGCTCCGAGGCTCGGGTGCGAAGGACCGGCCCTTTGCTCCGTATGTCATTGATATAGAACTAGTTATTAGACTTTAGTCGGCGCGGCTGGTGCTCGGGGCGCAGGAGGTCGAGGACCGTCTTGACCGGCGCGAACGTCTCCTTCGGAACCTCGACGAAGACCGTCTCCCAGAGCGCCATCGCGCCGTTCCACAGCCCCGGCCGCTCGAGCGCGAAGAGCGTCCGCCCCTCGTGGGTCTTCTTCGCGACGAAGACGGCGCGCTCGTCCACGAAGCGCGGAGAGGTCGAAGGGCCGGCCCGACGCGTCCCGCAGGGAGCACGCGAGGTCCACGGGGTTGAAGTGCGTCGCCGCGCTTCCAGATCGCCGCCTGCGCGGGATCCGCGAGATCCACCTGCGCCGACTCGACGATCTGCCGCGACTCTCCGCCGGGCCCCGCCGACCCAGAACGGGCCGCCGCCGGGCTCGCCCTCGTTGCGCACGACGCCGCAGACGCGGATCGGCCGGTCCCGCGGGCTCGTACGCTCGATCCGCACGAGAAGGCCGCTGAGGAGCCGCTTCCAGAGGAGCGTCGGCGCGCGGAGGCGTCGGGCACGACGTTGTCGATGTTCTTCACGAGGACGACGTCGCCGCCCGACTCCGGCGAGGTTCTTCAGGAGCGCGCCGTGCCCTCCCGGGCCGGAAGAGGAGGCGCCCCTCCGAATCCCGGAAGAGACGGCCCGCCTCGTCGATCGCGACGGTGTCGGTGGAGGGCGACTGCTCGGAGAACCGGACCTCGAAACGCGCGCCCGTCTCCCGTTCGAGGCGCGGCCGCGACCTCCTCGAGGACGTCCTCGAAGGCCGTGCGATGCTCGGGCGACACGGTGACGTGGACGCGGCAGAGGCCCGCGGCGTCCCGCACGGTCGCCGCGGCTTCGTCGAGATGCTCCTCGAACGCGGTTCGCGCGCCGTCGGGATACCGGTGGAACGGGAGGAGGCCTTTCGGCAGCGCGAGCGAGCGCCTCGAGGTCGCCGGCGTCGAACGCGAAGGACGTTCGCGCTCTCGCGGAAGCGGCGCACCTCCGGATGCTCGGGACTCGCGGGACGAGGAACTCGAACATGCGGCTCGCGGCGCCGGAAGCGGGCACGAACTTCGAAAGCCGGCCCGCGCGCGCGGCCTCGTCGGCGAGGGCGAGGAGCGCCGCGTGGTCGCTCTCCGTCGATCCGCACGACGCCGTCGCCGACCGTGCAGGGACGCAGCGAGCATCGCGGCGGGCGGAGGGTCCCGAAGGAGCGCCGCCTGCCGTTCCACCTCTTCCACGGTCAGGCCCTGCGCCTCGATCCGGGCGCGGTCCTCGGAGGAGAAGATTGTCCGTCTTCCATATGCGCGCGACTCCGGGCGCGCTCGCCGATCGCGATCAGCCCTGCGCGGCCTTCCACGCGGCGTAGTACGTCTCGACCTCGTCCTCGAAGCCGCCGTGCGCGGGCTGCCAGCCGAGGCGGGCGACCGCCTTCCGCGACTCGACGTGCTGGTCGAGCGCGAGGGCGTCCGCGAAGTCGCCCATCGTTCTTGCGCGCGTCCTCGAGCGGGATCCACCGGATTTCGCCCTTGAAGCCGGCGGCGCGCGCGGCCGCGGTCACGAGGCGGCGGACGCGGCGCGCGGGAGCGGTCCGTCACGTTGAAGATCTCCCCGCGAGAGCCCGCTCTCGACCGCGCGGACGTACGCGTCGGCGCAGTCGTCCGCGTGCACGGTCGCCCAGCGGTTGTGGCCGTCGCCCACGACCTCGAGCGCTGCCGGCCGCGGCCCCGCGAACCACATCGCCGGTCATGCTGCCGCCGTAGCCGTACACGCAGCCGGGGCGCATGACGATCCCCTTGACGCCCGCCGCCGTGAGGACGCGCTTCTCGGTCTCGACGCGCGAAAGGCTCATCGGGAGCGGCGCGAGAGGCGTCGTCTCGTCGGCGACGCCGTTCGCCCGTCGAGCCGTAGACCCAGACGCCGCTCGTGTAGACGACGCGTCTTCGGAGCGGCGCCCCGATCCGCGAGCGCAAGGAGCGGCCGCGACGGCGGCGCGGTCGATGGCCCACGAGTCGCCCTTGTAGTCGAACGCCGCGTGGACGAGGACGGCGGCGTCCTCGGCGCCCTTCCACGAGCCGGGATCCTGCAGGGACCCGATGACGGGCCGGATCTCGTGCCGGTCGAGGCGCGTGGCGCCCTCGTCGCGAGCGCGTCAGGCCCCAGAACGTGATGTCCGGCGCGCCGAAAGGCGATCGCGACGTGAAATCCGACGTGGCCGGTGGCTCCGGTGACGAAGATCTTCATGGCGGCGGATTATCCTTCAGACGGGGAGACCCCGTGGACGGCACGAACGGGGACGAGTCGCCCGAAAAGCTCGCGGAGATCGCGAGAGGCATCGGCGATCCCGAGGCGCGGCGGCACATCTTCCTGTGCTGCGACCAGACGAAGCCGAAGTGCTCCGAGCGGGATCGCTCGATCGCCGCGTGGGACTACCTGAAGACGCGCCTGAAGGAGCTCGGCCTCTCGACGAGCGGCCGCGTGCAGCGGAACAAGGCGAACTGCCTGCGCGATCTGCGCCGGCGGCCCCATCGCCGTCGTCTATCCCGAGGGCGTCTGGTACCGCGCGTGCGACCCGCCCGTCCTCGAGCGGATCATCCAGGAGCATCTCGTCGGCGGGCGGCCCGTCGAGGAGTACGCGTTCGTCACGCGCGGCCTTCCCGGGGACGACGGGACCGTGAGCCCTCCCGACGCCAGTCTTGCCCGGCGGCGATCTGTCTTCAAGCCTCTGAGCGCCATTCTGGTGCTGGTGTGGGCCTGGCGGTCACATACGCCATGGCGTGAGATCGGCTACGTGCGACCCAAGAGCTGGCTTGGCAGTCTGGCCGTCGGCATCGTCTTCGGCTGCGCGTTCAAACTCCTTATGAAGGCGATCGTGATGCCGCTGCTCGGCGCCCCTGCAATCAATCCCGCCTACCATTACCTGGCAGGAAACCGCGGCTGCACTCCCCGGAATGGTGTTCACGATGATTGTCGGCGCGGGCTTCGCAGAAGAGACCTTGTTCCGAGGTTACCTATTCGAACGCCTCGGCAAGCTTTTCGGGACTGGGGCCGGCGCAAAAGTATCCATCGTCCTGCTCACCTCCGCGTTGTTTGCCCTGGGCCATTACTCCAACCTGGGGCTTCCTGGCGTCGAACAGGCGATGATCACGGCCTCGTCTTCGGGCACGATCTTCGCAATCACGGGCCGGATCTGGATGGTGATGTGCGCGCATGCGTCGTTTTTCGCGCCGTCGCGTGACTCATTTCGCCGGGACGAACTTCATGGCAGTCCCGTTCATGCAGTAGCGCAGGCCCGTGGGCTTCGGGCCGTCGTCGAAGACGTGGCCGAGGTGCGCGTCGCAGCGGCGGCACATGCACCTCGGTGCGCACGGAGAAGAAGCTCCGGTCCTCCGCCGTCTTCACGGAGTTCGGCGCGATCGGCTGCCAGAAGCTCGGCCAGCCGGTGCCCGAGTCGAACTTCGTGTCGGAGGAGAAGAGGGGCAGGTCGCAGCACACGCACGGTGTACGTGCCCTTCGCGTGGTTGTCCCAGTTCGGGCCCGTGAACGCGCGCTCGGTGCCCTTCTTCCGCGTGACGTGGAACTGCTCGGGCGTGAGGAGCTTCTTCCACTCGGCTTCGGTCTTGACGACCCGGTCGGGAGGCCGGCGGCGGTCGGGCGGCATCGGCGGATCCTTTCTGGGCGGGGCTCTTCTCGGGACCGGCCGAGCCGATCGCGGCGAGCACGCCGGCGCCCGCGAGGACGGGGAGGGTCAGGGCGAGGAAGTCACGTCGTCTCATGGTCACCTGACACCTACGAAATGCGTTTCGGGGCCGGATTATTCCCTCGCGACCTCGCGCGCGGCCTCCCGGAGGTCCTCGAGGGCCATGCCGGATGCGGTCCGCGATGCGTCCGGAAGCTCAGGATGCACATGCGGAGCGCGAAGACGTCGCCGAGGAGAGTGCCCGTCAGGAGCACCCTCTGCCGGGCGTTCACGCGCGCCATCAGCTCGCGGTTCAGCGCGGTTCGCCTCCTCCACGGACGCGCCGGGAGGCGCGAGGCGGAACGCGAAGAGGGAGAGCTCCGGCTCGGCGACGATCGTCATGCCCGGGATCGCGCGCACGGCGTCGGCGGCCTCCCGCGCGAGGTCGAGCTTCTCGTCGAGCGCCTTCGCGGAACGCCGCGAGGCCGCAGAGCTTGACGGCGAGCCAGACCTCGAGCCCCCGGAAGTTGCGCGAGAGCTCCGGGGAGATCTCGCAGAAGTCCACGGAGTCCGGGTCGTCCTGCATGCCGGGCATGTAGTGCGCCGGACGCTGTGCGACCGGCGGAGCGTCCCGGGGTCCTTCACGAGGAGGCAGCCCGTGCCGTACGGCATGAAGAGGCCCTTGTGCGGGTCGAGGACGATCGAGTCGGCGCGCTGCGAGGCCCGTCGATGACCGCGCGGCCGCGCGCCGTGAGCGCGAAGAACCCGCCGTAGGCCGCGTCCGTGTGCAGCCAGAGGCCCTCCCGCCCGGCGAAATCGGCGAGCGCGTCGAGGTCGTCGACGGCGCCGGTGTTCGTCGTGCCCGCGCTCGCGGCGACGAGGAACGGCGTGAAGCCGGCGGCGCGGTCGTCGGCGACCCGCTTCGCGAGGGCGTCGAGCCGGATGCGGAACGCGGCGTCGGACGGGATCTCGCGCACGTTCGCGGCGGGGAAGCCCGCGAGGAGCGCCGCCTTGCGGATGCAGTGGTGGCCCTGGTCGGACACGTAGAGCGTGCCCTTGAGGAAATCCTCGGGCAGCTTCTCGTGCCGGGCCGCGACGATCGCGGAGAAGTTCGCGAGAGATCCGCCCGTCGTCAGGAATCCGCCGGCGCTCTCCGGGTAGCCGACGGCGCGCGCGAACCAGCGGATCACGTTCGTCTCGAGCTGGACGAGCGCCGGGCGCCGGCGCGAAGACGCCCACGTAGCGGTTCACGGCGGCCGAGATCAGGTCCGCGACGGCCGCGTACGGCTGCCCGCCTCCGGGGATGTACGCGAGGAAGCCCGGCCCGGCGTTGTTGAAGCTCGCGGGGATCGCCTTCTCGAACAGGAGGTCGAGGAGCGGTCCCGCCGGCTTGCCCTCCTCGGGCGCCTCCCGTTCGATCAGCGTGCGCGCGAGCGCCGCGGCCCCGGCGGACCCGTCGGCGGGCTGGTCGGCGAGCGAGCCGATGTGCGCGACGACGCGCCGGACGGCCTCGTCGAGGAGGCGGCGCAGCTCCTCGTCCGAGGGCTCGAGAGGGAGGCCCCGTGCTCACGATCCGAGGCTCTCGCGAAGGGCGTCGGCGAGGTCCGTCGCGACCGAGTCGACGAGGGCGGCGTCCGCGCCCTCGACCATGACGCGGGCGAGCGCCTCGGTGCCGGAGTACCGGAGGAGGAGCCGTCCGTTGCCGGCGAGGCGCTCCTCGGCGACGCGGCGCCGCGCCGCGAATCCGGGGATCGCGTCGAACGGCATCTTCTCGCGGACCCTCACGTTCTTGAGGACCTGCGGCGTGTGAACGAAGCGCGGCTGCGCCGAGAGCGGCCGGCCCGACGCCGCGACGAGCGCCGCGATGTGAAGGCCGGTGAGCGTGCCGTCGCCCGTCGTCGTGAGGTCCGCGCGGATGAGATGGCCGGACGGCTCGCCTCCGAGGAGCGCGCCCGACTTCTCCATCTCCTCGACGACGTAGCGGTCGCCGACGGCCGCGCGGATGAGGCGGACGCCCGCGCTCCTGAGGGCCTGCTCGAGCCCCCAGTTCGACATGACCGTCCCCACGACGGCCTCGGGCTTCCGGCCCTCGCGCTCCAGCTCGAGCGTCCAGAGGTAGAGCACGTCGTCGCCGTCGAGGAGCGTTCCCGTGTCGTCGGCGACGATGATCCGGTCCGCGTCGCCGTCGAGCGCGATGCCGAGGCGACGCCCCGGTCTCGACGACGGCGCGCGCCATGCCCTCGGGATGCAGGGCGCCGCAGCCCTCGTTGATGTTCCGGCCGTCCGGCGCGACGTTTCGCGCGACGACGTCGGCTCCCGCGGCGCGCGAACGCGGCGCGGCGCGACCTCGAACGCCGCGCCGTGCGCGGCGTCGATCACGACCTTCAGGCCGTCGAGCCGGTGGGGAAGCGTCCCGACGAGGTGCTCGACGTAGGCGCGCGCCGAGGCCGGGCTCGACGACGGCGGCGACGCGGCGCGGCGGGCGCGGCCTCGTCGATGTGGCGCTCGATCGTCGAGCTCGACCTCGTCGGGGAGCTTGCGCCCCTCGCCGGAGAAGATCTTGATTCCGTTGTCCTTCCACGGATTGTGCGAGGCCGAGACGACGACGCCGGCGTCGGCGCCCGAGCTCGCGTCGTCGAGCCACGCGACGGCGGGCGTCGGGACGACGCCGGCGAAGCGCACGGTCGCCGCCGGCCGCGACGAGCCCGCCCGCGAGAGCGCCGCCACGATCGCCGCGGAGGACTCGCGCGTGTCGCAGCCGACGACGACGGAGGGCCGCGGCCGGCGCGAGCGAGGTCGCGAGAGCCGCGCCGACCTGCGAGACCGTGTCCGCGTCGAGCGGCGGGCACGCCCGCCTCGCCGCGGATGCCGTCCGTGCCGAAGAGAGTGCGCATTCGCCGTGCGATGTTACGTGAGCGCCGGGCCGGCGCCGCTCGCGCCGAGCGCCGCGAGGAACCGGATCGTCTCGTCGACGTCGTGGACGCGGACGAGGACGGGGCGGGCTCCGCGCGGCGGCCGCCGCGAGCGCGACCGCGGCGAGGGACTCGGGCAGCCGGTCGTTCGCGGGCGCGCCCGCGACCGTCCCGAGGAACGCCTTGCGCGACGCGCCGACGACGAGCGGGACGCCGGGCGGCGCGAGGCGATCGAGCGCGCCGAGGAGCGCGAAGTTCTGCTCGGGCGTCTTGCCGAATCCGAAACCGGGGTCGAGAAAGATTTTCTGCTCGGAAATTCCGGAGGAGATCGCGCGGGCGCGGGCCGCGCTCAGGTCCGCGGCCACCTCGGCGATGACGTCGGTGAAAGAAGATTCTTCGAAGGTGGATGAGGGGTTCCGCGGCAGTGATTGAGGATGACGGCGGCGCGCGCCGGGCGAGCGTCGAGAGCAGCATTCGTCCGGAGCGTCGAGGCCGGTGACGACGTTCACGACGTCCGCGCCCGCGTCGAGCGCCGCGCGCGCCACCTCGGCGCGCCGCGTGTCGACGGAGAGAGGAAGAGACGGGAGTTTTCTTCGAAGGGAAGAGAGGACGGGAAGGACGCGGGCGATCTTCCTCATTCGCAGAAATCTCTCGTGCGCCCTCTCCGTAGGCGCTGCCCCTGGGGCGCGTGCTCTCTCCTCCGATGTCGACGATCGCCGCCCCGAGCTCCGCGTACCGCGCGCCCTCTTCCGCCGCGGCCTCCGCGCTCGCGAAGCGCCCGCCGTCGCTGAAGGAGTCGGGCGTGACGTTCAGGATCGCCATGACGCCCGGGAGAGGGCCGACGCTCAGGATCCGTCCCTCGGTCAGCGGAATCGTGGCGTTCACGCTTCGATTATGTCCGGCGGCCCGTGGAATACACTCGCCTCATGCGGATCGCGGTCCTCGGAGCAGGCGGCGTCGGTGGCTATTACGGCGGCACTCTCGCCCGCGCCGGCCACGCCGTCGCGCTCCTCGCACGCGGCGCGCATCTGGACGCGCTGAGGGCCCGCGGCCTCGAGGTGCGGACTCCGGAAGGGGGCTTCACGGTCGCGGTGGAGGCCTCCGACGACCCGAAGACGTTCGGCGCGTGCGACGTTGCGATCGTGGCCGTGAAGACGTACTCGCTCCAGGAGATCGCGCCGGCAGCCCGCCTTCTCGCCGCTTCGGGCGCCGCGATCCTGCCGCTCCTGAACGGCGTGGAGGCGATGGATCGGCTCGTCGAGAGCGGCGTGCCCGAGAGCCACGTTCTCGGCGGCCTGACGCAGGTCAGCGTCGTCAAGGTCGGGCCCGGGGTCGTCGAGCGAAAGAGCCCTTTCCAGAAGGTGGCGATCGGAGAGCGAGCGGGCAAATCGTCCGAGCGGGTTCGGCGGATCGTCGATGCATTTCAGCAGGCGGGCGCCGAGGCGCGCGTCTCCGAGGACATCGAGGCCGACCTGTGGCGGAAGTTCGCGTTCATCTCCTCCACGGCGGCGGCCTGCGGGCTGGCGCGCGCGCCCATCGGACCGGTGCGCGACGCTCCTTACGGCAGGCTCCTCCTCGAGCGGGCCGCGAAGGAGGTGCTGGCGGTGGCGCGCGCCCGCGGACTCCGGCTCGACGACGACGAGGCTTCGAAGATCCTCTCCTTCATCGACTCCATAGGTCCGGCCATCAAGCCCAGCTTCCTCGTCGATCTGGAGAGAGGCGGACGCACGGAGCTGGACGATCTCAGCGGAGCCGTCTCCCGGCTCGGCCGCGCGGCCGGCGTGGAAACGCCCGTGCACGACACCGCCACGGCCGCTCTCTCGGCGGCCGCGAAGGGCCGGTGAACCCACTTCTGCTTCAGAACTGCGCGATCACATTCAGGGTCAGCGATCGGCCGGGCTCCGCGACGTAGACCCCGGCGTGGAAGGGGTCTCGGGTGCAGGAAAGGTGCTCCTGGTACTGGCGATCGAACACGTTGTTCAGCGCCCCCTGGACCCGGGAAGCCCGCAACCTCGCCGCCCAGCTTGAGGTTGAGGATCCCCCAGCCGGCGGTCCGCTCCTCCTGGAGATCCGTGTCGATGTGATCCTGGGCGGCGGCGAACACCCCTTCGGCCGCAGCGTAGACCTTGCCGGTGTCCCAGCGGAGCGAGACCCGCGAGCCGAGGGGCGGGATCTCCGCCATTTCCGGGGAGTAGATCAGGCGGGCGGGATCGGTGTCCTTCCGCCCGCGGGTCCAGCTCACGCTTCCGGCGAAAAAGAGCCGGTCGCTCAGCGCATGGGTCAGCTCCAGCTCGGCGCCCCAGAGGGTGGCGTCGAGGTTGGTATAGGAGCGGGCGGCCGTGTTCATCACCCCGGGCGCGACATCTACGCCGGCCTCATCGTGCACCGAGATCCAGTCCGCCAGCGACTCGTAGAAGCCGATGGCCGTGATGGCTCCGCGGCCATGCTGCCACGTCGCCTGGAGATCCGCCCCGGTGTTCCGGACGGGGGCCACTTCCGGGTTGCCGACCCAGTCGGCGCCGGAGCGCTTGAGGGCGTAGTAGCGCTCAGCAGGATCCGGAACCCGAACCGTGTGGCCGATCCCGAGCCCGAGGGTGAGGTCCGAGACGGCCTGCCAGGTGAGACGCGCGCTGGCCGAAGGAAGGGTGTCGCTGCGAGAGGTTTCGCGTGTCGAGTTGTAGGCGTAATAGAGATTCGTGTTGGCGAGGGCCGGGTCGGCGGCCGTCCGCGAGTAGTCGAGGCGGAGTCCGAGGTCGAGGCCGAGGCCCGCGGCCAGGGTCGAATGGTTCGTGGCGAAGAGACCGGCGCCGGTCGTCACGACGTCCGGGATGGAGGCCTGAGACGCATACCCCATCTTGGACATCTGGGTGGTGATGTCCCAGCCTCGCCTCAACACCTCGAAGCCGACGCGGAAGCTGCCGAGATCGGCATCGGCCTTCGCCCCGATCGCGGAGGTGTCGGCCATCGACCCCATGCTCCAGCCGAGGGGCGTCCCGAGGCCGGTGGTTCTCAGCTCGTCGCTCATCCAGTGGCGGACCCGCGAGCCGTAGGCGCGGAACCGGACCCGCGAGAGGGTCGACGAGTCGTCCGTCCTCTGCCATCCGAGCTCGAGCCGGTCCGTGTTGTCCCAGCCGGCATCCATCTGCAGCGTCGGGTACTGGACGTGGTCGGCTTCCTGGCGGGTATACGACAGCTCGACCGTCTGGGCCGCCGAGGGCTTCGCGTAGAGCTTGGCCCACGCGGTGTTGACGCGGAAAGCCACGGTGTCGGCCTGCCCGGGGGCGTAGTTCGCAACCTCGGTGAAGATCTGGCCGTTGCCGTCCCGGTAGGGATCCGCGCTCCGGTGCGAGTAGCCGGCCAGCGCGGAAAAATTGCTGCCGCCCCACGAGGCGTTCACGGACGGGTTGAGGAAACCGTTCGACCCGGCCGCCAGGACGGCGTTGCCGTGGAAGCCAGTTTCGGGCTTCCGCGTGATGATGTTGACGACTCCCCCGAGACTCCCCTGGTTCTCGATGTCGTAGGGACCCTTGGTGACCTCGACGTGGTCGATCTCCGAGAAATCGACGTGGAAGGCCGGCGAGTCCATGCGGTTCGGGCAAGCCCCGTAGATGCGCCCCCCGTCGATCAGGACGTTGATGTTGTCCCGCTGCAGACCCCGAACGACGATGTCGTTGGCGATGCCTCCCTTTCGGGACTTGGCGATTCCCGGGGTTTCGACCATGGCCTCGCCCACGTCCCGGGCCGCGCTCTCGCGGAGCTGCGTGGTCGTCACGTCGTCGTGCCGGGCGGTCACCTCGACCATCTCCCGAAGCATGGGCTTCGAGAAGACGAACCGGAGCTTCGCGGACTCTCCGGCGCGCACGGTGACCGTCTGAGGCTCGGGTGCCTCGAGTCCCGGAAACCGGACGCGGACGACCCAGGTTCCCGCGCGCACGGACGAAACGCGGAAGACGCCGCCGGGTGCGGTGACCACGTCCAAATCGGGAGTGCCCGGACTCGAGAGGGTGATGGCAGCGCCCGGAAGCCCCGCACCTTCGTGATCGACGACGATTCCTGTAACGGGCCCGCCGTTCCCCTGTCCCAGAAGCGGCATGGAAACGAGCAGGAGGACGCCCAGTGTGATGCGCGTGCACCGAACCGCACATGAGGTAACCCAGCCGGTTTTTGTCGAAGGTGCCGAAGTCGGAGACGCGATTGCAATTCGGATCAAAGCTATTTCAGTATCGTCTTTGGCTACTGCATCCGGAAATGATCAGGTTGTCGAAGGGCGTTTCAATGGAGATCCGTACTGCGCGGCAAAGTGTTCTAAATGTGGAACCGAGTGGCCGGAGACTCGCGTAGAGGGAATTGGTCCAGGCTCGATCAAATGTGTCAAATGCGGAGCCGAGGCGACACCTTTACCTTCACTAATGGCTACACGATCGTATTCGATCAAGCAAAGTCAATCGGAGTGACGATTGGGAAGTCCGCCGCCGAGAATATCGCAAGACATGCGGCGCGCTATGCGGCCCTTCCAGAAGTATGGCGAAAAAGCGTATCGGCATCCTCACTGGCGGCGGCGACGTCCCGGGGCCTCAACTCGGTCATAAAAACCGTTACCTACCGCAGCAGCGAGAACGATATCGAGGTCGTCGGTCTCCGTCGCGGCTGGGAGGCGCTGACGCACTTGAACCTCGAGGACCCGAACAGCAGGCGCCGCTACGTTATGTCCCTGGACCGTGAGAACACGCGCACGATCGACCGTCGCGGTGGGACCGTGCTGCACTCGAGCCGCACCAACCCGTCCAAAATGGGGAAGCTACCCGATCATCTCGCCGGTTTCAGGACTTTCCGAGTACCGAAGGCACCCGGGACGTCTCCAAGCAAGTGCTGGCGAACCTCTCGGCGCTGGGCATCGAGCACCTTATTGCCATCGGCGGTGACGATACGCTCGGCTACGCGGCCAAGCTCAACGAACTTGGCGTCAAGATCATTGCAATCCCGAAGACGATGGATAACGACGTTCACAACACCGAGTACTGCATCGGCTTCTCGACCGCGATCACCCGCGCCTCCGATGCCATCCAGCGCCAGCGGACCACCGTCGCCTCGCATGAACGGATCGGCATTTTCCGAATCTTCGGCCGCGATGCCGGCTTCACGGCGCTCTACACGGCCTACGTCACCTCGATCCGCTGTGTCGTCCCCGAATACAAGGTCAATCTAGACAAGCTGATCCGGCTGCTCATCGAGGAGAAACGCGCAAACCCGAGCAACTATGCGCTGGTCGTGCTCAGCGAGGGCGCCGAGTGGGAGTAAGAAGCAGGATACCGCCGTCGCGATCCTGGATATCGGCGGGGTGAACGATGGCGTGGAGCAACAAACCCAGTGTATCTACAAGAAGGTGGCGCTTCTTGCCTTTGATCTTCTTGCCCGCATCAAAGCCATGCGGATCGATACAGGGCCCCCTTTTTCAGCGCTCTTGACGCTTTGTATCCGTCGGCTGGCGCGCGCCCGGCCGCCTCGGTGGCGACATTTCCGCCGGCGCCCTGAGCAGCGATCGGCGTTCATAGCGGGCAGCGATCAGCTCGAACTCGGACGCAAGAAAAAAGTTCCAACGAGTATACGAGAGGGGGGCATAACTAGTCTTGGTATCATGACACCGCTCGAGCGGGGGGGGGGGTATTACCGCATTTTCGGAAGAACCGCTTCACCGTCATGCGCTTATGACGATGTGCCAATTTTCCTTTTGCACCTGCCCCGCTCGAGCGGTGTCATGATACCAAAGACGTTTCTTAGTTAAGCCCCCCTCTCGTATACTCGTTGGAACTTTTTTCTTGAGTTCGAGTTGGCGAGACCAACGAGATAGATGTGATTGCGTCCGAGCAGAAAACTGTCAAACCCGATCCGACTGAAGTGTCAAAGCCATTGCGAACGCTGGAGAAAAACGCCTGATGATAACCCCGAAAGGGTCGTCGGGTCGGCCTGCGCATCGTCCTTTTCGAGGCTTGCTCGGCGTTCACTCGCGTTACGGCCTGCACACTCGCGCCGTCACCAATTCGTGACGCGCACTCCGAAGGCTTCAGCCACTTCGTTACCTCCATAGCTGCTCCGGTTGCTTCCGGCTGGAGCGGTTGCCGGGTGGGACTTGCACCCACTGGAAAGCGCCGCGTTGTCACGGCGCACACCCGGCTCGGACATCGGTCGCCCTCGCCGGCTGGCCAACAGGTTGTAAAATCGTTCCGTTACCTCCTGACTGATCCTCGCCAATTCGATATCCTGCAATCCGGGCCCTGCTTGGGAGGGGACCGAATGGATCGAGGCGGCGGCGCCGGCATTGGCCGTGCAGGCAATAATCAAGATGCCGTTCGCAACACGGTCGACATGGTTGTCTTGGCTCGACCGCTTGAGACTGGCTGCCTTTCTTCTTTGCTGCCCTGGAGAACTCACTCGCCTCCTCGAAGGTTGTGCCGTGAGCTGCGCACCTTGGCGGCCGCCATCAAGCCACGATGGATTTGCGAGGAGGCTCACCAGCAGATAAAAGAAGAGCTCGGTCTTCACCACTCGAGGGACGATCCTGGCAAGGCCTTCACCGTCATGCGCTTATGACGATGTGCCAATTTTCCTTTTGCACTCTGCCCCGCTCGAGCGGTGTCAGCTATGTCCCCCCATCACGTATCGCTGTTGGAACTTTTTGTGGTCGGTCACGAATGTGACGGCGCATGCTCTCCCTAGGTGGTGGTCTGTTCGCCAGTATCAGCCACGTCTCCGACAGGCTTAGGCAGACCTGACGAAGTTCCTCATACGGAGCTCGCGCTGCTAATTCTCGGCACTCCTGAGCGTGAAGCAGGCACTGAGCGTTGGAGACGTTCTCGGGCATTGGCTTCCTGATGAGTGATGGCGACAGGAGACTATAACGACCATGACCGAGTTATGCTACTCTTCGCGCGCGGTAAGTGCGTGCGCGCGCGCGAGTTTAGTGAGAGCCGCAGCTGATGGAGCAACTCGACTACCACCTGCTCTATCGCCAATTTGTGCGAAGAACCTCGACCGGCTGCTCGATGCGTGCTTGACGAAGCCCTTCGTGGCGGGCGACTTTGGACCCGCGCGCGAGGCTACCGTCCAAGTTTTCGACCATGTCACGCTACAGCGCGATGGCGCGCGCATACGTGCGCACTCACCGCGCACGGGACGCCCGCCGTTTCGACAACAGCTCAATGAACCAAACTGACAGCTTAGCGTGACATCGACGCGCAGCGCGGCTTGCCTAGCGCGTTGTGTGGCTGGAGCCTGGTTCGGGACGGAGGGGGACCGCAAGCGTACTGGTGACCACGGCCAAGGCTGCTGCACCTCGCGTTAGCGTGACACGGTCGAAACGGCGGGCGTCTCGCCTTGGCAGCCCTCGCGCGTGCGGGCGCGACCCTAATTCGTCGCCGGTTAAGCCATCTGCCGGTTCGGCGGGTGCTGGAGCAGATCGGAATCCCGAGATCCACGTTTTATCGATGGTGCGATCTTTATCAGACTGGAGGGCCAGAGGCGCTGGACGATTGCAGCCCTCGGCCTGATCGGGTGTGGAACCGCATCCCCGATGACGTCCGCGCCCGGATCGTCACATTGGCCCTCGACGAACCTGAGCTCTCACCCCGTGGTAGGGTCGAGGACTGGCGCGCCGGTGTAGGTCGAAGTTTGTGTTCCCTGTTGTCTCGCCCTTTCGTCTGCGAGTGTCACACCATCTCGACCATCCCACGTTTCCAGCCCCCGCCACGTCGAACGCAGCGTGCGGATTTCCTCGCACTACGCTCTCCTGTTTGCTTCACCTCAAGGCTTATGGGACCTATCCTGTCGGAGCGACTTTCGACGTCGGTCGCCGAACCCGGTAGCCGTTGAACAGCCGCAAGGTTTCGTACAACCACTGCCTACTCCACCGCTTCCAGCCGAAGCCCTTTCGGTTCTGAGCCCGCCCCATATGGCGCCGGACCTTCTTTTCTACCCAGTCTTGGATGAAGCTGAAACACTCGCTGGAATGGCCAACCGCGAAGTAGTTCACCCAACCGCGAAGGATCGGGTTAATCAACTTCACGACCCGATCCACTGGTTGCGATTGGTAGCGGCGGAACACGTCTTTGAGCTTCCGCAGCAAGGCAGTTCGTTTCTTGAGCTTTGGCGTGTAGTTGACACGCCATACGCCCCGACGGCTGCGCATCCGGCGGAAATCGAAACCCAGGAAGCCGAAGCTTTCGCCTCGGCCGAGGTCTACGTTTCGACTCTTCTCTTCATTGATCTCGACTTGCAGTTCGGCCAATTCTTCCCGGAGCCGTTTCTCTACCGCCGCCATCAGCCAGTCATGTCGCTGGTAGGCATCGATCAAGATCACCAGATCATCGGCAAATCGTGCGTACTCGATGTAGGTGTACTTGCCGTAGCGCGTGGTCTCCTTCGCCCGCTCGAGCATCCGGTCCACCTCGTTGAGGTAGAGGTTGCTGAGTAGCGGCGAGATCACCCCGCCCTGCGGGACGCCGCGTTGACCGTTGGCTTTGAGCATCAGCTTCAGCAGATGCAACACGTCCGCATCATCCACCCGTCGTGCCACCTTGGCCAAGAGCCGATCATGTCGGACATTGTCAAAATAGCTGCGCAGATCGATGTCTATGATACGTGTCTTCTCCTGAACAATTGCTCGCGCCACCCGGTCCACCGCTTCATGAGCTGTCCGCTTGGGACGATATCCAAACGATCCCGGTTGGAAGTCTGCCTCGAAGATCGGCTCCAATATGAGCTTGAGCGCACCTTGCACCACGCGGTCCCTGATCGCGGGAATCGAAAGGACGCGGACTTTGCCCCCGTCCTTCGGTATTTCCTGCCTCCGGGCCGGTAGCGGCACATATGTGCGTTGTACGAGTTCGTCCTGAATCTGCTCGAGGAAAGTTGCTACGCCTTGCGCCTCGATGGCCGCGAAGGTGACCCCGTCTATTCCCGGAGCACCATTGTTGTTTTTGGCCAGCGCATACGCCTCACTCAGCGTTTCCATCTTGCAGACATGGACGTATAAACCCCAGAAACGCCAGGTCGTCTCAGTCTTCGCCTTGATGTATATTCTCCGCCTCAGGTCCTGCAAATTGATGGACGCCTTTGTCATTTCGTCCTTGCCTTCCTGATTGAAGGAGAAACTACAAACAGCAGGGTCCCTTTGCTCCACGGACATTACTCCGCTTCATCGCTACTACGGACCCATCCGCCACCCTCTCGCCTTCGATCGTTTTCCCGGTTGTGCCGGTTATACGATCTACCTTGCTCCGGTGATTTCTCTCCGGGACGAGGAGGGCTTCTCCAGTTGCTCGGCATGTCCTTGCCACCGTGCTGTCGCTTCCACCCCGCCGAGATCGAGATGCCGCGTCGGTCAGATTTCGGCATCCCATGCTGCCTTCGCCCTTCAGTTGCAGGCTCGACCCTCGGATCCACTCATTTTCGAGGCCACTTGCGCGTTCACTTTCGTTACGGCCCGGTGACTCGTGATCTCCCCAAGGGAGACCTTGTCGATAGGCTTCAGAGTCTTGGTTGCCCGCCACCCTGCTATCCCAACTACGGGGCTCCTGACTGTTGCCCCGGCAGGTTTGTCTCCTGCTGAACATGCCAGCCTTTGCTGGACACACAACTGGCCGTGCGCTTTACCGATGCCGAGCGCTACTTCGTGTCGGAAGCCTCGGTGTATCGCCTGCTCAAGGCCCACGACCTGATCACCAGTCCGGCCTTCATCGTGATGAAGGCCGCCGACGAGTTCAAGGACAAGACGACGGCGCCGAACCAGCTTTGGCAGACCGACTTCACTTATCTGAAGGTGACCGGCTGGGGTTGGTTCTACTTGTCGACGGTTCTTGACGACTTCTCTCGCTACATCGTTGCCTGGAAGCTCTGCACCACGATGAAAGCCGAGGATGTCACCGACACCTTGGAGTTGGCTCTGCAGGCATCGGGGCTGGACCAAGTCAACGTGGCACATCGGCCTCGTCTGCTATCCGACAACGGCCCGAGCTACGTCTCGGTGGAGTTGGCGGCATGGCTCGACAAACAAGACATGCCGCATATCCGCGGCGCGCCCTATCATCCGATGACACAGGGGAAGATCGAGCGCTGGCATCTGACGCTCAAGAACCGCATCCTGCTGGAGAACTACTATTTGCCCGGCGAGCTCGAGGCTCGGATCGAAGCCTTCGTCGCCCACTACAATCACCTGCGCTACCACGAGAGCATCGACAATCTGACGCCGGCCGACGTCTACTTCGGGCGCGGTCAAACCATCCTGCTGGAAAGAGAAAGGATCAAACGCAAAACCATCCAACACCGACGCTTGCATCACAAAACTCACGCAGCCTAAAATCAAACCGGATGCGCCAGAATCTCCCTTAGATTAGGATGCCTCCTGTCTCAAAATCGACGCAACACTTTATCTTAAAGGGAAAAGATGGAGTGTCTGGTGATAAGTCAAGGATATCGTCGAGGTTTCACTGCGGCAGAGAAGACGGAGTTGTGGGATCGCTGGCAGCGAGGGGAGTCGCTGAAAGCGATTGGGCGGGCGTTTGGTAAGCCGTCATCGTCGATTTATTTCCAGGTGGCACCGCACGGTGGGATTCGTCCTGCGCCACGGCGTCGCTCGCGGTTGGCATTGACGCTCTCGGAACGCGAGGAGATATCCAGAGGCATTGCGGCGCATCGATCGACCCGATCGATGGCCAGGTTGCTGGGCCACTCGCCCTCGACGGTGAGCCGAGAAATCAGCCGGAATGGCGGCTATGATCGATACCGAGCGGCGCTGGCTGATGAGAAGGCCTGGGTCCGAGCTCGTCGTCCGAAACGTTGTAAGTTGGCGAACAGTCCGCGGCTACGACAGGCCGTGGCGAGGAAGCTCAGATTGAATTGGTCGCCCGAGCAGATCGCCGGTTGGCTGAAGCGAGCGCATCCTGAAGATGAGTTTTGTCGCGTGTCACACGAGACGATCTATCGCAGCTTATTTGTTCAAGCCCGCGGGGTGCTTAAGAAAGAGCTGCTTGGCCATCTTCGATCGAAGCGGACGATCCGTCGATCGAAGCAGGCGGGCCTGAATGGCGATAGACGGGGGCAAATCAAGGATATCGTCTCAATCAGTGCAGCGACCGGCAGCGGTTGAAGATCGGGCGGTACCTGGTCATTGGGAAGGCGATCTCCTGTCCGGATCGAAGAACAGCTACATCGCGACCTTGGTCGAACGTCATACGCGTTACGTGATGTTGGCGAAGGTGGCCAACAAGGACACGCAGACGGTCGTTTCCGCGCTCATCAAGCAGGCGAAGACGCTACCGAATGAGCTGTATAAGTCCCTGACCTGGGACCGGGGCAAGGAACTTGCGGATCATCGACGATTTACGTTAGCGACCAACATCGACGTTTACTTCTGCGATCCGCAAAGTCCGTGGCAGCGCGGTTCCAATGAGAACACCAATGGTTTGCTGAGGCAGTACTTTCCGAAGGGAACCGACTTGTCGGTGTACTCGCAAACTCATCTGAACAAAGTCGCGCGTCAGCTCAACGAACGGCCACGGGAGACCTTGAAATTCGAAACCCCAGCAGAGAGATTTAACGCCTGTGTTGCGTCGACCGGTTGAGCCGGCATCTGACGACGGACAGTTGCGAGAAATATCCGGTCCCGACTCCTTTCTATTTGTTCTTAGGCTGTATTCATTCTCAAGCTGAAAATTGGATTGGGATGCGGAACGAGAAAATGGCCTTAGGGGCCTCGGCCTATTGGTGGAAGCGTCTGGCGCACCGACGAGAAATTCGTCGACAGTACCTATGAGGTTGCGGTCGTGAGCTGGCTACCCAAATGACCTTCAGTCACATGCTCCAACGCTTGGAAGAATAGGTTCGGCTCACAATGATCGATTCTGGTCTTAGTTTGCGGGCGGCTGAGAGGCTCTCTGGTGCTGCGCTTGCGAGCTATCTCGAGATCCACAGGGTGGACGGTACGACCTTCGCGTGCAGACGGTGTTTCAATCTTTTCGAAGAGACTGCCCGGGGCGGACGAGCCAGTCCATGTTTTGTTGCCGGAGTTGCCAGGAATTGAAGACGAGCACCACCGTATCGCCGACGCGCTCAGAACGATCGAGGTGGTGGAAGCGCGGCCGATATGGACGATTGTTGACCAAATCATCGGAAATTCGGGTAACCGGATAGGGTCAGGACATTTCAAGAGTGGGGAAGTAGTAGCAGACACCGTCTCTGACCGACATCGGAGCTGACCAAAAGTTCGAGGCTCCTGGCGAGGTCAACACTCGGTCAAGAGCCGGCGACGTTTTGATTGAACTGACCGTAAACGGTACGTCTCACAAACTCACGCTCGATCCGCGCTCCTCATTGCTGGACGTTCTGCGGGAGCTGCTGGCGCTCACCGGCGCGAAGAAGGGCTGCGACCACGGTCAGTGCGGCGCCTGCACGGTGCACCTTGACGGCCGCGGCGTGCTGTCTTGCCTGACGCCTGCGGTGCAGGGGACGGGCGCCAGGTGACGACGATTGAGGGCCTGTCGCCGCCGGGCGGCGGACTTGCATCCCGTGCAGCAGGCCTTCATCGACCACGACGCCCTGCAGTGCGGCTACTGCACGCCGGGCCAGATCATGGCTGCTGTGTTGTGTGTCACCGAGGGACACGCCACCTCGCCGGAACAAATCCGCGAATACATGAGTGGCAACATCTGCCGCTGCGGGGCCTACGTCGGCATCGTCGCGGCCATCCAGGACGCTGCCCCGAAGATGCGGAGCGCCTGAACGATGCGTCCTTTCACCTACATGAAACCGGCAACGGCTGCCGACGCGGTTCGGGCGATTACGGCCTGCGGTCCTGGAGCGCGTTTTCTGGCGGGCGGCACGACGCTTTACGACCTGATGAAACTGAACGTCGAGACGCCCGCCAGCGTCGTCGATGTCAATTCGCTGACGGAGCTGAGCGACTTCGATACCTCTGGTTCGAGCGAACTGGTGTTCGGCGCGCTGGCCCGAATGAGTGACGTCGCTGCCGACCCGTGGCTGTAGGCCGACTATCCTGCGCTTTCGGAGTCGTTGTGGAGCGCGGCGTCGCCACAGCTTCGCAATATGGCAAGCCTCGGCGGCAACCTCCTCCAGCGCACCCGGTGCGCCTATTTTCGCGGCGGCTGAGCCCTTCGCCTGCAACAAGCGCAAGCCTGGAAGCGGCTGCTCCGCCAGAGACGGCTTAAACCGTGGTCACGCACTGCTCGGCGGTAGCGAGACGTGCATCGCCGTTTATCCTGGCGACTGGGCGGTCGCCCTGCTCCGCCTTCGACGCCAAGGTCGATGTCCTCGGTCCCAATGGTCAAAGAACGATCGCGCTCGACGATCTGCACCGGGAGCCGGGCGCCACCCCCGATATTGAAACCACGCTGGAGTTCAACGAATTGATCTTGCGCATTCGCGTGCCGCGGACGACGCTGGGCCGTGCCTCGACTTACCACAAGATCAGGGATCGGGAGTCCTTCGCCTTCGCCCTCGCCTCGGCGGCGGTGGCCTTGCAGATGGACGGAGACACGGTGCGCGACGTACGCATCGCCGTAGGTGGTCTTGCTACCCGTCCATGGCGCGCCCGCGCGGCCGAGCAGACATTGGTTGGCCGGCCGCTGACCACGCAGACGGCTCGCGCCGCGGGCGACGCCGCATTGCGCGGTGCCAAGGCGAGCAATGATAACCGCTTCAGGATCGAACTGGGCGCCCGAACGGTCGCCGACGCGCTGATGATCGCCAAGCAAAGGGCTTTTGGCGGATGAGCGATGCGCCATTCCCGACGCCCCGCGCGTCGATGCCCATGACAAGGTCCGCGGCGCGATCCTGTTCGGCGCCGACCACGCGCGGCCCGACATCCTCCACGCAGCGCTCGCTGTCGCGACAATAGCGAAAGGGCGCATTACTAGTCTTGACACCCGGGCCGCCAGCGCCGTTCTCGGCGTTCGGCTCATCCTTACCCACGAGAATCTCGGTCATGTAAAGTCGGCCGGCTTTGTGATGGCCGGAGGCTATGCCTTTCAGAGCCTCCAACCCATGCTATCGCCGGCCATCGCCTATCGCGGCCAGCCGATCGCGCTGGTCGTGGCCGACAGGCTCGAAACGGCGATCGAGGCTGCCGAGCTCGTCCGAGCCACGTATGCGCCGGAACCTGCCAGCGTGACGCTCGATGCGCCCGGGGCTGAAATCGTCGATCAATCGCATGCGCCGCGAAGCACCTCGTTCCGAGATCATTGCTGGCGATGCCGACAAGGCGTTCGCAGAGGCGCCGGTAAAAATCGACGCGCGCTTCATCACCGCTCCCCGAGCACCACAATCCGATCGAGCTGCTCGCCACGGTCGCGGAGTGGAAGGACGACAAGCTCACCGTGCATGAGAGCACGCAGAACGCAGACGGTGTCCGCCATGGCTTGGCCGCCGCACTGGGCCTGACGCCGGACCGGGTGGAGGTCATATCCCCCTTTGTCGGCGGCGGCTTCGGCCAGAAGTACTCGCTGCAGATGCAGACGGTGTTGGCGGCTGTAGCAGCGCGGCGCCTGGGTCGGCCGGTCAAGCTGGTGGTTCCTCGCGCCCAGATCTTCCATGATTCCAGCTTCCGTCCAGCCATCCGACATCGCGTACGGCTCGGCGCCGACCGCTCCGGCCAGATGGTTGCCGCGATCCACGAGGTGGACGCGCAGACCTCGCGGCATGACTTGTTTCCCGCCGATTATGCCGCGGCGTCATCGCGTTTGTACGGGATCAGAGAATTTTCGCGGGCGCGAACGGTTCGTGCGCACCGACGTGCAGACGCCCGGCTATATGCGCGCGCCCTTCGAGCACGCGGCCTGTTTCGCGATGGAATCCTGCGTCGACGAGCTGGCCTACCGCTCGGTCAGGATCCCGTCGCTTTGCGGCTGGCAAACGACACGCGACCGATCCCATCACCCGGCTGCCGTTCTCCTCGCGTCACGTCGCCGAGTGTCTGCGGCGTGGCGCCGAACGCTTCGGGTGGAGCAAGCGAACAATGGCCCCGCAGTCGATGCGCGCCGACGACGGATCATACATTGGCTGGGGTGTCGCGATCGGCGCCTACCCCTGCTTCATCGTAGCCGCCATTGCGCGGCTGAGAGGTCACCGATCGACGGCGGCGTTTCATCATCATCGGTGGGCATGAGATGGGACAAGGCATTCGCACTGCGCTCGCCGCCGCTGTCAGCCGCAAGCTTGGCGTTCCGGCGGCGAATGTTGTGGCGGTTATCGGCGACACGCGCGCCGCGCCCCAGCACCTCACAGCCGGCTCCTGGGGCACGGCGTCGGCCATTCCCGCCGCCATGAGCGCCGCGGATGCAATGCTCAAGGCTCTTGCCAGCACTAGCCCCGGCGGCCGTCCCGGTCGAACACCGGCGCAAATCCTGAAGGCCGCCGGGCGCGCTCGCTGGAGGTGGAGGTCGCAAGAAAGGCTCCCGGGCAAGCGGATGCGATCTACGGGCGGCTGGCTGCGGGTCAACTATCGTTTGCGGGCCCGTCTACCCGGATTTCGTCACCTTCAGCTACATCGCGCACTTCGTCGAGGTGCGGGTTGAGCCCACCACACGACGCGTCCGCGTGCCGCGCGTCGTCAGCGTCGCCGATTGCGGGCGGGTGATGAGCCCGCGAACTGCGGCCAGCCAGGTTCGCGGCGGCGTGGTGTGGGGCATCGGGGCGACGCTACGCGAAGCCAGCGAGGTCGATCCGCGCTATGGCGGCTTTCTCAATGCCGATCTTGCCGAATACGTTGTTGCCGTGAATGCCGACATCGGCTCCATCGAGGTGGAGTTCATCGACAAGCCGGACCTCGAGTTCAACAGCGCCGGCGTCAAGGGCTTGGGCGAAGTCTCCATGGTCGGCGTCGCACCAGCGATCGCCAATGCGATGTATCACGCCACCGGCCGTCGCCTGCGCGATCTGCCGATCCGGATCGAACATCTGCTTTGACTGATGCATCCGCCAGCCCCTGGGGGAGGGGCCCGCAAGTGACGATACGCCACAAGGCCGGCCTTGGTGTCTCTTTTTATGGCGGGCATGTAGAATTGTGGTATCATAATGTTAATATTGGAGCATTTTCGTGCAAGAATTTTCCTCGTGGTAGTGCTGCGCGTGTTAGAAGGCATATTGACCCGATGAATGGGGATTGTTGGCGCAACTGTGTTGTCAGGCGAAGTATAGCACAGGGCTAGAGAGATTCCCAAAAGGGTGACGTTGAATAAAGACACTCCGCCTCGCGCAGCCCGCGAGGCGGAGTGGTATACCGTAAGCAATGGCCGCGGGCGGAACGCGCCCGAACCACTGACCGCTAAGTGCTGACCGCTAAGTGCTGACTGCTGAATGCTGACCGCTGGCTACTGACTACTGCTTACTGACTGCGCGCCGAGCGCGCCAGCGACGTCAACTGCTGAAGCAGCGCTTGCCGGTACTGCGGGGAAGCGGAGCCTTCGCCGACATCGACGGTATGCCGTTTGCCTTCCCCTTCGATGGTGACGTTGTATTGAAATTGATCGGCGGCCTGGGGAGGCGCGGGAATCTTGGCGGGAAGATCGAAGAAGCGGGCCGCCTCGACCGACTGTGCAGCGCTCCGGCCTGATCGGCTGGAAGGGTGGCCGTGTCGATCGTGGCCGCCAAACGTATTGCCGCAAAGCCGCCCGTTCGCTCGAAGTTTATACGCATGTCTGACCTCACCCTGATGTGGACGGCCCTCGCCTGCCTGCTGATCCTACAATAAGCGAGAGCCGCCCTCTGACTTCTGCCTACTGACTTCTGCCTACTGACTACTGCCTACTGAATCATCACGCCTTGCCCTTCGGTTTGTTCCCGCCGAGCAACATGCTGATCCCCCCGAGCGCGGTCAAGAAACAGCCGCCACCGGGGCTGGCAGCGACGCTCAAGCCCACCGCATCCCAGCCGTTGCGCACGGCCTGTTGTTCCGGGCTGTTGCTGCCGTACAATTCACCCGCGGTCTGGTAGGTCAGCCGCGCGGCATCCTGAAATTGCGAATTGGCGCCCAGCTTGTCGCGCAGCGTCACGTACCAGATGCGGCCGGCCTTCTCCCAGGCGTTGCCGCCGATCTCCGTCGCGGCCAGGTAGAAGGCGTGGTTGGGAATGCCGGAGTTGATGTGCACGCCGCCGTTGTCGCTGACCGTGTTCACATAGTCGCGCATGTGCGCCGGCTGCGGATCCTTGCCCAGCACCGGGTCGTCGTAGGCGGTGCCGGGCGCCTTCATCGAGCGCAGCGCCACACCGTTGACCTTGGCCGCGAACAGCCCTGCCCCGATCAGCCAGTCGGCCTGGGCGGCGGTCTGGCCCGAGGTGCCGCTGCTTGACCAGCGAGCCGAACACATCGGACATCGACTCGTTGAGCGCGCCGGGCTGATCACTGTAGACGAGCGTGGCTTCGTACTGGGTGACGCCGTGGGTCAGCTCGTGCCCGATCACGTCGATGGCGATCGTGAAGCGATTGAACAGGTCGGCCGTCGCCGTCGCCATAAACCATCTGCTGGCCGTTCCAGAAGGCGTTATCGTAGTTCGTGCTCGTAGTGCACCGTCGAGTCGATGCGCAGGCCATTGCCGTCGATCGAGTTGCGCTGGTAGACGTCATAGTAGAAATCATACGTCGCGCCCGCGCCGTCGTAGGCCTCATCGGTCGCCAGGTCGCCCGTGGGCGGGCCGCCCTCGACGCGCACCTGCCGGCCCGGCAGGGTCGACTGTTATCGGCGTTGTATACGATCCGGTTCTTTCCGGCGGCGGTGGCCGACGCGGCGAGCGCCGGAAATTGCGTGAGCAGTGACCGCTGTCCGCGAAACGCGGCCGAGGCGCAACGCGGTTTTTTGCGCTACCTCACGCTGCGCGGGCGTGCCATTCTTGGCGATCGCGTCGGCCATGTACGGCGGAAGAATGCATTCGATAGGGTGTCGACAGGGGGACATCATGATGGCTCCTTTCACGGCTGTTGGTTGGTTAATCGGTTTCGGCGCACTTCGCACCTCTATTGAGTATACGCCCACTTTCGCCGGATGTCACGTCCATTTAGCTACTTGCCAGTAGGCCGTTGTTAGCCGGTTGATAGGCGCGGCCGGCGCAACGGCTGTATGCTGTATCATGCATCACGCATCACGTTATCACGTTTAAGGAGAACCAGCCATGTTTCGCAAAATGATGACCCTGACCGCAGTATTGATCGTCGTGTTGATGTTAACCGCCTGCGGAGCCAACATCCAGATTAGTCCGTTTACCGCCGAAGAAACGGTGACCCAATCGTTCACGGCCAGCGCGCCGCCGCGCCTCGTCGTGGAGGTGTTCAACGGCGCCGTCGACGTCGTGACCGGCAGCGATAACACCGTGAAGATCGACGTGGTCAAGCGCGGCGGCGGCGTCACGCAAGCAGACGCCCAGGACGACTTGAAGAATGTCCAGGTCACCATGACGCAGGACGGCGACACGATCCGCGTGGTGGCCAAGCGCACCGATCAGCGCGTGGACATCGGCAACAGCGGCGCGTCGGCCAAACTGAGCGTGCCCAACGGCGCGATCCTCGACCTGCACTCGAGCAACGGCGCGATCACGACCTCCGGCCCGGTGGGCGACGTGAAGGCGCAGACCTCCAACGGCAAGATCGACGTGCGCGGCCCCGCCGGCCAGATCGATCTGAACACGAGCAATGGGCCGATCACGATCAACGGCGGCAGCGGCGCGATCAACGTCGAGACCAGCAACGGCCCGATCGATGTGACCGCCGATAACGTCGTGGTGACGGGGCGCACCAGCAATGGCCCGGTCCGCTTCACCGGCTCACTGGCGCAGGGGCGCAGCGACCTGAGCACGAGCAACGGCAGCATGGTCGTCACCCTGCCCGCCAACGCGCAGTTCGCCGTCGATGCGGATACCAGCAACGCCAAGATCAGCAGCGACTTCGCGGTGACGGCGCAGGACTTCTCCGACGATCGCTTGCGCGGCACGGTGGGCAGCGATCCCGGCGTCACGCTGCGACTCCAGACCAGCAATAGTCCGATCGAGATTCGCCAGAGCCGCTAGATCATTCGCCGCAGACAAGTTGGATTGCAGTTGGAGTGCTCTTACCCAAAAAGAGCACTCCTTTTTTGCGTGCCGCGCACACGAAAAATAAACACACGTCGTGTATGCTTAGAGCAGACAGGGGGGCTTGTTACGTTTGATACTAGATTCATACCCAGTGAGTGACAAATATCCGGTGAACTAAGTAGTTTTACGAATAGACAAATGCCGGCAGTTCAGGCATACTGTTGCATACTCCCACTATCGTCGTGTGGAGCGATTTGAATGTCCTCGTTTTGGATGGCCGTGATCGGTCTGTTGAGCAGCGTGGTGCTGCTGTTGACGGCCTGTGGTTCTGCAAACATCCGTAGTGGCGATCCGCCCGCTGATGTTTACCTGGCCCGTCCTCCGCGCCAGGTCGCTCCTGGGAAAATGATCGTGCAACATATCATCAATCAGCTCGGCGGCGACATCGTCGTCATCACCGGCCCCGGCGGCCGTATTTTAACGGATGTGATTGCCACGGGAGCCGGATACTCGATGGAAGCCGCGCGTGTTGAGGTCGGCAGCCACATTACCGTGACGAACGACGGCACGGACATCGAAGTTCGTCCCTGGCGGACGACATCGGTAAAGGTCCGGATTCACAAGTTCATGTGCTGTTTCATGTCGTCGTGCCGCCTGAAGCCGATCTGCTCGACCTTCGATACCCATGCCGGGAATATCGAAGTCAATGGAAATGTCGGGAGTGTGACAGGCTATGATTTCTGACAAAGGCAACATCGAAGTGCGCGGAGCGAACGGCGCGGTAGACTTATCGACCAAACAGGGATCGATTATCGTCGACATCATGGAAGGCCAGAGCATCACGGCCCACGCGGCGAACGGCGACCTCGACATCCATGCCGTCGACGCGCTCGTGTCAGCGGCCACGACCAACAAAAACATCCGCTTCTATGGCACCTTGCGCGCGAGTCAAAACCATTCTTTCACGACGACGGGTGCGGGCAATATTCAGATCGCGTTGCCGCCCTATCCTAACGGTCATCCGGCTCCGCAAGTCTATCGCTTCAATATCACTACG
>CAVVDA010000006.1:0-770447 GCA_963746875.1 Thermoanaerobaculia bacterium
TGGTCGCGCAGAACTCCGGCGTCCGCATGAACGGCTTCATGAACGTCTCGCGGTGGAGCGAGGGCTCCATGCGGATGAGGAGCTTGTTGACCTCCTTGAGCGCCTTGCTCTTCGTGAACGCGAAGGGGTACTGCTTGCTCTCCTCGAGGACGTAGCCGCCGTTGCCGCGGACGTCCTTCAGCTCGGCGATCGCGTGGCAGGCCATGCACGCGAGCCCCTGCTGCGCCTCGAACTGGTCGTACGAGAAGGACGCCATCGTGGCCTTGCCCATCTGGCCCGTGAAGAGGACGACGGGATCGTGGCAGCCGGCGCACCACTTCGTCTTCTCGCGGCCGACGCGGTCGGCCATCAGCTCGACGGAGCGGCGGTAGAACGGGTTGTTGAAGGACGAGAAGCGGTGGGCGCCCTTCTCCCAGCGCTTGAAGGAGTCGGGATGGCACTCCTGGCAGTACTGGTTCGCGGCGAACTTCTTTCCGTCGAGGAGGCCCTGGTCGAACGTCTCGGCGGACGAGAGGAAGAACTGGGTGTCGCCGTTCTTGTTCACGATGCGCTGCGGCGGCTTCTCGAGCTTGTGGAGGATCGCCATGCCCGCGAGGAACGCCGCCACCGCGCCGCCCCACTGGAAGAGCCGCTTGAAGTGCAGCTTGTGGACGGCCGCGCGGCGGTGAAGGATGAAGGCGATCGAGCGCGAGCGGAATCGCGCAGACGTGCGCGATGTAGACGGCCCGGTGCGTGAGCGTCGCGCCCTCGAGCGCCATGTAGACGCCCGTCGAGATGCACGTGAGCGCGAGCGTGACGATCGTGATGCCGGCCGCCTTCGCCTTCCGGTTGCGGATGTTCGCGAGCATCCGCGGGCCGTGCGTGAACGCGAAGACGAGGAACGGAATCGCGATGAGCACCCCGAGGACGAGGTGCATGAGGAGCATCCCCATGAAGAACGACGAGATCTTCGTGAACGACACGAGGTAGATCGAGTTCGCGGCCATGAGCCCGAGCGGGATGAGGAGGAGGCCATAGAGCCTCCTCTGCCAGGGGTGAAGAACGCCTTTTGCCCGGATCGCGCCTTCGTTTTTCATGCTCATGAGACGGATTCTAAATCGCGCGGGAACCGCGGAGTCAACGTGCTCCGAGCTCGCCCGCCAGCCACTCGGCGGCGTCGCGGTAGGCCTCGCGGGGGAGGCGCCCGGCGGCGTCGGGGGCGTAGAGCTTTTCGATCACTCCTTCGGAGGAAATACTTGCTTCGGACCCGAGCAATGCCTCCAGCAGCACTCGTCGGGGGGCGCTGTCGAAGATTTGCTTAGAAGGGGAAGAGGGGGAGGGGAGGGCGGCTGGGTCGGGCGCTCTGCTCTGCAGAATCGCCACGGCCGCGGGGGCCGCTCCGGCGCCCCATACCACTTTCTAAGAAAATCTCCGGTGGGTTCGACGAGAAGCCAGCCTTGTGGCGCTCCGGCCGCCTCCGGACGGGTCCGAAGCAAATCTTCCTTCGGCGGCTCTTTCGACCCATCGCTCGAAGAGCAGGACGACGATGCCCCGCTCCGCGAGCGGCCCGAGAATCAGATCTTTCGGGCACGCGCCCGCCGCCGGGCAGACGACGACGACCGAGGGGCGGCCCGCCGCGGCGACGGGCCTTCGCTTGTCGGGATAGACGGAGCCCGGGCAGGAGCGGCGCATAGAGCTTCGGGACGTAGAGGCGCGCCTGCTCACCATTCGATGAGACCTTTTCGGTTCGTTCCCACACGGACGACGCGCAGCCCGCAAGGCCCGAGGGAACGCGACGAGCGTCGCCCGGGGAGAATGCTTCTTATATGCGGCGGCTGCTGATGCAGCCGCCGATATGAATCTCTTCCGAATGGCCGATGCAAGGGCGACGCTGCGCGGCGCGCAGCGCGCCTGACAACGGCCATTCGGGAATCGGTCCTTCGCCAATATCTGACCTTCTTCGAATGGTAAAGAGGGTTGTACGGGCCGCCGCCTCGCGGTCGAGGCGTCGCTTCGGGCTCCGTCGCGACCCTTACCTGTCCCCTTCAAAGAATTCTTCCCTCTTTTCTTCTTCCAGCCAGTCCAGATGTCCGTTGTCCATGAAGTAGAGCCCCGCCACCGCGCGCTGTTTCGTGAGCGCTTCCCACGCCTTGCGGTAGTGCTCGATCTGCGGCGCGTAGTGCGCGACGAGCGCGGCGAGGTTGTCGCCGACGGCGTCGGACTTCCAGTCCACGATGTGCCAGACGCCGTCCTCTTCGAAGACGAGGTCGATCGCTCCCTTGAGGAGCGTCTCTTGCGGGCCCGCCCGAGACGCCGAGCTCCGGCCGACGGGACCATCATCGCGAAGGGCGCCTCGACGAAGCGTCGCTTCGCCGCTCGCGCGCGCGCCCAGAGCGGCGACGACGTGACCGACTCCGCGACGCGGAGCACCTCGTCGAGGAGCTCGGGACCGAGCTCCTCCTCGCGCAGGAGGTTCTCGCGCGACAGGACGCAGCGCGAGGCCGGGCGTCCGCATCGCCGCCTCGAGGAGCTGGTGCAGGACGCGGCCCCACGCGGTGCCGCGCGCGTTCTCGGCCGGCGGACGGCGCGCGCGGGCCTTCCTTCTTCGCGAGCGCCGTGACGGGCGTGACCGCGAACGAAGGGGCCGCGGCTCCGGACGCGCCCTGCGGCGATCTCGCTTCGCGCGCCCCGGCGAGCTCGCCGCGAGCGGCGGCGTCTTCGCGGGGGCGAATGGCCGGAGCTCCGCGACCGCGGCCGGAAGGTCCTTCAGGCCGGACCTCAGAGGCGCCCACGCCTCCGCTCTCCGGCTTGTCCTCCCGGAGGCTCACGACCAGCGTGTCCCGGGCCCGCGTCGCGGCGACGTAGAGGAGGCGCGTCCTCTCGGCCTCCTCGAACGCGATCTCTTCCGCCCTCCGGTTCTCCCAGTCGGGCGGCGTCGCCGTCACGGTCCACTGCGACGCGGTTCTCGGCCGCATCCAGTAGCCCGGCCGTGAACCAGCCGCGCGACCCGGCGGCGCCGCGCACGACGTGGCGCTTCGGTTCGGGCTTCCTCCAGGTGCCGAGCTCGGCGAGGACGACGATGGGAGCCTCGAGGCCCTTGGCCCGGTGGAGGTTCATCAGGCGGACCGCGTCGGCGTCGACGGGCTCGACGCTCATCTCCTCGAGGTCGAGGGAGGGCGCGTCCTCGGCGAGCCGCTCGACGACGTCGCGGAAGGAAAGCCCTTCGCTCGTCAGCCGCCTCGCGAGCGCCAGGACTTTCAGGAGGTTGCCGCTGGCGGTCCGGCCTTCGGGCCCCGCGGCGAGGCGCGCGACGAGGCCGAGCCTGTCGCAGATGAGGCCGAGGGCCGCGCCGGCCGGATGCGCGTTCACGTCCTTGCGGCGCCTTCGCGAGGAGGCTCCAGGCCGCGGGCGATCCGCGGGTCCGCTCCCGGCGGGGGATCGACGAGGTAGGAGAAGCGCCCGCCGGCCCGGCGGAATCGGTAAAGCGCGTCGTCGTCGACGCCCGAGAGCGGGCCCGAGAGGAACGCGACGACGGAGACGTCGTCGTCCGGATCCTGGATCGCCGCGAGGAAGGGCCGCAGCTCCGCGAGCCCTTTCGAGATCGGGAGCGCCCGGCTTCCCGACACGTCCACGGGTATCCCGAGCGCCTCGAAGGCCCGCGCGTAGACGTCGAGGTGCTCACGCGTCCGCGTCAGGACGAGGAAGTCGCCGAAGCGCGCGGCGCGCTCGGGGCCGTCGGACGCGACGGGCCACTTGTGATCCACGGCCCCTCGGACGAAGTTCGCGACGTCGGACGCGTTCGCCCGCGCGGTTTCGTCGGCCTTCGCCTTCGCGTGTCGCGTGAGGAGCCGGAAAGCTCCGGACCTCTCGGACCGGTCGTCTCGCACCGGCTCGAGCGGGGCGAAGGCGGCCTGGCGGTCGTCGGCCGCCGCCGGAAAGAGGCCTCGAAACCAGGCGTTCGCCGGATCCGTGAGCGCTGGGGACGGCCCGGAAGTTCGCGTCGAGCCGGACGACGCGTCCGCCGGAGGCCGTCGAGCGTGCGGCGGAAGTTCATGTACGCCGCGATGTCGGCGCGGCGGAACCGGTAGATGGACTGCTTCGGGTCGCCCACGACGAAGAGAGATCCCGCCCTCGGCGCGAGGCGCGACACGTCCTTCTCGCCGAGATCGTCGCTCGTCAGGTACAGCAGGATCTCGGCCTGCAGCGGATCGGTGTCCTGGAACTCGTCGACGAGGAGGTGCGTGAAGCGCGTCGCGAACGCCCGCCGGACCGCGGGAAAGTCGCGCAGGAGATCGCGCGTCGCGAGGAGCAGGTCCGCGTACGTGAACGGCCCGCTGCCGGCGCGCCGCGCTGCGAGGTGCTGCGAGCGCGGGGCGCAGGACGGCGTAGATCCTCTCGTGCAGCGCGAGCTGCCACTCGGCGAGCGCGGGCTTGATGACGCTCTGGCGAAGAGCTTCGAATTCCTGGCCCAGCCGCTTCGCCAGCGCCTTGTCCGGCCACCTCTGTACTGCGTGGCTCCGCCGTGGGGACGAAGAGTTCTTAGAAGGCGCGCGAAGCCGGCCGGCGTGGCGTACTCGGGAAGCTGCAGCAGGCCGCGGGCTTCGAGGAGCTTGCGTCTGGAGGTCGTCGCGCCCCTCCGGGCCCGGCTCCGGCGGCACGAGCGGAATTGCCCTTTCTAAGAAATCTTCGATCTTCTCTCTCGTATCCCGCGAAGTCCGGCAGCGCGAGCGGGTCCGCGACGACGGGGACGACGTCGGGGTATTCGGCGTAGAGCTCGAAGCTGTCCTCGAGCTCTTTCATCGTGACGCCGAGCGCGAGGAGGGCGGCGACGGGGCTGCGCGCGTCCGCGAGCGTGCCGACGTACTCGCGGAACGTCCGGGCGCGAAAGAGCGCGGCCTCCTGGAGCTCGACCCGGAGCGCCGCGGGATCGATTCCCGCCTCGAGCGGCCGCTCGGAGAGGAGGAGGGCGCAGAAGGAGTCGATCGTGCCGAGTGTGAGGCGATCGAGCGCGCCGCGCGCCTCGTCGAGGCGTCTCTTGCGAGCGGCGTCCGCTCTCGCCCGCGCCGCCTCTTCGAGGGCGCTCTGGAACCGGCGTCTCAGATGGGACGCCGCCTTGCGCGTGAAGGTGACGGCCGCGAGGTTCTCCGGGCGGGCTTTTCCGGCCGCCAGAAGCGCGAGCATCCGGTCGACGAGCATCGTCGTCTTGCCGGAGCCGGCGCCGGCCTCGACGAGCAACGTGACGTCGAGCGCCGTGCGGATCTCGTGGCGCGCGGCCCCGTCGGGGAGACCGGTCGCACCCCGGCGGGCGATGGCCATCAGACGCCTCTCCGCAGGATCGCGCGCATGCGGCTCGAGCAGCGGGTCGGCCCGTTCCGGAGTCTCTCTTCGCTCGCGGCCCGCGCGGCGGCCGCGGCGACGTCGCCGCAGATCGAGCGGAAGTCGCAGAACCGGCAGTCGGCTTCGTCGGCGGTGTGGGGGAAGGCTCCGGAGGCGACGAGGGCGAACAGGTCGTCGAGCGTCTCGTCGACGAGAGCGCTCGGGGCCTCGAGCTTGAAGCGCTGCATCTTGCCCTTGCGGGTCGTCAGGAAGTAGCCGGACGTGACCTCCTCGACGCGGATGTCCCGGCGCGCGCGAGGAGCCGGGCCGCGGCCCGCCGGTAGAGGGCGTGCTGCAGGAGGCGCCCGCCGTTCAGCGGCGTTCGAAGCGCGGTCCTCCTCCTTGAACGCGAAGTCGCCGCCGGACTTGTAGTCCCACACGGCGTACCGGCCGGGACCCGTCTCGTCGATCCGGTCGATCTGGCCCTGCAGGAGGAACGAACCGCCCGGAGTCGCGGATCTCGACGGGATCGGGCGAGCCGAGCGGCTCGTCGCGGCTCGCGCGCTTCAGCCCGAACGGCACCTCGAACCAGCGCGGCGTCGAGCCGGGATTCTCGGCTTCGGAGCGAAGGAAGATGTCGCAGGCCGCGAGGAGCTCGTCCTCCTGCGCCCGAAGGGCGGCGAGGTTCGGCGGGGGAACGAGCTCCTTCCAGCGCGCGATCCTCTTCCCGGCGACGGCCTTGAGGCGCGCGACGTCGCGCGCGGGATCGAGCCGCAGACCCTCGGCGCGGAGGCCCGACATGAAGTCGTAGAGCACCTCGTGCAGCAGGTTTCCGAACTCGCGCGCGTTCAGCCACTCGCTCTCGGAGCGCTCTTCGTCGGGCGGCGACAGGTCGAGCACGTACTCGTAGAAGTACATCCGGGGGCACTTCGCGAGCTTCTCGAGGCGGGAGGCCGAGAGGGGCTGCCTCGTCCTGCGCGGATCGAGGTCGGCCGCGGCCGGCGGAGAGCGCGCCCGTCCCAGGGCGTGAAGGCTTCGCTCTCGCGCGCCGCTCTCCGCGCGCGCACCGTCCGCGAGCCACGGGTACGCGCGCTCGACCTCGGCTCCGAGGCCGGGCGCTCCCGCCGCCGCGCGAATCCGCGCGAGCCACCACTCGGTCTCGTCGAGCGGCGCGCCCGCCGGCACGAACGTCGCGGGCGCGCCGAGCGACCGTCGCGAGAGAATCGTATCCGGCCTCCGGCGTGCCTTCGCGCTCCCGATAGAGCTGGAGGAGGACGGGCGAGGGGAAGCGCTCGGCGTCCTGGAGGATGTCGCGATTCGAGAAGGAAAGAACGACGCTGCCCCGCACGCGCGCGAGGAGCGCGCGGAGAGCTTGGCGTCTCTCGTCCGCGGAGGTGCGGCCCGGGAGGCCGAGGCGGGACGCCGCGGGAAGGGTGCGGTTCAGGGCGTCGCGCTCGGAGTCGAGGAGGACGGGATCCTGGCGCGGCGGGCCCGGGAAGCGGGCCTCGTCGAGGCCCAGGACGAACGTCCATGGCCGGGCGGAATGTCCCGCGCGTGAGAGGCGCGCGACGTGGACATGGCCGGGCGCGGGCGTCGCGGAGACGACGGCGAGGCCCACGACCGCCTCGCGCAGGCGGTCGGCCGCTTCCGCCGACGAGAGCGCTCGCTCCGGAAGCTCCGCGAGCTGCTGAAAGAGGCCCGCGAGGGCCTCGGCCGCGGCGCCGTCCAGGTCGCTCGCCCGTCGCGAGCATTTCGCGGACGACCTCGCGGCAGGCGGCGGCGAGGGCGGGAAGGGAGACGCGGCCCCTCGAGATTTTCGGAGCTGAGGTCGAAGAGCCGGCTCACGAACGAACGCAGGGTCTCGGCGGCGGCGAGGCGCTCGGCGCGCGCCGCGTCCGCTCGCGCCGTCGGCCTCGTCCTCCGGCTCCGGCTGCCTCTCGCGCTCGACGAGCGCGTCGAGGCGCGGCGCGTAGCGCGAGGCGCCCGCGAAGATGCGCGCGCGGCGGAGGAGGCGCGCGGCGCGGACGCCTCCGACGCGCGAGGCGGCCGGCTGGAACGGCTTCAGGTCGGCGCGCCCGTCCGCGAGGAGGCGCTCCAGCGCCGCGACCCGGAAGTCGCGCGCGATCCAGTCGAGATAGTCGAGGATGCCCTGCCCGGGCCGCGTGTACGTGACGGGCACGCCGTCGTCGAAGGTGCACGGCACCCCGTACTGCGACGCGAGCTCGTGGACGAGCGGCCGGTACGTCGCGTCGTCGTCGAACGCGATCTCGACGTCGTCGAGGCGCAGGCCTTCGTCGAGAATCCGCCGGAAGACGGCGCGGACTTCGTTTTCCTCGCTCAACGCATGCGAGAACGTGAGCGCCGACGAGCCGACGCGCCGGCTCGGGCGCGTCCTCGGCGAGCGGGACGGTCACGGGAGCGCAGGCGGCGAGGAAGCGCTCCTCGAGCGGCGCGAGCTCCAGGCCGGCGGGACGGAGAACGTGGGCCGACGCGGGGATGCGCCGCGCCGGCTCGGCGCATGCGCGGGCCGCGCGGTCGAAGACCTCGGCGGCGTCGGCCGCGCCGATCTTCTCGAGCGTCGCGTCGAAGGCACGCGCGAGGGCGGCGAGCTCTCGCGCCTTGCGCGGGTCCTCGAACGCCTCCGGAGGAAGCGCCGCCGGGCGCGACGCCGGCCCGCCGCAGCTCGTCGAGCGTGCGATGGAGCGCGCGATGGAGCCCGACGCGCTCGCGCAGCCTTCCGAAATAGGAGTCGGCCTTCAGGACCTCGTCGCAGGCCGACTCCACGACGGCGAGGAGCTGCGCGCGCGAAAGCAGGCGGCGCCCGTCGGCGGCGAGGAGCGGCCCGGCCACGTCGAGCGCGAGCGAGAACAGCGTCGCGGGCCGGAGGTTCAGGTGCGCGCAGCCCGAGCGCGCGAGCGCGTCGAGGATCTGCGTGCCGACCGCGAACGACGGGACGAGGAGGATCTTCTCGTCGATGGGGTGGGCCTCGCAGAACGCGGCGAGCTCCTGAAGGAGCCTGTTGCGTTCGACGGCCGCGCCCATGCCGCGAGCTTAAGCGAAGCGGGCGCTGTGTGATCATCGCGCCGACATGGAAGGCATCTCCCTCGGGCTGCCGACGCTGATCGCGATCGCCGTGTATCTCGCCGGCATCAACGTCCTCGGCGCCGTGCTCGGGCGGGGCCAGAAGGACGCGAAGGACTACTTCCTGGGCTCTCACGCGATGCCCTGGTGGGCCGTGATGGCGTCGATCGTCGCGACGGAGACCTCGGCGCTCACGTTCCTTTCCATTCCCGGAGACGCGTACCGCACGGGCTTCACGTTCCTGCAGCTCGCGTTCGGCTACCTCGTCGGGCGCATCGCCGTGTCGGCGCTGCTCCTGCCCGGCTATTTCCAGGGCGAGATCACGACCGCCTACGCGCTCCTCGAGCGGCGCTTCGGCGTCGGCGCGCGGCGCTTCACGTCGCTCATCTTCATGGTCACGCGCGTCATGGCGGCGAGCGTCCGCCTCGCGGTTCCCGCGATCCCCATCGCGCTCATCCTCGGCGTGCCCGTGTGGATCGCGATCCTGATCCTCGCGGCCGCGACGGCGCTCTACACGTTCCTGGGGGGCCTCAAGGCGGTCATCTGGATCGACCTGATCCAGGTCGTCGTCTACCTCTCGGGCGCGGTGATGGCGCTTATGGGTTCTGCTGGGCACATTCGGCGGCGGATTCGGAGGATTTGAAGAGATTCTTAGAAGGTGCGATGGAGCTCGGGAACCCGGTTCACCTCTTTAACCTTTCTAAGAATCTTTCCGAACCCTACACGCTGTTGGCCGGCGTCATCGGAGGCGCAGTCCTCGCCATGGCTTCGCACGGCGCCGACCAGCTCATCGTCCAGCGCCTGCTCGCGTGCCGCGGCCTCCGCGACGCGCAGAAGGCGCTCGTCGGTTCGGGCGTCCTCGTGATCCTGCAGTTCACGCTGTTCCTCGCGCGTCGGCGTCGGGCTCTTCGCGTTCTACGGCGGCCGCGCCGTCGGGCCGGGCGGCTTCGCGACGAGCGACGAGATCTTCCCGTCGTTCATCGTGGGCCACCTTCCGCCGTTCGTCTCGGCGTATCTCATCGCCGGGATCTTCTCGGCGGCGATGTGCTCGGAGTCCTCCGCGCTCAACTCGCTCGCCTCGGCGCTTTCGCTCGACATCGTGGCGCCGCTGCTCGGGAAGAAGCACGTCGAGGGCCGGCGCGGCCTCGTCCTCGGGAAGGTGCTGACGCTCTTCTGGACGATCGTTCTCGCCGGGCTCGCCGTCGGGTTCTCGCGCCTGCCGCAGAACGTCCCGGCCGTGCAGGTCGCGCTCGGGCCTCGCGAGCGTGACGGCGGGCGGCCTCCTCGGCGCGTTCCTGCTCGCGCTCTGGGCGAGGAAGGCGACTCAGACGGACGCGATGATCGGCATCGCGACGTCGGCCGTCTTCATGTTCGTCCTGTGGCTGGGCTCGAAGGGCTGGGTGCCGTTCGCGCTCGGGAAGATGATCGCGTGGCCGTGGTACTCGCTCCTCGGCTCGACGATCGCGTTCGGGACGGGCTGGCTGCTGTCGCAGCGCCACGCCACGGAGGACCCGCGGCTCACGTCCCGGGCATGACGCCTACATCCCGAGCATCACGTTCGCCACGCGCGACATCATCTCCGCGTTCCAGGGCGGGTCCCAGACGAGCTCGACTTTCGCGTCGGTGATGCCGGGGATGGCCTTGATCTTCGTCTCGACCTCGCCGGGGAGCGAGCCCGCGACCGGGCACGCGGGCGCCGTGAGCGTCATCTTCACGTTCGCGACGCCTTCGGGCGACACGCTCACGTCGTAGATCAGCCCCAGCTCCCAGATGTTGACCGGGATCTCGGGGTCGAAGCACTTCTTCAACGCCTCGTCGATGACCTTCTGCTCGAGAGGACCGGGAGAAGAGGAAGAGGAAGATTTCTCAGATGACACGTCAGAAGGCGCGGCGGGCTGCGCCGCCGGTGCCGCGTCCGCTGCGGCGGTGCTCCTGTCCTTATTACCTTCTAAGAGATTCTTCTCTTCTCCCATCTTTTTCTTCTTCCGTTACTCGGTCTTCGCCACTTCCTGCGAGTTCTTCAGCGCCGACTCCAGGGTGTGCCACGCGAGCGTCGCGCACTTGACGCGGACCGGGAACTCGCGGACGCCGGAGAAGACGGCCAGCTTGCCGAGGCCCGCGCCGTCGGCCTTGACGTCCGGCGGCCCGGTGAGGAGGTCGTGGAACTTCCCGTACAGCGCTTCGGCCTCCTCGAGGCTCTTGCCCTTGACGGCGTCCGTCATGAGCGAGGCGGAGGCCTTCGAGATCGCGCAGCCCGAGCCCTGGAATGCGACGTCCGCGATGCGGTCGCCCTCGATCTGCACGTAGAGCTTCAGCTTGTCGCCGCAGAGCGGGTTGTTGCCGAGCGCGAGGCGCGTGGCGTCCGGCATCTCCCGGTAGTTGTGGGGAGACTTGTTGTGGTCGAGGATGACCTCCTGATAGAGGTCGCGGAGGTCCGTCATCAGCCGAACACCTCGCGCACCTTCCCGATCGCCGCCGCGAGCGCGTCGACTTCCGCGCGCGTGTTGTAGAGGCCGAACGACGCCCGTGCCGTGGCGGGAAGGCCGAAGCGGTCCATGACGGGCTGCGCGCAGTGGTGGCCCGTGCGGATCGCGATGCCCTCGCGGTCGAGGATCGTCCCGATGTCGTGCGGGTGCACGTTCTCGAGGACGAACGAGATCACGGCGGCCTTCTCCTTCGCCGCGGCCCACGATCGTGAGGCCGGGAATGGCGGAGAGCTTCCGGGTGCGCGTGGACGAGGAGGTCGTGCTCGTGCTCGGCCACGGCGGCGAGCCCCGTGCCGGACAGCCAGTCGGCGGCCACCCCGAAGCCGATCCCGCCCGGCGATGTTCGCGGTGCCCGCCTCGAACTTCCACGGAAGCTCGTTGTACGTGGTCTTCTCGAACGTGACGGAGGAGATCATGTCGCCGCCGCCCTGATACGGGGGCAGCTTCTCCAGCCAGGCCTCGGTGCCGTAGAGCGCGCCGATGCCCGTCGGGCCGTACATCTTGTGGCCCGAGACGCGTAGAAGTCGCAGCCGAGCTCCTCCACGTCGAGCGGGAGATGCGGCGCGGCCTGCGCGCCGTCCACGAGGACGGGGACGCCGCGCGCGTGCGCGAGCGCGATGAACGCCTTCACGGGGTTCACGGTGCCGAGCGCGTTCGAGACGTGCGAGACGGCGGCGAGCTTCGTCCGGGCCGTCAGGCGCTTCTCGAACTCGTCGACCGGCACCTCGCCCTCGTCGGTGATCGGCACGACCACGAGCTTCGCGCCCGTCCTTTCGCAGGCGAGCTGCCACGGCACGATGTTCGAGTGATGCTCGAGACCCGTGATGAGGATCTCGTCGCCGGCCTTCAGGAACTCGCGGGCGAAGCCGGCCGCGACGAGGTTGATCGCCTCCGTCGTGCCGCGCGTGAAGACGATCTCCTTCGGCGAGGCGCGCGCCGAGGAAGCGCGCGACCTTCTCGCGGCCGCCCTCGTAGGCCTCGGTGGCCTTCTCGGAGAGCCAGTGCGTGCCGCGGTGGATGTTCGCGTTCTCTTCCTCGTAGTAGCGGCGGTCCGCGTCGATCACGACGCGCGGCTTCTGCGTCGTGTTCGCGTTGTCGAGGTAGACGAGGGGCTTGCCGTAGACGGAACGCGAGAGGATCGGGAACTCGGCGCGGACGCGCTCCACGTCGTAGGCGCGCGCGCGCGGCTCGGGGGCGGTCTTCGTGACGGCGCTCATCGGTTCTCCGGGGCCGCGAGGTTCGCGGGCAGCCATGCGCGCAGGTGGCCCTCGAGGAAGGCCCTGACGTCGGCGGACGCCACCTTCTCGATCAGCTCGCTGCCGAAGGCGTACGTGAGGAGGGCGCGCGCCGCCTCCGGCGAGAGGCCGCGCGAGCGGAGGTAGAAGACGGCGTCCGCGTCGAGGCGTCCCGTCGTCGAGCCGTGAGAGCAGCGGACGTCGTTGTTGTGGATCTCGAGCTGCGGCTTGCTGTCGACGAGGGCGCTGTCCGAGAGGATGAGGTTGCGGTTCGTCTGCCGCGCGTCCGTCCGGACGGCCCCGGGACGCACGACGATCTTGCCGTCGAAGACGCCGCGGCCGGTCCCGTCGAGGACGCCCTTGTACAGCTCGACGCTGTCGGCGCGCGGCGCGACGTGGTCGATGAGCGTGTGGCAGTCGACGTGCTGCCCGGAGTTGCGCGCAGAAGAGGCCGTTGAGCTCGGTGCTCGCGCCTTCGCCCGACGAGCGTCATGGCGATCTCGTTCCGGACGAGCTTGCCGCCGAACGAGAAGACGTGGGACACGGACGCGCGACCCGGCGCGCGTGCGCGACGGCGAGGTGCCCGACGTGGAACGCCTCGGAGCCCTCGAGCTGGAGCTTGACGTGGTTCAGGCGGGCGTCCCGCGCGAGAGAGACGTCCGTCCGGGTGTTCGTGAAGGACGGGCCGCCGGCTCCGAGGTAGGCCTCGACGACGGTGGCTGAAGAATTTTCCTCGAAGGTGAAGAGATTCCGCGTGTGAACCATGCGGGGCGCTTCCGATGAGCCCGGGGGCGTCGATACGTGGAGGATGAAGAGGGGTTCTTCGAGGCGGACGCCGGCGGCGACGCGAAGGACGACGCCTTCGTCCAGGAACGCGTCACCGAGTGCGGCGAATACGCCCCGCTGGGGGTTCTCCGCCGCGGCCGACGCAACGAGGGCCTTCTCGACGCGCTCCGGCGAGTTCCGGAGGACCGTTCCCATCCATTCGAAGAAGACCCCCGGCGGGAGGATCTCCGACGTTTCGGCGGAGAGGACGCCCGTTCACGAACGCGAGCCTCGGCTCCGAGGCAGAAAAGCCGATCGTCCCGAGCCGGGCCTCCATCTCGAGCGCCGCGGTGCGCTCGGCGAGCGTGACGTCGTCCGGCGGAAGAGAGAAGGCAGTCCGCGCGAGGGGCGCGAGGTTCGTGAACCGCCACTCCTCGTCGTACGTCGAGGGGAATCCGAGCCTCTCGAACGCCGCGAGCCCGTTCCGGCGCAGCTTCTGCAGCCAGGGCGGGCCCGGGCGGGCCGCGGCGAAGTCCGCGGCCTGCGCCGCGAGCGTCGCGACTCCCTCGTAGAGGGCCGTCGGCCGCGCCGCGCGCGTCATCGTGCCGCGGCTCCCGCGACGGCGGATGCCGTCGCCGGCGGCTCCTTCTCGATCCAGGAGTAGCCCTTCGCCTCCAGCTCCTTCGCGAGGTTCTTGTCGCCGGACTTCACGATCTTCCCGTCCGAGAGGACATGGACGAAGTCCGGGACGATGTAGTCGAGGAGGCGCTGGTAGTGCGTGATGACGAGCATCCCGCGCACGCCGTCGCGGAGCGCGTTCACGCCCGAGGCCGCGACGCGCAGGGCGTCGATGTCGAGGCCGGAGTCGGTCTCGTCGAGGATCGCGAGCTGTCGGGTCGAGGACCGCCATCTGGAGGACCTCGTTGCGCTTCTTCTCGCCGCCGGAGAAGCCCTCGTTGACGGAGCGGTTGAGGAGGGCCTCCTCCATCTCGACGAGCTTCGCCTTCTCGTCGAGGAGCGCGAGGAAGTCGATCGCGTCGAGCTCGGGCTGCCCGCGGTGCTTGCGCACGGTGTTGACCGCGGTGCGCAGGAAGTACGTGTTCGAGACGCCCGGGATCTCCACGGGATACTGGAACGCGAGGAACATGCCCTCGCGCGCGCGCATCTCGGCCGGCATGGCGAGAAGGTCCATGCCCTGGAACCGGGCGGAGCCCTGCGTCACGACGTAGCCGGGCCGCCCCGACAGGACGTGCGCGAGCGTGCTCTTGCCCGACCCGTTCGGGCCCATGATCGCGTGCACCTCGCCCGGGCGGATGACGAGGTCGATCCCCTTGAGGATCTCGTGCCCGTCTTCCTCGATGGAAGCGTGAAGATTCGTGATTTCGAGAAGATTCATCCGACTGATCCTTCGAGCGAAACGCCCAGCAGCTTCTGCGCTTCCACCGCGAACTCCATCGGGAGCTCCTTGAGGACGCGCTTGGCGAAGCCGTTGACGATGAGCGAGACGGCGTCCTCCGCCGAGAGGCCGCGCTGGCGGCAGTAGAAGAGCTGGTCCTCGCCGATCTTCGACGTGGACGCCTCGTGCTCGAGCGTGGCCGAGCTGTTCTTGACCTCGATGTAGGGGAACGTGTGCGCGCCGCACTGGTCGCCGATCAGGAGCGAGTCGCACTGCGAGTAGTTCCGCGCGCCCTCGGCGTTCTTCATGATCGTGACGGCGCCGCGATACGTGTTCTGCCCGTGGCCCGCCGAGATGCCCTTCGACACGATCGTGGAGCGCGTGTTCTTCCCGATGTGGATCATCTTCGTGCCCGTGTCGGCCTGCTGGTAGTTGTTCGCGAGCGCGACCGAGTAGAACTCGCCGACCGAGCCGTCGCCGAGGAGGATGCAGCTCGGGTACTTCCACGTGATGGCCGAGCCCGTCTCGACCTGCGTCCACGAGATGCGCGAGTTCCTGCCGGCGCACTTGCCGCGCTTCGTCACGAAGTTGTAGATGCCGCCCTTGCCCTCGCGGTCGCCCGGGTACCAGTTCTGCACGGTCGAGTACTTGATCTGCGCGTCGTCCAGCGCGACGAGCTCGACGACCGCCGCGTGGAGCTGGTTCGTGTCCCGCTTCGGCGCCGTGCAGCCTTCCAGGTAGGACACCCTCGCGCCCTCCTCGGCCACGATGAGCGTCCTCTCGAACTGGCCCGTGTCGGCCTGGTTGATGCGGAAGTACGTGGACAGCTCCATCGGGCAGCGCACGCCCTTCGGGATGAAGCAGAACGAGCCGTCGGAGAAGACCGCCGAGTTCAGCGCCGCGAAGAAGTTGTCGCTCGAGGGCACGACGCTGCCGAGGTACTTCTTGACGAGGTCGGGGTGCTCGCGCACGGCCTCCGAGAAGGAGCAGAAGATGATCCCGAGGGACGCGAGCTTCTCCTTGAACGTCGTCGCGACGGACACGCTGTCGATGACGGCGTCCACGGCGACGCCCGCGAGGATCTCGCGCTCCTTGAGGGGCACGCCGAGCTTCTCGTACATGGCGATGAGCTCGGGCTCGACTTCCGCGAGGCTCTTCGGAGCGCCCTCCTTGCTGGACTTCGGCGCGGCGTAGTAGACGATCTTCTGGTAGTCGATCGGCGGGTACGTCACGCGCGCCCACTTCGGCTCCGTCATCGTGAGCCAGTGCCGGTAGGCCTTCAGGCGCCAGTCGAGCAGCCACTCGGGCTCGCCCTTCTTCCCCGAGATGAGGCGCACGACGTCCTCGGAGAGGCCCGCCGGGATGACGTCCGTGTCGATGTCCGTGACGAAGCCGTGCGGGTATTCCTGCCGCGTCAGGCGGTCGAGAACGGCGTCGCTCATAGCCGTTCCCTCCGGGGCCCGCGCGGGCAGGGCGAAGGCGGTCGGAAGGGAGATCGGGCGCGCGAGCGGGCGCGTCATGTCCGCGAGGGTGAGGCCCTCGAGGGCCCCGCGGATCGTCTCGTTGATGATCTGCCAGTTCGGGCGCGTCGAGCAGAAGCTCTCGTGCTCGCATCGCGTCAGTGCCGTTGCACTCCGTGATCGCGACGGGCCCCTCGAGCGTCGCGATGATCGAGGAGACGGTGATCTCGCGCGGGGGCTTCGCGAGGACGTAGCCGCCTTTCGTGCCGCGCTGTGAGGCGAGGAGCCCGCCCTGCGAGAGCTGCTTGAGCAGCTTGCCCACCGTGGGGAGGGGCAGGCGCGTCTCCTGCGCGAGCTCGCGCGCCGTGTGCGCCACCGTGTCCTCGTGCGCCGCGAAGTGCGTCAGCAGCACGATCCCGTAGTCGGTCAGCTTCGTCATCCGGAACATCGTTTTCTCCCCGGCCCGGCATACCGAACCGAATCGGTACGATATGAAATGGGACTGATTTAGTCAAGGGATGAGGCCGAAGAGAAGAGGGGATAAGAGATTCTCTTAGAAAGGGTTAGTGAGACCACGTCTCCGTGATACGCCGGCGTTGCGCTGGCAAACTGCCCCGATCACCTTCTAAGAAAGAACACCGATACACGAGTCCCACTGTAGGTCGTCGCACTTCGCCGGGGCCCAACAGAAGGCACACTTTAAGATCAGGGTCATGGATCCGAGGAGGTGCGGCTGGGTGAGCGGCAAGGACCCGCTGATGCTCCAGTATCACGACCGCGAATGGGGCGTGCCAGTCCACGATGACCGCAAACACTTCGAGTTCCTGGTGCTCGAAGGGGCGCAGGCCGGGCTGAGCTGGTCGATCGTGCTCCGAAAACGGGCCGGGTATCGCCGCGCCTTCAGTCAGTTCGATCCCGGGAGAGTGGCGCGCTACACGGAGAGAAGAATTCAGAAGCTCACACTCGATCCGGCGATCATTCGAAACCGACTGAAGATCGAGTCCACGGTCCGCAACGCGAGGGCCTTCCTCGCGATCCAGGAAGACTTCGGAAGTTTCGACGCCTACTGCTGGCGGTTCGTCGATGGACGGCCCAGGCTGAATCGGCGGAACGCCATGCGACAGGTCCCGGCGACCTCACCCGAATCCGACGCGTTCAGCAAGGATCTCAAGCGCCGCGGCTTCGGCTTCGTCGGCTCGACCGTCATCTATGCGTACATGCAAGCGGTCGGAATGGTGAACGATCACCTCGTCGACTGCTTTCGATATCGCGAGGTCTCTACTCGAGCAGCTTCGCGACGAGGACCACGGTGATCGCGGCCGGGCACACGGTGCGCAGGAGGAAGATGCAGGCTCGCCGGGCGAAGGGCGCTTCCTCGGCCAGCTCCTCCTTCGTGATCGCGCGGTCCAGCCGCCAGCCGACGAAGGCGCTCGTGAGCAGCGCTCCGAGCGGCAGGAGGAGGTTCGAGGCCACGTAGTCCGCGGTGTCGAACCAGGTCTTCGCTCCGAACCCCGGCAGGAATCCCAGGGGCCGCCAGCTTGCCCACACGTTGAAGGAGAGGACGGACGCGATCCCCAGGAGCCAGGCGGCGCCCGCCGACAGCAGAGTGGTATGCACCCTTCGGAGACGCGTGCGCTGCAGGAGGTACGCGTTCACGGGCTCGAGCGCCGCGATCGAAGGCGTGAGGGCGGCGAATACGAGGAGGAGGAAGAACAGGCTCCCCACTACCCGCCCCCCGGGCATGTCGGCGAAGGCCTTCGGCAGGACTTCGAACACGAGCTCCGGCCCCTGGGCGGGGTTCATCCCGTAATGAAAGACGAGGGGGAATACGAGGAGCGTCGCGAGGAGGGAGACCAGGAGGATCGACCCGCTGATGATCGCGGCGGACTTCACCAGCGACGTGCCACGGGAGACGTAGGCCCCGTACGCGATCATCATCGCCATGCCGACTCCGGTCGCGTAGAAGGCCTGCCCGATCGCCACCAGCACGACCTCGGGAGTGATCGCGCGGAAGTTCGGCGCGAACGCGAAGGCGAGGCCGCGCCGGCTCGCGCCGGCCGTCAGCGCGTAGACGTCGAGGAGGAGGAGCAGGCCGAGGAGCGCGGGTCCCCGGATCTTGGTGGCGAGCTCGATGCCGCCACGGAGGCCGCGCGCCGAAAAGAAGGCCACGAGCGCGATGAAGGCCAGGTGCCAGGCGCCCATCTCCAGGGGGCTCGCGAGGAAACGTCGCCAGAGCGCCGACACCTCCGCGGGGGACAGGCCGGCGAGCGCGCCGCTCGCGCACTTCCACGTGTAGGCCAGGACCCAGCCGGCCACGACGGCGTAGTACGAGAGGATGAGAAAGGCCGCCGCCGTTCCCAGGAGGCCGATGGCGTTCCATCGCTCCGAAAGACCCGATTGCCGGGCCACTTCCCCGGCGGCCGTCGGAGGGCTGCGCCGCGCGCGGCGCCCGATCAGGAACTCGGCCGCGAGAAGCGGTGTCGCGATGAGCGCGATGGCCAGGACGAAGACCAGGACGAACGCGCTCCCGCCCGAAGTCCCGGCCAGGTACGGGAACCTCCAGATGCTCCCGAGCCCGACGGCCGCACCGACGGTACCGAGATAGAACGCGAACCGCGACGACCACCTCGCATCTGTCGCGGGCTCACTCATCGGTCGACGGAGCCTATCGCGATGACGGACTATCCGATGACCGTGCTCGTGGTCTTGAGCTCGCCGCGGCGCCGGGAGAGGAACCGTGTATCCACCGACGCGCCGATGCGGGGCAGGTCGAGGAAGAGCGGGTCCCGGTCGGTGTCTCGCCCCTCTTCCGCGCACTGGATGAGCTCTGCCGTGAGGCGGCCGAGCACGGGTGCCGTCTTGAAGGAAGAGCCGCTCGTGCCGATGCACACGAAAAAGCCCGGCAGGTCCGTCCGGTCGACGATCGGATACCAGTCGCGGACGGTGACGTCGTAGAGCGAGGCGACTCCGCGCGGACGGCCGAGGCGCATCGCGGGAAAGCGCTGCATCGCCCGAAGGCATTGCCTCTCGCGGTAGAGATCCGTGATGCGGTCGCCGAATTCGTCGGGATCCGTCACGAACTCCTTGGCGTCGCACTCGGGATCTGTCGAGCCGACCACGATGTCGCGGCCTCCCGTCTCGGGCCGGAAATAGACTCCTCCGTCGACGTCGCCGACCACGGGAACCCCGGCGCCCTCCGGCTGGCCGAAGAGCGGATTCGAGAGGACGTGGACTTCTCGGCGGAGGGGTCGCGTCTCCAGCGGGAGCGTCACGCCGGCCATCTGGTTCACGATGCCGGAATGCGGACCCGAGGCGTTGACCACGACGTCGCACTCGATCGGCCCGTGGGACGCCGTCTCGAGGAGGAAGTGCCGCTCGCCCGCCGGGCGGATGCTCGTGACCCGCCGGTTCATCAGGAAACGCACGCCTTCACGCTCGCCCGCCCGCCGCAGATTGCTCGTCGCGATGCTCGGAGAAACGACGTACCCCGAGTCCTCCTCGAAGATGGCGCCGGCGATCGGGCGATCGCCCGGCTCGGCAAACGCGGGATCCGACGCCGGCCGGGCGGGGAAGTGCGAGGCCGTGTCGAGGTAGGGGAACCGCTCGTGTACCTGGTCGGGAGAAAGCAGGGAAGCCTTGATGCCGACCCGCTTCATTTCGGCCAGGAGGACGTGGACCGTCTCGTCGACGCGGGGCAGGATGAACAGCATGCCCGGCCGCTTGAACACCGCGAGGTCCTCCTCGACGGGTCCCAGATAACGCGACCAGTCCGCCCAGATCGACGCCGCCTCGTGGGCCATCGCGATCATGCCGGGCTGGGAGTAGTAGCGGCGCACGACGCCGCACGACGCCGACGTCGTGCCGTGCCCGGCTTCGCCGTTGCGGTCGACGACGCTGACGTCGAGTCCGCGCCGCTTGAGCTCCAGGGCGGTCGCGCATCCGATGACCCCCGCCCCGATGATCGCCGCGTGCCGTGCCATACAGCGGAGCATAGGACCGATCGCGCCGCCGTGATGCAGGGAATTCAGGGCGGTCCGGAGGAGGCTCCCACCGCGAATGCCCCGTAGCCGACGACGCGTCTCGGGTCACCGGCCGTGTCGCCCGAGGTCCTGAGGTCGAGGAGCTCGACAGGAAGGCTCTTTCTCCGGGCCAGGTCCAGGAGGCCCCTCAGCGGAAAGAAGCCGCACGCATCTTCGCCCGACAGCGCAGAAGGGTCGCGCGCGAGGATTGCGTCCGCCGTGTCCCGGTCGAGGCGGCGCGCGGTGGCGAGGTCGTGGTAGTGGCTGAGGTCCGTGCTCACGAGAACCAACGTGCCCGCCTCGCCGAGGAACTTCCCGATGAGATCGGCCGTCTCCGAGGCCGGCTGTTCCGAGACGGCGACGGGCAGGAACGTGAAGCCTTCGCCGAGCACCCGCTGCAGGAACGGAAGCTGAACCTCGAGCGCGTGCTCGGGGGCGTGCGGCCGGTCGTCGACTCGCGCACCCTGTGCCACGGCCCGTTCGCGAAGGGCGTCATCGATCGGCACCTCGCCGAGAGGCGTCGCCCAGGCGTGAGCCGCCGGAACGGCCGCGCCGCGGACGGAAACGTAGTGCACCGGCCCGAAAGCGGCGACGCGCGAGATCGCGGCTGCCCGGCCTCTCAAACGGGCGTAGGCCGTCGCCGCGACGGGACCCGAATAGACGTAGCCCGCGTGCGGAACGACGAGGGCGGCCGGAATCGGCGCGCCGGGCGCCGGCGGATCGGCCGCGTCGAGGAGCGAGTCGACCTGGCGGGCGAGCTCGGATTCCGATGCCGGGTAGAACGTCCCGGCAACCGCCGCGCGACGGACGGAGGACGCGGGCGCCGTGCCGGGCTTCATGACGTCGCGAGGTGGACGGGTCGCCGCCGGGAGCCCCAGGAACCGGGGCTTTCTTCGAATAGTCCCGGGCAGCGAGCTCCGCATGCGCCGCATAGGCCGCGCGCGTCCAGGTGCCAGCTTTCGATCTCGTAGCCGTCGCGGCCGATGATCGTCTTCCCGCAGGCGGAGCAGACCGTGCTTTGTCCTTCGGGGTCGTACACGTTGCCCGTGTAGACGTAATGCAGCCCGTTCGCGATGCCGATGGCGCGCGCCCGCTTCAGCGTCGCGGGGGGCGTCGCGGGCCGGTCGCGCATCTTCCAGTCCGGATGAAACGCGGTGAAGTGGAGGGGCACGTCGGGGCCGAGCCGATCCGCGATCCAGCGCGTCATCGCGTCGATCTCCTCGTCCGAGTCGTTGAGGCCGGGGATCAGGAGGGTCGTGATCTCGGTCCAGACGTCCGTCTCCTTCACGAGGTACTCGAGCGTCTCGAGGACCGGCGCGAGATGCGCACCGCAGGTCTTCTGGTAGAAGTCCTCCGTGAAGGCCTTCAGGTCGACGTTCGCGGCGTCCATGTACTTGTACATCTCGGCGCGCGGCGCGGGCGACATGTAGCCGGCGGTCACGGCGACGGACTTGATGCCCGCTTCGCGGCAGGCCTGCGCCACGTCGATGGCGTATTCCATGAAGACGACCGGATCGTTGTAGGTGAAGGCCACGCTCCGGCAGCCCAGCCCGGCGGCCGAGTCGGCGATGCGCTCGGGGGAGGCGGAATCGGCGAGCGTGTCGACCTGCCGGGACTTGGAGATGTCCCAGTTCTGGCAGAAGCGGCAGGCGAGGTTGCAGCCGGCCGTGCCGAACGAGAGGACGGACGAGCCCGGGAGGAAGTGGTTCAGGGGCTTTTTCTCGATCGGGTCGACGCAGAAGCCGCTGCTTCGGCCGTAGCTCGTGAGGACGATCGCGTCGCCCTGGCGCCCGCGCACGAAGCAGTGCCCGAGCTGCCCCTCCTTCAATTTGCATTCCTTGGGGCAGACGTCGCACTGAATGCGTCCGTCTTCGACGGCGTGCCAGTAGATCGTCGGATGGGCTGCGAGGGCGACTTCGGCCATGGACATGCCCCCGGACAGTATGGATCAGGAGAGAACGTTGCGCACGATCTTCCACGGCGAGGCGAACGTTGGGCCCGCGCGCGCCGCCGTTACTCGAAGTAACCGTTTACGTCTAGGATGAAATGGACCGTGCCCGTCGAGTTGTTCTGAACACCGATCGACGCTCCGACATCGGTGCCGATCTGTACGATCCCATTATTCGCCCGCGTCTGGGAGACCCCGAAACTGAGGTTGTTCGTGACCGTGGGGAAGGCGGAGGCCGCAAAGAGCGTGAGGTAGCCAGGCGACGTTGGCGAGGTGACCGTCGTATTAATCGAGAGGGCTCGAGCCGTCGGTGGAATCGAGCAACGTCCCGTCGTCGGGAAATACCGAGATTCGTTGGCTCCCAGGGATGGGCCTGCGGCGGCCGGCCCGGAGGCGTCCCGAGTGTCGAACACCCGGCACGGAGTCAAGGTGTGGAACGTGAGAGCGGTCCCGGGGTCAACGACTAGGACGCTCGCAGTTGCCTGGGGGGACGGGCAGTTCGCAGCGGACTCGACGACCGTCAACAGCGTAGTTCCCGACGTCCCGAGCGTGAACGTGATGTGATCCTGAGCGTAGTTCGACGTCAGAACTCCGTTCTCGACAGACCAGGCGTAGCTGCTGCCAGGGTGGCCCGTGACGCTGGCCGTGAGACCGGTGGCGCCCGCGAAAGCCCACTCCGGTGCGGAGACCCGCGGCTGCAGTGGAGGTGAGTTCACCGTCATGACGGCCTGCCCCGTCGAGGAGCCGGAGACGCCGTTGCTGTCCAAAATCGCCGACACGGAGTACGTCGTCGTCGCCGTGGGACTGACCGATCTCTCCGCGGGACTCGTCGTGAGCCCGGTCTGAATGAAACCGTCCGACCACGTGATCGACCAGGGAGCAATCCCCGTGAGGTAGGCGCGGACGACCGCTGAAGTCCCCGCGCAAATGGCTGCACTCCCATCCACGGTGGCCGTCGGCTCCGGGATCGTGGACAGGTCGACGCGAAGGATCTTCGCCGGGAAGTTGTGCGTCCCGAAATACGCGAAGCCGGCCGCGCTGTCGATAATGGCAGCGGTGAGATAGGGCTCGCTCACGTTCAACGCGCCCGCGCGCGCAAAATTGGCGAGCCGGATTTTGACGACCTGACCCGGATCCGAATACGTTCCCACGTAGAGAGAGGAGGTGGTCGGGTCGATCAGGGCGGAAACGAGGCAGGATTCTCCGGCTCCGAGTGTTAAGTCCGCGAAGCGCGTGAGGTCGGCGAGCCGGACCTTGATGACCTTTCCTGGATAGGTACACGTGCCCAGATAAAGGAACCCCGCGGCCGAATCGATGGCGGCGGCGTCCAAGTATTGATCGGTGAGGTCAAGGGTCAGCTTGCCCGCAATCGTGAAGTCCGTGATCGAGACCTTTACGACACTGCTCACGGAAGACAACCCAAGGTACTCGAAGATTCCGAAGTATGCGTTGTCAGACCCCGAATCGATCGCCGCCGAAAGAGCGATGCTGGGGCCATTGCTCATCGTAAGCGCGCCCACCCGCGTGAGATCGGAAGTTCGCACCTTTACGACCGCGCTGGGAGCGCCCAGGCCCTTGCCCGGGGGAGCGGTTGCGAAGTAGGCGAAACCCCGAAACGGGTCGATCACAGCGGCGTCCAGGCCACTTTCGCCCGCGTCGAGGGTGAGAGCCGCCACTCTCGTAAAATCGGAGAGTCGGACCTTGACGACTCTTCCTGGAACCGTGTCGGTTCCGAACAGGGCGAATCCCGCCGCGGGATCGATGGCGGTCGACGCAAGAAGATTCTCCCCATCGGCAAGCGTCAGAGCTCCGATTCTCGTGAAGTCCGACAGCCGCACCTTCACAACGACGCCGGGCGACGTGTACGTGCCGAAATACGCGAAGCCGGCGCCCGGATCGAACGCGGCGGCCCACGGAGTATCCTCGCGCATCTCGAGCTTCAATGCGCCGACGCGCGCAAAGTCCGAAAGGCGCACCTTCACGATGAGCCCTGGTGTGGTGTTTGTGCCGAACAGGGCGCATCCCGCCGCCGGGTCGATCACGGCGGAATCAACGGAGGCTTCGCCGGCATTCAAGGGAATTGTCGCGACTCGCGTGAAATCCGACAGTCGCACCTTGTCGATGATTCCCGGTGAACCGAATGAGGCGAAATAGGCGAAGCCGGCGCCTGGATCGATCACAGCCGCACCCGGTGAAACGACGGAGGTGAGGCTCAGTTCATCGACGCGTGAAAAGTCCGCGAGCCGAACCCTGATCACGACTGGCAGAGGAAAGATCGAGGCCGCGAAGTATGCGAATCCGGCGACGGGGTCAATCACGGCGGACACGATCGTGCCTGGCGCCGGGTTCACTCTCAAAACAGCTACGCGTGTGAAATCGGATAGTCGGATCTTGACGACATTCCCGAACCCAGCTGCAAAATAAGCGAAACCAGCGGATGGGTCGATGACGGCAACCCTTGGCAATTCGTCAGGCTCGAGAGTCAAGACGTCGACGAGCGCAAAATCGGACAGGCGGACTTTCGCCACGAAGCCCGGTTGTGTCGACCCTCCGAAATAGGCGAAGCCTGCGTTCGTGTCGATCAGCGCGCAGGTCAGGTTGTTCTCGCCGGCGCCGAGAGTCAACGTACCAACTCGCGAGAAATCGGACAGGCGGACCTTCACGACCATTCCGGGAGAGGTTCGGGTGCCGAAGTACGCGAAGCCTGCGACCGGATCGATGACCGCAGTCGAGACCCCGGACTCGCCCGCGTTGAGCGTTAGCGCACCCACACGAGTCAGGTCCGACGTCCGGACCTTTACGATCGCCGCGGCGTCTGTGCCGAAATTATCCGCGGAGAAGTACGCAAAGCCGCTCGTCGTGTCGGCTACCGCTGAGAATAGGTTGCTCTCTCCGGCATAGAGGCCGAGTGTGCTCGCAGCATCGCCGAATGCGAGCGGCGTCCGGCCTTGGAGTCGTGTCTCCCACCCACCCGTTCGCGTTCGATATCCTTCGTGCAGCCGGTTACCGGGTGGTCGTTGAGAAGCAGTGTCCGGGGCGAAAGGAAGATCCATCGTGGCGCGCCCCGTGAATTCCACGCTCGTGGGTCGATTGGTGGTCGTGTCGAGCAGGCCGTCCCCGAGGAAAGGGGCACCGTCGCCGGTGAGCTCCAGTCGGCCGTTTTCTCCAACGCGTACGACGCCGGGAGGACGGATTTCCAGCGTCCGAATGCGCGTGACGTCCCGTGGGGTCTCGAGAATCCCGCCGCGGACCGCCATAGCGCCAGAAACTTCGAGAGAGCGCGTGCCTCCCGACAGTCTTCCACCGGTCTGCTCGATTTGGGCGGCAGATAGGCAATGGGGGCCCTGGACGAACGAACCTCCAGCGATAACGAGACTTCCCGTAACCGACAGGTCGCGGCCTAGCCGAATCGTACCGGTGAACCCCTTTTCGAGGATGACGGTGCCGAGAGCACCGCTCGCCTCCTCGTCGAGGACGACGTCGGTCGAGCGCTCATCGAAGCGCGCCGCGTCGAACGGGCCCGGGACGACGCCCCGATCCCAGTTCGAAGGGTCCGTCCAGATCCGATTCCGCCCGACGCCCCTCCATGTCGCGACGAGGTTCACATGGGAAGCAGGGGCAGCAGGCAGCGCGCGCCGCTCGCCCCCAGCCCTCTCGGGCGACGCGCTGGCGACGGACGGTACCAGGCATCCGCTGGCGAGCAGGACGACTCGCACAAGACGCGGATGAAAGGCAAGACGCAAATGCAACTGCCTAACTCTGGAAAGAAATGATAACACCGCAGCACTGATGTCCGGAATTCGACGGCAACGGACGCGTGCCGAGCGGCGGTCCGAGACGCCGCCTGCGGTACATGTTGTCGATCGTCACGCTCAACCGCCCAGGATTTCGTTCAGCCCCTCGAGAACCTCCTCGAGCTCGTCCGGTGTGGCGTGCGCCAGGCGTTTTCCGAGTCTCTCCGTCGAGAGAGTCCGGATCTGGCCGATCTTGACCCAGGACTTCTTCGGGAGCTTCGGATCCGAAAGGGGAACGGTTAAGGGAAATCCGGCACGCGGCGGCTGACTCGTGAGCGCGACGGCGACGACCGTCCCGGAGTTTCGGTTGAAGACGTCGGCGCTCAGGATGAGTACCGGACGGAGGCCCGCCTGCTCGCTTCCGCGAACCGGATTCAGGTCTGCCCAGACGATGTCCCCTCTCAGTACGGTGGCCATTCGGCGACCGGTTCCAGCCCTTCCTCCGCAAGCGCACGCTCGACGCGGCGATCCAGCTTTGCGCACTCGCGTGCGAGGCGAGCGCCGTCGATCCGGCGGAGCTTGTCCTCGATGGAGTCTTGAACGAGCCGGCTCCGGCTGGGAAACACCCCTCGACGGACGAGCCGGTCGACCTGCGTCAGCGTCCGGCGATCCAGCGAGATGGCGACCTTCGCGGTTCTCATGGGTATGACTCTAGATCATACCGACAGACCCGTCAATGCTTCCCGGCAGTTCCGTCACTTCGCGAACACGTCCTCCACGGGCGTGATCGTACACCGCCTCGGCCTTGATCCCGAGCTTCCGGCGCGCCGACGACCTTGTCCTCGTCGAGGAGCTTCTTCGGCTTCTCGCCGTCGTACGTGATCGGCGAGAACGCGTCGCCGACGAGCGTCTCCTTCAGGCCCTCGGCGTCCTTCGTGACGATCACGACGGAGAGGTCCTTCGTCTGGAGGTGCCTTTTCACCGCGGCGTTCACGTCGGCGCGTGTGAGCTTGCCCAGTCTTTCGCGCATCGTCGTCACGTAGTCGGAGAGCCCGTACCATCTCTGGTCCAGGGCGTAGCCGAGCTGGCGATCCTGGTTGGACGTCAGGAGGTAGGCGTTCTTCATGAGGTAGTCGCGCGTCGTCTGAAACTCCTCCTCGGTGAGGCCCTGCGAGACGAGCCTGTCGAGCTCGTGGATCGCGACCCGGAGCGCCATGTGCGCGTTCTGCGGCACGACGGGCCGGATCCAGATCTCGAAGATCTGCGCGCGCCGGGCGACGTTCGCGTTCGGGAAGGACAGGAACATCCCACGCGGGAACGCCTCGATGTAGGCGTAGTCGCCGTAATTCATGCCGCGCACCTCGCGGATGCGCTTGTAGAGGTGGGAGCTGGAGGAGCGGTGCTCGCCGAGCCACGACCGCGCCACGGACAGCGCCGCGAAGTCGGGATGGGCGCGCGTGACCGCGATGGGGAAGCCGAAGGAGATCGCCGTGGCGCGCGTCTCCTTCTTCACGATGTCCACTTCGATCCCGTTCGGCTTGCGGCCGGTGACTCCTTCGGGAGGCGACAGCGCGGGGCCCGCGGCCAGCCTGCCCGCCTCCGCCTTGACGCGCTCGAGGAACGCCGGAGGCGCGTCGCCCGCGACGCCGACCGTGAGGGCGGCGCGCGTGTAGGCCTTCTTCGCGAAGCCCTTCACGTCGTCCAGCGTGATGGCTTCGATCCCGGCGACGGTGCCGAGGACCGGATGGCCGTAAGGCGTGCGCGCGAAGATGCGCTCCTGGAGGCGCTCCTTTCCGAGCTCCTCCTCGTTGTTGTTCCGCAGGTTCTGGGTGAGCGCGTTCTTCTGCGCGTCCTTGAGGCGGCGGAAGTCCTCCTCGCGGAAGCCCGGCGCGAAGAGCTGCGCGAGCGCGACGTCCGCGAACGTTTTCCACGCGTCCTTGTGGACGACGCCCGTGAAGACCGTCATCTCGCGATCGACGCCGGCGTCGAAGCTCGCCGCGACCGGGAAAAGGGCCTTCCTGATCTCGTCGATCGGAAGGTCCTGCGAGCCGCCGTCCGCGATCATGCGCGCCGTGAGCGCCGCGAGGCCCTCCTTTCCGGCCGGGTCGTGCGCGGAGCCCGCCGCGAAGAGGAACTTCACCTCGACGCGCGGAAGGGGCGAGGGCTGGGTGACGACGGCAGGCTCCGGGCCGGACGCGGTGGCCTCCCTCGACGCCGGCGCAAAGGTCGCGAGCGGAGCGAGCGTCCCGATCGCCTCCGGCATCGCATCCTTGGAGAGCGTCGTCATCACGAGGTTCGCGTCCGTCAGGTAGGTTTTCGCCGCCGCCAGAAGGTCGGCAGGCGTGAGTGCGTCGATGAGGCGGTAGTACGTGTTGATCGTCCCGTACGAACGGCGGAGGCGCACGAAGCGCGCGAGCAGCCCGGCGATCCGCTCCGTGTCGTCGAGGCCGCGCACGAGGCCGTACCGGGCGTTGGACTTGACCTCCTCGAGGCGCTTGGGGTCCACGGCCTCGTCGCGGAGGGCCGGCGACGCGTGCGGAGGATCTCGTCGCGGACGTATGACGGGGTCGGTCCCCTTCTTGAGGCGCGCGAAGACGCCCGGGAGCTCGGGGTCTTCGTTGATGTCGACGCTCGGGCTGGAGGGCGTCGAGCTTCTGTTCCTTCTCGACGAGCTTCTTGTAGAGGTCCGACGTTGGCCCGAAGGACAGGTCGAAGAGCGCGTCGAGCGCCGGAAGGTCCTTCTTCTCCTCCGAGAAGGCCGGTCCGTGGAAACCGACGACGATCCACGGAAGAGTGTCGGACGGCCAGGGAACGTGGGCGTACACCGGACCCTTCGCGGGAGGCTCCTGCGGGACGGTGACGGCGTGAGAGCCCTTCTTCCACCCGCCCCAGTACTTCTCGACGAGAGGGAAGACCGCCTCGGCCTTCACGTCCCCGGCGACGATGATCGTCGTGTACTCGGGACGGTACCAGCGGTCGAAGAAGGTCTTCGAGTACGCGTACTGGTTGGGCATGTCCTCGATGTCCTTGAGGAAGCCCATCGTCGTGTGCTTGTACGTGTGGACCTGGAAGGCCTTGTCGCGCGCGACCTCGTAGATCTTCTGGATCGGGTTCGCGCTGTTCTTGTTGTACTCGCCGAGAACGGCGCGCGCCTCGGTCTTGAACGCCGACTCGTCGTACGAGAGGTTCTGGAACCGGTCGGCCTCGATCTTCAGCATCGTCTCGAGGTCTTCCTTCGGGAACGTCGTGTAGTAGTTCGTGTAGTCGTCCGTCGTGTAGGCGTTCTGCTGGGCGCCCGAGCGCGTCACGATCGCCTGGTACTTCTCCGGCGGGTACTCCTTCGTCCCGCGAAACATCATGTGCTCGAAGAAGTGGGCGAAGCCGGACTTGCCGGGCTCGACCTCGTTCCTCGAGCCCGTCTTCACGGGGATCTGGAGCGAGACGATGTTCGGAAATCCCGTGGGCACGACGATCACCTTCAGCCCGTTCGGAAGAGTCGTCTCCGAGGCCTTGAAAGGCAGGAGATCGGATTTCGTCTGCTGGGCGCTCGCGCTGGCGGTCACGAGGGCGAAGAGGATAGCGGCAAGGGCGCTGGAACGACGCATGCGGGCAACTCCTTTTGATTCGGGGAATCTAACTCGATACGCGGCGGGGCCCTCCGAAGTTTCACCCGGGAAGATCCACGGCGCCGGACGCCGGCCGAGGACACCTAGAATCGGGCCGTGAACGACGCCGGCGTCCCGGCCTACGAGCGCGAGCCGTACCGCACGACGCTCGACGCCTCGATCCTCGCGGTGCGCGACGACGCGGGCCGGGCGTACGCGCGTTCTCGACGACACGATCCTCTTTCCCGAAGGCGGCGGGCAGCCTCCGGACCACGGCTTTCTGAACGAGGTCGAGGTCCTCGACGTGCAGAAGGCGGGCGGCGAGATCCGGCACTACGTCGCCGCGTCCGTGGCGCCGGGCCCCGTGCGCGTGCGGCTGGACTGGGAGCGCCGCTTCGACCACATGCAGCAGCACACGGGACAGCATCTTCTCTCCGCCGTCGCCCAGGACCGTTTCGGCTGGCCGACGACGGCGTTTCATCTCGGCCCCGAGGTCTGCGACGTCGAGCTCGAGGCGCGCACGCTCTCCGCCGCCGATCTCACGGCGCTCGAAGACGCGGTGGCGGCGGAGATCCGTGCGGCCCGGGCCGTCCGCCCGCGGCGTGTCGCGCCCGAGGAGCTCCGCGCGCTTTCCGTGAGGACCCGGGGGCTGCCCGAGGACCACACGGGCGACGTGCGGCTCGTCGAGATCGAAGGAGTCGATCTCAACACGTGCGGCGGAACCCATCTTTCGAATACCGCCGAGATCGAGGCAGTTGCGCTCCTGTCCGCCGAGCCGCTGCGCGGCGGGACGCGACTCTTCTTCGTGGCGGGGCGGCGCGCGCGCAGGAGGCTCGCGCGGCACGAGGAGCGGAACGCCGCTTTGAGGGCGCTGCTCGGCGCCCCGGACGCCGGCCTCGCGGCCGCGGCGAAGGCGAAGCTCGACCAGCTGGCGGAGGCGCAGCGGGCTCTCCGCCGCGCCGACGACGAGCTGGCCGCCGCGGCGGCGGAGACGGCGCTGGCGTCGGGCGAGCGCGTCGTCCACGCGCACTTCGACGGGCGGGACATGGCGTTCGTGCAGGTGGTCGCGCGCCGGTTCTCGGAGAGGGCCGGACCGCGCGCGGTGTTCCTCACGGCCACGCGCGACGGCCAGCACGTCTTTGCTCTGGGCGTGGGCGACGGTTTCGGCGACGCGCAGGCGCTGGGACGCGAGCTCGCCTCGCTGCTCGGGGGAAAGGGCGGCGGCGCGGGCCGCGTCTTCCAGGGCAAGGCGCCCGGCCCCCTGGAGGCGGACCGGGCGCTCGCGCGGCTGAAGGAGACGCGGGGCTCCTGACTACCGGGCCTCGGGGCAGAACTCCTCGAAGCCGCGGGCGCGCTCGCGGCGCGCGACCCGCGACGAGTCCGGATCGCGCGGCAGGACGCCGAGCGCGACGAGCTGCGGCCGGAACTCGTAGCGCAGCCGCACGACGGCGGCGGGCTCCGTCTCCAGCTCGAGGTCGACCTGCGTCACGCCGAACTGCGTCTTTCGCCCCATCCCGGTCGCGGCGTACTCGTCGGAGAGCTTCGGAGAGGGAGAAGGAGGAGGAAGAAAGAGATTTCTGCGAATGGTCCCGGGCCGCGCCGGACGGCTCGTTCTGCGCGGGCTGACCCTCCGCAGCGGCACCGTCCGAAGAGGAAGAATAAGACTTCTTAGAATGGTCGCGTTCGCCGCCTCGGCCGGGCGCCGCGGTGCCGCGAGGGCGGCCGGTCGTTCTCTCTCATTCGAAGAAATCCTCTCTTCGGATCCTTCCCTCCTTCCACCACCTCTCGACGCGGTAGGGAAGCCTTTCGCGGAAGAAGACAGCCTCGATGACGCCGAGGTCCTGCGTCTTCCCGAGGGCAGCGCCGTACGAGCCGCGCTCGCCGGTGAAGACGAACTTGCGCGAGGCCGCGTTCGAGACCTGCCAGCCGGGAATGATCACGGTCTCGTAGGGCGCGAGGACCCATTTGCGCGCGTCCCGGGCGGCCGTGTGGCGGGAGTCGAGCGTGTTCAGCCCGTCCACCGAGAGCGCCACCGCGATGCGGGTGCCGGTCGGGTTCGAAAGGCGGAGCGCGTAATCGTGGCCGCGCAGCGCCTCCACGTAAACGGTTCCCCGCGCGGCGTACTCCGGCCGCTCGCGGCCGTCCACGAGGACGTCGAGGCCGAAGCCGGAAGGGGAGGAAGCGTTCGCGGCCCCGGCGGCGAGGAGGAGAGCGGTGAGGATCTGGTGGCGCATCGGAGTCTCCTTTCGAGAGGTTGGACCCCCGCGCCTCCATTCGGTTCCCGGCCCTAAGGAGCCGGCAGCGCGGCCTTCAGGAACGCGCCGACGTCCTTGCGCAGCTTCGCGAGCTCGCCGGTGTGGATGTACATCATGTGGCCGGCCTCGTACTCGTGCGCCGTGATGCGCGCGCGCTGGCCCGGTTCGAGGCCCAGATGGGCGAGCGTGTACTGGGTCGCGAAGTACGGCGTCGCGAGGTCGAAGTGGCCCGACGCGACGAAGAGCTTCATGTCGGGGTTCTTCGCGAACGCCTGGCGCAGCGACGCGCTCGTGTCGGCGAAGCCGTTCTGGGCGCCCCAGTCCCACGGCCCGATGCCGCCGCCGAGGATGTGGTACGTCGCGTCCGACTTGTATCCGAGCACGCTGCGGACGTACTGGTTGAACATCGCCGTGTACGGCGGGCGGATGGCCGCCAGGCTCGGGTCGAATTCCGGCCGCTCCGAGACGCCGCTCTCGTCGATGCCCTGAAAGCGCGTGTCGAGCCGGCCCACGGTGCGGCGCTCGTTCCGGAGCAGCTCCTTGCAGAAGTGCTGGATCTCGACGCGCAGGTCCGCGCGCTCGAGCCACGCCGGATCGAGGCCGGTGTAACCGCGCGAGCCGCTCGCGCGATCGCCTTGCGCTCCGCCGGGGCGAGCGCGTCCCCCTTCGCGAGAGCGATCGGATAGTCGGCCGCGGCGAACTTCTCGACCTCGTCGAGGACCGCGCGAAGGGGCTTTGCCTGCAGGTCGGCGGGGAGCTTCTTGTGGTACCAGGCCGTCGCCGTGTACGTCGGGAGGTAGAGCGGGTAGGGGAGGTCGTTCCCCTTCGTGAACCGGCCCGTCTGGAAATTGAGGATGGACGACACGAGGACGATGCCGTTGAACGCGATGCCCTTCTCGACGAGATATCCCGACAGGCCCGCGGCCCGCGTCGTGCCGTAGCTCTCGCCCACGAGGAAGAGCGGCGAAGTCCAGCGCTCGTTCCGCGCGAGGTAGAGGCGGATGAACTCGCCGACCGAGGCGATGTCGCCGTCCACGCCCCAGAATTTCTTGCCGAGCTCGGGCTTGACAGGCGCGGCTGTAGCCCGTCCCGACGGGATCGATGAAGACGAGGTCGGTCTCCGTGAGCCACGTGTCCTCGTTGTCGACGAGCGCGTACGGGGGCGGCGGCATCATGCCGTCGTCCTTCATCTTCACGCGCTTCGGCCCGAGGGCGCCGAGGTGCAGCCACACGGACGAGGAGCCCGGGCCGCCGTTGAACGAGAACATGAGCGGCCGCTTCTCGGCCGGCGCGCCGCCCCGGTCGAGCGTGTACGCGACGAAGAAGACGTGCGCCTCGAGATCTCCCGTGTCGCTTTTCAGCGGCATGAGGCCCGTCGTGGCGGTGTACTTGAGGACCCTTCCGCCGGCGCGAAGCTCGTGGTGCGTGACGACGGGCGGCTCCTCCTTGTCTTCCTTCTTTTCGGGCGCTTGCGCCGTCTCGACGCGGGCCTCGGCTCGGCGGCCGGCGTGACGCGTCGGGGCGAGCCGCCTGGGGCTGGGCGAGAAGAACGATCAGCGGAAGGATTGCGGACGCCGGCATCGTGGCCTCCTGGGCGGAGTCTTTGACCGGGGCGAACGCGTACCGTACATTGCGCGCCGATGAAAAGCGACACCGGAGGCGCCGTTCGCGTCGGCCTGATCGGCTTCGGCACGGTGGGCCGGGCTTTCGCGCGCCTCCTCGCGAGGGAGGCGCCCGACCTCGCAGTCCCGGCGCGGCGTCCGTCTCTCCCTCGTGGCCGTCGCGACCCGCAACGCGGAACAGAAGCGCGATCCCGGCCTCGGGACCGGCGTGCGCTGGACGGACGACCTCGCTTCCGTCGCGACGGACGCCGGGGGTCGACCTCGTCGTCGAGCTGCTCGGCGGAATCGAGCCCGCGAACGGCCTCATCCGCGCGGCGCTCGGACGCGGGCAAGAGCGTCGTGACGGCGAACAAGATGCTGCTCGCCCGGCACGGGACGGCTCTGCAGGCGCTCGCGCGCGAGAAAGGCGCGGGCCTCGGCATCGAGGCCGCGGTCGCGGGCGGGATTCCGATCCTGCGCGCGCTCCGCGCGAGCTTCACGGGCGACCGCGTGACCGCGGTCTCCGGCATCCTGAACGGGACGTGCAATTTCATCCTCACGGAGATGGAGAAGACGGAGCGCCCCTACGACGAGGTTCTCGCCGAGGCGCAGAGGCTCGGGATACGCGGAGGCCGACCCGGCGAGCGACGTCGGGGGCGACGACGCGGCCTACAAGCTCGCTCTTCTCGCGCGCCTCGCGTTCGGCCGCGACGTGGCGTTCGAGCAGATCGCCCGCGAGGGCATCACGCGCGCTTCTGCCGTGCGATTTCGTCTACGCGCGGCGGCTCCTGCGCACCCCGCGCCAGCTCGCCGTGGCGCGCCTCCTCGCGAGCGGACATCTCCTCCTCTCGGTCAGGACGCACCTCGTGTCCGAGGCGTCGCTGCTCGCGAAGGTGACGGGCCCGTTCAACGCGGTCGAGGTGCGCGGCGAAAGCGGCGGCCCGTTCGTCTTCTCCGGGCGCGGCGCCGGAGGCGGCCCGACGGCCACGGCCGTTCTCGCGGACGTCGTGGAGATCGCGCGTGGAGGAGCTTCGGCGGCGCCGCCGCTCGGCTTCGGCGTTCTCGAGCCGTGCGTGCCGGCGACGCCCGAGGAGTTCGTGTCGCCCTTCTATCTGAGGTTCGTCGTCCGCGACCGCCCCGGGATCATCGCGGATCTCGCGCGCATCCTCGCGAACCACGGCGCGAACATCGACGCCGTGTTCCAGGCCCCCTACGAGGACAAGAGCGCGCTGCCGTTCGTCGTCACGCTCGAGCCCGTCTCCGGAAAAGCGCTCGCGGGCGCCCTCGCGGAGATCGGTGCCCTGTCGTTCCACGTCGTCCCGCCGCTCGCGCTTCCGATGACGGAGTGAGCCGGCCGCCGGCGCTCCTCCCACGCGAGGAGGGACGCGAAGAAACCGACGCGCGCCATCGCGAGGAGGAAGAACCCGATCTGCCGGAAGAGGAAGAGGCCCGCCACGGCTCCGTTCGTGCGCGGGTTCATCTGGAGGCCCGCGCTCGTGAAGAGGGCCTGTACCCCGAGGAACACGGCCAGCCAGAACAGGATGATGCGGATTCCCGACAGGCGCCGGCCGCGAAAGACGCTGCTTCGCGACGCGGTACGCGCCGCGGGCGTTCCGGGCGTCGCCGCGGGCCAGGGCGATGCGGGCGAGGTCGAACCGGAGCCCCGTGTTGAAGAGGACGAAAAGCCCCCCGAGAAGCCCCCACCAGAAGAGCAGCGTCGCCGCGCCAGCCGTGGGGCGGCGCGTCCTCGGCCGAGCTTTGTCGAGGCCGGCGCACGGCAGGACGACGAGGAGGCCGAGCCAGAAGGACGACGACAGCGCGAATCGCGCCGTCGCCCAGAGGTTCGCCTTGAAGAGGCCGGCCGACTCGGCGACGACCTGCGCGAAGCACGGGGCGCGGCCGGCCGGCGACGAGAGCGCGGAGCATGCCGCCCGTCAGGAAGATCTGGAGAAGCGACGAACGCCACGAAAGAGCCGAGGATCGCCGCGAGCACGAGTCGAATCTGGGAACGCTCCACGACGAGGAACGAGAGGATTCCCCAGGAGTCCCAGCCCTTCACGAGCGACTCGCGAAACGCACCCTCGTCGAGGACCGCGAAGAAAGCCTTGATCGGGCCCCAGGCGACGAGCGCCGACGCGAGGAGCGAGAGCCAGAGAACGGCGGCGAGTCGCCGGTTGCGGAGGGCGGCGCCGACGCCGGCCGAGAGCGGGCTCACAGGACACCCCACAGGGTGGAGAGGAGGATCTCCACGAGGTGCAGGGCGTACGTCCGGCCCTTGGCGGCGGCCGACGGCCCCTCGTACTTCTTCGTGTAGCGCGCGTTGTTCCACGGATTGCGGTCGAGGACGGTCCGGCGCTCGGGGTCCACCTCGGCCTTCACGAGCGGCGAGAGCGATGTCACGCGGTACTTGATCCACGTCGCTCGCGCCGTCCCACGTCCGCGTGACCTTCTGCCCGTCCTTGAACGTGAGGACGACTTTCGCGGGCATCTCGATGTCGCCGTCGCGGCCGACGATGACGAGGGACTGCCATGGGCCCCTGTGCTTCTTGTCGTCCGGCTTCTTCTTCTCCTTCTTCTTCGGGTCGGGGTCGAAGCTGACGGGCTTGCCGGCGTCGTCGTAGCCCGTGAAGCCATCGTCCGGAACCGTGCGCGCGTCGAGGATCGCGAAGTCGATCCAGCCGCGCCCGTACCACGTCTTCCGGATGAGCGCGGCGACGTTCGGGTCGCCGGGCGCGCGCATCGCGTCGAAGAAGTCCTCGGACGTCGGGTGGTCGAAGCGCCAGCGCTCGGCGTAGGCGCGAAAGGCGCGCCAGAACGTCTCCTCGCCGAGCAGGTTCCGGATCTGCTGGATCGTCGTGCCCGACTGGTGGTACGAGTTCCGCCCGTACGAGCTCGACGTCGCGAACTTCCAGGAGTCCGCGAGGATGGGGTCGTGGTCCTGCGTCAGGGAGGTGAACGCGCGGTACACGTCCTCGTCCCGGAGCCCGATCCCGGGCGGGAGCTCGAGGACGTACCCGTACTTCCGGTCCACCATCACGAGCTCGGTGAACGTGTTGATCCCCTCGTCCATCCAGCTCTCCTCGAACTCGTTCGAGGCGAGGAGGCCCATCCAGTAGCCGTGTGTGAACTCGTGGATCGTGACCATCTCGGGGAGGACGACCCGCTTCAGCGGCCAGCGCGCGAGGGCACTTGAACGTAAGCGTCGTGTAGATCGTCTCGTACTCCATGCCGGTCGCGCCCGTGCCGTCCTCGGGCGGGTCGACGATCGAGATCTGCGCGTACGGGTACGGGAAGGCCCAGAGGCCCGTCCACGCGAGCGCCCACTTCTGCGCCTCGATGTGCCGGCGGTCGAACGCGCGGTGGTCGGGCTGGAGGTACAGGCGGATCGCGACCTTGCGGAAGCCCGCGCGGAGATCCGTCTCGGAGCGGCCGAGAACCTTCGACGCCCGCGCGACCTCGTCGGCCGGGAGGTCCTTCGCGGGGTCGAAGACGTCCTCGACGACGACGTACCGCGGGTCGGCCGTGAAGGCGAAGTTGTGGATGGACTTCTGCTCGTACGTGAGCGTCTTCTTTCCGTTCGCCCTCTTCTCGTCCACGAGCGCGCCCGCCGAGCCCACGACGAACTTCTCGGGAAGCGTGATCGCGACGCGGTAGTCGCCCCAGTCCGCGTAGAACTCGGAGTTCGCGTGGTACTGGTGGCAGTTCCAGCCCGGATCCGTCCGGCGGCGGCGGCCCTTCGGCTCGTAGACGCCGATCTGCGGGAACCACTGGCCGAACATGAAGAAGTCGCGGACGTAGCCGGCGCGCGCGTAGACCCTCGGGACCTTCGCCTTCCACGCGATCGCGAGCGTCGCGGTCTCGCCGGACGCGACGGGGCGGGGGAGCGGGACGACGAGGACGGTCCGGTCGTCGGGGTTGCCGTCGTCCGGGCTCTCGAAGCGGGCGCCCTTCACGAGCTCGACTCCGTCCCACTTCATCGACGTCACGTCCGTATAGCCCCAGCCCTTTTCCGTGTCGGCCTTGTCGCCGCGCAGCTGGCCGCCGGACTCCTGGAAGAACGTCGAGCGGTCGTTGCGGAACGCGTTCCAGTAGAGGTGGAAGCGCAGCTCGCCGACGGGGACGTCGGACGGGTTCGTCCACTTCAGCGTCTCCGAGCCTTCGACGAGCTTCGTCTCCGGGTCGAGGGAGACGTTGATGTCGTAGTCGACGATCTTGCGCGGAGCCTCGAGAGCAGCGGCCGGCAGGGAAAGCACGAGGGCCAGGGCGGCGCCGGACAGGCTCTTTCGCATCGGGCGCGGCGGATCATAGTCGAGCGATAGACTCGCCCGATGGCGCGCAGGTGACCTCGTCGCCCTCACGGGAGGCAGTGGATTCGTGGGCAGCCACGTCGCCGACGCTCTTCTCGCGGCGGGCTACCGCGTGCGCGCTCTCGCGCGCCGTCCCGAGGACCCCGGCTGGCTGAAGGGCACTTCGGCGTCGAGATCGTTCACGGCGACGTGAGGAGGCCGCGAGTCGCTCGAGGCGCTCGTCGCGGGCGCGCGCGCCGTCGTCCACGTGGCCGGCAAGACGTCGGCCCGGAACGAGGCCGAGTACATGGCCGCGAACGCGGCCGGGATCGGCGAACGTCGTCGCGGCGGTCCGAAAGGCGACGCCCGGACGCGCACGTCGTCCTCGTGTCCTCCCAGGCCGCCGGCGGCCCGAGTCGGAACGGGGCCCCGGTATGCGCGGCCGACCCGCCGCGCCCCGTCTCCTCCTACGGCCGCTCGAAGCTCGCGGGCGAGGAGGCGGTCCGGAACGCACCGGGTCTCGCCTTCACGATTCTCCGCCCGAGCGCCGTGTACGGGCCTCGCGAGACGGCGATCCGGGACCTGTTCGTCGCAGCCTCGCGGGGCTTCGTGCCGGTCCTCGCGGGCGGAACGCCGCGCATCCAGATGGTCTACGTCGCCGACGTGGCCCGGGCCGTCCTCGGCGCTCTCGAAAGGGGTGGGAGAGGCGAGACGTTCTTCGTGGCGCACCCGGAGGTCCTCGAGTACCGCGGCATCGCCGAGACGCTCGCGACCCTTCCCTCGAGGCGTCCCTGGCTCGTGCCGGTCCCCGCCGTCGCGATTCGGGCGGCGGGCTCCCTCGCCGGCGCTCTTTTCGACCTTCGGAAAGGGGCCTCCGGTATTCAACGCGGAGAAGGCGAACGAGCTGCTCCAGAGGGCGTGGATCTGCGATGTGTCGGACGCACAAGTGGCGCTGGGTCAGCCATTTCGAACAGATTTTGAGACCGGCGCCAGACTCACCTGGGAGTGGTATCTCGAGCGTGGGTGGATCTCGGACCGAGGTGGTAAAATTCCCGTGACAGGGGACACGAAATGAGACAGCACCATGGGGCGCGGCCCGCGGCCGCCGAGGATGAATCGATGCCCGGTCGGTCGCAGGCCATCGCGGAACCCGCTTCGAGCCGCCCACTTTTCGACAAGTGTCGAACTTATACGACACCCGACGAGCTTCGTGCCGCCGGCCTCTTCACGTTCTTCAGGACCATCGAGTCGGGCCAGGACCCGGTCGTCACGATGGGCGGCCGCGAGATGGTCATGCTGGGGTCGAACAACTACCTCGGCCTGACCTCGCACCCGAAGATCAAGGAGCGCGCGATCGAGGCCATCCGGAAGTACGGCGCCGGCTGCGCCGGCAGCCGCCTCCTGAACGGCACGCTCGACATCCACGTCGAGCTGGAGGAGCGGCTCGCGGTCTTCATGAAGAAGCCGGCGTGCGTGACGTTTTCGACGGGCTTTCTCGTCAACCTCGGGGTCCTGTCCTCGCTCGCGGGCAAGGGCGACGCGATCTACCTCGACCGGCAGGACCACGCCTGCATCTACGACGGCGCGCGCCTCGCCGTCGGGGCCGAGGTCAAGAAGTTCAAGCACAACGATCCGGCGGACCTGCGCCGCCTTCTCGCCCTGAACGGCGACCGGAACGGGCGGATGCTCGTGGTCGACGGCGTCTTCTCGATGGAGGGCGACATCGCGCCCCTCCCCGAGTACGCCCGCATCTGCGACGACTACGACGTGGCGTTCATGGTCGACGACGCGCACGGCGTCGGCGTCCTCGGCAAGCACGGCCGCGGCACGGCCGAGCACTTCGGCCTCGAGGACAAGGTCGACCTCATCATGGGCACGTTCTCGAAGTCGCTCGCGACCGTCGGCGGCTTCGTCGTGGGCGAGCCGGACGTCATCAAGTTCATCAAGCACCGGGCCCGCGTCGCTCATGTTCACGGCGGCGCCGCCGCCGGCCTCCGTCGCGGCCGTGCTCGCCGCGCTCGACATCATCGAGAGCGAGCCCGAGCGCCGCGAGCGCCTCTGGGAGAACACGCGCTTCATGCTGACGTCTCTCCGCGCCCTCGGCTTCGACTGCGGCAACTCCAGGACCCCCGTCATCCCGATCGTCGTCGGGCCGGACGAGCTCGCGTTCCAGATGGCCGCGCGCCTGGACGACGAGGGCGTCTTCGTGAACGCCGTCGTCAGCCCCGGCTCGCCTCCGGGCCGCGCGCTCATCCGCACCTCGTACATGGCCACGCACACGAGGGCCCACCTCACGCGCGCCCTCGAGGCGTTCCACAAGGTGGGCCGGGAGCTGGGACTGGTCTCGTAAGACGGACCTGAGATTTTCGGAACCGGGGATTCGGATGAGGATTTCTTAGAAGGGTGCGTGAGAGCCTCGCGCTCCGCGCCGCCCCGGCATCAACGCGGCGCCGCTGCCATCTTCACCTTCTAAGAGAATCTCTCTTCGGATCCGTACACGCATGACCGACCCGATTCAGATCGACCGGGTCTCGTCCTCCCGTTCGCTCCGCGAGTTCGTGGAGCTGCCGTACCACCTCTATGCCGGCGACCCGAACTGGCCGCCGCCTCTCCGCTCGGACGTCCGCTGGATGCTCGACGAGGCGAAGAACCCGTTCTGGAAGCACGCGAAGCGGAAACTGTTCCTCGCGCGGCGCGGCAGGGAAGGTCGTCGGACGCATCGCCGCGATCGTGGACGACGAGCACAACCGGGTCCACGGCGAAAAGACCGGGTTTTTCGGATTCTTCGAATGTGAGAACGATCAGGATGTGGCCTCGCGTCTTCTCGAGGCGGCGGAACGCTCTGTGCGCGAAATGCTCCCCGGCTGCGACCGGCTGCGCGGCCCCGCGAACCCGTCGCTGAACGACGAGGTGGGCGCGCTCGTGCCCGGCGAGAGCGACCCGGGGCTGCCGTTTCTCATGATGACGTACAACCCCGCGTATTACCTCGACCTCTTCGCGGACGCGGGCTATTCGAAGGAGAAGGACCTCGTTGCGATCCTCGCGCCCGTGAGCGACGTCTCGTTCAAGCGCCTCGCGCGCCTCGCGGAAGGCGTGAGGCGCCGCGAGCCGAAGCTCGTCGTGCGGCCGATCCGCATGAACCGGTTCGACGAGGACCTCGCGATCGTGAAGACCATCTACAACGGGGCGTGGGAGAAGAACTGGGGCTTCGTGCCGATGACGTCCGACGAGATCGACGCGATGGCGAAGAAGCTCAAGCCCATCCTCTACCCGCCCTACATCCTCTTCGCGGAGATCGACGGGAAGCCCGCCGCGTTCCACCTCGCGCTCCCGGACTTCAACCAGGTCCTCGTGAAGATGGGCGGGTCGCTGTTCCCGTTCGGCTGGCTGAAGTTCCTGACGGAGAAGAAGAAGATCGACCGCTGCCGCACGATGGCGCTCGGCGTGCTGCCGGAGTACCGCAAGCGGGGCCTCGACGCCGTGTTGTATTACGAGGCCATGAAGGAAGGCATCCGAATCGGCCACAAGTGGGCGGAGTTCTCGTGGATGCTCGAGGACAACCTCGACATCCTGAAGCCCCTCGAGGTCTTCGGCGGCCGGATCTACCGGCGCTACCGGCTCGTGGCGAAGAGGCTGCCCGAGGTTTGATGCATATGCATCACCCAGTGGCTGCGTTGCGAGCACATACTTTTGTTGAATGGAATGCCGCGGTGCGTCTCCGGAAACCCGGAGCCGGCAGGGGATTGTCGTGTGGAGACATGTCGGCGCGGTGGCCTTCTCGTGCGTCATGGCGGCGGGCTGCGGGCGAGGGAACGCCGAGGGATACGTCCCCTCCTACGCGGCGCGCACGGATGAGCGGGCCGCAGTCCTCTCCTTCGGCGTCCATCCCCTTCACAACCCGCAACGGCTCTTCGAGGTGTACGGTCCGATCGTCGATTACCTGAACCGGAACCTCCAGGGCACCAGGGTCCAACTCGAAGCATCGCGGTCGTACGAGGAGTTCGAGAAGAAGCTCTTTTCCCGGCACTTCGACGTCGCGCTCCCGAACCCCTACCAGACCCTCGAGTCCGTGGCCCAGGGCTACCGGGTCTTCGGCAAGATGGGCGACGACGATCAGTTCCGCGGGATCCTGATCGTCCGGCGAGACGCCCGAATCGAGACTGTCGACGACCTCAGGGAAAAGACGGTCAGCTTCCCGGCCCCGACCGCTCTTGCCGCCACCATGATGCCGCTCTTTTTCCTTCACTCGAAGGGGCTCGACGTCAACGGCGGAATCCGGCGTCTCTTCACGGGATCGCAGGAGTCCTCGATCATGAACGTCTACATCGGACGGAGCGCCGCGGCCGCCACGTGGCCCGTTCCGTGGAAGACGTTCGTCGAACGGAATCCGGAGCGCGCGCGGGAGCTCGTCGTGAAGTGGGAAACGCCCTCGCTGGTGAACAACGGCCTCGTCGTGCGTGACGACGTGCCCGGGAAGCTGGCGGACGAGCTGGCCTCGCTTCTCTTCTCGCTCCAGGAAAGCGAAGAAGGGCGGCGACTCCTCGCCGCCATCCCACTCTCGCGTTTCGAGCCAGCGACCGAAGAGACGTACGCTCCGGTCCGCGACTTCCTGAGGCGATATCACGAGGTGATCCGATGAGGCGGCTCTGGCCGCGGAAGGTGCGGAGCCAGCTCATCGCTGGCGTGGCGCTCGTCAACCTCGTGATGATGAGCATCTTCGTCTGGGATCTCGTGGAGCGCCAGCGGAGGTTCCTGAAGGAACACAGCCTCGCCGAGACGCAGGCCCTCGCGCAGGCGCTGGCGGTCAACAGCGGATCGTGGGTCCTGGCGAACGACGTCGTCGGCCTCGGGGAGGTCGTTCAGGCCCTCGGGCATTACCCTGGGGTGCGGTACGCCATGGTCGTCGCGCGGGACGGGCGCGTCCTCGCGCACACGGACGAGCGAAATCAGGGCCTCTTCCTTTCGGACGAAAGGAGCCTCGAGCTCCTGCGCGCGGCGCCGGAGCCCCGGACCGTGTCGGCGGACCCGGGGCTTCTCGACATCGCGGCACCCGTTCTGACGAGCGGCGGCGCGTGCGTCGGGTGGGCACGCGTCGGGACAGGGCAGGCCGCCATCGCAGAGAACCTCGCGGCCGTGTTCCGCAACGGCGTCTTCTACACCCTGTTGGCCGTCGCACTCGGCTCGGTTCTGGCCGTGTTGATCGGGAGCCGGCTCATGGCAGGCCTGACGAAGCTGCTGAAGATGTCCGCCCAGGTGAGGGACGGGCGGCGGGACGTCCGGGCCGGGGCGACGGGCGGCGACGAGATCGCCGAGCTGGGGCAGGGTCTCAACGAGATGCTGGACGCGCTGGCGAACGGGGAGGCGCGCATCCGGCTGCTTCTCGACTCGACGATGGAGGGAATCCTCGGGCTCGACCTCGAAGGACGCTGCGCGTTCTGCAACCCCGCAGCTCTCTCGCTTCTCGGCTACGGCCGGGCAGAAGAGCTCCTCGGGCAGAGCGTCCACGAGCGGATCCACCACCACCGCCGGGACGGGACCGAGTACCCGCGCTCCGAGTGCCCGACGTGCGACGTCGACCATTTGGACTCGGAATTCCACGTGGAGGACGAATTCTTCTGGCGGGCAGACGGGAAGAGCTTTCCCGCGGAGTCGCGAGCCTGCCCGATCTTCAACGGCGGACGTCCAGTCGGAACGGTCCTCACGTTCAGCGACATCACGGACCGGAAGCGTGCCGAAGCGGAATTCCGTGCGCGGTCGCTCTACGCGCGCAGCCTGCTCGAGGCCAGCCTGGACCCGCTCGTGACGATCAGCCCTGAAGGGAAAATCACCGACGTAAACGCCGCGACCGAGTCGGTCACCGGATCGAATCGCTGGGCGCTCATCGACAGCGATTTCTCCGACTACTTCACCGAGCCAGAGAAGGCCCAGGACGGTTACCGGGAGGTGCTGACTAAAGGGACGATCCGGGACTACCCGCTGACCATCCGTCATGCTTCGGGCCGCACGACGGACGTTCTGTACAACGCGACGACATATCGGAACGAAGAGGGGGACGTCGTGGGCGTCTTCGCGGCGGCGCGCGACATCACGGAACGCAAACGCGCCGAAGAGGAGATTCGCCATTTGAACGAGGATCTCGAGCGGCGGGTCCACGATCGCACAGCCGAGCTGCAGGCGGCCAATCGCGAGCTCGAGGCCTTCTCGTACTCCGTCTCCCACGATCTCCGGGCGCCCCTCCGCGCCATCGACGGCTTCAGTCGCATCGTCGTCGAGGAGTACGGCCCCGAGCTTCCGCCCGACGGCCGGGACTACCTCGTGAAGGTCCGGGACGCCACGAAGCAGATGGGCCGCCTCATCGACGACCTGCTCGGCTTCTCACGCCTGGGCCGGCAGCCTCTCAGGCGCCAACGGGTCCTTCCGGCCGAGGTCGTGCAAGCGTGCCTCGATGACCTCGCGCCGGAGGCGGAGGGACGGCGCGTGGAAACTCTCGTCGGAGAGCTGTCGTGCTGTGAGGCGGATCCCGCGCTGCTCAAGCAGGTCTGGATCAATCTTCTCTCGAACGCGCTCAAATTCACCCGCAAACGCGACATCGCGCGAATCGAGGTGGGTTCGTGCGTTGCGGACGGGAGGTCGATGTACTTCGTCAAGGACAACGGCGTCGGCTTCGACATCCGGTACGCCGGGAAGCTCTTCGGCGTCTTTCAACGGCTGCACAGCGTCGAGGAGTACGAGGGGACCGGCGTCGGCCTCGCGATCGTGCAGCGCATCGTGCGCCGACACGGCGGGCGGATCTGGGCGGACGCGGCTGTCGATCGCGGCGCCACGTTCTTCTTCACCCTGGAAGGGGAGGCTTCCGCATGAGCGAGCGTCACGCCGGGATACTGCTGGTCGAGGACAACCCGAACGACGCGGAGCTCACACTGCACGCCATGAAACGGAACAGGATCGCGAACCCGATCCAGGTCGTGAGGGACGGCGAGGAAGCGCTCGACTATCTCTTCGGAACGGGCGCGTTCGCCGGGCGCGACGTGTTCGAGAGGCCAAAGGTAGTTCTCCTCGATCTGAAGCTCCCCAAGGTGAACGGCCACGAAGTCCTGCAGCGCATTCGGGGCGACGCGCGGACGAGGACGATCCCGGTCGTCGTGCTCACCTCGTCCCGGCAGGAGCAGGACATCGTGCGGAGCTACGACCTCGGGGTGAACAGCTACATCGTGAAGCCGGTGGATTTCGACCAGTTCACCGAGGCCGTGCGCAATCTCGGCCTCTACTGGCTCCTCCTCAACGAGTCACCCGAGGGGACGGACCCCACTGGAGAAAGGCCGCGATGACGAAGATCCGCGTTCTGATCCTCGAGGATCGGCCGAGCGACGCCGAGCTGATGGTGGGCGAACTGCGTAGACATGGCTTCGACGTGGAATGGTCGCGGGTCGAGACCGGAGAAGATCTTCTCGCGGGGCTCGCCTCCTCTCCCGACGTGATCCTGGCCGATTACAATCTGCCGCAGTTCAACGCGCTCGAGGCCCTGCGCCTGACGAGGGAACGCCGGAGCGACGTTCCGGTCGTCGTCGTGACGGGAACCGTCGGCGAGGAGGCGGCGATCGAATGCCTCCAGCAGGGAGCCGTCGACTACCTGCTCAAGGACCGCCTGGCGCGCCTGGGAGACGCCGTGGAGAAGGCCCTGGAGGGGAGGCTGGCCCGGAGGGAGCGCCGGCTGGCGGAGAGTCGCCTGGCCGAGCAGTCCCGGCTTCTCGAATCGTTCTTCAGGAATACGCAGACCTGCCTCGTCCTCCTCGACCGCGACTTCAATTTCATCCGCGTCAACGAGGCCTACGCGAAGGCGTGCCAACGGGACCCGTCGGAGTTCCCGGGCCTCAATCATTTCGAGCTCTATCCGTCCGAGGAGCTGAAGGCGAGGTTCGAGCGGACCCTCAGGACCAAGGAGATCTGCCAGATCTTCGGAAGGCCGTTCACTTACCGGGATCAACCGGAGAGGGGCGTCACCCACTGGGACCTCAACCTCGCTCCGATCCTGGACGAGACGGGCGAGGTCGATTTCCTCGTCTTCTCCCTGCATGACGTCTCGGAACAGAAGAAGGCCGAGGAGGAGCTCCGAGCGAGCGAGGAGAAGTACCGCCACTTCTTCGACGAAGATCTCGCGGGCCACTTCATCTCGAGGCCGGACGGCCGGGTTCTGGCCTGCAACCCCGCCTACGCGCGGACGTTCGGCTTCTCGTCCGTCCAAGAAGCCCTGTCCCAGAACATGTCCTCACTCTACCCGAGCGCCGAAGAGCGGGCGAAGTTCCTGGACCTCGTGAGGCGGAAAAAGCGGGTCGAAAGATGCGAAAAGACGCTGCGCCGCAAAGACGGCCGGCCTGTGCACGTCGTCGAAAGCGTCCTCGGGTCCTTCGACGAGCGGGGCGAGCTCGTCGGGCTCCGCGGGTTTCTCATCGACGAGACGGAGAGGCGAGTGGCCGAGCTCGAGCTTCGCCAGGCCCAGAAAATAGAGGCGGTTGGCCGCCTCGCGGGAGGGGTGGCCCACGACTTCAACAACCTTCTCACCGTCATCCTCGGCTACCTCGACCTCCTCGAGCCGGGCCTGGCCGCCGGCGACCCCCGCCTTGTCCAGCTGCAGGAGATCCGGAAGGCGGCCGAGCGCGCCGCCGGCCTGACGCGTCAGCTCCTGGCCTTCAGCCGCAGGCAGGTGCTCGAGCCGACGATTCTGGATCTCAACGACGTCGTGAAGGACGTCGAAAAAATGCTCAAGAGGCTGATCGGCGAGGACATCCGCATCGAGACCCGCCTCGCACCCGGACTGGGCCCGGTGCTGGCCGACAGGGGCCAGATCGAGCAGGTGATCATGAACCTGGCGCTCAACGCCCGTGACGCGATGCCGCAGGGCGGCACGCTGGTCCTCAAGACCGCCGACTGCTCCGATCGCGACAGGATGGACTGCGATCAGGGTGGCTCGCCGGCCCCGTGCGTCATGCTCTCCGTCGCCGACACCGGCTGCGGGATGAACTCGACGACGATGACTCACATATTCGAGCCTTTCTTCACGACCAAGGAAGAAGGCAAGGGAACCGGCCTCGGGCTGGCGACGGTGTTCGGCATCGTGAAGCAGAGCGGAGGCCACATAAAGGTCGAGAGCAAGCCGAGTCGGGGATCGACCTTCAGGATCTTCCTGCCGCGTGCCGCGAAGGAAAGTCAGCGCGCCGAGGCCGGCCCGGCCTCGTCCGCTCCGCTGCCGAAGGGCTCCGAGACGATCCTCGTCGCCGAGGACGAGGCGGCCCTTCGCACGATGACGCGGGAGATGCTCACCAGGGCGGGCTACGCGGTCATCGAAGCGTCCGGCGGCGAGGAAGCCCTCTCCCTTGCGGGTTCCCATCCCGGCTGGATCCATCTTCTCCTGACGGACGTCGTGATGCCGGGGATGAGCGGGCCAGAGCTGGCCCGCAAGCTGAGCGAGTCCCGTCCGGGAGTCGCCGTTGTTTACATGTCAGGCTATATGCAGGTCGGAGTCAACCAGAACGGCGTGCTCCAGCCCGGAATCCACCTCCTCCAGAAGCCGTTCACACGCTCCGGCCTTCTCCTGAAAATCCGGGAAGTCCTGGCGGCGGCGGAGCACGTCGCCGTTTGAAACGTCGGCCATTCCGTCCCGACGACCGTCAGGGGAACCCGCCGCCCTCGCGTTGCGGTCCGCCCTTCCGGGCCGCGTAGATGCGGTTTCCCAAAGGCACCGTCACGAACGCGAGCGCGAGGCCCGCGATCACGTCCGCGACGTAGTGGTACCGGCAGTAGACGGTCGCGAGGATCAGGCCGACCGCGAACGGCAGGAACGCCCAGAACGTCTTTTTCGAGCGGCGATACGCCTCGAGGACGATCGCAACGAGGACCATCGTGTGGCCGGACGGGAAACAGTCGCGCTTGTTTTTCTCGAGGACGTCGAGCGTGTGGTCGATCGCCTGCGAGATCGCGCCTCGCGGAAGCGGCCCGGCGTGCGCGAGCGTGTAGCGGGGCCCGATCGCCGGCACGAGGAAGTAGCACGCGTAGCTGACGAAGAAGACGAACACCATGACGAAGGCGAATCGCGGGAAGTCGGCGGCGCTCGCGGGACGGGCGCGGTCGTCGAGAAGCACGAGCGTCCCGAGCACGATCGGATGGAAGTAGTAGAGCGCGTAGAAGATCGTCAGGACGTCCGAGAGAAAGGGCGTCGCGATCTTCTCGAGCGCGACCGTCGGGTCCGTTCCGAACAGCGCGCGGTCGAACGCGATGAGCGCGGCGTCGTAGTCGACGGGGTGGACGGCGCGGATGAGCGGGCCGAGCCCGTCGAAGATCACGACGACGCAGCCGATGATGTAATAGTCGAAGAGAATCTGAAGATTCTTAGAAGGGTTCGGATGCGCGCCCGCATGAAGGCGATCCCCGCGGGAACGGCCGCGACCACGATCATTCTCAGAAGAACTCTTCGGTCTTCCAGCGTCTGGAACCGTACGAGCCCGGCAATGAGCAGCAGACCGGCGAAGACGGACGTCAGAACGTCGACCGGCTTCCAGCGCATCGCCGCGTTCTAGCACGAACCTATAATGCCGCCGTGCGCTCCTGGCCGGCATTGCTTCTGTTCTCGGCCCTCGCGGCCCGGGGCGCGCCGCCATCCGCGCCGCCATCCACGCCGGTTCCGGTCATCGACCTCGACACCGAGATCCACGCCGTCAGCGCGCGCTTCGTCTCGCAGGCGATCAAGGAGGCGGGAGAAGCCCGACGCGCCGCTCGTCATCCTGCGCATCGACACGCAGGGCGGGCGGCTCGATTCCACGCGGGCGATCACGCAGGCGATCCTCGGCTCGCCCGTGCCGGTCGTGGGCTGGGTCGCGCCGCCGGGGTCGCAGGCGGCCTCCGCCGGCTTCATCGTCCTCATGTCGTGCGACGTCGCGGCGATGGCGCCGGGCACGAACGCGGGCGCCGCGTCGCCCGTGGGCGGCGGCGGAGAGGATCTTCCGAAGACGATCGCGAAAAAGGTGGGGGAGGACGTCTCGGCGCTCCTGCGCTCCGTGACCGAGCCCCGCGGCCGGCCCGTGGACGACGCCGTGAAGGCCGTCAGCGACGCGGCGTCGTATTCCGAGACCGAAGCCGAGAAGCGGAAGCTGATCGAGGTCGTCGCGCGCGACATTCCGGATCTCCTCGCGCGCCTCGACGGGCGGACCGCGAAGCGCGTCGGGAAGCCCGACGTGATCCTGAAGACGGCCGGCCTCGCGACCGAGGTCAAGGAGATGACGCGGCGGGAGAAGTTCCTCGGCGTCCTCGCGAGCCCCGCGCTCGCGGGGATCCTGTTTCTCATCGGGCTCGTGGGCCTCTACTCGGAGCTGTCGCACCCGGGCGGGATCCTGCCCGGCGTCCTCGGGGCGATCTGCCTCCTCCTCGCGCTCTTCGCGATGTCCGTCCTGCCGGTGAACGGGGCCGGGATGGGCCTCCTCGTGCTCGGGAGCCCTGTTCTTCTTTCTCGAGATCAAGCTCGCGGCGCACGGCGTCCTCGCCGTGGGCGGCGCGGCCGCGATCGTGCTGGGCGCTCTCCTGCTGTTCCCCGACCGGGCCGGCGCGCCGCGCGGCGAGCTCGCCACGCTCGTGGCGGGCGCCGTCACGACCGCCGTGATCCTCGCGCTGCTCTCGTTCAGGGCGCTCGCCGTGAAGCGGCTGCCGGATCGCACCGGCGCCGGCGTTCTCGTGGGCCAGATCGTCGCCGCCCGGACGGCCCTCGCGCCGACGGGCAAGATCTTCGTGGACGGCGCGATCTGGGAGGCGCGGTCGTCCGCGCCGGTCGCCGCCGGCGAGAACGTCGAGATCACGGGTCTCGACGGCCTGTCCGTCCTCGTTCGTCCCGCCCCGAAAGGGCCTTAAGGAGACTCGATGTCGAATCTGCCGATCCTCATCCCGATCGTCTTCGTCGGACTGGTCTTCCTGTCGAAGTGGATCAACGTCCTGAACGAGTACGAGCGGGCCGTCACGTTCTGGCTCGGGCGCCTCGGGCCGGCGCCGAAGGGGCCCGGACTGACGCTCATCTTCTGGCCGTTCGAGACGATGATCCGCATCTCCCTCCGCACGGTCGTCCTCGACGTGCCGCCGCAGGACGTCATCACGCGGGACAACGTGTCCGTGAAGGTGAACGCGGTCGTCTACTTCCACGTCATGGACCCGGCGAAGGCGGTCGTGAAGGTCGAGAACTACCTCTACGCCACGTCGCAGCTCTCCCAGACGACGCTTCGATCGATCCTCGGCCAGGCGACGCTCGACGAGCTGCTCTCCTCGCGCGACAAGCTGAACGAGAGCCTGCAGGAGATCCTCGACAAGCACACGGACCCGTGGGGCATCAAGGTGACGATGGTCGAGCTGAAGGCCGTCGACCTGCCGATCGAGATGCAGCGCGCCATGGCGAAGCAGGCCGAGGCCGAGCGCGAGAAGCGCGCGAAGATCATCCACGCGGCCGGCGAGTTCGAGGCTTCCAAGCAGCTCTCGGAGGCCGCCGAGATCATCGGCCGCCAGCCCGCCACGCTCCAGCTCCGGTACCTGCAGACGCTCACGGAGATCGCTTCCGAGAAGAACTCGACGGTCATCTTCCCGCTGCCGATGGACCTCATCTCGGCCTTCATGAAGAAAGGCGGGACCCCCTGATGACGGCTCTCGGCCTCTCGGAAGGCCCGGAGGAACGACACGACCGGCCGCCCGTCCATTACCAGATCTCCGTCACGGGGCGGCAGGCCGCTTTCTTCTTCCTGCTCCTTCTCGTCGCGCTCGCGCTCGCCTTCTTCTTCGGGATGAAGACGGGCGCGGCGGCGCGGAAGGGCCCGGGCGCGGTGGCGACTCTGGCAACGGCCTCCGACCTGCCCGTTCCCACGCTGGCGCCTTCGGAAAGCCCCCGCGAAGAGAAGAAGCCCGCCGAGGAGGCGCTCGGCTTCTCGCTGCCGACAAGCGCGCCGCATCGAAGGAAACGGCGGCCGCCGCGACGCCGGCACCCGCGCCGACGGCGCTTCCGTCGCCGAAGCCTCCCGCCCCCACGGCGGCCCCGCCGGCAAAGGAAACTCCGGCAAAGGAAGCTCCGCAAAGACGTCTCGGCAAAGGCCGCGCCGAAGGGACCGTTCTGGGTCCAGGTGCTCGCGACGAAGAAGGCCCAGGCCGCCGACGAGCTCATGAAGCGACTCAAGGACGAGGGATTCGCCGCGGACGTCTCGGCCGTGCCGGGCAAGGACGGCTGGTTCCGCGTGCGCGTGGGACCGTTCAAGGACCGCTCGAAGGCGGAGGCGACGGCGCGGAAGATCAAGGCGACCGACAAGCAGATCAAGAACACGCCGCTGGTGGTGCCGTGAGCCGTCCCCTTCCCGGTTCGCACGGCGAGACGCCCGCGCCTGCCCCCGTGGATTCGCGAGAAGAAGCTGCGGCTCGCCGATCTCCACGAGATGAAGGCGCGGATGCGCCGCGGAAGCCTCTCGACGGTCTGCGAGGAGGCCCGCTGCCCGAATCGCACGGAGTGCTTCGAGCGGAAGACGGCCACGTTTCTCATCGCGGGCGACGTGTGCACGCGCGCGTGCGGCTTCTGCCACATCACGTCCGGGCGGCCCGCGCCCCTCGACCCGGAGGAGCCGGGGCGCCTCGTCGACGCGGCGAACGAGATGGGAATCCGGCACATCGTGGTGACGTCCGTGGACCGCGACGACCTCGACGACGGAGGTTCGGCGCACTGGGCGTCGGTCGTGCGGGCGCTGAAGGAGGACGACGCCGCGCGCACGGTCGAGGTCCTGACGCCGGACTTTCAGGGCGCCGCGGACGCGATCGACCGCGTCGCGGACTCCGGCCCGGACGTCTACAACCACAACGTCGAGACGGTCCCTCGCCTCTACGACACCGTCCGGCCGAAGTCGGCGTTTCGCCGCTCGGTGGACCTCCTCGGCCGGGTGAAAGCGCGGCATCCCGCGATGACGACGAAGTCCGGCCTCATGCTCGGCCTCGGGGAAAGAGACGAGGAAGTCGTGGAAGTCTTTCGCGCGCTGCGCGGCGCGGGCGTCGACGTCGTCACGGTGGGGCAGTACCTGCGGCCGTCCGCGTGGAACCTCCCGGTCGTGGAGTACGCGACGCCCGAGCGGTTCGCGTGGCTCGAGGCGCGGGGGATGGAGCTCGGCTTTTCGGCCGTCTTCTCCGGGCCCGTTCGTCCGCTCGAGCTACCGGGCGGAAGAGTTCGCGCCGAAGAGAGATTGATTTTGCTTTCGGCGTCGCATGCTGCCCGTATTACCTTCTAAGAAAATCCTCTCGCTGCCCTTTGGCGCTGCTGCCTCAGGCCTCCTTCTGGCTCTCTGTTTCCCGAACTTCTCGATTCTTCCTCTTCTCCCCGTCGCGCTGATTCCGCTGGTCGCCGCGCTCGATGGCGCGCGGCCGAGGAACGCGGCCGTTCTCGGGTACGTCTTCGGGCTCGCCTTCTGGGTCGTGACGATTCCCTGGATCGCGTACACCGTGCATCGCTTCGGAGGCGTGTCGTGGCCCGTGGCGGGCCTCGCGCTCGCGCTCGCCGCCGCGATCTGCGCGGTGCCCTTCGCCGTCATGGGACTTCTTTACGCCTGGGTCGCGCCGCGCTCGGCCGCCGGCATCGTGGCGACTTTCGGCGCGGCATGGGTCTGTCCAGGAGTTCTTTCGCACGACCGTCTGGATCTTCGGCGGCTTCCCGTGGGCGCTCCTCGCGAACCCGCTCGCCGACGTCCCGCAGCTGCTCGGCACGGCCGCGCTCGGCGGCGTCTTCCTGTCGTCGTTTCTCGTGGCCTCTCTGAACGCGGCGCTCTACGTCGCGCTCACGCGACCCACTCGAGAATCTGCGCCTGGCGTGGCTCACGGGCGCGGCGCTCGCGGCGCTGATCGCGGGAGCGGCCGGGCCCCGGCCGGCCGCGCGCTGTCGGGGGAGTTCCTGAAGGTCGGCGTCGTCCAGCCGAACGTGCCGCAGGACCTCCGCTGGGAAGCCGGCACCGCGGAACGCCTGTTCGCCGATCTGGAGGACCAGACGCGGGGCCTCTGTCGCCACGGCCGGCCGGTCCTCGTGCTGTGGCCGGAGAGCGCGGCGCCGTACGCCTGGTCGTTCGCGCCCGCATTCCGCGACCGGGTCGTCGCGCTCTGCCGGGAGCTCGACATCGCGATCCTCCTGAGCACGGTCTGGTCCGACGCGCCGGCCGATCCGGAGGCCGCCGTTCTACAACGCGGCGCTCCTCGTGACGAAGGACGGACCCGTGACGCCGCCCTACTTCAAGCAGCGCCTCGTGCCCTTCGGCGAGTACGTGCCGCTCGCCGGCCTCCTTCGGAGGATCCGGCCCATCAGCCGCGCGGTGCCTTCCGCGTTCACTCCCGGCGCCGGGGCGACTCTGCTCCCGGCTCGGGACCTGGAAGCTCGGCGGCGCCGTGTGCTACGAGGTCGTCTTCCCCTGGATCGCGCGCGAGGAGACGCGCGCGGGGGCCGACGTCCTCTTCACGCTCACGAACGACGCGTGGTACGGCCGCGCGGGCGCGCAGCGGCAGCACTGGCAGTCGGCCGTCGTGCGCGCGATCGAGACGGGCCGTCCGCTCGTGCGCGCGGCGATCACCGGAATCAGCGGAGCCGTGGACGGAACGGGCGCGTCCTCGTCACGCTCGGCCCCGACAGCAAGGGCGCGTTCGCGGTGCCGCTCGAGCGGCCCTCCGCGCCGCCGCCCGCGGCCGCCGCGGGGGATGCGGCGGCGTGGGTTTGCGCGGCGGGGCTCGGTGGCCGGTATTCTCCGCGCGCGGCTTCTCGAGCCCCGAGAGCCCGCGGCGGCCGGCTGACCAGGATCCCGACCCGAACCTTGCGCCGCCGAGAGGAAGTTCCACGTGAACGAAGAACGCATTGAGCGCCTGCTCGAACTCGCGTCGTCCGTGAGCGCCCTCCGGGGCTATCTTTGACGTCCGCAAGGCGGCGAAAGAGAAGGAAGAGCTCGAGCGGACGACCGGCGAGCCCGGCTTCTGGACGAACGCCCTCGAGGCGCAGGAGACGCTGCGCAAGCTGAAGCGCGCCGAGCGCGTCCTCGCGGACGACAAGGACCTCAAGGAACGGCAGGACGAGCTCGAGATCCTCGCGGAGTTCCTGCGCTCCGGCGAGAAGGTGGAGGCGGACGCCGACCACGGCGCTCGCCACGATCGCGCCGTGGGCGCGCCACAAGGAGCTCACGTTCAAGCTCACGCACGACGAGGACCCGCTGCCGGCGCTCGTCGAGATCCACGCGGGCGCCGGGCGGGACGGAGGCGCAGGACTGGGCGGAGATGCTCATGCGCATGTATCTCCGCTACGGCGAGCGCCGCGGGTGGAAGACGGACGTCCTCGAGGCGACGTACGCCGAGGACGCGGGCATCAAGACCGCGACGCTGCGCTTCGAGGGGGAGTACGCGTACGGCCACATGAAGGCCGAGCGCGGCGTGCATCGGCTCGTGCGCATCTCGCCGTTCGATGCCGCGGCGCGGCGCCACACGTCGTTCGCCGCGGTCTACGTCTCGCCGGAGATCGACGACACGATCGAGGTCGAGATCGGCGACAAGGACCTGAGGATCGACACGTTCCGGGCGGGCGGCAAGGGCGGGCAGCACGTCAACAAGACGGAGTCGGCGATCCGCATCACGCACCTGCCGACGGGGCTCGTCGTGCAGTGCCAGAACGAGCGCTCCCAGCACAAGAACAAGGACTCGGCGATGAAGGTCCTGAGGTCGCGCCTCTACCAGCGGGCCCTCGAAGAGCGCCTGGTGAAGGACGCCGAGCGCGCCGGCACGAAGATGGAGATCGGGTTCGGGTCGCAGATCCGCTCGTACGTTCTCGCGCCCTACAGGCTCATCAAGGACCACCGCACGAACTTCGAGGTCGGGGACGTGGACCGGGTGCTCGACGGCGACCTCGACGGCTTCATCGAGGCGTATCTTCAGTCCTTCGTGAAGAAGGGCGAGAAGGGCGCGACCGAGCGGCAGGGGTTCGGCGCGCCCGACGCCGCTCCATGACCGAAGCGGACGGCGCGTACAGCCCCTGGATGGAAGATCTGAGGACGCGACTCGGCCGGAGCTTCGCGTCGCGAGCCGCGCGCCTCCGAGAGGGACGACGGAACCCCGCCGCTTCGCCCGGCGGCGGTCCTGATCCCGCTGTACGTGCGCGAGAAGGCTCTCTGGACGCTCTTCACGAAGCGGACGGACATGGTCGAGCACCACAAGGGCCAGATCTCGTTCCCGGGCGGCGGCAAGTCCGACCGCGACGCGAACCTCTGGGAGACGGCGATCCGCGAGACCGAGGAGGAGATCGGCGTCCCGCGCGCCAGCGTCCGCATCCTCGGCGCCCTGCCGAAGCTCGAGACCGTCACCGACTTCGAGGTCTCGCCGTTCGTCGGCGCGATTCCCTATCCGGTCGCGTTCGCGCCGCACGCGGGCGAGGTGGAGTCCATCATCGAGGTCCCCATGTCGTATCTCCTCGATCCGATGGTCGTCGAGGAGCGCGCCGTGAAGTGGAAGGGCCGGGACGTGATGACGCTCGTCTACCACTACAGGGGTCACGCGATCTGGGGCGCGACCGCGCGCATCCTCACGGATCTGCTGGCGGTGATGCGGCGAAGACGGCGAGTCCGACCGCGCGGACCGGGGCCTGACGGGCGGCTACTTCTCGGGAACCGTGAGGCCCGAGCCCTTGAGGAACGCGGCCGCCGCCGCGGCCTTGTCGCGGTTCGCCTTGTACACGGCCGAGGTCGGCTCCTTCGCGAGCGCCTTCTCGAAGAAGCCCACGGCCTCCTCGTAGCGACCGCGCTCGTAGGCCACGGCACCGGCCTCGTCGTCGAGGAGCCCCTTGTCGGGAAGCGGTCGACCGCGCGAGGCTCTCGGCCGCGTCCTTCAGCGCGCCGGTCTGGCGCAGCGCGCGGGCGAGCGCCCAGGCGCCCTCGAGGTTCGACGGGTCGCGAAGCACGGCCTTCCTGAGAGGTTCGACCGCCTCGGCGGCCTGTCCGCGCTCGAGCAGGAGCGCGCCGAGCCCGCGCAGCGCGGGGGCGTAGTCGGGATCGGCGCGGATCGCCTCGCGGTATTCCTTTTCGGCGTCCTTCCAGAGGCCCTTCTTTCGAAGCGTCGAGGCGAGATTCGCGCGCACGATCTCGCGGTCCGGCTCGACGGCCGCCGCCTTCATGAGGGGCTCGAGGGCCGCGTCGACGTCCCGCGCCTGCAGGAGGACGATCGCGTACTCGGTGAGCACGGAGACGTCCTTCGGAGACGCCGCCGCGGCGGTCGCGAAGACCTGCCGCGCGTGCACGAGATCCCCGTCCGCGTACGCCTTGCGGCCGAGCGCGAGGAGCCGTGCGCCGTTCTCGCGGATTCACCTCGGTGGCGCGCCGGAGCGCATCGAGCGCGGCGTCCCAGTTCTTGTCCGCCGAGCGAAAGCTCGTACAGGTCGAGCAGCGCCCCCTCGTTCTTCTCGTTGTACTTGAGCGACTGCCTGAGGTTGGCCTCGGCGAAGGCCTTCTCGCCGCGCAAGGCGTAAGCGTTCCCCAGGAGGCGGTAGGCGTCGCTGGACTGCGGGTCGATCTCGAGAAGCCGGTTCGCGGCCGCCTGGGCGTTCGGGCGTCGCCGCGCGCGAGGGCCGCGCGGCCGAGAGCGAGGTAGTCCGCCGTCGGAGCCGAGGGCTGCGAGGGCAGGGCCGCGGTGCCGCCGGCCGAAGGCCGGGAACCCGCCGGAGCCGTGGGCGGAGCCCTGGGGGCCTCGGGCCCCGAGGCGCGGACCTTCGCCGCCTCGGTGAACTTGCCCTGCTTCTCGTAGGCCTGCGCGAGGAGGTCGAGCGCCTCGGCGTCGAGCTTCTCGCGCGGCACGTTGTAGAGGAGGTCGTGGATGACGTCGTCGGTGTTGCCGTCGGCGAGCTTCTCTTTCGCGACGCGCTTCATCTCGCCGAGGTCGGCCGCCGGAGAGGGCATCGCGGCGAGCGCGGCGCGCGCGCACCTCGGCGGCGATCTTGACGAACTCGGGCGAGAAGAAGTCGGGCACGATCTCGAGGTCGGGGCTGCCGGTGAACGCGCGGCGGAGCGCTTCCTGAGCTTCGGATCTCTTTCCGTCGTTGAAGTGCGCCCACGCCGCCTGGACGAGCATGCGCGAGCGGCGCTGGGGATCGCTCGCCGCCGAGGCGGAGCTCTCGAACTTGAGCGCGGCCTTTCGGAACTGGCCGGCGTTGACGGCCTTTGCGCGCCTCCTTCTCGAGCGACTCGGAGCCTTCCTGGGCGCGGGCGGGGCGCGAGAAGAAGGAGGACCGCGGCCGACCGCGAAGAGGACGCGCTCCGCTTCACGGACGCGATTGTAGCTATTCCTTCTTCAACTCGATGCGAGGGATCGCGAACGAGTCGTCTTCGGCGACGTCGATCGTCCTGGTGTACGTCTTGTGGCCGGCGAGGCTCACGCTGATCTCGTGGGGGCCCGCCCGGAGCGTCTTCTTCATGGGCGCGCCCGTCGAGGCCCCGATCAGGACGCCGTCCAGGCGGATCTCCGCCCCCGCGGGAAGCACGGTGAACGTCACGCTGCCGCGCCCCGGGAACTCGGCGGACACGGTCACGGGTTTGGGGTCGGTCGCCGAGATCTCGAACTCTTTCGGGATCTTCATGAACCCCGGGGCGTCGAACACGGCGACGTACCGTCCCGGCTTCAGCGTGACGGGGTCGCCCTCGGGAGGTTGGCGCTCTGGCGCTTTCCGTTGATCGAGAGCTCGGCGTAGATGTTCGACTTGAACGTGACGAGGGCGCTCGTCGGCACCGCCTTGACGGCGACCGTCGGCTCCGGTGCGGTCGTGGGCGTCGGCTCGGGCGGCGCGGTCGGGGCGGGAGCGTCGGTCGGGTCGGGCACGGGCGCGCGGCGTGGGCACGGGCGGAACGGCGGAGTGACGCTGCTGTGCGACGAACCAGGCGCCGCCCGCCACGGCCAGGAGGACGACGGCCGCGAGGAGGACTTTCAAGCCGGGCCCGAGCCGCCCTCCTCGCCCGCGTGGATACGGAACGCTCGTGCCGGTGTCCGAATGGAGACGTACGTCCCCGATGCCGCCGGCCGTGGCCCTCGGAGAGGCCGGCCGCGAGGGGCGTGTCGAGGACGCGCGAGGCCCTGGCCTCCGCTCGGAGTCGGGGCGAGACGGAACCCGTGACCGGGAAAGCCCGCCGACGGCGTCGCGACAGTTTTTTCCGTGTCGTCTTCCGGCATCTGAAACGCGGGCCCGTCCGGCACGTTCTGGAGAAGCGCGATGCACTCGGCGCGCAGCTCGCCGCACGACGAGAAACGCTTCGTGCGGTCCTTCTCGAGAGCCTTGAGGATCAACGCGTCGAGGCCGCGCGGCAGCGCGGGGTCGAGCGAGCTCGGGGGCGCGGGCGGCTCGTTCATGATCTTGTAGAGCACCGTCGAGATGTGGTCGCCCGTGAAGGGCTTCTGGCCGGTCAGCATCTCGTAGGCGAGGACGCCGAGCGAGAAGATGTCGGTCCGCGGGTCGAGATCCTCTCCGCGGATCTGCTCCGGCGCGAGATACGAGGCGGTGCCGAGCGTGATCCCCGTCTGCGTGAGAGTCGATTGGGAGACCATCGACTTCGCGATGCCGAAGTCCATGATCTTCACGGTGCCGTCCTCGAGAATGCGGATGTTCGACGGCTTGATGTCGCGGTGAATGATCCCCGCCGAGTGCGCGTAGCCGAGCCCGTCGCAGACGTCGATCAGGATCTGGAGCTTGCGCTGGAGCGTGAGCGGCTCCTTCTTCTTGATGGCCTTGTCGAGGTCGTCGCCGGTGAGGAACTCCTGCACGATGTAGGGCGTGCCGTCGTCGGTGACGCCGAAGTCGTAGATCGTCGTGACGTTCCGGTGGTGCAGGTTGCCCGCGAACTCGGCCTCGCGGAAGAAGCGCTTCTTGATCTCCTCTTCCTCGCTCTGGCAGGTCTTGATGGCGACGGCCCGCTTGATGAACGGATCCCGGCCCTTGTAGACGGTTCCAAACCCGCCCACGCCGATCTTCTCGACGATCTGGTATTTCCCGACTTGCGTCAGCATGGAGACAAAAAATCGTACCACGCGGCTATCATCCCGGCGTGCGGCGTTGCGTTCGGGAGCTCCTGGTCGTTCTCGCGGCCGCCGGAGTCGGCTGCGGCTCGCCGGACGCGAATCCGGCGGCGCCCGCGAGCGCGCCTCTGTCGCGCGCGGCCGAGCCCCGCGACGTCTACAGGCCGCCTGCCGACGGGCGCGTGACGGCGGCCCAGGTGGAGATGTTTCTCTCCGTTCTCGACCGCGTGCGCCTCGACCTCAAGGGAGAGAAGCCCACGCCCGCCGGCGATCCGTTGTCCACCGTTTCCGCCGACGTCGCCGCGGCGCGGGCCCGCGGCGTGAACGTCGAGGAGTTTCTCTGGGTGAAGGAGCGCGTGCTCGAAGCCGAGGCGGCGACCATGACCGTCCGGCTCAACGCCTCGGCTCTTGCGATGCTCGAGAAGACGCTGGCCGACCTGAAGGCCCGGCGAGCGGACGCGGCGGACGAAGGTTCCCGAAAGCTCCTCGCCGAGCAGACGGCGCAGTTCGAGGCCGAGGCCGAGCGGGTACGCCGGGAATCGAAAGTGCGCGAGAGCGATGCCGTCCGCTCGAACATGAAGACGCTCGAGCCGTACCGCTCGCGCCTCGCGGCCGCGCAGGACGCGCTGGAAAAGCCGCTTCTCAAGGAGGCGCCACGCTCATGAGGGAAGATCGAAGAGCACCAAAGATTTCTTAGAATGGTGAATACAGAAGGATTAGTGGCGGGGGGCGGCTCGCGCGGCGAGCGGGGGCCGTGTCGTGCCTGAAATTCAAAGAGTCGGAGTTCTCGGCGCGGGCCTGATGGGCTCGGGCATCGCCGAGGTGTGCGCGAAGGCGGGCTACGAGGTCGTCGTCCGCGAGGTCGACGAGACGGCGCTCGCCGCGGGCCGCCGCCGCATCGAGACAGTCACTTTCGAAGGCAATCGAACGCGGCAAGCTGGACGCCAGAAGCAGGATGACGAGATCCGCTCGCGGCTGAAATTCTCCTCTTCACTCGAAGAAATCTCCTCTTCGGATCTCGTCCTCGAGGCGATCGTCGAGAGCCTCGAGGCCAAGCGCGAAGTCTTCAGGGCGCTCGACGCGCTGTGCGCGCCGCACGCGATCTTCTGCTCGAACACGTCGTCGCTCACGATCGCCGAGATGGCGGCCGCGACCGCGCGGCCGGACCGCTTCGCCGGGCTGCACTTCTTCAACCCCGTCCCCGTCATGAAGCTCGTGGAGGTCGTGCGGGCGATCGGGACGTCCGACGAGACGGTGGCGCGCGTGACGGCCTTCGCCCGGTCGCTCGGCAAGGAGCCCATCGCGGCCCGCGACAACTCGGGGTTCGTCGTCAACCGGCTGCTCGTGCCGTTCCTCCTCGATGCGATCCGCGCGCACGAGCAGGGCGTGGGCACGCTCGAGGACGTCGACACCGGCATGAAGCTGGGCTGCGCGCATCCCATGGGCCCGTTCGAGCTTCTCGATTACGTCGGGCTCGACACCGTGTACGCGATCGCGGAGATCATGTTCACCGAGTACCGCGAGGCGCGCTTCGCGCCGCCGCCGCTGCTCAAGAGGATGGTGCTCGCGGGGCGTTTTGGAGGAAGCGGGAAGAGGATTCTACGAATATGACGAGCGGGGAAACCGGAAGATGAGGCTGATCGATCCCTCCATCATGGAGCTCGACCGGGAGGCGTCGTCGACCCGCAAGATGCTCGAGCGCGTGCCGGAAGGGAAGAACGAGTGGACACCGCATGCGAAATCGATGACGCTCGGGAAGCTCGCGACGCACGTCGCGACGCTCCCGCGCTGGGCGGGCTCGCTCAAGGCGGACGGCTTCGACGTCGGCGTGAACTCGGTCGGCGTCCCGACCCCGCCTCCGACGACGGCAGGCCTCGTCGCCTCTTCGACAAGACGATCGCGGACGCGAAGAGCGTCCTGACGGACTCGACGACGCGCGGGCGATGGGACTCTGGACGCTCTCGATGAAGGGGAAGCCGGTCTTCTCGATGCCGCGCCTCGCCGTCGTGCGGATCATGATCCTCAACCACTCGGTGCATCACCGCGGGCAGCTCTCCGTCTATCTCCGCCTCCTCGACGTGCCCGTGCCCGGCATGTACGGGCCGAGCGCGGACGAGAATCCGTTCGTCTGAAAGAGGTGCCCACGATGTCCGTCGTTCTCAGCGAGATCTCGGATCGCATCCTCACGGTCACGATCAACCGGCCCGACAAGCTCAACGCGCTCAACCCGGAGGTGATGGAGGGGCTCGCCGCCGCCTTCGAGAGCGCGCGGGGCGACGACGCCGTCGGCGGCGTGATCCTGACCGGCGCGGGCGAAAAGGCGTTCATCGCGGGCGCCGACGTGACGACCTTCCGGGCGTTCACGCCCGTCTCGGCCCGCGCTTTCGCGCGCAAGGGACAGGCGCTCCTCGACTCGGTCGAGAATCTCGGCAAGCCGGTGATCGCGGCCGTGAACGGCTTCGCGCTCGGCGGCGGCTGCGAGGTGGCGCTCGCCTGCACGCTGCGCGTCGCGTCGAAGAACGCCCGGCTCGGGCAGCCCGAGGTGAACCTCGGCATCATCCCGGGTTACGGCGGGAGCCAGAGGCTGCCGCGCCTCGTGGGGAAGGGCCGGGCGCTCGAAATGCTCCTGACGGGCGACATGGTCTCGGCCGACGAGGCCTGGCGCATCGGCCTCGTGAACCGGGTCGTCGAGCCGGCCGAGCTGCTGCCGGCGTGCCGGGAGATCCTGAAGAAGATCCTCGCGAAGGCGCCGGTCGCGATCCGCTACGTCCTCGACGCCGTGAACGCGGGTCTCGAGATGCCGTTCGCCGCCGCCGAGGACCACGAGGCGACGCTCTTCGGGCTCTGCTTCGCGACCGAGGACATGAAGGAAGGCGTGTCGGCCTTCCTCGAGAAGCGGCCGGCGAAGTTCACGGGGCGCTGAGCCCGGGATCGGGGTCTCGTCAGAGCGGGGCGGGCCGCTGATACGGCTTGAGCTGATCGTCGATGACTTTGCGGTCGCCGACGACGACGAGGGTCGTCTCGTCGGGACGGAGGTACGTTTTTGCGAGGCGCGTGACCTCCTCGGGCGTGACGGCGTGCACGCGCGCGACGAAGCCGGACAGGTACGAGTCCGGCAGGCCGTGGAGCGCGAGGAACTGGAGCTGGTTCGCCGATGCCGGCGCGCGAGGAGTTCTGGAGCACGAACGTGCCGGCGAGGTAGTTCTGGATGCCCTTGAGCTCGGCCGCGGACGGCGGCTCCGAGCGCAGGCGCTCGATTTCCCCGAAGATCTCCTTGATCGAGGCTCCGGTGACGTTCGTCGTGACGTCCGCGACCTCCGCCCAGAACGCGCCCTGCCGGCGGATCGAGACCTGGCTGAACGGCGAGTACGTGTAGCCCTTCTGCTCCCGGATGTTGCTCGTGATGCGCGAGCCGAAGGAGCCGCCCAGAAGCGCGTTCGTGACGAGGAGCGGGACGAAGTCGGGGTTCGAGGGGTCGATCACCGGCATCCCGAGCCAGACCGTGGACTGCGAGGCGCCCGGGCGGTCGAGGACCGTGAGCGTGCGCTTCGACGACGGCTTCGGCGCCGCGGCCGCGGGAGCCGACGCCTTGCCCCATCCCGCGAACGCGCTGCGGATCGCCGCCTCGGTCGCCTTCGCGTCGAACACGCCGACCACGTAGAAGGCGGCGCGGTCCGCCCCGTAGTGGCCCGACCAGAACGCCTTCGCGTTCGCGAGCGAGTAGCCCGAGAGCGCATCGGGGGCCGGGAAGAGGCGGCCGTAGGACTGGCCGGGGTACATCGCGGCCCGGAACGCCTCGGCGGCCATCTGGCCGGACTGGCTCTTCGCGATCGACAGGCGCCGCGAGAGGTTCGCCTTGAGCCGCGCGAGCTCGGACTCGGGGAACGCGGGATTGCGGACGACGTCGGCCACCAGGTCGACCATCGTCGGGGCGAACTCGGAGAGCACTTCGCCGCCGACCGTGGTCAGGTTCTCGCCCGGGCTGCACGGCGACCTCGCCGCCCATCGCCGCGGCGTCCTGCGCGATCTTGCTCGCGCTGCGCGTCTTCGTGCCCTCGAGGAGGAGGTCGCCCGTGAGGTCGGCCATCCAGGTCTGGCCCGCCGGGTCGTCGGCGTTGCCGGCCTGCACGGTGAGGCGCACGAGCGCCTTGGGGACCGTCCCGTACGGCACGAGCGAGACCTTGAGACCGTTCGGGAGCGTGAAGCGCGTGGGCGTCGGGAGCTTGAACGGACGCGGCGCGTCGGGCTCCGGCGGCTTTTCGCGCGCGGACGGCTCGTCGGCGCGCGCGGCGGACGGGACGAGGGCCGAAACGGCGAGGAGAAGCGAAGCGGCGACGAGCGAGAGGGGGCGTCGGGTCGTCATGGTGTCCTGCCTCAGACTTTCGGGCCGGGAAGCTTCGGGGCCTCCGGCTTCGGCTCGATCGCGAGGATCGTGCGGTTGGTCGGGCGGAGGTACTCCTCCGCGGTCTTCCGAATGAGCTCGGGCGTCACCTTCGCGAACTCCGTTTCGAGCCCGTTGATCCTGGCCGGGTCGTCGTCGAAGAGCGCGAACGAGGCGAGGAGATCCGCGCGGCCGAAGCCGAACAGGGTCTCCTGCATCGCGTAGAGGTCGGAGCGCATTTTCACCATCGCCCGGTCGAACGTGGCCTTGTCGACGGGCGTCGTCCGGAGCTTCTCGATCTCGGCGTCGAGCACCTTGAGAATCGCGTCCGCCGTCTTGTCGCGGTCGTGGAACAGGGAGACCGTGAAGAGCGTCGGGCCCGCGATGTTGAACTGATTGCCGAGGCCGTTGATCGAGGAGTTCACCTCGCCGGTCAGGCCGCCTTTGCGCACGAGCGCGTCGTACAGGCGGCTGTCGGCGCCGCCCGCGAGGATCTGCTCGAGGAGTCCGAGCGCGTAATACTCCGGAGTGTTGCGCTTCGGCGCGTGATACGCGACCGCGAGGGCCGGGCGCGGGGCCTGCGCGTCCTGCTTGGAGGTCTTCTTCTCCTTCTGCTGGAGCGGCTCGGAGATGTCCGGGAGCTCCTGGTGCGGCGCAGACGGGATGGGCCCGAAGTACTCCTGGACCCATTTGAACGCCGTCTCAGGCTCGAAGTCGCCCGTCACGACGAGCGCGGCGTTGCCCGGCGAGTAGAACGAGCTGGAAGAACGCCTCGGCGTCCTTGAGGGTCGCCGCGTCCAGGTCCGTGAGGTCGCCGTAGAAGTTGTGCGCGTTGAACCAGTTCTCGTTCGCGACCTGCGGCATGTCGAGCCAGGGGAACCCTCCGTACGGGCGGTTCAGGACGTTGACCTTGACCTCGTTCTTCACGACGCCCTGCTGGTTCGCGAGGTTTTCCTGCGTGATCGCGAGGCCTCGCATCCGGTCGGCTTCCGCCCAGAGGGCGGTCTTGAGGGTATTCGCGGGCACGACCTCGAAGTAGTTCGTGAAGTCGAAGCGCGTCGACCCGTTCAGGATGCCGCCGTTCGACTGGACGAGCTTGATGAACTCCATCTTCCCGAGGTTCTTGGAGCCCTGGAACATGAGGTGCTCGAAGAGGTGGGCGAAGCCGGTCCGGTCCCTCGGCTCGATTCGGAACCCGATGTTGTAGTAGACGGCAACGACCGCCGTCGGCGACGTGTGGTCGGGCGAGAGGACCACCTTCAGGCCGTTCGGGAGCTTGCGGTAGTCGACCGGAATCGGGACGCGCGTCGGGGCGGACGGCTCCGCCGCGAGGGCGGACGGCCCGAAAGCAGTGACGAGGGCGAGCGCGGCGAGGGCGAGGCGTGACTTCATCGTTCCTCCAGTCGGATGCATCCAACTTCATACGCGCGGCGGCGCGAGGGGTTTCAGCGCCGGGGAATCCAGCTGTCGTGGTAGCCGGGAGACTCGAGCGCGAGGGCCTGCTCCGTGAGGCGGAGCGGGGCGAAGGTGTCCATCATGACGGCGAGCTCGTCCGTGGATCTCGAGCCGATCGAGCCCTCGTAGGCGCCGGGATGCGGGCCGTGGGGAACGCCCGCGGGATGCAGGGAGACGGCCTTCGGGCCGACCCCCTTGCGGCTCGTGAAGCTGCCGCGCACGTAGTAGATGATCTCGTCGCAGTCGACCGAGGCGTGCGGGTAAGGGCAGGGGATCGCGTCGGGATGCGTGTCCGTGACGCGCGGGACGAACGAGCAGATGAGCGCGTTGCGCGCCGGCGAACGTGGAGTGGATGGTGGGCGGAAGGTGGACGAGGCCCGTCTTCGGCTGGTATTTCAGGATGTCGAACGCGAACGGCCAGACCGTGCCGTCCCACCCGACGACGTCGAAGGGCGAGACGAGGGGGAAGCGCTCGACGAAGGCGTCGTCCTTCTTGACGAGGATGCGCTTCGGCCCGGGGCGCGGGCCCCTTGAAGGCGGGCCGGACGAAGTCGCGGTGCGTGTACGGCGCGTCCATCCGGAGCTGGCCGACGGGATTCCTGAATTCGCTGCGGAAGGTGCAGGCCGCCGCGAAGCTCGAAGAGAATTCCTTCGAGAGGTGAAGAGATCCGGAGGCGATGGACAACGTCCCGCGAGGAACGAGCGAGATAGTCGTCGCCTCGAAACGGGAGATCGCCGAATGGCGTTTCCAGGGTCCCCTCTCCTTCATAGAAGAAAAACAGGTCGTCCCCGTCGCCGTTCGAAAACCCGTCCGGCGACTCCGCCTCCCGCGGGAGCCTGAAGAAGGAGACCGCCACGTCGTCGTTGAAGAGGACCGGCGTGAATCCCTCGGGCGCCTTCTCGCCGAGGAGGAGGCGGCGGCGGAGCGGCTGGTGCTCCGCGGGGACCGGCACCTTGCGGTCGAATCGGCCGGGCGCCGCCGGGCCGATGAGCGAGTCCGTCATCGGCGGCCCCTCGTGGTAGAGGATCGAGAACTCGCCGTCGAACCCGCGGCGCGTCAGGCACTCCTCGTAGCGAAGCGCGCCGGAGGAAGAGCGAAACGCGGTGTGCGGCTTCGGCGGGCACCTCGCCGAGCTGCATCCGGTCAATCATCAGCCGACGACCTCGAGGGCGCCGGGGAGCCCTCGCGCTGCGTCGCCTCGATGGACTCGAAGAGCGCGCGGAAGTTGCCGTAGCCGAATCCGCGGTCGCCCTCGCGCTGGATGATCTCGTAGAAGAAGGGGCCGGCCTTCTCGTCGCCGTACATCGCCATGGCGTCGAGCATGAAGATCTGGAGCATGTACTTGTCGTCGGCGCCGTCCAGGAGGATGTGGTTGCGCCGAAGAGCGTCCATCGGCTCCTTGACGTTCGTGATCTTCACGTCCTCGAGGCGCTTCGGCAGCCGGTCGTAGTAGGCGCCCGGAGCCTTCAGGAACTGAATGCCCTCCGCGCGAAGGGCCTCGACCGCGGGAATGATCTCCTTCACGAGGAACGCGATGTGCTGCACGCCCGCGCCGTGATGGTCCTCGCAGAAACGGTTGATCTGGCTCTCGCGGAAGAACGGCCGCATGGGCTCGTTCGTGGCGAACTTCACGCCGCTCTCGGGATCGGCCATGACGATGGACCGCAGGCCGGAGCCCGTCAGCCGGCTGGCCGCCCGCCATCTCGGCCGTGTGGAACTCGACGTCCCAGTAGTGCGTGAACCCGAGGACGTCGCGGTACCAGTTCACGACGGGCAGCATCGTGTAGGCGTTCGACGTCACGTGGTCGATCGTCGCGAAGCCGTGCGGGTTCTCGCGCGGCTTCCCGTCGCCCACGTCCTCGAAATCCGGCGCGAAGCGCGGGTATTTTCCCTTGCGCTCGATGAATCGGAACGTCACGTCGTCGAGCGGCGTCGCGATGTTGAACGTCTTGAAGGTGCCGCCCGGAGCCTCGTCCACCGCGATGTCCGACAGGAACGTCGCGTTGCGCGCCGCCAGGAAATCCCAGGCGCCCTGGATGTCGCGCACGCGGAGCGCGAGCGAGGAGATGCCGTCGGGATGGATCCTCAGGAAGCGCGCCGCGCGCGAGTCCTTCCGCTCCGGGCTGGAGACGAGGACGCGGATCTGTCCGGCGCCGAAGACGGACGCGACCTCGCCGCCCTTTTCGATCTTCGAAGCGGAGGCGCGCGCCACCTCGGAGAAGCCGAGCCCCGCGTAAAACCGGCGGCTCCGTGTCGAGATCGGCCACGACGAAGTGGAACGAGTCGTAGCCCACGATGCCGAGCGAATCGACCATAATGCGATCTTAGTCCGGGGGACCGCCGGGCGGGAAGACGGCCCGGCGTGGAAGGCGCGATGGATCCGCAACGCCTCGTGTACGACTGGAACCGGGCCGCGGGCGAGGGCCGGCCCCGGCACGTTCCCGTCGAGCTCGTCGACGAGACGCTTCGGGACGGGCTCCAGTCTCCCTCGGCGGTCGCGCCGACGCTCGAGGAGAAGTTCGAGCTTCTCGTCCTGATGGAGCGGCTCGGGGTCGACACGGCCGTCATCGGGATCCCGGCCGCGGGCGGCAGCTCCGTCGCGGACCTGGAGTGGCTCGTGCGGCGCATGACGGAGGCGCGGCTGTCGCTCGCGCCCTGCTGCGCGGCGCGCACGCTCGCGTCCGACATCGAGCCGATCATCGAGATCTCGCAGCACACGGGGCGGGCGCTGGAGATGACGACGTTCATCGGGTCGTCGCCGATCCGGCAGTACGTGGAGGACTGGGACCTCTCGCGCATGATGAAGCTGACCCGCGACGCCGTGTCGCTCGGCGTCCGCAACTCCCTTCACGTCACGTTCGTCACCGAGGACACGACGCGCGCCCGCCCCGAGGATCTCGTCTCGCTCTACGGGACGGCCATCGCCGCGGGCGCCACGCGAATCTGCGTCTGCGACACGGTGGGCCACGCCACGCCCGAGGGCGCCGCCGCGCTCGTGGGCTTCCTCGCGGAGTTCGTGACGCGCGAGAACCCGGCCGTGCGCATCGACTGGCACGGCCACGAGGACCGCGGGCTCTCGGTCGCGAACTCGCTCGCGGCGCTGCGCGCCGGGGCGCACCGGGTCCACGGCTGCGGGCTGGGAGTGGGGGAGCGCGTGGGAAACACGCCGCTCGACCAGCTCCTCGTGAACCTCCAGCTCCTCGGCTGGATCGACCGCGACCTCTCGGCCCTCGCCACGTACGTCGGGAAGGTCTCGGCCTACCTGAAAGTGCCGATCCCGGACGGCTACCCGGTGGTCGGGCGCGACGCTTTCCGGACCGGGACGGGCGTCCATGCGGCCGCGATCGTGAAGGCGCGCGCGAAGGGCGACGATTGGCTCGCGGACAGGATCTACTCGGGCGTGCCCGCGGGCATGGTCGGCCTCACGCAGGTCATCGAGGTGGGCCCGATGTCCGGCGAGTCGAACGTGTTCTTCTGGCTGCGGGCGCGCGGCATCGATCCGACGCCCGGGCGGGTCGCCGCGCTCTACCGGGCCGCGAAGGCCTCCGACCACGTCCTCTCGGAGTCGGAGATCCGCACGGTGCTTTCGGCCCTGCCGGACCCGGTCGCGGTCGGAAGCGCCCTCCCCGGAGGCCTTCCGCCGTCCTGAGCGCGACGCTATGGGCGCGCCTTCCGTAGAATGGCTGAGTGAGTTCGGGATCTCCTGCCAAAGCGCCGGCCGGCGTCTTCTTTCAGAGGCACCTCCCGCTCTTCCTCGACTACCTCTCGGCGGAGAAGGGTCTCGCCCCGAACACGCTGGAGGCCTATCGGCCGCGATCTCGCGGGATTCGGCCGGTTCCTGGCGTCCTCGCGCACCGACCCCGAGGTCGTCACGCGCGGCGACATCGTGGCGTTTCTCGGCGCGAGGCGCGCGGACGGCATGTCGCCCCGCACGCTGGCGCGGGTGACCTCGGCGCTGCGCGGCCTCTACGGGTTTCTCTCGGCGGAAAAGGTCCTCGCCGGCGGACCCGACGGCCGACCTCACGAACGCCCGCCGGTGGGCGATGCTCCCGAAGGTGCTGTCGCCCGAGGACGTGACGCGGCTGCTCGACACGCCCGACGTCTCGACGCCCAGGGGCCTCCGAAACCGGGCGCTGTTCGAGCTGCTCTACGCGTGCGGCCTCCGCGTCTCCGAGCTCGCCGCCCTTCCCGTGGAGGCGCTGCGCCTTCCGGAGGGGTTTCTCCTCGTTCGCGGCAAGGGCTCGAAGGAGCGCGTCGTGCCGATCGCCGACTCGTCCGCCCGCTGGGTCGCGCGCTACCTCGAGGCGGTCCGGGCCGAAAAGCCGGGCGCGGCGGGACGATGGGTCTTCCCCGGCGCGCGCGGGAAGCCGATCACGCGGCAGACGGTCTTCCTCGCGCTGAAGGCCGCCGCGCGGAAGGCGGGCCTGCCGGCGTCGGCCGTGTCGCCGCACGTCCTGAGGCACGCGTTCGCGACGCACCTCGTGGACAACGACGCCGACCTGCGCGCCGTGCAGATGATGCTCGGCCACGCCGACATCGCCACGACCGAGATCTACACTCACGTGTCCCGCTCGCGCGTCCGGAAGGTCTACGACCGGACGCACCCGCGGGCATAGCAGATGGACATGTCCGAAGAGAACCGGAAGAGGAGATTTTGCTTAAGAGGGAAACCGGAGAGACAGATCTCTGACGGGTGCTTCGCCTGCTGCCGGTCTGGAGCGGGCTCTTTCTCTCGTGCTTGCGGCGCCCTCCGCCGCCGCCTCCCTCGTCGTCTTCGAGGACGGGCGCCACATGCGGGTCGCGGACTACGAGGTCGTCGAGGACGACCGCCTCACGGTCGCGCTCGTGGGCGGCGGCTCGATGACGATCCCTCTCGACGTCGTCGAGCGCATCGTGGACGAGGAATACGAGCGCCCGGCGCCGCGCCCGAGAGCGCCGCCGACGGCCTCGCGGGCGAGGCGCTCGCGCCCGCGGTCAGTTCGCGCCTTCTCGGAGATCTCCTCTCCCTCGCGGGCCGCGTCTTCGCTCTTCGACACGTCCTCTTCTTCTGCCTCTTCGCCCTTCTCCTCCCAGATCCTCGAAGCGGCGAAGCAGCACCGGATCGACCCGGCTCTCATCGCCGCGGTCATCCGCGCGGAGTCGAACGGGTACCCGCGCGCCGTGTCGCGGAAGGGGGCGCGCGGGCTCATGCAGCTCATGCCGGCGACGGCGCGGCGGCTCGGCGTGAAGAGCGCGTTCGACCCGCGGGAGAACATCCGGGCGGGCACGGCCTACCTCGCCGAGCTCGCCGAGCGATTCGGCGAGACGAACGCGGACCTGATCCTCGCGGCGTACAACGCGGGAGAGCACGCGGTCGAGGAGCACGGCGGCGTCCCGCCCTACCGCGAGACTCGCGACTACGTCAGGCGCGTTCTCGCGCTCTGGGGCTCGCCGGCGCTTTCGGCGCCCGGCGCTCTGACGAGTGTTCCGCATCGCGCGGGCGTTTCTCGTCGTGGCGCCCGCGGCGTTCGTGCTCGTGCTCGTCGCGTATCTCGCGGCGCATCCGCGCGCGGCCGAGTCCTTCGTCCCCTATCCGCTGCTGGCCGACGCGCTCGGCGCGGCCCTCTCGAAGCGGCCCTTCGTGCGGTTCATGCGCGGCCGCGATCGTGTTCTTCGTCCCTCTCTACCTCATGTCGGGCGTCCTGCTGCTCTTCGCCGACGCGGGGGTCTCGGCCGCGGCGCCTCTGTGGTCGCGCGGCCCGCGCCGGCGGGCCGACGCGCGATCCCTCCGGAGAGCCGCTGGGCGTTCCTCTCGACGACGGCTGCTCGCCGCGCTGGTGTTCGGCGTCTCCCTGCACCGCGTCGCGCACGGCGGTGACCTGCCGGGCGGGATCAACGTGGGGCCGCTGCTCGTGGCGCTCGCCGCGTTCGCGGCGTTGCTCGCGGGTCTCGTCGTCGCCGGCTCTCGCCGCGATCCCGCGCGCGCTGATCGGCGCGCCTGCGCTCGCCCGCCTGAGCGCTCGCTGCGCCGTCCGTATACTCGGCGCCGTGAACGCCAGCGCCGATACGGTCGTCGTCCTCGACTTCGGCTCCCAGTACACCCAGGTGATCGCGCGGCGGATCCGCGAAGCGAGGGTGCGGTCGGTCGTCCTTCCGTTCGACGCGAAGGCGCGGGAGATCGCGGCGCTCGCTCCGAAGGGAATCGTCCTGTCGGGAGGTCCCTCGAGCGTGTACGACAAGGGAGCGCCGCAGGGGGACGCGGCGCTCTTCGATCTCGGCGTGCCCGTCCTCGGCCTGTGCTACGGGATGATGTGGATCGCGCAGCGCCTCGGCGGCCGGGTGGGCAGCGCACCGGGCCGCGAGTACGGCCGCGCTTCGGTGTCACGTGAGCGGCGGCCGGCTCTTCCGCGGCCTCGGCCCGATCGAGACGATCTGGATGAGCCACGGCGACCACGTCGAGGCCGCGCCCGCCGGGTTTCACCGTGACGGCTTGCACGGAGAACGCGCCCGTCGCCGCCTTCGAGGACGCCGACGCGCGGCCTCTACGGCATCCAGGGGCACCCGGAGGTTCACCACTCCGAGCACGGCGCCCAGATGCTCGAGAACTTCCTCTACGACGTCTGCGGCGCGAAGGCCTCGTGGACGATGGCCGGCGTTTCGCGACGCGACCGTCGCGCGCCTGCGAGACGAGGTGACGCACGGCGTCGTCCTCGGCGCGCTGTCGGGAGGAGTCGACTCGACGGTCGCCGCGGTCCTGATCGCGCGAGGCGGTCGGCGACCGCTTTCGCGGCGTCTTCGTGGACACGGGCCTGCTGCGCAAGGACGAGGGGCGGCAGGTGCTCGAGGCGTTCCGGCATCTCGGCCTGCCCGTGACCGGCGTCGACGCGTCGGAGCGGTTCCTTTCGCGCCCTCGCGGGCGTGGCCGAGCCCGAGAGAAAGCGGAAGATCATCGGCGGCCTCTTCATCGACGTCTTCACCGAGAACGCGAAGGCCGTGGACGGCGCGCGAGTGGCTGCTGCAGGGCACGCTCTATCCCGACGTGATCGAGTCGGTCTCGATCAAGGGGCCTTCGGCGGTCATCAAGACGCACCACAACGTCGGCGGGCTGCCCGGAGAAGCTCGGGTTCCGCCTGCTCGAGCCGCTCCGCGAGCTGTTCAAGGACGAGGTCCGGCGCCTCGGCGAGGAGCTGGGGATTCCGAAGGAGATGCTCTCCCGCCATCCGTTCCCGGGCCCCGGCCTCGCCGTGCGCATCCCCGGCGAGATCACGAAAGAGCGCGTGAGGATCCTGCAGGAGGCCGACGCGATCTTTCTCGAGGAGCTGCGGTCGGGCGGCTTCTACGAGAGGACCTCGCAGGCGTTCGCGGTGCTGCTGCCCGTGAAGAGCGTGGGCGTCATGGGCGACGGCCGCACCTACGAGAGCGTCGTCGCGCTGCGGGCGGTCACGACCGAGGACTTCATGACGGCCGACTGGGCCCGCCTGCCGCACGACCTCCTCGACCGCGCCTCCCGCCGCATCGTGGGCGAGGTGCGCGGCGTGAACCGCGTCGTCTACGACGTCACGTCGAAGCCGCCCGGCACGATCGAGTGGGAGTGAGGATCTCGGTCGTCATTCCGGCGCGGTACAGGGCAAGATGATCCGCGTGCCGTCGAAGGTCGCCGGCCTTCTCTTCTGCTCCGGTCTGACGGCGCTCATCTACCAGACGATCTGGTCCCGGCAATTCCGGCTGATCTTCGGCGCCTCCACGTATGCCACGGCAGCCGTGCTGGCCATCTTCATGGGAGGCCTGGGCGTCGGGAGTCTGCTGCTCGGCAGGCGCGCCGATGGCAAGGCGAGGCCGCTCGCGTTCTACGGGAATCTGGAGCTCCTGATCGCGACCACTGCTGCGCTGTCGCAACCGCTTCTCTGGATGGCCGGGAAGATCTACATCGCGCTGGGCGGTTCGGCGGTTCTCGGGCTGGGCGGCGCGTCCGTGCTTCGTCTCGCTCTGGCGGCCGTCGTCATCGGCACGCCGACGTTTCTCATGGGCGGTACGCTGCCGGCCGCCGCGCGTGCGATCGAGACGGGCGACGATGTGAGGCGGCGGCGCGTGGCCCTGCTGTACGCGGCGAACACCGTGGGCGCCGTCGCGGGCGCTCTGCTCTCGACCTTCTGGCTGGTCGAGACATTCGGCAATCGCAAGACCCTGCTGATGGCCGCGCTCGTCAATCTCCTCGTTGGCGTCCTGGCGCGGGCCGCGGCCCGAAAGGAGACACCGCCGGGGGAGCCTGCCGTGCGCGCGCGGACGGGTGGCGCGCGCGGGCCCGTTCCGCCCCGATTCGTCTTCGGCGCCTCGGCGGTGGCCGGCTTCGCGTTCCTTCTGATGGAGATGGTCTGGTACCGGATGCTGACGCCGCTGCTCGGCGGAACGACCTTCATGTTCGGGCTGGTGCTGGCCATCGCGCTGCTCGGAATCGGCGCCGGAGGGGCCGCGTATTCGTTCTGGCGCTCGGATCGCCCCGCATCGGCCGCGGCGTTCGCGCTGACCTGCGCGCTCGAGGCGGCGGCCATGGCGCTCCCTTTCGCTCTCGGCGACCGCCTCGCCATCTTCGCCAATTTTCTCCAGCCGCTCGGCCTCGTCGGCTTCGGTGGTCACGTCCTCTCGTGGGCGATGGTCACTCTGATCACGGTCTTTCCGGCCGCGTTCGTGTCCGGAATCCAGTTCCCGCTCCTGATCGGCCTTCTCGGCAGCGGCAGCGACGAGGTCGGGCGCGATGTCGGCGCGGCCTACGCCTGGAACACCGCGGGGGCGATCGCCGGTTCGCTGGCAGGCGGTTTCGGCCTGATGCAACTTCTCTCGGCGCCCGGGATGCTGGCGCGTGGTCGTCGGCCTGCTCGCGGCGCTCGCGATCGGGACGGTCGTCCTCGGGGTGGCGGACCGCCGAACGGCGATCGCGATCACGGCGGCCGGATTCGCCGCAGCGGCGATCGCCGCGGACTTCGCCGCCGGCCCCACGGCGGTCTGGAGGCACACGGCGATCGGTTTCGGCCGCGGCCCGAACGTTCAGTCGCTCAACGAGCTGCGGGGTTGGGAGCGGACCACGCGTCGCACCCTCTTGTGGGACGCCGACGGGCGCGAGAGCGCGATCGCCTTGAGGAACGATCAGGACCTCTCGTTCTTCGTCAACGGCAAGTCCGACGGAGCGGCCGTCGGGGACGCCGGGACCCAGGTGATGGCCGGTCTCGTGGGTGCCGCCCTGCATGGCGAGCCCCGCTCGGCGCTGGTGATCGGCCTGGGGACCGGAAGCACGGCCGGATGGCTGGGCGCCGTCGGCTCCATCGAGCGTGTGGACGCGGTCGAGCTCGAGCCGGTCGTGCTGCGGGTCGCGGAGGCCTGCCGCACCGTCAACCACGAGGTGCTGCACAACCCGAAGGTCCGTGTCCGCATCGCCGACGCGCGCGAGACGCTTCTTGTCTCGCGCGACACGTATGACCTGATTTTCTCCGAGCCGTCCAACCCGTACCGCGCCGGCGTTGCCAGCCTGTTCACGCGCGAGTTCTACGGCGCGGCGGCAGCGCGCCTGAACCGAGGCGGACTGTTCCTCCAGTGGGTGCAAGCCTACGAGATCGACGCCGATACTCTTCGCACCGTCTACGCCACGATCTCCTCGGCCTTTCCCCATACCGAAACCTGGTGGACGTCCGGCGGCGATCTGCTTCTCCTGGCCAGCCGCGATCCCGTCATGCACGACGTGGACGTGCTGCGCCGCCGCCTGGCCACCGAGCCCCTGTCCAGCGCCATGCACAACGCGTGGCGAACGGAGACGGCCGAGGGGTTCCTGTCGCACTTCGTCGGCTCGGCGGCCGTCACCGCGGCGCTCAGCTCCGCGGCCGCAGGGCTGAACACCGACGATCAGACGCTCATCGAGTTCGGGTTCGCGCGGGCACTGGGCGACAAGTCGCCGATGCGCGTCTCCGAGCTGCTCGCGTTCGCGCAACGCGTTGGCGGCAACCGCCCCTCGCCGGTGCGCGGCGAGGTCGACTGGAGCTCCGTTGACCTCGAGCTGTCGACGGTGTCGCAGATCGCTTCCGGTATTCCGCACCTCACGCCGGAGCAGCGGTTTCACTGCGACTTCGACAAGGCCCATCAGGCGGGAAACGCGGACCTCGCGGTCCAGATCTGGGACCGCCATCAAAAATGGCAGCCGGTCAACACGCGCGAGCTGGCGGGCATCGCGGAGGAGCTGGCTGCGGCCGGCAGGGACGAGGCTGCTGCCCTGACCGACGCCCTGGCTCGCCTGCAACCGGCGGAGGCGGCGGCCATCCTGGCCCGGCTGCGTTTCCGGCAGGGCCGCTTGGAGGACGCGGCGCTCCTGCTGCGGGATGCCCTCACGCGATATCGCTCGACACCCTGGCCCGACCAGCAGGTGATGTGGCGCGGCATCCGGTTGGGCGCGATCCTGGCCGAGCGCGACCGGACGCTGGCCCAGCGGATGTCCGAGGTCCTTGGCGAGCCGTTCGCGGCGCGGCAGAACGACCAGGGACGAGCCATCGAGCGGATCCATGCGGCGTTTTGCGCCGGTGGATGCGCGCCGGAGACGATCGCGGCGCTGCGAGCGGTCGAGCCGCATGCACCGTGGCAGCGCGACCTCCTCCTGCTCCGCCGCGACTGCTACGGGAAAGCGGGTCTGGCGCCGCTCGCGGCAGCGGCCGGGAAGGACCTCGAGCTGTTCGCCTCGGCCGAGGCCCCGACGCTGTCGCGGTGACGGGCAGGCATGACAGCCGCGGCGCCCGCGGCGTGGCTCACCGGCATCTGGTAGCTTCCCTCCGATGAAAGACAGGGCGATCCTCCTCATCAGGTGCCCGGACCGCCCGGGCATCGTGGCGACCGTTTCGTCTTTCCTCTATCGGCATGGCGCGAACATCGTCGAGCTCGACCAGCACTCCACCGAAGACGATCCCGGCGTCTACTTCATGCGCCTGGAGCTGCAGACCGCGCGTCTCGTCGTGCCGCTCGACACGCTCCGTGGGGCCCTCGCGGGCGAGGTGGCGCGGCCCTTCGGCATGGAGTGGAGGCTCGAGCAGGGGAGCGAGCGCAAGCGCGTGGCGGTGATGGTCTCCAGGCACGACCACGCTCTCATGGAGCTCCTGTGGGCCTGGAAGCGCGGCGACCTTCACGCGCACGTGGATCTCGTGCTGTCGAATCACCCCGACCTGCGCGAGCAGGTCGAGGCGTTCGGCGTGCCGTTCCACCATGTCGCGAACGGCCGCGAAAGCCGCGCGGAGGCCGAGAGCGAGATCCTGACGCTCCTCGACGGCAAGGCCGATCTGGTCGTGCTGGCCCGTTACATGCAGATCCTGTCGCCCGAGTTCGTGGCGCACTTCCCGAACCGGATCATCAACATCCATCACTCGTTCCTGCCCGCCTTCGCCGGCGCCGACCCCTACCGGCAGGCCTGGGAGCGCGGTGTGAAGATCGTGGGGGCGACGGCGCATTACGTGACGGCCGACCTCGACGCCGGACCGATCATCGAGCAGGACGTCGGCCGCGTTTCGCACCGGCACTCGGTCGAGGATCTGAAGGCGATGGGGCGCGACCTGGAGCGGCGCGTCCTCGCCCGGGCCGTGAAATGGCACTGCGAGAACCGGGTCATCGTGCACGAGAACAAGACGGTGGTGTTCGTATAGCTTCCCCCGAAGCCTCGCCGATGGTGAATCCCTCGCACGAGCAGATCCGCGCGGATCTGGCCGGATTTCTCTCTCAGCTCCAGGACCGGATCTGCGCGACGCTCGAGAGCCTCGACGGGCGAGGCCGGTTCGCGAGCGATGCCGTGGCAGCGGCCCGGGGGAGGCGGCGGCGTGACCCGGGTCGTGCACGACGGGGAGCTGCTGGAAAAGGCGGGCGTGTCTTTCTCCGACGTCCACGGCGAGCTGCCCGAGGCCTTCGCGCGCCGGCTGGCCGGCGAGGGCCGCGCCTTCGCGGCGGTCGGGCTCTCCCTCGTGCTGCACCCGAGGAGCCCGTTCGTCCCCACGACTCACGCCAACTTCCGCTTCATCGTCCAGGGGGAAAAGGCCTGGTTCGGCGGCGGGAGCGATCTCACGCCCTACTACCTCTTCGAGGAGGACGCGGCCCACTTCCACCGCACGTTCCGGGCTGCCTGCGACAGGCACGACCCCGGGTACTACCCGCGATTCAAGCAGGCCTGCGATCGTTACTTCTACCTGCCTCACCGGGCCGAGACGCGCGGCGTGGGCGGCATCTTCTTCGAGGACATGGGGGGAGAGCCGGCGCGCGAGCTCGAGTTCCTGAAGGACTGCGCCGACAGCTTCCTGCCGGCGTGGGTGCCCATCGCGGAGCGCCGCCGCGGGCTGCCGTTCGGCGAAGCGCAGCGCGAGTGGCAGGAGATCAGGCGCGGCCGGTACGTGGAGTTCAACCTCCTTTACGACCGGGGAACCGTCTTCGGCCTCGAGACCGGCGGGCGGACGGAGTCCATCCTGATGTCGCTCCCGCCGAGCGTCCGCTGGGTCTACGATCATCGCCCCGATCCGGGCAGCGACGAGGCGACGCTGCTCGACGCGCTGCGGCATCCGCGGGATTGGGCCTAGTCGCGCCCCGCCCTTCCTGGCGCGCCCGTGTACCGCTAGCGCTTCGTCTCCGGCGCGGGAGCCGGCGGCTCGGCCGCGGGCGGAGCGGGGCCCTTGCCGAGCAGGTAGTTCACCATGTCGTTCACGTTCATCGTCGAGACGTTCGAGCCCGGCACGATGAGGATCTTCTTCTGCGCGAACTGCCGGGCGACCTGCATCTTCACGTACGCGTCCCCGCCCAGCTTCGAGAGCGCCTCCGCCTCCTTGCGCACGCCCTCGGCCTCGGCCTGCGCGACCGCGATCGTGGCCTTCGCCAGGTTCGTCTTCGTCTGGTAGTAGCCGTCCGCCTCGTTCTTGATGCGCCCGGCCTCGCCGAGCGCGTCCTCGAGGCGCTTGTTCCACTCGGAGCGCTTGCCCTCCAGCTCGCTCTGCTTCTGGACGGCCATGTTCTTCTGCTGCTCGATGAGCGTCTGGACGTCGGCCTCCGCCTGCTTCTGCGCGTTGATCGCGTCCTGGTATTCCTTGTCGAAGCGGTGCTGCTGGACCTGGAGCTGGTCGACGAGGACGCCGAAGGCCTCCAGCTCCTTCGAGAGCTGGTCCCGGGCCTTGGCCGCCATGCGGTTCTTCACGGTGACCTGGTAATACTCCTCGCTCGTGATCTCGTTGAACACGTCGCGGATGACGGAGCGCGAGAGCGGCCTGACGAGGCGTTCCTTGATCTCGAGCGCCGACTGCCCGACGTTCGAGACGAGGTAATCCGCCTTTTTCGGGTCGATGCGCCACATGACGTTCACGTCGATGTAGACGTTGTTGCCGTCCTTCGTCTTGAACGTGATGTCGTCCCGGCCGAGCCGGTCGCCCTCGCCCGGGTTCGCCGTCATCAGGAGATTCTGCTGGGAGATCGGAAGCGTGTTCCAGGAGTTGATGAGCGGCAGGAAGAAGTACACGCCGCCGGGCGAGTAGATCTCCTGCGTTCCGCGCTTCTCGAAGAACCAGACGAGGCGGGTTCTCACGCCGACTTCCGTGGACGAAGTCGCGCCGCAGCCCGAGAGCGCGAGCACGAGGAGCAGGGCCACTCCCGCGCGGAGGGGCCGGGACCGGCCGCCCCGGGCGTTCACTTCCCGCCTCCGGGGGCCGTCCCGGGGTTGACGCCGATGACGCTCCAGGCGTTGCGGATGAACGCGATGTACTGCTCGGGCGTCATGACCGCGCCCTCGATGTTGCCGAACATCTTCGCCGTCTCGAGGGCGACGACGTAGCGTCCCCCCGAGGTGTTGAGCGCGTCGGCCTTCAGCCTCTTGGCCTCGGCGGCGGCGACGTTGATCTCCTTGTCGCCCTTCGCGTGGACCTGCGAGGAATAGAGCTCGGCCTCGGCCCGGATCCTGGAGATCCTCGCGCTCACCTCGGACTCGGCGATCGTGATGGACGCGTTTCCCTTGGACTCGATCTGGCGGAGCTTCGCTTTCTCCTCGTTGACGAGGCTTTCCTTCCGGTTCTTCTCGGCGAGCTGGACCGCGACCTTCTTGTCGTGAAGCGACTTCTCGTAGTTCGGCACGTAGGCGTAGCCGCGGAGGAGGAGCTTCTCGACGCGGAAGCCGCGCTCGACGAAGCGCTGCTTGAGGGTCGTCTCCGCCTCGAGCACGGCGGCGATGCGGATGGCCTCGTTGTAGAAGGACTCGGCGTTCATCTTGCCGAGCGTCGTCAGGACGCCGTTCTGGAAGGTGTTGATGACGAAGGACTGGACGTAGAGCGTGCCCCAGCCGAACTCCCGGGCCACCCTCACGGGGTCCGCGATCGAGTACAGGAGCGTGACGTCCGCGCTCACGGCATAGCCGTCGGACGTCTGGACGTTGATCGCGTCGATGATCCGGTGGGTCGCCCTTCCCAGCACCTTCTCGCGGAGATGCGCGCGCTCGGCGGACTCGCTCGAGCTGCCCGCCGCCTCGAGGACGTGGATCTCCCGCGAGAACGTGTGCATCGTGATGCCCGGCCCGACGACGTAGAGGCCCGGCCCGAACGTCCTCTCCACGATGCCCACCTTGAAGCCGAACTTCCGCTGCTCGACGCCCAGCTCGTTCGGCAGGACGCGGACCGTGCAGGCCGTAGTAGAGAAAGACCACGGCCAGGATGGCGAGGATGCCCAGGATCCCGAGGCGCCTCACGGACGCCTTCAGCGCGTCGAGGGCGCTCCTTTTCCCGAAGACTTCCACCATCAGGAGCTTCCCGTCAGCGTCTTCTGCGCCTGCGCGGCGCGAGCGGCTGCGCCCGGCACCGCGAACGACGCCGCCTCCGAAGGCTCGCCCGCCGTCAGGTAGTGGGAGTCGATCCGCGCGATCTCGTCGTCGGCCCTCGCCACCAGGTGGTTCAGCTCTCCTTCGTACTGGCGGACCATCAGGAACCGCCGGATGTTCGGGAACACGAGTCCCGCGAGCATGAAGGGGATGATCCACTCCTTGGACCAGAGCGGAATGAACGGGGCGAGGATGACGAGCGCCCCCACGGCCACGCCGGCCACGGCCCATCCGAAGCGCTCGAGGCCGTGGAACGGCTCCGGCGCGAGGTAGAACGCGTTCCGCTCCCGGGGCGTGAACCGCACGGCGAGGCGCACGTACGCGGGAATCACGACCTTGCGGATCAGGTCGTCCACCTGCCGGAAATACGCCTCGCAGACCGGGGCGTCGAGCAGCGACTCCTCGCGGCGGATGATGTCCTTGAGGCGCGGGATCTCCTTTTCGTAGAGGCCCGAAAAGAACGCCTCGGGCGCCTCGCCCTCCGCTCCCAGAAGCCGGTCGTTCAGACCGGGGCGGCAGTTCTCGAACGTCTGGAGCAGCGAATCCACGAACCCGTCCAGCGCCCGGATCGAGGTGGATGGGCCGCGGGCCAGCATGCTCAGGGCCCGCGCGATGGTGGAGTTCACGGCGGAGTGGATTCTATCTCGATCGTCGGACGGCGCCGCGACCCTGGGTTATCCTTCGCCGCGAGTGCGCCGCGCCGGTTGGATCGCCGCCGCAGTCCTCGCCGCGGGCGGTCCGGCCGTTTTTCTGCTCGAGCGAAAAGGGAGGCACGAGGCGGCTCTCGGCCTCTGGATCGCCCTACACGTCGTCGTCATCGCGGCCGTGCTCCTCGAGGCGCCACGCCGGGCTCCGTCAGGCGCGGGCGGTCGCCTGCGAACGGCCGGCCTCGTTGCTGCTCTCACCTTCCTGGCGGCTCTCGCGGTCGGCTGGAACCTCGCCGGCGTCCCGAGAAACGTCCACAACGACGTGGGCTCCACCGTCGAAGCCGCGCGCGCCCTGGTGGAGGGAAAGCGGGGGCTCTTCGAGCCCGGCTACGCGGAGATCCCAGGCCCCGGTAGTCTTCCCACCGCCCTTTCGCTGAAGCTCCTCGGAAACACGCTCGTCGGCGGACGAGCGGGGGCGGCGGCCATGGGAATTCTGGCCGTTCTCGGTGTCTTCGCCCTCGGTAGCGAGCTGCGAAACCGGCGGGCGGGTTTTGTCGCCGGGATCCTCCTCGTCGGCTCGGTTCCCTTCGTCCATTACTCGCGCCTGACGCCGTTCGGCGAAGTGACGGCGTGGTCCGTCTGGCTTCTCTGGGCCGTTCTCGCGGCCGCGCGCGCGAATCGGCCCGCTCCGTGGCTCGCGGCGGGCGTGCTCGGGGGATGGGGTCTCATGCTCTTCTACTCGGCCCGCGTCTCCCTCCTCGGCGCTTTCGCGGGAGCCGCCTTCCTTCTCGCGAGACCGATTCGCGTGGCTCACCGGAAGCTCGGGTTCCTCGCCCTCTTCGCTCTCGGGGCGGGGATGTCCGTCGCACCCGTCGCCCCCGTCTGGCTCGATCGCCCCGCCTCCTTCTTTCACAGGATGGCCGACTCCTTTTCCCTCTACGACCCGGACACGGGATGGCACCCCGACGTTCTCGCCCGCGCGCTCGGGGAGCCGATGCGGCAGACCCTCGCGATGTTCTGGCCCGTCCTTTCTCGCGAGCGCGGAGCCGACCTGGCGGGGCAGGGCACGCTCGATGTTCCGGTCGGCCCCGCCCTGGGAGTCCTCCTCGCGGCCGGCCTTCTTCTCCTCCTGGCGGACGGCTGGGAAGCGGCGGCCCTTCCCGTCGTCTGGCTGACCGTCATGCTCCTCGGTTGCGGCGTCTTCGCGCAGGCGACGCCCTGGTACACGCGCCTCGTGCCGGTGATGGCCGTGGCCGCTCTCCTGATGGCCCGGGCCGTGGACGGCATCGTCTCCCTCGTGCCGGCCGGCTGGCGCCGCCTCGCAGCCGCCGCGGTGGCCGCGGCGCTCCTCGGTTTCGTGGCGCTCCCGAACGTGAGGAAATACCTGAGATTCGAGGAGGAGCAGGCGCCGACCGTATTCACCGCCTTCCGGGTGGAAACGGAACGGCTTCCCGAAGGAACCCGGTTCGTCTGCGTCACCCTCGAGCGTCCCGACTTCACCTGTCGTCACTCGTCATTCGGGCCGTTTCTTGCGAGGCCCTTCAGAGAGGACGTGTCCGACCCCGGCGAGGTCCTTCCGATCCCGCCCGGTCAGCGGGCGGCGTTCCTGATCCCTTTCCAGAGGTTCGTCTCCCATCCGGGCGACCCCGAGCTTCTCGTCGGCGAGATTCGGCGCTTCCACCCGGACGCGAGGGTCATCCGGACAGGGGAGCTTTCGGAGGACCCCGGGCGCCCGCTCGGCGCCATCGTCGTCGTGGAGCCGGGCAAAGTCGACGCGACAAAAGGGGCCGTTAGCGATCCCCCGTGGATCACATCCGTCAAGGCGAGGTGCCACGTTTGCGCCACACGACGGGGCGCACCCGGGCCAGGACGGCGTCGAAGTCGTCGAAGTTGAACGGCTTGTGGAAGAACCCGAGGTCCCACTCCCGGAGCGGAGCGCGATCTTCCGCCACGATGCCCGACATGATCGCAACCGGGATCTCGGCGAGACTCGCGTCGTGCGAAAGAGCCTCGACGACCTCCCAGCCGTTCAGCCCCGGCATGCCGAGATCGAGGAGGATCACCAGGGGCCTGAGGCCCTGGTTCAGGAGCGTGAGCGCTTCGAGGCCGTTCGAGGCAGCGCGCGCCGAGAATCCCTCCATCCGGGCGAGCTCGACGAGTCCCTCACGGAGGGCGCGGTCATCGTCCACGACGAGCACGTCGCAGTCGACATCCGTCACGGCCTTCCTCCCGTACCGCGGACACACGCAAGCGCCCTGCCAGCCCTTCCGTGTAACCCTTCCAACGCTCACGTCACCGGCGCGAGCTTCACCGGTTTCGTGTGCCAGATCTCGCGGACGTAGTCGCGAATCGACCGGTCCGAGCTGAAGCGCCCCATCCGCGCGACGTTCAGGATCGAGGCGCTCGTCCAACCGACGACGTCGCTCCAGGCTCTGCGAGACGCGCGCCTGGCATTCGACGTAGGCGCGGAAGTCGGCCAGGACGAGGAAGGGGTCGCTGCTCGACCAGCGCCGTCGGACGAGGGGCCCGAAGAGGCCCGGCTCGTCCGGGCGCGAAGTGGCCGGACTCGGATGAGGTCGAGGACGTCGGCCAGCTCGCGGTCCGACTCGACGATGCCGCGCGGGTGGTAACCGCGGCGCGACGCGCGTCCTCCACCTCGGCCGCGGTCAGCCCGAAGAGGAAGAAGTTCTCCGCGCCGACGGCCTCGCGGATCTCGACGTTCGCGCCGTCGAGCGTGCCGATCGTGAGCGCGCCGTTCAGCGCGAACTTCATGTTGCCGGTGCCGGACGCCTCCTTGCCCGCGGTCGAGATCTGCTCCGAGAGGTCGGCGGCCGGGTAGATCCGCTGGGCGTTCTTGACGTTGAAGTCGGGAACGAAGACGACGGCGAGGAGCTCCTTCGCGACGGGGTGCCGCTCGATGGTCTCCCCGACGGCCGTGGCGAGGCGGATGATGAGCTTCGCCGTCTGGTAGGCGGGCGCCGCCTTGCCCGCGAAGAGGAACGTGCGCGGCGCGATGCCCGCCACGTCGCCGCGGAGGATCCGCTGGTAGAGCCAGGCGACGTGCAGCAGGTTGAGGAGCTGCCGCTTGTACTCGTGGATGCGCTTGCACTGCGCGTCGAAGAGCGTGTGCGGGTCGACGGTGCGGCCCATCCGGTCGCGGATCCACTCCGGCGAGGCGCGCCTTGTTGGCCTGCTTCACGGCGCGCCAGCGCTCCCGGAAGACGGCGTCCGCGGCGAGGCGGCTCCAGCTCGGCGAGGCGGTCGAGGTCCGTGAGCCAGCCGTCGCCGATCGCCTCGGTGACGAGCGACGACAGGCGCGGGTTCGACTAGCGCGACGAAGCGCCGCGGCGTGACGCCGTTGGTGACGTTCGTGAAGCGCTCGGGCCACAGCTCGGCGAAGTCGCGGAGGACGGTCTCGCGCAGGAGCCGCGAGTGCAGCGCCGCGACGCCGTTGACCTTGTGGCTGGCGACCGTCGCGAGGTGCGCCATGCGCACGCTCTTCTCGCCGCGCTCGTCGATGAGGCTGCAGCCGCGAGAGCCGCCCGTCGTCGCCCGGGAAGCGCGTCGCGCACCTCGTCGAGGAAGCGGCGGTTGATCTCGTAGACGATCTCGAGGTGGCGCGGCAGCAGGCGGCCGAAGAGCGGCAGCGGCCACGTCTCGAGCGCCTCGGGCAGGAGCGTGTGGTTCGTGTAGGCGAACGAGCGCGACGTGATGTCCCACGCCTCGTCCCAGCCGAGGCCGTGCTCGTCCATGAGGAGCCGCATCAGCTCGGGAACCGCGAGCGCCGGGTGGGTGTCGTTGAGCTGGATCGCGAACTTGTCGGCGAACTCTGTCGATCGTCGTCCGCTGGAGGAGCAGGCGGATGCAGTCCTGCAGCGCGCAGGAGACGAAGAAGTACTCCTGCTCGAGCCGCAGCTGCTTGCCGGCCGGTCGAGGCGTCGTTCGGGTAGAGGACCTTCGTGATGTTCTCGCTGCGGATCTTCTCGTCGACCGCGCGCCAGTACTCGCCGACCTGGAACGCGTCGAGGTCGAACTCCTCGGCGGCGACGGCCGCCCACAGGCGGAGGAAGTTCGTCGTCACCGTGCCGTAGCCCGACGACCGGCGTGTCGTAGGGGACGCCGCTCACGACGCGCGCGGGGATCCACGTCACGCGGCAGCCGGCCGGCGTCGTCCACGACGGTCTCGGTGCGTCCGCCGAAGCCGACGGGGTGCTCGATCTCGTACCGGCGGACCTCCCACGGGTTGCCGAACCGGAGCCAGCGGTCGGTGCGCTCGACCTGCCAGCCGTCGCGGATCTCCTGGTCGAAGATGCCGAACTCGTAGCGGATGCCGTGGCCGATGGCCGGGAAGTCGAGCGTCGCCAGCGAGTCCATGAAGCAGGCCGCGAGGCGCCCGAGGCCGCCGTTGCCGAGGCCGGGCTCCTCCTCGTGCTCGATCAGCTCGTCGAGGTTGAGGCCCAGCGACTCCATGGCCTTGCGCGCCGGGCCCTCGATGCCGAGGTTGAGGAGGTTGTTGCCGAGCTGCGGCCCCATCAGGTACTCGGCGGAGAGGTAGATGACCGTGCGGTGCTGCTCCTCGAGATAGGTGCGCGCCGAGCGGATCCACCGGTGGAGGATCCGGTCGCGCACCGCGCGGGCGAGCGCGAGGTAGTGGTCGTTTCGCGTCGCGACGCCCGGGAACTTGGCGACCTCGAAGAAGAGCTTCTCGACGAACGACCGGCGGATCGCGGCGGCGTCGAGGCCGAGCACCACGTCGTCCGCGTTGATGTCCTTCGCCTGCCGGCCGGAGAGCATGGGCGATGATAGGAGACATCTTCGCCGCCGCGTCGAGGAACGCCTTAGCCATCGGCACCGCGCCGTGTTTTTCGCGGAACCGCCTGCAGCAAGGTCGGGCCGGACAGGAGGCGGAGAATAGGACATACTGCACGGAGACAGCGTGCCGGACCGGAGACGTGAACCGCGTGGTCAGATCGGGATGGCCCCAGGCCAGTTACGATCCGTGACGCGTCCCGCCTTCCTCAGGCGTCTCACGTCCTCGCAGCGGGTCCTCCTGATGCCGGTGGTCGCCGCCGTGGCATTCCTTCTTCTGTTGCTCCTGAACTGGAGCGGCAGCCGCCGCTCCGAGAGGCTCGGGATACGAATGAGGGACGGCTACGTCCCCGCGCTCGAACTTGCCGTGAGGCTCACGCAGTCTTTCACTCGTCTTCAAAGGACGCTGCAGGACGCCGTGGCCGGCTCCGACATCGACCACCTGCTCGAGGGGGATGCGGTGAAGGAGGAGATGGTCCGGCAGCTCGAGGCAGGGAGGAGGAATCCGGTCCTGAGCGCGCCGGAGCTGAAGGCGCTCCAAGCCGATGTCGAAAGCTACTACGAGCTCGCGAGGTCCACGTCCCTCGCGATGATCGGGCCGGCACCGGGAAGGGACCTGACTCCCTCTCTCGAGCGGATGACGAAGGGCTACAACGAGCTCAAGACCCGGCTCGACGCCTTCTCGACGCGGCAGAACGCGGAGACGAACGAGGCCTTCGCGAGCACGGAAACGGCTCAACGAAGGTCCGCGGAGCTCTTCGGCGGCGTCATCCTCGTCTGTCTCGTCCTCCTCGTGGGCCTCTCCGCCGTCATCGGCCGCTCACAGGAGGAGGCAGCCCGGGCTCACCGGGAAAGCGAGGAGCGCTATCGGCAGCTCTTCGAGCTCAACCCTCAGCCGATGTGGGTCTACGACCGCGAGACGCTGGGTTTCCTGGAGGTCAACGAGGCCGCCATCGTGCACTACGGCTACTCCCGCGAGGAGTTTCTGGGCCGAATGACCCTTCGGGACATTCGGCCCGAGAGGGACATTCCACAGCTTCTCGAGGACATCGCCAGCCCGCTGGCCGTCGGCAGCGCACCCCATGTCCGGAAGCACCGGACCAAGGACGGCCGGCTCCTCGACGTCGAAGTGGCCTGGCACGTGATCAGCTATTACGGCGCGACCGCGCAGCTGGCGCTCCTGACCGACGTGACGGAGAAGAGGAAGGCGGAGGAGCTCCTCCTGAAGAGCCAGAAGATGCTGGAGTACTCCGCGTATCACGACGGCCTCACGGCGCTTCCGAATCGTAGTCTCTTCAGCGAGCTTCTGAGCCAGAGCATCGGCCAGGCGCGTCGCCACAACAGGCAGCTGGCCGTGATGTTTCTCGACCTCGACCGTTTCAAGTACATCAACGACACGCTCGGACACGAGGCCGGCGACCAGTTGCTCCAGGAGGTCGCCACGAGACTCAAAGCCTGCTTGCGCGACAGCGACACGGTCGCCCGCCTGGGGGGCGATGAATTCGTCGTGCTGCTCCCGGAGCTGCCCGAAGAGAAGGACGTGACGGCCGTCGCCTGGAAGATCCTCTCCGGTATTTCCAAGCCCTTCGTCCTTCTGGGACAGGAGTTTCGCGTCACGACGAGCATCGGCATCAGCACCTATCCCGGCGACGGTCTGGACGAGCAGACGCTCATGAAGAACGCCGACACAGCGATGTACCGGGCCAAGGAGGAGGGCAAGAACCAGTTTCAGTTCTACTCCGAGAACCTGAACATCCAGTCCCTCGAGCGTCTCGCTCTCGAGTCGAGCCTGCGGTTTGCCCTGGAGCGCAACGAGTTCGAGCTCCACTATCAGGCCAAGAGGGACATGCGGAGCGGTCAGATCACCGGCATGGAGGCGCTGCTGCGCTGGCGACACCCCGACCTCGGCACGGTGGCGCCCATGAGATTCATCCCCCTCGCAGAGGAGACCGGTCTCATCGTACCGATCGGAAAGTGGGTTCTGAGGACGGCCTGTTTGCAGAATGTCGCGTGGCAACGCCAGGGTTTGCCTCGATTGAGGATGGCCGTCAACCTGGCGGCGCGTCAGTTTTCCGATGAGGCCTTGCTTCCGGACCTCGTGTCGATCCTCGAGACAACCGGTATGGATGCAAGCCTTCTGGAGCTCGGGATCAACGAGCGTCTGCTGATGCACGATGTGGAAAGGGCGCTGCGGATCCTGACCGCTCTCAAGGACATCGGAGTGAAGGTCGCGATCGACGATTTCGGGATCGGGTACGCTTCGCTTTCCACGTTGAAGCGATTCCCTTTCGACACCATCAAGATCGATCGCTCGTTCATCCGCGACGTCGCGAGCGTCGCCGAAGACAAGGCCTTCACCGAGGCCATCATCGCGATGGGGAGAACGCTCAGCCTGACGGTCGTCGCCCAGGGCGTCGAGACGAGGGCGCAGGTCGATTTCTTGCGCGAGCACGCCTGCGACGAATTCCAGGGCTTCTATTACAACAGGCCGGTGCCGGCCGAACAGTTCGCGAAATTGCTCCAGTCGCAAACGGACATTTCGGACAGCGGCACGCATGTAACCGACGCACCCTGACGAAGCGTGCGGATTCCCCGGTTCACTTCGCGCAGAACTCGTCGCGCGCGACTAAGCCCTTGAAAAAAGAGGATACTGCTCGAAGATCGCGTGGGAATCGAGAGGCGTGAACAGCATGGTCAGATCGCGATGGTGCGACGTTCTCGGGCCCGTTCTCGTGTCGCTCTCCTGCGCCGCGTCTTCGGCGCTCGGCCAGGGGGCCGGCTCCGTGATCGAAGTTCACGGGTTCGGGGACTGGGCGTACGGGAGAACTGACTACAATACATATCTCGCGGGGCTCCCCGAAGGGAACTACAGGCAGGTGAACCTCGCGCTGAACGTGACCGCCAGCGTCGGCGATCGCCTGAGGATTGTGGGCCAGGCGGAGTGGCGCGAGTCCGAGCACGGCAGTCGTACGCTGCTCGACTACGCATTCGCAGAATGGAGGTTCTCCGACGTATTCCTGCTTCGAGCCGGCCAGGTCAAGCAGCCGTTCGGCATCTCAAACGAGGTATCCACCGTCGGGACGCTCCGCCCCTTCTTCGAGCTGCCGCAGGCGATCTATGGGCCGGTCGGCCTGATCGGGCTGGCGTACAGGGGCCTGGGCGTCACCGGCTCGCGTGACCTGGGAAGGGGATGGAGCCTCTCTTATGACGCCTATTTCGGCAGTACCGTGATCGAGGACTTCGAGCCGCCCGAGGATCTGCTCCGAGGCAAGCCGGTCGGGGAGGCGTCGGCCATCGAGATCGAAGCGACCCGGGATGCCTACGGCGGGCGCATCGCCCTCAGCACGCCCCTCAGCGGCCTCAGGGTCGGGTTTTCCGGCTGCCAGGGAAAGCAGATCGACTCCAACCGGCGATGGGTGCTGGGCGCCGATGCCGAGTACCTCACGGACGCCTGGTCGATTCGAACGGAATACGGCCAGGAGAGAGTCGTCGAAAGGGAGATCGAGAGGGCCTTCTACTTCGAGGTCGCCTACCGAATAGACCGGAACTGGCAGGTGGCGGCACAGTACGGTCGGTTTTCCGAGGGTCTTTCCGGGTTCGATGTCTCCAGGGCGCCGTCCCTGCTGGACCACAAGGAGCTCGCGATCGGGCTTAACTACTGGTTCAGCCCGGCTCTCGTCTTCAAGCTCGCCTATCACCACGTCGAAGGGAACCGCCTGGCGTCGCCCGAACCGGAGGACCTCACCGAGACCGTCGCCAAGGGCCAGCTTCGGACGCGGACGAACCTCGTCCAGTTCGGCGCCCAGTTCAGCTTCTAGGGCCGTGAAGCGATCCGTTGCTCCTCTCGCGCTCCTTTCCCTCCTGTTCTTCGTCTCCGCCGCCGGCCGAGCCGCGGAGCAGCAAGCCGGCTTCTCGGTCATCGTCCATCCCACGAACAGCGCGACGGCATTGACCCGGGACGAGGTTTCCCGCTTTTTTCTCAAGAAAGCCACGACGTGGAAAGACGGACGCCCAGTCGCCCCTGTCGATCTCGGCGTGGACTCTCCCGTACGTCGGAACTTCTCTCGCGCCACCCACCGCAGGGATGTGCCCGCGATTAGGAGCTACTGGCAGCAGCAGATCTTCTCCGGGCGCGCGGTTCCCCCGCGTCAGATGGATTCCGAGGAAGAGGTCGTCCGCTTCGTCGCCGCCTTCCCGGGAGCCATCGGCTACGTTTCGACCGGCACGCCTCTCAGGGACGTCAAGACCCTGAAAATTGGTGACTGACGATGGCCTCTCCCCGGGACGGCTACCGGTCCGGGGAGTCAGTTCGTCAGCTTGCGATCGGCGGCCCAGCGGACCAGTTCGGCGCGGCTCGAAAGGCCGAGCTTCCCCAGGATGTTCGCGCGGTGGCTCTCGACGGTGCGGATCGAGAGGTCCAGCTCGTCGGCGATCTGGCGATTCGTGTAGCCGCGCGTGAGGAGCTTCAGGACGCCGGTCTCGCGCTGCGTGAGGGATTCGTCGTCGCCCTTGCGGGGCTTGGGCGGCGCGGAGCACCTGTTCGCTTCGAGAAGCGCCCGGGTCATGGAGGAGTGGACGTAGAGCTCGCCGCGGCTCGCGGCCTCGATGGCCGCGAGGAGGTCCGACTCCACCGCGCGCTTCACGACGTAGCCCACGGCGCCGGCCTTCATCGCCTCGCGGAGGAACGCGGCGTCCTCGTGGACGGTCAGGATGAGGACCTTGGTCGCGGGGAGGTCCGCGTGCAGCTTGCGGGTCACCTCGATGCCCCCGATGCCCGGCATGGAAAGATCCATGAGCACGATGTCGGGCTTCAGCGCGACCGCGGCGCGATACGCCTCGTCGCTGTCCGCGGCCTCGCCGACGACCTGATAGTTCGACTCGTCGTTCAGGAGCGCGCGGAGGCCGGCGCGCAGGACGCCGTGATCGTCGGCCACCAGAATTCTAAGCCCCACTGGGAACCTCCACGACGAGCGTCGTCCCCGACCCGGGGCTGCTTTCCACGAGGAGGTGGCCGCCGAACATCTCGGCGCGCTCGCGAATCCCGAGGAGGCCGAGCCGCCCCGACCGGTTCGCGACCTCGACGTCGAAGCCGCGGCCGTCGTCCTCGACGACCAGGATGATCTGCCCGTTCCGCCTTTCCGCGACGAGGCTCACGTTCTTCGCGTCGGCGTGCCGGGTGGCGTTCGTCAGAGCCTCCTGGGCGATCCGGTAAAGGGCGGTCTCGAGGTCGAAGGACAGGCGCCTCCCTTCGAGACCGAGCGTCTCGAGCTGGACCGACGGTCCCCCGCTCACGGAGTGCTTCGAGGCGAGCTGGCCGAGAGCCGGGACGAGCCCGAGATGCTCGAGAGCGGCCGGCCGGAGGTCGGTGGCGAGGCGGTGCAGGCCCTCCTGCACCGCGTCCGCGAGGTGCTTCAGCTCCTTGATACGGAGGACGACGGCCTCGGGCCGTCCGGCCTCGTTTTCCAGCAGGCGCAGGCCGACCAGCAGGGACGTGAGGAGCTGCCCGGCCTCGTCGTGGAGCTCCAGCGCGACCCGCCGGCGTTCGCCCTCCTGCACGTCCACGAGCTGGCGCGAGAGAACCTGCAGCCGATGGCGACTGGCGCTCGCGTCCTCGAAGAGGCCCGCGTTCGCGATCGCCACCGAGGCGGGCGAGTAGAGCGCCTCGACGAGACTGACCTGCTCGGGCGTGTAGAAGTTCGGTTCCGCCTTGACGAGCGTGTACAGGCCGATCGCCTGGCCGCCGGCGAGAAGCGGAACGCCGACCCAGCTCCGCTCGAACTCGGGTCGAATCTGACCGCCCCACACGGGAAGCGCGTGTGTGTCGGCCACGCAGACGCTCCGCTTCGTGAGGAGCACCTCGTTCACGGCGCTGTTGGCCGCGGAATCGAAGGTGATGAAGGGCAGGTCGGCGAAGTCGACTCTTCCGGTCGGGCTGAAGACCGCCCGCACCTTCAGGCGCGACGGGCCCTCGAGGAGCATGATCTTGGCCCGGTCGTACGGCACGAGACGGCCGAGATGGTCGAGCATCGCCGCGAAGACGTCCTCGATGTCGAGCGAGCGGGTGATCGCGAGGCTCGCGGAGCGCAGGGTGTCGGCCGTCTGCCGGGCTCGCTGCTCGGCCTGGAAAAGGGAGGCGTTGTTCACGGCGATGCCCACCTGCCGGCCGATGGCGCGAAGCAGCGCGGCCGTGGATGCGTCGAGGGGCCGCGGGGTTCGCCAGACGACGTTCAGGATGGCCCCGGCTCGGTCGCCGATGGGAAGGAGGACGCTCAGGTGCTGCCGGAACCCCGCCTTCTGAAGGGCGTCGCCCGGCACGCTGAGGCACTCCGCGATCTCCGCACCCGCGGCGGACGGAGGCTTGGCGCACCAGCCGCGGCAGGTGCCGCAGGAGGGCCGGAGCGCCGGCTCTTCGGCATTCACGAGGGACTCCGGAACGCCGCGCGCGGCAATGAAGCGCGACGGCCCCGCCGGTCCCCCTCCGAGCACCTGGACCCAGACGGCGTCGCCCTCGAAGACGGGGATGACGACGTCGATCACGTTGAGGAGAAGGCGATCCACGTCCAGCTCGCTCGCGGCCGCCGCCGTGACCGCGTAAAGCGCCTCCAGCTCGCGCGTGCGCCGCGTCAGCGTCCGCTCGACCTGCTGGCGATCCGCGCATGAGCCGCATCAGCGGGCGGACGATCAGCACCCAGAGAACGGGAGAGACGAGGGCCACCATCAGCGCGATGTCGAGGAGCGTGGCCGACCAGAAAGGGCGCGGCTTCAGGATCTCGAGGATCGCCATGACGATCAACTCGGCCACGACGATCACCGCGATGGTCACCAGCATCGTCCGGAGCCGCGTGGCCGGTTTCTCGCTCGCCAAGGCCCCAGGCTGGGACGCCCATGCTCTCCGGGCTCCCCGTCAAAGACGTCGTGACGCGCTGCGGAATCTCCCGCGCCCAACCCCACATTATAGATCGGGACCGGCGCGCTCCCGGTGTCCAAATCCACGTCTTTGGGCGTCATCGCATTCACGGGGCGGCCCACACGAAAGCGCCGTCGCCGGTGCGCTGGCCGGGTGTGGCGCCGTCGTTCAGGACGCCGTAAACGAGGAACGGGCTCGTGCCCGAGGTCCTCACGACGTGCGCATAGCCCTCCGTCACGCCCGGCGCGCTCGTGGACAGGATGGCGTTGTACTGCGTCCATGCCCGGGCCCCGAGGGAAACTCCGGAGAGCCTCGCCGCGAGCGCACCCGTCGCGCCGTCGTACAGCTCGATGTCGAACACGTCCGGCGGGTCACCCGGCTGGCCGAGGTTCGCGAGGGCGAGGTTCGTCCGGGTTTCGGCGTTCTGCTGGAGGCCGAAGAGCCAGAGAGCGCCGGCGGTCTGCCGCTCCACGACCTGCGCCGTGAAGAAGAGGCCGAACTTCCCGCCGCCTCCCGGAGTCGAGACGCGCGCCCCGAGGACGACGCCCCCGAGATCGCCGCCGGTCTCCCGGGCGAAGAGATTCCCGGCGAACGTCGGGCCGGCCGGGCCGATTCCCGGCGTTCCCTGCCGGCGCATCCGGTCGACGAAGCCGGGCAGGATCTGCTGCTCTCCCGGGCCCAGGACGAGCGTCGTGACGGCCGCATGGTCCGGCGTCCCGATCGCGTCCGCGACGTACGTGAGCTGCAGCGTCTTCGGGGAGGCCGACCAGTTCGTCGCCACGAGCTCGGTCGTGAACGCCGGGGTCTCGACGAGCGCGGGAAGGGCGAGGAGGAGCTGGGTGGCGCCCGTGCTCGAAGGGACCGCGGGAACGTAGGAGCCGTCGGAGTTCGCCTGGTCGTTGATCACGGCGTAGGCGGCGTAGGGCGCGCTGCCGCTCACCCTCTCGACCCGGACGTACCCGTTCGCGAGCGAGAGGCCGTTCGAGGCGAGGATGCCGTTGATCTGTGTCCAGCCGCCCGGCGAGAGCGTCACGTCGGGAAGGGTCGTGGCCGAGGGCGCCGCGGGGTCGCCCGAATAGACCGTGAGCCGGAGCGCCACGTCGCCCGCCGACGCGCTTCCCGCGTTCTGGAGCGCGACGTTCGAGCGGTCCTGCCCGTTCTGCCTCAGGCCGAAAAGGTACGACGTTCCGGTCAGAGTCGCCGCGGGTGGCAACCCGGAGTAGGCGAGCCCGGCCCGGCCGGTCGGCAGGGCCGTGGTCGTCCGCGCCGTGAGGCCGATCTCGTGGAGCGGCACGCCCGAGACGAGGACGCGCAGCGTGCCGCCGCGGTCCCCGGAGCTTGGAATCGGGATTCCGAGGGAAATCAGGTAGGCGATGGCGTCCGGGACGACGCGCTGCCGCCCCGCGGGGACGAGGTCCGTTCCGACTCCGCCGCCGCCGCCGAAGGCCCCGGCGTACTCGAAGGTGAGCGTCGCGTCCGACGCCCCCCGGTTCGTCAGCGTCAGCTCCGTCGTGAAGAAAGAGCCGCTTGCTCCGGCGCTGGTCAGGACGATCGGCACGAAGAGCGACTCCTCGAGAAGCGCGACGGTCAGGTTGTCGGCCATGAACAGCGCCGAGGATTCCTGGCAGCCCGGGGGGGTGTCGTAATGGATCACGACGGAGTTGAAGCCCTGCGCCGCGCCGAGAGTCAGGAGTCCGGTCGGCCAGGTCCCGGGGACGGGAGCGGTCGCGGTGCTCGTCGCCACGAATGCGCCGTCCATGAACCCGGTGATCCGCATGGTCGCCGACCTGTTGCAGTCGACTTCATCGGGCGCATACATGATCGAGGCGGCCGACAGGGTCCGGGAGAAGCTGACCGAAAGGTCGGCCGGGGGGGCCCCCAGGTTCGGGTAGAGACACAGGCCGGAGAAGCCGACCGGCGTGAAGCCCAGCACGTCGGCGAGCTGGATCGAGTAGCTCTGTCCGGGGGCCGTGAACCGCGCCGTGACGCCGCCGGCCGTGAGATCGAGCGGGAGCTGAGCCCTGTACGGCGCGGTGTCGAAGTCGAAGGTCACGCTCTGGGCGGACGCCGGACGCGCCATGAGGGTCAAGCCGACGAGGATCAGCAGAATTCGCTTCATGAGCGGCCTCCTTGGTTTCTTCGTCCGGCGGCCTCGCGCCGGACCGGCCCTTAGAAGCACGATTGCTGCCCTGGATCGAGAGGAAAAGAAAGGGATCGAGAGGAAAAAAAGGGGGGAGGGATTGCTCCCTCCCCCAGATCAATACATGTCGTGTCAGTGCCTTACGGTACCGTCACCGGGGTCGGAGCCCCGAAGTTGACGTACGCGGAGGGCCCTGCTGCGTTGAAGGACTGCACGCGGAAGTAGTACGGAACGCCGCGCAGCAGGCCGAGCGTGCCGCCGGGTGTCGTGAACACCGTCACGTTGGCGCCGACAGTGCCCGTGCCCACGCCGCTCGTGAATGCCGCGTTCCTGTGCCCACTGGACCCTGAATCCGGTCTCGCGTGGTGCTGTTGTCGGTCCACCTGACTGTGAAGATGGCTCTCGTCGCGGAGAGAACAGCGCCCGTCACGGTGACAGCGCTGGGCGCCGCGGGCACCACGTTGGTGTTGACCAGGGCGGTATTCGAGAATCCGGACGTGGTGGTCTTCGTGGGGAAGCCCGTAGAAGCCGGGTAGACCTGCGTGTCGCCGACCACGTTCGAGGCGAATACCCTGAAGTAGAACGACGCCGATCGTGTTGCCGATGATGTTGCTGTAAAGTCGTGACGTTCGGCAGCGACGGTGAAGGTCTGAAGGCCGGTCAGGAAGGCGGCGTCATTCGCCCTCTGGATGGTGAAGCCCGTCTCGTTCAGGGAGTTGTCCGTCCAGTTCAGGACGATTGCCCTGCCCGAGCCGCTTCCGGTCACGACCGCGCTGAGCCCGGTAGGAGCGTTCGGCGGCGATCGCGAACGCCGAGCGAGTGCATCATGTCCATCTCTTCGTGGGCGAGGATGTGGCAGTGCCACACGTACTCCCATCCGAAGTTGACGTCGTGGTTCAGGATCTGATTGATCGCGATTCCCTGCGGGTCGAGCCAGCCGGCGGGCGGCGGCGGGATCAGCGGGGCGTTGAGAGGCAGCGTCGGGTCGATCAGGCGGACGCTGTTGGGCACCTGCGAAGGGGAGCTGCGCCGGGGTGGGAATGATCGGTTTCATCGCGAGGAAAGTGATCTCGAGCGGGTTGATCCTGAACGTGTCCTTCCAGCCCAGCTCGTTGGCGTCCGGCGGCAGCATGATGCCGTCCTGGCCGACGCGGTTGAGGAGCTGAGCGTTGAACAGGTGGACGTGAATCGGGTGCGTGTCCACGCCGTTGTGGAAGATCCTCCAGATCTGGGTGCCGTCGCCGAGCGACCCGACGATGGATCCGGACACCGAGCCGGAGATGATGTCGGTGGGCGGGGCTGCATAGCCGTACATGGTGAGCAAGCGCGGCTCCGGGCGTCGGGTTGGAGAGCCCGATCATGCCGCTCATGCGGCCGAACTGCGTGTCGTACACGCCGCCCATCTCGTCATGGATGCCCTTCGTCTGGAGCGGGATGGTGACAGCAGGCTGCAGAACGCCGGCGCCGTTGATGGGCTGGAAGGTCTTCTGCGTGTCGGCGATCTGCACATACTGGGTCGCCGGAGCCGTCGGGAAGATTGTTTCTGTACGCGGAGTTGTAGGCGGCCTGCGGAACGATGATCGGGTCCTGCGTGGCCTCGAAGACGCCGCGCTTGACGCCGGGGCCCTTGGCGAACACCGCGTTGAGGTTCGCGAGGGTGACGCCGGCAGTCAGCGGCGCCGACGCGGCGATCACCCTGATCTGCATGACCGTGCGGGTGTTGGGGCCGTAGCCGGGCAGCGTGTCGGGCGCGCCGCCGATGTCGATCTGGCTGCCGTCGCCCGTGTAGTAGTCGTAGACGCTGACGCCCGCCGGGAACGCCGCGGGAGCGTCGTTGTAGAGGATGAGCGTCTTGCCGGCGAAGGCCGGTGAAGTCGACGATCACGTCGGCCCGCTCGGCCGGTCCGAGGAGGAGCGAGTGCTGGTTGACGTTGCCGAAGTTGAAGGTCGTCGCGTTGAGGTTCCAGCCGATGGGCTGCTGGGGCACCACGACGGGGGCCGGCAGGAAGCCGCCCTCGGTGCCGATCTGGATCCAGGCCGGTCCGGCCTTCGCGGCATCGGGGATGCCGCTCGGCGTGAGGGCGTTCTGGTTCGCCGGGTTCACGGTGACCGGGACCATCGCGACTTCCGTGCAGTTGGCGACAGGTGCGGGTCGACGCAGGGAACGGCCGGCGAAGCCCGATGGGAGCGCCGTGACGCGGCCGTCGTCGGGGAAGTCTTGTCCGCGGCCACGTAGAGCTGCAGGTTCAAGAACCGGTCATTGGCCGCGTTCAGGACGCGGAACCGGTAGGCCTTGGGCTCGACTTCCATGTACGGGTAAGCCGTGCCGTTGACGATCGGCGTGTCCATGAAGGCCTCGCCCGGCATGGAGGGGTTCGGGGTGCCCGGCATGAGCGGCGGCTCCCAGGGGGCGGAGCAGGGGAAGTTGACCGGATCCGGGGGGAACACGTCGCAATTGGGTTCGTGGAAGGGGTTCGGGACCGGCCCGACGTCGATGCACCCCGCCGGGAGCCCGTTGACGCACGTCGGGGTCGGCGCCACGAACCACGGGCCGTAGTGCCAGCGGCCGAAGGCGTTCGCGCCGGCGAGATCCCACGGATTCTGGGCCGACATGTAGACGTGGGGGTACCAGAGGTCGCCCGCGACGGCGGCCGTCAGTTTTCCGGCGGCATCCCTTGGGCCCGTTCCCCAGTTCCACGTGGGGTCCTGGGCGAAGATCACGTTCGGGTCCACCCAGGTCTTGTCCTGGATGACGAGGGGAATCCCGATGCCGGGGAGGACCTGGAGCAGGCCGGGGTTCACGCCGGAGACGTTCGTTCCGGCGATCATGTCCTGCTCGACCTGGTCGGTGATCACGTAGCCGGCGGCCTCGCCGGCGAAGACGTTGAGGCGCGTGATTCCCATCGCATGGTCGTGGTAGAACATCAGGCGGGCGCTCTGGGCGTTCGTGTAGTAGAACGTCGCGGCGCCGTCGGGCGGGATCCGGCATGTCGGGCACGTTCCGCGCGCTCACGCCCTTCGGGTACGCATGGGCGGAAGCCGGCGCGGGGGTGATCCACTGGTGGGTCGTGCCGTCGCTGATCCACACGGTGTTGTTGCCGTGGAGGTGGATGGTGGCGCGGTTCTGGCTGTACTTGCCGCCGTTGGGGACCCATCCCGGAGCCCATGACCGTCTCGTCCACCGGGAGGACGAGGTCTCCGCCCGACGCCGGGCGGAAGCAGGTTGTAGAACTTGATGCGGGCGGGCAGGTTGCTGCCGGCCACGATGACAGGCCCCAGGTAATGGGGGAAGTCGAAGGCCGTGACCTGGGTCGCGGTTCCGGGATAGAGGATCGGGGTGCCGTCGAGATACGTCAGCGGAACCGCGGTGCCGCGCCACGGGACGTTCGTCGGGGTCGTCAACTGCACGTAGCCCCGCATCCGGGTCGGCGGCAGGTCGGAGTGGAACTTCTCGTAGTACTCCACCAGGCCGATGACGTAAGAGTCGGAGAAGGGGAGGGCTGCCGTGGCGAAGTTCTCGGCCTTGGCAACCGGGATGTACTGGCCGCTGGTCGAGGCCGGGCCAGGGTCCGAGACGGTTAGGCGTGACGAGGGTGTTCGCGCCGGCTGCCGTCAGTCCCGGCAGCTTGTCGACGAACTTGCGGATGCCGCCGGTGACGGTCGCGGGATCGAGCGACGCCGTGGCGGCGGCGCCCGTGCCGCAGGCCGGCTGCGACGGGACACCTGTAACGGATCGATTCGCACCGCAGAGGGTGGGATCGTCCTCGATGAACACGAAGGGAGCCATGTAGCCGGTGCCGCCCAGGCCGCCGGCGATGGCGGTGATGACACCGGCAGATCAACGGTGAAGCGGAACGAGCCGGCGCCTGATGCCCGCGCCGTAGGCGTCGAGGACGACGCCAAGGGGAGTCGACGTATCCGCTGCCTCCGGCGTCGAGCGTGACGGCGGCGACGGGTCCCGCGGGGAGCGGGCTGTTGGCCCAGTTAGCGTAGGGACCGAAATAGTGCGGGGTCCCGCCGGGACCGTCGATGCCCGGGAGGGGCGGGATGGCTGCGCCGGGGGCCCGATGGATGGCCTTGCCCGCGACGCCCGGCTTCAGGCCGAGGGCGCGCGCGCGCTTCGCCGCTGCCTTCTTCTCCGCGTTCGTGACTTTTCCCTTGAGCACGCCGCCGGCGGCGGGTCTTTGGTCCCCTGCGCGCCTGCCTGACCAAAGGTCAGGGCGAGCAGTGCCGACAGCACTAGAACCGGGAGCTTCCTACGAATCATGATGGTGCCTCCTCCATTGAAAATGCCTGGTTGAGATGCGTTGCCGGGGATAGGCCCTCCCAGTGAGCCACGAGTTGACGCCGTTGTCGCTGATATCACGGCCAAAGGATGGGTCCGGATCGTACCCGATACAAGAGTGGAAAACACGGAACTTATTGCTGCGCATTATGTTAGTAGAGACTACGGAGTCGGCACGCCACGGCTACGTAGAAACTACGGAGTACAATCAGAAGCGCCATCCGACGTTCGCGAAGAACATCCGTCCGGGCTCGGGGACACGGACCCCGGACCGGTACGGGTCGCGCTGGTAGGAGAGAGCTTCGTAGTAGAAGCGGTCGAAGAGGTTCGCGACCCCGCCCGTCAGGACGAACCCGCCGACGTTCGCTCCCAGCCTGAGGTTGGCGATGCCCCACCCCGCCGTCGGGGTCTCCTCGAGGTCGGTGTCCACCCGCGTCTGGGCCGCGGTGAAAACTCCCTCGGCTTCCGCCCAGAGGCGGCCCGTGTCGTACCGGAGTCCGAGGCGCCCGCGCAGCGGGGGCATCTCGGCGAGGTTCGTCGAGTAGATCCCGAGCGCCGGCTGCGCGTCCTGGCTCCCACGCACGTAGGAAAGATCGCCCGAGAGAAAGATCCGGTCCGTCAGGGTCGCCACCGCGTTCATCTCGCCGCCGAGCAGCGTCGCGTCCACGTTCGCGTACGAGCGGGCGGACGTGTTCATGACGCCGGGTGCGATGTTGACGCGCGTCTGGTCGTGAAGCGCGACGAAGTCGGTCACCCGGTTCGCGAAGAGGTTCGACGCCCGCGTAGATGCCGGAGCGGCGGATCGAGAGCGCGACGTCGAGCCCCGTGTTGCGGCTCGGCGAGAGCGCCGGATTCCCGACCCAGTCGTTCCCGGTGCGCTTCACGGCGTAGTAGAGCTCGCTCGGCTCCGCGACGCGCACCTTGGTTCCGACCCCGCCCGAGATCTCGGTCCCTTCGGAGGGCTGGAACACGAGCCGGACGGAGCCCGACGGGAAGGACGTCCGCGTACGACGTCGAGCGCGTGTCGTTGTAGGCGTAGTAGAGATTCGTGTTGGCCTTCGCGGGATCGGCTCCGCCGGACGCCCAGTCGACCCGGGCTCCCGCGACGAAGCTCAGCCTGGCCGGAGAGCGGGTGCTTCCAGTCCGCGTAGAGGCCGGCGATGTCGGCGGTGGCTCCGGGGAGGCCGTACGAGGACATGTACGACCCCATCATGCTCATCTGGCCGATCGTCTCCCAGAAGCGGTGGAACGCCTCGACACCGGCCGTGACCTCGGAGAAGAGGGTCGCCTGCAGCTTTCCGCCGAGGGTCCTGGAATTCGCGAGCGTCCCCATGCTGTAGCCGAGCGGGGCCGTTCCCGCGGACGTCCGGAACTGGTCGGTCATGAAGTGATCCACCTGCGTGTAGTACCCGAGGAGCTTCACGGCCGAGACGGCGCTTCCACCGCCCGCGATGTCGTAGGCGAGGCTGAGGCGGTCGGAGCGGTCCCACGGGCTGTCCATCTTCAGGTAGGGATAGAAGACCTGGTTCGCCTCCTGATGCGTCCACGCGACTTCCGCCGCGTGGCCCGCGAGCGGAGCGACGCGCAGCTTTCCCCACGCCGTTCCGACCTTGAAGGCGGCCGAGTCCACCTCCGACGGCTTGTAGTTCGTGAGCTCGGTGAAGCGCTTCCCCGAGCCGTCCACGTACGCGTCCGAGGAGCGCCACGAGAACCCCGCGAGCGCCGAGACCGTCTCGCCGCCGAACGAGACCGACGCCGCCGGGTTGAGGTAGCCCGCGGAGCCCGCCGCGAGGTTCGCCGTGGCATGCCAGCCCGCGTCGGGCTGCCGCGTCACGATGTTCACGGTTCCGCCGAGGCCGCCCTCGTTCTTCACGTCGAAGGGGCCCTTCCCGACCTCGATCCGGTCGACCTCGGCGAAGTCGAGCGTGGAACGAGGGCGGGTCCATGTGGCTCGGGCAGGCGCCGTAGATTCGCTGGCCGTCGATCAGGACGTTCAGGTTGTCCGACTGGAAGCCGCGCACGACGACCTCGTTCGCGATGCCTCCCTTCCGGAGCTTCCAGACGCCGGGCGTTCCGGCGAGCGCTTCGCCGACGTCGCGCGCGGGGCTCTCGCGGATCTCCGCCGCCTCCACGCTGTCGCGGGGCGAGTCGCCGACGACCGTGACGGACTCACGGACGGTCGAGACGGCGAGCGCGAGGGTGACTTCCTTCGACTCGCCGGCCGCGAGGCGGAAGGGGGGAAGCGCCGTCGGCGAAAAGCCGGTCGCCTCCGCGACCAGGACGTACGTGCCGGGCGCGAGGCCTCGCGCGCGAAAGACTCCGCGCTCGCCGGCGGCCACGCGCAGGGCGCGGGCTCCGTCGGACGGAGTCACGGTGACGACGGATCCGGGCAGGCCGGTGCCGTCCACGGAGACGACCGCTCCGGTGATGGACGCGGTCGAGGTCTGGGCGAGCGCCGGGAGCGCACACGATGAGAAGAGGAAGAAGGACGAGCGCCGCGACGAGGCCGGGCGCCGAGTTCATTCGGAATCGCATCGAAAAACCCTCCATGAGATCGATGTGGAAGACGAGACTGCGGCCGCGGATCGGATTGCCGGGATTTGCATCCTCGGCGGCGAGTCCGCGGGCGAAGAGGCTCGTCAGATCTCGGGCGGAGGGGTCTCGGGCGGAAGCCGGCTGGAAAGGGCGCGATCGGGCGCGATCGGGCCCCCGATACGGGACCGGGCCGGCGCGGGAAGCGTCGGCGTCCCGGCGGGAAGCGGCGCTGCTATTCCCGTCGCCGGCGCGGAGCCGGGCGGCAGGGGAGCGTTCACGGAGTCATTGCATCCGCAGCCGCGAGTCGGAAGGGCACTGGCATTCCGCCCCGGCGCACGGGGCAGCACACGCAGAGCATTCGCCCGCCACAGGAGCTGCCGGCCGGGAAGGCACCCGTGATGACGGAGGCGAGGAAAACAAAAGCCGCCGCGAGCACCGTCGCGTGTGTTCCGGAGGGGCGTCTCGGACCGACCATGGCTCTCGGAGAAATATCGGGCCGTCCAGTGCTCAAGAAAAGCGTGGAAAATACGGGCTGTCTCCGCGCTTTACACGGACCCGGAAACTGTTCAGAGACCGTATGTTCTGCGGTTGATTATCCCCTCTTCGACAATCCAAATTGACCCCTTAAGAGAGTTGCCACGTGTTGGCGAATTACTGGGGCGGTGAATTCACCTGCCCGGAGGAGGCTTGAAATGCTGAATCGACGTGACCTGATCAAGACCGGCCTTGGAGCAGGCGCTGGCCTTGCCCTCGGGAGGTGGGGCAAGTGGGGAAGCGCTAACGCCGCGTTCTTCAACCAGAGCCCCAACATTCCGCTCTTCAAGACCGCGCTCCGCGGCGTGGGCCCGGGGGGAATTCCGGTGGCGGTCCCGGGCTTCCTCGGGGGCTTCACGAAGGCGCCCGTGACCGGCGTGTCGCATTACGAGATCGGCATCATCCAGTTCCAGGATCAGATCTGCCCTCCCGAAAGCGGTCTCGGCCCGACGAAGCTCTGGGGCTACGCCCCGGCAAAAGGGCTGGGCGGGTACATCAAGCCGACGCACCTGAGCGGCCTGATCGTCGGGAAGGGTCGCTCGCCTGGCGTCCCAGGACAGCGGCGCAGCCGATCCAGATCAGCTTCCAGAACCTGCTCTTCGTCAACAAGCACATCCTGCCCGTCGACACGGACCATCCCGGGCGCGGAGCAGGCGATCAACCGGACGGCCGTCCACCTGCACGGCGGCCTCGTCCCCTGGATCAGCGACGGCGGCCCCTTCGACTGGTTCGACCCGTACGGGCGTCACGGCGCGAGCTTCCTGAACAACAAGGTCCTGAATCCGCTCGCCCTTCCCGGCTCCGCCGAGTACTACTACCCGCTGAACCAGAGCGCCCGGTTCATGTGGTACCACGACCACGCCGTCGGCATCACGCGGCTGAACGCCTATGCCGGAATCGCCTCCGGCATGCTGATCCGGGACACCTTCGAGGCGGGCCTGATCAACAAGGGCCTGCCCAACTACGTCGAGGCCGGCGGCAACGAGATCCCGCTCGTCATTCAGGACAAGATCTTCGTCGGCACGAGCCACATTCACAACTCCGACCCGACCTGGCCGGGCCCGACGGCGCCCGGCAGCCTCTGGTACGCGCACGTCTACGATCCGGACGCGGTGGGAGCTGTCGCCCGGAGGCCTGACGCCTTCCGGATCCGTCCTGCATCCCCGAGTTCTTCGGCGACACGATGCTGGTCAACGGCACCGTCTTCCCGCAGGCCACCGTCCAGGCGCGCCGCTACCGCCTGCGGCTTCCTCAACGCCTGCAACGCCCGGTTCCTGAACCTGCAGCTCTACGTGGCCGACGGCAGCCCGAACGGGATCACGCTGGATCCCCACACGGCAATCCGACGAACGACGCCTTTCGTCAACGCCGCCACGGGCGACTCGTCCTTCCTCCAGATCGGCACCGAGGGGGGCTTCCTCGCGCACCCGGTGAAGGTCCCGTGCAACCAGCCGCTGATCGTGCCTCTCGACAGCCCGATCGGAATCCGGTCAGCCGACCCGTCGAAGGTCAGCAAGTCGCTCCTCGTGGCGCCGGCGGAGCGGCCCGACGTCATCGTCGACTTCAGCACGTTATGCCGGGCAGAGCATCATCCTCTACAACGACGCGCCCGCCCCGTTCCCGGGTGGAGACGACCGGTGACGACTACTTCCCGGGCCTTGCGAACGACGGCGGCAACCCGGTCAACGGCTCACGACGCGGACGGCTTCGGCCCCAACACCCGGGTCCTCATGCGGTTCAACGTGGTCGCGGCGTCAGGCGCCGCCGACTGACCTGCGCATCGACACCGCCCGACGGACCTGTCAAGCCGGCATCGATCCGTTCCTGGTCCCCTGGGGCATGACGACGCAGCTGCCTCACTCCGGGGTCACCGCGCGCTTCCTGAGCCTGAACGAGTACTTCGACGAGTACGGACGGCTCATCCAGATCCTCGGCAATGCCGCAGCGCCGTTCGGCTCGCCCTATGAAGGAACGCGCCACGTACCTCGGCTATCCGCCGTACGGCAACCCGACGTGGGGGCTACCGAGGAGTCGGTCCACTACGGCGACACGGAAGTGTGGGAGATCTACAACACCACCGGCGACGTCCACCCGATGCACTTCCACCTCGTGAACGTCCAGGTCATCAACCGGCAGTTGTTCGACGTGACGGCGCATTCTCCGACTTCGCTTCACGCGGACCCGTCATCCCGCCCGAGCCGAACGAGCTGGGGTGGAAGGAGACGGTGCCGATGTATCCGGGCACGGTCACCCGGGTCATCATGAAGTTCGACCTGCCGCTCGATCGTCGACAGCAAGGGGAAGACCGTCAACACGAAGGAGATCCGCGGCTTCCAGCTGCCCATCACGAACGGGCAGCCGCCCGTCAGCCCGCGGACCGGCGGCGACGAGTACGTCTGGCACTGCCACATCCTGGAGCACGAAGAGCACGACATGATGCACGCGCTCGTCGTCAAATAACGGAATCCGGAATCAAGAGATCCGGTGAGACTCCGATTGGCCCCGGCGCTTCGGCGCCGGGGCCATTCTTCTTCTCGGTGCCTGAGCAGCCTGCTTCATGGCGTTCGAGCAGCGGTTTTCCGGCATAAGGTGAGGAGGCGGAATATGAAGCGGCCTGTCGTCATCACTGCCGTCCTCGCGAGCGCCCTCTTTCTCTTCCTCGCGGGAGTCTGGGCCGGCCACCGCTCGCCGGGCGGGGCCGCCGCAGCCGCGAGCGGGAAGAAAGTCCTCTACTGGGTGGACCCGATGCACCCGGCGTACAAGGCCGACAAGCCCGGCATCGCCCCCGACTGCGGCATGCAGCTCGAGCCCGTCTACGCGGACGGGAGCACGGGGGACGGCAAGGCCCTTCCGGCCGGCGCCGCGAAGGTGACGTCCGAGCGCCGGCAGATGATCGGGGTGAAGGTCGGGACGGCCGTCGAGGCCGGCGGGACGCAGAGCATCCGGACGCTCGGGCGCGTGGCCGCGGACGAGACGCGGGTCTACCGCGTGACCGCGGCGGGCGACGGCTGGATCCGCGAGGTCCTGCCCGTGACGGCCGGCAGCCTCGTGAAGAAGGACCAGATCCTGGCGTCCTTCTACGCCCGCGAGTTCCTCGCGGCCCAGCAGAGCTACCTCTACGCGCTGCGCGCGCTCAACCGCTTCGAGGCCGACAAGACGGAGACGCCCGACCAGATCAGGCAGACGAACGCCAACATCCAGTCGGCGAAGGAGAGCCTCGAGAACCTCGGCATGAGCGAGCGGCAGGTCGAGGAGATCGCGAAGAGCCGCGAGCTGGCCAAGAAGATCTACATCGTCGCCCCGGCCGACGGGTTCGTTCTGGCGCGAAACATCAACATCGGGCAGCGGTTCGAGAAGGGGTTCGAGCTCTACCGCCTCGCCGACCTGTCGCGCGTCTGGATCCTCGCCGACCTCTTCGAGCGGGAAGGGCAGGACATCAGGCCCGGACAGGTCGCGAAGGTGACGCTTCCCTACCAGGGGAAGACCTTCGCCGCGAAGGTCAGCGACATCCCTCCGCAGTTCGACCCGGCCACGCGGACGCTGAAGGTGCGCCTCGAGACGGACAACCCGGGTTTCGCCCTGCGCCCCGAGATGTTCGTCGACGTGGAGTTCGCCGTCGCTTATCCGCCCACGCTGACCGTTCCGATGGATGCCGTCCTCGACTCGGGGCTTCGGCAGACCGTCTACGTCGAGACGGAGGCGGGCGTCTTCGAGCCGCGGAGGGTCGAGACCGGCCGGAGCTTCGGCGACAACGTGGAGATCGTGAAGGGGCTCATGCCGGGGGAGAAGATCGTCCTCTCCGGCAACTTCCTCATCGACTCCGAGAGCCGGATGAAGGCGGCCGTGGCGGGCGTGCGCGGCGACTCGTCGAAGGACCCGGTCTGCGGAATGGACGTGGACGAGACGAAGGCCCGCGCCGCGGGAAAGACGAGCCAGCACGGCGGCGTCTCGTACTTCTTCTGCTCGGAGGCGTGCAAGAAGGAGTTCGACGCGAATCCCGCGAAGCACGCGGGCGCCCTGAAGGACGGCGGACCGGGACATGGTTGAGAAGGTCATCGACTTCTCGGTCAAGAACAAGCTCGTCGTCTTCATCCTCGTCGCCGCCGCGTCGATCTGGGGTGCCTGGTCGCTGAAGCAGGTGCCGCTCGACGCGATTCCCGACCTCTCCGACACGCAGGTCATCATCTACTCGAAGTGGGACCGGAGCCCGGACCTCGTCGAGGACCAGGTCACGTACCCCATCGTGACGGCGCTGCTCGGCGCGCCGAAGGTGAAGACGGTGCGGGGCTTCTCGGATTTCGGCTACTCGTACGTCTACGTCATCTTCGAGGACGGGACCGACATCTACTGGGCCCGGTCGCGGACGCTGGAGTATCTCTCCGGCGTCCTGCCGGGGCTCCCCGCCGGAGTGAAGACCGAGCTCGGTCCCGACGCCACCGGCCTCGGCTGGATCTTCCAGTACGTGCTCGTCGACACCTCGGGAAAGCACAGCCTCGCGGATCTGCGCTCCTACCAGGACTGGACTCTGCGCTACCACCTCCGGTCGGTGCCCGGGCGTGGCCGAGGTGGCGCCCATCGGCGGCTTCGGCCTGCAGTACCAGGTGAACGTCGACCCGAACCGGCTGCAGGCCTACGGCATCCCGATCGGCCGCGTCGTGGAGGCGGTGCGCGGCGGCAACTCGGAGACGGGAGGCCGCCTCATCGAGTTCGGCGGCACCGAGTACATGGTGCGCGGGCGCGGGCTACGCGAAGTCGCTCCAGGACTTCGAGAACATCGTCCTCTCCGCGTCGGAGACGGGGACGCCCATCCGGATCCGGGACGTCGGGCAGGTCACGATCGGGCCGGACCTTCGGCGGGGGGTCACGGATCTCGACGGCGAGGGCGAGGCCGTCTCCGGCATCGTCGTCATGCGGCAAGGGCAGAACGCCCTCGAGGTGATCGACCGCGTGAAGGCGAAGATCAAGGAGATCGAGCCGGGGCTTCCCGAGGGGACCAGGATCGTCCCGATCTACGACCGCTCGGAGCTGATCCACCGGTCGATCGACAACCTCCGGACGACGCTGATCGAGGTGATCGTCACCGTCGTGCTCGTGATCCTCCTCTTCCTCTGGCACATCCCGAGCGCCCTCATTCCCGTGATCACCATTCCCGTCGCGGTCCTCATCTCGTTCATCCCCTTCCGCGCGATGGGGCTCACGGCGAACATCATGTCCCTCGGCGGCATCGCCATCGCGATCGGCGCCCTGGTGGACGCCGCGATCGTCGTGGTCGAGCAGACGCACAAGAAGCTGGAGGAGTGGGAGAAGAACGGCCGCCCCGGCAGCTATCAGGACGTCGTCGTGTCGGCGGTGAAGCAGGTCGCCGGCCCGAGCTTCTTCGCGCTTCTCGTCATCGCGGTCTCGTTCCTGCCGGTGCTGACGCTCGAGGCGCAGGAGGGGCGCCTCTTCAAGCCGCTCGCCTACACGAAGAACCTCTCGATGATCGTGGCGGCGGTCCTCGCCATCACCCTCGACCCGGCCCTCCGCCTCCTCCTGACGCACGTGAGAACCTTCGGCTTCCGCCCCGTGTGGCTCTGCAGGCTGGCGAACGCCGCGCTGGTGGGCAAGATCCACTCCGAGGAGAAACACCCGGTCAGCCGGTTCCTCATCCGGCTCTACGAGCCCGTCGTGAAATGGTCGCTCCGGTGGAAGTGGGCGGTCATCGGCGGCGCGGTCTTTCTCCTCGTCGCCACGGTGCCGGTCTTCCGGCGGCTCGGCTCGGAGTTCATGCCGCCGCTCGACGAGGGGACGCTGTTCTACATGCCCTCGACGATGCCGGGCATCTCGATCACCGAAGCGCAGAAGCTGCTGCAGGTCACCGACCGCGTCATCAAGCAGTTCCCCGAGGTGGACCGCGTCCTCGGGAAGGCGGGCCGCGCGGAGACCTCGACCGACCCGGCTCCGCTCTCGATGCTCGAGACGGTCATCACCCTGAAGCCCGCGTCGGAGTGGCGAACGGTGCCGACGTGGTACTCCGGATGGGCGCCGGAGTGGCTGAAGGGAATCCTGCGGCGCGCCTGGCCGGACCGGATCTCCAAGGAAGAGCTCGTCGACCAGCTCAACGAGGCGCTCAAGATCCCCGGCGTTTCGAACGCCTGGACGATGCCGATCCGGGCCCGGATCGACATGCTGACCACCGGGATCAGGACGCCGGTGGGGCTGAAGATCTCCGGGGCCGACCTGAAGGTGATCGAGGAGATCGGCGCCCAGGTCGAGGCGATCCTTCCCTCCGTGCCGGGGACGCGCAGCGTCTTCGCGGAACGGACGGGAGGCGGCTTCTTCCTCGATTTCGAGTGGAATCGCGACGAGCTGGCGCGCTACGGGCTGAGCGTCGAGGAGGCGCAGCAGCTCGTCCAGAACGCCATCGGGGGCGAGAACGTCACGACGACCATCGAGGGGCGGGCGCGGTACCCGGTCAACGTGCGCTACATGCGCGATTTCCGGGCCGACCGGAACGCCCTCGAGCGCGTGCTGGTGCCGGTCGCGGGCGGGCAGAAGCACATTCCGCTCGGGCAGCTCGCGACCATGCGCGCGGCGAGCGGCCCCTCGATGATCCGGAACGAGAACGGGCTCCTGACCGGCTACGTCTACGTCGACCTTTCCGGGCGCGATCCCGCCGGCTACGTGGACGAGGCGGCGCAGCTTCTCCGCGAGAAGGTGAAGCTGCCGGCCGGCTACGCCCTCTCCTGGAGCGGCCAGTGGGAGGCCATGCAGCGCGTGCGCGAGCGGCTGGCGGTCCTCGTCCCCGTGACGCTCTTCCTCGTCTTTCTCCTCCTCTACATGAACACCCGCTCCGTCGTGAAGACGGGCATCGTCCTCCTCGCGGTTCCCTTCTCGGCGATCGGCGCCGTCTGGTTCCTCTGGCTGCTCGGCTACAACATGAGCGTCGGCGTCTGGGTCGGGCTCATCGCGCTGCTCGGGGTCGACGCGGAGACCGGCGTCTTCATGCTCCTCTACCTCGACCTCTCCTACGAGCAGGCGCGGAAGGAAGGGCGGCTGACCTCGCTCGCGGACCTGCGCGCCGCCATCGTCCAGGGCGCGGCGAAGCGGATCCGGCCGAAGTTCATGACGGTGGCGACGACCTTCCTCGGGCTCGTCCCGATCATGTGGGCCACGGGCACCGGATCCGACGTCATGAAGCGGATCGCGGCCCCGATGATCGGCGGCATCTTCACGTCGTTCCTCCTCGAGCTCGTCGTCTACCCGGCCATCTACGAGATCTGGCGGTGGAACTTCGAGCTGAAGCGGAAGGTGGAACCCGTCGCGGACGCGCTCGCGACAGCGCCCGCCTGAAGAGGGAAGCCGCTCTCAGCGCGGCCGGCCGGCCCGGGACGACTCTTTCCGCTGCGCTCCGCGAAGCTGGGATTGCAGCGCGCGCAGGCGGCAGCCGCCGGGCGTCGCCAGGATCTGGGAGACGCACGCCTGGTCGCAGCCCGCCTTGCCGGGCCAGCGCGAGCAGTACTTCAGGCGCACTTCGTTGCGGCCCGTGACGCGGCTGGCGATCGCCTGCGCGACGGCAATCCTGACGAGGGCCGCGTCCTTGGTCTCGGGACAGACGATCTCGCGATCGCCGCTGAGCGCACGATAAGCGCGGACGCCGGCGACGGCCGCCGGAACCGAGGCCAGAACCGTCGTGGCCGTGACGACCGTCGAAGTGGCGTCCATGCGATCGCTTTCTCCAGGCCGAAATATACGAACTCAATTCCCTCCCGGCATCCGTAGAAACCCGCACCTCGCGAAGCGCGTCGGCCGCTACCTCCGCTTCCGGTAGAGCTGCACGGTCTCGTTCGGCGACGCCACCAGCGGCTCTCCCAGCGGTTCCCATTCCCCGGTCGCGCAGCACCCTGGTCTTCACCGCCCGCGCTTTGGTGTTCGCGAAGTTGAAGGCGCGGTTCTTCTCCATCCAGTCGAGCGACCGCGCGTCGGGCAGGAAGATGTAGTCGAGGTCCCGGGAGGCGAGCGATACCAGCGTCGCCAGCTTCTCCTCGTCGTTGCGTCCGGCCACGTCCCGTTCCCAGGCGACGGGGACCGCGGTGCCGAACGCAACCGTGTCCTCGGGCCGGAAAGTCACTCCCCCGTAGGTCAGCGCGTTGTTGCGCGGCCTGGCGCCGTACTCGAAGACGAGCACGCTGCGCAGCGCTACGGCGTCGAAATCCGCGATGTGGACGGTTACGAAGCGGGCCAGGGTCCTGCCGGCGCTCAGCGTGTCGTCGCGCATCAGTTCCACCGCGCGGCGCAGCGCCGGCATCGTCGGAGCCAGCCCCGGCGGATCCAGGTGCATCCGGTAGCCCAGGGCGACGTTCGCGAGGCAGGCCGCCACGGCCAGCGCGGCCGTCACGTTGCGGCCGAGAGAGCTGCCACTCGTGTCCTTTTCAAAGGGGAGCCAGCAGAAAAGGAGCCAGCCGAACACCGCGGGCATGGAGACAAAAGGGTTCAAGCCGGCGCCCATGAGCACCAGCATCAGCACCGGCGCCGTGCCGAGCCACAGCACTCTCCAGTGCAGAGCCTTCGCCCACTTCCCCCAATTGCGACCGAACTCTCTTCGCCGGTCCCACACCTGCAGCAACAGCGCCGAAACGGCGGCGAGCGTCAACGGAATCCCGATGCTGAAGCCGGCCAGCAGCACGTGGAGGTAGCTGCGTGACAACGGCAGATTCGCGTTCGGATCGGCGCCCCACACGAAGTAGTAGTCGTGGAGCCCCTCGAAGTTGGCGAGGAGCGCGAGAGAACCCGCGACCGCGGGCGGTCCCCACCACGTCAGCAGGCGCGTCGCCAGGCGGATCCGCTCCGCCCGGGAACCGAAGAAGATCCGGGCCGCCAGCAGAGGTCCGAACATCACGGCCATGTAGACCGGTGCCGTGGCCCGGTTCAGAATCGCCAGCAGAAGGAACAGCCCGCTCGCCGCCCACGGGCCCCACGACGCCGTTTCATACGTGGCCAGATACCAAACCGCCATGTTGGACAGCAGCAGATACAGCATCAGGTCCATGCGGAAATCCGAGACGCCTCCATTTGCGGCGAAGACCGCGCGGAACGCCAGAAACGGCAGCGTCAGGCAAAACGCGCGGGCGGCGGGCAGGCGGCGGTATCGCGCGAGGTAAAGGAAGACGGACCATCCCAGCGACAGCATCCAGATCTCCTGAAACCAGATGCCGGCGTGCCGGGACCACGGCAGGACGGGGCTGAACAGGGCCGTGAAGATCCAGGGCAGGGAGACCGTGCCGACGTGAAGCGCCAGCTTCAACCCCGCCAGGACGCCCTCGTCCCGGGACACCGCCAGGACCGTCGCGTAGTCGTGGAGGTAGGCCATGGAATCGTAGAACGGTCCCGTCCGGGCATACAGCAGCGTGTTCAGCCGCATCGCGTAGAAGGTCTGCGCGAGTACGCCGAGCGCGACCAGAAGGAGGCCCGCGCGAAGAGCTCTCCGATCTTCAGCCATGGGATGACCCATGGAAGGGCGCACTACAATCGCCGGCCGGATGTCCGGCGACTTCGTCCACCTGCACCTCCACACCCAGTATTCCCTCCTCGACGGCGCGAACCGGCTCAAGGACCTGATCAAGCAGGTGAAGGCGTCCGGGATGGACGCCGTGGCGGTGACCGACCACGGGAACATGTTCGGGGCGTACGAGCTCCAGACGACCGCGCTCGAGGCGGGCATCAAGCCGATCCTCGGCGTCGAGGCCTACATCGCGCCCGGATCGCGCTTCGACCGCGAGAGCGTGAGGACGTTCGACGGCGAGGGGAACAACTATCACCTGACGCTGCTCGTCGAGACGCCGGACGGCTACCGGAACCTGGCGCGGCTCGTGTCCGAGGCGTTCCTCACCGGCTTCTATTACAAGCCGCGCATGGACTGGGAGCTCCTCGAGAAGTACCACGAGGGAATCATCGCGCTCTCGGGCTGCCTGAACTCGGAGGTCTCGAAGCGGCTCCGGATGGGCGACTACGAGGGCGCGAAGAAGACGGCCCTGAGGTATCGCGACCTCTTCGGCAAGGACCGCTACTTCATCGAGATCATGGATCACGGCCTCCCGGAGCAGCGGCAGATCCTGCCGGACCTGCTGCGGCTCTCCTCGGAGACCGGCATTCCGCCGGTCGCGACGAACGACGCGCACTACCTGACGCGCGACGACGCCGCGGCGCAGGACGTCCTCCTCTGCATCGGGATGGGGAAGACGCTCAACGACGCGAAGCGGATGAAGTTCTACAACTCGGAGTTCTACGTGAAGAACCCCGAGGAGATGAGCGACGTGTTCCGCCCGCTCACGCTCGAGGCCGTGAAGAACACGGCCGCCATCGCGGAGCGCGTCACGCCCAGCGTCATCGTGGACACGGGGCTCAAGATCCCGATGTTCCCCGTCCCCGGCGGCGACCGGACGCCCGAGGCGTATCTCGAGGACCTCGCGAAGGAGGGGCTCGAGCGGCGCCTCGAGCCCCAGCGCGCGGCGTTCGAGAACGGCACCGCGAAGAAGCCGCGGCAGGAGTACGACGAGCGGCTGGCGTGGGAGCTCTCGGTCATCCGGAAGATGGGCCTCTCGAGCTACTTCCTGATCGTCTGGGACTTCATCAAGTACGCGAAGGACGAGGGAATCCCCGTGGGCCCGGGGCGGGGGAGCGCGGCGGGCTCGCTCGTCGCGTACGCGCTCGCGATCACGGACGTCGACCCGCTCGCTGTACGACCTCCTCTTCGAGCGCTTCCTGAATCCCGGACCGCATCTCGATGCCCGACATCGACGTCGACCTCTGCGAGCGCCGCCGCGGCGAGGTCATCGAGTACGTGCGCGGCAAGTACGGGCGCGAGAACGTCGGCCAGATCATCACGTTCAACTCGATGAAGGCGCGGGCCGTCATTCGCGACGTGGGCCGCGTCCTCGACGTCCCGCTCGCCGAGGTGAACCGGCTCTGCTCGCTCATCCCGGCGAACCCGGGCAAGCCGACGATGCTCGCCGAGGCGCGGCGCGACGTGAAGGAGCTGGCGGACGCGCTGCAGGGACAACGAGACCTACCGGCGCCTCTTCGACCTGGGCGAGCGGCTCGAGGGCGTGTCGCGCCACGCGGGCGTCCACGCGGCCGGCGTCCTCATCGCCCCGAGGCCGCTCGTCGAGTACCTGCCGCTCTACCGGAACAGCAACGACGAGATCACGACCCAGTTCGAGATGAAGTCGGTCGACCGGATGGGCCTCCTCAAGATGGACTTCCTCGGGCTCATCACGCTGACGATCCTCGACGACGCGCTGCGCTTCGTGGAGAAGAAGACCGGGAAAGCGCCCGGACCTCGACGACGATCCCGCTCGACGACCCCGAGGTCTACCGGCTCTTCGCGGACGGACGCACGGACGGCGTCTTCCAGTTCGAGTCGTCCGGCATGCGCGACCTGCTCCGCCGGGTGAGGCCCGAGGTGTTCGACGACCTCGCCGCCCTCAACGCGCTCTACCGTCCGGGCGCGCTCGACGCCGGAACCGTCGAGGTCTACATCCAGCGCCGCCGCGGGAACGAAGTTCGAGTACCCCCTGCCGCAGCTCGAGCCGATCCTCAAGGACACGTACGGCGTCCTCGTCTACCAGGAGCAGGTCATGCTCGCGGCGCGTGCCGTGGCCGGGCTATTCGCCCGGCGAGGCGGACAAGCTCCGCAAGGCCATCGGCAAGAAGGACGAGGCGCTCCTCAAGGCCGAGGGCGACAAGTTCATCAAGAAGGCGGTCGCGAACGGGACGCCGAAGAAGAAGGCCGAGGAGCTGTGGGCGCTCATCCTGCCGTTCGGCCGCTACGGCTTCAACAAGTCGCATTCGGTCGTCTACGCGCTCCTCGCGTACCGCACGGCGTGGATGAAGGTGCACCACCCGGTGGAGTTCCTCGCGGCCACGCTCACGGCCAGCTCGGGCAGCTCGGACGACGTCGTCAAGTACGTGAACACCTGCCGGGAGATGAAGATCCCCGTGCTGCCGCCGGACGTCAACGCGTCGGACCTTTCGTTCACGCCGGACGGGCCGGCGATCCGGTTCGGCCTCGGAGCCGTGAAGGGCGTCGGGGAAGGCGCCGTCGCCTCCGTCCTCGCGGCGCGCGCGGGCGACGGCCCGTTCAAGTCCCTGACGGATTTCTGCTCGCGCGTCGACCTCCGCCTGAACAACCGGCGGGTCATCGAGGCGCTCGATCAAGTCGGGCTGCTTCGACTCCCTCGGGAAGAGCCGCGCGGCGTTTCTCGACGGGCTCGACCATGCGATCGACGTGGCGGCCGACGCGCGCGAGGCCGCGTCGTCGAATCAGAGCTCTCCTCTTCGACGTCCCGAAGGAGACGCAGATCGAGGACCAGTTTCCCGACAAGCCGGAGTGGAGCGTCGACGAGAAGATCCGCTACGAGAAGGAGACGCTCGGCTTCTACATCACGGGCCATCCGCTCGCGCGATTCGAGGACGAGATCCGGATGTTCGGCGACGTGACGTGCGAGACGCTGCGCGAGCGCCTCGACGCGCAGGTGAAGCTCGTCGGGCCTCGTCGGGGCGGTCAAGAAGACCCAGATCAAGAAGGGCCAGAACGAGGGGAAGATGATGGCGAAGGCCGTCGTCGAGGACCTCACGGGCTCCGTGCCGGTGACCGTCTTCGCGAGCCTTCTCGAGCGCGTCGGGTCGTGGCTCGCGCCGGGCCGGCCCGTGCTCGTCACGGGAACGGTGCGCCTCGTCCATGGCGCCCGGCGGCGCGACGCACGATCCGTCCGAAAACGAGTCCGCCGGCATGCCGATCGAGATCATCGCGCGCGAGATCCAGCTCGTCGAGGGCATGAAGGAGCAGAGCGCGCGGGAGGTCCTCATCGTCGCCTCCGAACTTCGAGACGTTCGACGAGGAGGCGCTGGGAGAGATTCTGCAGAAGGTACCCCGGCTCGATGCCCGTCTCGCTCGAGATGCGGCGGCCGGGCCAGTTCGCGGCGCCGCCACAAGATCTCTCCTCGACCTGTGGGTGCGACCGAGCGCCCGAGTTCACGGCGTCGATGGAGACCCTCCTCGGCCCGGACTCCGTCCGATACTCCTACGCGGCTTCTCCATGACCGCCGAGGGCGAACGCCACGCCCGCGTTCGCCGCCGAGGAGGTCGCCGCCCAGCTCGTGCGCGCGGGCGAAGTCGCCGACCGGCGCGAGGTGGGGTTGTGGTTCGTCGGAGGGGCGCTGCGCGACCTGCTCCTCGGCCGCCCGCTTCACGACGTGGATCTCGCCGTGGAGGCGGCCGCCGCGACCGCGCTCGAGCTCGCGACGCGTCTCGGCGCGCTGCCCGGCTGGACGCTCGAGAAGTCCCACGCGCGGTTCGGCACGGCGAGGCTCCGGGCGCCCGGCGGCCTGCGCGTGGACGTCGCCGCCACGCGCCGCGAGGAGTATCCGGCGCCGGCGAGCCTGCCGGTCGTCACGGGCACGACCACGATCGAGGAGGATCTCGGGCGCCGGGACTTCACGATCAACGCGATGGCCCGGCGCGTCGGCAGGCGCGGCCTCGACGGGAAGCGTCCTCGACCCTTTCGGCGGCCGAAGGGACCTCGACTTCGAAGAACGCTCCGCCTCCTGCACCCGAAATCCCTCGTCGACGACCCGACGCGCGCGTACCGGGCGGTGAAATACGCCGTGCGGCTCGGATTCGCGTGGGACGGGGAATTCTCGAGAATGCTCAAGAAGGCCCGCGCAGCGGGAGCATTCGGCGCTCTCTCGGGTGACCGAATGCGCAGGGGATTCGAAGAGATTTTCTTAGAAGGGGAATGGGAGCGGGCGGCGCAGCTCATCGAGGAGCTCGAACTCCTGGGCGACGTCCTTCCCGGCTGGGCAATCCCCCATTCACCTTCTAAGAAGAAATCGACCGTCTCGATCCGCAGCTGCGGCATCGCTCGACGCGCCCCGCCGGAGCCCGAGCGTCCGAAAGCAGAAATCTCCTGGAAGCGCCTCCTCGAGCCGCTGACGGCCGTCGAGCGCGCGGCCGTCGCGTCCCGCCTGAACTTTCCGAAAGCGCTGCGGCGCGCCGCGGACGCGGAGGTGCGATGACCCGGCGCCTGCTTCTCGCGGCTGCTCCTCGCGACAGCTCCGTCTCCGTCGCCCGCTCCGACGCCGACGGCCCTTCCGACGCCGACGCCCGAGAAGCGCGATCCTCGTCTCGTCGCCGCGCTCGAGTCCCGGCAGGGCATCGGCATGGAGCGCGTGGCGCTCTTCGACGACGGGACGCTCGTGAGGGTCCGCGGATACCGCGCCGAGCGGATCGTGGACCGCAAGTCGATCTCGCCGGAGGAGCTCGACGTGGTGCGGAGGGTCTGTCTCGAGGCCCTGGCCGTGCGCGCGAGGGACGTCGAGGACCCGGCCCGGTCGGCGCTCGGGGACGCGCAGGCGCGGCGCATCACGATCGAGATCGCCGATCCGGCCGGGGGCTCGCGCGTCTACACGTACGACGACCTCACGTCGCTGCCGCTGGCGGTGGGGAGAGCGCGGGGAGCGCTGGAGGACCTGCGGTCGCGGTTCGAGAAGCAGGACCTCGCCGAGACGAAGTGGGAGACGAAGGCCCTGAAGAGCAGGCGCGTTTCTTCGGCGGCGGGCCGACGGCGTCTGGTATCGCGTCGTCCACGACGACGCGTTGGATCACGATTTCGAGCTCGAGGAGCTGGACGCGGGCGGCGAGCAGGGGAGCCACAAGGTGAGGATCTTCGTGTATCGCGGCGACATCCCGCGCCTCTTCGAGGATCCCGCCACCGCGGGTCCGCGGCCGCCCGCGCCCTCGCCTGCCGCGAGGCGCTGAGCATGGTGCGCCTGACCGCGGCGGAACCTGGCGCGGGCGGAAGCTCGAGATCCCGCCGGGCATCCGGCCGACGACCGAGCTCGCGCGCAAGGCGGCGTTCGACATCCTCGGGGATGCGGTCGTCGGCGCCAGGGTGCTGGACGCGTGCGCGGGCTCGGGAGCGTACGGCCTCGAGGCGCTCTCGCGGGGCGCCGCGCACGCGACGTTCGTCGAAGCGGATCGGTGGCGTCGCGAAGAGTCTTGAGGGGGAATGTGGAGCGGCTCGGTGCGGGGGAGCGCGCGTCCATCGAAGAGATGTCCGTGGCCCGTTTTTCTTCGATGACCCATTCACGGTGAAGAGGTGAGCAGGCCCTGGCTGCGCCCGGACGCGACCGCGTTCGACGTGGTCTTTCACGATCCCCCTTTCGAAGAAAATCCTCCGAATCCGACCTTCAGCTTCTCTTGTCACTCGTGCGCGCAGGCGGCTGGCTCTTTCACGAGCGCGGGGACGACCGCGTGTTCTCGTCCCGGCGGGACTCGAGCCAGCCGACCGCCGGCGCTACGGCACGACGCGTTTCCTCATTTTCCGCCCCTCGCGGGCCCGATCGCCCTGCTAAACTCCGCCCTTCGCCGCAGCGCGGCTTTGGAGCATAGAAACATGGGCAAGAACCGCAGCCTCTTCACGTCGGAATCCGTCACCGAAGGCCATCCGGACAAGATCGCCGACCAGATCTCGGACGCGATCCTCGACGCGATCCTCAGGGACGATCCGGTCGGGCGCGTCGCGTGCGAGACGCTCGTCACGACGGGCCTCGCGCTCATCGCGGGCGAGATCACGACGAAGACCTACGTCGACATCCCGGGCATCGTCCGGGAGACGATCAGCGACGTCGGCTACACGCGCGCGAAGTACGGATTCGACTACGAGACGTGCGCCGTCATCTCGACGATCGACAAGCAGTCGCCGGACATCGCGATGGGGGTCGACACCGGCGGCGCCGGCGACCAGGGCCTCATGTTCGGGCTCGCCGTGCGCGAGACCGAGGAGCTCATGCCCCTTCCGATCACGCTCGCGCACAAGCTCACGATGCGCCTCGCCGAGGCGCGGAAGTCGAAGACCCTCGAGTGGCTGCGCCCCGACGGCAAGAGCCAGGTCACGGTCGAGTACGAAGGCGACCGGCCGGTGCGCGTGGAGGCGGTCGTCATCTCGACGCAGCACGCGGAGACGGTTCCCGACGCCGGAGCTGCGCGAGGCGGTGCGCGAGGAGATCATCCGGCCGGTCGTGCCCGGCGGCGCTCCTCGACGACAAGACGAAGTTCCACATCAATCCGACGGGCCGCTTCGTCGTCGGCGGGCCGCAGGGCGACACGGGGCTCACCGGCCGGAAGATCATCGTCGACACGTACGGCGGCTACGGGCGCCACGGCGGCGGCGCCTTCTCGGGCAAGGACGCCACGAAGGTGGACCGCTCGGCCTCGTACATGGCGCGTTACATCGCGAAGAACCTCGTGGCGGCCGGCCTCGCCGACAAGGTCGAGGTCCAGCTCGCCTACGCGATCGGCGTGGCGGATCCGGTCTCGGTCCTCGTCGAGACGTTCGGAACCTCGAACGTCGACCCGGCGGCGCTCTCGAAGCTCGTGCGCGAGCACTTCAAGCTCACGCCGAAGGGCATCATCGATGCGCTCGACCTGAGGCGCCCCATCTTCAAGAAGACCGCGGCCTACGGCCATTTCGGCCGCCGCCTCCCGGAGTTCACGTGGGAGCGCACCGACAAGGCCGAATCCCTCGCGGCGGCCTTCCGGGCCGCGGTGCCCGCGACGGCCTAAGAAGAGAAGACCTGCTTAGAAGGTGAATAGGCCGCAGGTCGCATCCATATCATGTCAGCATGATCTGTGATATGGTGTCGCCGTGCTGGAGTCCGCCGCCGCCCTGTCCGCGCTCGCCGACCCGCTGCGCCTGCGGGCGGTGCGGCTTCTCTCCCGCGAGGAGCTGCAGGTGCGCGAGATCCAGCGGATCCTCGGGGCCGCCCAGTCGCGCGTCTCGAACCACCTCGCCGTGCTGCGGCGCGCCGGCCTCGTCGAGACGCGCCGGACGAACGGGGCCGAGCGCTACGCGGCGACGGGCGACGGGCGGAAGCTCTGGTCCTCGGTGGCTCCGGCCGTCACGGACTCCGCGTTCCCGTCGGACGACGAGCGGCTGAAGGACGTCCTCGAGGAGCGCGCGACGGCGCTTTCCGAGGCGAGCTTCGACGCGGTCGCGGGGGAGTGGGACCGGTTCCAGGGCCCGTTCTACTCGCCGGGCGTCCGCGAGGCGGCGCTCCTCAGGCTCGTGCCGCGCGGCCTCAGGGTGGCCGACGTCGGTTGCGGCACGGGTCTCCTGACGCTCACGCTCGCCGGCGTGGCCGAGAGGGTCGACGCCGTGGACGCGAGCGAGCGCATGGTGCGCCTCGCGCGCGAGAAGCTCCGGCGCGCGGGCGCCGCGAACGTGACGGTGCGGCGCGCGAGCGCCGAGAAGCTGCCGTTCGACGACGGCGCGTTCGACGCGATCTTCGCGTTCCACCTCCTCCGGCATCTCGTCCGGCCGGCGGACGCGCTCGCGGAGCTCGGACGAATCGTGAAGCCGGGCGGCCGCGTCGTCCTCGTCGAGCTCGAGCCCCACGGCCTCCGCGCGCTGCGCGCCGTGACGGGCGCGCATCACCTCGGCCTGCCGCGCGAGACCGTTCGCGCCGGTCTCAGGCGCGCCGGCTTCGCCGCCGCGCGCTTCTCGGCTTTCGCTCCCTACCGCGTCCCCTCGGACTCCGGGGAAGTCGCTCTCGCCACGTACATCGTCGACGCCGTCCGGGACCCGCGCGACGGCCGAGAAGGAGATCGCATGACGACCGCCACCCTCCCCGCCCACGACGTCAAGGACCTCTCTCTCGCCGCCAAGGGGCGACTCCGCATGGAGTGGGCCGACCGCTCGATGCCCGTCCTCGCCCGGATCCGCGAGCGATTCGAGAAGGAAAAGCCGCTCGCGGGCATCCGGCTGTCGGCCTGCCTCCACGTCACGACCGAGACGGGAAACCTCGCGCGCGCGCTCCAGGCCGGCGGCGCCGACGTGGTGCTCTGCGCCTCGAACCCGCTGTCCACGCAGGACGACGTGGCCGCCGCGCTCGTGGCCGAGTTCGGGATCTCGACGTACGCGATCAAGGGCGAGGACAACCAGACGTACTACGCCCACATCCAGGCCGCGCTCCAGCACAAGCCGAACATGACGATGGACGACGGGGCGGACCTCGTGTCGTCGCTGCTGTTCATCGCCCTCGGCAAGGAAGGGCAGCTCGAGCCCTCCCTCGCCGCCTGGGCCCGGGGCCTTTCGGCCGCCGAGAGGAAGGCCCTCCTCGAAGGGATCATCGGCGGAACCGAGGAGACGACGACGGGCGTCATCCGGCTCAAGGCCATGGAGAAGGAAGGCGTCCTGAAGTTCCCGGTCGTCGCCGTGAACGACGCCGAGACGAAGCATTTCTTCGACAACCGGTACGGCACGGGCCAGTCCACGATCGACGGCATCATCCGCGCGACGAACCTCCTCATCGCCGGCCTGAACGTCGTCGTGGCCGGCTACGGCTGGTGCGGCAAGGGCGTCGCGATGCGGGCGAAGGGCCTCGGCGCGAACGTGATCGTCACCGAGATCAACCCGGTCCGCGCGATCGAGGCCGCGATGGACGGCTTCCGCGTGATGCCGATGTCCGAGGCCGCGAAGATCGGCGACATCTTCGTCACCGTGACGGGCAACAAGAGCGTCCTCGCCGACGAGCACTTCGCCGTGATGAAGTCCGGCGCGGTCGTCGCGAACTCGGGCCACTTCAACGTCGAGATCGACATCCCGTCGCTCGAGAAGCGGGCGGCGTCGCGCCGCATGATCCGCGAGTTCGTCGAGGAGTTCCGCCTCAAGGACGGCCGCACGATCTTCCTGCTCGGAGACGGGCGCCTCATCAACCTCGCGGCCGCCGAAGGCCACCCGGCGTCGGTGATGGACATGTCCTTCGCGAACCAGGCCCTCGGCGCCGAGTACATGGTCAAGAACCACGCGACGCTCGGAAACAAGGTCCACTCGATTCCCGCGGCGATCGACGCCGAGATCGCGCGCCTCAAGCTCGCTTCGATGGGCATCGCGATCGACGTGCTCACGACGGAGCAGGAGAAGTATCTGGCGGGCTGGGAAGAGGGACGTAGGGACCTAGAAGTCCTCTTACGTTCTTACTCCGAGGAGACCCCACGCCGCGCCGAGGCCGAAGAAGACGTTCGGCGCCCAGGCGGCGAGGAAGGGCGGGATGGCGCCCTGCTGCTCCGAACGAGACGAGGAGCGCGGACAGGAAGAGGTAGGTCAGGCCGAGGAAGAGCGCGACGCCGACTCCCGCCACGGCGCCGCGCTTTCCGTACGCGAACGCGAAGGGGAGTCCGATGAGCGTCAGCAGAAGGGCGGACGCCGCCGTCGCCGTCTTCTGGTGGAGACCCGGTCGCGAGCGCCGCCGTGTCGGCGCCGGCCCTGCGACGCACGTCGATGAAGCGCGCGAGCTCGCGAAACGTCATCTGACGCGGGTCGGCCCGGCCGGCGGCGAAGCCGGCGGCGGCTTCGGGCGCCTCGATGAAGAAGGGATCGTCGCGCCGGATGGCCAGGGCGTTGCCCGGCGAGAACGTCCGGATCCAGCCGCTCTCCGCGAGAAGGCCCTTCCCCGGCACGAGGCGCGCCCGGGCGGCGTCATGGCGCGAGACGAGCCGCCAGGTCGCGGAGTCGATTTGCAGCACCGTGACGCCGCTCGCGACGCGGGAGGCAGGATCGTAGGCGTCCGCCGCCAGAAAACGCCCGCCGTCGCCCCGGAACCAGGCGCCGCCGGCGCCGCTGAGGGGCGGCCTCTGGCCCTTGAGGAGGAAGCGGATCCGGTCGGACTCGGAAGCCGCCGACGGAACGACGCGCTCGGCGAACACGAAGAGCCCCGCTCCCGCCGCGACGGCGAGCACGAGAAGGGGAGCCGTGGCCCGATGAAGCGAGACTCCGTGCGCGAGAAGGGCGGTCGTCTCGGCGGAGCGCACGAGGCTCGCGACGGTCACGAGCGCCGCCACGAGAAACGCGAACGGCACGATGTCCAGGATGATCGGGGAGAGGAAGGCCTGGTAGTAACGCAGGATGAGCGCCGTCGGCGGCCGATGCCGCGCGATGTCGTCGGAGATCTCGAGGTAATCGATCAGGACGTAGAGCGTGGCAATCGAGACGACGACGAGGGCGAAGACGCCGAGGAACCGCCGCGCGACGTAGCGGTCGATGAGGAGAAGGCCCGGCCAGGGAGGGCGCCGGCCCCGGGGGCTCCGACCCCTCGTGGGGCTGGGCGTTTGAACGGCGGCCGCCGTTGCCGTCGCGACCGCCGGAGCGGCGGCCTTCACCGGCAGGGAGAAGACGGCCTTGTCCCGCCGCACGCGGGCGAGCGCGAAGACGCCGAACGCCAGGAGGAGGAGGTTCGGCAGCCACATCGCGAGAGCCGGTGACATCCGACCCTCGATCGCGCGGGCCTCGCCCGTGGCGAGGAGGGCGTAGTAGAGAAGCACGATCGCGACCGACACCGCGAATCCGGCCGCCCGCCCCCCGCGCCGGTTGACGATTCCGAGCGGCAGCCCGATGAGGCCGAAGACGAGGCAGGCTGCCGGCAGCGCGAACTTCTTGTGGACCTCGGTGAGCGCGAGCCTCCGGTCCTCGGGCCGCCGCGTGCGGGCCGCGGCGCGTTCCAGAAGCTCGCGCAGCGTCTGCTCGCGGATCTGCTTCTCCGTGACGCCGCGCGCCGGGCCGTTGTCCTGCAGGACCATGCGGTGCCGGGAGAAGGACGTCACGTCGTACCGCGTGCCGCCGTCCTGCATGTGGTGGGTCTCGGCGTCCTCGACGCGCAGCCAGAGACGGCCCTGGTCCTCCTCGAGCTCCAGCCAGCCTCTCCTCGCGAGCGTCAGCCGTTCCCCTTCGGCGCTGGAGCGGTCCGAGATGATGAGACCCGTGAGCTCGCGGCGATCGGTCGAGGCCCCCTCGGCGTAGACCCTCAGGCCCGGCGATCTCCGGGACTGAAGACGCCCGGCTGGATCCTCTGGGCGAACGCGAAGCTCGAGAGGCGGAGCTTCATCGCGTAGAGCAGGTGATTCGTGCGCGGGACGACGGCGAGCATCAGCGCGAGCGTCGCGGCTCCGATCGCAACGGCGAGGAATCCGATCGGGCCGGTAGAGGGTCAGCAGATCGACGCCCGAGGCGCGCAGGGCGGTCAGCTCGGAGTCGGCCGACAGCCGTCCGATGCCGATCAGGAGCCCCAGGAGAAACGCGATGGGCAGCGTGAGGACGACGATGTGCGGGAGCGAGAGGGCGACGACCAGCGCCGGCCTCGACGAACGGCTGCTCGCTCTGGACGAGAAGCTCCGAGAACTGCACGAGCCCGCGGACGGCCATGAACCCCGTGTAGGCGAGGAAGCCCACGAGCGTGGGCGCGAGAACCTCTCGAAAGACGTAACGGTTCAACAGCGCGCTGCACGGAGCCGATGGTAGCCGAAGGAAGGATCTCCAGCTCTTCCCAGCGCCAATACGCAACGTCCGATAATATTTATTATGTTAAATACTAGATGACACCTTGCCTGAAATCATTAGGCGTGCCAGAGGACCGGCTCTCCCGACGATCTCGTCGAGTGACGGGCGCGCCGAGGTAACGCGCAGCTCCGGTGGCGAGCGCGGCCTGATCTCACGACGCCGTCGCGTGCGTCGAGCGGACGTTCCGCGCACCTGCAGCGAAGATCGGCCGCTCCGACGCTCGTTCGTCGGGAGCGTTCTATTTCTTCGTTCGCTTTCGCCTTCACGAAGCGGCCCTGCGTCTCGAGGTCGATGTCCCCTGCTTCGATCCGCCGCGCGAGATCGCGAATCGCTTCGAGGATCTCGTCCTTCTTGTGGAGGCGGCCCTTGAGCACGAGGCTCACCTTGTAGCGCTTGTCCTCCGGAGCGAAGTCGAGCGTGTAGGCCTTCTTCAGTCCACCGAGCTTCGAGCTTCGGGCCGCGCCGCGCGTCCTTCTTCACCTCCCGCAGAACGTCGCGGCTCAACGATCTCGCCGCTCGCCATCGCCCTCACCGCGGCGAGCATGAGGTCTTCGTCCTTCAGCCTTCCGAGCTCGAGCAGGAACGACCGCGACCCGATGTCGGCGCGCCGACATTCCGCCTGCACGCGATCCGGAAGCCGTCGCGATCGACAGCGCCTCCGTGATCGTCACGCGCGACTTCCCCACGGCGTCGGCGATCTGCTCGTGCGTGTACCCGTGGCGTTCCTGAAGCGCCTTGTAGCCCTCGGCCTCCTCGAACGGACTCAGGTCCTTGCGCTGCAGGTTCTCGATGAGCGCGATCTCGAGCAGCTCGTTGTCCGGGCACGTCCATCTCGATGCACGGAATCTCCGAGAGACCCGCGTCGAGGGCACGCGCGGAAGCGGCGCTCGCCCGAGATGATCGTGAAGCGCCCGTCGCCTCGGGGCCGCACGAGGATCGGCTCGAGGACGCCCTTGTCGACGATCGACTTCGTGAGCTCGGCGAGGTCTCCCATCGCGCTGCGCGGCTGATCGGGATTCGCCTCGATGAGGTGAATGGGAATGCGGCGCCCGACCGGGAGCTCGTCCGCACGGACGAGCTGCTCGACGAAGTGCGAGTCGTGACGCATGCGCGAAGATCTCGGGCAGGCCGCGGCGCTTAGACACGGGACAGAATCTCCTCCGTCAGGCTGTAGTACTCGAGCGCGCCTGACGAGCGCGGAGCAAATGTGAAGATGGATTCCCGATACGCCGGCGACTCCTCGAGGCGAATGGACTTCGAGATCGTCGTCTTGAAGAGCTTTCCCTTGAAGACCTGGTCGATCTGGTTCTGGATGTCTTTCCCGAGCGTCGTGCGCTTGTCGTGAAGCGTGATCACGACGCCCAGGATCTGGAGGTTCGGATTCGGCCGGCTCTTGATCTTCTCGATCGTCTCGAGGAGATCGTCCGTGCCTTCGAGCGCGAAGTACGAGGACTGGATCGGAATCAGGATGTGCGTCGAGGCGACGAGCGCGTTCACCGTGATCATGCCGAGCGTGGGCGGCGTGTCGATGAGGATCGCGTCGTACTCCCCCGACTCTCGCACGACCTGGAGCTTGTCCTTGAGCCGGAAGTGCCCGTCCAGCTCGCCGAGGAGCTTCGACTCGACCTTCGCGAGCGAGATGCGGGCAGGCGCCACCGTGAGCTTCGGGACGCTCGTCTCCTTGACGATGTCGAAGAACGAGACGTTCGGGTCGGTGAGCACGTCGTACATCGACTTTTCCACGTCCTTGCGGTCCACGAAGGACATCGTGGAGTTGCCCTGGGGATCGAGGTCGATGAGGAGAGTCCGGAGACCCTTTTGCGCGAGCGCGGCGGCGAGATTGATCGCGGTCGTGGTCTTCCCCACGCCGCCCTTCTGATTTGCAACGGTGATGATCATGCGCCGGCGACGCGGATGATACGGAGGGGGCGAGGAGGCTTCAAGGACGAATCGTGCGTCCCGCCCGGAAAATCACATCCGGTACTTGCCGAGGGTGTCCGGATCGGCTTCCTCGAGCCACTTTCTCAAGCCGCTCGGCGTTCTGCGCTTCCGCGGTGTCTTCCCCGCTCCGGCTCATCTCGAGGACCGACTCCTCCACGAAGACGGGCGCCCGGAGCCGGAGAGCCAGCGCGATCGCATCCGACGGGCGGCTGTCGACGAGCACGTCCTTGTTCGCGACCCGGAGGTGGATCTGGGCGTAGAACGTGTTTTCCTTGAGGCTGTTGATGACGACGCGCAGCACGTCGCCCTCGATCTGCGTGATGAGGTTCTTGAGGAGATCGTGAGTCATCGGCCTGCGGCGTCGTGACGCCCTCCATCTGCAGCGCGATGGCGTTCGCCTCGAAGACTCCGACCCAGATCGGCAGGAAGTTCTTCTCCTCCTCGTCGCGCAGGATCACGACCGGCATGTTCGCGATCGGATCGACGATCAGCGCTTTGACGTCCATCTTGACGCTCAAGGCGGTCTCTCCTGGGACTCAATCTAGGGAGGAAACGCGGATAAAGCAAGGAAGAGGCCACAATCCACAGGCATTCGTCTGCTGTTAACTTCTTTTTTTAGAATGAATTAGAGAAGATTTCCAGAAGACGGAAAAACCGGGATTTCTTAGAAGGTGCCCGTGCCGGGATCGCCCGCTCGTCGGCACTCGAGCTACGGCATCTCTCATTCGACCTTTCTAAGAAAATCCTCCTCTTCGATTCTCTCGTCTTCTTCCGAGCAGCGAGTTCGGAAAGCCCCGCTCGATCCGCACGTTCACGAGCGTGCCCGGGGGCAGCGCGGACTCCCCCGCGATGTTCACGACGCGGTTGCAGCGGGAGCGGCCGGAGCTGATGCGCCGCTTTCTGTCGAGACCCTCGACGAGCACCTCGAGCGTCCGTCCTTCCAGCTCGCGGTTCAGCTCGCCGCTGGATCTCCTGCTGAATCGCCATGAGGCGCGCGAGGCGCGCGAGACGCCTCCCGCGGCGTGACGTCGTGCTCCCAGCGGAGCGCGGCGGTCTGCGGGCGAGGCGAATACGTGAACGAGAAGACACCGGCGAACCTGCACCTCTTCGAGCAGCGAGAGCGTTGCGGCGAAGTCGTCGTCCGTCTCGCCCGGGAAGCCCACGATGACGTCGGTCGAGAGCGCGAGGTCCGGAATGGCGTCGCGCAGAGACGCCGACGAGGTCGAGGTACTCCGCGCGCGTGTACTGGCGCTTCATGCGGCGCAGCACCGCGTCGGAGCCGGACTGGACCGGCAGGTGCAGCGCGGGAACGACCGCGGGCGTCTCGGCCATCGCCGCGATGAGGCGGGCGGAGAAATTGCGCGGGTGGGACGTCACGAAGCGCAGGCGCCGGAGTCCCGGCAGCGCGCCGACCGCGCGCAGGAGATCGGCGAGATCCTCGCCCGTCTCCGGATCGCGGAACGCGTTCACGGTCTGCCCGAGGAGCTCGATCTCCAGGGCTCCCTCGGCGAGCAGGCGGCGGGACTCGTCCACGACGTCGCTGCAGCCGGCGATTGCGCTCGCGCCCGCGCGTGCGGGGGACGACGCAGAAGGTGCAGTTCTTGTTGCAGCCCTCGATGACCGTGATCGCGGCGCGGTACGCCACCGAGCGCGCGATCGCGCCCGGCGTGTAGACGACCTCGTCCGGGTCGAAGCCGGTCTCGCAGGGCCGGTCGTCCTCTTCCTCGACGCGGCGCAGAACCGACGGAAGGGCTCTCGATGCGTCCCGTTCCGAGCACGAAGTCGACCTGCGGCAGGCGCTCGAGGAGTCTCTCCCCTTCCTGCTGCGCGACGCAGCCGCAGACGCCGAGCACGGTGTCCGGGCGCTCGCGCTTCAGCTTCGCGAGGCGCCCGAGCCGGTCGTAGACCTTCTGCTCGGCCTTGTCGCGAACCGAGCAGGTGTTGAGGAGAATGACGCCGGCTTCCTCGGGCGACGCCGCTTCGGAGAAGCCCTCGCGAGCGAGAAGCCCGACGAACCGCCGCCCGTCGAGGACGTTCATCTGGCAGCCCCACGTCTCCACGAAGACGCTTCGGGCCGCGCGGCGGAAGCGGAGGAACGCTCACGTCGCGAGCTTAGCAGGAGCGAAATCCTCGGTCGGCTCTATCGCAGCCAGCCCGGAGGGGCGTTCGACTTGCGGGCGTCCTCGGAGAGGTCGTCGAAGGCCTTGCGCGCGTCCTCGAGCTCCTGGCGCGCCTTCGCGAGGTCCTCGCGCGCCTTGTCCCACGCGGGCTTGACGACGGCGTCGCGCCTGTTGCCGTCGCTCATCGCGTAGAAGTCGTTCTCGAGCTGCTTCGATTTCGTCTCGAGCTCGCGCACGCGCAACTCGCCGTTCGCGACGGACGCTTTCGCACGTTCCACGAGGCTCCTCCAGTCGTCTTCGCTTCGCCCCTTGTCGTCGCGAGCGACGTAAGGGGTGGCGGCCGGCGACGGAGCCGCCGAAGGCGCCTCCTTCCCGGAGGCCTTGGCCGGAAGAGCTCTTGCCGGCCGCGCCTTTGGGCGTCGGGGTCGGCGTGCCTCCTTTTCTCACGTTGTCGTTCGTGATCGTCCCGAGGGACTTTTTCGGCGGCTGATCCTTGCGCGCCTCCTTGGAGAGCTTCACGACGTCGGCGAGCGAGCGCCCGCTTCCCGAGGTCTGGGCCTTCCCCCCGGACAGAACGGGCGCGGCCGGGGTCGGGACCGGGGTCATCGACGTCGCGGACGCCGGGGTGGGCTCCGGGGTCAGGCCGGACAGCGCGGGCTCCTGTGCCGCGTTGACCGCGAGCGCGAGCGCGAGCGACCGCCGCGAGCGAGGTCAGCGCCTCGGCGGACCGCACGTCTTCATGGCGTCGACGTTCCTTCGCGGCCGTAGCGGTCGGCGAGCCGGACCACGTCGTCGAGCTCCGGCGTCGAGACCTCGACGACGAGGCAGTCGGCTTCGCCCGCGTACATGCGGTGCCGCGTCCCGGGCTCCACGTGAAAGGTCTCACCGGGAGCGAGCCGGAGATCGGCCTTCTCCCCGGCCCTCTCGACCTCGAGCCCGAGGATTCCCTCGAGGACGTGGATCGTCTCTTCCTTGCGATTGTGGTACTGGTAGCGAGAGCGACTCGCCCGCCCGGATGAGGATCAGCTTGCCGGCGTACCGCCCGGTTTCGGCGAAGATGCGCTCCTCGCCCCACGGCTTCGGCGACGACCCGCGGCCGGCCGGTTCCGAAGGGCCCGCTCATGCGCCGACCGCGGCGAGGTCGCGCAGCTCCTGCGCGAGGAACGACGCGACTTCATCCGCGGTCGACATCGAGAGCGCGGCCTGCGCGACGCGCTCGGCGTCCCGTGTGGAGACTCCGCGCAGGAATTCCTTCACCACCGGGACCGTGCGCGGCGCCCATCGAGAATTCGCGAATTCCGAGGCCGAGAAACAGCAGGACGAGCGCGGGGTCCGCGGCCATCTCGCCGCACACGGAGAGCGGCTTCTGGGCGGTCCGGGCCGCGTCGGCGACGCGCGCCACGAGGCGCAGCACCGCGGGATGTGTCGGCCGGAACAGGTCCGAGACCGTCTCGTTCGCACGGTCCACGGCGAGCGTGTACTGGATGAGGTCGTTCGTCCCGAGGGCGAGGAAGTCCACCTCGGGCGCGAGCAGATCGGCCGTCATCGCGGCCGAAGGAACTTCGATCATCGCGCCGAGCGGGACGTCGTCGGGCACGGCGATGCCCCGCTCGAGCACGTCCTCCCGCGCCTCCTTCAGGAGAATCCGCACGCGGCGGATCTCCTCGACGCCCGAGACCATCGGGACGAGGATGCGGAGGTTGCCGCCGAAGCGGCGGCGGCCAGCAGGGCCCGCAGCTGCGTGGAGAACATCTCCGGGCGCGCGAAGCACAGGCGCACGCCCCGGAGCCCGAGGACCGGATTGGATCTCGTCGGACCCGACGAGATGGCGGGCGCCTTTCTTGCCGCCGAGGTCGTACGTCCGGATCACGACGGGGCGCGGCGCGAGACTCTCGAGGACCTCGCGGTACGCGAGCGACTGCTCTTCCTCGGACGGGAACTCGGTCGCCGTCCTTGGAAAGGTAGAGAAACTCGGACCGGAACAGGCCGACCCCGTCGGCCCCGTATTCCAGGACGTCGCGGACCTCGTTCAGGAGCTCGATGTTCGCCCGCACGAAAACCTCGGCGCCGTCGTGCGTGCGGGTGATGCCGTCGTGGCTGCGCTCCTTGAGCGACTTCTCGTGGCGGGCCTCCTGGTCGCGGCGCTCGCGGAAGAGACGCGACGACGCTCTCGGACGGCTCGCGCCAGACGAGCCCGTCCCGGCCGTCGACCACGACGCGGTCGCCCTCCGCGATTTCCGCGAGGAGCTGCGGCACGCCGACCACCGCGGGAAGGCCGAAGGAACGGGCGAGGATCGCGGCGTGGGACGTGCGGCCGCCGCGCTCGGTCACGAAGGCCACGACGCGGTCGCGCGGGATGCGCACGGCATCGGACGGCGTGAGCTCGTCCGCCACGAGGACGATCGCCTCTCCCGCGAGGTCCTCCATCCTCAGGCGCGAGTACTCTTCGCCGCCGAGGTGCTTCTTGAGGATGCGCGCGACGTCGTCGATGTCGGCTCCGTGATGCGCGAAATCCTCGTCCGGCAGACTCCGGAACCGCGCCGAGAGGTCCGACGGTCGTTTCGGCGACCGCCCACTCGGCGTTGACTTTCTCGTGCGCGATCCGGCGCTCGATCGGGCCGAGAAAGGTGCGGTCCTTCAGGAACAGGGCGTGCGCCTGGAAGATCCCCGCGTACTCGGCGCCGAGGCTCTCCTTCACGTGCCGGGCCGTGGACTCGATCTCGTGGACGGCGGACTCGGCCGCCCGGCGGAACCGCTCGATCTCGGACTCGATCTCCTCCGGCTCGAGAGTCCGCTTCGGCGAGGAATCCTCTCGCGAGACCCAGAGCACGGCACGCCCGACGGCGACGCCGGGCGATACGGGGATCCCGGTGAGCGAAAGCGGACGCTTCACCGTCCTATTGTAACGGTCGCGGCGTTCTAGTCCGCCTCGTCGAACTTGCGGTCCACGAGGTCGCGGAGGGCGGCGAGGGCCTGCTCCTCGTCGCTTCCCTCCACGCGCACGAGGAGGGGCGTGCCCTTGCCGGCCGCGAGCAGCAGAAGGCCCAGGATGCTCTTGCCGTCCACCTCCTCGCCGTCCCGCGTGAGGGAGACCTTCGCGTCGAACGAGGAAGCGGCGTGGACGAGCTTCGCGGCGGCGCGGGCGTGCAGGCCGAGCCGGTTCTTGAGCGTGAGCGTCGCCTCCTTCACCGGCGAGGCCCTCCGCGAGGGGCCGTCCACGAGCTCGGCGGCCGCCACGATGGCGCGGCGTCCGCGCTCGACGAGGGTGTGCGCGATCTCGCGCGGGCTCTTGCCCTCGCGCGCGAGGGCGCGCGCCTTCACGACCATGGGAAGGTTGATGCCGGAGACGATCTCGATCGTTCCCGGCTCGAGAAAGGCGAGCGCCAGGTTCGACGGAGTGCCGCCGAACATGTCCGTCAGGAGCACGACGCCCTTCCCGCGGTTGACCTCGGCAGATCGCCTTCTCGAGGCGCCGGCTCGCCGACTCGGGCGACTCGTCCCAGGCGAGCGACAGGGCGCCGAGGTCGTCGGGCTCGTCGGGCTCGAGCATGTGCACCGTCTCGCGCAGCGCATTCGCGAGCGGTCCGTGCGACAGAAGGAGGAGGCCCACGAAGGGGCCGGCGGGCATCGTCATGTTCAGTCGAGCGCCTCGTCCCTGTGCGAGACCCGCACCGGATAGCCCATCGTGGCGAGATCGCGCGCGAGTCGCTCGGCGACGTAGACCGAGCGGTGCCGGCCTCCCGTGCACCCGATGCCGATCGTGAGATAGGCGCGGTTCTCCCGGCGGTAGTTCGGAAGGCAGAAGGCGAGGAACTCCTTGAGGTGCGAGTAGAAAGGCTCGGTCTGCGCTCCCGCTTCGATGAATCGCACGACCTCCGGGTCGCGCCCCGTCCGGGGCCTGAGGCGCGCGTCGAAATGCGGGTTCGCGAGAAAGCGCACGTCGAAGCAGAGGTCGAGAGCGGCGGGGTGCCCGTGCTTGAAGCCGAAGGAGACGAGCGAGACCGCGAGAACGCCCGGATCCCCGGGCTCGCGGAAGTGCTGCGCCACGGCGGCCCGGAGCTCGTGCACCGTCATGGCCGTCGTGTCGATCACGAGGTCGGATCTCGCCTTCACCTCGGCCAGGAGGCGTCTCTCGAACGCGACCGCCTCGCCGAGAGAGCGCCCGTCCGCGAGCGGGATGCGGCCTGCGCGTCTCCGAGAAGCGGTTCAGGAGCGCGCGGTCCTCGCAGTCGAGGAAGAGCACCGTGATCGGCAGCCGCTGCCGGAGCTTCTCGAGGAGTCCCGGGAAATGCTCCGCGAAGTCCGGATTGCGGACGTCGAGAATGACGGCGTTCTTCCGCCGCGGCATGCGGCCCGCCGCGACCTCTCCGGCGAACTCCTCGAGCAGCGAGAGCGGCAGGTTGTCGACCGTCGTGTAGCCGATGTCCTCGAGGGCGTGAGCGACGAAGGACTTGCCGGAGCCGGACAGTCCCGTGGCGACGACGAGGCGCGTCCCGTTGCCCGTCACCGCGCCCTCTCGCGGGCGGAGAGCTTGCGCCGGGTCCGTCGCGCGATCGTGAAGCGATCGGACGCGGACTTCCGCGCGATCTCGTCGTGCACCTTCGCGGCGATCTCGCGCGCGGCGTTGAATCCGCGCCGCTTGAGGAGCTGGTTTCGGGCCGCGATCTCGACGAGGAGCGCGACGTCGCGTCCCGTCGCGACCGGCATCCTCACGCGCGGCACGGCGACTCCGAGGATGTCCTCGAACTCCTCGTCGAGCCCGAGGCGGTCGATCTTCTGCTGCGAATCCCAGTCGGTCAGCTGGATGACGAACTCGACCGTGTGCCGTTCGAGGACGGCCGCGACGCCGAAGAGCATCGGAACGTTCACGATGCCGAGGCCGCGCAGCTCCATGTGATGGCGGATGAGCCCGGACGAGGATCCGATGAGGACGTCGTTCGGGAAGCGCTGGACGACGACGAGGTCGTCCGCCACGAGCCGGTGTCCGCGCTGGACGAGGGCGAGGGCGCATTCGCTCTTGCCGACGCCCGACTCGCCGAGGAGGAGCGTCCCGAGGCCGCCGACCTCGAGGAGGACGCCGTGGAGAGTCGCGCGCGGCGCGAGCGACTCCTCGAGAAACGCGGTGAGGCCTTCGATGACGATGCTCGTCATGCGCGACGTCACGAAGAGCGGGACGTGGCGCCGGCGGCAGAAGCCCGTGAGGATCGGACCCGGATCGATTCCCTTCGTGACGACGACGCAGGCCAGCGGAAGCGCGGTGAAGGCATCGAGGCGTTCGCGGGCGACATCCGCGGCGAGAGTCTTCAGGAAGGCGAACTCGCTCTCGCCGAGGATCTGGACGCGATTCGGCTTCACGTAGGGCGTGAAGCCCGCGATCGCGAGGCCGGGCTTCTGGACGCGCGGCCAGTCGATGGGCCGGTCGAGACCCTTGTGTCCCGCGACCAGCTTGAGGCCGAGGGACGCGAGGGCGGCCGACTGCAGGTCGCCCGCGTGGAGCGGAGGCTTCGTTCCGGTCGGGTCCTGCATCAGCTACTCGGGGACGACCAGGCCGAGCGTCCCGTCGCGGCGGCGGTAAAGAAAGCGCAGGGCGTTGTCGAAGGCGGGGTCGCGGAAGACGAGCACTTCGCGGCGCGAGGCGGCGAAGGCGGTGAGCGCGTCTTCCTCGAACATCGCGCGCGGGGCAAACGTCTCGCGCCGGGGCTCGACGGCCGCCACCGGCTCCGCAGCGTGCTCGGCAGGCCAGACCTCGGGGCTCCGCACCGCGGACGGCGAGCGCTTCTTGACGCCCTTCACCTTCGTGTTCGTCTTGACCACCTGAGCGGCGACCCGGTCCATGACGTCCTGCGCGGCGCTCGGCTGGTCCGCCTGCGCGCGCCGTGGCGGTGAGAGTGCCGCGCGCGCCCGACGACCGTGACCTCGACCCCCACGTCCTTGCGGCCGCCCGTGACCACGACGCGCGCCTCGGCGCGACCCGGCAGCACGCGCTCGAGCTTCGCGAGCTTCGTCTGGACGATCTCGCGCAGACGCGGGTGGAGCCGGATGTGCCGGGCCGTGAAGGTCGTCTTCATGATTCCTCCTGCGGGCCGTCCGGGCGCGGCTCGATCGGCCTGCTCGGGATCGGCCTCGCGCTCCTCGGCCGCGGGCGGAGTCTCGCCGACGCGGCGGATCGAGCTCGCGGGAATGCGCAGCTCCTCGCGGTACTTCGCCACGGTGCGGCGCGCGATGCGAATCCCGTCGCGCAGGAGCAGCTCGGCGAGGCGCGCGTCCGAGAGCGGATGCGCGGGGTCCTCCGCTTCGACGAGGCTCCGGATCTTGCCCTTCACGGCGAGGGAGGACACGTCCTCCCCCACCGACGAGGCGATCGCCGAGTGGAAGAAGAACTTCATCGGGACGAGGCCCCGCGGCGTCGCCATCCACTTGTTCGACACGACGCGCGACACGGTCGACTCGTGCATGCCGATGTCCTCGGCGACGTCGCGGAGGACGAGCGGCTTGAGGTAGGCGACGCCGTAGTCGAAGAACTCGTGCTGCTTCTTCACGATCGACTCGGCGACGCGCACGATCGTGCGCTTTCTCTGGTCGAGGCTCTTCAGGAGCCATTGCGCGGCGCGCATCTTCTCCCTCAGGTAGCTCTTCCCCTCCCCGTCGAGGGCGCCGTCCCGCGCGAGCAGCATCCGCCGGTAGAGCGCCGACACGCGCAGGCGCGGCAGGCCGTCGTCGTTGAACAGGACGACGTACTCCTCTTCGACCTTCACGACCGCCACGTCGGGCTCGACGTAGATCGTCCGGGACGAGTCGTACGCGCGCCCGGGCTTCGGGTCGAGGCTTCTGATCCAGTCCAGCGCCTGCTGGATTTCCTCGACCGGCACGTTCATCTGCCGGGCGAGAAGAGCCGCGCGGCTTCGAGCCGAGCTCCGCGAAGCGGTGCGTGACGAGCTCCACGAGGAGCGGCGTCGCGATGTTCGCCGCCCGCGCCTGCAGGAGGAGGATCTCCGCGAGATCGCGCCCGCCGACGCCGCACGGATCGAACGACTGCAGGAGCGCGAGGGCCTTCTCGGCGGTCTCCATCGAGCAGGGGACGGCGGCGCACACCTCGTCGAGCGTCACCCTGAGGCAGCCCGTCCGGGATCGACGTTCCCGATCAGGAACCCGCAGGCCTCGCGCACGTCCGGGAGGCGCGTCCGAGACGCCGAGCTGCTCCGTGAGGTGCGCTTCCAGGCCGGGCGGCGCGTCGGCCCGATTCTCGAGCGAGAACTCCTCGGCCTGCTCGCTCATCCGGGGCGCCGTCGCGGTCGAGTCCATGTAGTCGCCGAAGTACGCCTCGAGATCGATGTCGCCGAGCGCGTCCTGCAGGGTCTCGGACGGCGCGCCTCGACGACCGGTTCGGGAGCGGGCGCCTCGGTGGCGCCGGCGGCGGCGGGCTCCGGAGCGCCGTCGGCCTCCTCGGGTACGGTCGTCGGCGCTCCCGGGCCCCGTCCCCGGCGACTCGGCGAGCTCCCGCTCCCGCGTCTCGGCGGCGCCGGAATCGTCGTCGGGGTGCCGGGGTTCTCGGGGTCCTGCTCCTCGAGCACCGGGTTCGAGACGAGCTCCTGGTTCACGACGTCCTGCAGCTCGAGGCGCGTCATCTGCAGCAGCTTGATGGCCTGCTGCAGCGTCGGCGTCATGACGAGCCGCTGCGAGAGCCTCAGCGAGAGTTTCTGTTCGAGTCCCAATGTTTTCCGAGCTCCCGTCAGCCGGGGGCCATGTCGATTCTAGCGCCGCGCGCCCCGGGGCTCAGTCGAGCCGGAAGCCTTCGCCGAGATAGACGCGGCGCACCTCGGGGTCCGAGGAGAGCTCGGCGGGAGAGCCCGCCCGGAAAATGGCGCCGGTGTGGATGATGTAGCCGCGGTCCACGATCGCGAGCGTGTCGCGCACGTTGTGGTCCGTGATGAGGACTCCGATCCCGGCCGCCGCGAGATCCCGGATCACGTGCTGAACGTCGAGCACGGTGATCGGGTCGATCCCGGCGAACGGCTCGTCGAGGAGCATGAAGCGGGGCGACAGCGTCAGGGCGCGGGCGATCTCGAGGCGGCGCCGTTCTCCGCCCGAGAGCGTGTCGGCCACCGCGTGGGCGAGGTGCGAGAGATTGAAGCGGTCGAGAAGGCCTCGCGCGGTCTCCTCGCGCGCCGCGCGCTCCCCGGGAAGCGTCTCGAGGATCGCGAGGAGGTTCTCGAGGGCGGTCATCTTCCGGAAGATGGACGCTTCCTGCGGCAGATAGCCGAGGCCGCGCCTCGCCCTGCGGTACATCGGGAGCGTCGTGATGTCCTGTCCGTCGAGAAGGACGGAGCCCGCGTCGGGCTCGACGAGCCCGACGACGATCGAGAACGTCGTCGTCTTTCCCGCCCCGTTCGGGCCGAGGAGGCCCACGACTTCTCCCGCCGTCGACGAGGATCGAGACGTCCGTTGACGACCGTGCGGCCCCGATAGGCCTTCGAGAGGTTGCGCGCGTCGAGGACCGGCCCGGCCGCGCTCACGAGCCCTCCGGCTTGAGGATCGTTTCGGTGGGCACCGACCCGTCCGTTTCCACGTCCACCTGCGAGCGCCCCTGCCGGAACGTCAGGACGGCGCCCGTCGAGCGGTTTCCCTTCCCGTCCAGCGCGGTCGCCGGCGAGCCCTCCAGCGTGACGGCCTCGGTCTGCGGGCCGCCAGATCGCCTTCGTGCCTTCGCCTCGCCGGTGCTGCGCGCGGTCCTCGACGACGACGGCGCCCCGCGCCTCCGTGTACTCGATCGCGCGGTCCGGCGCGAGGCGGATGTCCGTGACGTCGGAGCTCATCGTCCAGGTTCCGGACGTCATCGTCGCGTGCCCCTCGAGACGGACGAAGCGATCCTCCTCGCGGTGCATGAGGACGTCGCCCGCCGCGTTGACGGTCTCGCTCGCGCGCCCGCCCGGCGGCGGCCGGGTCCCTTTCGACGGGGTCGTCTCGCGCCGGAAGAAGGCCTGCACCTTCTGTTCGGCCCGCAGCGTCTTCGCCGCGTCGTCCACCTCGAGGCTCCCGCAGCGCAGGACGTTCTCGTTCTGCCACGCGCGGACCGAGCCGCTCGAGGACGAGCTTCGAGGCGCGGCTCGAGGAAGAGCAGGGTCTCGGACTCCGAGAAGAAAGGGCTCTTCCCGTCTCCGCCCAGGAAGCCCGGCCCGTCCGGCGCCGGGCGCGTACGACGCCTTCACGGCCCCGGCCGCGTCCAGGCGTTCCTCGCGGGCGTTCCACGAGAGCGTGCGGGCCGCGATCGCGCCGCGCTCGTCGCGGTAGCGGGCGGGAACGTCCGCCTCGCCCGAAAAGACGGCGGTCTCGTCGCGCCCGCGCAGCGTGCCGTGCGGCGCCTTCAGCACCGCTCGCGTGCCGTCCGCCGCTTCGACTCCGTTCTCGAAGGTCGCCGTCTCGATCGAACGCCCGTCGTCCTGGAAGAGGACGCGCGCGAAGCCCGCCGCGAGCGTCCTGCAGCCCGGACCCGGGCGGGCCTCCGGCGCGGCTGCTCTCGGCGGCATCGAGGTGTTCGGGCACGGTGAGCTCGCGAAATCGCCCGTTCTCGAATCGCCCCGAGAATCGGGGCGCGCGGGCGCGGCGGGCTCCCGCCTCGTCCGAGGGGCCGAGGTCGAGCCGGGCGCGAACGTCTCCGCGGCCTTCCGCCGCGAGGGTGGCGGGCTGTCCGGACGCGTCGACCTTCATCTCGAGGACGTCTCCCTGCGCCGTGAGCGCCGCCGGCGGCTGCTTCTCGTCGCGGAGCACGAGGAGGAAGCGCGTTCGACCGTCGCCTTCAGGCGGCTCCCGTCCGCCTCTTCGAGCCGGGACACGGCTTCACTGCGGAGGACGAAGCGGTCCGTCTTCAGGACGGCGCCGCCCGTCGCCTCCATCTTCCCGTCCCGCGCGACGAGCACGACGTGCGGGGCGGCGAGGTCGAAGGCGCGCCCGCCCTCCCCGCGCCCGCGCAGGCGCGCGTCCCCGTCGAGCACGAGGTGCCCGTCGCGCACGTCGAGCCGGCCCGAGGCGGCGCGCGCGACGAGGCCGCCGCGGAGGGCGGCCACGGGACCCTCCGAGGCGAGGACGCGCAGCGCGGGCTCGTACCGGAACGAGGACGCGCTCACGCTCGTCTCCTCGCCCTCGATCCTCACGTCGTCGAAGACGCGGAAGGCGCGCGATCCCTCGACGAGCTCCGCGCGCGGCGCGCGCACCGACACGACCCGCTCGCCGGGCGCCCTCCTGCGACTCGAAGACGACGTCCTTGAGGCGAAAGAGCTTCTGCTCCCTTCTCCTCGAACTTCACCGCCTCGGAGGCGCGCACGCGGTAGCGGCCTTCGGAGACCCGGGTCTCGTCGTACTGAAAGTCCCGGAAGCGCATCGTGTCGCGCTTTCCTCCGGCCTCCCGGAGCAGCGTCTCGGCGACGGGGTCGCGGGCGCCCTCCGTGCGAGCGCCGGGCTTGCGGTACGAGAGGACGACGAGGAGCGTGAACGCCGCGGCGGCGGCCGCGACCGACGCCCGGGCGATCCGCCGGCGCGGCATCACGGCGCCGCCGGCACGAGGTCGATGACCGTGAGGGCGGGCCGCCCCGTGTAGGAGTCGATCGCGAGATTCGCGGCCACGTCCACGCGGCCCGCGCGGGCGGCGGGCGGAATGTCGGCGAGCGTCCAGCCCACGGCCTCCAGGCGTCTCCCGTTCGACGAGAGCGAGACGCGCAGCCCCCGCTCGCCCACGGCCCGGCCGCGGCCGTCCCATTCCAGTCCGCGGAAGCGGAGCAGCGGCTTCGGATTCTCCTGCCCGTGCGGTTCGAGCCGCTCCAGCGCGCGCGCGAGGGAGTCGTCGGCCTCGGGCGCCTCCGCCTCGGTGTCGACGAGCAGCTCGTCGGCCCACTCCTCCTCGTCGCGCGCCTCGGCGAAGGCCGCGCGCAGATCGTCGCGAAACGCCTCGAAGGACGCGGCCGGAAGGGTGAGGCCGAGCGCGGCGGCGTGGCCGCCGAACTCGGACGTGTAGCGCCTCGCCACGGGCGCGAGGCGCTCGAAGAGCGGCGTCTTTCCGTGCGTGCGCCCGCTGCCCGACACGACGTCTCCTTCGCGGGCGAGGAGAAGCACGGGTCGCGCCAGCTCCTTCGCGACGCGCGAGGCGGCGATCCCGAGCACGCCGCGGTGCCAGCCGTCGGCCGCCTCCCCCGCTTCCACGACGATGGCGTCGCGCGCCGGGTCGAAGCGGCCCGCGAGGCGCGTCAGAACGGCGTCGACGACGCGCTCCTGCACCTCGCGCCGTTCGTCGTTCGCGGCCTCGATCTCGTCGGCGAGAACCTCGGCCCGGGCGGCATCCGAGGTCGTGAGCAGCTCGAAAGCCCGCGCGGCGTGGTCGAGGCGCCCCATGGCGTTCAGGCGGGGCGCGATGCGAAAGGCGACCTCGCGCGTCGAGGGAGCGCGGCCGGCCGGGAACTCCGGCGCGCCTGAGGAGCGCGGCGAGCCCGGGAGCGCGCGGGTCCGCGAGGCCCGAAAGGCCCCAGGAGACGAGGACGCGGTTCTCTCCCGTGAGCGGCACCATGTCGGCCACGGTCGAGATCGCCGCGATCTTCGCGAGCGAGGCGAGCCAGCGGCGGCGTGCCGGCGCGTCGATTCCGACGCGCTCGCCGGAGTGAATGAAGAGGGCTTCGGCCAGCTTCCAGGCGAGACCGGCGCCGCAGAGCTCCTTGAAAGGGTAACGGCAGCCCGGCAGCTTCGGGTCCACGAGCACCGCGCCTTCCGGCAGCGCGGCCGGAGGAAGGTGATGATCGGTGACGACGACGTAGACGCCGCGGCTCGTGGCCTCGGCCACGGTCTCCACGGCCGTGATGCCGCAGTCCACCGTCACGATTCCCTCCGGATCGTGCTCTTCGAGCGCCCGCCGGAGCGTCGGGGCGCGAAGGCCGTAGCCGTCGTGCAGCCGATGCGGGATGAACGGGCGCGCGTCGGCGCCCAGCTTTCGGAGGGCGGTCGTCAGGATCGCGAGCGCGCCCACGCCGTCGCAGTCGTAATCGCCGAAGACGACGACGCGCCCGCCGCGCCGGGCCGTCGCGGCGAGGCGCTCCACGGCGGCGGGCAGGCCCGCCATCGCGAACGGGTCGTGAAGCGCGTCCGCCGCGGGGGCGAGGTGCGTGCGCGCGGCCTCGACGTCCTCGAACCCGCGCGCGGCGAGGACGCGCGCCGCGGCCGCGGGCAGGCCGAGCTCCCGGGAAAGACGACCCGCCGCGTCCGGATGCTGGGGCCGAAGTTGCCGCCGCACGAGACGCGGCGTGCGCGCCCGGGCGCTCACGCGTTTTCCCAGGCCCCCATGGCGCGGAACTTCGCGTAGCGCGCCTCGAGGAGCGACTCGACCGGCATCGCGCGCGAGGCGCTCCAGCTGCTGCGTCGATCGCCCGGCCGACGGTGTCGATGGTCGCGACGGGGTCCGCGTGCGCCCCGCCCGGCGGCTCGGGCAGCACCTCGTCGATGACGCCCAGCGCCTTGCAGTCCGCCGCCGTCAGCCGCATCGCTTCGGCGGCCTCCTTGGCGCGGGCCTGGTCCTTCCAGAGAATCGCCGCGCAGCCCTCGGGCGAGATGACCGAGTAGACCGAGTGCTCGAGCATGAGGATGACGTCGCCGATTCCGATCCCGAGCGCTCCGCCGGAGCCGCCCTCGCCGATGACGGTCGCCACGATCGGGGTGCGAAGCGCCGACATCTCGAGGAGATTCCGGGCGATGGCCTCCGCGACGCCCCGCTCCTCGCTTTCGAGGCCGGGGAAGGCGCCCGGCGTGTCGATGAACGAGAGGACGGGCTTGCCGAACTTCTCGGCGAGCTTCATCACCCGGAGCGCCTTTCGGTAGCCCTCGGGGCGCGGCATCCCGAAGTTGCGGCGGATCTTCTCCCGCGTGTCGCGGCCCTTCTGGTGTCCGATCACGGCCACCGCGCGCTCCCCGAGAAACCCGAAGCCCGCGACGATCGCCGGGATCGTCCGCGAAGGACGCGGTCGCCGTGCCATTCCACGAAGTCCCGGATGAGGATGCGCACGTAGTCGAGCGTGAACGGCCGGTTCGGGTGCCGCGCCACGAGGGTCTTCTGCCAGGGCGTGAGGTTCTCGTAGATCTCGCGGGAGAGCTTGCGGAGCTTGTCCTCGAGCTTCTCGACCTCGCGATCGCGCGCGGGGCTGTCCGCGAAGCTCTTCAGCTCCTCGAGCCGCCGCCGCACACGCAGGATCGGCTCTTCGAACTGGGCCTCGTTCGCCACGGGGAGACTGTAGCAGAGGGGCCGGGAGGTCGCTCGACAGGGAGGCGCTCGCGGGGCAAGCTCGAAGGAGAGACTTCTGCGAATGAAGGATGGATCCGGCGAGGGCGTCTCAAGGCTGGTATGCCCCGACTGTCATGGCGCCCTCGCGGGGTCTCCGTCCGCGCTCACGTGCCGGTTCTGCGGCCGTTCGTTCCCGGTCGACGACGGGATCGCCGATTTCTCCGGACGGCAGTATTTCGTCGACCACCCGGATCCCGCGTCCCTCTCCGAGGAGGCGCGACGCGGGTACGAGAACGAGAACGAGGGCCGACGCATCGAGGACTACTACCTGCCTGTCCTGCGAGCGGCCGGCGCGCGGTCCGTCCTCGATTCCGGCTGCGGCAACGGTGAGGCGGTCGACGTCCTCCTGGGCGCCGGCTTCGACGCGTGGGGGCACGATCTCTCGGCCTTCCGAAAGTGGCAGTGGGGAGCCCGCCGCAGGCGGGATCGGCTCGTCGTCGCCGACGGCCTGAAGCTGCCTTTTCCGGACGGGTTCTTCGACGCCGTGATCTCCTCGGGCGTCCTCGAGCACATCGGCGTCGACGAGCGCGGCGGACCCGGGACCTACGAAGTCGCGCCGCTCCCCGACCGCGACGACAGACGGCGGGCCTTTCTCGCGGGGCTCGCGCGCGTCCTCGCGCCGGACGGAACGCTCTACCTCGACTTCCCGAACGGCGCCTTCCCCATCGACTTCTGGCACGGTCCGACGGCTGGCGGGGTCCGCTGGCATTCGCCTGTCGAGGGATTCCTCCCGACGGTCGAAGAGGTCCGCCGGCTCGCGGCGCGCCTGGATCCCCCACTACTCGTCTCCGTGCGCTCGCCCCATCGCCGGCTCCGCTTCAATCAGGTCGGCGCGCATTGGTACGGCCGCCTCTTTCGCGCGCCGGTGGCGGGCTTCTACGCGCTCACGGCGGTTCGGGCTTTCACGTGGCTCGCCGCGACGCCGCTGAATCCCTACCTGACCCTGTCGCTTCGCGGCGGGCTACCGGCTGAATCGCCTCGAAAACCCGGGCACGACGAAATCTCCGCTCCCCCAGAGAAGCTGAAGGACGAGGCGAGGAGTCCGCGCGGGAGGCACGGCCTTGTGGAAGCACGTCGGGTCTTCGAGGAAGCCCGTCCCAGCGGGTCCGAGGATGGTTCGGAGACTTCCGCGACCGTAGACGGTCTCGATCTCCACGTCCTCACGCCAGCGGCTCGCGGAAAGCTGGTGACGCAGAGCCTTGCGGCGGTGGCTGCCGGCCACGCAAACGTGGGGGCCGGCGTCCTCGTCGACATCCGTCAGATAGAAGAAGCCGCTGAGAGAACGCCAGGCGTAGAGATCGAAGTGAAACCGCCGCCCGATCTGGATCTCGTCGAGAACGGACCCGGTTCGCGGGAAGCTCCACCAGACACGGCTGCCCAGAAGGCTGCTCCCGCGCCCGAGCGCCCGGCGGGCGAGAGGATGAAGCTCCCGGGCGACGGCCTCGACGGGCGCCCACGCCGCCGTGTCCTCGTAGCAGGCGACGACGGGATCGCCCGCGGCCTCGTACGGGGGCGCGAGCGGGTGCAGCGCGCCGCGACTCTCTCTCTCCCGCGCGAGGCCCCGGATCGCGGCGAGACTCCCCGCGCTCAGACGCAGTCCAGGAGCGAAGCCCAGATGGGCCACGTCGCGCAAGGTTGCGCCCTCGTCGAAGGGCTCCAGCGCGACGTCGTCAGCGGTCTCGCGGCGAGGAACGTCGGTCCGGGAGGTTGCGTCGGAAAGCCGCGGGCGCGGAAAGCGGGCGAAGGCGTACATCGAAAGCCATTCGGCCCGCCTCAGGGGTCCGGCGCCGTTGTCCCGAAGGACCTTCAGACAGGCACGCGGATAGCTGACCATTGTCCGCCCGGAAGTGTCTCGAGGACGGCGATTGTCTACAGCAGGTTCTGCGGGTCGATGTCGAGGCGCGGGGGATCGGGGAGCGCCGCGAGGAGGTGCCCGGCCTCCGCGATGGCCTCGCGGCGCTCGGCCTTGACGAGGAGGTGGTAGCGCCAGAGCCCCTTCAGCCGTTCGAGCGGCGCCGGGGCGGGGCCGAGGATGCGGATCTCCCGCGCGACCTCGGCCGACGAGAGCGCTTTGAACGCCGCTCCCGCGGCGGCGTGCGCCTTCGGAAGCTCGAGATGGGCGAAGAGCGCGAGGAGGAGGTGCGTGTACGGCGGGTACCGGAACGCCTTGCGAAAGCGCAGCTCGGCGTCCGCGAAGGCCGGATGGTCCTGGCTCACGGCGGCGCGGATCGCCTCGTGGTCGGGCCGCGCCGTCTGCACGGCGACGATGCCCGGCCGCTCGCCCCGTCCGACGCGCCCCGCGGCCTGAGTCACGAGCTGGAACGTCCGCTCCGCCGCGCGGAAGTCGGGAAACGAGAGGAGCGCGTCCGCGTCCAGCACGGCGAGCGCCGTCGCGTTCGGAAAGTCGTGGCCCTTGGCGACCATCTGCGTGCCGAGAAGGGCCTGGGCGCGCCCGGCCTCGAAGTCCATCAGGACGCCCGCGGCGCCGCCGCGCCGGGCGGCCGCGTCGCGGTCGAGAACGGCGTAGGAGATCCCCGGGAAGCGCTCCTCGAACCGTTCGGCCAGGCGCTCCGTCCCGAACCCGATCGGCATGAGAACCCCGGACCCGCACGACGGACAGGCGGCGGGCCGGCGGATCTCGTTGCCGCAGTAGTGGCAGAGAAGCCTCTCGTGGCGCCGGTGGTAGGTGCGCGCCACCGAGCAGTTCGCGCACCGGAAGTCCTCGCCGCACGCGCGGCAGAGCAGGCTCGGCGAAAACCCGCGCCGGTTGAGGAGGAGGATCGCCTGCTCTCCCCTCTCGAAACATTCCGAGAGGATCTCCACCGTGCGGGAGGCGAAGAGGATCCGCCCGTGATCGCCCTCGCGCGGGCTTCTCCTTTCGCAGATCGACGACCTCGACCGTCGCGCGCGGGCGGGCGCCCGGCCTCTCCGGCAGGACGAGGCGCGGCAGGCGGCCTTCGCGCGCGGCGCGCTCCTGCTCCATCGAGGGCGTCGCCGAGCCGAAGACGAGCGTGGCGCCTTCCTCGTGCGCGCGCACGCGCGCCACGGCGCGCGCGTCGTAGCGCGGCGACTCGCCCTGCTTGTAGGCGGCATCGTGCGCCTCGTCGAGGACGATGAGGCCGAGCCCCGGGAGCGGCGCGAAGACCGCCGAGCGCGGGCCCACGACCGCGTCCACGTCTCCGCGGCGCGCGCGCTCCCATTCGGCGGCCCGCTCGCCGTCGGACAGGCCGCTGTGGAGGAGCGAGATCCGGTCGCCGAAGCGCGCCACGAGCCGGCGCACGAGCGCCGGCGCGAGCGCGATCTCGGGCACGAGGAGGATCCCGCGCCGGCCTGCCTCCCGGGCGGCCTCCAGCGCGGCGAGGTACACCTCGGTCTTGCCGCTCCCGGTGACGCCGTCGAGAAGGAACTCCTGCGAGGCTCCCGCGCGGACGCTCGTGGCGATCGCGTCGATCGCCGCCGCGCTGCGCGGACGTCGGGACGAGCCTGAAGTCCGCGGAGGAGCCGCCGACGTGCCGGGCGATGTCCGCGCGACGCTCGATCTCGACACGGGCGACGAGCCCCGCCTTGACGAGGGCGGCGAGAACGGCGGGCGAGCCTCCGGCCGCGCGCAGCTCCTCGGTCGAGGCGGGCCGGCCGAGCGCGAGGAGGTGGGCGTGGAGGGAGCGCCGCTTCGGCGAGCGCTGGAGCGCGGGATGGTCCGCCGTCGCGGGCCGCGCGACCCAGGCTCGATCCGACGGAGCCGCGGCGGCGCGCAGGTTCTCGGAACGGATCCGCACGAGGCCGTCGGCGAGGAGCTGCTTGAGCGCCGAAGCGAGACCCTTCCGTCCCGCCCGCTCGGCGAGCTCGGGAAGACGGGCCTCGCCCGCCTCGAGAAGAGCGCCGCAGGATCTTCCCCGCGACACCCTCCGGCGGCGCGCCGACGGCCCTGGACGTCGGCACGTAGACCGCTTCGGAGGCCGCGAGGAGGCGCGCGGGAACCGCGGATCGGAGGATTTCGCCCGGCGGCACGAGGTAATACGCGGCGGCGCGCACGAGAACGCTCACGAGGCGCTCCGGGAGAAACGGCGTGTCGTCGAGCGCCGCCACGACGTCGCGCTCCACCGCGCCTTCGGGTGCGGGCGGAGGGTCGCAGCGAGGCCACGAGGCCGGTCGCGAGCGCGCTTCCGAACGGCGCCGCGACGCGCGCGCCGGGCACCAGGGGTCCGACGTCCTCCGGCACCCGGTAGGTCGGCAGCCCGGGGAAGCGGTTGGGAAGGAGAAGCGCGACGCGCGTCAGACGCGCGCCCTCGGCTTCTGGTCGGGCGTCTCGTCGGGCGCGTCCTCGTCGGCCGGGATCGCGCCGGGAAACCTCGTCGGCGTCGACGAAGCGCTTCTCGCCGGGCTCCCAGCGCCAGCGGCGCGTCGGATCGAGCGCGAGATCGGGCGTCACGATGAGGAGCGAGCGCTCGATCGAGAGGTCGCCGGCCGCCAGCGAGATCGCGCGCTCGACCCAGACCGGCTTCTGGAAAGTGCCGTCCTCCGCGCCGAAGAAGACCGCCACGTGGAACCAGGGGCCGCTCGACCCCTTCTCCACGAACGCCTGCGCGAAGTCCAGCCGTCCGTCGCCGTCGAGGTCGCCCGCGGACGAAGAAGGGATGGTAGCTCCCGTACACCTCCTCGAGGTCCCGGCGCTCGTCGGACTCCGCCGCGTCGGCGTCCTCGGCGGCCCGGAGCAGGAGCCCTTCCTTGCCGAACGCGGCGAGGGCCTCCTCGACCGCGAGCCGCTCGGCCTTCGTCCGGCCCGACGCGTCGAGGCCGCGCGTGTCGGCGGCCGGCGGTGCCGCACGGGCGGGCCTGGGGACGCGCCTCGTGAGGACCACGGCCGCCGCGGCGATCGCGACGGCGCCGACGAGGACGAAGAGGACCTGGCGGGGGCGAACGCTCACGTCGCCTTCCCTTTGCGTGCCGGCGCTTCGATTCCGAGCCTCGCGAGCACGGCGAGAAGATCCTCCCACGCCTCCTTCTTCTGGGCGGGCTGCCTGAGGAGGAACGAGGGGTGAAACGTGGGCATCACGGGAATTCCGCGGTAGCTTCCCCACTTCCCGCGCAAGCGCATGATGCCTTCCTCGGTCTCGAGGAGAAACTGCGCGGCGAACTTGCCGAGCGCCACGAGCACCTCGGGCTTCACGAGGTCGATCTGCCGCTCGAGGTAGCCGCGGCACGAGGCGATCTCGTCCGGCTCCGGGTTCCGGTTGTCGGGCGGCCGGCACTTCAGCACGTTCGCGATGTAGACGGACGAGCGCGGCAGGCCCATGCCGTCCTCGATCATCCTCGTGAGGAGCTGTCCCGCGCGGCCCACGAACGGCACGCCCTGCGCGTCCTCGTCGGCGCCCGGCGCCTCTCCGATGAACATGATCCGGGCCTCGGGAGATCCGTCCGCAAAGACCGTCTGCTTTCGGGTCTTGCACAGGCGGCATGTGACGCAGGAAGAGACTTTCTTTGCTAAAGACTCCAGTTCCAGAGCAGAAGCGCGACGAGCGGCTGGCGAAGCGGCGGGATACGGCGCGTTTTCTTCGAAGGTGGAAGAGGCGTCTGGCAACCGCTGCCCGCTTCGTGCGGCCGGCGCGGCGGACCCATACGGTGGATTTTCTTCGAAGGTGAATGACGACGGCGGTGCGCCCTGCGAGGGCGATGCGAATCCGCTGCGGCGTCGCCCGCCGCCCTATTCACTTTCAAAGAAATCTTCTCGTGCTCTTCGAACGTCGCAGGACCCGGAGCTTGCGCCGGCTGCGCCGGCGCGCCTGGGCGAGGTACAGCTCCGCCACGCCGAGGTCGCGGTAGTAGGCGAGGGTTTCCCTCAGCGCGTCGGAGCCGGGGCCGGGCCGCGCGGGGGTCACCCGGAGATCACTCGGTGGGGAGCAGGTCGACGGCCGGGGCCTCTTCCACGACCGGCTCGGGCGAGGCGAGCTGCCAGCGGACGAGGTCGGCGTTCACTTCCTCGAGAGCGATGCGCGTGACCTTCGCGTGCTTGCTCTCGATCTTCGGGCGCGCGCCCTGGACGAGCTGCTCGGCGCGCCGGGCGGCGATGTGGACGAGGCGGAACTTGGACTCGACGTTCGGCGGAAGCTGCGACATGAAGAGAGTGTCCTCCGTGAGATTCAGGGCGCGAAGCTCCTGAGGATCGATTCGAGGCGCTCGCGCCGGCGGCTTTTTCCCGCCCGCCGCGCCACGAGGATCGAGCGAAGCTCGTCCACCGCGGCCTCCAGATCCTCGTTGATTATCGCATAGTCGAACTCGCCCCACTCCTCCATCTCCTTGCGGGCCGCCGCGAGCCGCCGCTGGACGACCTCCGGGGCGTCGGAGGCCCGGGCCTTGAGGCGCGCCTCGAGGACCTCGCGCGACGGCGGGAAGACGATCACCTTCACGGCCTCGGGCACGTGGGAGCGCACCTGGCGCGCGCCCTGGACGTCGATGTCGAGGAGAACGTCGAGGCCTTTCTCGAGGCGCGGCTCGACTTCCGCCCGTGAGGTGCCGTAGAGGTTCCCGTGCACGACGGCCCACTCGAGGAATCCGCCGCTCTCCTCGATCGCGCGGAAACGCGGCCTCGTCCACGAAGTGATACTCGACCCCGTCGCGCTCGCCCGTCCGCGGCGGGCGCGTCGTGTGCGACACCGAGAAGTGCAGCGTGCCGCCGATGCGCGGGTCCTCGAGAACCCGGCGGATGAGCGTCGTCTTGCCCGCTCCCGAAGGCGAGGAGACGATGAAGAGATCGCCCCGGGTCATCGCGCGCCTCTCATTCGACGTTCTGGACCTGTTCCTTGAAGGACTCGAGCTCGGACTTCAGGTCGAGGACGAGCTTCGTCGCGCCCGCCTCGCGCACCTTCGAGCCGGACGTGTTGACCTCGCGGTGGAGCTCCTGCGCGAGGTGGTCGAGGCGCCGGCCGACGGATCCGCGCGCCGCGAGGAGCCGCCGCGACCTCGGCGAGGTGCGTCTTCAAGCGGTCGATCTCCTCGGTGATGTCGGCGCGGTCGGCGAGGAGCGCGACTTCCTGCGCGAGCCGGGCCTCGTCGAGCGGGACGCCCGCGGCCAGCTTCGCGATGCGCTCGCGAAGGGACGCGACGATACGGTCCGAGATCCCCGCCCGTGCCGCGTCGAGCAGCGAGACGCCCTTGTCGATTCGCAGGAGGATTTCTTCGAAGGTAAGAGAGAGAGCGGCGCCCTCTCGCGAGCGGCGTCTCGTCGAAGTCGGCGAGTGCCTTTTCGACCAGAGAGACGAGCGAGAGATTCTTCGAAGGTGTCGGATCCGCGCCGGCGCGGCCTCGTCCGCGCGGACGACACCCGGCAGCGCGAGGAGGTCCGTCGCGGAGAGATCCGCCGGCAATCCCCTTTTCGAAGAATCTTCTTTCCAGAACCTCGCGTACCGCTCCGCCGCGTCCATGTCGAGTCTCGCCGCGGGCGGCGCCCGCCGCGCCCGCGGGGCGCGTCGTCCGGATCAGGACGTCGATGTGGCCTCTCTGCGCGACCTTCGCGACCGCCTTGCGGATCGCGGGCTCGACCGAGGCGTACTCGTCGCGCAGCTTCACGGCGACGTCGAGGAACCGGTGGTTCACGCCGCGCACGACGACGCTCGCCTCGGTGCCGTCCGGCAGCGTCCCGCGGCCGTGCGGCCGAATCCGGTCATGGACTTCATCCGTTGCTCCCCGCCACCGCGGCCTCGCGCGCCGGCTCGAAAACCTGCAGGTCGTGAAGGCGACGATACAACCCTCCGGCCGCGAGCAGGTCTGCGTGCCGGCCGCGCTCCACGATTCGGCCCGCGTCGAGGACGACGAGCTGGTCGGCGCGGCGCACCGTGGAGAGCCGGTGCGCGATGACGAGGACGGTGCGCCCGGCCATGAGGCGCTCGAGGGCCTCCTGCACGGCCCGCTCGCTCTCGGCGTCGAGCGCCGACGTCGCCTCGTCGAGGACGAGGATCGGCGGGTCCTTCAGGAGCGCGCGCGCGATCGCGAGCCGCTGGCGCTGGCCGCCCGAGAGGCGCGCGCCCCCTTCCCCCACCCGCGTGTCGAGACCGTCGGGAAGGGCGTCGACGAACGCGATGGCGTTCGCGGCGGCGAGGGCGTCGCGGACGTCCGTCTCGGCCACCTCGGGCCGGCCGTAGGCGACGTTGCGCCGCACGGTGTCGTCGAAGAGGACGACGTCCTGCGTGACGAGGCCGATGCGCGCGCGGAGCGACGCGAGCGTCACGTCGCGAAGGTCGATCCCGTCGAGGGTGACCCGGCCGGCCGTCGGATCCATGAAGCGCGGGAGAAGCGCGGCGAGCGTGGATCTTCCCGGCGCCGGAGGGGCCCACGAGCGCGGTGACCGAGCCGCGGCGGAGGGCGAGGTCCACGCCGCTCGAGGACCGGCTCGCCCTCGCCGTACGCGAAGGAGACGCCCTCGAAGAGGATCTCGCGCGAGAAGCCGGCGATCGGCCTGGCGCCGGGCCGGTCGACGACGTCGTTCGGGGCGTCGAGCACCTCGAAGAGGCGGCGCGCGGAAGCCAGCGCCTGCTGGAGCGCGAGATTCGTGCGCGTCGCGCGCTTGAAGGGCTGGTACATCATCGCGAGCCCCACGCCGTACGAGATGAACGTGCCGAGCGTCATCTTGCCCGCCGTGATCCGCGTCGTCGCGTAGCCGAGGAGGAGGAGGAACGCGAGGACGGAGGCCGTCTCGACGAGGGGCGACGAGAACGCCATGACGCGCGCCCCCTTGCGCGCGAGGCGGAACGTGCGCTCGTTCACGTCCGAGAAGCGCTCGCTCTCCCACGCCTCGGCCCCGTACGCCTGGACGACGCGGGCGCCCCGGATCGTCTCGGACAGGACGCCCGTGAGGTCCCCCATCCGCTCGCGCGCCGACCGCGAGAGGGCGCGGAGGCGCTTCGCGATGAGGACGACCGGCACGACGATCGCGGGCGTGATGAGGAGCGCGACGAGCGTGAGCTGGGGCGAGAGCGAGACCACGACGACGAGGAGGACGGCGAGCGTCGCGAGGGACTGGACGAGGTCGGCGAGATCGGTCCCGAACAGGCTCTGGACGCGGTCGACGTCGCCCGTCACCCGCGCGATGAGGTCGCCCGAAGGGTGCCGCGCGAAGAACGCTCCGGACTGGCCGAGGAGCTCTCTCGTAGAGCGTCTTCCTCAGGTCCCTCACGAACGCGAGGCCGACGGCGTTGAACCGGTACTCGGCGACGAAGGCGCAGAGGTTCTTGAGGACGAACGCGGCGAGGAGAAGGAGGGGCAGGACGAAGGCGCGCGTCTTCTCCGTGACGCCGAGCGCCGCCTCGAGGGATGCGAGCCCCCGGTCGAGCGCCTTCGCGACCGCCGTCCGCCTCACGACGGACTTCTCGCCGACCACGGACCCGAGGCCGGGCGCGGCGCCGGAGTGGGCCATCACGGCGGTCCGCGCTTCGGGCGTCAGGACCTGGTCGAAGAGCGGGCCGAAGAGATACGTCACGAGGCCCGTGAAGACGGCGACGCCCAGCATGGCGAGGACCGCGGCGAGCGCCGCGGAGCGGTGCGGCCGGAAGAGGCGGAGGAGCCGCCGGAAGTCGCTCACGCGGGACCCTCCGGAGCGGCCGCCGCGAGCGCGGCCAGGAGCGCGTCCGCCGTGCGGCCCGGCGCGCCGGGCGGGCCGAGGTCCGCGAGCGCCGCGCGCGAGGCGCGCGCGCGTCGCCGGCGCGAGCGCGCCGGGTCGTCGAGGATACGGCGGCCGCCTCGGCCGCGACGCTCTCCGGCGTCGCGTCGCCCTGGACCAGCTCCGGCACCGTGCGCGCTCCCGGAGCCGTCGTCGCGAGACGATGTTCGCCATCGCGACGTGGGCACTTTCACGAGGCGGCGCGCCGATCCAGAAGCGTGAGCGGGATGGACCGGTAGACGACGACCATCGGGACGCTGGCGAGGAGTCCCTCGACCGTCGCGGTTCCGGACGCGACGAGGAGGACGTCCGAGGCGGCGAGGAGGGCGAGGTGCGGGCCGCGACACGACGCGCCACGATCGACGCCAGGACCCGGCAACGACTCCTCGAGGAGGTCCGCGGGATCGAGTCGGCCCGGACGAGGACGACCTCGAGGTCCGGCCACGTTCTTTCGAAGAATCTCGACGGCGTCACGCAAGGACCGGGAGGATGCGATTCGGATTTCGCCCTTCCGCGAGCCCGGCATGAGGACGACGCGCCGCGCGCCCGCGGCGGCGGCGGCGCGGCGGGCCGCGCGAGCTCGCGCGCCGCCGCGTCCACGAGCGGATGGCCCGACCCACGTGACGCTGCGCCCCGAGGCCGCGCGCGTCGTACCACCGCTTCTCGAACCCGAAGAGGACGAGGACGGCGCGACCGATCGCGCGCGATCGTCTTCGCGCGGGAGCTGCGCCACGCCCACACCTGGGGCGAGACGTAGAACACGACGGGAATCCCGGCGCGAAAGAGCCGTTTCGCGAGACGGAAGGTTGAAGTCCGGCGAGTCGATGAGGACGGCGCCGTCCGCCTTCTGCCTCACGGCCTCCGCGGCGAGCGAGCCGATGAGCCGGCGCGCGAAGCGCAGCTTCGCGAGCGCCTCGACGAGGCCCACGACCGCGAGGTCCTTCTGATGCGCGAGGAGGCGCATCCCGGCAAGCCGGCAGCCGTCGCCCCCGACGCCGAACGCCTCGAGCGCGGGAACGCGGGCCCCGAGGGCCGCGAGGAGCGCGCTCGCATGCTGGTCGCCGGAGACCTCTCCCGCCACGACGAGGAGTCTCAACGCAGCACCGCCTCGAAGCAGGAAGCCGAGGGCCACGGCGCCACCCACGAGGCCGAGGAGGGCCTTCAGGAAGAAGCGGCGCCCTTCGGCGGGGTCGTCCTTCCAGAGGAGCGCGAAGAACGCGGCCAGGAAGCGCCGCGAGCAGGACGAGGAGCGGGAAGTGATCGGAGAGGATCATGCGCGCCATCCGGACGCGCGCTCGAAGACGTCGAGGACGAGGAGGATCTGCATGATCGCGGCCACGAGCAGATACGTGCGCCCGTATTCGCAGGTCGGCCGAGGACAGGTTCCACGGCTCGAGCGAAAACCCGACGAGCGCCGTCGCGAGGACGAGGGCGAGGAACGCGGCTCCGCGCACGCGGCGGCCGAGCAGGAAGTGCCCGAGGCCGGGAACGGCGGCGGAGGCGAGCACGAGGAGGGCGAGCTCTCCGCCCGGCCGCTTCACGAGCGGCGGGCGAACGCGGCGGCGAGCTTCTCCCGCGTGAACGGGAGGTCCTCGGGAATCGTCCGCGTGGCGCCGAGGACCGTCATGAAGTTCGTGTCGCCCTCCCAGCGAGGCACGACGTGCAAGATGCGCGTGATCGACGACTCCCGCGCCCGCGCTGCGGCCGATGTTGAGGCCGTGGTTGAACCCGTGGGGCCGGTACGCCTCGGTCAGAACCTCCTCGGAGGTCGCGGCGAGGTCGACGAGCTCGTGCCGCTCGGCGGCCGACATCGCGGACAGAGAGCCCCGGTGCGCGAAGGGCGCGAGCATGAGGTGCCCGTTCGTGTAGGGGTACCGGTTCAGCGCGGCGAACACCGACACGCCCCGGTGGACGACGAGCCCGTCCTCGTCGCGGCGGCCCGCCAGCACGCAGAAGAGACACCCCGTGACGATGTCGCCCTCGCCCGGCGAGGTACGCCGCGCGCCACGGCGTGTACAGGCTCTCCATCAGCCCGGGCCGGCTCCCGGAACCCGGTCGTCCGCGGCGGCGGGCGCGGCGGGAGTCGCCTGGTTGATGAGCTCCTTCAGCTTCTTGCCCGGCTTGAAGTACGGCACGCGCTTCGGCGGCACCATCACCTTCACGCCGCTGCGCTTCGGGTTGCGGGCGATCCGCGCGCCCCGTCTGCCGCAGCCGGAAGCTGCCGAAGCCCCTCAGCTCGATCTTCTCGCCCGACCTCAGCGAGGCGATGATGCCGTCGAAGACCGAGTCGACGATGACCTCGGCCTGCTTCTTGGTCACGTCCGTGGCGTGAGCGACCTGTTCGACCAGGTCCGCCTTCGTCGTCGTGCCTTCCGCGCGGCCTACCACAGAAAGAAGACGTTCCATCCGCCCCCCACCGGTGCGCCGGAAAGGAGGCGCCCCGTCCACGTCGATTCCGAAGGTCCCGTCAGCAGGTCGATGAGTCCCGGCCGCATCGGCCGCGGGTGCCAGATCTCGGCGGGCACGGACAGGTGCGCGAGCCGCGCGGCGCGGTCGACCGCGTCGCGGAAGTCGCCGATCTCGTCCACGAGCCCGAGGGCGAGCGCCTCCTCGCCCGTGACGACGCGTCCGTCCGCCATCCGCTCGAGCGCGTCCGGCTTGAGCCGGCCCTTCCGGCCTTCGGCCACGGCCGACTGGAACTGCGCCCGGAGCTTCAGGATGAGGTCCTCGAAGTACTTCCGCTCCTCGTCCGTGAGCGGGCGGGTCGGGTTTCCCGCGTCCTTGAGCGCACCGCTCTTCAGGGTGACCGTCCGGATCTTCGCCCAGTCGAGGAGGTCCCCGTAGTTCATCCACTGCATGATGACGCCGATCGAGCCCGTGATCGTGCCGGGATTCGCCACGATGTGGTCCGCGGCCACGGCCGCGTAGTAGCCGCCCGAGGCGGCGACGGACTCCATCGAGACGACGACGGGCTTGCCCGTCTCCCGCCGGAAGCGGCGAAGCTCGCTGAAGAGCTCCTGCGACGCGGCCACGCCGCCGCCCGGGCGAGTTGATCCGCACGACGACGGCCTTGACGTTCGAGGCGTCGTGGAACCGCTTCAGCATGTCGCGGAAGCGGTCCGCCGAGAGGATGATTCCCTCGAGGTCGACGACGCCCACGCGCCCGCCGAGAGCGAGGGAGGGTGCGCCGCTCGCGCGGCGCGAACACGAGGGCCGCGGCGCAGACGACCAGCACGAGAAACGCGAACGCGACGGCCGCGACGACCCATGCGACGGTGGAGCGTTTCACGCGCCGTCTCCCGCTACTCGTGCGGGTCCGTTCCGGCGGGAACGGCTTTCTCGTCCGTGTCGGCCGGTTCTTTCAACGCGTCCCCGGACTCGTCCCGGGTCGTCTCGTTCACCGGCTCCTTCGCCTCCGCCTCGGGGTGGCCCGCGGGCACGTCCGCTCCTGCCGCCGCCTCGCGAGCGGGCTGTTCCACGTCGCGGGACGAAAGTCCGATGCGCTGCTCGTGCGGCTCGATCCGCAGGATCGCACGCGCACCGGGTCGCCCTCGGCGTAGTGCGAGGCCGGGCTTCTCTCCGCGTCGCGAGCGTCGGTCTCGGAGACGTGCATGAGGCCCTCGAGGCCCTTCGGGCAGGCGCACGAAGACGCCGAACTCGGCCACCTTCGCGACCGTGCCGTCCACGACGTCGCCGGGCTGGTGCTTCGTCGAGAACTCCTCCCACTCGTTCGGGCCGGAATTCCTTGATCGAGAGGCTGATCCGCCGGTTCTCGACGTCGATCGCCGTGAGCACGGCCTGCACCTCGTCGCCCTTCTTGAGGACCTCGGACGGGTGCTTCACGCGGCGGCCCCACGACATGTCGGAGACGTGGATGAGGCCGTCGATGCCCTCCTCGATCTCCACGAACGCGCCGAAGTCGGTCAGGTTGCGGACCGTGCCGTGGATGCGGTCTCCGATGTGGTACTTCTCGGCGAGCTGCTCCCACGGGTTCGGCTCGGTGGCGCGGAGCGAGAGCGAGAGGCGGCGCGTCTCGGGGTTCACGTCCGCGATGACGGCCTCGATCGTGTCGCCCACGTTCAGGAGCTTCGACGGGTTCTTGACCCGCTTCGTCCACGACATCTCGCTCACGTGGATGAGTCCCTCGACGCCCTCTTCGAGCTCGACGAACGCGCCGTAGTCGGTGAGGGAGACGACCTTCCCGCGCACGCGCGCCCCGACCGGGTAGTGGGCCGGCAGGTCGTGCCACGGGTCGGGCTTCAGCTGCTTCATGCCGAGCGAGATGCGGCCCGTCGCCTCCTCGAACCGGAGGACCTTCACCTCGACTTCCTGCCCCACGTGCACGGCGTCCGAGGGGTGCGCGAGGCGGCCCCACGTCATGTCGGTCACGTGGAGAAGGCCGTCGATGCCTCCGAGGTCCACGAACGCGCCGTAGTCGGTGAGGTTCTTCACGACGCCCTTGAGGACGCGGCCGTCCGCGAGAGCCGCGGCGGCTTCCTTCTTCTTGACCTCGGCCGCCTCGTCGAGGATCGCCTTGCGCGACAGCACGATGTTGCCGCGCTTCTTGTCGAGGGAGACGACGCGGAACTCCAGCTCGCGGCCCTTCAGGACGTCGAGGTTCTTGAGCGGGCGCGAGTCGGCGATGGAGCCCGGCAGGAACGCCCGCACGCCGATGTCGACGGACAGCCCGCCCTTCACGCGCTCGAGCACGCGCCCCTTGATGGGCGCGTTCGCCGCGAACGCCTGCTCGACGAGGTCCCACGCCTGCCCGCGGCGCGCCTTCTCCTAGGAGAGCACGACGTAGCCGTTCGGGCCCTCGGTGCGCTCCAGCACGGCCTCGATCTCCTGGCCGGGGTGCGGAAGCCGGTCGGCCGGGACGTGGTGGAATTCGGAGCGGGGAATCATCCCTTCCGACTTGTAGCCGATGTCGACGAGGATCTCGTCGTTCGTCACCTGAAGCACGCGGCCCCGGATGAGCTCTCCCTCCTTCAGAGAGCGCTCGCTCTCGGCGAGAAGGCGCGCGAACTCTCCGTTCTCGGCGCCTTCTTCGGCCTTCTGGCCGCCGTCGTTCTTCGGGTCCCTGGGCGACATGTACTCGTGCTCCTTCGCGGGCTTGAAATAGGGCCACCTAAATTGCCGTGAGGCAAACGCTTAAGCGGCCGGAACCGCTCGATGTTAGACGGGCGGGCGGAGACCGGTCAACCGGGCGGCGGAACGCCCCGGCCGACGGCCGAAAGCACCCGATCGACGACCTCCTCGACCGAGAGCGCGGACGTGTCGATGCGCGCATAGGTCCCGTCGTCCCGGAGCGGCGAATCGGCCCGCGTGGAGTCCGCGCGGTCGCGCGCTTCCATGTCCGCGAGCACCTGCGTCGAAGGTCTGCGGAGCGCCCCTGGCCGAAAGCTCCTCGAACCGGCGGCGCGCCCGCACCTCGGGCGGCGCCGTGAGGAAGAACTTGTGCGGCGTCTCGGGGACGACCTTCGTCCCGATGTCGCGCCCCTCGAGGACGCCGCCGCCCTCGAGCGCGAGGCTGCGCTGCATGCCCGCGAGGCGGCGTCGCACGCCCGGCACGGCGGAGACGGCCGAGGCGTATGCCGAGATCTCCGGCGTCCGGATCTCCCGCGAGACGTCCTCGCCGTTCAGCCACGTGCGCGCGTCCGCGGCGCTCCCCGTCACGCGCACGTCCACATGGGACGCGACCGAGACGACGGCCTCGGGGTCCGCGAGCGGCAGCGCGATCCCCTTGCGCTTCACGGCGAGGCCGACCGCGCGGTACATCGCTCCCGTGTCGAGGTAGGGCACGCCGAGCCGCGCGGCGACGGCCTTTCCCACCGTCGACTTCCCCACTCCGGAAGGGCCGTCGATCGCGACGACGACGCCCTTCACGCCCGCGCCCGGGCGCGCGCGGGCGCCGGGGCGGCGCGGGCCGGATCGCGCGCAGCGCGGCGACCTCTTCCCGCGAGAGGTCGCGAAACGCGCCCGGAGGCAGCTTCGCGGTCGCGGATCGGGCCGATCGCGACGCGGCGCAGCTTCGTGACGGGGTGGCCGACGAGGTCGAACATCCTTCGGATCTGGCGCGAGCGCCCCTCGCCGAGGATCACCTTGAGCCAGGCGTTGCCGCCGGCGCCGTTCTTCTCGGGCGTCGTCTTGACGAGCTCGATCTCGGCGGGCGACGTGCGCGCGCCGTCGTCGGGCAACGTGACGCCCCGGCGCAGCCTCTCGAGCTGCGCGGGCGTCGGGACGCCGGACACCTTCACCTCGTACTCCTTGCGGCAGCCGCCGGACGGGTGCGTGAGCTTGTGCACGAGCGCGCCGTCGTCGGTGAGGAGGAGCAGCCCCTCGGACTCCACGTCGAGCCGCCCCACGGCCACGACGCGCTCCCCGACGCGTCCCTTGAGCAGCTCGAAGACCGTCGGGATGCCGCCGGGATCGTCCCGCGTGACGATGAGGCCCTTCGGCTTGTTCATGAGGACGTACCGCCGCGCGACCGCGACGCGGACGAGCTTCCCGTCCACCTTCACGTGGTCCTTCGCGAGGTCGGCCTTGACGCCGAGCTCCTTGACCTTGTGGCCGTTCACGGTCACCCGGCCCTCGAGGATGATCTGCTCGGCCGCGCGCCGCGACGCGATGCCGGCGGCGGACAGGATCTTCTGGAGACGCTCGGCGCTCACGGGCATCTCCGAAGAGCACGAAAGAAATTAGAAGGAATAGCTGCTGCGTCGCTTCTGCTCATCGTTCGCCCATTAACCATTCGAGAATCTTCTCTTTCGTCTCCTCCTCTTCAGCAGATCACTCTCCGGGAACAGCTCCGTCTGCGCCGTGTTCGTCTCGACCCCGTAGAGCGCGTCGAGGTCCTCCGGGCGCGGGAGGTCCTTCAGGTCCGTGAGGCCGAAGTGGACGAGGAACTCCCTCGTCGTCTTGTAGAGGAACGGCGTCCCGACGACCTCCTTGCGGCCCGCGGTCGTGATGAGCTTCTTGTCGAGGAGGGTGCGCAGCGAGGAGGCCGAGTTCACGCCGCGCAGCTCGGCGATCTCGGGCGCGGTGACGGGCTGGCGATACGCGATGATCGAAAGCACCTCGAGGCTCGCCATCGAGAGCTTGTTCTTTCCCTCGAGCCCGAGCAGGTTGCGGACGGGCATGTCGAACTCGTTGCGCGAGACGAGGCGCGCGCCGCCCGCGACGCGGTCGACGCGGACGCCCCGCCCGCCGGCCTCGCACGCCTGCTCGAGCGCCTCGAGCGCGGCCTCGACCTCTTCCTTCGAGATCTCGGCGGCTTCGGCGAGGCGCTCGACCGTCGCGGGCTTGCCCGACGCGAAGAGGAGCGCCTCGAGGAGCGCGACGTGCGTCGTCACCGGTACGCCTCCTCGTAGCCCTCGAGCGAGGTCTCCTCGCCCGTCGCGTCGAGGTAGATCTCGCTGAATTCGCCCTCCTGCCGCGCCTTGACGACGCGGAGCCTGAGGAGCTCGAGGACGGCGAGGAAGATCGCGATGGCCTCGGCCCGGCCCGAAAGGGAGCGGAACACGTCCGACAGCGGCACGCGGGCCGCTCCCGGACTTCACGCGCGCGAGCATCTGCTCCATTTTCTCCTTGATGGAGAACTTCTGGTGCTCGATCTCCATCGACGGCGGGTGCTGCGCGCGGTAGCGGTCGAGCGCGCCCTTGAAGAACGTGAGCAGGTCGAAGAGCGAGACTTCCGAGAGGTCGGTCTCCTCGGCCTCTCCTTCCGGCGTCTCGAGCTTCGCCGGCGCGCGGCTCCAGAGCCCGAGCCGCACGGCCTCCATCTCGTGCAGCGTCTCGGCGACGCCCTTGTACTTGCGGTACTCGAGGAGGCGCCTCACGAGCTCGTCGCGCGGGTCCTCCTCGGGCGCGCTCGCGGTCGGCGCGCGGCAGGACCATCTGCGACTTGATGTGTACGAGCATCGCCTCGACGTAGAGGAACTCGGCGGCGACCTCGAGGTCGAGCTCCTGCATGAGGACGAGGTACTCGTGGTACTGCCGGCAGATGTCGACGAGGGGCAGGTTGCGGATGTCGAGCTCGTTCTTCCGGATCAGGTGCAGCAGCAGGTCGAGCGGCCCCTCGAACTGCGGCAGCTTCACCGGGTACGGCCCCATGAGGTCCGCACCGGCGGGGACGGGGATGCGGATGCCTTCAGCCATTTCTCAAAGCAGCCTCATCGCATCGGAGACTCTTCTCCATCGTCTCCGAAGCAATATCTCTCGCTCTCTCGCTGCCCTGCCTCGAGCACGTCCTTCACGAACCCCGGCTTCGCCGTGATCTCCGCGCGCTTCTGCCGGATGGGCTCGAGCGCCGCGTTCATGTTGCGGATGAGGTGCTTCTTGCAGTCCACGCAGCCGCGCGCGGCCGTGCGGCACTCGACGTCGACCTGCTTCTGCTCCTCCGGCGGCGAGTAGAGGACGTGGAACGGGTAGAGGTTGCAGACGTCCGGGTTCCCCGGGTCGGCGCGGCGCGCGCGGCCGGGGTCCGTCACCATGCTCATGACCTTCTTCTCGACCTCGGCCGCCGAGTCGGAAAGCGCGATCGCGTTGTCGTAGGTCTTCGACATCTTCCGGCCGTCGAGCCCCGGCACCTTCGGCGTGGCCGTGAAGAGCGCCTGCGGCTCGGGGAAGACGTCCCCGTAGAAGCCGTTGAAGCGCCGCACGATCTCGCGGCAGATCTCGAGGTGGCTTTCCTGGTCCTTGCCGACCGGCACGTAGTGCGCGCGATAGAGCGCGATGTCGGCCGTCATGAGAACCGGATAGCCGAGGAAGCCGAACGTCCCGAGGTCGCGCTCGCGAAGCTGCTCGATCTGCTCCTTGTAGGTCGGCACCCGCTCGAGCCAGCCGAGGGGCGTGATCATCCCGAAGACGAGCGCCAGCTCCGCCGTCTGCGGGACGCGCGACTGCACGAAGATCACCGACTTCTCCGGGTCGAGGCCGACCGAGAGCCAGTCCGTCACGGCCTCGAGCGTCGCCTCGCGGATCGCGGACGTGTCCGCGTAGTCGGTCGTGAGCGCGTGGAGATCGGCGACGAAGTACCGGCAGTCGTAGTCGGCCTGCAGATCCACCCAGTTCTTCACCGCGCCCCAGTAGTTTCCGAGGTGGACGCGGCCGGTCGGGCGGAGGCCGGAGAGAACGATCTTCCTGGGAGGGAGCGTCATCGAGGCCTCAGCCACAGGATGACCAGATTCTGGACCGGGCCGCATGACGAACCCGAGGACTCCCGTGAACATCGCGACGATGAGGATGATGAAGCCGTAGCGCCGCAGGAAGATGATCGGCCGGGAAGGCGGATCGGAGGCGCGCAGGCTTTCCACGACGCCGAAGCCGTCCAGCGGAGGAATCGGCAGGAGGTTGAAGATCGCGAGCGAGACGTTGACGAGCACCGAGAGGCCGGCGATGAGCAACAGCGGGATAGACGCGGATTCTCTCTCGAGAGCACCCGACGCGCTCTCACGATGCAGCGAAGACGACGCCGAAGACGACGGCGAGGAGCAGGTTCGACAGCGGTCCCGCCGCCGACACGAGGAGGTTCGCGCGGCGCGGGTTCGGCACGCCCCGGAGGGAAACGGGCACCGGCCGCGCCCAGCCGAAGACGGGCAGACCCGAGAACGCGAGCAGCGCCGGGAAGAACAGGCTGCCGATCGGATCGAGGTGCTTGAGGGGGTTCATCGTGATGCGCCCGAGGTCGCGGGCCGTGTTGTCGCCGCACTTCATCGCCACGTAGCCGTGGGCCGACTCGTGGAACGAGACGGCGAACAGCAGCACGACGATCTGGATGACGATTTCGAGAGTTTTCTGGGGGTCCACGGCGCCTCGGGCGCGGTCACACCGCGCGGCGCGCGGATGTTAACCCGGAACGCGGCGCCTCAGTCCGCCGCCGGGAGGCCTGGCGGCGCGAAGGAAGAGCGGCTCGCGGAAGGCGGCGTCGCGCCCGTCGGCGATCATCTTCCCGGCCTCGTCGCGCGCCTCGCTTCATCCACTTGACGTCGCGGACGAGGTCACCGACGCGGAAGAGCGGGACGCCGCTCTGGCGCGTTCCGAGCGCGTCGCCGGGGCCGCGGCGCTTGAGGTCCTCCTCGGCCACGACGAAGCCGTCGTCCGTCTTTTCGAGGACCGCGAGCCGCTCGCGCGACTCCGGCGAGACCTTCGCGCCGAACAGCAGCACGCAGCGCGAGGCGCGCCGGCCGCGCCCGACGCGGCCCCGCAGCTGGTGGAGCTGCGCGAGGCCGAAGCGCTCCGCGTTCTCGACGAGCATGTAGGAGGCGTTCGGGACGTCCACGCCGACCTCGATGACGGTCGTCGCCGCGAGGACGTCGAGCCTCCCGGCCGCGAACTCTCCCATCGTGCGCTCGCGCTCCTCGGGCGGAAGGCGGCCGTGGACGACGCCGACGCGGCCGGCCGGGGAGCGCCCTTCGGATCTCGTCCGCGTGCTTCTCGACGGCGCGCGCCTCGATCTTGTCCGACTCCTCGATGAGCGGCACGACGACGTAGGCCTGGCCGCCCGCGCGGATCTCGGCCTCGATCTCGCGGAACGCGGCCGCGCGCTCCGTCTCCGGGAGGACGCGCGTCGCGATCGCCGTCCGGCCCGGAGGCTTCTCGTCGAGCGTCGAGACGTCGAGGTCCCCGTAGAGCGTCAGCGCGAGGGAGCGCGGGATCGGCGTCGCGGACATGACGAGGAGGTGCGGGCGCGCCGCCGCCGGGTCCGCCTTCGCCGCGATCGTCGTCCGCTGCGCGACGCCGAAGCGGTGCTGCTCGTCGATCACGATGAGGCCGAGGCGCCGGAACTCGACGGGGTCCTCGAGGAGCGCGTGCGTCCCGACGAGCATGTCGACGCGGCCGCCGGCGAGCGCGTCGAGGACCTGCGCGCGGGCCTTGCCCTTCACGCGGCCGGTCAGGAGCTCGGCGCGGAAACGCGTCTTGCCGAAGATCCGGAAGATCGACGAAAAGTGCTGCTCGGCGAGGATCTCGGTCGGCGCCATGAGCGCCGTCTGAAAGCCGCACTCGGCGGCGAGGATCGCCGAGAGGACGGCGACGATCGTCTTCCCGCTCCCGACGTCGCCCTGGAGGAGCCGGCGCATCGGGCGGCCCGCGCGGAAGTCCTCGCCGATCTCCCGGATCACGCGCTTCTGCGCCGCCGTCAGCGTGAACGGAAGCGCTTCCTTGAGGCGCGCGCGGATCGCGTCGTCGGCCGACAGGACCGGCGCCGGCACGGCGGCGCGCTCCCGGCGGCGGCGCTGGAGGCCGACCTGGAACTCGAGGAACTCCTCGAAGACGAGGCGGTGGAGGTACGGCGACGTGCGCTCCGTCCACTCCTCCGCGTCCGCCGGGCCGCCGGCGCTGCCCGGGAAGTGGGCTTCTCGCAGCGAGTCGGCGAGGGAGGGGAGTTTTTGCTCCCTCTCGCCGATGCCATGGAGTCGCTCAGGGAGATGGTCTGCAAAATTTCTTAGAAGGTGAAAGACGAGCGTCCGCCGCGCCGCGGAGTCAGTCCGGGAAGCTTGCGGTAGATCGGGACGACGCGGCCGACGGAAAGAGGGTCGGCTGCGCGCCGTGTGCTTTCGCTCTTGCCTGCACCCTTCCCCGTGTCGGTGACCTTTCTTCTCCCCTTCTAAGAAATCTTCTATTGTTCTTCTACTAATTCTTCAATCTGCGGATTCTCCATGACGAGGCCGCGCCGATAACGCGCCGGACGGGTCGCGACCCCGTAAACCCAGAAGACCTTCTTCGGCGTCATCCACCTCTGGAGGTACGGCTGGTTGAAGAAGACGAGGCGGAGGGTGCCCGAGCCGTCGTCGAGGATCGCCTCGAAGATCGTGAAGCCGCGGCGCCGCGTCCGGATGAGGCGCGCCGAGAGGACCGTGCCTTTGACCGTCGTCGCGGGCCCCTCCGGCACGAGCGCCGCGATCGGCGCGACGCGCGTGCGGTCCTCGTACCGGAACGGAAGGTGGAGCAGGAGATCGAGCGCCGTCTCGACCCCGGCCTCGGCCAGCTCGCGGGCCCGCGCCGCGCCGATGCCGGGGAGATTCGCGAGGAGCGGGAGCGGGACGGGAATGCCTCCTACGCCTTGCTGACGCGAAACGTGAGGTCGACGAGGCCGAAGCGCGTGCGGTCTCCGTCCTTGATCGTGACCGGCTGTCCCGTGACGATGCGCGCGCCGTTCACGAACGTGCCGTTCATCGTGCCGATCTCCTCGACGACGCGGAACTCGCCGGCCTCGTGGACGATCTTCGAGTGCCGGCGCGAGACGGAGCGCTGGGTGTCGAGGTTCGCGAGGTCCACGTCGGGCTTGATGCCCGTGACCGGATCGACGCGGCCCACGGTCGTCTCGCCGTCGCGGTTCAGGAAGAACTCCTCGCCGCCCGCGGCGACGAGCCGGAAGATCTCGTGACGCTCGGACACCTTCGCGAAGATGTCGGACGAGCTCTCGTCGAGCGCGGGGGCCGCGCCCGTCGACTGCTCGAGCAGCTTCGTCGTCTCGCGCAGCCTCCGGGACAGCTTGCGCAGCATGCGCACGGCGATCTCCGCGTTGTGGCGGAGCATCTCGTCGAACGTCGACTGGTTGATGCGCACGAGCTCGCAGTCGGTCTTCGCGCGCGCCGAGGCCGTGCGGGGGACGTCCTCGAGGATCGACATCTCACCGAAGAAGTCGCCCTTCTCGAGTGTCGCGAGGAGCTTCTCCTCGCCGCGCCGGCTGCGCTTGTAGATCTCGACCGTGCCGGACTGGATGACGAACATCTCCGTGCCGACCTCGCCCTCCGCGAAGATGGGCTGGCCGGCGGAAAAGCGCGCGAGGTAGTCGGTGAAGCCACCCGGCGCGCCGGACTTGACGACGACCTTCACGGTCCGCGCAGTTTAGCCGAAGAGAAGCGACTCGGGCCGGACGATAAGCCGGATTCTGTGACCGGTCGCCTCGCGGCTTCCGGCCGGCGGTCATTCCTCCAGGCCCGCTCTCTCGAGCGGGCTCGAGCGACCGACCCGGTGACGTCGGCGAGAGCCGCGGGGGCGGGCGCCCCTTCCGTCACCCTATTTGGTCTTGCTCCGCGTGGGGTTTCGCCTGCCGGTCCCGTTGCCGGAACCGCGGTGCGCTCTTACCGCACCTTTTCACCCTTACCTGCGCCTCGCGGCGCGTCGGCGGTGTGTTTTCTGTGCCACTTTCCTTCGGGTTGCCCCGACCGGAATTTCTCCGGCACGCTGCCCGCGGGAGTCCGGACTTTCCTCCCCTCCTTCCGCCGAGGCGTCGGGAGCGGCGACCGCCTGTCCGGCCCGAGTCGTGGCGAGTCTACCTAATTCGTCACGACCATCGGAACGTACGAGCCGTCCGAGGTGCGCGAGCCGGCCGTCGGGCCGTCGTTCACGACGCCGTAGACGACGAAGTCCGACGTGCCCGAGTCCGGCCGAACGCGCACGTAGCCGTGCGCGATGCCGGCGCCCGAGAGGATTCCGTTGATCTGCGTCCACTGTCCGCCCGCGAGCGCGACGCGTCGAGCGTCTGGACGGGCGTCGCGGACCCGGTGTCGGCGTCGAAGACATCGACGACGTAGGTCACCGACGCGCCGTTTCCCGATCCGCGCGTCCGCGATCGCGAGGTTGCTCCGCACGTCCGCGTCCTGTCGCAGGCCGTACACCCACGCCTCTCCCCGCGCGCGTGCGGAGGCCGACACGGCCGGATACGACAGCCCGTACGAGCCGCCCACGGTCGCGTCGGGGTTCGGGTTCGACGTGCGCGCCAGCGCGACCGCGCCGGCGACGAGCAGCGTGCCGCCCTGGTCGCCCGTCGACGGGATCGCGAGACCGAGCGCGCGCAGGAAGGAGAGCGCGTTCGCCTGCACGAGCTGCTGGCGGCCGCCGAGCGTCGTCGTCACGCGTCCCGCTCCCCTGCCCCGAGAACGCCGACGACGCCGTGTACGTCAGCGTGACACGGTGACCGGCGCGGACGTCGGGTTCGTGAGCGTGAGGTCCGTCGTGAAGTGCGGCGGACCGGGCGAGTCGAGGAGGATCGGGCACGAGGCCCTCGGTCGCGTTCGACGGCGAGGAAGCTGCCGTCCGAGGTGCCGCCGCCCGCGCTGCCGCCGTCGTTCACGACGCCGTACGCGATGAACCGGTCGCTGCCGGACGTCCGCGGCACGCGCGCGTACCCGTTCGTCACGCCGGCCGGCGCGTTCGTGAGGACCTGGTTGTACTGGAAGAACTCCCCCGGCTGGAGCGTGCGCGCCAGGGGCGCACCCGCCGGCGCTCCGCTGTCGCCGTCGAAGAGCTGGATCTCGAGCGAAACGGGGCCGGACGTCGCGCCGGAGGCCGTGCCCGGCGCGTGGACGACCGCGAGATTCGAGCGGAACGACGCGTTCTCGCGCAGTCCGTAGATCCAGGTGTCCCCGGAGGCGTTCGCGCTTCCGGAAGGCACCGCCGTCGCGAACGTCCCGAAAGCCCCGCCGACGGAGGCCGACAGATTCGGAGTCGAGGTGCGCGAACCGGCGAAGACCGAGGCCGGGTCGGTCACGCCGACGAACGTCGCGAAGAAGGTCCCGATCTTGCCGGAGCCGTCCGAAGGCAGCGTCCAGCCGTTCGCGCGAGGAACGCGATGACGTCCGGAACGTAGAGCTGCTGCCCGGCTGGAAGCGTGCGCGCGACGGCCGGTCCGCCGGCGCCGGGTGTGCCGGCGGCGGGAACGTAGACGAGAACGAGCGTCGCGTCGGTTCCGCTGCGGTTCACGGCCACGAAGTCCGACGTGTAGTGCGACGAGGCCGCGCCGTGAATGTCGAGGACGACCGGCGTCTGTACGCCGACACATGCGGACGGCGTGGCGGCGCCGCCTCGCACCGTGAGGGAAAGCGCGACGCTCCTCACGACGGATCCCGACGTCGCCGTGAGGTCGAGGGGATATGTCCCGGCGACCGTCGCACCCGTGGAGGTCAGCGTCAGCGTCGCGGGCTGGGCGCGCGAAAGGACGCCGGCCGACGACGTTCGCGGGATTTCCCGGCCGGAACTCCGCGGCCACGCCGGCGGGCAGTCCGGCGAGAGAGACCGTGGCCACCGCGTCCCCGGCCGCGGCGCCGATCTGGGAGAGGGTGAGGCTCACGATGACCGTGCCGCACGCCGGAATGGACGGCGACTCGGGGATCGCCCCGAGCGTGAAGTCCGTCGTCGCGGGAGCTGGAGCGGGCAGCGCGGCCGCGAGCGCGGCCGCGTCGACGGAGCCGAGCCCCGTCGCGGCGTCGTAGCCGGGGCCGGCGGCGTAACCCGTGACGCCGGCGACCGAGTTGTTCCCGGTCGTGACGTCGTGGAAGCCGAGCGCCCCGGCCGCGAGGCGTGCGGCGCCGAGACGTTTGCCTGGCCGTACTGCGCGCGTCCGACCGCGTAGAGGAGCGGGTTCAGGTTGCCGAGGCGGGTGCCGGCCCTCTGGGAGAGGAGGGCCGCCAGCCCGGCGAAGGCCGGGGACGAGAAGCGACGTTCCGCCGAAGTCGACGACGAGTCCGGTCGAGCCCGTGGTGTGTCCCCGCACGATCATGTACGGCGTGTGGGTGGAGGCGGCGAGGGCGACGTCCGGGACGTAGCGGGCGCCGTCGGCGGGCAGGCCCGTGACGTTCTGCCAGGGCGGCCGCGCGAACAGGACGCTCTTGCCGCCGCCGCTCCCGTTCCACGTGGTCTCGGGGACGTAGCCCTTCACGGACTTCTTCGTCGTCGGATCGTTCGCGGAGTTCCAGTACGTCGACGGGGCCGCGTCGAGGAACTGCGTTCCGCCCACGCACGTGACGTAAGGCGACGAGCCGAGGCCGTTCACGCTCGCTTTCGCGAAGTTGTCGCCGCCGGGGTCGCAGCCCGCGGCGCCGCAGTCGCCCGAGGCGACGAGAACGGAGATTCCCTGGGCCGCCGCCTGCGCCCAGACATTCGTGAAGAACGCCGTGTCCGCGTCGCCGAAATCCAGCTCGCAGGCCCCGTACGAGAGCGAAAGCACGTCGGCGAGGTTGTTGCTGACGGCGTAGAGCGCCGAGAGGTCGACTCCGTATGCCGTCGCCGTCGACTCGGACGCGACGAGGAGGACCCGGGCCGCCGGGGCGACCGCGCCCGCCCACTGGATGTCGATGTCGCTCTCGAGCTCGTCGCCGCTCACGATGCCGGGATCCGGTCCGTTCAGGACGACGACCGGGTCGTTCGCCGGCAGGCCGAAGTACTGCCGGAAGAACGTCGTGTCCCCGACGTTGACGTTCGTCTGCGCGAGGAGGCCGATCGTCCGGCCGCTTCCGTTGAGGCCGGACGCGGCGAGCGCGTCCACGTTGTAGATCGCGGTGAAGTCCGCCGGGGCGAGGTAATGGCTGTTTCCCGCGGTGTACGCCGGCGCGCGGCGCGCGAGCGGCCTGCCGCCGGTCGAACGAGTGGAGCGAGAGGACGCCCGCGACGCGGCGGGCGAGATCGGACGGAAGGCGCGGGGGCCTCAGGTTCGCGATCCGGACCCTGCCGTCGGCGAAGACCTCGTGAAGCTCGGTGTCGAACGCGGCCTCCACGTCGGCCGCTCGGCCCGAGAACACGAGCGCGGCGCGCCCGGCCGGCGCGGCCTCCACCTCGAGGCCGTGGCTCGTGAGCCAGCCCTCGAGGGCGGCGACGTCCTCGTCGGAAGCGCCGAACCGCCGCTCGAACTCGGCGGGCGAAAGCCACCGGTGGAAGTCGGGAGACGCCGGGTCCTGCTGGTCGGCGAGCAGGCGCGACGAGGCCGTCCGGGTCGCGCCTCGGCAGGACGAGCATCACGCGCTCGAGGCGGACGCCGCCGTCGAGCCGGGCGACGTCGCGGGCGCGAGCGACCTCGCGCGGGACCGTGCCCACGGCCTGCCCGGGCTCGTCCGGGCGCAGCGCGAGCAGCCGCGGGAGCGCCAATCAGGAGCGCGAGAACGGGGGCAAGCAGGCGCGCCGGGCGTCGGGTCATCGGGGATTCCTCCATCAGGAAGTGCACGAACGGTGTGAACCCTGACGGTCAGGCCGCCGGGGGTGTCTCACGGCGGGGCCGACGCCTCCCGAACAGGTCGAGGAATCGTGCCATCCGCGGGATCGTGAGAACGAAGAGAAGGCCGATCGCCGCGACGACGAGGAGCGCCACGAGCGGCAGGAAGATCGAGACGAGGCTCTGCAGGAACGCGAGGATGTCCTCCGCGAGGGAGAGCCCGGCGTTCGCGATGCCCGCGGTGAGAGCCGTCGACGTGAGCCGCGTGGCGCTCTTCACGAGATGCGAGACGAGGGCGACGGTTCCGCCCGACCCGGCCGCGACGACGTTCAGGAGGGCCGACCCCTCGGGCTGGACCGCGGCGAGGGCGACGACGGCGCCCACGACGGGCCGGACGAAGGAGTGGAGGAGGTGCCAGAAATGGTCGAGCCCCGGGATCTTGTCGGCGAAGAACTCCATGAAGAAGAGGATCCGCCGCCACGCCGAGGGCCGGGGTCGAGGCGAGCAGGCGGGCGATCGCGCCGGGATAGTCCTCCGGAAAGAGGCGCGCCATCCCTCCGTATACGAGCAGCACGGCGTAGGAGTTGAGGCCCGCCGCGGCGGACAGGCCGAGCCCGGTCCCGAAGAGCTGGGGAAGCCCGTTCGTCACCGGCTCGCCTTGGCCGAGATCTCGGAGAGCGCGGACTGGGCCCGGCGGTTCCCAGGGTCGAGCCGCATGACCTCTTTGAGGGCCCTCACGCGCTCCGGCTCGTTCCGCTCGTGGAGGCAGGCCTCCGCCAGCTCCCACCAGAGCTCGACGTTCTCCGGGATGAATCTTGACGGCGCGCCGCATCGTCTCCGTGGCGTGCCTCACCCACTTCGGGTTCTTGCGCTGGATTCTCGAGAGGAGCACCCAGTACTCCTTCTGGCCGGGGTCGAACTCGACGGCCTGGCGCGTCATCTCGTACGCCGGGTAGAAGTCCTCCTCCTCGTACAGCACCTTCGCGCGCGCGTAGTTCTTCCGGGCGATGTCCTTCTGGATCTCCATGGTCGGCGCCGTGCTGGGCAGCGCGATGGTGTCCGCGCTCACCTCGAGCGTCCGGTCGTATGCCTTTCGCGCCTCGGGACTGCGAAACGCGCGCTCGGCGATCCGGAGGCGGGCGAACAGCGCCTCGAGGGCGTCGCGGGCGTCCCCGAGGTGCGACTTCAGATGATGGTCGGGGTGGAAGATGCGGGCCCGTTCGTGCAGCGCCTTCTCGATCGCCTCGTCCGGATCCGCCTCCGCGACGCCGAGGAGATCGTAGTGCGTCGCCCAATCCAGGCGCCGGTAGGTGTTCCACACGACCTCGCGCTGGAGCTCGTGCTGCTCGGCGACGCGCGCGGGAGGCTGCGCGCCCGCGATCTCGACGTTCAGGAACAGGAGGCCTTCTGCGACTCCGCTCTGTTCGATGGGCCTCCCCTGGGCCACGAGCCGCACGAGGCCCGTGGCCGCGAGCCGCGCGACGATGCGCTGGTCGCGGTGGATCTGCTCCACGGTCGCGGCCCCGTCCACCTTGCCGAGCACTTCCGCTTCCTCGGCCGAGACCGTGATCGCCTGATAGCGGAGCAGGAGATCGGGCGCGAACACCGGCCGCGACCCCGGATCGAGAGGAGAGTTGAGCTGGGACGCGGGCGCGGGCAGGCGGCGCAGGGCCTCGAGGAGCATTCCCCCGGTCGGACGGTCCACCTTCGCGGGCACGTCGGGCGCCGCGTCGAGGGGGGTCACCGTGAAGACGTCCGCTCGTCCATTTGAGCGTGTCGAAGAAGAGCCGCTCCGAGAGGGCCCGGACGGCGGCCTCCGCGACGTAAGAGGGAACGGCTCCCGACTCGGTGAGGGCCCGGGCGAGGCCGCGACCGGGCTCGTTGAGCGCTTTCTCGAAAGCGGACATCAGAAGGTTCTCGTCCGCGAGGCCGAACGTGCGAAGCAGCTCTCCGACGAGCTGCGCTTCGCGATTCGAGCTCGTGAAAAGGATCTGCCCCCGGTCGAACGAGAACGTCCGCTCCTCACCGCTCCGGGACACGAGGAGGTTTGCCGTCGTGCGGTCCCGATAGAGGCTTCGAACGACCTCCGAGAACGGGATGCGCTCCAGGGACCCTCCGGTCAGCATCCGGGGGCGGCTGTCGCTGCTGAAGGACGTCATTCCTCGGAAAGTGTAGCAGCGCCAACGGCTCCCTCGGCGCCGCGCTGCTCCCGAAAGCGCGCGATCCGGGCTGCGACTGCCTTGCCGGCGACCGCCGCGAGCGCTTCCGCCGTGGCCGCGAGGACCGCCTCGGAGCCGCCGAAGGCGGTGAGGAGAGTCTTCACGCGCGCGGGCCCGAGGCCGGCGATCGCGAGAAGCGGGCTCTCGAGGGCGTGCTTGCCTCGCGCCCGCCGGTGCGTCTTCAGACCGAACCGATGCGCCTCGTCGCGGGCGCGCTGGAGCAGCTTGAGGCCGGCGTTCGTCCGCGGGAGGACGATCGGCGCCGACCGGCCCGGCACGAACACCAGCTCTTCCCGCTTCGCGAGAGACGCCGCCGCCATGTCGATTCCGACCCGGTCGAGCGCCCCGAGGGCCGCCGAGAGCTGGCCCTTGCCGCCGTCGATCAGGAGAAGGTCGGGCAGCGGCCTTCCCTCCCCGTTCGCGTTCGCGTACCGGCGCGAAACGGCCTCCGCGATCGACGCGAAGTCGTCGACGCCCGGCCGCTCGATGCGGAAGAGGCGGTACTCGTCCTTCGCGGGCTCGCCGTCCACGAAGACGACGCACGACGCATACGTCTCGCTCCCCGAAAGATGCGAGATGTCGAAGCACTCGATCCGGGACGGACGGCGATCCAGGTCGAGCGCCTTCGCGAGGGCGAGCGTCGCCTTCTCCCCCCGTTCGCGCACGCGCCGGAAGCGCCGGAGATGGTTCTGGCGCGCGTTGTCGCGTGCGATCTGGACGCGCTCGAAGGCCGCGCCGCGGCGCGGCGTCTTGATGACGACCTTCGAGCCCCGCCGCTGGGACAACCACGTCTCGATCGGCTCCAGGGCGTCGTCGGGAAGGTCGACCGGCAGGAGGATCTCGCGCGGCAGGAAAGAGCCGTCGGCGATCGTGTCGTAATACTGCGACAGGAGCGATACCCAGAACTCCTCGGGGGGCACTTCGCCGATCCCTTCCCAGTAGTACTCGCGCGAGTCGAGGACGACGCCTCCGCGCACGAGGAGCACCGAGATTCCCAGGTTTCCTCCATCGAAGAAATCTCCGAAGACGTCCACGTCCTCGCCCGAGAGGGACTGGACCCGCTGCTTTTCCGCGAGCTCCTCGACCGTGCGCAGGCAATCGCGGTACGCGGCGGCCATCTCGAAGCTCTCCGACCTCGGCCGCCGCCTGCATCTTCACCTCGAGCCGCGGCCTGAGCTCCTCGTTCCGACCGGAGAGGAACAGAAGCACGTCCTTCACGGCCTCGTCGTACGCGCTCTTCGTCGTGAGGCCGGCGACGCACGGGCCCGAGGCAGGCGTGCATGTCGTAGTAGAGGCACGGGCGCGGGAGAGTGCCGTCGATCTCGATGCGGCACGTTCGGACCTGGAACATCCGCTGGACCATCTTCATCGCGCCGCGGCACGTGCGCGCCGGGAGGAAGGGACCGAAGTAGCTGTGGCCGTCCTTCAGGACCCGCCGCGTCACGAACGCGCGCGGCCAGTCCTCCCCCGTCGTGACCTTGATGTAGGGATACGTCTTGTCGTCGCGGAGGAGGATGTTGTAGCGCGGCTTGTGCTTCTTGATGAACGCGTTCTCGAGGGCGAGCGCCTCACTCTCGGTCTTGGCGACGACCGTGTCGATCGAGACGAACTCGGCGAGCATCGCCTCGGTGCGGACGTGCTTCGGACCCGTGTTGAAGTACGACGCGAGCCGCTTGCGGATCGACCGGGCTTTCCCGACGTAGAGGATCTTTCCCTTCGCGTCCTTGTAGAGGTAGATGCCGGGCTGGTCGGGATAGAGGGAGAGGTCCGGGGCGCCCACGGGGAAAGTCTAACGTCCGGCGGGCGCCGATTACTTCCCGGCGGATGGGCCTCAGCCTCGTTCCTGGGGTCCTTCGCCCGCGTGCTGCGCGAGCTCCCAGAGTCGGCGATACTCGGCGCGTACGCTCGGGTCGAGCTTCGAGTCCAGATCGAGGGGGAGATGGAGCTCCTCGACGAGCCTCTGGACGTCGACGAGATCGCCCATGCGATGCGGAGCGGAAAGTCCGGACGCCAGCTTCAGTTCGATGCAGCTTCTCGAGGGTGATGACCCGGTAAGGCCCGCGGTCGACGGCTGCGAGAGAGGGATCCGGGAACGCGACAGGCTTTGGGCTTTCCGTCGCCGGGGTACTCGCCGGTCGTCAGGAAATCGATCCGCACACGAGTGTCGACATCCAGGAAAGCCTTGCGTGGCGCCCGGAAAGGCGGGCGCGTAGCCACGTCCGACGAATCGCTCCCGGAATCGTTCCGAGCCCCACTTTCGTCAGAAGAATATCGACGTCGACCGTTTGCCGAACGAACCCGAAGAGGTTCAACGCCATCCCGCCGACGATGGCGTACGGAATCGACTCTTCCTTGAGGCGATCGACGAGCGAGCGAAGCGTCGTGTGGACGGCCCCTCTCCCCGCGAAGAAACTCTCTGACTCTCGCAGGATCTCGTCCGCCGATCTCGCATCCGGGTAGCGGATCTCGCTCACGCGCGAATTCTACTTTTCGGCGCTCAGAACACCTTCCCCAGCCGCGTCGCGAGCGCCGAGACCTTCACGTATCCGAAGAACCGTCCGCTCCGCAGAAGCCCGAGCGCGCCGGGCACCTTCGTGAGCGGATCGTTCGAGTAGAGCGCGCCGAAGGCGCTCTTCGTGAACGCATGGAAGGCGGCGTCGTACGGGTACCACCACGGCATCGCCGGCGTGTCCCCGAAGTCGACGCTCACGTGCTTGATGTTCACGAGCTCGTGAAGGCCGAAGCCCGCGTGGCTCCGGCCGAGGCCCGACTTCTTCACGCCGCCCCACGTCGCGGTGGGCTCCCCGAAGGAGAAGAGGTGGTCGTTGATCGTCACCGTGCCCGCCTGCAGCTCCTCGGCGAGCTTCTTTGCCGTGCGGCGCGAGCGCGTCCATCCGGAGGCCGTGAGGCCGAACGAGGAGTCGTTCGCGAGCCGGATGGCCTCGTCGAGCGAGTCCACCGACATGACGGGCAGGAGCGGCCCGAACGTCTCGTCGCACATCGCGCGCATCGCGTGGTCGACGCCCGTGAGGACGGTCGGAGGGAACCACCACCCCTTCGCGCTCGGGCGCTCCCCTCCCACGAGGACTTTCGCGCCCCTCGACACGGCGTCCTGAAGATGCTCCTCCACGAGGTCCCGCTGGCCGGACGTCGTGAGCGGACCCATGTCCGTCGTCTTCGAGAGCGGATTGCCGAGGCGAAGCGCTTTGGTCCGCGCCACGATCTTCGCGAGCAGCGCTTCGGCGACGTCCTTGACGACGTACACGCGCTCGACGGAGCCGCAGGTCTGGCCGGCGTTCACGAACGCCCCCCAGACGAGGCCCGCGGCCGTCCGGTCGAGGTCCGCGTCGGCCGCGACGACCGCCGCGTCCTTGCCGCCGAGCTCGAGGACGACGCCCGTGAGGTTCTTCGCCGCGCGCTGCATCACCTCGACGCCGGTCTGGACCGAGCCCGTGAAGAGCACTTTCGCGATGCCGGTGTGCTCGATGAGAACGTTCGTGTCCGCGCCCCCGGCCGTCACGACGTTCACGACGCCGGGCGGCAGGCCCGCGCGCCGGCAGAGGTCCCCGACGGCGAGACCCGTGAGCGCCGTGGCCGACGCGGGCTTCAGAACGACCGTGTTACCCGCCGCGAGGCAGGCCGCGATCTCGACGAACGGGATGCCGAACGGGAAGTTCCAGGGCGTCACGACCGCGATGACGCCGAGAGGCTCGAAGCGGAAGCGGCCCTTCTTGTGCGCGAAGAGGATCTGCGCGTAGTCGATGGGCTGCTCGGCGAGAAGCTCGCCCGCGTGGCGCGACAGATAGCGGAGGGTGTCGGCGGCGGGCACGATGTCCACGGCGCGCGCCTCGCCCACGGGCTTGCCCTGCTCGGTCGCGATGAGGCGGGCCACGTCGTCGTGCGCGCGGCGCACTTCCTCGAGCAGGCGCGCGAGGTGCCGCTGCCGGTCGAAAACGGGCGTCTTCGACCACGAGAGAAACGCCTTCCGCGCCGACCCGACGGCCATGTCGATCTCGCGCGGGCCCGGCCCGGACCACCTCCGCGAACGGCTCGGCCGTGGCGGGGTTCACGGCCTCGAAAGACGCGCCCGTCTTCACGTCCTGGCCGTCGACGATCGGCGCGTTCGTGAAGGGGAACGAAGGCTTCAAATCATCGCCCCGCGCTTGATCGTGTCCTTCTTCGTGCGCCAGAAGGCGACGAGCTTCTGGACGTAGTCCTTGAACGGCGGGCACGCGACGCCGAAGCGCGCGAGGTCCGCCGTGGCCTGCGCCGAGTCGTAGCTCACGGGATGGTCGAAGTAGTCGATCGACTGAACGGGCATCCCGAACTGCTTCTGGATCAGCGCAGGCGTGAAGAGGAGTTTCGCGACGAGGTGCGGGACGGGCACGTAGACGAACGACTTCCCGAGCGCCTTCGCGAACATCTCCTCGATCTCGAACGCCGTCGACGGGTGCGGGTCCGTGAGGTGGTACGTCTTTCCGACCGCGCCCTCCCACGTCGACAGGCGGGCGATCGCCTCGAGGACGAAGTCCACGGGCACGAGGTTCACCTCTGCTTCGCCCGTCCCCACCTTGATGAAGGCGCCGGGCGACGGAAGGACGCCCATGGCGTTCAGCGAGTAGTAGGGGCCGTCGAACTTCGCCGTCTCCCCCGTCTTCGAGCTGCCGACCACGATGCCCGGCCGGTAGATCGCCGCGGGGAGGCCGCTTCCCTTCACGGCGACTTCGGCGAGGAACTTCGTCTCCTCGTAGAAGTTCTTGAAGTTCTGCCCCACGTCGAGGTCCGTCTCGCGATACGTGCCGACGGCCGTGCCCGAGACGTAGGCCGTCGAGACGTAGTCGAGGCGCTGGAAGGCAGGCGCGTCGCCGAGGAACTCGAGGACGTTCTTCGTGCCCTCCACGTTGATGCGCATGCCCACGTCGCGCTGCGACCGCGAGGTCGTAGACCGCCGCGAGATGGAAGCACCCCGCGAGGCTCTTCTGGAGCTCCCTCGCCTTCGACGCCGCGAGCCCGAGGCCGGGCGACGTGATGTCGCCGACGACGAGGCGAATGCGCCCTTTCGTGCCGGGATGCTCCTCGCCGAGGGCGGCGACGGACGCGTCGGCCGCCGAGAGGAACTTCTCCTGCACGAGAGCGTGAAACGTCGTGTCGGGCGCGAGCTCGAGGAGGCGCGGGATGAGCCGCGCCCCGATGAACCCGGGAAAGCCCGTGAAGAGGACGTGGCGGGAGGGGGAAGTGGAGCGGGACCTGGCCATAAGAGTGAAAGTGTAGTCCGTTCGCCGGAGCCCGGTACGGAATCTTCAGACTGGAAAGGTCGAAGCGTTGAGGCTGCCTTCGTCTATCAGTTTGTTACGCCGCTTTTGATTCAGGCGACGACCCGCTGCGCACGAGCACGATCTTGCCTACCACGCCTCCCTTCCCGAGCAGCTCCTGCGCGTGTCTTGCCTCGGCAAGAGGAAAGCGCTGCGCGATGAGCGGCTTGATCTTCTGCTGTTGAAGGAGGCCGAGCAGGGCGATCAAGTCCCGGCGAAACAAAGCCGGCTTAAGCCGTTTGAGCGTCTGAATGCTGTAGGGGATCACTCGTTTCCGGCCCGGAAGAAGCCAGCCGCCCGCGATGTACAGCGCGTAGATGGGGATTCCATGAAGGCGATTACGACGGCCTCTACGGTCCGAACCCAATCCCGCCCCACGTAGAGAGGTTGTATTGCCATAGCCCACGACTCTCCCGCCCGGACGGAGAGCCTCGCGGGAATGCCAGAGGTGGGCGCCGCCGATGGGGTCGAAGACGGCGTCCACGCCTTCGCGCGTGAGGCGGTGGATCTCCTTCGCGTAGTCCTGATTCCGGTAATCGATTGGGACACCGCCCAGCTCGGAAACGGCCGGCGCCCCTCGCGATGAACAGGTACCGTACATTTCCAGTTCGGCAAGGCGCCCCAACTGCAGGAGTGCCGTGCCGACCCCGCCCGACGCGCCGTGAAACAACACGCGCTGGCCCGATCTGACCCGAGCCGAACGATGCAGCATCTGGTACGCCGTGACGTAGTTCAGCACGAGGCTCACAGCCTCGGCGGCATCCAACCCGGGCGGCACCGGAACCAGTTCAAGTTGCGGCAGGCAGACGAACTCCGCGTACGCACCGTGGATCGGCATTGCGGCGACTGTCTGGCCAGGTTCGATTCCAGAGACACCGGCGCCGAGCCGATCCACAACGCCGACCAGGTCCCACCCCGGAGTGAAGGGAACCGGGGGCGTTTCGGGATGAACGCCCTCGCGCGCCATTAAGTCGGGCAAGGAGACCCCCGCGGCCAGCACCCTCACCCGCACTTCACCGTCTTTTGGCTCGGGGCACTCCTCTTCGAGCGTCTGAAGCGCATCGGGCCCGCCATAGTGAGTAACGATGATGCGCGTGTTTTTCACGGACCCCTTCCTGAAAGCTCCGTGCCAAGAGCCGGATCCTCCAGCAGCCGGCGATTGAATTCCGCGATGCGCGCGAGCATCTCGGGAGGGCGCGCGCACGGCGCCCCGTCGAGCGTGAGGATCGGCGTCGCCATCGTGAGCGAGCCGAGGAGCATCGAACCCTGCGCGGAGGTTCTCCGCCGTCAGCGGCGCCGACGCGGCGTGGCCGCCGAAGAAGGCGGCGGCCGTCACGCTCGGGAGAACGCCTTTCGGCGCGAGCACGGGCGTGCCTCCGTTCCACGCGGCGAGGCCCGTCGTCGTGCCCTCGAGGTAGCTCCCGTCCGGAGAGCGGAACAGGCCTTCGTCGCCCCCGGCCTTCTTCGCGAGACGTCCTCCCTGGATCGCGGCGAAGTAGCTCGTGGACTTCACGCCCGGCGTGTCGCGCTGGAGGTCGAGCGGCAGCGAGACGGAATGCGAGCCGCTCCGGCGGGCGAGGCGGCTCTCGGGAATCGGCAGGAGATGCGCTTCGAGGCGGAACGACGCCGGGTCGTCCAGGTCGTCGCCCTCCGCGAACCACGTGAGGCGCAGCGCGCGCTGCTCGGCCGGTTTCGCCGCCGCGGGAGACGCGTCGAGGACGCGCTTCGCGGCGGCGTTGAGCCGCTCGCGCGAGGGCTTCGGGAGGTCGAGCGCCGACGAGGATGCGCTGCATCCGGTCGAGGTGCGGCTCCCACAGGACCGCGCGCCGGCCCGCGAGGAGCGCCGTCTCGAAGAAGCCGAAGCCGCGCTGGACGGCGGGCGAGAGGAACGGGACCGGCGCGTACTCAAGGCTCACGGGCCACCCCGCGCGCGCCGAGCGCCGCCATCGCCGCCGCGAGCTCCCGCGACTTCGCCTCCGTCTCGCGCCATTCCGCCTCCGCGTTCGAGTCCCACACGATTCCGCCTCCCGCGTGGTAGTCCACTGTATCCCGGCCGAGGATCGCCGTCCGGATCGCGACGTTGAAGACCGCCCGGCCGTCGCCGCGCACGAAGCCCGCGGCCCCGCAGTAGGCGCCGCGCGGCACGCTCTCGAGGTCGTGGATGAAGCGCAGCGCCGCGCGCTTCGGCGCGCCCGTGATCGAGCCTCCCGGCAGCGTGGCGCGGAGGACGTCGGACAGCCGCGCGTCGCGGCCTCAGGCGCGCCTCCACCGTGGATTCGAGGTGATGGAGATGGCGGAACGACTTCAGCGCTCTCATCGCGGTCGTCTCGACGCGCCCCGGCTCGGCCACCTTGCCGAGGTCGTTCCGCAGAAGGTCCACGATCATCACGTTCTCGGCCGCGTCCTTCGCGGAGGCGAGAAGCTCACGGCGCCTGCCGGCGTCCTCGGCCTCCGTCGCGCCCCGCGCGATCGTGCCCTTGATCGGCTTCGTGACCACCCGCCGCGCCGCGAGGTCCACGTCGAGGAACAGCTCCGGCGAGTTCGACACCACGGCCCAGTCCTCGTGGGCGAGCGTCAAGGCGAAGGGCACGGGGTTGTCGGCATAGAGGGCGCGCGCGAGGGCGAAGGGATCGACGCTGGCCGCAAAGCGCGTGCGGCGCGAGAGATTGACCTGGTAGACGTCGCCGCGGGCGATGCCGTCGCGGATGGCCTCGACACCGCTTGCCCACTCGTTCGAAGAGAGCGACCGCTCCGCGCGTCGCCGGTTCTTTGAAGGTGAAGAGAGCGGAGGATGCGGCCGGGGATCGGGCAGGCGGCGGCGCGCTTCGTGCGTCGGCGGAGCGGCGGGTATCGAAGACGAAGAATTCTGCGAAAGGAAGAAATTCATGCGGTCGCACGAGCGCCGTCGAGCCCTTCGATCCAAACACCCGCCTCGTAGGAGATGAATCCCGCGGCGATGAGGTTCGGATCGCCCGAGGCTGCGATTTCGTCCAGCGACGCGAGGACGTCGGGCAGCTGCTCCGGCCTGTCGGCGCGAAGGGTTCTCTCTTCACCTTCTAAGAAACCCCGTCCCTCTTTCTTCTCTTTCTAAGAAATTCTCTTTCCTCGTTCTTTACTTCCAAGAAATCCCCGGTCCTCTCCCCTCCCCGAATCCCCAACCGCTCCCCCTGAAAAGCGCCCTCATGGTCATCGTCTAGTCTATGGGGATCGTGAGCGCCCCTCATCCCGCAGTCGAGACCTCCATCCAGGTGCGCTATGCCGAGACCGACGCCCAGCGCGTCGTCTATCACGGCAACTACATCATCTGGTTCGAGGTCGCGCGCACGACGTACTGCGAGCGCGCCGGCTATCCCTATCCGCGCATGGAGGCCGAGGGCTCGTTCATCACGGTCACGGAGGCGCGCGTGCGCTACCGCCGCGCCGTGCGCTACGGCGACACGGTGAAAGTCCGGGCCCGGATGACCGAGCTGAAGAGCCGGGGCTGCACGTTCCAGTACGAGATCGTCCTGGCGGACGGCGCGCTCGCGGCCGAGGGAGAGACGCAACATCTGTTTCTCGACGCGTCGGGCCGGCCGCGCACCGTCCCGGACCCGATCGCGAAGGCATTCCGGGAGTTCGCGCGGATCTGAGCGTGCCCTCCGGCCGGATCGCCTAAGCCCCGTTCGGGATCTTCCTGTTCAGCGCGCGGTGGACGACGGCCGGGACCAGGCCCGAGACGTCGCCGCCGAGCTGGTGGACCTGCTTCACGAGGCGGCTCGACGTGTACGACAGCTCTTCCTTCGGCGTGAGGAACAGCGTCTCGACCTCCGGACCGAGGCGGCGGTTCATGAGGGCCATCTGGAACTCGTGCTCGAAGTCCGAGACGACGCGCAGGCCGCGCACGACGATGCGCGCCTTTTCCTTGCGCATGAACTCCACGAGGAGGCCGCTGAAGGACTTCACGACGACTTTCGGCTCGCGCCGGAAGATCGCGCGGATCATCTGAAGGCGCTCCTCGACGGTGAAAAGCGGCGCCTTCTCGGTGTCGATGAGGACCGCGACGAGCACGCGGTCGAAGATGTGGCAGCCCCGCCGGATGAGGTCGACGTGGCCGTTCGTCATGGGATCGAACGTGCCCGGGTAGACGGCGGTCCGCTTCACGCGAGACGGGATTGTACGTCCCCGCGCCGGCCGAGGAACGCGTCGCCGAGGCGGCGCGCCGTCCAGACGAGGAGGAAGAGCGCGAGGGCCGGCGGCAGGATGCACCACCAGGCGCCCGGGAGGAGGTTGCGCGCCTCGGCGAGCGCGCGCCCCCAGGACGCGGCCGGCGGCGGAGCGCCCAGCCCGAGGAACGACAGCCCCGCCTCGGTGAGGACGGCCGAACCGAGCACGTACGGCAGCGTCGCGAGCGCGGGCGGGAGCGCATGCGGGAGGACGTGGACGAAGAGCAGGCGCGCGTCCGAGGCGCCCGTGGCCCGCGCCGCGTCCACGAACGCCTCGTTTCTCAGGCGCTGCGTGCCGGCGCGCACGAGGCGGGCCGCATCCGTCCAGCCCGTCACGGCGATGAGGAGCGCCGCGACGAGAAACGACGGCTTCAGGAACGCCGCGCCGGCGATCACGAGGACGAGCGCCGGAAGCGCCTGGACGATCTGGAGGAAAAGCAGCACGGCGCGGTCGGTGCGCCCCCCGGCCCAGCCCGCGAGCGTTCCGAGCGCCGCTCCGAGACCGAGAGCGAGCGCGGAGGCGAGGAGGCCCGCCGCGACGGAGAGCCGCGCGCCGTGGAGGACGCGGGCGAGAACGTCGCGGCCGAGCTCGTCCGTGCCGAGGAGGTGCCGCCCGCCGGGCGACGCGAGCCGCCGGTCGAGATCCACCGCGTCGGGATCGAAGGGGACGGGCGCGCTCACGATCGCCTCGCCGTCGCGGCCCGATATCCAGGGTTTCTCGCGGGCGAGGAGCGGGGCCAGAAGCGCGATCAGCGGAAAGAGCGCGAAGGCGAGTCCCGCGCGGCGAAACGCCGCCCGCGCGGCCGTCACGCCGCGGCTCCCGGCACCGTCGCCTCGACCTCGCGGGCGATGCGCGGGTCGAGAGCCGCCGTGACGAGGTCGGCCCCGAGCGACGCGGCCACGACCACGAGGGCCGAGCACCACGTGAGGGCGAGAACCGTCGGGAGGTCGCGCGCGAAGACGGCCTCGGCGAGAAGGCCGCCCGCTCCGGGCAGCGAGAAGACCCGCTCGACGAGGATCGAGCCGGAGACGACGGAGGGCACGAGCACGGCGCCCATCGCGGCGAACGCCGCCGACGAGCGCCTGAGGGCGCGCCGGATCTCCTCCGACGGGCTCTTCGCCGCGCGCGCGCCCCGCGAGAGCGGCCGGATCCGCGAGCGCCGCCGCGACACAGACCCTGACGAAGCGCGCGATGAGCGCGAGCGACGCGAGCGCGAGGGTCGCGACGGGCAGGAGAAAGCCGCGCAGTCCCGTCTCCGCGTCGGCGAAGAGAGGCGTGACGCGCAGCCAGCCCGAGAAGACGAGGAGGAGGACGAGTCCGAGGACGAACGTCGGCGTCGAGAAGAGCGCGTCGCACAGCGAATCCGGAGATCCTGTCCAGACGCCCGCCCGGGCCGGCGCGCCCCGGCGATTCCAAGCGGAACCCCGATCAGGCACGCGAGGAGGAGAGCGGCGCCGTTCAGCGCGAGCGTCGCCGGGAGCGCGCGGGCGACCCGAAGCGTCACGGGCTGGCCGTCCACGAGCGAGCGCCCGAAATCGAGGCGCGCGGCACGCCAGACCCAGGTCGCGAAGCGCTCGACCACCGGCCGGTCGAGGCCGTAGAGGTGCCGGAAGGCCGCCAGCGCCTCGGGCGAGACGGCCGCGGCGCGGTTTCCGGCCGCGCGCGCCGCGAGCGCCGCCGCGTCGCCGGGCGCGGCCGTGACGAGCCCGAAGACGAGCGCGAGGACTCCCAGCAGCGTCAGGACGGCCGAGACCGACCGGTGGAGCGCGAAACGGATCACCGGGGAGATGTTACTTGGCCACGTGGGCCTGCCTACGAGATCGGACCCGTGGTCGCGCTCGTGCGCCAGCCGGCCGCCCCCGGCCAGAACAGGAAGAGGCCGTACGGCGACGTCTTCACGTTCGTCAGGCGCGACGAGATGCCCCACTTCGTCAGCGGGGTGTTCAGGAACGTCACCGGCTCGTCCTCGTGGATGAGCGCCTGCATCGCGCGCGAAGAGGGTTCGCGCCTCTTCCCGGTCGAACGTCGTCTTGAGGCGGTCCAGGAGAACGTCCGACCTCGGGGTTCCGGTAGAACGCGGAGTTCAGCCCGACCGGCGGCGTCTGGGCCGGAGTGCCAGCTCACGGCGAGGTCGGGGTTCGGGTCGAGGTTCAGCGCGGCCGCCCAGGCTTCGCACTCCCCCGCGTCCATCTTCGCCGCGAAGGCCGCCCACTCCAGCGGCTGGATCGCCATCTCGATGCCCGCCTTTCGGAAGGACTGCTGGGCCAGCTCCACGAGCTGGCGCTGGACGTCGCTGCCCATGCCGAGCGAGAGCGTGAAGGCGAGGCGCACGTTTCCCTTGCGCCGCGTTCCGTCCGGGCCCTTGCGGAAGCCGGCTTCGTCGAGCAGCGCCTCGGCGGCCTTCGGGTCGTACGGCCAGGGCGCGAGGGAGGCGTCCCAGGCCCAGTGCGCCGGCGGGAGAGGCCCGTTCGCGAGCTTTCGCGAGGCCCCCGAAGAGGTTGCGGTTGATGCTCTCGCGGTCCACGAGCATCGTGAGGGCGCGCCTCACGCGGCGGTCGGCGAAGACCGGCAGCCGGTTGTTCCAGCCAAGATAGGAATACGCGAGCTCGTCGAACGCGACGAGGCGCGGTGCGCGAGCCGCGCCCGCCTTCGCGTCCAGCTCCTTCTTCTGCGCGAACGTGAGTCGCATCTCGTCGAGCTCGCCGGTCTGGAGCGCCGCGAACGCCGGAGCGCGTCTCGGGGACGACGCGGAAGATAACCTGCTCGGGGGCGGGCTTCTCGCCGAAATACTGCGTGTTGCGCACGAGCGTCAGCGTCCGGCCCGCCTCCCACGCTCCGAGGCGGTACGGGCCGTTCGCGAGCGGGTTCCGGTTGCGCGGATGCACGGCCACGTCGGCGCCCGCCCACGCGGCCGCGGAGAGCAGGGGCAGGTTGAAGGCGTCGCGCCGCCCGGAGGCGGCCGTCTTGAAGACGACCTGCGCCGTGCGGGCGTCCACGGCCTCGGCCTTCACGAAGCCGTCGAAGAGCGCGCGGCGCGTGAGCGCGGGCGTCTTCGGGTCGAGCAGAGCCGTGAGCGTGAAGACGACGTCCTGGGAGGTGACGGGCGTTCCGTCCTCCCAGCGCGCGTCCTTCCGGAGGCGGATGGTGTACGTCAGGTGGTCGGGCGAATCGGAGACGTCCTCCGCGAGGCCCGGCACGAGGTTCAGTTTCTCGTCGTAGTCGAGCAGGTTCCGCTCGAGGAGCGCGAGGACGACCTGCTCGGGGTCCATCGTGGCGAGGATCGGGTTGAGCGTCTTCGGCTCGCCTTCGAGCCGCCGCCGGACGACGCTCTCCTGGCTCTTTCCGCGGACCCCGCAGGCGGTCGAGAAGAACGGCGGCCGCGAGGAGCGCGAGCTTCCTCAGAACGGCCACTCCACGGCGATCGCCGCGACGTTACCGGCCGCGTCGAGCACGCGGATCGACAGGATCGCCGGCCCGGGCGGCTTCGGGACGCGGAAGACGAAACGCTCCACCGGCGAGTCGGCCGCGCCGTCCTCCGCGGGCAGGAGGCGCCAGCGATCCGCGTTCACGGCGCCTTCGGCCTTCGTGACGGGCGAGAGCGCGTCCGTCGCGAGCACGGTGACGACGAGAGTCTCGCCTTCGAGCTTCCTGCTTTCCATTTTCAGGACGGGAGGGGTGTTGTCGACGATCACGACGCCGCTTTCCTCGCGCGCCGTCAGCGCCTCGTTTTCGGGCTGCGAGAGGCGATCCGAGGCGGTCACGCGAAAGCGGTAGCGGCCGTCCGGAATCGCCGTCGTGTCGAACGAGAGAAACGAGTCCTCGAGGTCCTTCCGCACCAGGAACCAGGCCGGTCCGCCCTCGGGGCGCGCCTCCACCTCGTAGCGCAGCGTGTCGCCGTTCGGGTCCGTGCCTTTCCACGTGAGAGTCCGGTAACCCTTCCGGAAGAGCCGCTTTCCCGGGCCCTCGGCGGTCCCCTCGTGAGGCGCCTCGAGGCCGGCGTAGATGCCGGACTCGTCGGGATTCGCCACGGAGAGGACGCCGGCGCCCGCGGCGCCGCGCGAAAAGACGGCGCCCGGCTCGAGGACGGAGAGGTTCTCGAGCACCGGCCGGGCGTTGCGCTCCGCGTAGGAAAGGTCCACCCGCTCGACGACCGGAGACTCGCCCTTCGGGGAAGCGGTCAGGTCGGCTTTCCACTGGAAGAAGCGCCCGACAGGAGGCTTCGCACCGCCGTCCGGGCCGACCGGCGCCCAGGCCGACCATGTGCCGTCGGGCTTTTCCGAGTTTCCCGTCCGCACGAAGAGGGCGAGGGCCGCTCCCGCCGGCACTTGCCCCTCGGACCGGAGCCGCCCGAACGTGGACAGGCGCAGGCCATCCTTGACGGACGAGGTGAACGTGCCGGCGGCGGGACTGCCCCCGGCAGAGGGTCGCAGGATTCCAGCGGATCCCATCGTCACCACCGCGTAGCCGGCCCGGCCGCCGGGATCGCGAGCGCCAGCTTCTCACCGGTCGAGGCCACGAGGCGCACGTGGCGGTCCTTCCACTCGTACACGCGCCCGCGCGGGCCGGTCGCGACGAGGAGCGCACCCCCGGAGTCGAGACGCAGGCCGAGGATCGACTCCTCGGGAAACTGCCAGCCGGGCTCGACGAAGCCGTCGGGCTGAATGACGACGATTTCCGAACTGCCCGTGGAACGGGGCTCGGCGGAAGGCCGCGCCAGGGACGTCGAAGAGGCCACCGATACGGAGCCGCGCGGGGCCTCTTCCGCGCGCCCCGCCGGCGCCGGGGTCGGCGTCGGGGTCGGCCGAAGGCCCGGCTCGACCGGCGCCGGCCGGCCGATCGAGGCATCGAGCTGCGATGCGGCCGCGTAGACGACACCGCGCGCGTCCACGGCGAGACCCGTCACCTCCGGGCGCGCGAAATCGTGCAGCGTGCGCGGGCTGCCCTGTGCGGGCAGCGCGACCACGACACCGCGGTCCGACGTGCCCGCGTACACGGTGCCGTCGGGACCCACGGCGAGCGCTCTCACGTGCACGTCCTCGATCTCGCGGAAGAGCTCGAGGGCGCCGGAAGGCGACTTGCGATAGACGCGGCCCTTGTTCCCCGTGCCGGCGTAGAGCGTTCCGTCTTTCGCGAACGCGAGGGCCCAGATCGCAGCCTCTTTCGGCTCCGCCAGCACGGTGCCGGCTTTCGCGGGATCCGCGGATTTCGGGTCGACCCGGTAGATTTTTCCGTTCGGAGACGAGGCGCAGACGACGAAGCCGTCCGGCGCGACCGCGACCGCCGTGATGTTCGGCTCCGGTGCCGTGAAAAGCAGCGTCACTTTCGCGTCGCTCGAGACGAAGAGGCGACCGAGGCCGCCGCCCGTCGCCACGAACACGCGGCCGGAGGAGTCGGCGGCGGCGCCGAAGACGGCCGCGTCGTTCGCGTCGTCGGGCCATGCGCGGGCCGCGAGCGCGGCGCCGAGCATGAGCCTGCCGTCGGCGGAAACGGCGACGCCCTTCGTCTCGCCGGCGAGAAAGTCGCGCGCGCCGGCCGTGACGGCGATGCGGGGCGTCCCGGCCCCGAGCGGGGGCGCGGCGAGAAACGCGGAGGCGAGGGCCAAGGCGGGAGCCAGGGAGGAAAGTCGCATTTACGAGCGGGGCCTTTCTACCTCGAGCTCGAGGCGAACCGAGCCGAACGCCGGCCGGTCGAGGGTGAGGAACTCCTCGGCAAGGACGCGGATCGGGACCGAGGCGTGCGCGTTGGCGTCTCCAGCCTCGGACAGCACGAGCGCGAACGAAGGCGGCAGCGCGCTCAGGGTGTCGTCTCCCGTCGTGGCGCCTCGGGCGGGTACGACGAGGAGCGCCCCCAGCCGGTCCGCGGGGACGAGCCGTGCGAGCGCGGCGCGCAGGCCGGAGAGCGTGCGCGGCTCCGCCGGCTGCGCGGCGAGGCGCGCGGCGGAGGCGGCGCTGCCGTCGCCCACGACCACGATCGCCCGGCCCTCGGGCGTCTCCCTCGGGACGACGAGGGACAGGACGCGCGTCTCTTCCCTTCCCCGGCGGTCCGCGAGTCGCACGGTGGCGCGCAGCGTCTGACCGGGCGCCACCTTGCGGGCCGAGAGGGCCGCGCTCACGACGCGCAGCCGCTTCTCGCCGGGCGCGCTCACGATCGAGATGTCCACCCCGGAGATCGCGGGGTCCTCGAATTCGTTCTGGGCGACGAGGCCCGTGAGGACGTTCGCGGTCAGGAGCGCGAGCTGCTTCGCGCGCGGACCCGTCATCTGGTCCGCGTAGACGAACGGCCCGGCCGCGGTGCCGACGGCGACGCGAAGCCGAAGCGTCCGGTCGATGGGCGTCGGGTCGAGCGTCGTGAATGCCGCATCCATCGAGATCGCGACGAGCGTCGGGAGGAGAGCCGCCTCCTTCGCCACGCCCCACGACAGGGTGCGCACGGGCCCGCCCTCCGACTCGAGCGAGAAATGCACCGGCAGGAGGGCCGCCGCCCGGTCCGTGCGACCCGCCACACCGCTGTCGCGGTCCCGCGTGAGGCGGTATGCCGGCGCCAGGGCGTATGCCATCTTGAACGAGAGCATCGTGCTCGGAAATACCGCCACCACCTCGGCGGGCGCGACGGGCAGCTCGAGGGTTCCCGCGCCGAGGAACGGATGGCCGAAGGCGAGAAAGCGGCCCTCGCCATCCACTCGCGTCACGGTGCCGGTGGCGCCGAGCTGAAGGTCGCCGTCTATGAGAAGCGCCGTCACCGCGGAGCCCGGCGCGATCGGAGCCGCCGGGCGGGCCCGCTCGGCCGCCTGAAGAGCCGTACCGGGAAGGGCCGGAAGCTCCCCCGAGGCGAGCGAAACGGGAATGCCGAGACGCGCGAGGTCCCCGCTCCATCGCCCGAGCGTGTCGGCCGGGAACCCGGCGGCGACGGGCGCGAGCAGCGAGGCCTGCAACGCGCGCCGGCAGGGTCGGACGCGCGTCCACGATCTTCTGAAGAGCGAGGACGCGCTCTTCCTCGGGAAGAGCGAGCGTCCCGAAGAACGCGGAAAAACCGGCTCCGAAGGAGGCGGACCGCGCGCGTCCCGGTGTTCCGGACGCCGCGTCTTCGGTGTCGATCGCCAGCATCGATTCGATGGGCGTGACCGCCGCGATGGGCTCTTTCGAGAACCCCCACGTGGCCGCGACGGCCCCCGCGAGGCGGCCCTCGAAGTAGACCGGGCTGCCGCTCATCCCCGCGAGGATGCCCGTCTTCTCGAGGCCGAGCCCGGAGACGCGCACGACAATCTGCGAACGTCCGAGAGAGTTCGGAATGACGCCGAGGACCTCCACGTCGAAGCGCTCCACGCTGGAGCCGTGGAGGACGGTCAGGCCGTAGCCTTTCATCCCCGCCTTGACGGCGGCGAGCGGCAGGGCGTCGGCCGGGAGAGTCGCCGTCCGCGCGGGCCCCGCGAAACCCAGCGCGAGTGCCGCCGCGAGCGTCGCGAAAACGCTGCAACGTTTTGACCGGCTTGAAGATTCCATGCTACCTTGACGGGACGGCCCGAGACGGGTCCGTCGCGGAACGCATCCCGAGAGGGAGTCACCTGAAACCATGACGGAAACCGGCGGCTCGAACATCGCCCAGCTCTTCATGTCGGCGGGAACGACGGCCAAGGCCGTCCTGATCGTTCTCGCTTTCTTCTCCCTCGTGTCGTGGGCAATCATCATCGGCCGGCTGTGGAGTTTCTCACGCGCCGCGTCGGACTCGCGCTCGTTCCTGAGTCACTTCCGCAAGAGCCGCAAATTCGCCGACGTTCTCGGCATCTGCGACAAGTGCGAGTCGAGCCCGCTCGTCGGGATCTTCCGGGCGGGCTACGCCGAGCTGGACCAGCAGGTGAAGGACGGCCGCGACGTGGCGCCGGCCGACACCGGGCGCCTCTTCGTGAAGAGCCTCGCCTCCATCGAGCGCGCGCTCGAGCGCGCGGCCGGCGTCGAGACGACGCGTCTCGGGCGCGGGATGTCGTTCCTCGCCACCACCGCCTCGGCCACGCCGTTCATCGGCCTCTTCGGAACCGTCATGGGCATCATGATCGCGTTCCAGCAGATCGCCCAGAAGGGCTCGACGTCGATCGTCGTCGTGGCACCGGGCATCGCGGAGGCCCTCATCAACACCGCGGCCGGCCTCGTCGCCGCGGTGCCCGCTCTCATCGCGTACAACAACTTCGGCGGGAAGATGCGCGCGGCGCGCGCCGAGATGCGCGACTTCGCCCTCGAGTTCATGAACCTGGCCGAGCGCCACTTCACCTGAGGGCGGGACGGCACGTGGCTTTCAAGCTCGACGACGACGCAAGCGCCTTCTCGGACATCAACGTCACGCCTCTCGTGGACGTCATGCTGGTGCTCCTCGTCATTTTCATGGTCACGGCGCCGCTCCTCCATCAGGGCGTCGAGGTCCAGCTTCCGAAGTCCGTGGCGCAGAACCTCCCGAAGACGCCCGAGGACCCGCTCATTCTCTCCATCACGAAGAACGGGAACTACTACCTGAACGAAACGCCCGATCCCGAAGTCCCAGCTCAAGGACCGGCTCCATCTCATCCTCTCGCGCCGGCGCGACAAGGCCGTCTACCTGAAAGCCGACCGCAACCTCGCGTACGGCGTCGTCGTGGAGACGATGGACACGCTCAACCGGCTCGGTGTCGAGAGCCTCGGAATGGTCACCGAGCTCCGGAGCGAGGGCGCTCGATGACGGCCCGCGCGGCGGCGATTCCCGAGCCGCCCACCGTCTCGGACATCCTCGCCCGGCGCGCGCGCACCGGCCTCGCCCCGCGCTCCGTCACGGCCGCCGTCTCGATTCTCGCCCATGCGGGATTCATCGGTCTCGTTCTCTTCATGGGCAAGCCGCGCAAGGCGCCGGTCTTCGTCCCGATGTCCCTGCCCGTTCGCGTCGTGAGCCCCGCCTCCCTCGGCCGGCCCGAGGCCGCGCCCGCACCCGCGCCCGCTCCCGTCGTCGCGCCGGCGGAACCGGCGCCCGCGCCGAAGGCGAAGCCCGTGATCGAGAAGCCCATCGAAAAGGTCCTCCCTTCCGCCAAGGCGATGCCCGAGCCGAAGAAGCCCGCGAAGCCCGAGAAGCCGAAGGTCTCTCCGGGCCTGGTGAAGGCCCCCTCCGGCCCCGCTCTCGAGCTCCCGAGTGCCACGGGGGCCGCGAACGGCAGCACCGCGGGCGCGGGCGTGTCCTTCGGGGCGTCGGTCACGTCGTTCGACGCCGACTTTCCTTTCGCGTACTACGTGGAGCAGCTCCTGTCGCTCATCGGAGCGAACTGGTTCAAGCCGGAGTCGGCGGAGGGCGCGAGCTGCGTCGTCTCGTTCCGCATCACGCGTTCCGGCCAGGTGACGGACGTCAAGGTCGATTCCTCGTCGGGAGTGAGCTACTACGATCGGGCCGCGGCGCGAGCGGTGTACGCGGCAAACCCGCTGCCGCCGCTCCCGCCGGACTACCGGAACGAGTCTCTCGGCGTGCATCTGAAGTTCCAGTAAGCGAAAAGGAAGAAGAAGAAAAGAAAGAGAGAGAGATTTCTTTGAAAGAAAGAGAACGAAGAAGAAGAAGAAGAGAAGGACGAGAGAGGGACCGTATTCCCCGGATGGCCGATGTCAAGGGTCTCCGACCGCTGCGCGGCGCGCGAAGCGCGCCCTTGACATCGGCCATTCGGGGAGAAGATTTTCAACTATCGGCGGCTGCATCAGCAGCCGCCGCATATAAGAAAGAACTCTCTCCCGGGGCGGCTGCCAAGGCAGCTGCCGAACATCAGAAGAATCTCTTCAAGTGAGAAGAATGAAAAACAAGATTGCTCTGGACGACGAAGGGAGATCGGGCCGCGGGTGGCTCGTTGCTGCCGCATTCGGCCTTCTTTCCATGCCCCTGCTCGGCCAGGCGCCGAAGCCCGTTCCGACGATGTCCGGTGTCTCGCAGCCGTCGAACATCGATCTCACCCTGACCGGTACCGCGGGCTCGCGGCGGCCGCTGGCGATTCCGATGACGATCGCTCCGATCTCGCCGGACCTCCAGACGCGGGCCGTGGATCCTTTCTACACGACGCTGTCCGACGACCTCGCGGGCTCCGGCGTCTTCGTCGTGGCCGATCCGGCTCTCTACCCGAAGGCGATGCGCCCTCCGCAGAACCGCGAAGAGGGCGACGCGTGGAAGGCGACATCGGCACAGTTCCTTCTCGACACGCATCTCGCGCCGGACGGCGGGAACGTGGCCGTGGAGGCGACGCTCTGGGATCTCGGCACGCTCAAGTCCATCCTGGGCAAGAAGTACTCCGGCGAGCAGCGCGCGGCGCGCCGCATCGCGCACACGCTCGCGAGCGACCTCGTGCGCCTGTTCACGGGAAGGCCGGGGCCGTTCCTCACGAAGATCGCGTTCTCGTCCGACCGGGAGCGGGTCGCGGGGAAACAGGTCGTGAAGGAGATCTTCACGATGGACTTCGACGGCGACAACCAGCGTCGCCTCACGTATTCGAACACGCTGTCTCTCGCGCCGGACTGGTCTCCGGACGGCACGAAGCTCGTGTACCAGTCGTACGAGAAAGACACGCCGGGCCTGTGGATGATCGGAAAGGAGGGAGCGGACAAGCGTCAGATCCCCGTCCCGACGCAGCTCAACGCGTCGCCGTCCTTCTCCCCCGATGGCAGAACGATCGCGTTCTGCGGAAGCGTGAAGGGAAACACCGAGATCTTCACGGTCCACACGGACGGGTCGAACCTGAAACGGCTCACCGAGAATGCGGCGATCGACTCGACTCCCCGGTGGTCCCCGAACGGCCGCGAGCTGGCGTTCACGTCGAACCGTCAGGGCTCGCCCCAGATCTTCATGATGGACCTCGAAGGCGCGAACGTGAGGCGCGTGTCGCTCGCGGGAAACTGGAACGACGAGGCGGCGTTCTCGCCGGACGGCGGACGCCTGGCGTTCGCCTGCCGGAACGAGGGGGATTTCCAGATCTGTGTCATGGACCTCGCAACCGGGCGAACCGTACAGATTTCGAGCGGGCCCGGCGCCCACGAGGGCCCCACATGGTCGCCGGACGGCTCGAAGGTCGCCTGGGAGGTTCAGCGAGGCAATTCCACCCAGATTGCCGTCGGAAACGCCGATGGCAGCGGCACGGCGCGCATCGTGACGTCGTCCGGGAACAATTTTTCCCCCTCGTGGATCAAGACGCTAGAATGACGGTGCCGACGGGACGGTCGCCGGACGGCGCCCTCATTTCCCCCCGTCAACGGAGGCTCGATTCCATGAAGCAGTACCTCAAGGTCGGTTCGCTCACGCTCGCCGCAATCGCGTTCGTCGTGGCCTGCTCGCCAAAGCCAAAGCCCACACCGGCGCCCGCGCCCACGCCGGCCCCCGTCTCGACGCCCACCGTCGTGACGGTGGAGCCTCCCGCGCCGACGCCGCAGCCGACGCCGAGAGTGGACGCGGATGACATCACGAGGAAGTCGCTCCAGGAGATTTCGAGCTACCTCAAGCCCGCCTTCTTCGACTACGACAAGGCCGACATTCGCGCCGACGCCCGCGACGTTCTTGCCGCGAACGCGGCGTGGCTGAAGAAGTACTCGAGCGTGCAGTTCACGATCGAGGGCCATTGCGACGAGCGCGGAACGGCGCAGTACAACCTCGCTCTCGGCGACCGCCGTGCGAACGCCGCCAAGGACTACCTGGCCTCCCTCGGCGTGGACGCGAGCCGGATCAAGACCGTGTCGTACGGCAAGGAGCGCCCCTTCGCCACCGGACACGACGAAGACTCGTGGCAGAAGGACCGCCGCGCCCACTTCGTCGTCACCGCGAAGTGACCCGCCAGCGCCCCACGCGAGCCGGCCGCCTCGCCCTGGCCGCGGGATTTCTCGCGGCGGCGTCCGGCTGTGTCAGCGGCAGCGACATCGACGGCCTTCACACGCACCTCTCGGCGGTCGAGAAGGAAGTCGACGCCGTCTCGAAGCAGTCCTCCTCCAAGGAAGAGGTCGCGAAGCTGAACGAGACCCTCGCGAAACAGGCGCAGACGCTCCTGCGCTCGAACGCCGACCTGGGCACGAAGTTCGACGACCTGACGCGCGAGATGCAGGCCCTCGCCGGGAGGCTCGAGGACGCGAACCGGCGCCTCACGCAGCTCTCGCAGCAGATCGCCGAGACGCAGGGGCACGCCCCGCCCGGGACGGTGATCCTGCCTCCGGCGTCCTCTTCCGGTCCGCAAGGGTCCCCGTCGTCCGGCGCCGCGCCCGGTCCCGGCGCAGGCCCCGTCACGGCTCCCGTGTCGCCTCGGGGCGGAGGCATCACTCCGGCGGACCTGTTCGCGCAGGCCACGGCCGACTACCAGCGCGGCCGATACGACCTCGCGCGGCAGGGCTTCGAGGACTACGCCGAGAAGTTCCCGCGCACCGACCTCTCCGACGACGCCCTCTACTGGGCCGGCGAATGCTGGTCCGCGCAGAAGAAGCCCCGCGAGGCGATCGCCTCGTTCGACAAGCTGTTTCGCACGTATCCGCAGAGCGACAAGGCCCCGGCCGCGCACCTCAAGAAGGGCATCGCCCACTTCGAGGCCGGCGAGAAGGCGCAGGCCATGGTCGAGCTGAACTTCGTCGTCAACCAGTTTCCCGGCTCCGACGAGGCCAAGAGCGCGCGCCAGCGCCTCAAGTCCCTCGGCGGCGACTCGCGCTGAACGACACCCAGAGAAAGGCACCACCGAACACACATGGCGAACACCAAGCAAGCCAAGAAACGCGCCGCGCAGAGCATTCGCCGGCAGGCCCGCAACCGCTCCGTCGTCACCCGGGTCCGCAACGTCGTGAAGAACCTCCGCAGGACGGCGGAGACCGAGGCGGAGAAGGTCGGCGGCTTCCTCTCGAACGCCGTCTCCGAGCTCGACATCGCCGTCCGCAAAGGCGTCCTTCACAGGAAGACCGCCTCGCGCCTCAAGTCGCGGATCTCGAAGACCGTGAACAAGGCGAAAAAGGCCGTCGCGAAGTAACGACTCGCGAGACGGAATCGGCGGTTGCATCGGCAACCGCCGAATATAAGAAGAAATCCTCCGAGCTATCGGGGCTCCATCAGCAGCCTCGAATATCAGGAATGAAGAAACTCCGATCCGCTCTGGCCTGTGTCGTCACTCTCCTCTCCTCCCCCGCGTTCGCCGAGGTCATGAGCGTCGGCCCGAGCGGCTTCGCCGTGAAGCACGAGGTCTCGGTCAAGGCGGCCCCCGGGCCCCTCTACGACGCGCTCACCGCGAAAGTGGGGAGCTGGTGGAATCCCGAGCACACGTTTTCACACGACGCCAGGAACCTCGCGATCGCCGCGGTTCCGGGCGGCTGCTTTTGCGAGAAGCTTCCGGAGGGAGGCGGGGTCCAGCACATGACCGTCGTCTACGCCGGCCCGGGCAAGGCGCTGCGGATGACCGGCGCCCTCGGCCCCCTGCAGGGCCTGGGGCTCGCCGGGAGCATGACGTGGGATCTCGCGAAGTCCGAAGCGGGCACGAAGCTCGTGGTCACGTACGGCATCGGCGGATACATGGCGGGAGGGTTCGAGAAGATCGCCCCGATCGTGGATGCCGTGATCGGCGAACAGGTCGCGAGGCTCAAGGCGTTCGTGGAGACCGGCAGCCCCGGTCCTCCGGCCCGCTGAACCGGCGTCAGGCGGCCGGGCTCTTCCCAGGCGCGTCCAGCACCTCGCGCACCTTGGCGGCGAGGGTGTGAGGCGTGAAGGGCTTCTGGATAAACGGCGTGCCCGCCTCCAGCACGCCGTGGTGCACGATCGCATCGTCGGTGTAGCCCGACATGAAGAGCACCTTCATCCGGGGACGAAGCGCGGCGAGCCGCTCAGCGAGCTCCCGCCCGCTGAGAATCGGCATCACGACGTCCGTGAGCATCAGGTGGATCTCGCCGGGGTGCTTCTCCAGAGCGAGCAGCGCTTCATTGGCGCTCGCCGCCGGGAGAGTCTCGTAGCCGCGGGCCTCCAGGGACCGGCAGACCAGGCGCCGGACCGCCTCCTCGTCCTCCACGACGAGAACTGTCTCCGTTCCGCCGGCCTGGTGGGCCCGCCCGGTCGACGGAGCGGCGTCCTTCTGGGCGTCCTCCACCCGGGGGAGGTAGACCTTGACAGTGGTCCCCACGCCGGGCTCGCTGTAGACGGTGACGTGCCCTCCGCTCTGCTTCACCACGCCGTAAACCGTGGAGAGACCGAGCCCGGTTCCTTTTCCGACTCCCTTCGTCGTGAAGAATGGCTCGAAGATGTGACTCAACGTCTTCGCGTCCATGCCCGTCCCGGTGTCGCTGACGGCGAGCAACAGATAGCGCCCGGGAGGGACGTCGAAATGGAACGCCGAGTAGGTCTCGTCGAGCTCGACATCGGACGTCTCGATCGTCAGCTTTCCACCATTCGGCATGGCGTCGCGGGAGTTGATAGCGAGGTTGAGCAGCACCTGCCCGAGCTGGCCCGTGTCGGCTTTCACGGAGCCCAGCGGTTCTTTCAGCGACGTGACGAGATCCACGTCCTCGCCGATCACCCGCCGGAGCATTTTGTCCATGTCGCTCACGACCTGGTTCAGGCTGACGACCCGAGGCTGGAGCACCTGCTTGCGGCTGAACGCCAGGAGCTGTCCCGTAAGCTCGGCCGCGCGCCGGGAAGCTTTGTCGATCTCGGACAGCTCGCTTCGCGTCGGGTCTTCGGGCTTCAGCCGCCCCGCGGCGAGCTCCGCGTAACCCATGATGGCCGTCAGCAGGTTGTTGAAGTCGTGAGCGATCCCTCCCGCCAGCCGACCCACCGCCTCCATCTTCTGCGACTGGCGGAGCTGGTCTTCGAGAGCGCGGCCTTCCGTCACATCCCGGGAATTGACGACGATCTGGGCGGGGCCTTCACCCGGGAGCACCTTGCCGATCCCCTCCATCGTGCGCCAGGACCCGTTCGCGTGTCTGAAGCGGAACTGAGAGGTCTGCGCCGATTCCGGTCTAGCGACGGCGCGGCCGATGGCATCCCGGACGACGGGCGCGTCATCGGGATGAACGAACTCGAACGCGCTTCTACCGACGAACTCTTCCGGAGGGCGCCCGAGGATCTGAGTGGCTGCGGGACTTTGGAATCGAATGATGCTCTCCATGTCGATGATCGTGATGATGTCCTGAGCATTCTCGATGAGGGAGCGGAAGTGTCGCTCTCTCCGGACGAGCGCCTCCTCCGCCCGCTTCCTCTCGGTGATGTTGTCGAAGACAGCGACGAAGTGTCCCTTTTGCGGACTGTAGGCCGAGATGGAGAACCAGTTTCCCAGGCCATCCAGATAGACTTCGAACCTCTCGGGGTCCCCGGTCTTCGCGACCCGGCCGTACATCGAAAGCAGCTCCGGCGCGGACTCCCGTATTCCCGGAATGACTTCGGTGACTCTCCTGCCGACGACGTTCCTCAGCCCGGTCAGTTCTTCGAAGGCTCTGTTGACATCGAGGTAGACGAAGTCCTGCGGCTCGCCATTCTCGAAAACCATCTCGCAGTGGGCGTAACCGTGAAACATCGACTCGAAGAGCGACCGATAGCGTTTCTCGCTTTCCCGGAGGGTTTCCTCGGCTTGCTTGCGCTCGGTGATGTCCTCCTTCACTCCTATGAAGTTCGTGATCCGTTTCCGCTCGTCGAAGACCGGCGAGATGGAAGCGGATTCCCAGAACAGCTCGCCGTTCTTCTTCCGGTTGTGGAACTCTCCGCGCCACTCGCGGCCCGCGGTGATCGTCTGCCAGAGATCCTGGTAGATCTCGGGCGGGAGCTCGCCGGATTTCAGGATCTTCGGGTTCCGCCCGAGCACTTCGTCCGAGGAGTAACCCGTCACCCGCGTGAACTTCGGGTTGACGTATTCGATGCTGCCGTTCGCGTCCGTGATGACGACGGAGGCGGGACTGTTCTCCACGGCGTGCAGGAGCTTTTCGCGCTCGGCCTCGAGCTGCCGGCGGGCCCCTCGATGCGCCGCCTGCTCGATCTCCCGCAGCAGTGCCGGAACGAGCCTCGTGAGGTTCCCCTTGAGAATGTAGTCGTGGGCTCCGGCCTTCATCGCCTCGACGGCGACCTCCTCGCCGACGGTCCCGGAGACGATGATGAACGGAAGGTCGAGTCCGGTTTCGTTCAGGACGTGCAGTGCGGCGGGAGCGTCGAAACGAGGCAGGGCGAAATCGGAGATCACCACGTCCCAGGAGTTCGTCTCGAGGGCCGCCTTCATTTCCTCCGGGGTCTCGACTCGAAGGCACGTGACGTTCAGGCCACTCCGCCGCAGCTCGCGCTCGAGCAGCAGCGCGTCGTTCGCCGAATCCTCGACGATCAAAATGCGGAGAGGAGTCACACAGGCTCCCCTCCCGTGGGGGGGGGCGCTTCGTTCAGAACGAGCCAGTAGAGTCCGAGCTGCCGGATCGCCTCGGTGAACTGGGAGAAATCGACGGGCTTGCGCACGTAGCTGTTGGCGCCGAGCGCGTAGCCTTTGACGAGGTCCTGCTCCTCCCTCGACGACGTCAGGATGACGACCGGAAGCAGCCTCGTTCTGGGGTTCTCGCGCAGACGGCGCAACACCTCGAGCCCGTCCAATTTCGGGAGCTTCAGGTCCAGCAGGACGACGGACGGCAATTGCGTGACGTCGCGGCCCGCGTGCTTGCCCGTGCCGAGGAGATAGTCGAGCGCTTCGGCTCCGTCGGAGGCCACGACGACGTCGTTGGCGATCTTGTTTTTCTTGAGCGCCCGAATCGTCAGCTCGACGTCGTCGCTCCTGTCCTCCACGAGGAGAATAGGCTTCATCATGATCGGTCCTTTCCCAGCGTGAAATAGAAAGTCGCTCCCTGGTCCGTCTGTCCCTCCGCCCAGATCCGGCCCCCATGCCGCCTCAGTATCCGTTGTACCGTTGCCAGGCCGATCCCCGTGCCCGGAAAGTCCCTCTCGGCGTGAAGTCTCTGGAACGCCCCGAACAGCTTTCCGACGTAGGCCTGATCGAAGCCCGCCCCGTTGTCCCGCACGTAGTAGACAGGCTCCTTGCCGTCGCGGTCGCGGCCGAACTCGATGCGCGCTCCCGCCTTCTTCGAGGTGAACTTGAACGCGTTGCCGAGAAGGTTCTGCATCGCCAGGCGAAGGAGCTGCGTGTCCCCCTCGACGATCGCCCCTTCCTCGATGAGGACATCGATCTTCCGGTCGGGCTCGCGTTGCGCCAGGCCCGCCGCGAGTTCGCCAGCCATGCCGCTCAGATCCACGACCTCCCGTCGAACCTCGGCGCGCGTGACGCGGGAGAGTTTCAGGAGGTCGTCGATCAACTGGCCCATCGAGCGGGCTGCCGCGACGATCCGGGCCGTCATCTTGTGCCCCTCCGCGTCGAGGCGATCGCCGTAGTCCTCTTCGAGAACACGGCTGAAGCCGTCGATCGACCGCAGAGGCGCGCGGAGGTCGTGGGACACGCTGTAGGAGAAGGCTTCCATCTCCCTGTTCACCGCCTCGAGGTCAGCCGTGCGGTCGGCGACGCGCTGCTCGAGCTCGGCATTCAGGCGGTGAACCTCTTCTTCGGCCCGCTTGCGGTCGGTGACGTCGCGGGCGGCGGCGAAGACGCCCTGGACGGTTCCCGAGTCGTCCCCGTAGGTCGCGGCGTTGTAGAGAACATCCGTGAGGCGGCCGTCCTCGCGGCGGATGGTCAGCGGGTAGTCCGTCACGAAGCCCCTGGCGAAGACCTCCCGGTAGCCCTCGCGTGCCTTCTCTGGCTCGGTGAAATAGTCGGAGAAGTCCGTCCCGACCAGCGTCTCGCGGGACACGCCTGTGACCCGGATGGTGGCCTCGTTGACGTCCGTGATCTTGCCCCCGGGGCTGATCGTGACGAGTGGATCGAGGCTGGCCTCGAGGAGGCTGCGCGCATAGCGCTCGGCGCGCCTAAGGGAGTCGTCGCCTTCCCGGCGCTGCTCGGCCACCCGCTTCAGCGCAGTCGCGATTCCCAACAGGGCTGCCATGAGGAAGACGGTCGTGGCGACGCTGAGAAGCGCGCGGCCGAATTCGGGTCCGTAAAGCCCCGCCTGCTCGCCCGCAAGGCGAAGCCAACCCAGAAGCAGCGGTATTCCGAGAGCGATCGGCAGGCTCCAGCGCGCCACGACAGACCCCGCCGTCTCGCTCGCGATCAGGCGCGGAAGCCAGAAGTCGTGACGCATGAGGAGAATCCCGATCGAGAGAACAAGGAGCCCGAGGGCCGCGTGAAGAGCAATGCCTTTGTAAAAGCCGATCGCGTAGAGGCTCCGCACGCCGTAGGCGTAGCCCTCCAGCGACACGAGCGCGGTCAGGAAGACGATCGCCGCCAGAGATTCGGCCAGCGCTCGCGACCGCGAGAGGCTCGTCAGCGCGAGCGCCGCCCCCGCGAGGGTGAAGCTGAGGCTCGCGGCAAGCGCCATGCGGCCCGGGAAGGGACCGGTGAGCCCTTCGGTGTCCCGGAAGAGGAACGTATCGAGCCCGAGGTCGAATCCCAGCAGGTACTCGCCGAACGTCAGGAGACCCAGCAGGCCCGCGGCGGCGGCCGCGACGCGTGAGGCGCGGAGGCTCTTCCTGCTCGGCGTGCCGGCTTGCAGCCAAAGCGCGAATCCGGTCAGCGCGAGGCCGACCGCGGCGTTGGGAGCAATGGCGACGAGACCCGGAAAGACCTGCATGAGAGTCCGAACGCCGAAGACCCAGCCGGCAAGCGCAAGAGTACCGATGGCGATGCCGGCCGCCGCGCAGATCCGCGAAACGCTTCCAGGCCGCTTCCAGATCTGTTGGGGAGGATCGGAGTTAATAGTGAGCTCGGGCTCGGACATTGGGCGAGCCTCCAGCTCGCGTGACCTTCCTCTCCCAAACCCAATCCTACGCCCCTGGCGGTGTTTGGCCTCGATTTGGGAGGCGGCTCAACCGGCCGGCCTCACCTCCGGCGCGTCCAGCACCTCGCGCACCTTGCGCGTGAGGGCGAGAAGCGAGAAGGGCTTCTGGAGAAGCGCCATGCCAGGCTCGACGATCCCGTGAGGCATGACCGCGTCGTTCGCGTAGCCGCTCATGTAGAGAACGCGGACGCCGGGATGGTCCTTCGCGAGCCGCTCGACCAGTTCGCGGCCGCCCATTCCGGGCATGACGACGTCCGTGACGACGAGATGGATCTGCTCTCCGTGCCGACGGGCGGCCTCGAGCGCCTCGGCCCCGTTCCGGGCCTCGATGATCCGGTAGCCCGTCGACCCGAGCGTGGTCGTGACGATGCGCCGGACGGCCTCTTCGTCTTCGGCGACGAGCACCGTTTCCGTCCCGCGCGGCAACGCCCGGAGCGAGGGACTGGAGCCGCTGTGCGGCCGGGCCGCGGGCGACGACGGGAGGACGACCGTGAAGGTGGAGCCCTTTCCGGGCTCGCTCTCGACGATGATCTCCCCGCCGCTCTGCTTCACGATGCCGTGGACCGTCGCCAGGCCGAGGCCCGACCCCTTCCCGAATTTCTTCGTCGTGAAGAAGGGCTCGAAGAGGCGGCCCTTCAGCTCCGGGGGAATGCCGCTCCCGGTATCCGAGACCGAGATCGCGAGTTTCGGCCGCAGTTTCTGCCCCGCGGTCTCCTCGAGATCCAGGGGCACCGCGGTGTCGAGGTTCCAGGTGCGGATCGTGATCCGGCCGCCGCGCGGCATGGCGTCGCGCGCATTCAGCGCGAGGTTCACGACGACGTCCTCGAGCTGGCCGGGGTCCACCTTCACCCAGCTCGAGGACGCGGCGTAGTCCGTCGCCAGCTCGATGTTCGCGCCGCCGAGACGGCGGAGCATCGCCTCGATCCCGGCGATGACGAGGTGAACGTCGACGAGCCTGGGCTCGAGGACCTGCTTGCGGCTGAAGGCGAGAAGCTGCCGCGTCAGGGAAGCGGCGCGCTCGCTCGCCTTGCGGATGTCGGCCAGCGCGCCGCGCTTCGGGTCCTCGGCGCCTGTCTCGAGAAGGAGGAGGTCGGTATTGCCGGAGATCACCGTGAGGAGGTTGTTGAAGTCGTGGGCGACTCCGCCCGCGAGCTGGCCGATCGCATCCATCTTCTGCCGCTGGCGGAGCTGCTCCTCGAGATTCAGGCGCTCGGTGACATCCCGGGCCGTCGTGTGCATGAAGCGCTTGTCGCCGATCACGATGACGGTGTTGTTGAACTCGGCTGCGACCCTGGAGCCGTCCTTCCTCCGAATCGTCGCCGACGAGAGGATCCGCTCGCCATCCAGGATGCGGCGGTGGAAGGCGCGGAACGCCGCGAGGTCGGGCTCGTCGTGGAGGTCGGGGATCTTCATCGCCAGCAGCTCTTCGCGGGCGAAGCCGGTGAGGTCCGCCGCCGCGCGGTTGACGGCGACGAAACGCCCCTCTTCGTCACTCAGGAATACGGCGTCGCGCGAACCCTCGAAGATCTGCCGCTGCCACTCCAGCGCCTCCTTGAGCTCGCTGTTGAGCCGGGCGACGTTCGCCTCGGCCTTCTTGCGCTCCGTGATTTCCTCGAAAGTCACCCAAACCCGTAAGGGTCGCGATTCGCCCGGCTTGAGCTCCGGAACCGCGCTCACGAGGAGCCAGACATGCGCTCCACGGACCGGGTTCCAGACTCCCATGACGACGCCGCTCACGGGTTTGCCCGTGCGCAGGGCGACGCTCGCGGGATGATCTTCGCCGGCGGCCGGCGAGCCGTCCTCGTAGATGGCCCGCCAGCGCGGATCTTGCGAAGTCAGAGCGAGAACATCGCGCTCGACCACGCCGAGAATCCGCTCGGCGGAGGAATTCGCCAGGACGATCTTTCCGTCCCGGTCCTGGGACACGACGCCGAACGTGGTGGTCTGAAAGAGCGTCCGGAAGTGAAGCTCGCTTGCGCGCAGGGCGTCCTCGGCGAGCTTTCGCAACGTGATGTCGGTCGCGATCCCGTTCCAAAGCACGCCGCCCTCCGGCAAGGGCCGGGGATTGGACCGGGCCTCGACCCAGACCTCGGCTTCCGACGGGAGACGGAATCGGAACTCGCACCGGCATGGCTGAAGCGTGCGCGCCGACTGCGCGATCGCTTCGTTCAGGCCGGGCAGGTCCTCGGGATGAATTCTGGAGAAGTAATGAGCCGCCCTCTCTTCCGGATCCCCCGGCTCGACCCCGAAGCGCGCGATGAACGCGTGCGAGGCGAACGCGATGGAATAGGTTCCGGACGGGGACATACGGAACTGGTAAAAGGCGGCGGGCGCGCCTCGGGCGGTCTCGACGAGCGTGGCATCAGCCGATACGCGCCCGGTTTCGCGGGCCCCTGCATCCCCGGCCATGGGAACCTCCGCTTTGTTCGATTAGAGCATATGAGAGCGGCTCTTGAGTGTGGCCCTAGAAACCCTCCAGAATCGTCGTGACGAGATTCTGCGCGAAGGGCCGGGCCATGGCCTCGACGGCTTCGCGCTCGCGGTCGTAGTACGAGCTGGCGCTCGACGGGACGGTGTAGGGCTGGCGGAAAAGATACGCGGGCTCGGAGAAGATGGGCGTGTCGGTGGCCTTCTCGGTGAGGACCATCTTTCCCGTCACGGTGACCTGATACTCGACGGCGATTCCGTTCGCGTCGAAGCGGACGGGCGCGACGCTGCACGCCGTCAGCCGCCCGGAAAGCTCCGCGTCCGCCGCGGCCCTGTCGGACACGGGCTTGAGACGGCCGCGCGCGGAGAGCTCCCGGATGACGGCGTCCGTGAGGCGCTGCTCGAGCCCCACGACCGTCGTGTCGTTGACGAACGTCGGCACGTACACGGTCTTGACGCCCACGGGCAGCGCGCTCGACCCGGTGCCCACGAGCGTGTAGCCGCAGCCGAAGGAAGAGACGACTAGAGAGAGGAAGAGAGAGAAGAGGAAGATTTCTTTGAAGGGTAAAGAGCCCGAAGCGCGGCGCCGGCCAGCGCAGTGCGACGATAGCCCGCCCGCGACCACTCGAAGAATCTCTTCTCTTCTTCTTCCGTCACTCGACGACGATGTTGAGCAGCCGGTCCTGAACCCAGATGGTCTTCACGATCTGCTTGCCCTCCAGCCACCGGGCCACCGCCGGATTCGCCTCTGCCGCGGCGACGACTTCCTTCTCAGAAGATCCTCTTCGGACGCTGAGTTCTGCTCTGACCTTCCCGGAGATCTGGACGGCAATGGAAGCGAACTCCTCCACCGCCAGCGCGGGATCGAACGTCGGCCAGCCCGACACGAGCAGGCTTTTCCTGCCGCCCATCCTCTCGTTCAACTCCTCCGACAAATGAGGCGCGATGGGATGGAGCAGCGTGACGAGCGTTCGCAGCGTCGTCGCGGTCTCCCCCGCGTCCGCGCCCGCGTCGTTCACGAGAACCGTGGCGCCGTTCAGGAACTCCATGAGGTGCGCGACGGCCGTGTGGAACGAGAACGCCCGGAAGTCCTCCGTGACCTTCTTGATCGCCATGTGGCGCGCGCGCGCCGCGGGCGTGTCGGCCTTCGCCGGCTGCGCCTGCGGCGTCGGCGCCCGTCGCGAGGAACCGGTCCACCGCGCCGCGGACGCGCCAGAGGAAGCGCTCCGGCCCGCTGATGCCTTCGTCGCTCCACTCGGCGTCCTTTTCCGGCGGCCCGAGGAACAGGACGAACGCGCGCACCGCGTCGGCACCCTTCTCGGCGATGAGCGCGTCGAGCGACACCGAATTGCCGCGCGATTTCGACATCTTCTCCACGCGGCCCGTCGGGGACAGGCGCGTGATCATGCCCTGGTTGAAGAGAGCCGAGAACGGCTCCTCGAACGTCACGAGTCCGAGGTCTTTCAGGACACGCGTGAAAAACCGCGCGTACAGGAGATGCAGGATCGCGTGCTCGATGCCCCCGATGTACTGGTCGACAGGCGCCCACTCCTTCACGAGGGCGGGGTCGAAGGGCGCGGTGCCGTTCTTCGGATCGATGTACCGGAGGTAATACCAGGACGAGTCCACGAACGTGTCCATCGTGTCCGTCTCGCGGCGGGCGGGGCCGCCGCACGAAGGGCACGTCGTCTGGGCGAACGAAGCGACTTTCTCGAGCGGATTGCCGCCTTTGCCCGTGAACGGCGCGTCCGGCGGCAGGACGACCGGCAGGTCCTTCTCCGGCACCGGCACCCAGCCGTCCTTCTCGCAGTGGATCATGGGAATCGGCGTTCCCCAGTAGCGCTGGCGCGAGATGAGCCAGTCACGGAGGCGGTATCGCACGCGCGGCCCGCCGATCCCTCTTCGGGCGGCTTCAGCAGCGATGAGTTCGCGGGCGGAAGAAGAAGATTTTCCTGTGAATGGACCAGAGGCAATGAGGCGTCCTTCGCCCGTATACGCGACCGCCGGTGCGTCGGCGGCGGCCTCCCCTTCTTCCCTTCTAAGAAAATCTTCTTCTTTTTCTTTCTTTCTAGAAGATCCCTCTTTCTTCTCTTCCGGCTCGATGACCTTGACGACCGGAATGCCGTACTTCTTCGCGAACTCGAAGTCGCGCGTGTCGTGCGCGGGCACGGCCATGAGCGCGCCCGTGCCGTAGTCGGCAATGACGAAGTTCGCGAGCCATACGGGCACTTCCTGGCCCGTGAAGGGGTTGATCGCCGTGCGGCCGGTGTCGCGGCCGTCCTTCTCGGCTCCCTCGGCCTCGCGCACGATGCGCTCCTGGCTGCGCACGGACGCGACCCAGGCCTCCAGCTCGGCCCGCTTCGGGTTGCCTTCCAGGAGCCGCGGGACGAGCGCGTGCTCGGGCGCGAGGATGAGCGCCGTGGCGCCGAAGACGGTGTCCGGGCGCGTCGTGAAGACGCGCACGGTCTCGTTCAGGGACGGGATCGCGAAGTCGAGGTCGGCGCCCGTGGACCTGCCGATCCAGTTGCGCTGCATCGTGACGACCTTCTCGGGCCATTTGCCGAGCGTGTCCAGGCCGTCCAGGAGGCGGTCGGCGTAGTCGGTGATCTTCAGGAACCACTGCTCCAGCTCGCGCGGGACGACCGGGGTGCCGCACCGGTCGCAGACGCCGCCCTCGGCCTGTTCGTTCGCGAGGACGGTGAGGCACGACGGGCACCAGTTCACGGCGGACTTCCTGCGGAATGCGAGGCCCTTCTCGAAGAGCCTCAGGAAGAACCACTGGTTCCAGCGGTAGTACTCCGGCTCGCAGGTCGTGACTTCCTTCGTCCAGTCGTAGAGCACGCCCCACGACCGGAACTGCTCCTTCATGGCCGCGATGTTCGCGAGCGTGGAGGTGCGCGGGTGGATGCCCATCCGGATCGCGTAGTTCTCGGCGGGCAGGCCGAACGCGTCCCAGCCCATCGGGCAGAACACGGTCACGCCCGTCTGGCGCAGGAAGCGGTGCAGCGCGTCCGTGAGGAAATACGTGCGCGCGTGTCCGACGTGGAGGCGGTCGCCCGAGGGATACGGGAAGCATGACGAGGAGGTACGTTCCGTCGCCCCCCGGCTTCGCCGTGTCCACGAACGCGGCGCGGTCCGCCTCCCAGCGGGCCCGCCACTTCGCCTCGATCCTGAGGGTCTCGTCGCCTTTTGTCGTCGCCGTCGCAGTCCGTTGCATCGAGCCGGCGAGTGTAAACGACGGAGAGGCGCCGCGTCAGCGGCGCGCGGGCGCGGGGGCCGCGAGCGCCCGCGGGTCGAGGGGCGCTCCTTCGACGGCCTCCTCGACGCTCGCTCCCCGGGGCCGGTAAAGCGTCAGGCCGCCCTCTCGCGTCTCGAGAACGGGCCGTTTCAGCTCGGCCGAGCGGCCGGCGACGTCCACGCGAAAGCCGGCGGGCGGCTGCCTTTCGAGCGCGAGATGCTTCGCCGTCACGGTATTCGCGAGCCCGCTCGGGTCCGAAGGCACCCAGCCCAGACCGGGCACGTAGACCTCGATCCAGCGGTGGCGCACGCCGCCGAGGTCCGTGTTGAACACGGCGCGCGACTCCGGCGTGAGCTCCCGGGCGCGCCGCGCAGCCAGGACGCCCGTCACCTGCCGCGCCGGAACGCCCGCCCGGAGCAGCAGCTCGGCCGCGAGGAGAGAGCGCCCCACGCACGAGCCGCGGCGCGCGCGGAGCGTGAGGGAAGCCGTCTCCGGCGAGCCGTCCGGCAGCTCATAGCGGATGCGGTGCGCCGTGAAGGCGACGACGCGCTCGACGGCTTCGAGCGTCGTCTTCGCGCCCGCGAGAAGCTTCCGGGACAGAGCGTCGAGGTCGGCGTCGTCCGCGAGCGGATCGGCGAGCGCCGCGCGCGCTTCCGAAGAGAGGGTCGCCGGCGCGGCCGGGAACGGTGCGTCCGAGAGGAGAGGCGCCGCGGACACCTCGACGCGCGCTTCCAGGGCCCTGCCGTCCGGCGACGAAAGCACGACGCGATAACCCGCTTCCTCCACGGCGCGCGCATACCGCCACGGCGCGGGCCCTTCCAGCCGGTAGCGCGCCCACTCCCCCGCGGCCGGCGTGTCCTGCGCAGCGGCCGGGATGGGGCACGCCGACAGGAGAGCGAGAAGCAGCGCGCGCGGGCTCATCCGCCTCCCTCTCCGGTCCGTGCGCGCGGGCCGAACGTCGCACGGCGGATGCCGTCGAGGACGCCGTTCACGAAGGGCGCCGAGGACGGCGTCGAGAACTTCTTCGCGATCTCGACCGCTTCGTCGATCACGACGGGGTCCGGCGTGTCCTCCTCGTAGAGAAGCTCGTAGAGCGCGAGGCGCAGGAGATTGCGGTCCACGGCCGCCATGCGCCCGAGGCGCCAGTGCTCGGAGCGCTCGGAGAGCTTCGCGTCCAGCTCGTCGCGCCGCGAGAGCGTGCCCGTGACGAGGCGCTGGGCGTACTCCTGCACTTCGGGCTTCGCCAGCACGTACTCCTCGGTGCGCTGGAACATCTCTTCGGGAGGGGTCCCGGCGAGGTCGTTCTGGTAAAGGAGCTGGAGCGCCAGCTCTCGGGACTTCCGCCGGCGGCCGCTCACGCGCGTCCTCCGCCCCGGCTCTCAGCGCGCTGGGCGCGAAGAGCGGGCCGGAGCCTTCTTCAGGCGGGCCCGGAGGTCGGCGGCCTCGACCGCGGCCATCGCCGCCTCGAAGCCCTTGTTCCCGCCCTTGGCGCCCGACCGTTCGAGAGCCTGCTCGAGCGTGTCGCACGTCAGGACGCCGAACGCGATGGGAAGGTCGAGCTCGAGAGAGACCTGGAAGACGCCCTTTGCCGTCTCCCCCGCCACGTACTCGAAATGCGGCGTGCCGCCGCGAAGCACGGCGCCGAGGGCCACGAGCGCGTCGAACCTGCCCGACCGCGCGAGGTCGCGAAGGGTGAGCGGGAGCTCCCACGCCCCGGGAGCGCGCACGAGCACGACGTCCCCGTCGGAGGCGCCCGTCCTCCGGAAAGCATCGAGGGCTCCGTCGACGAGGCGCGACACGACGAGGTCGTTCGTGCGTGCCGCCACGACGCCGAAGCGCCGGCCCGCGGAGGAAAGATGCCCTTCGATCACGTTCATGGGACCCGAGAGTGTATCAGCCTCAGCGCGTCGCGAGGTCGCTGACGCGCGCGTGAGGTCCCTCGAAGCCGAAATTCTCGCCGTAACGGGCGATGAAGTCCGTGATCGTGTACCGGGGCGGCTGCGGACCGAGGGCTTCGAGCGTGTAGACGGCGGCCACGCTCCCCACTCGGGCCGCGACCTCCCACGGCATGCCGTGGTGGAGCGCGGCGAGGAGCCCCCCGCGGAACGCGTCTCCCACGCCCGTCGGGTCCACCGCCGGCCCGCGGAGGCGGGCGGGAGGAACGCGGAACGTCGTCGTTCCGGCGAGGGCCTCCGGCTGTCCGCCCCGGAGCGCGATCGTGGAGCCTTCGGCGCCCCGCGTCACGATGAGGACGGGAACGTGCGTGAGCACCTCGGCTTCCGAGAGGCCGGTCTTCTTCTCGATGACGCCGAACTCGTACTCGTTGGCGATGAGCATCGCGGCGCCCTCGATCCCGTCGAGGATCTGCTCCCCCGAAAGCCGCGCCACCTGCTGACTCGGGTCGTAGACGTAGGCGATGTGGAGCTCGCGGCACTCCGCCGCGTACTTCGTCATCGCCTCCGGGTCGTTCGGCGAGATGATCGCGAGGCTCACGCTGCTCGGGCGAGACCTCCCGGAAGGACAACGTCGCGGCGCGCGCCATCGCCCCGGTGTAGAACGTGGCGATCTGGTTCTGCGCCTGGTCGGTCGAGACGAAGAACGACGCCGTGTAGAGGTCGTCGCAGATGTGCAGGGACGAGGTGTCGACGCCCTGATCGGCGAGCCAGCGGCAGTAGTCGAGCGCGTCGATGCCCGCCGTCGCCATGACGAGGGGCCTGAGGCCGAGGAGCGCGAGCGTGTAGGCGATGTTCGGGGCCACGCCCCCTCGCACTTTCCGCATGGAGTCCACGAGAAACGACACCGAAAGGCGGTCCATGCGGTCGGGGACGACGACGTCGAGGAACTTCCCCGGGAACGTCATGAGGTAGTCGTAGGCGACGGAGCCGGTGACGACGATGCGGCGTGCGGTCATCTCTCATCCTTCTTCAGAAGCAGCGCGAGGCGTCTCGAGGCGGCGGGCGCGATCCGGCTCTTCGGCGTGAGAACGGCCCAGGTGAGGGCGTCCGCGCAATCGCTCGGACGATTCGGGTCGAGTCGCCGGACGGCGTCCGCGAGGACGCGATTCGCCGTTCCGGCGTTCTTCTTCAGCACGTCCAGGACGGCCTCCACCGAGACGGCGGCCTTCTCCTCGTGCCAGCAGTCGTAGTCCGTGACGAGCGCCATCGAGGCGTAGCCGATCGCCGCCTCGCGACAGAGCTTCGCCTCGGTCGCGTTCGTCATGCCGATCACGTCGGCGCCCCAGGAGCGGTAGAGCAGCGACTCGGCCTTCGTCGAGAACTGAGGCCCCTCGATGCACACGTACGTCCCGCCCCGGTGGCACACGGCGCGTTCCGCTTTCGCGGCCGCCTCGAGGGCGTCGAGGAGGACGGGCGAAACCGGATGCGCGAACGAAACGTGCCCCACGCAACCGTCTCCGAAGAACGTCGACACGCGCGTTCTCGTCAGGTCGAGGAACTGGTCCGGCAGGACGATGTCGGTCGGCTCGTAGGCCTCCTTCATCGAGCCGCAGGCCGAGGCCGAGAGAAGCCACGAGCAGCCCAGCTTCCGGAAGCCCCAGATGTTCGCGCGGTAGTTGATCTCGGAGGGGAGGAAGGAATGGTGACGCCCGTGCCGGGCGAGAAACGCGACGGGGACCGAAGAGAGATTTCCTAGAAAGTAAGGAGTCGGACGGAGTCGCCAAAGGGAGTCCGGAGCCGCCGCTCCTCGAGGATCTGCAGCCCGGGCAGAGTGTAGAGACCCGAGCCGCCGATGAGGCCGATTCGCGTGCTCCCGAAGGCCGATGTCAAGGGTCTTCGACCGCTGCGCGGCGCGCGAAGCGCGCCCTTGACATCGGCCTTTCGGGGAGAAGATTTTCTGCTATCGGCGGCTGCATCAGCAGCCGCCGCATCATGAGAATGAATTCTCTCCTTTTCTTCTCCTCTTCTCCGAGCAGATCGTCTCTTCTTCATCGTCCCCGCCCCATCTCTTCGAGGATGTCGAGCGCGAGCTTCAGCGCCGCGCGGCCGGCCTCGCCGGTCACTTCCGGCTCGCTGCGGTCCGCGCAGGCCTTCAGGAACGCGCCGTCCTCGGCGGTGAGGGGGTCGGCGGGCTCGACCGTCACGGGCCACGGCACGATGCGCGAGCGGGCCGCCGACGCGGTCGAGGCGGAAGGCCGTCACGTCCCGGTTCTGGGTGTCGATCGAGAAGTACCAGTCGGGCTGGAAGAAGCGGAACTTGCGCGTCTTCTCCTGCGAGACGCGCGACGCGGTCAGGTTCGCCACGCATCCGCCCTCGAACGAGAGGCGAACCGAGGCGATGTCGATCTTCTCGCTCAGGATCGGGACGCCGACCGCCCGGATCTCCGTGACCGGCTTGCCTACGAGGTCGAGCGCGATGTCGAGATCGTGCACGAGGAGGTCGAGGACGACGTCCACGTCGAGCGCGCGCGGCACGAACACCCCGAGGCGGTGCGCCTCGATGAACTTCACGTCCGTGACGAGGGGGCGCACGGCGGCCACCGCCGGGTTGAAGCGCTCGATGTGGCCGACCTGCAGGACGCGCCCCTTCGCACGCGCGAGAGCGACGAGACGGTCGGCCTCGGCCAGCGTCGCCGTGACGGGCTTCTCGACCATGACGTCGGCGCCGCCCGCGAGAAGCTCTTCCGCCACGTCGGCGTGCGTGGAGGTCGGCGATGACACGACGACCGCCGTGGCGCCCGCGCCCAGGAGCTCCTTCACCGAGCGCCTCCTGACCAGTCCCTTCGCGCCGTGCGCGGCCTCGATCGCGTCCGCCGTGGCGTCGTCCGGCTCGACGAAGCCGACCGGCTCGGAGTCGGCGAGCTCCGTCAGGATCCGCGCGTGGTGCCGGCCGAGATAGCCGCATCCCACGACTCCTGTCCGAATTCTCGCCATGCGCGGCGCAGTCTAAGGGATGGTGCGCGCCCGCAGCATGATCAGTTCGAATCAGTTCAGGGCCTGCGCCTTGCCCGGCACGGGCCGACCGCGTAACCTCCGCGGCTTCACCATGAGCGCGCGCGACTGGAAATCCACGCTCCTCCTGCCGAAGACGGAGTTCCCGATGAAGGCGGACCTGCCGAGGCGGGAGCCCGTCCGCCTCGCCCGGTGGCACGCGGAGGATCTCTACGGCGCGGATCCGGGAAACGCGCGCGGGCGTTCCGCGTTTCCTCCTGCACGACGGCCCGCCTTACGCGAACGGCAAGATCCACATCGGCACGGCGATGAACAAGATCCTGAAGGACCTCGTCGTGCGCACGCAAGACGCTCGCGGGCTTCGACGCGCCGTACGTGCCGGGCTGGGACTGCCACGGCCTGCCCATCGAACTCGAGCGTGGACAAGGAGCTCGGGCCGAAGAAGCGCGGGATGTCCGACGTCGCGATCCGCCAGGCCTGCCGGAAGTTCGCGGAGAAGTGGATCGACGTCCAGCGCGCCGACTTCAAGCGCCTCGGAATCCTCGGCAGGTGGGAGGCGCCCTATCGCACGATGGACTTCTCCTATCAGGCCGAGATCGCGCGGGCGTTCGGCGGCTTCGTGGACCGCGGCCTCGTCACGTTCGGGTTCAAGAGCGTGCTCTGGTGCGTGCGCGACCGCACCGCGCTCGCCGAGGCGGAGATCGAGTACGAGGACAGGACGGACCCTTCGATCTACGTCGCGATGCCGCTGGAAGAGAAGATTCTTCGAAAGGCGCGTGGAGGGCCGCCCTCGAGGCGGCCGGCTCGCCGCGCCTCTACGCCGTCATCTGGACGACGACGCCCTGGACCTTGCCCGCGAACCGGGCGATCACGCTCGGGAAAGAAATCGAATACGTTCTTCTGAGAAGGGAATCAGAGCCGGGCGTCGCCTACCTCGTCGCCGAGGCGCTCGTGCCGCAGGTGACGGCCGCGCTCGGCTGGCCCGACGCCTCCCCTCTTCCCCATTCGAAGAAAAGCGGCGAAGCGATCGCCGCAGCATCGCCGGCCTGCGCTACGGCCGCCCGTTCGCGTCCGAAGCCATTCGAACAACTTCGGATTCCTCCTCGGCGAGCACGTGTCGACGACGGACGGCACGGGCCTCGTCCACACGGCGCCCGGCCACGGCCGCGACGACTACGAGGTCGTGAGGCGGCACGGCTTCAAGGTGGACGACCCGTCTCTCTGCCCGGTCGACGAGGGCGGCTTCTACGACGCGAACGCGCCGGAGTTCCTCCGCGGGAAGAGAGTCGTGATCCCGAAGACGCCCGACCAGAGCGCGAACGACGCCGTTCTCGCGGCCCTCGCCACGAGCCCCGCGGAGGCGGCATCGTTCGCCAGCCGTCCCGACCGGGATCACTCCGGTTCTCTCCTCCTTTCGAGGAAGTCTCTCTCCCACTCCTATCCCCACTGCTGGCGCTGCAAGAACCCCGTCATCTTCCGGGCGACGCACCAGTGGTTCATCGACCTCGGCGCGCTCCGCGACGCGCGATCGGCGAGATCCGCGGCCGCGTGAAGTGGATCCCCTCTTACAGCGAGAACCGCATCGGCGCGATGGTCGAGAACCGCCTCGAGTGGGCGATTTCGCGCCAGCGCCGCTGGGGCTCGCCGATCACGTTCCTCAGGTGCGCGGACTGCAGGGAGAAGGGTGTCGTCTCGCACTACCCCGCGGTCGAAGGAGACGTCGGCGAAAAAGAAAAGAAGGAAAGAGAAGATTTCTTTGAAAGGGTAAGAGAGACGTTCCGCGAGCACGGAGCGGATGCCTGGTACGACGACGCGTTCCCCCCGTCTTACTTTCTAAGCAAATCTTCCTCTTCTCCTCTTCTTCCTCTTCCTCTTCGGCCTCCTGCGCGCGCTGCGGCGGCACGAACTTCGAGAAGGTCAAGGACATCCTCGACGTCTGGTTCGACTCGGGCGTGTCGCACGCGGCCGTGCTCCGCTCGGGCGACTACGGCCTCGCGGACCCGTACACGGCGAAGCCGCCCGACGCCGGTCATGTACCTCGAGGGCCACGACCAGCACCGCGGCTGGTTCCAGTCGTCGCTGCTCACGTCCGTCGCGCTCACGGGCCGCGCCCCGTACGACGCCGTGCTCACGCACGGCTTCGTCGTCGCCGGCGACGGCCGGAAGATGTCGAAGTCGCTCGGGAACACGGTCGAGCCGCACGACCTCCTCAAGACGGACGGCGCCGACGTGCATCCGCCTCTGGGTCGCCTCGCTCGACTACACGAACGACGACCCGGTCTCGAAGGAAATCCTCAAGCGAACGGCCGAGGCGTATCGCAAGATCCGCAACACGGCGCGCTTCCTGCTCTCGAATCTGTTCGACTTCGATCCGGCGAAGGACAGCGTGCCGGAAAGCCGCCTCGAGCCCCTCGACCGGTGGGTGCTCGACGTCGCGGCGCAGTTCGCCGGCGAAGCGCAGGAAGCGTACGGCGCCTATGCGTTTCACGTCGTGTCGCGGCGCCTCCTCGACCTCGTGACGACGGACCTGTCGGCCTTCTGGTGCGACGTTCGCAAGGACGTCCTCTACGTCCTCGCCGCGAACGATCCGGTGCGGCGCTCCGCCCAGACGGCCGCCTACCGGCTCGCCGAGACGATCGCCGTCGCGCTCTCGCCGATCTGCCCGTTCACGGCGGAGGAGATCTGGGAGGCGATCCCCGGGAACGCGGCGGACCCGTCGGCGCTCTTCCTGAGAAGCTGGACGACCTCGAGCTCCCGGAGATTTCTTCGAATGAAAGAAAGGCGTGGGGGCGCATCCTCGCGCTTCGAGCGGAGTTCCTCGCGCGGCTCGAGCCCCTGCGGCGGGACGGGAAGGTCGGATCCGCGGCCCAGGCCGTCGTCGAAATCGGTCCGAGCCAGCCGTTCGACGCGACCTCGCTCTCTCTTCCCTTTCAGAAGAAAAACTCGCCGAGGTGCTTGGCGTGCCGCTCGTCGTGCGCTCGATGGGAGCGACAGGGTCCGAGCAAAGCGATCTCTACGGCGGTCTCTCCCTGTCCGTCCGCCCCGCCGAGGGCGCGAAGTGCCCGCGCTGCTGGCAGGTGCGCACGGACGTCGAGCCCGGCGGCGATCTGCGCGCGCTGTCGCCGCGTCGTCGGCGAGTAGAATCCGGCCGTGCCGCGCCGGCTCGTCTATCTCGGAATCTCGCTTGCCGTCGTGGTCCTGGACCAGGTCACGAAGGCGATCGTGGCCGCGCGGATCCCGCTTCACGACACGATCCCGGTCATCCGGGGCTTCTTCGACCTGACGCACGTGAAGAACAGGGGCACCGCGTTCGGCCTCTTCGCGTTCGGCGACTCGCCCGCGCGGACGGCGATTCTCACGCTCGTGGCGGTCGCGGTCTTCCTCGGCGTCCTCGCGTGGTCGCTGACCTCGCCCGCGACGCTCACGCGGCTCCAGACCGCGCTCGCCCTCGTCCTCGGCGGCGCCGTCGGAAACCTCATCGACCGCATCCGCTTTCAGTCCGTGACGGACTTCCTGCGGTTCTACGTCGACCGCTGGGAGTGGCCGTCCTTCAACGTGGCCGACAGCGCGATCAGCGTGGGCGTCGCCCTCCTCGCGTGGGACATCTGGCGGCATCCGCAGAAAGAGCCCGAGACATGCACCCAGAGCTGATCCACATCGGCGGCTTCGCCCTTCCGAGCTACGGGGTGATGATGGCCCTCGGCTTCGTCGCGGGCCTGTGGCTCGTGAGGAGGCGCGCGAGCGCCTTCGGCGTCGCGCCCGATGCCGCGTCGGACATCGGCATCTGGCTTCTCCTGTCGGGACTCGTGGGAGCGAAGCTCCTCCTCGTGATCGTCGAATGGCCGCAATACGTCTCGTCCTGGAGCGGCCTGAAGGACCTCGCGCGGGCCGGCGGCGTGTTCTACGGCGGCCTGATCGGCGCGCTCGTGGCCACGGTCGTGCTCCTTCGCAAGCGCGAGATCCCGTTCTTCACGTTCGCCGACATCGCGGCGCCGGCCGTCGCGCTCGGGCAGTCCCTGGGCCGCGTCGGCTGCCTCCTCGCGGGCTGCTGCTGGGGCCGCGAGTGCGCGCTCCCCTGGGCGATCACGTTCACCGACCCGAAGGCGCACGAGAACGTGGGCGTGCCGCTCGACGTTCCCCTTCACCCGACCCAGATCTACGAAGCTCTGGGCACGCTCGTCCTGTGCGTCCTTCTCCTCGTCCTCGAGCGCCGCCGGTACTCGGGCGAGACGTTCGTGCGCTACCTCTTCGGCTACGCGCTCCTGCGCTTCGTGATCGAGCTCTTCCGCGGCGACCCGCGCGGGTCGGTTCTCGGCGTGATGTCGACGTCGCAGTTCATCGCCCTGTGCGGCGTCGCCGTGGCGGCGGTCCTCTGGGCCCTGCGCCGCAAGACGGCGCCCTCGCCCCGCCGCCGCGTGACCGACGCGCTCCGGCCCCGGCGCACGATCCGCGCCGACCGGGGCGACGCCGGCGAGCGCCTCGACCGCGTCCTGCTCCGGCACCTGAACGACCTGCCCGAGGCCTCGCGCACGAAGATCCAGGAGTGGATCGAAGGCGGCTATGTTTCGATTGGAGGAAGAGAGACCAAAGAAGATTTCCGAGAAGGTGAAGACGGGAGACGAGATCCAGGTCTACCTTCCCGCGCCTCCGCCTCCTCGCCCCGACCTCGTGGCCCAGGACATCCCTCTCTCCGTCCTCTTCGAAGACTCCGAAATCCTCGTTCTGAACAAGCCTCCCGGCCTCGTCGTGCATCCCGCCGTCGGGCACCGGGACGGCACGCTCGTGAACGCGCTTCTCCACCGCTCGAAGGACTGGGCCGGGCCCGCCGACCGCCCCGGGCTCGTCCACCGGCTCGACAAGGACACTTCCGGGGTGCTCGTCGTCGCGAAGACCGAGCGGGCGATGGCAGTTCTCGGGAGAGCAATAAAAGAGAGATTCTTAGAAAAGGAATATCTGGCCGTGGTTTATGGCAAGGCGCCGCTGAGGAAGGGGCGCATCGACCTGAAGATCCGCCGCGATCCCGCCGACCGCAAGCGCATGGCCGCCTCGAAGACCGAGGGCCGGCCGTCAACCACCTTCTATGAAATCCTCTCCGAATCTTCGGGCTCTCTCTCCGGCCTCACGCTCCTCAAGTGCACGCTCGTCACGGGCCGCACGCACCAGATCCGCGTCCACCTCAAGGCGCTCCACCTTCCGATCGTGGGCGATCCGACGTACGGCTCGCCGCGGTGGAAGGGCATGAAGGACGAGGCGCTGCGCGAGGCCTGCCGGACGTTCCCTCGCCAGGCGCTGCACGCGTGGCGGCTCACGTTGAAGCACCCGGCGACAGGCGAGCGGATGACGTTCACCGCGCCGGTCCCGGGAGACGTCGGGGCGTTGCTCGAAGCCGCGAGGCTCGACCTCCCGGGCGCAGGAACCTGAGCGCGCCTCGCCTGCGTACGAGCGGCTCGCGGTGCTAGTCTGGACCGGCCATGAGCACCACCGCCAGGACTGTCGCGCGCGTCTCCACCCGTGGCCTCGCCATGCCCGCCTCGCCCATCCGCAAGCTCATGCCCCTCGCGGAGGAGGCGAAAAAGCGCGGGGTGAAGGTCTACCACCTGAACATCGGCCAGCCCGACCTCGAGACGCCGGAGCCGATGCGGCGCCGCCTCGCCGCCCTGAAGGACAAGGTCTACGCCTACTCGCCTTCGAACGGGACGCCCGAGTACCTCGACTTTCTCCACGCGTATTACGGGAAGCTCGGGATCCGCCTGAAGCCGACCGAGGTTCTCGCGACGACGGGCGGGAGCGAGGCGCTGCTCTTCGCCTTCATGGCCTGCGCCGATTCCGGCGGCGAGATCCTGACCGTCGAGCCCCTCTACACGAACTACCGCTCCTTCGCGGCGATGGCGGGGCTCGACCTGCGCCCGATCGTCACGCGCGGCGAGGACGGCTTCCACCTTCCGGCGCGCGCCGAGTGGGAGAAGGCCCTCACGCCGAAGACCCGCCTCGTCCTCCTCTGCAACCCGAACAACCCGACGGGCACCGTCTACGCGAAGGAGGAAATCGTCCGCGCGGCGGAGTTCTGCCGGGACCACGGCCTCTTCTTCGTGTCCGACGAGGTCTACCGGGAGTTTCTCTACGACGGCCGGGAGTCCGTCAGCGCGCTCTCGCTGCAAGGCTTCGAGGACGAGGTCGTGGTCGTGGACTCGCTCTCGAAGCGTTTCTCGGCCTGCGGCATCCGGCTCGGCGCGCTCGTCACGCGAAACGCCCAGGTGGCCGGGGCCTGCAACCGCATGGCCCAGGGCCGCCTCTCGCCGCCGGGGCTGGCCCAGTACATCGCGCCGGGAGCCCTGGAGCTGGGGCCGGAGTATTACCGGGGAGTCGTGACGGAATACCAGAAGAGGCGCGACACGCTCTATGAAGGGCTCTCGAAGATCCCCGGCGTTTTTCTCCGAAAGCCCGAGGGAGCCTTCTACTTCATCGCGCGGCTGCCCGTCGAGGACAGCGACGACTTCGCCGCCTGGCTGCTCTCGGAGTTCGCCCTCGACGGAAAGACCGTCATGGTCGCCCCCGCGAGCGGCTTCTACGTGACGCCGGGACTCGGGCTCGACGAGATCCGCATCGCCTACGTCCTCAAGGAGGACGACCTGCGCGAAGCCGTGCGGATCCTCGCGGCGGCGCTCCCGGCCTATCGGAAGGCGAAGGGCCTGGACTAGCCGCGGAAGAAAATCAGCGTGAGAAGCAGGAACAGCGGCAGCAGGACGGCCGCCGCGCGGGCCGCATAGCCGAAGAACGACGGCATCGCCACGCCGCGGGACTCCGCGATGGACCGCACGAGGAAATTGGGGCCGTTTCCGATGTACGTCATCGCGCCGAAGAAGACCGAACCCACCGAAATCGCCTCCAGGATCTTCGCCGGAGCGCCGGCCACTTCCGGCCGGTTGAGGCCCCGGGCGACCGCGAGGAGCGCGGCGTACGTCGGCGCGTTGTCGAGGAACGCCGAGAGCGATCCCGTCGCCCAGAAGAACTGCCACGGATGCGCGAGGCCGAGCGCCGGCGCCCTCTCGCGCAGCACGACGAGCGCCGGCTCCATCGCGACGAAGATGCCCGCGAAGAGAATGGCCACCTCGAGGATCGGGTGCCACGAGAATCCGACCTCCTCCCGCTGCCCGCGGGGCGTCAGAGGAAAGCTCGCCGCCGCGCACGCGAGATAGGCGGCCTCCCGGAAGGGCGAGCCGAGGAAGGCCGTGGCGAGGACGATGCCGGCCAGGAGGAGAAAATTCCACCGTCCCTTCACGCTGATCGGCCGGCGCGTCCTCTCGTCGACGCGGAGCGCCGCGAACGTCTCCCGCGCGTGCTCGCGCCGCTCGACCAGGAAATACGCGCCGAGGAGCAGGCCGATCGCCACGGCCCATTCCCCGGCGAGCCGGAGCGTCCAGAAGAAGGGCACGCCCGCGAGATATCCGAGGAAGAGCGGCGGATCGCCGAGCGGGGTGAGGCAGCCGCCTACGTTGGAGACGACGAGGATGAAGAAGAGGACCGTGTGCGAGACGTTCTTCCGCTCGGAATTGACCTCGAGAACGAGCCCGATGAGGAGCATCGACGCCCCGGTCGTCCCGATGATCGAGGCCAGGATCCCGCCGAGAAGGAGGAGCCCCGTGTTCGTGGCGGGGTGCGCGGGGACGTCGCCCGTGACGCGGACCCCCGAGGCGACGACGTAGAGCGAGCCGAGGAGGAGGACAAACGCGACGTACTCGTGCGCGACCCGGGCCAGGCCTTCCGGCCGCCCCAGAACGACCGGCAAGGCCGCGAGAGAGGCCACGGCCGCCTGAAAGCCGGGCCGGCTCCACCTGCCGGGGACGGCAAGCGGCAGGATCGCGATCGAGAGGAGGAGAGAGACGAAGGGCAGGAGCCAGAGGACGGAAGTGCCCATCCGCTCCCGCCCCGTCAGGCCCTTTTCCTGGAAGGCCGGGCTCCGGCGGGAACGTCGATCTGGGCCTTCTGGATCGTGCCCGAGTAGTCGACGTAGATCGACTTCCACTCGCTGAACACGTCCAGGGCGGCGAGGCCCGCCTCACGGTGCCCGTTCCCCGTCTTTTTCGTGCCGCCGAACGGCAGGTGCGTCTCGGCGCCGATCGTCGGGAGATTCACGTAGAAGATCCCGGCTTCGAGGTCGCGCATCGCGACGAAGGCCTTGTTCACGTCCTGCGTGAAGATGGCCGACGAGAGGCCGTAGTCGCTGTCGTTCGCGACGTCGATCCCCTCCTCGAGCGACGCGATCGGCACGATGGACGTCACGGGCCCGAAGATCTCCTCGCGCGCGACGCGCATCCTGCGATTGCAGTCCGCGAAAACGGTGGGCGCCACGAACCAGCCCTTCGCGTGCGCTTTGCCCGCGAGACGCCGTCCGCCGGCGACGCACCGTGCGCCCTCCGACTTTCCGATGGAGATGTAATCGAGGACCGTGTCGAGCTGGCTCTCGTTGATGGAGGGCCCCATCTCGATCTTCTCGTCGAGGCCGCTGCCGACCTTCAGCGCGTTCGCGCGCTCGGCGAGCATCGCCGTGAACTTCCGGACGACCTTCTTGTGGACGAGGAGGCGCGAGGACGCCGTGCAACGCTGGCCGCTCGTGCCGAACGCGCCCCAGATGGCGCCGTCGACGGCGAGCTCGAGGTTCGCGTCGTCCATCACGAGAATCGGGTTCTTGCCGCCCATCTCGAGGTGGACGTGCTTGAACGCGGGGGCGCAGGCCTCGTTGATCGTCTGGCCCACGGCCGTGGAGCCCGTGAACGAGACGACCTTCACGCGCGGGTCCTTGAGGAGGGGCATGCCCACCTTCGAGCCGCTGCCCGTGACCACGTTGAAGACGCCCGGCGGGAGGCCCGCGTCCTCCAGAGCGCGCGCGAAGTTCACGACCGAGAGCGGGGTGTCCGTGGCCGGCTTGATGACGACCGAGTTGCCGCACACGAGGGCGGCCGTCGTCTTCCAGGCCGGGATCGCCATCGGGAAGTTCCACGGCGTGATGAAGGCGCAGACTCCGATCGGCGCCCGCACCGACATCGCGAACTTGTTCGGCAGCTCGGAAGGGGTCGTCTGGCCGTGCAGGCGCCGGCCCTCGCCGCCCATGAGGAAGGCCATGTCGATGGCTTCCTGGACGTCCCCGCGAGCCTCCTTGAGGACCTTTCCCATCTCGCGCGTCATGTCGCGCGCGTACTCCTCCTTGCGGTCGCGCAGGATCTCTCCGAGGCGGTACAGGATCTCTCCCCGCTGCGGGCCCGGTACGAGGCGCCACGTCCTGTACGCTTCGGCGGCGACCTCGACCGCGTCCTTCGCGTCGCGCTCGTCGGATTCGGCGAAGCGGCCGATGAGGTCCGTGACGTCGGCGGGGTTGCGGTTCTCGAACGTTCGTGAGGATCTGGCGGGAACCCATTTCCCCGCGATCCAGTTTCCGTGGGTGGGTGCGGATGAGGTCATTTCGCTGCGTTCCTTTCGCTTGCGGGTCAGCCGGACGGCGACGGGTTCGTCGTCCCGCCGCTCATGTCGATCCGTCCCGTGAATCGGGCTCCCTCGCCGATGACGATGCGGGGAGCCTGGATGTTGCCTTCGAGAATGCCGGTCGGGAGGAGCTCCACGCGCTCGTCGGCGCTCACGTTGCCGACGACACGACCCGCGATGGTCACGGTGGCGGCCGCGACCTCGGCCCGAACGACCCCGTGGGGGCCGACCCGAAAGGCCTTCGAGATCTTCACGCGGCCTTCCAGGCTGCCCTCCACGAGGACGTCTTCGTCCCCCAGGAACTCTCCCTGGAACCGGATTTTCGGGCCGATGAAGGTCGAGCGGGACTCCGGGTCTTCACGGCCCGGAGGCGCCGGACCGCTGCCCTTTCCGAAGATCGCCATCGCGCGGAAGGAAGTCTAACCGGGGGAAGGCGCTGCCGCCACCCCACGACTCCGGGAAGGGCTCGTCGTTTGCATCTTGTCGTGATGCGAGCCGATGCGTATAGTGATGCAGAGGAGCCGGTATGAAAGCCATCACGTTGCGCAACATTCCGCCGGACGTCGCCCGGGCGGTCGAACGGCGCGCCTCCCGGGAGGGCCAGAGCCTGAACAAGGCCGTGCTCGAGCTCGTCGCCGAGGGAGCGGGTCTCAAGAACCGGACGCGGCGGGTGAGGCACACCGACCTCGACAGTCTCTTCGGAAAGTGGTCGAAGAAGCAGGCCGACGCGTTCGACAGCCAGCTCTCAGAGCTCCGGACCGTCGACCCCGAAGTCTGGAAATGACGCGGGTCCTGGCCGACACGTCGGCCTATTCGGCCTTTCTTCGCGGGCACGCGGCAGTAGGCGATGCCCTGCGCGCGGCGGACGAGATCCGCGTGACGCCGGTCGTGCTCGGCGAGCTCATGGCGGGCTTTCGCGGGGGAGCGAGACGTCGGGCAAACGAGGACCAACTCCGGTCCTTCCTTTCCTCGCCGCGCGTCGGCGTTCTCCCGATCGACGAAGACACGGCCGAACGCTACGCGGCCATCGTTTCTTCTCTGAGTTCGGCCGGGGCGCAGGTGGGCACGAACGACGTCTGGATCGCGGCCAGCGCCATGCAGCACGGGCTCACGGTCGTCACGACGGACGCGGACTTCCTCCGCATCCCCCAGATCCTCGCCGAGCACCATCCCGTCGGCTGATCTGCCTCGACCCGACGGGCCCGCCTCAGGTCGCCAGGTGGATCCGCTTGATGTAAGCCATCTCTTCGAGCTTGTCGGTCGAGCCGTTCAGCCCGCTGTCGCGGATCCCGCCGATCGGGAGGAAGACGTCGCTGTAGAGCGGCTCTTCGTTGATCATGACCCTCCCGGCCGCGAGGTCCTCGCCGACGGCGGTCGCCGCCACCAGCTCGCCGAAGACGCTGGCGCCGAGCCCGTACTGACCGTCGTTCGCCAGAGCGACAGCCTCCTCGATGCTGTCGAAGACCACGAACGAACGAACGGGAGCAAAGCTTTCCTCGGTCCAGAGGAAAGGCTTCTCGTCCTCTCGACGCCCCAGGAGCTGCGTCTTCCCGAACTCGATCAGCGTCGGGATGAAAAAGGGAGGTTCCGCCCGGCCCCCGGTGAGAACACGGCCGCCGCGCCGCAATGCCTCGCGGACGTGATACGCCGCGATGTCCAGGCTCTCCCGCTTTCCGACGGGGCCGATGTCCGTCTCCTCGTCGCGAGGGTCGCCCACCTTCAGCCGGCGAATCCCCTCGACGAGCCGCTCCCGGAAGCGCGACGCGATGGAGCGCTGCGCGAGGAACCGCCTCGCGGCGACGCAGATCTGCCCGCTGTGCGCGAAGCCTCCGAGGAGGGCTGCCGCGGCGGCCTTCTCCAGGTCGGCGCTCTCGAGCACGATGAAGGGGTCGTTTCCCGCGAGCTCGGGGACGTACTTCTTGATCCGGCCGGCCACGTGCGGCATGGATTCGCCGAGCGTCTTTTTCGTCCGCTCGAGGTACGAGCCCATCTTGATCACGTTGTCCTTGCCGACGGGGCTGGATACGTAGTGGACGAGGACGTCGACCTCGGGGTTCTCGATGAACTCCCTCGTGGCGTCGTCCCCCGGGCAGGTGGAGACCTGGACGCTGTCGGGCGGGCGGCCCGCCTCGACGGCGATCTGGACGAGCCGCAGGCAGGTGAGGGGAACCAGGCTCGAGGGCTTCTCCACGACGGCGTTCCCGGCCCCGAGGGCGCAGAGCATCGTGTAAAGCGGTACGGCGAGCGGCGTGTTGTGCGGCGGGAGGACTCCGACAACTCCGTACGGCTCGCGGATCAGGAGGTTCCTTCCCGAAGCGGCGGGGAGCTCCCGCGGCTTGAGGAGCTCCAGCCTGCGTTCGAGGCTCACCGCGCTCGCGATGGCCCGGTCCATTTCCCAGCGCGCGAACTTGCGGGGCTGGCCGGCCTCGCGAATCATCAGCTCTTCGAGCTCGGCGCGCCGCTCTTCGAGCCGCATCGCCATGCGGCGCCCGAGCTCGGCGCGCACCTCGAGGCTCGTCCTCCGAACGGCCCCCTTCGCCTCGAACGCACGGTGGATCTTCGTGCGCAGGTCCCGGCGCGTGTCCTCCCTCACCTCGCCGATTACCTCGCCCGTGTATTTGTCGCGGATCTGGGACGTCCTGGGCGCAGGCATTTCCGTCGCGGAAATGCTATCACCGCGCGCGCCGCTACCTCAAGCCGAAGAGCGCCACCGCGTTGTCGAAAAGGATCTTCCGCCGCACCTCGTCGGAGAGAGGAAGCGAGAGGAAATCGTCGATGTTCCGGCGCATCGAGCGGACCCCCTTGGAGGGCCAGTCGGTCCCCCACAGGACGCGGTCGGCGATCTCGGAGATCCGCGGAAGGACCTCGAGGAGCTTTCGCGGCGGGATCCCGGAGATGTCGAGCAGGACGTTCGGATGGCGCCTCGCGAGGAAGAACGCCGTTTCGTACCAGAGGGGGCGGCCGGCGTGGCAGAGCACGAGCGTCGTCCCGGGAAAGTCCACCGCGACGTCGTCACACGCCATCGGATCGGCGTAGACGTTGCGGGCGCCGGGAAAGATGGACGTCCCCGTGTGGATCAGAACCGGCCGCTTCGCTTCGCCCGCGAGGCGGTAGACGTCGGCGAGCGAGGGGCAGTCGCCCCGGTAGGCGTTCGCGGCCATCTCCATGTGCGGCGGGTGCAGCTTGATCGCGCCCAGGCGGTAATCGTCGAGCAGCTTCCTCATGTCCTCGACGACGTTGCGGGAGTGCCGGGGGTGAATCCCTCCGACCGGGACGAGCCGGTCGCGGTGGCCTTCCACGTAGCGCGCGACCCAGGGGTTCACCATGTCGGTGATTCCGAGGACGTCGGGAGACACCGAGTTGATGAGAGCCGCCCGCGCGACGCCCTCGGCGTCCATCGCCCTGAGGAGCTCGTCGGCCGAGCTCATGACCCGCGCGAGAAGGTCGAGGTCGGTCCGCCCGTCCAGCATGACCCGGCGGGCGCTTTCGTTCATCCGGTCATGCGGTCCCACGTGGATGTGCGCGTCGAAAATCGGGATGGCCGCCGACACGCGCGCGATGATAGCGGACCGCTGCCGGCCGCCTTCACGGTGCTAACATCACGGCACGCTGACGCCCCGGGCGGGCGGGCACGACGTCCGCTTTCATGCGAACCCTCTTCCTGCCGCCGACCTATCAGGACTCCGCGGAATCCGGCCGTCTCATCCTGCGCGACGGGTCCACCGCGTTCATCCGCCCGTCGGAGCCTGGAGACCTCGACGCCCTGCGCGAGTTCTTCCACCAGCTCTCGCCGGAGTCGAAAAAGCGGCGCTTCTTCTCGGCCGCCGATCCGGCGGACGCGCTGCTCGCGCGGCAATGCGATTCGTCCAATCCCCGGGCGCAGCTCACGCTGATCGTGAGCCGCGTCGTCGAGGGCGCCTCCCGGATCATCGCGACCGGCTCCTATGTCGCGCGCGACGAGACCAGCGCCGAGGTCGCGTTCGCGGTGGACGACGAGTTCCAGGGGAAGGGACTCGGGGGAATCCTCCTCGAGCGGCTGGCGCTGCTGGCGGCGCGGCACGGGTTCGTCCGCTTCTGGGCCCTGACGCTGCTCGGAAACCAGATGATGCTCGAGACGTTTCGCCAGTCGGGGTTTTCGCTGCACTCGAAAATCGAGGATGAATCCGTCGAGATCGATTTTTCCGTCGCTCCGAGCGAGGACAGCGTCACCCGTTCGGAGATGAGGGACCGCGTCTTCACGACCGCCTCGCTTCGTCCGTTTTTCCGCCCGCGGTCCATCGCGGTCGTCGGCGCGTCGCGGGACACGTCCGCCGTCGGCCTGCGCATCCTGGCGGCGCTGTCCAAGGGAGGTTTCCAGGCGCCGATATACGCGGCGAGCCCGGCCCTGCCGTCCGTCGCGCCGTGGCCTGCCTTTCCCTCCGCGCGGGAGATCCCGCACGGGACGGATCTCGCCATCATGGTGAACCCGCTCGACTCGGTGCTGGAGGCCGTGGACGATTGCGCCGCCGCCGGCGTCCGGGCCCTCGTCGTGGTCACGGCCGGATTCGCGGAGGCGGGCGCCGAGGGGCGCGCCCTGCAGGAGAGGCTCCTGGAGAAGACGCGCGGCCACGGGATCCGCGTGGTCGGGCCCAATTCCATGGGTCTCTTGAATACCGACCCGGCGGTGCGGCTCAACGCCTCGGTGTCCCCGACTCTTCCGCCGGGCGGGAGCGTCGCGATGCTGTCCCAGAGCGGCGCGCTGGGCCTCGCGATGCTGACCCTCGCGCGCCAGCGCCACCTGGGCATCTCCACCTTCATCAGCGTGGGGAACAAGGCCGATATCTCCGGCAACGATCTCTTGCAGTACTGGGAGGGCGACGAGGCGACGCGGGTCATACTTCTTTACCTCGAGTCGTTCGGAAATCCGCGCCGGTTCGCGCGGGTCGCCCGGGCCGTGAGCCGAGGCAAGCCGATCGTGGTCGTGAAGCCGGGCCGCCGGGCGGCGCCCCTGGAGGCCGTCTCCAGCGCGGCGGCTCTCGTCGAGGACGACACCGCAGTGGACGCTCTGTTCCGGCAGACGGGTGTCATCCGCGCCGAGACGCTGGACGAGATGTTCGATCTCGCTTCCGCGCTCGACCGGCAGCCCCTGCCGGCGGGGCGCCGCGTGGCGATCCTCTCGGACCGAAGCGGCCCCGGCGTCCTCTGCGCGGGTGCCTGCGAGGCCGCCCGGCTGTCCGTCCCTCCGTTCTCCGAGTCGACGGTGAAGAGTCTCGAAGCGTTCCTCCCGGCCGGCAGGCCGATCGACAACCCTCTGGAGCTTGGCGCATCGGCCACGGCGGATCAGTACGCGCGAACGCTCGAGGCGCTTCTCCTCGATCGCGAGGTGGATTCCGTCATCGCGATCCGGACTCCCCTCGACGCGGAAGAGTCGGCCGCCATGCCCGAGGCGATCCGGCAGGGCACGGCAGCGGGGCGCGCGGCGGGGGGCGCCGGCAAGCCGGTCCTGGCCTGCCTCGTCGCGAAAGCGGAGGCAAGCGGGCCGATCGTGCTGGCCGGCGAGAGCATTCCCGTTTATGCGTACCCGGAATCGGCCGCGCGCGTGCTCGGCAAGATCGCGACATACGCCGTGTGGCGAGCGGGCCCGCACGGGATCGTGCCCGACTTCGACGACATCGACCCCGCCTCCGCGCGCGGAACCTGCAGAAGGGCGATCGAGGAGCGCGGGGCGGGCTGGCTCATGGCGGAGGAGGCGAGAGCGGTCCTTCGGGCCATGCACCTTCCCGTCGCTCCGGGAGGTGTCGCCGGCACGGCCGACGAGGCCGCCCGGCTGGCGCGGAGCGTCGGGTTCCCGGTCGCCGTCAAGTCGGCCAGCCCCGGCGTTTTTCACAAGACCGAGAAAGGCTCCGTCCATCTCAACCTGATCGACGAGGCCGCCGTCCGGAGGGCCTTCGAGATGACTCGCGGCTCCCTGGAAGCGGAGGGCGGCTTCGTGGCGAAGGAGGGAGTCCTCGTGCAGCCGATGGTCAAGAGCGACGTCGAGGTGACCGTCGGCATGTTCGAGGATCCTTCCTTCGGGCCTCTCATCGCGTTCGGGCTCGGGGGAATTCACGTGGAAGCGATCGCGGACCCGGCCGTGCGTGTGACTCCCCTGACCGACCGCGCGGCCGCAGCCATGGTGCACGAAACCCGCGGCTATCCCCTGCTCGCGGGCTACCGCGGGTACCCCCCCGCCGACATCGATGCGATCCACGATGTCCTCCTGCGCGTCTCCCGCCTCGTCGAAGAGGTGCCCGACATCGCGGAGCTGGAGCTCAGCCCGATCTTCGTTTCGTCTCCCGGAGAGGGCTGCCGCATTCTCGACTCGCGCATCCGCGTGGCGCTCCCCCAGAAGGGACGGGCTGCCCGTTACACGACGACGGTGCCGGCGCCCGCGGACCGCAGACTTCCCTCGGACGTGGCGCAGACGACCGTCAAAGGAGCAACACATGACCGAGTCCGCTGAGCACGATTTGCTTTGCCGGAAAATCGTCGAGAACAGCCCGATGGCGATCCTGTTCGCGGACCGGGAGGGGAAGATCCGCCTCTGGAACTCGGGAGCCGAGACCATGTTCGGCTACACGGCGAAGGAGGCGCTCGGACAGTCTCTGGACCTGATCGTGCCCGAGCGCCAGAGGCCGAGGCACTGGGAGGGCTGGGACAAGGTCATGGCGAGCGGCGTCACGAAGTACGGGCGCGACCCGCTGGCGGTTCCGGCCATGCGGAAGGACGGCTCGCGGATCTCCATCGAGTTCAACGTCGTCCTCGTCCGCGCCGAGAGCGGCGAGCTCGCGGGAGTGGCCGCGATGGTCCAGGACGTCACCGCCAGGTGGCAGAAGCAAAAAGAGATGAACGCGCGCCTCGCGGCGCTCGAGGCCAAAGCGAAGGAGGGGTGAGATGGAATTCCAGCGGGTGCACGACCTGGCCGCGCCGGACGGACACGCCATTCCCGGCTTCCTTTTCCTGCCGGCTTCGCCTCGCGGCGGCGCCGTGGTGTGTCACGGCTACGGTTCGTCGAAGGAGCAGATGCTCGGGATCGCGACGGCGGTGGCCGAGAAGGGAACCGCCGTTCTGGCGGTCGACCTGTGCGGGCACGGCGAGAACCCGGCGCCGATCGGCCCGGCGATGCGCGACGAGCTGGAGGCCGCCATCGCGTTCGTCCGGCGGTTCGGCAGGACAGCGGTGATCGGCCACAGCCTCGGGGGGAGGCTCGCGCTGATGTCCTCTGCGGACGTCATGGTGGCGATGTCCCCGTCCGTCATGATGCAGATGTCCCCGCAGGGCAAGTGGATGTTCGAGAACCTCCCGAGCCCGGGGCTTCGCGAGCCCTACTCGGGATATGTCCTCGAGCTTCTCGAGAAGCTCGGTCCCGTTCCGCCGCACGGCCGCCCGTGTCTCCTCCTCTACTCCGAGCGGGACATCCAGGCGCTTCTCGACAGCGCCGCGAGCCTGCAGGCCGGGCTCCCCGGTTCCGAAAAGCGCCTCGTCTCCGAGGACATCCGCCCCGACGTTCAGCACGAGAACGGCCTGATCCGCTACCTCCCGCGCTGGTTCAACCACAGCGAGCTGCGATTCAACCGCCCGGCCTGCGCGACCCTCAGCACCTGGCTCGCCGAACACCTCGCAGGAGACTGACGAGACGCCGCTTCCCGCGGAGCATGCTAGGCTGAGGAGCGCAAGGAGAGCGACCATGCAGTGGGAGTACTTCGATCGAATGGTCATCTTCAGCGACGGAGAAGGCGGAATGGTGAGCGGCCTGGACTCCTGGATAAACGGCGCCGGCTCCGAGGGCTGGGAGCTCGTCTCCGCAGCTCCTCTCATCGCTCCGAACAAGGACGGCATTGCATACGGGACGATCGGCCTGCACCTGATCTTCAAGCGGCCGGCGGCGATTCAGCAGGAGGCGTGAGCGCCGTGGCTGGGTTGAAAGGCCCGGCGCTGATGGAGAGCCGCTACGGCCCCCTCGGGAGCGGCGTCCAGTCCCTGACGATCAAGGGCGTCGTCTACACGGTCCCCGACCTGTTGGTCTCGATGGCACTCAACTTCGACGACAGCCGCGCCATCGACGCGCTGACTCTGCCCGACGGGCGCTATCTGTTCCGCTATTACGACGGCCAGGACCAGCGCGTGGTCGCGCTGGAATTCGACGCCGAGTTCCGGCCCCTCGGCGAGGTCCGCGTCCAGTACCCCGAGTGGATCGGGGACGAAGAGTATTTCCCGCAGTATTGCGGGCACTAGAGAAGGGAGAGGAGGCGTCAGATGGGATACGAGAGCCTCTGCTTCGAGACGGACGGGCCGCTCGCCGTCGTGACGCTGAATCGCCCCGCGAGGCGCAACGCCCTCTCGCTGGCTCTCATGCGGGAGCTGCTGGACTGTCTCGAGCGCATCGGAGAGGACCGGCAGCTCCGGGCCGTCATTCTCGCCGCCTCCGGCAACGTCTTCAGCTCGGGGCACGATCTCGCCGAGCTCGCCGGCATGGACATCAACGACTCCCGCCGGATCTTCGACGTCTGCGCCGAGCTGATGACGAAGATCCAGTCGATTCCGCAGCCGGTGATCGCCGAGGTACAGGGACTCGCCACCGCGGCCGGCTGCCAGCTCGTGGCGACGTGCGACCTGGCGGTTGCGGCCGAGGAGGCCCGCTTCGCGACCCCGGGCGTCAGGATCGGGCTCTTCTGCACGACCCCGATGGTCGCGTTGACCCGCGCCGTCGGCCGCAAGCGCGCCCTTCGGATGCTCCTGACCGGCGATCCGATCGACGCGCCGACGGCGGCGGACTGGGGGCTCGTCAACAACGTGGTGCCCGCGACCGCGCTCCGCGAGGAGACCCGGAAGCTCGCGGCGCGCATCGCGGAGGCGAGCCCCGTCACGCTCGCCATCGGGAAGCAGGCCTTCTACACACAGATCGACCTCGACCAGCCGAAGGCGTACGCGTACGCCAAGGAGATCATGTCGATGAACTCCATGGCGGTCGATGCCCAGGAAGGAATCTCGGCGTTCCTCGGGAAGAGGGCGGCCGTCTGGACGGGAAGATAGGAATCAAGGAGGGAATTTCATGGTCACGTTCGAATACCGCTTCGACGTTCTCCCGGGAAAACTGAAGGAGTACGAAAGGTACACCAAGGGCCCCGGCAAGGACATCTGGCTGAAGTTCAAAGGCGTCAAGGGCGTACGCGTGTACAAGAGCATGCTGGGCGGGTCGTCCCCGCAGCGGCTCATCCAGGTCGACCTGGAGAGCCTCGCGGCCCTCGAGAACATCCTCACGGATTCGGGCTTCCGGAAGCTCAAGTACATCGTTCCACAGCCTCGTCACGCACGTGAGCGATTCCCTGCTCACGCAGGTAAGCGACAAGAGGAAGTAGCGACCCTCTAACGGCGCGGGCGCCGTCCCGCGGCGGGTGAGCGGCGCGGCCGGCGCCCGCTCGCGCCCGGCGCGGAAGACAACGCCTTGATGACGGCGCCCCAGTTGTCGAACCACGTCTCGAACGCGCTTCGAAGCTGGGCCCTGCCTTGCTCGTCGGCAGCGGTCCGAAGGGCCTGCACAACGGCGGCCGTGGACGGGCGAAGGCGGCGTTCGCCGAACGCGGTCAGCCGCACGTAGACGAAGCGGTGGTCCTTCGGGGAGCGCGTCGTCGAGACGAGGCCGGCGCGCTCCATCCGCCGGACGAGGGCGGACGTCGTGTTCATCGTGGCGAAGGTCTCGCGCGCCAGGTCTCCGATCGTCAGCGGGTCACCCGAGGGGTTGCCCGCGAGCGTCAGGAGGGCGAACTGCTGGGCGGGAGTGAGGCCGCCGTTCGTCGGCTCGGTCGTGATCGTCCTCCGGACCGACTCGAAGAACCGCCGCAGGTGCGCCATCGTCCGGTACGTGTCCGTGAGGCTGTGGCGCGAGGCCATCGCCGGAGATTACAGGGAACGCACGAATCCAGAAACTCCTTGACGCCGGCCCGCGACCGCGCCCTACAATCGCTCGACGCGATGAATAGTCGACGACACGTAGTATTCTCGCCGAGGTGATGGCCGTGCCGGTCCTTCTCGCACCCGCCGGAACGCCGGAAGCCGTCCGAGCCGCGCTCGACGCGGGAGCGGACGCCGTCTACGTGGGCCTCGAGGGCTGGAGCCGCGGCGGGGCGCGGAGAGAGCTGAACTGGGACGAGCTCGTGGCGGCGCAGCGGGAAGTCGCATCCGCCGGCCGGAGCCTCCAGGTCGCCCTGAATACGATCCCGAAGCCCGGGGAGCGCGCGCGCCTCTTCGAGCAGGTTCCCGGCCTCCTGGATCTGGGGATCCGGGACGTCATCGTGAACGACGTCGGAATCCTGGCTGCCCTGCGGCGGCGGTTCCAGAACCTGCGGCTGACCGCCAGCATCGGCTGCGGCGCACAGACGGTCGCCGACGTCGCTTTCTTCAGGGACCTCGGCGCTCACGCCGTCGTCCTGCCGGGGACCGTGAGCCCCGCCGAGGTGCGCGAGATCAGGACCGTCCGTGGAATCTCCGTGGAGGTCATGGTCCACATGGTCGAGGAGTTCGTCCTCCTCGGAAAATGCTGGATGCCGAGCTACGTGCATCTGAAGCCGTCGCCGCTTCCGCCGGCCTCCGCGTCGAAGGCCCGGGTGGACGAAACGCCGGAAGGCGCTCTATTGGGGCTGCGGCAGACCGGCAGCATGAAGCGCGGGGGCGTCGGAGCCTGCTTCAGAATCTGCCAGCAGCCCTGGGAGCTCTTCGCAGAAGGGCGGCAGGTCGACACACGCCTTTTTCCGAGCCGGCAGATCAGCCGGATCGCGGAGGTCGAGGCCTACGCCGAAGCGGGCGTGGACGTGCTGAAGCTCCAGGGACGAAGCCTTCCGGTGGAGCTGCTCGCGCCGCTCGTTCGCCGCTACCGAGAAGCGATCGACGCGCGGACGTTTCCGGGCGCGTTCGAGGCGCCGCCGGCCACGCTGCCGGCGGCATGGGCCGTCGTCGGGCGATGAGAGAGGCGGCAGGAGAGATGACGAAGGGCATGAACGGGTTCGAGCTGAACACGACGATCGCGAATCTGCGCGACCTCAGGGCGTCGGACCTGACGGATTACGGCGCGGTCTACCTGGGCGACATCTACTGCCGGCTCTACGAATCGAACTTCCTGGAGCAGCTCGGCGACCTCAAGGAAGGCCTCCACATTCTCCGCGACCAGGGGAAGAAGGCCTACGTGGCGACCTACGCCGCGCCGCGGAACGACTTCCTGCCGAAGGTGAGGAAGATGCTGGAAGCTTCTGCCGCTGCCGGCGCGGAAGCGGTCGAGGTCCACAACCTCGGGATCCTGAGGATCGCCCACGAGGAGTTCCCGGAGCTCCCGGTGCACGTCGGGGGCTTTGCGAACATCTACACCGCGGCCGGGGCCGAGGTCCTGCGCGGGTTCGGGGCCGTTCGGTTCACGCCGAACTACGAGCTGAGCCTGGACGAGATCCACGAGATCACGTCGACCTGCGACGCTCCCCTGGAGCTCCTTCTCCACGGCAAGATGCCGCTGGGGGTCTCCGACTACTGCTTTCTGCTGGACTACGAGGAGAAGTGGGGTGTCAAGTGCCCCGATCTCTGCCAGAAGGAGCTTTTCCTGAAGCAGGGCGACTGGGCGATGAAGTCGCTGGGGAAGGGAATCCTGAGCGGCAAGGACGTGTGCATGCTCGAGCACCTGCCACGTCTTCTCGCCGAGGGCCACAGGCACTTCAGGATCGAAACCGTCTCGGAGAGCCCGGCGTACCGCCGCGAGGTCGCGGGCGTGTATCGCGCGGCTCTGGAGCGGGCGATCGCCGGCGAGGGCGACGTGGACGAGGGGTCCTGGGAGACGCTTCGGCGTCACGCCCACGTCGGTCTCTGCAACGGGTTCTACTTCGGCAGGAGCGGAATGGACTACCAGGGGCTCCGGCCGGAAGCGCTCGGGTCGCTTCCGACCCTCTCGCGCGCGGAGTCATAGGTCAAGGAGGAAGGGTCATGGTCGAGCTTCTGGCGCCCGCAGGGAATCTTCCGATGGTCGAGGGGGCGGTCGCGAACGGCGCCAACGCCATCTACGTGGGGCCTCGCGGCTGGAGCCGCCGGCGCGACAAGTACGAGATGTCCGACGAGGACGTCCGCGCCGCGATCGGTATCGCCCACGCGGGCGGCGCGAAGCTGCGCGTGGCCTTCAACACGAACATGCAGTCGCACGAGATCGTCCCGATGCTGGAAAAAATGGAGCGGTTCGTGTCCTGGGGGGTGGACGGGGCGATCATGACCGACATCGGGGCCATCGCCGAGGTCCACCGGCGTTTCCCGCAGCTCACCATCCACGCCTCGATCGGAGCCAACATCCTCAACAACGAGGACGTGAGGTTCTACAGGTCGATCGGCGTCTCGCAGGTCGTGGCCGACACCAAGCTGACGCTCAGGGAGCTGGCCTCGCGGAAGGAGCAGATCGACGTCGGGATCGAAGTCCTCATCCACGCGAACAAGTGCTACACGTACCTCGGGAAATGCTGGATGTCGCCCTATCACCGTCTCGAACGAACGACCGACTCCTTCGGGAAGGACCTCTTCAAGGGAAGCCCGAACCGTGGGGGCCTCGATTACCGCGTCTGCCTCGAGTCGTGGGAGCTCTATTCAGGCGGCGAGAAATGGGAGAACAGCGTCGCCCTGAAGAACGACGCGTTCTTCCTTCTGGAAGACATCCCGCACCTGATCAAGCTGAAGGTCGGGTGCCTGAAAGTGCAGGGGCGCGAGTACTCCGTGCCGCTCGTCGAGGGAATCGTCCGCTTCTACCGGGAGTTGATCGACGCCTGCCTCGCTTCCCCGGATGCCGACGCCTTCGACCTCGCGCCGTGGCGGTCCCGCCTCGCCTCCATCCAGATGGAGCGGGACACGGCCCGGTCCGACGGAACCCGGCAGCTCCTGATGGAAGCGCGGCAGCCCCTGCCCGTGATCTGAGCCTCGGCGCGTCCGCGGTGCCCGGATGAAGGTTCGATGGCACGCCGCGGTCGGTCCCCGCTCGCGCGTTGGGACTTCTCGCCGCGCACCGGGAGACGGCCGCGTGATCTCCACTTTTCCTCGATTTCCACAGCGCGGCCACTGCTACGATTTCAACCCAGAAGCTCACACCCCGAGTGGCTCAGCTTTGGGGAGCAGGTCGAAAGAGCCGAAGGCGATGAGCGAGTCCGCTGCACGCGCGTTTTAGGCGGCGGTATCATGCGATCAGAATGTTGGACGGCTCGCAGATACGAGAGACGCGGTCACGTCTATAGCGATCCACGGCTGCGAGCCCTCTCTCGGCGGCACCGCCCGGCTACAACTCACGGCGCAGTGGCCGCGTTGCGAGGGCCCCTCGGCGTCGGATTGCGCGCAGCTCCACTAGGCCGACCGCAATTTCATCCTTACGAGGCACTGATTGAAACGCGGATCCGCGCGCAAGTTGTCCCACTGAGGCGCCACGGCGAGATGAATCAATGCAGGTTCACGCTTGTCGATCAAGCGTTGAAGATGCTCGAATGCAGCGTCGAGGTCTCCGGCTATTGCGGACTGCAAAGCGAGCTGGAATTCCGCACCATAACCGGCCACTCCAGGAACGTCTCGGCATCGGTCGCGTACGTGAGAAGCGAATGCACCTCGCGCCGCAGCGCTTCGTCACCGCCGCATAATTCGTCGACGAATGCGGCACGCTTCGACGGGTCGACATCGAGAGCAGACTGATGGATGCGTTTGACCGTCGTCCAATGGTCCATCACGGGCTGGTTCACGTCGGCCTCCTAGCTGAGGGGTCTGGAACCGCGTCGCCGCGGTGTACCATTACCATCCTCTGTTTCTAGAAGGCGCCATCCGAACGAGAAAACTGTCATGTCGCCGAATTCCGACAGCGGACCCACTGAGCTCCTCAGAGCGTGGAGCCAAGGCGACGCATCCGCCTTCGAGCGCTTGGTCCCGCTGGTCTATGAGGAACTCCACCGCCTCGCCCGGCGCTATATGCGCCAGGAGCGGCCTGATCATACGCTGCAGGCGACGTCGCTGGTGAACGAGGCGTACCTGCGGTTGATCGACGTCAATCGAGTTGAATGGCGGGATCGCGCGCACTTCCTCGCTGTCGCGGCGCAGATGATGCGACGGATCCTGGTGGAGTCCGCCCGCAACCGGCGACGTCAGAAACGTGGTGGCGGTGCGGTTCACCTCAATCTCGATGAAGTGCAAGAGCTGCCAGCCTCGAAGGAGCACGACGTCGTTGCGCTCAGCGATGCGCTCAGCGGGCTGGCGACGTTCGATGCTCGTATGAGCCAGATTGTCGAGTTGAGATTCTTTGGTGGCCTGACCGTGGACGAAACAGCCCGTGCCTTGAACGTCTCCCCCGAGACCGTCATGCGGGATTGGAAAACCGCGAAGGCCTGGCTCCTCCGCAAGATCAGGCGAGGCCACCACGCCCCTTCGAGCTGAGGTCGCACGCGAGTTCATCCGGCTAGGGCCAGCAATTGGATCGTGACGCGTGCGATCATACCGGGATATTCGCGGCGCCAGGTTGATTCGCCCTACTTCTGGAACCAGTACTGCCGCGTCAGGTCGAGGAGTCGCTCGGCGACCTGCCGGTTGCGGTGCGAGATCTCGTATCGGTTGGGAATGTCGGCATGCGACGGATTCGGGTCGTGGAAGGTGTGCGGGAGCTCGTTCTCCGGACCGCGATTCCATTTCGTCCGCCAGGCCTCCGGAAGGTCCCGCGCCACGTCGAGGTCGTGCATCACGAGGTAGAGGATCGCCCAAACGCGCGGCGCCGCTCGGAACGAGTAGCCGCCTCCCAGCGTGAACAGCACCCGGCCCTCGGTGAAGTCGTCCGCCCACGCCAGGATTCGCCGGTAGATGGCCTCGTAATCGCGCGTCGTCAGCATGAGATCGGAAAGCGGGTCGTCGAAATGCGCGTCCGCCCCCGCCTGAACCACGAGGACGTCGGGGTGAAAGAACCGCAAGGCGGCGGGCATCACCTGCTCGAGGACCTCCAGGTAGCTGCCGCCCTCCGTGAACGGCTCCAGCGGGAGATTGAGCTTCAAGCCGCGTGCGGCGCCCGAGCCGAGCTCGCGGATCTCACCGGTACCGGGAAACAGGTACTTGCCCGATTCGTGAAGGCTCACCGTCAGGACGCGCGGGTCCTCGTAGAGGATCTCTTGAACGCCGTCGGCATGGTGGACGTCGATGTCGAGGTAGGCCACCTTCATTCCGGCCCGGGTGAGCGCGTTGATCGCGATCGCCAGGTCGTTGTAGACGCAGAAACCGGACGCGGACCCGCGGCGCGCGTGATGAAGCCCCCCTCCGACCTGAAGGACGCGGCGCTCTCTCCCTCCCGCGATCAGGCGCGCTCCATGCAGGGTGCCGCCGACGAGCCACCGCGCCGCTTCGTCCATGCCGGGGAACGACGGGGTGTCCTGCGTTCCCAGCCCGTATTCATGTCCGTCGGGAACCGGTTCGCCCACGCTCAGCTTCTCCACGCGGCAGACGTACGCTTCGTGGTGCACGTCGAGGAGATCCTCCCGCGTCGCCGGTTCCGGTTCGACCGTCTCCACGCGGTGCCCGAGGGCGCCCAGGAGATCGAACATCATGTCGGTGCGGACGGGGCTGAACGGATGCTCGTCGCCGAAGGAGTACCTCCGGTAGGCCGGAGCGTAGATCACCGAGGGCACGGTTTCTCCGGCGGCCACAGGACGTCGAAACCGGCACGGCGCAAGTCCTGAGCGAGCAGTCTGGTCTCGATCGAGCCGATGCGCAGGACGGTCCGGACCGAGTCGGGACCGTCGGGGTACGTCAGAATCGAATGGACGTTCAGGTCGCGGTGGCTGACGAAGCTCGTGAGCCGGGCGAGCTCGCCGGGATGGTCGGGCAGGCGCACTTCCAGGCGGCCCGAGGGCTTGTGCACGCCTGTCAGGCGCATCAACGCGTCCAGCAGATCGAGGCCCGTCACGATCCCGATCAGTCGCCCGTCGTCCAGCACCGGAAGGCAGCCGATCTTCCGCTCCCGCATCGTGCGCGCGGCGTCCTCCACCGGGTCCGAGGCATCCGCCGTCAACGGCGCCACGGACATGACGGCGGAGACGCCGCTGTCCGGCGAAAACGGCGACGGGACGAGCGAGCTGGTCGCGAGCCTGAGATCACGGTCCGTGACCACGCCGACGAGCTTTCCGCCTTCGACAACGGGCAGGTGCCGGATGCCCTGCTCCCGCATCGTCCGGTAGGCGTCCTGGAGCGTCGTGTCCGCGGAGATGGTTATGGCCGGGCTCCGCATGATGTCTCGAATCAACATGGACCACCTCGAGTCGCATTATTGTTCGTCCGCCCTTCCGAGAAAGTCCGCAAGCTCGGGAACCGTGAAGCCCGCGTCCTTGAGGGATCTCTTCACCGCCGCCACGTCGATCGTCGAGATCCGGATGAAGGCGACGAACCCCTCTCGCAAGGGAGAGAGGATCAGGCTGCGGATCTCGGTCTTCAGCTCCCCGAGCTTGCGCACGAGGTGAATCAGGGAGCCGGCTTCACGCGGGAGGAGCACTTCGATTCGCACTCCCGGCTCCTCGATCCTGAGGGTGTCGCAGAAGGCCGCCAGAACGTCCGCCTTCGTGATGATCCCCACGAGCTTCTTCCCTTCCACCACAGGAACCGCGCCGAGTCTCTTCTTGTGGAAGATGAGGAGCGCGTCCTCGACCGTGTCCCACGGGCTCACCGTGATCACGTCGCGCGTCATGACCTCTTCGACGGTCCGGTTCTTCACGATGATCTTGCCGCTCTCGGAGAGCGCAGGCTCCTCGAACGTCGAATTGCGGATGTCGGTGCCCGACACGAACCCGACCAGCTCCGCGCCTTCGACGACCGGCAGCTGATGGATGCGGTTCTCGTGCAGGAGGTTGCTCGCGAACTTCAAGGTGTCCCCCCGGGAGACCGTGACGACCTTCCGTGTCATCCTTTTTCCGACGAACATTCCGGACTCCTTCCCTGAAGCGTCTTCAGGTGGGCGAGGGCCGACGCGGCGAGGGCGGGACCGTCGTACCCTCCTTCCAGGACCGACACGATCCGGCCCCCGCAGTACCTGTCCGCCAGCTCGCAGACTCTGCGCGTCATGTAGGCAAACGACTTCTCCGTGAGGTCGAGGTCGGCGATCGGGTCCCTCTCGTGCGCGTCGAAACCGGCCGAGACCAGGATGAGGCCGGGCTCGAACCGCTCGATCTCCGGGACGACGTCCCTCTCGAAAATCTGAATCAGCTCCTCGTCGTTCGTGTGCGGCTTCAGCGGCAGGTTCAGGGTGAGCCCCGCGCCCGCCCCCGTCCCGCGCTCCATCCTCCGGCCCGTGCCTGGAAAACAGAACGTCGGATGCTCGTGAAGGCTGCAGTAGTAGGTCAGAGGGTCTTCGACGAAGATCTCCTGCGTTCCGTTGCCGTGATGGACGTCCCAGTCCAGGATGAAGATCCTCTCCACGCCGTAGATGGCTCTGGCGTAGACCGCTCCCACCGCGACGTTGTTGATGAAGCAGAAGCCCATCGCGGAATCCCGTCCCGCGTGATGGCCCGGCGGCCTGACCGCGCAGAATGCGTTGTCGACCCTCCCGTTCAGGACCGCGTCCACCCCCGCCATCACGCCGCCGGCCGCGAGCAACGCGACGTCGAAGCTCGCCGCGGAAATCGAGCAGTCGGCCGTGGAGAAGATCTTCTCGCCCTTCCGAACGCTCTCGCGGAACCTCGCCAGATACTCCGCCCGATGGATACCTTCGAGGAACTCGAGGTCCGGTTCGTACGGCGCAAGGGCGACGAGGCTCCTCTTCAGCCCCTGCTTCTCGATCGCCTTCAGAAGCACGCGGAGCCGCCGGGGGCTCTCGACGTGGCCCGTGCGCGTTCGATGCGAGAGGTACTCCCGGGAGGTCACGAAGCCCGTTCTGCGCGGGGTGTTCGTGTAAATCGTCTTGTACCCCTCCCAGGGCGCCGAGCAGAGGAGAAACGCCTTGCCGAGAGGCAGGGAGACTTCTTCGCCGAAGCGGCCTCCGGCCTTCGACGAATAAGAGCCTTCCGCGTCCCGGTAGACGGGGATCCTGAGCTCGCTCTTGAAACGGGCGAAGTCGTAGGCGTGATTCAGGCGACCGATCTCGACTTCGCGGACCGGAAGGCCGCGCTCCTTCACGAGAGCCCTCAGCTCCGTTTTCCTCCTGGCGGCCTCGGTCTCTTCCGAGAAATCGAACCCCTCCTTGGCCCAGTAGTACCTGCCGACGGAGAGGGCGGCGCTGAGCCGGAACTGATGGAACCCGAGGTCGTGAAAGAGCCGCTCGTAGTGCCGGAAGAGAGCCGACGCGTATCCCGATTTCTGCGCCGTCAGGCGGATGTGCTCGATGTAGACGACCCTGAGCCGGGCGCCCGAAAAGTAATCCAGCACTCCGAGCGCCGGGTCCCGGAGCGACGCGAAACTGAGCGTGAGCTCTCCGACGCTCTCCTCCCCGTGAAAGATCTCGGTGTCGTAGATGATCCGGTCCCGGCTGAAGAGGAGGAGCTTCTCCCGGTGTTCGAACTCGTGGATCCTCGCCGAAAGCGCGTCGAACAGGTCGCACGGCGAGATCGAGTTCTCGAAGAGGCGCGCCCAGCGCCTCAGCAGCTTCCACCGCGCGGGAACCTTCCGGACGAGAAACCGGCTCCCCTTTCCCTTCTTCTTGACGACCTTGGTGTCGAACTCGGCGCCGTCCATGATCGCCGGGTCGCGGTCGGCGCCGAAGAGCTTTCCCTCCCGGATCAGCTTCTCGAAGTCCCGGAGGATCTCCTGTCTCGAGCGAGAGACACGGAAGGCGTTTTCATCCGCGCGACTCTGGTCTGCGATCACCAGACGACGAGTCTAGCCGCTTGCGCGGCCCCGCCGGGATAGACTTCGAGCACCGCGATCCCGAGGAGCGACATGAGCGATTCCCTGCAGGCGCTGTTCCGCCCCAACGGCCTGGCTGTCATCGGCGCCTCCGCGAAGCCGGGGAAGCTGGGATTCACGATCTTCAAGAACATCCTCGACGCGGGGTTCGGCGGCCCGGTCATCCCCGTGAACCCCAAAGGAGAGGCGATTCTCGGAGTCCCTTCCGTCAAATCGGTGGACGACATCCCGTCCGGCACCGATCTGGCCGTCGTCATCGTGCCGGCGGCATCCGTCCCCGACACGATCCTCCGGCTCGGCGGACGCAAGGTGCGGGCCGCGATCGTGATCACGGGAGGTTTCGCCGAATCGGGGGCGGACGGGGCCCGCCTGCAGGAGGAGGTCAAGCAGAACGCGGCACGGTGCGGAATCCGCGTGGTCGGGCCGAACTGCCAGGGCGTGAACTATCCCCACCATGGCCTCTGCGCGTCCTGGCCGCTGATCACGCGAAAGGGCGCCATGGCGATCGCCTCCCAGAGCGGAACCGTCGGGGCGGCCCTGATCGACTGGGCTGCCGAAGAGAGGCTCGGCTTCTCGGCGTTCGTGAGCATGGGGAACAGGATCGACGTGGACGAGGCCGATCTGATCGAGTTTTTCGGCGCCGATCCGAACACGAAAGTGATCACGCTTTACATCGAGGGCGTGAAGGACGCTCCGCGCTTCCTGTCCGCCGTCCGGGCGTGCCGGAAGCCCATCGTGGTCTTCAAGGCGGGACGGACCGACCAGGGGCGCAAGGCCGCCGAGTCCCACACCCGTTCGCTCGCCGGAAAGGACGAGATCTACGACGCCGTCTTCCGGCAATTCGGCGTCCATCGCGCGCGCTCCCTCGAGGAGCTCTACGACTTCTCCAAGGCGCTGGCCTATGTGCCGGCTCCAGCCGGGCCGCGGATGCTCATCGTCACGAGCTCGGGAGGATCGGCGATCATCGCCACGGACGTGGCGGCGGACAACGGCTTTCGAATCAGCCCGCTGCCCGCTCCCCTGGCGGCGCGCCTGCGGGAATTCCTGCCGTCCCATTTCATCGTCGGGAACCCGCTCGATGTCACGGGCGACGGAGACGCCGAGACCTTCCGCAAAGTCATCGCCACCGCGCGGGAGCACTACGACGTGGTCCTGACGATCTTCGGGGATCCGATCCCCGGCGCTTCGAAGGCGTTGGAGCCGGGGAATACGGATCTCGTGGCGTATCTCGGGGGAGCCGACGTCGAGAGGGCCGAGCGCCTTCTCCTTCACGAAAAGGGGATCGCGGTCTTTCCGACGCCGGACCGGGCCGTGAACGCGTACTCGTGCCACGTCCGCTTCGCCCGCGAGCGCTTTGCCCGCGCGCCGGAGACTGCTCCGGCCGCTCCGGCTCCGGCAGCGGGCGGGAAGTCCCTATCTCCCGCGGACTCGATGGCGTTCCTGGCACGCGAGGGACTGAGTGTGGTTCCTTCGCGGCACGCGGCCGACGAGGAGGAAGCGATCGCCGCCGCTCGCGAACTCGGCTATCCGGTCGCGGTGAAGCTGAACTCGCCGGACGTGACGCACAAGAGCGACGTCGGAGGAGTCCTTCTGAATGTCAGAGACGACGCGGGAGTCCGAAGGGCCTTTCACGACCTCGAGGGTGTCGTGCGGCGGCTCGGGGCGCGATCGGGCGGAGTCCTCGTTAGCGCGATGGCGGCGACGGGCCTCGAGATCATCGTAGGCGTGACGCGCGACCTCCAGTTCGGCCATGCCGTGATGTTCGGCCTCGGGGGCACACTCGTCGAGATCTTCCACGACGTCGCGTTCCGGATCGTGCCCTTCTCCGAGGAGGACGCCGCGGAGATGATCGGAGAAACCAGGGGAGCGAAGCTGCTCGAAGGAGTGCGCGGAGGAAGGCCCGCCGACGTCGCGGCGCTCCGGCGGCTCCTAGTTCAGGTTTCCGGCCTCGTGACGCGGCACCCGGAGATCGACGAGATGGATCTGAATCCGGTCCTCGTGCACGAGAAAGGCCTGACGGTCGTGGACAGCAGGGTCGTTCTGGCTTCAGAAGGAACCGGGTAAAGAGAAGATCTTCTTAGAAGGAAAAAGAGGGCGGCGGAACGACGCGAAAGGCTCCGGGAGGTTCCGGGCCTCGGCGGCATTCATCCTTCTAAGCACGCGGCGCGCAGCGCCGCGATGGCCGTGGCCCTTTGACTGCAGGGGGGATTCTCAGCGCCCGGAGTCGAATGTCTTCTTGATGAATCCCGCCGCCGCTTCGAGGACTTCGTCGGACCGTTCCGAGTGCGGGGAGTGGCCACAGTTCGGAAGGACGAGAGATTCGGCCGGGCCACTGACCTGCGTCACCACGGCGTCCACCTGCTCGAGGGTGCCGTACTGATCGTCCTCGCCCTGCACGACGAGCACGGGGCACTCGATGGCCGGGAGATACTCCTCGATGTTCCACTCCCGGAACCCGGGGCTGAGCCAGACGTCGGACCACGCACTGAACATCGAATCGGTTTTGCCGCCGTGGTGCCTGGCGAGGCGCTCTTTCAGGCGCGTCGCACTCGTAATCGGCCGTGATCCGCATGATCCCTTCGATCGAGACGGGCTCCACGAAGACGTGCGGCGCCTCGAGGACCAGCGCTCGGACGTGGCCCGGATCGGCGCCTGCATGGATGAGCGCGATCGACGCGCCGTCGCTGTGCCCGAAGAGGACGACCTTCGCGAGCCCGAAATGCCCGAGGACTGCGGGGAGCGTCTCCAGGGCTTCGTCGTGCATGTAGCGGACCCGCCGCCCTTCGGTCACGGGGTCCGAGCCGCCGTGGCCGAGCCGGCTGTAAACGAGAGCGCCGCAGCCGGTCGCGGAAGCCAGGCGATCGGGAAAGTCCCGCCACATCGCGACACACCCGAGCCCCTCGTGCAGGAAGACGATCGAGGTCGCGTCGCCGGGACGCGGTCCGATCCAGCGGTATTCCAGCCGCCGCCCGAGGACCTCGAAAGTCGTCAACGAAGCGTCAGGCCTTCCCTCCACGGCGAGCCGCGCCCGCGACGAGCCTCTCGGTGGTGACGACCGCGCGCTTGTGCGTGCAACGCCCGATCTCGCCGGCGTCGTCCGCCGCCAGGACCTCGAAGACGAAGAGCTTTCCCTCGCGCCCGACGAGGCGCGCAGTGGCCGAGACGGTGGCGCCCGGAGGAGTGGCGGCCGTGTGGACGACGTCGAGAGTGACCCCGACGGAAAGCTCTCCCGGACGAAGGTGTGGGCGGAGAACCCGCGCGGCCGCGAGCTCCATCAGAGCGACCATGCGGGAAGTCGCGAACACGGGCGGGAACGCGTCCTCGGGCTCGAGGTTGAGCGCGCTGGCGAGATCGGAGGGCGCCACGGTGAAGCTCGCGGAGGCGGCGGCGTCGAGGGCGGGTTCGCTCATGCGTGACTACTTCGTGGTCGCCGGCTCCTTGTCCCGGAGGACCCGCCGCAGGAGTTTCCCCTGGAGGGTACGCGGCAGCTCGGTGACGAACTCCACGATCCGCGGCAGCTTGTAGATCGCGACGTGGTCCCGGCAGCTCTCGATGAGCTGCTTCTTCAGCTCTTCGCTCGGCGTGTAGCCGGGCCTCAGGATGACGGCGGCCTTGACGTTCTGCCCGCGCACGGGGTCCGGAATTCCGATCACGCCGGCGTCGGCGACGGCCGGATGCTTGAGCAGCGCGTCCTCGATCTCTTCGGGGCCGATGCGGTAGCCGGAGCTCTTGATCAGATCCTCCTGGCGCGAGACGAAGCTGAGGTATCCCTCCTCGTCCATCGTGCAGAAGTCGCCGACCAGGACCCACCCTTCGCGGATGAGGGATTTCTGTTTCTCGAGAAGGCTCCCCCCCTCCTCGAGGGGACGCCAGTAGAGCGTTCCCGTGGGGCCGCGGGCATAGAGGCGTCCCAGCTCCCCGGGCTTCGCGACCTTTCCTTCCTCCGTGATGACCTGGATCTCGTACCCGGGGACCGCCGTGCCGATGGCCCCCGGCTTCACCTTGCGGGTGACCACGCTCGAGACGAAGACGTACATCATCTCCGTCGTTCCGAGCCCCTCGTAGATCTCCTGGCCGAAACGGTCTTTCCAGTCCAGATACGTCTTCGCGGTCAGAGATTCGCCTCCGCCCGTCAGAACGCGAAGGCTGGACAGATCGAATTTCTTGTCGGTTCCCGCGAACTCGAGCATCTTCCGGTATGCGGTGGGGAGGGCGCTCAGGATCGTCACCTTGTGGCTCTGGATCTGCTCGAACAGTCCCTCGGGAGTGAACTTCGCGATCAGAGACGCCGCGGCGCCGAACCGGAAGGGAATCGTCGCCACGGTCGAGTAACCGCCCGCGAGCGAGATGGGAGCCGGGCCGCAGAGGACGTCCTCTGGCTGAACGTTCCATCCGTGCTTGCCCATCGTGTCCGGAACGATCAGCGCCTCTTCCATGAGGTGGGCGGTTCCCTTGGGCATGCCCGTCGTGCCCGACGTGTAGAGAAGGACGGAGACCGCCGTACGCGGACGGCGGACGGGATCGAGCGTCGGCGCCTCGTTCGCGACGAGCTCCTCGTAGGAGAGAAGCCCCTGGGCCTTGAGCTCCTCCGGCTTCCCGCCGAAGACGATGACGTGCTTGGCCGTCTTGAGGTTCGGCCGCGCCTTGACGACGCCCTCCGCGAACGCCGCCGCCACGACGATCACCTTCGCTTCGGCGTTGTTGGCGATGTGGGCGATCTCGTTCGGAGAGAGCATGTGCGAGGTCGGGACCATCACGGCTCCGAGCCTCAGGACGCCGAAGTTCGTGAAAAGCGCGGGGGAACGTTTGGCGACCGGAGCATGACGCGGTCCGTTTCCTCCACGCCGAGCTTCCGGAGAGCATTACCGATCTTGCAGGCCGCCCCGAGGAGCTGCTTGTACGTGATGACTTTGTCACCGAACAGGATCGCGGGGCTGTCGCCCCGTCCGGCCGCGATCTGCTTGTCGAGCAGCTCTTCGGTGCTGTTCAGCGGATCGGGATAGCTCGCGAACTCCTTGAGCTTGTAGATCCGCTGGGGCTGGTATTCCTTCGGTGGCAGGTAGTCCGCGGGGATCGTGCTCAACGGGGTCGCCTCCTATGCCTTGGCCAGGTCGTCGAGGGCTTTCTCACACCCCACGAGTCCCCCGCGGCCCTGATCCTGCCGCGGATAGGCGTCTGTGGGATAGCGGTCTTTCGGGTCGCCGAAGACGAGGACGGCGGGCGTCACGCGGCCGAAGTCGGGCTCGAGGGCGCCCTTCATGCCGAAGACCGCACGGACGGTCGCGGGAGGACCCGTCAGCGCCGAATGGTAGAAGCGAAACACGTCCGGCACACCCGAGACGTCGATCGCCTCGGCCTCGACGCCCTTGCTGTTCAGAGCCTTGACCTTCTCGAGACAGGCCGCGACGTTGCACGGGTACTGCTCGCCCGGCTTGTCCTTGGTGGAATAGTAGAACTTGACTTTCATTGTGTCTCCTCTCAGACATCCATGGGGCAGTTCACCTGCCATTCCGTCTCGAAGTAGGCGTCCCCCAACCACTCGTGGATGTGGACGCGATGCTCCTCCAGAATCGAAAGATCCTCCCCCAACTCGAGGCACACGATGGACCGGGCCTCGCCGTCGAAATAACGAAGGGCATAACGGCCGGCTTCGACCCGAGGGGCGTCGATGAGGCGAAGCCCCTCGAAGCCGAAGCCGATCTTGTGCATCACCTCTTGGAGCTCGTAAGTGACGTCTCCGATGACGAGAGCCGACGCGCCGGACCCGAGCTGTCCGTACCGCTTCTCGAACTCCTCCCGGAGGGTCGCCACGAAGTTTCCCTGCAGTCTTAGGCTTTCTTCTTGATCGGGGGCTTCGGACACTCGCCCTCCAGGCCGCCGATCGGGACCATCACGGTGAAGGGCCACTCACGCGCTTTGCAGTAGCCGAGATAAGCCCGCAGGATGTTCGGATCCAGCGCCGCCTCGAAGTGCTCGCAACACTTGTAGGTCGACTCCTCTTTCTTCTTTTCGGTCTCTGCCACGGCTGTCTCTCCTTAGCTCTTGTACTGGTCCGCGATGAACCTGGCCCGGCTTCCCACGAGATCTTCTTTCTTGAGCGGGCTGCCGCTGACCGGCTTTCCCCTGAGGCTCTGCTTTATGTGCTTCTGCTTTCCGCTGAAGGGATCGGGCCGCGACTGCGGGGCGGGGCGGATCTTTCCTTCCCCGGCGACGCCGGCGCCCGCCTTGTCCTCGGCGTAGCCGGGCAGCAGGTCGGCCTTCCCGGAGCCTGCCGTAGGTCCGCTCGTGAGCTGGCCCTTGACGAACGTCACGGCATAGATCGTGTCGCAAGTCGCGCATTTCGTGTTGCCGCTGAAGTTCCAGAACGGATACGGGTCGAGGAAGTTCTTGGTGGAGCACTTGGCGCACGTGAGCACCAGGCCCTGATTGATGGCCATCTCAGATCACCTCCATCTCTTCCATCTTCGCGAGCTTCGCCTTCGACCAGCCGAGAAGCCGGCCGTAGACTCGCTCGTTGTCGGCGCCCACGGGCTTCAGGGCCCATTTCAAGCGCGGAGGCGTCTCGGACATCTTGAAGGCCGGACCCTGATGGTGGAGGTCGCCGTAAATCGGATCGTCGTACCACTGCACCGCGCCGCGCAGCTTCCAGTGGGCATTCTCAGAAACTTCCTTGGCGTTCCAGACCGGCTGGTTGTTGATCCCCGCCTTGTCGAGGAGCGCCGCCACGTCTTCCTTGGTCTTGTCCTTCGCCCAGGCCTCGATGGCGTCGTAAACGGTGCCCTGGTTCTCGGCCTTGACGCGGTCGTCGTGCTTCGCGAACTTCGTGGCGAGGTCCTTCGCCCCGATCACGTCGCAGAGCTTCTTGAAGTCCTCGTCCGTGTGAGCGGTCACGAGGATGTAACCGACCTCTTTCTCTTGCGGGTTCTGGGAGTCGGGATAGGACGACTTGCCGCACTGGATGATCCCGTGCGCGCAGAGCTCCGTGTCCCAGTTGCCCCAGCGCTCGCGCCGGATTCCGTAGCGGCCGTAGAGAGGCAGCGAGTATTCGAGCAGCCTCTGGACGCCGTGCACCTGCGAGTATTCGATGAAGGTCCCCTTGCCCGAGACCGTGTCTCGCCAGTACAGCGCCGCGAGGATCGTGACCGCGGCCATCATGCCGCCCCAGTAATCGGCCAGCCAGATCGTGTGCTTGGCAGGCGTCCCGCCCCGGTCGGCTGCTTCACCCGTGATCCCGAACGCGCCGCCCATGGCCTGGCCCAGGATGTCGTAGGAAGCCCGGACGCGCCCGGGGCCCCAGCCGCCGAAGCCGCCGAGCCACTGGTAGATGAGGCGCGGGTTGACCTTGGAGAGATGCTGATAGCCCATCCCCCACCGGTCGAAGGTCCCGGGCCGGAAATTCTGGACGAAGACGTCCGTCTTGGACGCCAGCTCCAGCATGGCCTGCTTCGCCTCCGGACGGTGGAAGTCGAGGGTGATGAACTCCTCGTTCGTGTTGGCCCCGAAGAAGCCGAGGCCCGTCCCGGCCTCCGGCACCCAGCGGGAGAGCGGGAAGAGGAGGGGCTCGTTGAACGGGGTCGTGTGACGCATCGGCTCGCCGCGTCTCGGCGTCTCGATCTTGATGACCTCGGCCCCCAGCTCGGCCAGGTACGCCGCGCAGGAGGGACCGAGGATGTACTGCGTGCAGGACAGGACGCGTGTGCCCTTCAGGACTTCCGGCTTGCCGGCGGCGGTCTTGTGGTCGAAGAGCTGCTGACAGTAGGTCTCGAAGTCGGGTGTTGCCATCGTCTTGCCTCCTAATTCCCTAGACCACGCCGCGCTTCTTGAGCTGCGCGAGATCCGATGGCCCGATTCCCAGTAGACGCAGGAAGATCTCCTCGTTGTCGTAGCCGAGCGGCCGGCCGATCCACTTCAGTCGCCCCGGACATTCGCTGGCGAGCGCCGGGCTCGTCCCGTAAAGGACCTTCCCGTAGAGCCTGTCCTCGATCTCGTCGACGTGTCCGCGGTACTTGAAATGCGGATCCTCAGCGACTTCGTCGATGTAGTTGACGCCGCCGGACGCGACCTGCTGGGCGAGCAGGTGGTGCATGGCATCCGCCCGCGAGTGGTCCTTCTGCCAGTCGGCGAGGACCGTGTAGGTCTTCACCTGACGGAGGTGCGGGAGCCTCGCCGTGACGACCCGGAGGGCCTTGTCGTCGAGAATCTCGTCCTCGAGGTCGGGACGCGTCTGGCCCACCGTCCGCCAGATCCGGTACCAGAGGCGGTCGTGTCCGCCGCCCACCATGAAGTAGCCGTCTTTGCAGGGATTGACGGCGTAGATGTTGATTGCCAGGTCCCAGTTCCCGTAGCGGGGCCGAATGCTGCCGTCGAACCCGTACCAGCCCCAGTTGTAGTCGAGAATCCGGATGATCCCTTCGGCTGCCGTCGCCTCGACGAACTGGCCCCTGCCGGAGATCTTGTCGCGATACAGGAGCCCGGCCAGGATCCCGATGGCGGCGGAGGTCCCGCCGACCTGGTCCGCCACCCAGAGCGCCGAGCGGGTCGGCCGCCCGCCGAACTCCTTCGGGAGGCCGGTGCCGTGGACGAATCCGCAGGCCGCCTGAGCGGTCGGGTCGAGGTTGCCCGGCTTGTCCTTGGACGGACCCCACTGGCCCTTCTGCCCGACCCAGCAGTAGATGAGTCGCGGGTTGATCTCTTTCAGCTGCCGGTACCCGATGCCCCACGCGTCGAACTGTCCCGGCGGGTAATTCTCGATGAGGACGTCGCAGTGAACCGCGAGCTTCTTGAGGAGCTCGCGCCCCTCCGGCTTTTCCAGATTGAGCGTGATGGACCTCTTGTTCCTCATCTCGTGGAGGAAGTGGAGGCCGATCGGCTCACCGGTCTCGGCGTCCTTGAACATGTACTCCTTGCGTCCGAAGGGCGTCTGCCAGCGCAACGGGTCGCCGTCCGGCGGCTCGCACTTGATCGTGTCGGCGCCGAGCTCCGAGAGCATCGAGGAGGCCCAGTTGCCGATGATCATTCCCTTGCTCAGGTCGAGGACGCGAACGGTCGCGAGATTCTCGGGTTTCTTGAAGTTCTCGGACTGTCTGAGATCTTTCTCGAGGGAAAGGGGGTACTCCTTGGCCTGGTCCGTCATCCCGGCGTAGACCTCGTCGGGTGTCGGGATCGGAACCGCCGGCCAAGGCAGGACCTTGTGCTTCGGGTACGGGGTGCTAGCCATTCACATCTCCTCTTCGTCGTCGTGGCAGGAAGATCTGTTCCCAGCGGGGAGGCCGGCGCCTCCCGAGGGAAGCTCCGGCCGGGTATATCACGTTTCGAAACCGGATCATGACGCGTCCGGTCCGGCTTATTACGCTATTACGCGTTCGCCCCCGACGGAGCAGAGGGCTTCTTCGCCATGAGCTCGAAGATGAGCGCGACGACCGCCAGGCCCCCGGCCCAGTAGAAGGCGGCCTCGTAGTTCTTGTTGATGTCGAAGAGCTTCCCGCCGATCTTGGGACCGAAGAATCCCGCCACGCCCCAGGACGTGAACAGCAAGCCGTAGTTGATTCCGGCGTTCTTCGTGCCCCAGAAGTCCGACGTCGTGGCGGCATTCACCGAGAGCTGGGTGCCGTAGCACCAGTAGACGACGAAGACCATCACGTACAGCATGCCCACGTTGCTCCCGGTGAGGTACAGCACCGGCATGGCGACCGCCGAGACGCCGATCATGAGGCGCAGCACGTTGAGACGCCCGAGGCCGTCGGACATCCAGCCCGACAGGATCCGGCCCGAGGCGTTGCCGGCGGCGCCGATGAACAGGGTGATCGCCGCCAATGCCTCCCCTGGGATCTTCATGCTCTTGGCGAACGGGACGAGCTGGCTGATGACCATCAGGCCGGCGAACGTGCCGAGCGCGTAGGCGATCCACATGAAATAGAACGTCGGGGTGCGCAGCATCTCGCCCGGTGTGAACTCGTAGGTTGTGGCCAACGACTTGGGTTTTGAAGCAGGTGCCCAGCCCGGCACGGAGTACCCGGCGGGCGGGTTCTTCAGCAGGAACGCTCCGACGAAGGTCATCACGAAGAAGATGATCCCGAGAATGGTGAACGTGGCGCGCCAGCCGTACGTGGGGATGAGCCACAGGTTCGCCATGGGCCCGAAGATCGCCGAGCCGCCGCCGTAGCCGGCCACGGCCAGACCGACCGCCAGGCCGCGCTTGTCCGGGAACCACTTCGCCATGACCGGAATCGGCGTCGCGTAGCCGAAGCCGTTACCGATGCCGACGATGACACCGAAGCAGACGATCAGATACGTCAGGCTGTCGGTCTTGGCGGAGAGCAGGAAGCCCGCCGTCAGGAGGATGCAGCCCGTGATCGAGACCTTGAATGGGCCGATCTTGTCCTGGAGGCGTCCGGCGAGGATGAAGGAGAGCGCGAAGACCACGATCGCCCAGGCGAAAACGCTGGACGTGTCCGCCCGCTTCCAGCCGAACTCCTTCTCCAGGGGCGCAACGAAGACGCTCCAGGCATAGAGGGAGCCCAGCGCCAGATTCATCAAGAGTCCGCCCACCACACGCCACCATCGGTTGAGCTGGGCTCCACCCGTAACAGAACTTGCGGATGCGTCAGGGGTTGCCATTGTCCGGTCCTCCTCCTTACTCTCTCTTAACTCTTTCGAGATTCGATCGAATACGCCTCTAGAAACAGGATCCCAAGAACGCCGTCATCTGGTCTTACAGTCTCCTCTTCGAGTTCGATCCGGACGTTTATGCCGCGTTAACGCACAAGATGGACGAAATGCTCGGGAGTTCCGGACGAGCAGAGCCCGCCTCACGTGAGGTCTGGCCGTCACAGCGCCAGCGCGCGGAGCGGGCTCCATATCCTGAATTCATGTCAAGCAAGACTGGGATCAAGTCTTTCAGACTGCCGCACGAAGTCAAGCTAAATTCTGAATTTACCTTAGTGCAGATGCATCACTTCGAGACGGAAGATTCCTGTTGACGCGCAATCCATGAAGTGTCTATCGTTTTCGCCATAGATGCGCTCCAGTCGTGCCGCTCATCGGCGTGCTGACTCGAAGGAGGAAGGTGTGCGTTCAAGGACTCTTTACATTCGACTCGCCCTCGTCTCCCTTGCCCTGCTGATCGCGCTGTTGCCGGCAGTCGCGAACGCCCAGGCCATCGTCAAGGTCAACGATGTCGTGAACTTCCGGCTCGGCATCCTGCTGCAGGGTTGGGCCGACTGGAACGGCCAGTCGACCGCCACCGGGGATACGGCCGGCTTCCAGCAGAACCTGTTCCTGCGCCGAGCCAGGTTCTTCCTCGGCGGTCAGGTCGCGAAGGACGTCACGTTCTTCTTCATGACCGACAACCCGAACCTCGGCAAGTCCACGCAAACAGTGGCGGGCGGTGCGGGCGGCAAGGCGCCAGCCACGGGCTTCATCATTCAGGACGCCTACATTGAATGGGCGATCGCCAACGAGTTCCGGCTCAATGGCGGCCTCATCCTCATTCCACTCTGTCGCAACTGCAACTCGAGCGCCGTGAATCTCCTCACGGTGGACTACGGGACCTGGTCGTTCCAGCAGAGCGCCTCCACGCAGTCCTCCGTCGGACGCGACACGGGTTTCCAGGCGAAGGGCTACCTCGCGGGCGACCACTTCGAGTACCGCGCGGGCGCCTATTCGGGCTTCCGTGCTCCGGGCGTGAAGAATTCGTTCCGGTACGCGGGGCGCCTCCAGTACAACGTGTTCGACGTCGAGAAGGTCCAGTTCTATCCGGGCACGTACTTCGGCAAGAAGAAGATTCTCGCCTTCGGCGCGGGCTACGACGCGCAGAGCGACTACAGCGCTTATGCCGGCGACGTCTTCTTCGACTTCCCGGTGGGCGGTAACGGCATCACGGCACAGGTCGACTACATCCATTACGACGGCGGTGACACGTTCGGCGCCACCGCTCCCGTGGCCACGAGGGCCCCGGCCCTGTTCAAGCAGGACGACATCTACGCCGAGGCCGGCTTCTTCATCGGCTCGCCCAAGGTCATGCCGTTCATCAGGTACGAGCAGCAGAAGTACGCCGACGACGTGAACAAGGGGCTGAACAGAACCAACTACGCAGCCGGATTCGGCTGGTACCCCTGGGGATCGAACTTCAACATCAAGGCCGGGTTCACGCGCAAGGAGGCCCCGGACAATAAGAACGTGGCCTCGACGAACCAGTACACCGTCCAGGTTCAGGTCTTCTACTACTGATTCCTTTCCGCGCGGCTCCGCGGGGCGCCATGCGCCCCGCGTGAGCCCGGAGCGGGATCAAGCCGGCTTCAGGCTTCCGTCCTCTACCCAGCGCGCGAGCAATCTCCGCACCCGGAACGAGTCGGCGACGACTGCGCCCTCGATGGCGCGTGCGCTGAGGCCGGAAACCGCCTTCGAGAAGACCGCCTGCTGAAAACCGGCGTCGGGTTCTTCGGGCTCGGCCGAGGGTTTCGAGCCCGTCTTCTTCAATACCGCGTCGTCCGGCACGAGCGCGGAACAGCGCTGGAGCTCGTCGTACCGGCGCATACCCTCGAGGAGGATCGACACGACCTCGCGGAACGGCGGCTCGCCTTCGCCCTGGCTCGACGGGGCAGCCGTCTGCCTAACGAACGCGAATGTCGCGCCGCCCGGCCGCTCGAAGAGCTGGTAGCACGCCTCGTCTCCTCGCAAGGCTCCGTTTTCGGCGGCCCGGATACGGCCGGATTCGAGGAGCAGGCGTCCCAGGTCGGCGCCGGATGCGTTTCGAAGCGTCAAGGTTCCCGTCACTTCCGAGGCCGCGAGGCTCTGGAGGAGAGAAGGGAGCTCGAAGATGGCGAGATCGCCAGCGAGGCTCGCGGCCTCCGCGCTCTCGTCTGCCTTGGGCGCGCTGAAGGCCGCCAACGCGCGCGCGGCCCCTTTCGCGAACTCCGTCCCCGGATGACGTTCGACGATTTCCTCGAACACGCCCTTCACCTGAGGCAGAGGCGTCGAGGAAAGGGCGTCGATGATCGGCTCGATCTTGTCGTCACGCTTCTTGAGCGTGAGACCGAAGACCTTGAACGGCAGCTCGGCCTTCAGCGCCTTGAGGAGGATGCCCACGAGGTCGGGGTCTTGCGAGAGGTCCTGCCCGGCGAGCTCCGTGAGGCGCGCCCGCGCTTCCCCGAGCCCGCCCTTTCGTCGCAGCCCATGTTCTACGACCACGCGGCGGGATGTGCCTGTTCCGAAGCGAGCCAGCGCCGAGACCGCGCGATCGAGAAGCGGCTGTAGCTCGGCCTCGTCGAACGGGGCGTCGCCTTTCTTCGCGAGCGTCGATTCGAGCCCCTGGACGATCGAGACGAGCGCCGCCTCGGACCTCTCGTGCCGCGCGGCGCCGAGCCCGGCGATCGCCTCCTTCACGAGGGGCGGAGGCAGTGACGGGTTCGCGAGCGAGATGAGGACGTCGAGCTCGGCGCTGCTCGGCTCCTCGGTGACGCGCGGGATGCGCCGGAGGAGATAGAGCAGATTGCGCTTGAAGTGCCAGTCGTGCGCAGGCTCGTCTGCCGGCGCCCTCTCCAGGAGGCCCAGCGCCGTCGCGCGGGCCTCCGCTCCGTGAATCTCGAGAAGCGAAAGCAGCAGGCGACGACGCTCGCGCTTTTCCTCGCCCTGGAGCTCGCCGATCAGCTTCACAGCCGTCAAGTCCGGGAAGAACGACAGAATCCGCGCGAGCGGCTCGTGATTGCGGGAATCCTCGCCGAGCGTGCGGACGCGCTCGAGATCCACCTTCTCCTGCGCGCGCCGACGCGCGCTCTCGGCCAGCTTGGAGTCGACCCGATTCTCGGTGACGAGCTTGTCGGCGACGGTGAACATCCGTGCCGCCCGCGCGAGGGAGCCCTGATTGAGCTGCTCGACGGCGGCGGTCACCATCTCGCCGAAGCGGCGACCGATCTCCTCGGGATTCTCGGGCAGCGTGACGACGCGGCGCATCGCCGAAGTCGGGGCCCGGCTCGCGGCCATGAGACCTTGCTCGAGGGGAGTGGAGGGCGCCGAGACGGACCACGGCGGAACCGAGCGTCCGAGCGTGCGGAAGACCTCGGCCGTCGGGACCTCGACACCCATGCTCCGGAGCTTGTCGAGCGCGGCGTGCAGTTCGGCATCGGTACGGGCTGCCATCGCCGCCACCGAAAGAATCTGCGACAGAAGGACGTCGCGTCGCTCCGCGCTCGCCCCCGGCAGGGCGGCCGCGGCTGCCCCGCCCACGAGCGCGGCTCCGGCCGCCGCGGCCCCGCTTCGCGCCGCAGTCGACGCGTGCGCGCCGGGGCCCCCACGCGGCTCCCCGGGAAGCGCCGTTGGGCTCGACGCAAGCAAGGGACCGAGGCGCTCGATGAGGAGCGAGAGGTCGCGCAGGTGCGACGCGCCCTCGGGAAAGATCGCTTCGTTCCTCAGCCCGTCCGTAGCGAGACCTCCCCCTCCGGCCGACAGACCACCTTGTCGCGTCAGGATCTCCACGGGGGCCGCCAGGATGTTCTCTGTCTTGCCGAGGAGAGAGAGATTCTGCGCGAGGAGGGCGCGGTCGGCCGCCGGACAGAGATCGAGGACGAGGGCCTTCAGGTCATCGAGGTATCGCCGGAGCGGATCCTTCGGTACGAGGTCGTACTGCCCCATCGCGTGCAGTTTCTGCACGGCGTGATAGAGGTAATCCGAAACCGGCACCGGCTTCGCGCTCCGAAACTGCGCGGTCGTCCAGGCCTGGATCTCGACCGCCGCAAGGTCGGCGGGATAGTCGAGGAGAAGATTGACCGAATCGGCGACCATCAGCGGCGCCAGAGAGTCGGACAGGTAACGCTGGAGCTCGAAGAGCGCCTCCCGGACGTCCGGATCGAGCGGCTGCTGTTCCTCTTCCCTCGACACTCTGGAAAACGCTCCCCTCACGGCGCCTCGTCGCCGAGGCATCGGGGCTCCGTGGACACCTCGAAGCGTTTCGATCGTAACACGCGAGGGCAGCTTCTCCCCGTTCAAGAGCGCGTGTGGTCGACCCTGGCTTGGCTTCCGGCGCTTCGTCCACGTATCGTCCCGGGCATGCCTCTCGAGGAGTACCGCAAGAAGCGCCGCTTCGACGTGACAAAGGAACCCGCCGGAGCAAAGGCGCCGAAAAAGCGAACGACGGCTCTCGCCTACGTCATCCAGAAGCACCGCGCGACCGCGTTGCATTACGACTTCCGCCTCGAGTGGAACGGCGTCCTGCTTTCGTGGGCGGTCCCGAAAGGGCCGTCCCTCGACCCGACGGTCAAGCGAATGGCGACCCACGTCGAGGATCACCCTCTCGAATACGCGGCGTTCGAGGGGATCATCCCCGCGGGCGAGTACGGCGGCGGGACCGTCATGGTGTGGGACCGCGGGAGCTGGGCTCCGGAATCGCCCGATGTCGACGCGGCACTCGGGAAGGGTGAGATCAAGTTCACGCTCGCGGGCGAGAAGCTCAAGGGCTCGTGGGTCCTCGTGCGCACGAAGGGCTGGGGCTCGTCGAAGCGCCCCGCGTGGCTCCTCATCAAGCACCGTGACGCCTTCGTCTCGGACGAGGACATCGCGGAGACCCGGCCGCGCTCCGTCGTCTCGAATCGGCTGCTGACGGAGATCGCGATCGACGAGGGCGGCGACGTCGAGAAGGCCTCGACGGGAGATCCGGTCGGCGAGGTCGAGAAACTCCTCGCGAACCCGAAGAAGCTCCAGCGCGCGCGGAAACAGAAGCCCATCGGTCTGGCACTCGAACAAGAGCGTCGCGGAAAATGTCAGGTCCGAAGAGCACGAAGAGAAGATTTCTTCGAAGCTGAAGAGGGGCGTCTCACAGGCTCACTCGACGCGCGGCAGGGGGTCGACCCGCGCATCGAAAGCAAAACCCCTTTCTAAGAAATCCCCCGGTCGACCTCCATCGCCCAAGCACAGCCGACCCTCGACGCGCTCATCCGAACCCAAACCCCCTTCTAAGAAATCTTCTCCCTCCCCTTCCCCTTCTTCGTCTTCCTCTTTCTCTTCGTCTTCCTCAAAATCCCCTTTCCCCGTTCCCGTCTCGAACCCCGACAAGGTCTTCTGGCCCGAGGAGGGGTACACGAAGGCGGATCTTGTTGCGTTCTATCAGGGCGTTTTTCCGAGCCTGCAGCCCTACGTCGACGAACGCCCGCTCTCGCTGGAGCGCTGTCCCGACGGGATGGGCGGCCAGTGCTTCTACCAGAAGGAGAAGCCCGCGGGAATGCCGAAGGACACGCGCACGATTCCCGTGAAACACGGCCGCGGCGTCACGAACACCGTCGTGGGCGGAACGCTCGAGACCCAGCTCGCGCTCGCGAATCTCGGCTGCATCGCGGTCCACGTCTGGAACAGCCGGGTCGAAGACATCGACCGGCCCGACTGGGTCTGCTTCGACCTCGACCCGGACACGGGAGAGATGGTCGACGCCGTGAACGCCGCGCTGAAAGTGAAGCGGGCGTTGGACGCTCTCGACCTCACGTCCTTCGTGAAGACATCCGGGGGGAAGGGACTGCACATCTTCCTGCCGATCAGGCCCGGCCCCGACACGAAGGAAGTCACGTGGTTCGCGAAGGAGCTGGCGACGCGCCTCTCCGCGGCCTACCCGAAGGAGCTGACCGTGGAGATGCGGATCGCGGCGCGGAAAGGGCGGGTCTTCCTCGACTCGTTCCGGAACGCGCTCGGACAGACCGTTGTCTCGCCCTACGCCGTGCGGAGGCGCCCGCACGCTCCCGTCTCGACGCCGCTCGAATGGTCCGAGGTGAAGACGTCCCTGAAAGCGGCAGACTTCAACATCGGCAACTACGCCGAACGGCTTCGGAAGCCCGACCCGTGGGCCGGGTTCTTCCGGAGCCGGCAGTCGCTGAAAAAAGCGATGGAAGCCCTGAAGAAGCTCTGACCTACTTCTTCCGCGTGTACTGGATTTCCAGGGACTTGAACATCTTGCCGTCGGGCGCCGGGGCCCACATCTCGTAGGTGTGGTGGTCGCCGTCCACGACCGTCAGCACGCCCTTGACCTTGGTGGGCTTCTTCAGGACGACGTCGTCCATCGTGGACCAGAACGTGAACTTCTTCCCGGAGGCGTCCGCCGTCCCGGTCGAGGTCATGATCATCGTCCCCATGCTGTCCGCCCACGAGCCGACGTATTTTTTCTTGTAGTTGTCGTACCCCGTCATTCCAATGCCGTTGAACGGCTGGCCCATGGCCGTGCCGTCGACGTGCTGCTCGACGAAGCGGCCGCCCAGAACCCACTTGCTCTCGGTCGTGCCGGTACTCTCTTCCGGAGGTTTCGTCGGATCCATCCACATCTTCGTCGCGACCGTGAACGAGCCGACCATCGGCTCCAGCTTCTTGTGCGCCTCGCCGGGCATCGCGGCCGCCATCCAGGCCTTCATCATCTCGTCCTGGCTGGGCATGTGGGCCGGAGCGCCTGCCTTCGTCGCGGTCGCCGCCGCCTTCGCCGCCTCCTTGGGCTTCTCATCGGCGAACGCCGAATAGGGGACCAGAAGAGAAAATCCTGCTGAGAAGATAAGAGCGAAGTTCCGGAAGCGCTTCATCGTTTTTCTCCTTCTTTGTGGATCAATCTGGTTCCGGGATACGCACCGCATGGAGGGTTGGTTTCCCTTTCTCTTTTCATTCTAAGCACGGCGCGAAGCGCCGCGTGCTCGGGTCCCTTCCGGCACGCCGCGAAGCGCCGTCCTTTCCCGTTCTCTGCGTCAGACCAGCTTAGCGACGAGGTTGATCTGCGCCCCCGCAAAGAGCTTCGAGATCGGACAGCCTTTCTTGGCGGCGCCTGCGATCTCCTGGAACTTCGCGGGGTCGATTCCCGGAACCTGCGCCTCGCAGTCGAGGTCGATCCGTGAGATCGCGAAGCCGCCCTCGCCTTTTTCGAGGTGCACCCGCGCGCTCGTTGCGACGCGGGTCGGCACGAAGCCCGCCTTGGACAGCTCGTTCGAAAAAGCCATCGAGAAACAGCCGGCGTGGGCCGCGCCCGCGAGCTCCTCGGGATTCGTGCCCGTGCCTTCCTCGAACCTCGACGCAAACGAGAACTGGCCCTCGAAGGCCCCGCTTCCGAGGCGCATCGTGCCCTTCCCCGACTTCAGATCTCCTTGCCAAACGGCGCTGGCGCTGCGTGCCGGCATGACGTCTCCTTCCGGGCGGATTGTGCGACAAGTCTCTCTCGGGCGCTCGCCGCCGCCACTGCCCTCACGGCGCCCTTCCCGAGGGCCGTGGAAGGCCCGCTCCGGTCACGAGATAGACCGCGAACGTGCCGAGCCAGTGACCGCCTTCGTAGTGCGCGCCCGTGACGGACGCGAGCCCGGACGCCCTGTGCTCCGCGGCCGCGGAACGAAGGGCGGGTAGCCGCCGGTCGCGCGGAGGCAGGGAGGCGGCGATGCCCTCCAGCATCCACGCCCGGGAGAGATTCAGCCCGTCCAGATGGGCGAGCTTTCCATCGGAGGGGTCCGTAACCGTGGCGGTTTTCAGCCAGGGCGTGCGTTCTTCCGGGATTCCCGGAAGGAACTCCCGGAGCCATGAAGCGAACGCGGGCGGCGAAAGCAGCCGGCGCATCAGGTCTGCCTCCGCGAGGCAGGGCGAAAGAAAGTCCTGCCCGGACGGTTCGTACGCGATCGGGCAGCTTCGATCCGCAGAATAGAGATCGCGTGACTCTCGCCACGAGAAGTCGTTCCATATGCGCGTCCCCCGCCGCGCGGGCCCAGTCGAGGACGAGGCCGAAGGCGAACGCGGTCTGCGCGTGTTCCCCCTCGCGGATCGGATACGAGAGCTTCGGCAGCCAGTCGGCGAGACGGGACGCGGCTGCCCTTTCGAGCGGCGCCAGGGCTGCCGACCAGGCGCGGGATTCGGGGTCGTCCCACCCCCGGAGCTCGGCGGCGAGCTGCAGCAGCCACGCGAGGCCGTAGGGCCGTTCGAACGTCGCGCGGCCTGTTCCTTCGAGATAGGCGACCTCCCCCGCCACCTTCTCCGCCGTGAAGGACGCGCGGAGAGCGGCTCTCGCGGGCGAGACGAACCGGGCGGCCGGGTAGCGGCTCGCGAGCCGCGCGAGAAGCCAGTGGCCGTGGACCGAGGAATGCCAGTCGTAGCACCCGAAGAAAACCGGGGTCAGGAGGCGCGGGGGCCTCGCGTCCGCGTCGCTTTCCAGCGTGTGCGCGATCTTGTTCGGGTATTCCCGGGCCACGCACGCGAGCGCGAGATCCGCGAAGCGCTCCGCGGCGGCCTCGTCGAAGGCCGGGGCGGGCGGCGCTGGCCGCGGAGCCGCGAGGAGGACGAGAGCCAGAGCGAGCACGACGCGCGGATGCTAACGCCGCTCCGCTATCCTCTTTTCGCGTGCGGTTCCGAAACCCAGAGGGAAGCCCTCCCCAGACCGCCGGATTCGCCGAGTTCGCGCCGTTCTTTCTCCGCCGCCTCCGCGACCGTCGTCCGCCGACGGTCCCGGCCGGCCACGTCGTTCCCCCTCCCGAGGCGCGAGAGCAACTCCGAAAGGCGCGGGCCCGAGTCGCTCACGTGGCTCGGCCACGCCTCGTTCCTCCTGCGGACGGGCGGAATGACGATCCTGACCGACCCGTTCCTTTCGGAGCGTGCGAGCCCGTTCCGCGGACTTCGGCCCGAGACGCTACGTCCCGCCCGGCCTGCCGATCGAGGCCCTCCCGCCGATCGACGCGATCGTGATCTCTCACAACCACTACGATCATCTGGATGAGAGGTCACGTAGAGGAGATTTCCTTGAAGGGAAGAGTGGCGCCGGTCGCCGATCGTGCCTTCGGGACTCGGAAGGTTCTTCGCGTCGCGGGGCTACTCGGATGTTCGCGAGCTTGGATGGGGAGAGAGCACCCTTCTAAGAAAATCCTCCTCTTCCCCTCCGATCTCCCTTTCCTGTCTTCCCTGCATCCACTTCTCCGGGCGCACGCCGTTCGACCGCAACGCGACGCTCTGGGCCTCCTGGTCGATCGCCTCGCGCACACGCAAGGTCTTCTTCGCAGGCGACACCGGCTACGGTCCTGTCTTCGGCGAGATCGGCCGGCGGATCGGCCCGTTCGATCTCGCCCTCGTGCCGATCGGCGCCTACGAGCCCTCGTCGATCATGCGGCCCGTCCACTGCAATCCCGAGGAGGCCGTCGCTCTCGGCCGCGACGTCGGCGCGGCTACGCTCGTCGCGATGCACTGGGGCTCGATCGTCCTGACGGACGAGCCCCCGTTCGAGCCTGCGGGCCGGTTCCGCGCGGCCGCCAGCCGCGCCGGAATACCCGACGACCGCGCGTGGGTCATGCGGATCGGGGAAACCCGCGAGACGGTTCCTCGAGGAACGCCGTGACGAGCGCCACAGCCTCCGCGAGGTTCTGCCCCTCCGTGCGCCCCGAGGACGCCCGCGGTTTGAACGAGTGATCGCCGTCCGGAAGAAAGGCCACCGAGATCCTCTTCGAAAGGGAATACCGGGCGATCTCGTCCCGCGTTCCGAAAGCGTCCCGCTCGCCCTGGACGATCAGGGCGGGAGTCTGGAGCTTTTCCAGGTGGGCGACGCGGAGCTTGTCCGGCCGGCCAGGCGGATGGAAGGGGTATCCGAGGCAGACGAGGCCGGCGACGGCTGCCTCGTCGGCGACCATGCTCGCGATGCGGCCGCCCATCGACTTCCCCCCGATGACGAGGGAGCCCGCGCCCGTCGTTCCCCCGAGAGGACGCGGATCACCTCGCGCCAGCTCTCGGACAGAACCGGCCCGCGGTCCGGAGGCTCGCTTCTTCCCCTCGTCGCGACGGGCGCGCATGTACGGGAACTCGAAGCGCGCGACGCGGAAGCCGGCGGAGGCGATTCCCTTCGCGACGGCCGTACAGGAAGGGTGAGTCCATCGGGGCCCCCGCGCCGTGCGCGAGAACGAGCGTCCGTGGCGCGCGCTCCGGGCCGTCGAAGAGAAACCGCTCCACCTACAATCGCTCCGTGGGGAACAAGTATCTCTCTTACGACGACCAGCGGGCCCCGAAGGTGCGGGCGATGTTCTCGCGCCTCGCCGCGCCGATACGACGTCGTGAACGACGTCATGAGCCTCGGGACTCCACCGGCGCTGGAAGAAGGACACCATCCGGCTCGCGCTCGCCGGACGCACCGGCCCGGTCCGGGTACTCGACCTCTGCTGCGGCACGGGCGACCTCTCGTTCCTCGCCGAGGCGAACGCCGAGGCCAGGCTCGCAGGATCACGGGCCTCGATTTCACGCTGCCCATGCTCGGCGTCGCGGTCCGCGCGCCGGTCGGCCGCGCGGCAGCCGGAGCGCCTTCGCGCAAGGCGACGCCCTTCGCCTGCCGTTTTCCGACGAAGCGTTCGACGTCGTGACGGTGGGCTACGGCCTGCGCAACATCGCCGATCCGCTCGCGGCCCTGCGCGAGATGCGCCGCGTGCTCGCGCCCCGGGGGCGCGTCGTCGTCCTCGACTTCGGGAAACCCGACAGCCGCGCCGCGGGCGTCGTCTATCAGGCGTTTCTCCGGACGGTGATGCCCCTCGTGGGCTGGCTCTTCCACGGCGATCCCGAGACCTATCTCTACATTCCGGAGTCGCTCGAGCGCTATCCGGCCCAGCGAGGCGTGCAGGCGCTCATGCGTGAGGCGGGTCTCGACGGCGCACGCTACGAGAGCCGCCTTCTCGGCACCATGGGCCTCAACGTCGCCGAGGCGCCCGCCGCGGTCCGCCGCCTATAATCGCTCGTGCCGAACTCAGAGGCCTCGAACGCGTCGCGGAACCGCGCGGGGGCGAGGTCCGCCGTCGAAGCGCCTCTCTCCGTGGCGCGGTGGATCGCGATCCTGGTCGTCACTCTTCCTGATCGTGATCGGCGCCCTCGTGGCTCTCGGCACCTCCGGACTGAACGTCCTGGCCGGCCTTCAGGCGTTCGTGAGCGCCGAGTCCCACTGGTCGAAGGGCCAGAAGGACGCCTCTCTCGCTCTCTCGCGCTACCTCGATACCGGCGACGAGGCCGATTACCGGCGTTTCCTCGGCAGGCTCGCCGTGCCGCTCGGCGACCGGAAGGCACGGCTCGCTCTGCAGCAACCTTCGCCGGACGTTCGCGCGGCCCAGCAGGGGTTCCTCGAAGGCCGCAACAGCCTGTCCAGCGTCGGAGGAGATGGCCCGGCTTTTCCTGCGTTACAAGGACATTCCGGCCTTCTCCCGCGCGATCGAGGTCTGGGAGCGCGCCGACCTTCTCGTCGACGAGATGATCGAGCTCGGCACGCGGATTCACGAGCGCCCCGGTGCCGCTCCCGCCGCCGGTTCACGCGGCGTTCGCGAAGGAGATCGACCGGCTCAACGAGCGCGCCACCCTCCTCGAGGACGCGTTTTCCGCGGCCATCGGCCAGGCGACGCGCTGGGCCCGCATCCGGCTGATCGTCGCGATTTTCGTCATGACGTTTCTCCTGGGGGCCCTTGCCGTGGGGGCGTCGGCCCTGATCGCGCGGCTGCTCCGCCGGCACGACGATGCGCTCCGCTCTTCCGAGCGCCGTTACCGGCTGCTCTTCGAGCGAAACCTCGCCGGCCTTTTCCGGACGACGCTCGACGGCAGGATTCTCGACTGCAATTCGGCCTTCGCCCGGATCCTCGGCTATCCCTCCCGCGAGGACGTCCTCAAGGTCTCCGCGCTCGACCTCTATGCCGAGCCCGTCCGACCGCGAGTCCTTCCTCGCCCGGCTCTGCGCACCAGAGGGTTCTCGTCAATTTCGAGCTCTCCCTGAAACGCCGGGACGGCACGAGCGGTGTGGGTCCTCGCGAACGAGACGCTCCTCGAGCCCGAAGGCGGAGGCGAGGCCGTGATGGAAGGCAGCCTCATCGACATCACCGACCGCAAGCGCGCCGAGCAGCAGCGCTGGCATCAGGCGAATCACGATGCCCTGACCGACCTGCCGAACAGGGTCCTGTTCAACGACAGGCTCTCGCTCGCGATCCTGCACGCGCAGCGCCGTCGCCAGTCGCTCGCGGTGATGTTCCTCGACCTCGACCATTTCAAGCGCGTGAACGACACGCTCGGCCACTCGGCCGGCGACGAGCTTCTCGTCAAGGCCGCCGACCGTCTCCGGCGCTGCATCCGGTCGGACGACACGGTGGCGCGCGTCGGCGGGGACGAGTTCCTCCTTCTGCTGAATGGCATCGAGCGCGAGGCCGACGCCGCCACGATGGCGCGGAAGGTCCTGCAGGTGCTCTCCGAGCCCTTCCTGATCCAGAAGCGCGAGCTGTTCGTCGAGGCGTCCATCGGAATCGGCCTCTATCCCGGCGACGGCAAGGACGCCGAGATGCTCGTCGCGAACGTCGACACCGCGATGTACCGCGCGAAGGAGACGGGCCGCAACAGCTTCCAGTTCTTCACGCGGAAGCATGCAGGAGCAGTCGCAGGAGCGCGCGACGATGGAGAGCGGGCTGAGGCGCGCCCTGCCGCGGGACGAGTTCGTGCTCCACTACCAGCCCATCTTCCGCCTCGCGACGCGCGTTCCCATCGGCGTCGAGGCGCTCGTCCGCTGGCGCCATCCCGAGAAGGGCATCCTGTCCGCCGCGCGAGTTCATTCCACTCGCCGAGGACGTCGGCCTCATCGCCCGCGTCGGCGAGTGGGTCCTGAGACGCGCCTGCGAGCAGGCCCGGTCGTGGCAGGTCCGCGGCGTCCCCGAGCTCCGCGTGTCCGTGAACGTGTCGGCGCGCCAGTTCCAGCAGCGCGACTTCGCCGCCGTCGTGCGGCTCATCGTCGAGGAGACAGGCCTCTCCCCCGCCTCCCTGGAGCTCGAGATCACCGAGAGCATCGCGATGCAGGACGTGGCGCACACGGGCAGCATGCTCGCCGAGCTGGCGGAATTCGGCGTCCAGATTTCGATGGACGACTTCGGGACCGGCCACTCCTCGCTGAACTACCTCAAGCACTTCCCCATCCGGCGCCTGAAGATCGACCAGTCCTTCGTGGCGGGAATGACCCACGACGAGAAAGACAAGGCTATCGTCGCGACGATCATCTCGATGGCGCGCAACCTCGGCCTCGACGTGACGGCCGAGGGCGTCGAGACGGAGGAGCAGGCCGCCCTGCTCGGCGCCCTCGGCTGCCGGACGTCCAGGGCTTCCTGTTCGGCCGGCCCGTGCCCGCCGAGGAGGTCGAGCCGGCGCTCGGGCTCGGCCCGGCGTCCCACGGGCTCGGCGTCGTGAGCGCGCTCGGAACCGGCGCCTGATTCAGGGGAATCATCGCCCCGCCCGCGCATTCCCGGTTGAATCCCATCGCGACGGAGGTTCGTCATGCGCGTCTCGAAGTGGATGTCCCCGAAGGTCGTCACGCTCCAGCCGACCGACTCGATCTCGGCCGCGATCCATCTCATGAAGGAGAAACGCATCCGCCGGATCCCGATCGTGAACGAGGTCGGAAAGCTCGTCGGGATCGTGTCCGACCGCGACCTGAAGGACGTCTCGCCTTCCCGGGCCACGACGCTCGACATCTGGGAGCTTCACGCGGTCCTCGACAAGCTGAAGATCGCCGACGTGATGACGAAGAAGCCCTGGACGGTCACCCCGGAGACCCCGATCGAGAGAGCCGCGGCGATCATGCTCGAAAAACGCGTCGAGGGCCTGCCCGTCCTGGACGGTGACGGGAATCTCGTCGGAATCCTGACCGAGGGCGACGTGTTCCGGGCGCTCGTCGACGTCACGGGCGCCGGAAAGAAGCGCACGCGCGTGAATCTCGTGATCCCCGACCGGGCGGGCAGCATCCGCGAGGTCGCCGATGCGATCCGCGCGGAGGGCGGAACGATCTTCTCGATCCTGTCCTCGACGTCGAAGGTCCCGGCCGGAAAGCGCGAGCTCGTCATGCGCGTCGAGGGGCTCGCTCCCGAGGCCCTCCGCGCGGAGCTCATGAAGTCCTGGAGCGGCGTCGCCGTCGAGACCGACTAGACCTACTTTCCAAGCTCCCCGGCGACCCGCGCCGCGGTTTCGACGCCACGCGCGAGGACCGACCGGATGCGCCCGTCCTCGAGCGCGAGGATGCCGGCGATCGTGCATCCGGCCGGCGTCGTCACGTCGTCCTTGAGCGCGGCGGGATGACGCCCCGTGGTCAGCACCATCTCCGCCGCGCCGAGCGTCATCTGGGCGACGAGGGTCGTCGCGACGTTCCGCGGCAGACCGCGCATGACTCCGCCGTCCGCGAGCGCCTCGATGATGATGTAGATGAAGGCCGGACCGCTCGCCGAGAGGCCCGTCACGGTGTCCATGTGCTTCTCCTCCAGCTCGAGGACCCGGCCCAGGGGAGCGAAGACCTCCGTGGCGAGCGCGATGTGGTCGTCCGTGGCGTGACTCCCTTTCGCGAGGACCGTCATGCCCTTTCCGATGAGGCACGGCGTGTTCGGCATGGCCCTCAGGACGGGCGTCCCGGCCTCGAAGAGGCCTTCCAGGAAAGCCGTGCTGATTCCGGCCGCGATCGAGAGGACGAACGGACGGCTGCCGCCGACCCGGAGGCTCTCGGCGGCCTTCGCGACGTCCTTCGGTTTGACGCACAGGATCACGAGGTCGGCCCCCTCGACGGCCTCCGCATTTACCGTCGTGCAGACGACGGAAAGCTCCTTCGCGAGCTTCTCGGCGCTCGCCTTCGTCCGCGCCGTCGCGCGCACCTGAGAGGGCTTCACCTTTCCGGACTCGAGCAGCCCGGAGGCGATGGTCCGTCCCATGGTTCCGGACCCGATGATCGCGATACGCTTGTCGGCCAGCATGAAGGATCCACCCTCCGGCGAGATTAGTTCATTCGAATCATCGCAACCGGGCGGCCGCGGGCCAAATATGCCCCGGACACGAACAAACCGACCGAACGCCCGGTCACAGCCAATACCGACCCAACGGAGGTGGACGATGACGAAACCACGCCCCATGCAACTGCTGACGCTCGCACTCCTCGCCGCGGGCCTGAGCGCCTCTCCCCTGCTCGCCCAGGACAAGACCTTCAAGGTCGGCGTGCCCCTGCCGCTGACCGGCGCGGAGGCGAAGTTCGGCGAGATGGAGAAGCAGGCCTACGAGATGGCCGTGGACGAGATCAACGCGAAGGGCGGCGTGAAGGGCACGAAGCTCGCGCTCGACATCCAGGATTCGGGCGGAAAACCCGAGACGGCCACGGCGATCGTCGAGAAGTTCATCACGATCGAGAAGTACCCGATCGTCGTCGGCGAGTACACGAGCCAGTGCAGCTACGCGGTCGCCGGCATCGCAGAGAAGTACAAGGTGCCCTACCTCGTCGTGACGGGCGCCGCCGACAAGATCACGCAGCAGGGCTGGAAGTACGTCTACCGCCTGAATCCGCCTTCCAGCCTCTACAACATGGGGATCTTCAGCTTCTTCGAGGAGGTGGCCAAGCCCAAGAGCATCGCCCTTCTGTACGAGAACACCGATTTCGGGACTTCCACCTCGAAGGCGATGAAGGAGTACGCGGACGCCAAGGGGATCCAGGTCCTCCTCTACGAGGGCTACTCCGCGGGAGCGGTCGACTTCAAGCCCATCCTCCAGAAGGTCAAGTCACTTCGCCCCGACGTCATCTACATGGTGTCGTACCTGATGGACGCCTCGATGCTCATGCGGCAGAGCAAGGAGCTCGACATCAACCCGCAGGCGTTCATCGGCGGAGCGGCCGGCTTCACGCTTCCCGAGTTCCTCCAGAACGCCGCGCGACGCCTCCGAGTACGCCATGTCGGGCACGCTCTGGACTCCGCAGGCGAAGTACCCGGGCGCGAAGGAGTTCTTCGACAACTTCAAGAAGAAATTCAACAAGGAGCCCGACTACCATGGCGTCGAGGCGTACGCCGCGGCCTACGTCCTCGCCGATACGCTGAAGCGGGCGAAGTCCTGGACTCCCGACGACCTGCGCGCCGCGCTGGCCGAGACCAACATGATGACCGCCTTCGGCCCGGTGAAGTTCGTCTCCTGGGGTCAGTTCACGAACCAGAACAAGATGGACACGCTCGTCCTCCAGGTCCAGAAGAAGAAGTTCGAGACGATCTGGCCGAAAGAGGGCGCCTCAGCGAAGTACGTCTATCCGGTCCCGAACTGGCGCGACCGCAAGTAGGACCCTGAGGGATCGGGACCGCCCTCCATGTCGCCTCAGGTCGCCGGGCAACTCGAGCTGCTCGGGCAGGTTCTCATCTCTGGGATTCTGCTCGGGGGGCTCTACGCCCTGATCGGTCTCGGCATGTCCCTGATCATGGGCGTGATGAAGATCATCAACCTCGCCCACGGCGAGCTGATGATGGTCGGGATGTACATCACCTTCTGGGCGATTCACGCTGGTGAAGATCGACCCGTACGTCTCGATCCTGCTCGTCTTCCCGGCCCTGTTCCTGCTCGGCGCTCTCCTCCAGAAGTACCTCGTCGCCCCGGTCATGGAGGTGGACTCCATCCTTCCCGAAAACCAGGTGCTGCTGACGGTCGGCATCGGCATGGTCCTGTCCAACCTCGCGCTCCTCTTCTTCAGCGCCGACTACCGGTCGGTTCCGGTCTCCTACGCCAGCAAGACGATCTACTGGGACCTGAAGCTGGGCGGCCAGACGATCTCGCTCTCGTTCAGCGTTGCCGATGCTCGTCGCCTTCGGCATCGCCCTCGCTCTCGGCTCGGCCCTTTTCCTGTTCCTCGGGCGAACCGACCTCGGCCGGATGATCCGGGCCACGGCCCAGGACAAGCGCGCCGCCTCCCTGATGGGTGTCAACACGAAGCGGATGACCTACGTCACGTTCGGGCTCGGCTCGGCGCTCGTCGGCGCGGCCGGCGCCCTCCTCGGCTCCCGTCTATTACCTCTTCCCGCAGATCGGCGGGCCGTTCACGTTGAAGGCCTTCATCATCACCGTCCTCGGAGGAATGGGGAACATCCCCGGAGCCGTGCTGGGCGGCGTGGTCCTCGGGCTCGCCGAATCGCTCGGCTCGGTCTACATCTCGCTCGGCTACAAGGACGCCTTCGGCTTCATCATCTTCGTTCTCGTCCTGATCTTCCTGCCGAAGGGCCTGCTCGGGAAGGGGCGCGCGTGAAGGCGCTCCCTTACCTCGGCGCCGCCGCGGTCATCCTCATCCCGGTGGCGACGCGGAACCCGTACGTCCTCCACATGCTGATCATGGTCCTCATGTGGGTCGTGCTCGGACAGAGCTGGAACCTGCTCGGCGGCTATACGGGACAGGTCTCGTTCGGCCACGCCGCTTTCTTCGGGATCGGAGCGTACACGGCCGGGATTCTCATCAAGGGGGGTGCTCCTCCCGCGACCGCGTGGGCGGGACTCCTCCTCGGGGGTCTGACGGCGACGATCGCTGCGGCCGTCATCGGCTGGATCTGCTTCCGGCTGCGCGGACCGTACTTCGCGCTGGCGGTCCTGGCGCTGGCGGAAGTCCTGAGGCTCGTCGCGGTGAACTGGAAACAGCTCACGAACGGCGCGGAGGGGATCCTCCTCATCCCGGCCTTCAACACCAAGGCCTGGTACTACTACATCGTCCTCGCGATCGCCGTCCTGAATTTCGTCGTCATCAAATTCGTCATGCGGAGCAAGCTCGGCTACTACTTCCTCGCGATCCGCGAGGACCAGGACTGCCGCGGAGTCTCTGGGCATCGACACGACGAAGTACAAGCTCTATTCGCTCCTCATCAGCGCCTTCTTCACCGGCGCGGCGGGAGCGTTCTACTTGAACTACATGGGGTTCATCGACCCGGGCATCGTCTTTTCGATCCACGACATCTCGGTGATGATGATTCTCGTCACGATGCTGGGCGGCGTGGCGACCTATTGGGGCCCCGCGGTCGGAGCCGTTCTCTACATCCTCGTCTCCGAGATCTTCCGCGTCTGGCTGAAGTCCGGACATCTCGTCTTCTTCGGCATCCTCATCATCATCCTCATCGTCTTCTTTCCGAACGGGATCGTCGGGACCTGGAACGAGCGGGCCGCGAAGAGAATCCGCCGGCGCGCGCCGGCGGGTCCGGAGGCGGCGTGAGCCTCCTCGAAGCTGAAGGACGTCACGAAGCGTTTCGGCGGCCTCCAGGCCGTCGGTCACATGACGTTCTCGCTGAACAAGGGAGAGATCCTCGGGCTCATCGGGCCCAACGGGGCCGGCAAGACGACCATCTTCAACCTCATCAACGGCTACATCCCGCCGACGTCCGGCGAAGTCCTCTTCAACGGCGAGCGCATCGACGGGCTGAAGCCGCACGTCGTCTGCCGGCGCGGGCTCGCACGGACGTTTCAGGTCGTCAAGCCGCTCGCCCGCCTCACCGTCCTCGAAAACGTCATGGCCTCGGCGTTCTGCCGGACGAACAGCCGGGAGACCGCGCGTGAGATGGCTCTGGAAGCCACGGCTTTTGCCGAGATGGACGCCTGGCGCGACCGCTCCGCCGGGAGCCTGCCGCTCGGCATGCGAAAGCGCCTCGAGATGGCGCGCGCGCTCGCCACGAAGCCGGAGCTGCTCCTCCTCGATGAGAACTTCGCCGGCCTGAACCCCGCGGAGGTCGAGAAGACGATCGAGATCGTGAAGAAGATCCATGCAAGCGGCGTGACGATCCTCATCATCGAACACATCATGCGCGTCATCATGACCATCTCGCACCGGCTGATCTGCATCAACTACGGCGAGAAGATCGCCGAAGGGACGCCCACGAGAGGTCGCGGACAACCAACAGGTCATCGACGCGTATCTGGGCGTGGCGAATGCTTGAGGTTCGCGGCATCGACGTCTCCTACGGGGACGTGCAGGTCCTCTGGGACGTGTCCTTCGACGTGAAGAAGGGCGAGATCGTCGCCCTCATCGGGGCCAACGGCTCGGGAAAGACGACGACGCTGGCGACGATCTCCGCGCTCCTGAAGCCGCGGAAAGGCTCCATCGAGTACGAAGGACAGCCGATCCACGGGCGCGCCCCCCACGAAATGGTCGACCTCGGCATCGCCCACGTGCCCGAGGCGCGCCGGCTGTTCCCGGAGATGACCGTGAAGGAGAACCTGCTTCTCGGGGCGCTCACCCCGACGGCGAAGAAGACGCGGCCGGAGATGCTGGAGAAAGTCTTCACGATCTTCCCGCGCCTCAAGGAGCGCGAGAAGCAGCAGGCCGGAACTCTTTCGGGCGGCGAGCAGCAGATGGCCGCGATCGGCCGCGGACTCATGTCGAAGCCGCGCCTTCTCATGCTCGACGAGCCGTCCCTCGGCCTCTCCCCGATCCTCGTCGCGGACATCTTCAGGGTCATCAAGGAGGTCCACGACGCGGGCGTGACGGTCCTCCTCGTCGAGCAGAACGTGTTCAAATCGCTCTCGATCGCCGACCGGGCCTACGTGCTCGGCAACGGGCGCATCGTCCTCAGCGGTTCGGGCGCCGCTCTTCTCGCGGACGACAACGTCCGCCAGGCGTACCTCGGCCTCTAGATTCGCCGTCGCCAGCGGAGGACGCGGTTCGGCGCCTCTTCGCCGGGCGAGAGCGCGATGGGGCGGAGGGAAAGAAGATTTTCTGAGAGTGAATACGAGCGGCGGATCGTGCGGCCGATGCGATTCGGAACGAAGGCCGTCTCGACGTGATGCAGCACCTCGCGGCGCCCCTCGTCGACTTCCCATCGCCCCGCGTAGCCCCCGTACGCCGCACCCGCCGCCGCCAATTCCGAGGCAGTCGGGGAGAATTCTCTTAGAAAAGGAATACGGGAAGATCCGGCGAAATTGACGGACATGACGCCGCGAAGCGAGGTAGATCAGGAGCCCGACGGGCCGGTCGAATCCCGGATGCCGGAGTCAAGGGCCGCTTCGCGCGCCGCGCAGCGGTCGCCGACCCTTGCACCGGACATCCGAAGAAATCTTCATCTTCGATCTCCATCGCAGCTCGCCACACCCCGACGAAGTCCTCTTCGATTTCCAGTCCGACTCGACGAAGCCGATCGCTCATGGCGTCTGCCCCACGCTCCGAGTCCGCTCGGGTATAGTCCCCGCCCACAAACGAGAACCACGGTCAGAGGAGGCATCCCATGAAGCGTACCGCGCCGGTCGCGTTGCTCGCATCCGCGCTCTTCCTCGGGGCGTTTCCCGCGCTCGCCGAGGACACGATCTCGTTCGGAGCCGCCGTTTCGCTCACCGGCAAGACCGCCAAGGAAGGCGAGTACACGCGCGACGGCTACAACTTCGCCGTCGACACGGTCAACGCCCAGGGCGGGATCACGGTGGGCGGGAAGAAATATCAAGCATCGCCGTGAAGTACTACGACGACGAGTCGAAGTCGGAGCGGACGGCACAGCTCATCGAGAAGCTGGTCAACGAGGACAAGGTCACGTTCATCCTCGGCCCATACGGTTCGGCGCCCTCCGGCACGGCGGCGCCGATCTGCGAGAAGTACCGGATCCCGATGATCGAGGCGAACGGCTCGGCCGAGTCGATCTTCAGCAAGGGCTACAAGTACACGTTCGCGGTGCTCTCTCCCGCGAAGCTCTACCTCAAGGGCGTCATCGATCTCGTGATGTCGAAGGACAAGAGCGTGAAGACCGTTGCGGTCCTCGGCGAGAACGAGCCGTTCTCGAAGGAAGTCGCGGGCGGCGCGGCCGACTACGCGAGGGAAAAGGGCCTGAAGGTCGTCTACCAGGAGCTCTACCCGACGGGTACGCAGGACGTCAGCGCGCTTCTGACGAGCATCAAGAGCATGAATCCCGACATCGTGCTCGGCGCCGGGCATCTTCAGGACTCGCTTCTCATCGTGAAGCAGGCGAAGGACCTCGGCGTCTCGCCGAAGGCGATGGGCTTCTCGGTCGGACCGTCCTCTCCCGAGTTTCGCGCGAACCTGAAGACGAACGCCGACTACATCTTCGGCTCGACGCAGTGGACCGAGGCCCTCAAGTACGACGGCACCGACCCGTGGAAGACGCCGAAAGGCTACGCCGAAGCCTTCCGGGCGAAGAACCCGAAGTACAAGGACATCCCCTACCAGGTCGCCGAATCCTCGGCCGCCGTCATCGCGTTCTGCCGCGCGATCGAGAACGCGGGCACGCTCGACCCGGCGAAGGTGCGCGACGCGATCGCGGCGCTGGACATCATGACGTTCTACGGCCAGATCAAGTTCGACAGCCGCGGCATCAACACGTTCAAGCCGATGGCGATCGAGCAGCTCCAGCCGGACGGCACACAAATACACGGTCTTCCCGTCCTCCGTGGCGGAAAAGGACGCCCTCTACCCGATGCCGGCGTGGGACAAGCGGAAGTAGGCGCGTGGGCTGGGCAGAGCTCGGCCAGATCTTCGTCAACGCCGTTCTCCTGAGCGGGATCCTGGCGCTCGTCGCGCTGGGGTTCTCGCTCGTCTGGGGAATCATGAACATCGTGAACCTCGCGCACGGAGCGTTCATCGTGCTCGGCGCGTACATCACGTTCTTCCTGCACGAGCTGCTCGGGGTCGACCCGTTCCTGTCCATCCCCGTCGCGATGCTCGCCCTGTTCACGCTCGGGTGGGTCATTCAGCAGCGGGCTCATCAACCAGGTCATCCGGGCTCCGCTTCTCGCGACGTTCCTCCTGACGTTCGGGTTCGAGCTCCTCATCGTCAACCTCATCAATTACTTCTTCAAGGCCGACCTCAGGTCCGTCACGACCACTTACAGCGGCACCGGGTTCACGCTCGGGCCGGTGCGCGTGCCGTACATTCGCCTCGGCGCGCTCGGCGTATCCCTCGTCGCTGGTCGCGCTCCTCGCCTGGTATCTGAAGATGACCCGGGGCGGGCGCGCGATCCGGGCGACCGGAATGGACCTCGACGCCGCCCGCCTGACGGGCGTGAAGGTCGCCACGATTTACGCGGCGACGTTCGCGATCGGCGCGGGCATGGCCGGCGCCGCGGGATCGCTCCTCTCCATGATCGTGCCGTTCGACCCGACTCTCGGCGGGACCTACACGCAGAGGGCTTTCGCGATCTGCGTCCTCGGGGGTCTCGGCAACGTCGCGAACGTCGTCATCGGGGCCGCGATCTACGCCTTCGTGGACGTCTTCGTCGGCGCGCGCCTGCCCTCGCTGTCGCGCGCCGTGACGTTCGGAATCCTCGTGCTCCTTCTCGTCCTTCGCCCGCAGGGCATCGCGGGAAAGAGCGTGTGAAGAGAGCCGCAGCGGTCGCGGCCTTCGCCTTCCTCCTGGCGCTCCTCGTCGCCCTGCCGAAGCTCGTCTCGAGCTACAAGCTCCTGACGTACACGCGCTTCCTCATCCTCGCGCTCATGGCGCAGGGCTGGAACTTCATCGGGGGGTACACGGGGTACGCGGCGTTCGGCAACGTGGCGTATTTCGGGATCGGGGCCTACACGACGGGCCTCCTCATGCTCGGAAAGTGGCACGTCCCGTTCTTCCCGGCGCTCGCGGCGGGCGCGCTCCTCTCGGCGCTCGTCGCGATCCTCCTCGGCCTGCCCATCCTGCGCCTGAAGGGGCATTACTTCGCCATCGCGACGCTCGGCGTGGCCGAGGCTCTTTCCCAGGTCGCCGACACCTGGGACAGCGTGACGGAGGGGTCGACGGGCATCGACCTTCCGCTCAAGACCGACGGCGAGTTCTTCTACTACACGGCGCTCGCGTTCGTGATCGGCGGTCTCGTCCTCACGAGAGCGTTCGCACGCTCGAAGCTCGGGAACGGGTGTATCGCGATCCGCGAGGACCAGGACGCGGCGCGCATGCTCGGCATCAACACGACCCTCTTCAAGGTGGTCGCCTACGCGCTTTCGGCGATCTTCGCTTCTCTCGCGGGCGGACTCACCGCCTACCAGAACATCCACGTGACGCCGGGGGACTTCTTCAAGATCGATTACACGCTCCAGATGATCATCGCGACGATCATCGGCGGCACCGGAACGGTCCTCGGCCCCGTGCTCGGGCGCTGCGGTCTACCAGCTCCTCTCGACGTACGTGTGGGGCAGGTTCCTCGAGCTCCATCCGACGGTTCTGGGCCTCATCATCGTGCTTTTCATCGTGTTCCTGCCGCGCGGCCTCATGACCGTCCTCGCACGCAAGCGCCAGCGCGGGGAGCGACCGTTCCGATTGTCGGATCTCCTCGCGAACGTGCGCGCCCACCGGGTGACGTGATGAGCGCCGCGAACGCTCCGGCGCCGCGGATCCCCGGCCATTCCATCCTCGAGGCGCGCGGAATCACGAAGAGGTTCGGCGGGCTCGCCGCCGTGGACGGCGTGGACCTCACGATCCGCAAGGGCGAGATCCTCGGCGTCATCGGTCCGAACGGCGCGGGCAAGACGACCTTCGTGAACTGCATGACCGGCCTCGACAAGCCGACGTCGGGCACGATCGTCTTCAACGGGCAGGACATCACGAAGACGCCGAGCTACCGCATCGGACGCCTCGGCATGGCGCGGACGTTCCAGGTCGTCAAGCCGCTCCGGCAGCTCACCGTCCGCGAGAACGTCGCGACGGGCGCGATGTTCGGCGCGCGCGGAATGGGCCGCAGCGCGTCCGAGGCGCGTCACGCCGCCGACGAGGTTCTCGAGCGCGTCGGTCTCGCGGACATGCGGGACCGGACGGCCACGGAGCTGACGATTCCCGACCTCAAGCGCCTCGAGCTCGCCAAGGCGCTCGCGATGGACCCCCAGCTCCTCTTTCTCGACGAGGTCATGGCCGGCCTCAACCAGGCCGAGATCGAGAAGGCGATGGAGCTGATCCTCTCGATCAACCGAAGCGGGGTGACGCTCTTCGTGATCGAGCACGTCATGAAGGCGATCATGGGAATCTCGGATCGGCTCGTCGTGCTGCACTTCGGCCGCAAGATCGCCGAGGGAGATCCGAAGGACATCGTCGAGAGCCCGGCCGTCATCGAGGCCTATCTCGGCGAGCGCTTCGCGCGCCGCGCGGAGGCCGTCGGAGTCGAGGACGCTCTCATCGAGCCGGGCACGTTCCGGAAGGCACCTCCCGCCCCGGCGGGAGACACGCTGCTGGAGATCAAGAATCTCTCCTCCGGCTACGGCGAGGTCCAGATCCTCAGGGACGTCTCCCTCGAGGTGAAGGACAGGGAGATCGTCGCGTTGATCGGCGCGAACGGCGCGGGCAAGACGACGCTGCTCTGGACGATCTCCCGGCTTCTCCGCCCGATGGGCGGCTCCGTGCGCTTCGCGGGACGCGACCTCACCGGCCGCGCGCCCGGAGGAGGTGGTCGGCGCGGGCGTCGTCCAGGTGCCGCAGGGCCGGCGGCTGTTCGCCGGGTTGACGGTGAAGGAGAACCTCCTGCAGGGCGTCTATCTGCGCCGCGACGCCGAGCGCATCGAGCAGGACCTCGAGCGCGTCTTCGCGCTCCTTCCGCGCCTCAAGGAACGCGCGGGCCAGCTCGCGGGACGCCTCTCCGGCGGCGAGCAGCAGATGTGCGCGATCGGGCGCGGGCTCATGAGCCGGCCGCGTCTCCTCCTCATCGACGAGCTCTCGCTCGGGCTCGCGCCGCTCGTGGTGGACCACCTGCTCGACCTCATCACGCAGATCAACCGGGAAGGGACGACGGTGCTCCTCGTGGAACAGGACGTGCAGGTCGCGCTCGAGCACGCGCACCGCGGCTACGTCCTCGAAACGGGCCGCATCGTCCAGACCGGGCCCGCCGCCGAGCTCCTGGACGACCCGCGCATCCGGCAGGCCTACCTCGGGCTCTGAGAAGGCGAGGCCGGCATCTCTCTCGCCGCGGCCTCGCCGCCCTCTTCTTCGCGACCGTCACGGTGTTCGCGGACCTCTACATCACGCAGCCGATCCTGCCGCTCCTCTCGCGCGAGTTCGGTGTCCCGGCCCCGACGGCGGCGCTCACGCTCTCGGTCGTCGTGCTGATGATCGCGCTCGTCTCGAACGCGTGGGGCCCGCTCGCGGACACCTTCGGCCGCAAGCCGGTGATGGTCTGGAGCTGCGCACTGCTCGCCCTCCCGACGCTTCTCTGCGCAGGGGCACCGACTCTCTCGGCGCTCGTGTTTCTCCGCGCGCTGCAGGGAATCCTCCTGCCCGGTGTCACGGCGGTCGCCGTGGCCTACCTCGGCGACCAGTTCGCCGGCGAGAAGCTGGGGCCCGCCGTCGGGGGATGGGTCGGCGCGTCCGTGACGGGCGGGCTGACGGGACGCGTCGTGAGCGGGTGGATCGCGAGCCACCTGAGCTGGCGGGCGCCGTTTCTCGTGTTCGGAGCCCTGACGCTCGCCGGGGCGCTGGGAATGGCGCGCTTCCTTCCCCCGTCGCCGCGCGGGGGTCCCGTTTCGATCGGCCTCGCGTTTCGCGAGATGGTCTCGCACCTCCGCGACCGCCGGCTCGTGGGCGGCTTTCTCATCGGGGGCTCGGTCTTCTTCGGGTTCATCGGGATCTTCACGTACCTTCCCTACTACCTCGCCGCCGCGCCGTTCGGCCTGTCGACCGCTTCGATTTCCGCGATCTATCTCGTCTACGGCGCCGGCGTCCTGACCTCCGTGGTCGTGGGGAGGATGTCGGGTCGCTTCGGGCGCCGAGCCCTCATGGCGGCGGGATTCGTCATCGCCGCGGGAGCGGCGACCCTGAGTCTCGTTCGCTCGCTTCCCGTCGTGATCGTGTCGCTCGTCGTCCTCTGCGTCGGGATGTTCTTCGTCCAGGGCACGGCTCCGGCGTTCGTGAACACGACCGCCCGGGAGGCCAAGGGCGGCGCGGGGGCCCTCTACACGACTTTCTACTACGTCGGGGCGACTTTCGGCTCGGTCCTGCCCGGATACGCCTGGCAGGCGTTCGGGTGGCCGGGCGTCGTCGCGACGTGCCTCGCGGCGTTCACGGTCGGCCTCCTCTCGGATCTAGCACTCTGCGCGTGAACACGCAAATGATTCAAACGCATCAACGATTGAGGTGCCCGGGGTGTTCCATTATCCTGTTAGTCCATTCGAAACGTCCGGCTGAAGAGGAGAAACGCTGCTCATGCCGATTTCTGCACACCGCACCCTGCGGACGATCGCCCGTGGCTCGTCACCGTCAGCCTGTTCCTGCTCGGCGTTCTCCACGGGCCGAAGCTCAGGCCATCATCAAGGTCAACGACAACGTCAACTTCAAGGTCGGCATCCTGCTCCAGCCGCAGGCGGACTGGCAGGAGGTCCGAAACTCCACGGACACCGGGAGCGGCGGCTTCCAGCAGAACCTGCTTCTCCGACGCGCCCGCCTCATCTTCGGCGGCCAGGTCGCGAAGAACGTCGTCTTCTTCTTCGAGACCGAGAACAGCAACCTCGGGAAGTCCACACAGGCCGTCGGCGGAGCCCAGGTGGCGAAGTCCCTCGGCACCGGCTTCAACGTCCTGGACGCGGTCGCCGAGTGGCGCATCGCGAAAGAGTTCAACATCCAGATCGGGCCTCATCCGGTCGCCGATCAGCCGCGAGGGTCTGAAGAGCGCCCCGACGCGGGTTCATGCTCGACGGGTCGGCCTACAACACTGCCGACGAGCGCCGCCCTCCAGAACAACTCCGGGCGCGACACCGGCGCCATGCTCCGCGGCTACTTCCTGAGCGACCATCTCGAGTATCGCGGCGCAGTGTTCTCGGGGTTCCGGGCGCCCGGGGTCAAGAACGCGCTGCGCTTCGCGGGGCGCCTCCAGTACAACTTCTTCGACACCGAGGTCTACAACTTCGTCTCCTACCCGGGCGGGTATCTCGGCACGAAGAAGATCCTCGCCGTCGGCGGCGGCGTACGACACCCAGAACGACTACCAGTACGCCTCGGCCGACCTGTACGTCGACATCCCGATCGCGGTCCGGCTCGGTCGAGTCGACGATTCAGTACCAGCACATCGACGGCGGCAAGACGTTCCCGACCAGCCTGCCGGAGCAGAACCTCTTCCACGTCGAGGTCGGCATCTACCTGAAGGCCCTCCAGATCGGCGCCGATCGCGCGTTACGAGCAGAAGAGGTTCGCCGACCCCGTCGTGAACAACGTGACGACGAAGGACGAGAACCGCTTCGCGCTCGGCCTGAACTACTACCCCTTCCCGAAGACTCCGCACGCCTTCAACATCAAGTGCTGGTGGCAGCGCGTCCAGCTCGATCCCGGCGCCGCCCCGGGCCAGACCTCATCCGGCTACGCCACGAACCAGTTCTCGCTTCAGTTCCAGGTCTACTACTTCTGATCGAACCGCCCGGGGAACGGTCCGCGCGGACCTAGCGGTCGCGCTCTCCCGACTCGAGCGCGGCCTGCGCGGCCGCGAGCCGCGCGACCGGCACTCGGTACGTCGACGGCGACACGTAGGTGAGCCCGATCTGGTGGCAGAACGCCACCGAGCTCGGCTCACCGGCGTGCTCGCCGCAGATGCCGATCTTCAGGCCGGGCTTCGTCTTGCGGCCGCGGTCGACGCCCATCTTCATCATCTCGCCGACGCCGCCACGGTCGATCACCTGGAACGGGTCGTCGGGGATGATCTTCTGCTCGACGTACTTCGTGAGGAAGCTCTTCTGCGCGTCGTCGCGCGAGATGCCGAGCACGGTCTGGGTGAGGTCGTTCGTGCCGAACGAGAAGAACTCGGTCTTCGTGGCGATCTGGTCGGCGATGATGCACGCCCGCGGGATCTCGATCATCGTCCCGAACTTGAACGGGATCTTCCGTCCGCGCTCCTTCTCGACCGCCGCGGCGACGTTCATCACCTGGTCGCGCAGGCGATCGAGCTCCCCCATCGTCGCCGACGAGCGGCATCATGATCTCCGGCTTCGCGCTCACGCCCTTCTCGGCTGAGTCGGCCGCGGCGCCGAGGATCGCGCGGATCTGCATCTCGAGGATCTCCGGGTAGACGAGCAGCAGGCGGCAGCCGCGTAGGCCGAGCATCGGGTTGTCCTCGTGGATCTGCTCGAGCCGCCGCCAGATCTTCCTCTTCTGCTCGAGCTCCGCGCCCGTTCTTGCCGGTCGCCTCGGCCACGGCGATCTCGATGTCGACATCCGCGAACTCACGGAGGAACTCGTGGAGCGGCGGGTCGATGAGCCGGATGACCACCGGCAGGCCGTCCATCGCCTTGTACATCTCGCGGAAGTCGCCCTGCTGGAACGGGAGGAGCTTCGCGAGCGCGGCCTTTCGGCCCGCTTCGGTGTCGGCCATGATCATGTCCTGCACGTGCGGGAGGCGCTCGGCCTGCCGGAACATGTGCTCCGTCCGCGCGAGCCCCACCCCCTCCGCGCCAAGCTTGCGCGCCTCGATGCACTCGCCCGGGGTGTCGGCGTTCACCCACACGCCGAGCCGGCGCCGCTTGTCGGCCCACGAGAGGAGCTCGATGAGCTCGGTCTCCTTCTCGTAGTTCGGCGGGATCGTCGGCAGCTCGCCCGCGAACACCTCGCCCGTCGTGCCGTCGATGGAGATCGCGTCGCCCTCCTTGATGACGGCCTTGCCGACGCGCATCTCGCGCTTCCCGAGGTCGATCGAGAGCTCGGCGCAGCCGGCGACGCACGGCAGGCCGAGGCCGCGCGCGACGACGGCCGCGTGAGAGGTCGAGCCTCCGCGCGCGGTGAGGATCCCGGTCGCCGCGATCATGCCGTGGAAGTCGTCGGGCGAGGTCTCCGGCCGGACGAGGACGACGAGCTGCTTCTGGCCTTTGAGCGCGACAGCGCGGTCGGCGTCGAACACGGCGCGGCCGGTGGCCGCTCCGGGCGACGCGTTCAGGCCCTTCGCGAGGAACCGGCCTTCCTTTCGCGCGCGCTCGACCGCGGCCTGGTCGAAGCCGGGCACGAGGAGCTGCTCGACCTGCAGCGGATCGACGCGCTGGATCGCCTCGTCCCTGGTGATGAGCTTCTCCTTCACCATGTCCGTGGCGATCTTCATCGCGGCGCGCGCCGTCCGCTTCGCCGAGCGCGTCTGGAGCATGAAGAGCTTGCCGCGCTCGATCGTGAACTCGAGGTCCTGCGAGTCGCGATAGTGCTTCTCGAGCCGCTGCGCGATCTTCTGGAACTCCGCGTACGCCTTCGGCATGTCCCGCTTCAGCTGGTCGATCTTCGAGGGCGTTCGGATGCCGGCCACCACGTCCTCGCCCTGCGCGTTCATGAGGTACTCGCCGTAGAGCTTCCTCTCGCCGGTGTTCGGGTCGCGGGTGAACGCGACACCGGTGCCGGAGTCGTCGCCCATGTTGCCGAAGACCATCGTCATGACGCTGCACGCCGTGCCGAGGTCGTCCGAGATCTTGAACTGCTTCCGGTAGTCCTTCGCGCGCGCGCCGAACCAGGAGCCGAAGACGGCCTCGACCGCGAGGCGGAGCTGGTCGAGCGGCTCGGTCGGAAACGGCTTTCCGGTCTCCTTCCTGACGATGGCCTTGAACTCGTCGACCAGCCCGGCGAGGTCCTTCGCGCCGAGCTCCGTGTCCGATTTCGCGCCCTTCGCATGCTTGAGCTTCTCGAGCGCCGCGTCGAACTTCTCGGCGGGGATGTCGAGGACGATCCGGCCGAACATCGAGATGAACCGGCGGTACGCGTCCCACGCGAAGCGCTCGTTCTTCGTGAGCGTCGCGAGGCCCTGGCGGCTCTCGTCGTTGAGGCCGAGGTTGAGGACCGTGTCCATCATCCCGGGCATCGACATCGCGGCACCCGAGCGCACGGAGACGAGGAGCGGGTCCCTGGGGTCGCCGAGGCGCTTCTTCGTGGACCGTCTCGACGGTCGCGAGGCCGCGCTTCCACCTGATCCCAGAGTCCCGGCGGCAGCTTCCGGCCGCCCTTGAAGTACGCGTTGCAGGCCGCGGTCGTGATGGTGAAGCCGGGAGGGACGGGGAGGCCCGCGTTCGTCATCTCCGCGAGGCCGGCGCCCTTGCCGCCGAGCAGGGCGCGCATCTTCGCGTTGCCTTCGGCCTTGCCGTCGGCGAACAGGTAGACCCACTTCTGGGCTTTCGCCTTCGGAGAGGCCCCGGTCGCTTTCTTCGCACGTTTCGACGACATCTCGCACCTCCCCTGGCTGCGGGACGGATACTTCGCAGATTTTCCGCTCCCGCGACGGGTGACCCGCGGCCGCGCCCTCGCGCGTCCTTATCGGCCGGGATCGAGATCCCGCATGACGACGCGGAGCACCTGACCGGCGAGCCGGGCCTCGCGCTCGTACCACGGGCGCGTCCACCCGCAGCTCGCCATCGGCATCGGTCAGATCCCGGTACCTCCGCGCCACCGGCGGCAGGCGGGCGCAGCCGCTGCGAATCAGTCCCGCGCTTTCGGCCGCCGCGATACGCCTCGTCGAAGGACCAGTCGGCGACGCGTCCTTCGGGAGCGTCGTGAGCCCGCGGTCGCGCGTGGTCGAGCGCATCGGTGAGCACCGCTTCGATGACGCCGCACGAGAGAATCAGCGCCAGACCGAATTCGCCGCGCTCGAGGGCGTCGCGGCTGTCGGCGAACGTCTGCTCGAGGACGGGCCGAAGCTCCGCGTCGTGCACGAATTCGAATTGGCGCGGCCGCGGCGCCGCGCCGGAAGAACCGGACGGCGTCATCCATGCGTCGACAGCGACGTCGCGCCCTGCGCCAGGACGTCGAGAATCCGGTCGACGATCTCGGTCGCGTCCACTTCGACGACGACTCCGCCGCCGACCGAGCGCACGAGAAAGGCATCGCTGTAGGCGCGGGCGAGCCAGTGGGCTTTGCTGCCGCCGGAAAGCTGATTGATCGCGGCCGCGCAGTCCTGCTGCCAGGCCCGGGTGGCATCGGCCGGCGGCGTCTTCCTGAGCTCATCGCCGCGTCGAATCAGGACCTCGAGCTGCGCGAGGGAGGTGTCGCGCTGGTGGCGCAGGTCGTCATCCATGGCGAAGTCGGGGACGACGCGTGCTGGAGAAGGTCGGAGATCTGATCGAGGTGCTCGCGCATGGCTTCCGCTGCGGCGGCGGCGTCGCGCCGCCGCAATGCCGCGACGACGGCCTCGTGTCCCAGGATGGATCGGCCCGGACGGCCCGTCTGCTTCAGCCTGCGCTTGCGCGATTCCACGAGCAGATCGTTCAGTGTGGCCATGATGCTGACGACCACGCGATTGCGCGTGGCGCGCGCGAGGACGTGGTGAAAGGCCGTGACCTCGACGATGGCCGATCGACCCGGTCTTGAGCTTCTTGCGTTGCGCGTCGAGGATGCGCTCCAGGTCGGCAAGGTCCTCGTCGGTGACGCGCGTGGCCGCGACGCGCGCGACGGCGGGCTCGAACATGCGGCGCACGTCCAGCAGCTCGTCCTGCAGCTCGTGAGTGGTAGCTGAGGACGGAAGCCAGCGGCGCGACGAGCCGGTCGACGTCGAGCTCCTGAGGAAACGTGCCCTGACCGTGGCGCGTGACGAGGAGGCCGATGGTCTCCAGCGTACGGAACGCGTCGCGGATCGATCCGCGGCTGACGCCGAACCATTCGGCAAGGGCGCGCTCGGCGGGCAGAGCCTGTCCCGCCGGGAAGGTACCGTCGAGAATCAGCACCCGGATGCGGTCGGCGACCTCTTCGGCCACCCGCGTCTTTCTGATCGGCTCGATCACGCCGGCGTCGCGTGCCGCCGGACCGCCGCCGGGAGGCGACCAGGCGCTTGACACGACTGCGTCCGATGTCAGGATCCGCCCGTGTAACTGGTTCGACCACTGGTACAGTAGTGTAGCACGGAGGCAGGGCGCAGGCATGGGCGAGTTCCTCACGTTCACCGCCACCGGATCTCCTCGGGTCGTATCCCGCGCGATCGAGGAGTACGCCCGCGCCCAGGGCCACGTCGCCGCGCTCGTCGTGCCGTGGGAAAGCGACGGCAGGACGCTGAGCATGGCGGTCACGGCGGTCAAGAGCGACGGATGGGCCATCGAGCACACGAACCTCGGCACGATCCGGCTGATCGACGCGGGCGAGGAGCGGACCGAGGTGGCCATCGCCGCCGAGCCGCCGGACCATCCCGAGCAGCAGAAGCTCGCAGACGTCTTCGACCGCTTCGTCCGGCAGGTCCAGAGCCGGTTTCAGGGGGCCTCGACATGAGCTACACCGAACTCACCGTCTGGACGCGCGGCATCATCATGGACAAAGAGGGCCGCGACATCGTCAATTCGGTCGCCGCCGCGGGACGCCTCGAGGGCAAGTTCGCCCAGGCGATGGAGAACTACGTCGACAATCCCGATCGCACGAACGCGCCGACCCGCAAGTACTGCCGCCTCAGCGAGAGCCAGATCGAGAACGGCTCGACCTACGAGAACGAGCAGCCGAATATCGTCGTGCTCGTCGAGCAGACGATGGTCAAAGGCTGGGATTACATGCGCGGGATGCCGCCCGGCGGCACGCTCGTGATCAACACGCACTACACGCCCGAGTACATGATCCGCTTCGTGCCCGGTCGCCGAACGACTCGCCCAGCTGGTGTGCGTCGATGCCGCGCACATCGCCGACCACAAGTGGCTGTACTACCGGCTCGGCGAGCTCGGCCTCGATCGGCTGTCGACCGAGGGCGCGGCGGAGCGCAGCACCGCGATCGCGCCCGACATCGCCGCCCCGCTCATCGCCGCGATCGTCAAGTCGACGGGCATCGTCAAGATCGAGTCGATCGAGCCCATGATCGCGAACAAAGCGGCGTTCCGCGCCGCGTTCGACCAGTTGCACATCCTGCCACTCGGACAAGCGGTCGCTTGACGGAGCAAGGACCGACAACACATGTCGACCAAAGGTACGCATATCCCCGATTGGCTGGCGGTGCCGTTCGCCGGGATCACGCCGGCGCCGTCGCAGGAAAAGGGCCAGGACCTGTTCCCGACGGGCAACTGGCGCCTCGACACGGCCGGTCTATCGGGACAAGATGCCGCCCTGCAACAACGCGTGCGGCACGAACGAGAAGATCCAGGGCTATCTGGACCTCGTGAAGCGCGGCAAGTACCTCGACGCCTACGCGCTCATCAAGGAAGACATGCCGTTTCCGTCCGTGACCGGCCGCGTGTGCTACCACCCCTGCGAGCAGGCCTGCAATCGCGGACAAGTACGACGAGGCGATTTCCATCCGGGCGGTCGAGCGGTTTCTCGGCGACCTCGGACAGGCCCTGCCGCGCGACGTGGTGAAGGCCGGCCCTCCCAACGGCAAGAAAGTCGCCGTCGTCGGATCGGGGCCGGCCGGGCACAGCGCGGCGTACCAGCTCGCGCGCCTCGGCTACGCGGTCACGATCCTCGAGAAATCGCCGAAAGCCCGGCGGCCTCAATCGCGGCGGCATTCCCGACTGGGTGCTCCCTCAGAAGGTGCTCGATCGCGAGATCGAGCGCCTCGTCGAGCTCGGCATCACGATCAAGACGAACACCGAAGTGGGCAAGGACGTCACCTGGGACGACCTGAAGAAGAACTACGACGCCTGCGTCCTGGCGGTCGGTCTCACCGAGCCGAACAGCGTGCGCGCCGAGGGCGAAAACAAGGACGGCGTCGTCTATGGACTGCCCTTCTTGCGCGACATCGGCATGGGCACGTCGAAGGTGAAGCTGGGCCGGCGCGTGGCGGTGATCGGCGGCGGCAACACGGCGATCGACTGCGCCCGCGAGGCGCTTCGGCAGGGCGCCGAAGACGTGACGATGATCACCGTCGAGGGCAATGCCGAGGAGATGCCGTGCGTGCCGGAGGATCTGCACGACATGGTCGAGGAAGGCGTGGAGCTGATGCACGGGCGGGCCATGACCGCCGCGCTCGGTAACGGCCGGGTCGAGGCGCTGCAGCTCCATCCGGCGCGCTTCAGCGGCGCCATCAACGCTTCGCCGATCACGATCGACGCGAGTCTCCCGCCGAGCGTTTCGAGGTCGACAACGTGATCATCGCCGTGGGGCAGCACGCCTCGCTCGCGTGGCTGCCGGCCGAGTTCAAGAACGAGCGCGGCACGATCAAGATCGACCGGTTCGGCCGTCTCGGCGACACGATGTTCTTCGCCGCCGGCGACATCGCGCAGGTCGGCACCGGCCAGCCGCTGATGGTGGTGAACGCCGTGGGCGACGGCAAACGCGTGGCGTTCAACCTCGACAAGGTGCTCCGGGGCGAGCCGCTCGAGGAGCGCGTGATCCCGATCGACGTGATCACCGATCTGCGCCCGGATGAACATGACCTATTTCCCGAAGTGGCAGCGCGTGAAGCAGGACATGCTCCTGCCGTCGCACCGACGCCACACGCAGGACGAGGTCATTCAGGCGTTCTCGAAAGAGCAGGCGATCGAGGAGGCCAACCGCTGCTTCAGCTGCGGCACGTGCAACGCGTGCGACAACTGCTACCTCGTGTGTCCCGAACCGTGCATCGTGCGCTCCGTGCGGTCGAACGGCCTCTACAAGATCCTGACCGACTACTGCAAGGGCTGCAGGGTCTGCATCGAGGAGTGTCCGACGGGCTGCCTCGAGAGCGTGCCGGAGATGGACTTCGATACGGGCGTCGTGCGCATGGACACGGCGTTCGCGATCACGCCGGGACTGCACGGGCAGGCAGGCCGAGGAGCTGAAGAACCTGGCGGACCGTCCCGGACAAAGACATCGAGAACTGGAAATAGGGCCGAGGGCACATATGGCGACCGCAGTTGCACAGAAGAAGAAAGTCCGGATCAACGGCTGCGTCGCGCGGCACAGGCCGCCAAGTATGCCGACGTCGACGTGATCACGGCCTATCCGATCCGGCCCTACACGGCGACGATGATCGCGCTCGCGCAGATGGTGGCCAACGGCGAGCTGGACGCCGAGTACATCGTGGCGGACAGCGAGCACTCCCAGCTGAGCATCGCGCACGGCGCCTCGTCGAGCGGGGCGCGCGTCTTCACCGGCAGCTCCGGCGTCGGCGTTCAGTTCGCGTACGAGCTCTACTCGCCCATCTCCGGTACGCGCATGCCCGTGCAGATGATGATCGCCGACCGCACGCTCGACCCGCCGGGCGATTTCGGGTCCGAGCACACCGACGCGCTCTCGACGCGCGACATGGGTTGGCTCATGGGTTGGGCGTGCGACGCGCAGGAAGCGTTCGACAACCATCTGCTCGGCTACCGGATCGGCGAGGATCCTCGCGTGCTCCTCCCGCAGATGGTGTGCCAGGACGGGTTCTTCGTCTCGCACATCACGACCGACGTCGAGCTGCCCGACACGGGCCAGGTGAGGGAGTTCCTGCCGGCCTACACGCATCCCTACCCGCTCGATCCGCGGCGTCCCGTCTCGCACGGCCCGCAGATCATGCCGGAGCAGGGTCCGCCGCTGCAGCTGGAGCGCGCCCGCGCCATGGAAGGCGCCGTGCCGGTCATCGAGCAGGCGCACGAGGAGTTTGCCCGGATCTTCGGGCGCCGGTACGACCCGTGGATCGAGGAATACATGACCTCGGACGCCGAGGTCGTCTTCTTCCTGCAGGGCGCTCACGGCGTGACGGCGCGATACGCGATTCAGCACATGCGCCAGCGCGGCGCGAAGGTCGGTCTCGTGCGGCTCAAGACGATCCGGCCCTACCCCACCGATCGCGTCAAGGAAGTGCTCAGCAGGTTCGCGGTCGTCGGCGTCATCGAGACGAACATGGGGCTCGGCAGCGTGTCGAGCGGCGGCGTCCTGTACGCCGAGGCCTGTGCCGCGCTCTACGAGAGTGCGCAGAGACCGCTGGTCGTTCTCGTTCATGGCCGGGATGGGCGGCGAGGCGATCGTCCTGAAAGAATTCTACTGGATGACGCAGAAGATGCTCGACGCGAAGAAGCGCGGAAAGATCGAGAAGCGCACGCATTGGGTCGGGTTCGAAGAGTAGGATCGATTTCGCGGATTTCGGGTTTTCGGAGGACGTGATGTCAGCGATCAAGGTGGAGCGGCAGATGCTGCCGATGTTCGGGAGCCCGAATCAGGGGGCGCGCTTCTACAACCCCGAGCTGCCGAAGACGGAGCCTTTCGTGCCCGGGCACCGGACATGCGCCGGCTGCGGGCCGTCCATCCAGTACCGGATGACGAGCAAGGCCGCCGGCGACAACACGATCCTGGTCGGACCGACCGGCTGCATGTACGTCGCCAACAGCTCCTATCTGTGCACGCCCTACAACGTCCCCTGGGCGCACACGCAGATCGGCAGCTCCGGCAGCTTCACCGCGGGCGTCGCCGCCGCGTACGAGGCGATGATCCGCAAGGGCAAATGGAAGGGCGCTTTTCCGAACATCATCTGCGAAGCGGGCGACGGCAGCGCGTCCGACATCGGGCTCGCGTCGATTTCGGGCGCCCTCTACCGAAATCACGACTGCCTGATCATCTGCTACGACAACGAGCAATACGCGAACACGGGCATCCAGGCTTCCTCGCGGACACCGTACGGCGGCATGACGACGTTCTCGCCTCCGGGGAAGATGGTCCCGGAAGCCAAGACGCTGTATCCCAAGGACCTCGCCCGGATGATGGCGGCCGGCCACCCGCACTGCTACGTGGCGACCGCCAGCGTGGGCTACCCCATCGACCTCATGAACAAGGTGCGCAAGGGGCTCAACCTCAAGGGCGCGGCGTTCATCATGATCTACACCCCCTGCCAGAAGGGCTTCGTGTACGAGACTCCGCGCTCGATCGATCTCGGCCGCCTCGTGGTCGAATGCGGGTTGTATCCGATGTGGGAATGGGATCCTGAAAAGCGCGAATTCGACTACAGCTTCCGCCCGCAGAACATGCGGCCGGTGTCCGAGTATCTGAAGCTGCAGGGACGCTTCGGCCACCTCCATGCCGAGCACGTCGCCGCGCTCCAGAAGTTTGCGAACATGCAGTGGAAGATGATGAGCGTGGAGCTGCCCGAGGCGTTGCTGCGGGCTGCCGAAGCGAAGAATCTCAAGGACATGGCGTCTGCGGAAGCGGCCGCCGCCGTCGCGCTGACCGTCTAGGAAGTGACGTCATGGAGGACACGAACCAGCCGCCTGCCGCCGCCCTCGCTCACGAGAGCTACATCGTCACCGAAGGCAAGAAGCGCGGAGCGCAACGCGAGGTGCGGCCCGAGGCGGTCCACGATCGCTTCTACACCATCCTGCGCGTGCACCCCGGCGACGCCCTCCTCACCGACAACTGGCATACGACTCAGGTGTTCGCCCACGTGCGCGCCAACTTCGAAGGCTACACGCTCGCCATGCGCACGCTGGAGGCGTGGGGCGCCATGGTCGAGAGCGATCGACGCGCGTACTTCACCGCGGGTGGACGGCTGTGGGTGATGGACCTCGAGCCGTCCGCCGGTGAGAAGAAGCGGCTCGTGGGCACCGACTCCCGCACGAAGTGAACGCGCCCCGGCGTATTCTCCTCGTCGACGACACGCCCGAGATCGCCGAACTTTTGAGCTTCGCTCTGCGCGACCACGGGTTCGAAGTCGTCGCCACCGGCTACACGGTTTCGGTCGGCGAGCGAATCGAAGCCGAGCGCGCGGACGCGCTCGTGCTCGATTGCTCCGCCTTCGACATGAGCGAATCGCTCTTCGACATGGTTCGAAACGACCCGGCCCATGCCGGCCTTCCGGTCGTGATCATCAGCGATACGCCGGAGGCGGCCGACGCAAGCCTCCGGTCGCGTCAGGCCGACCGGGTCCTCCTGATCCCGAAGCCGTTCACCGGCGCGCAGGTCGCACGGGCGCTCGACCAGCTCCTGTCGACTGCCCCGTCACCAGATCGCCCCGTCGCGAGACCGTGATCACCTATGGCGCAGTGGCACCTGGACGACTGGAAATACCTCGAGCGCCGGGTCGTCGCCGATCCAAAGGGGCGACAATGGTCCGTCGCGCTGATGGACATACTCGGTCAGGCGGGCGATCCCGATAGGCCTGCCGCCATGCTCGAGCTCGAGTACGCTTCGGGGCGGTATTTCACGCTCATCTACTCGGGCGGAGGTTCGCTGCAGTTCGAGCGCGGTTACCCGTCGCTCCCCGAGGCGATGAGCGCCTACGAACGTCTGCTCGGGGCCGTCATCGACGGTGCCGTGGATCCGGCACAACCGGTGTTCCGGCAGGACCTGGAAGATTGACCTGCGTCGACGGAGGCAACGGCATACGGTGGGTTGACCGGGCCGTCAGCCGGTTACGGCGGCCGGGCCCGGCCGATACTGGCTGAACCGCGGCTCCCATTGTGCCTTCCTGACCAGAGTCTCGAGCTCCGGGTCGGAAAGGAGCCGGCCCAGGCCGGCGTCGCGCGCCTCGATCGCGACCGCCGTGGCCACCCGGGCGGACACATCGCGGATCGCCTCCATGTCCGGAAGGAGCAGACCCTGCTCCTCCTCCGAAGGCGTCACCATCGAGCTGATGGCGCGCCCCGCGGCGAGGAACATCCCGTCGGTGACCTTGGGTGCCTTGGCCACCAGCGCGCCGAGCCCGACGCCCGGAAAGATGAAGAGGTTGTTCCCCTGCGACGTCCTGATCGTCCGGCCGTCCCACTCGAGGGGCGGAAACGGGCTCCCCGTAGCCAGGAGTCCCCGTCCCGAGCTGGCGCGAGCCAGCTCCTCCGGGGTGCACTCGGTTCGTGAGGTGGGGTTGGAGAGCGCCATGACGACGGGCCGCTCGGTATTTCGCGAGACCTCCTCGAGGATCTCGGCGGAGAAGAGACCCCTCTGCGCCGTGACGCCGATCAGGACCGTAGGTTTCGCGTTCCTCACGACGTCGAGAAGACCGACGCCCGACGGAGACTGGAGCCGCCAGCCTTCCACCGTGGCGCGGGGCTGCGCGTACGCCTTCTGCTGAGACTCGAGAGCGGGGTCGTCCTCGAGGAGAAGACCCTGTACGTCGAGCGCGAAGAGCCGGCGGCGCGCCTCCTCCTCGGAGAGCCCCTCCTGCCGGAGCATCGTCCGGATCATGTAGCAGATCCCGGAGCCCGCCTGACCCATCCCGACAACGACGAAACGCTGTTCGTGGAAAGCCTCCTTCTTGATGCGCATGGCCGTCATCAGCACGGCGAGCGCGGCGGCGCCGGTGCCCTGGATGTCGTCGTTGAACGAGAGGATCCGATCGCGGTAGCGCGCGAGGATCTGCAGGGCCTTCGTCTTGGCGAAGTCCTCCCACTGGAGAAGGGCATCCGGGAAGTTTCGCTTCACCCCGAGGACGAAACGCTCGACGATCTCCTCGTAAGCCTCGCCGACGAGGCGGCGGTGGCGATAGCCCATGTAGAGCGGGTCGGCCAGGAGCCGCTCGTTGTTCGTGCCGATGTCGAGGCAGATGGGGAGGCAGACGGCCGGGTGGAGGCCGCCGGCGGCTACGTAGAGGCTGACTTTTCCGACCGGTATTCCCATGCCGTCCGAGCCGAGGTCGCCGAGGCCGAGGATCCGTTCGCCGTCCGTCACCACGATGAGGTAAACGTGCGGGCGGCTGAGGGACGAGAAGATCAGGTCGATCCGGTCGATGTTCTCGGGGCTCACGTAGACGCCCCGGAATCGGCGCTGGATGTGGCTCAGCTCCAGGCACGCCTGCCCGACGGTGGGCGTGTAGACGATGGGCACCATCTCGGTCAGGTTGTCGCGGAGGAGCCGGTAGAAGAGCGGCTCGCTCCGATCGAGGAGACTGTTCAGGAAGATGTACTTCTCCATGGCGTCGAGCTTCCGCCGATAGGCCTCGAGCGTCCGCTCGACCTGCACTTCCATCGAGGAATAGCCCGAGCGGACGTACCCCTCGAGGCCGAACGCGAGCCGCTCTTCCCGGGTGAAGCCCGATCCCTTGTTCAGAAGCGGGTCGTTCAGGAGCTGGCGCCCCCGGATGTAGACCTCGAGGAACTCTTCGCCCGTCAGCGCGTCGATTTTGAAGGAGAAGGTCTTCATGCGTGCGCAACCTCTCGCGGCAGATCGCCTGCTTCAGCCTAGCATCCGGCGTCGCGCTCCCGCCGAGAAGGTTGATGGAAGCGTCGACGACGACGGGCTGGTAGAATCAACGACCGTGGTACGTCCTGACGCCGGGTCCGGGCTTTATGTCTGACGAGCGGCCTGTGTCTGAAGTCGAACTGAAAGTGACAGAGGTGTTCGTCGACGACGTCGGCAAGGGCCTGGCGCGCTTCGACCCTGAAGACGTCAAGGCGCTGGGCGCTGCTCTTGGCGACGTTGTCGAAGTCATTGGCGATCAGCGCACCGTCGCCCGGATCTCCGGCGTCTTTCCCGAGTATCTTGGCCAAAAACTGGTCCAGCTCGACGGCTACACTCGCGCGAACGCCGGGGTCCGGATCGGCGGCGCGGTGAAGCTCAAGAAGGCGGCCCGGCAAACCGCAACCACCATCGTGCTCACGCCGATCGATTCCGAAAACTGGTGGCCCGACGAAAACGAGGTCGGCTATATCGGAAAGGTCCTGCAGGGGCTGGCTGTCATCGCCGGCGACAAGTTGAATATCCCGCTTTTTGGAGGCAAGGACCGGTTCTTTTCCGTGGACGGCACGTCACCCGCCGGCCCGGTCATCATCAATCAGCACACCAAATTCAAGGTCAACAAACCCGACTACGTGGAAAAGACGGGCTCCCGCATTTCGTATGAAGACATCGGCGGGTTGGAACGGGAGCTGAGGTCCATCCGGGAAATGGTGGAGATTCCCCTGCGGTATGGGGAACTCTTCGACAGGCTTGGTATCGAGGCGCCGAAGGGCCTGCTTCTCTACGGACCCCCGGGAACCGGAAAGACTCTCATCGCTCGTGCGATCGCGGCGGAGACGAAGCTCCACTTCATCAAGATCAACGGCCCGGAAATCATCCAGAAGTATTACGGCGACAGCGAGGCCAGACTCCGCGAGATCTTCGAAGAGGCGACGCGCAAGGCGCCGAGCGTCATCTTCATCGATGAAATCGATGCCATGGCCCCGAAGCGCGCCGACGTCGTGGGGGACGTGGAAAAGAGAGTGGTGGCGCAGCTCCTCGCCCTCATGGACGGCACGGTCCCCCGTGGTCATGTTCTCGTGATCGGCGCGACCAACGTACCGGAGATGATCGACCCGGCGCTGCGCAGGCCCGGCCGGTTCGATCGCGAAATCGGCATCTCGGCTCCCCACGCGGACGGACGCCGGGCGATTCTGAAGATTCACAGCCGTCGTATGCCCCTCGACTCCGACGTCGATCTCGATCAGGTTGCGCAGATTACCCACGGTTTTGTCGGAGCCGATCTGGAAGCGCTCTGCAAAGAGGCGGGGATGGCCGCGGTGCGGCGATACCTGCCGGTGGGCGCACTGGGCAATCCCGACCGGCTGCCCGTCAGTCCGGAAAGCATGAAGATTTCCCGTGAGGACTTCCTGACCGCCCTCCGGGAGGTCGAGCCTACGGCAACTCGTGAATTCTTCAACGAAAGGTCGACGTTGAAGCTCCGCGACATCGGCGGTCTGTCTCAGATCAAAGAGACCCTTCTGTCGATCGTGGACTGGCCGCTCAAATACCCCGACCTCTTCGCGTCGGGCCAGATCTCGTCGCGCGGCATCCTCCTGTCCGGCCCCTCCGGTACCGGGAAGACCGTCATGGTGAGGGCCCTCGCCGGGGAGACCGGCATCAATTTCATCCCGATCAGCAGTTCCATCCTCTTTTCAAAATGGTTGGGGGAATCGGAAAAGACGCTGCATGGCATTTTCAAGAAAGCAAAGCAATCCGCTCCCACCATCCTTTTCTTCGATGAGATCGACGCCCTCGCGCCAAGACGTGGCGAAGACACGGGATCAGCAGCCACCGAGCGCGTGGCGAGCCAGTTCTTCAACGAGCTGGACTCGCTGAGCGATCTGTCTCAGGTGATCGTGATCGGTGCTACCAATCGCCGGGAGCTGCTCGACCCCGCCCTGGTGCGGCCTGGCCGTCTCGACTATGTTCTCGATTTCCGCGCTCCGAACGAAGAAGAGCGGCTCGAGATATTCCGCATCCACACCCGCGGGAGGCCGTTGGACGGCGACGTCGACCTTGGCGTGCTGGCAGACGCGACCGAGGGGCTCGTCGGATCCCACATCGCGTTTCTGTGCAAGAGGGCGACGATGCTGGCTATTGCGGAGCTGATTCACGAGAAGCACGGCGGGAGCCACGAAAGGCTCCGCGTGTCGGCAGCACATTTCAAGGCGGCGATCGAGGAACTCAGAAACAAGACCGTTCCCTCACCTTGAACGATGTGCATCAGATTTTGAAGACTGATTCATTCGCGTCATATCCTCCGAGAGGCTGGAACATAGACTGACGCGGTGTCAGGCTTGTCGCCGCGAAAGGCTGCATGAACCAGCATGGTCTGGTTCGGCGCCGGGGCTGGCCGCCGACCGACCGGCGGCCCTTCCGGCGTTCGACCGGCGCCCGCGACCCCGGTCTGATCGAGCCGATCAAAAAGACGCGGGTGGCCGAAGAGATCGCCGACCGCATCCGGGTGCTGGTTCTCGACGGCACCTTCCCGACGGGCCAGGCGCTGCCCGCCGAACGCGCGCTTGCAGAGCAGTTCGGCGTCAGCCGCGGGTCGATCCGCGATGCGTTCCGGACGCTCGAGACCATCGGACTGCTCGTCACGCGCCACGGTCAGGGCACTTTTCCGCAGGAGCTCGACGTGGACCGGCTCATCGCGCCGCTGGCCTCCGTTCTGAGCTACCGTTATGAGCTGCAGGACGAGCTGCTGGACGTGCGCCGCATGTTCGAGCCTGCCGTCGCGTACGCAGCGGCCACGCGCGTCACCGACGAGGATCTGGCCGACCTGGAGCGCATCCTCGACGCGCAACGGAAGAAGCTCGAGACAGGGCGATCCGCCATTGTCGAGGACACGGCTTTTCATCACGTCCTCGCGCGCGCCACGCGCAATCGCGTGGTCGTCAGCATCATGGCCACACTGAACGATCTGCTCGTGGAATCGCGCAAGCTCACGCTGAACCAGAAGGGCCGTCCGAGCCGCTCCGTCCTGGGACACGAAGCTGTCGTCGCGGCACTGCGCGAGCGCGATGCTGGCGCCGCAGCGGAAGCCATGCGCGAGCACATCGATCAGATCGCCGATCTCCTCAAGCAGGCGGCGCCCCCCATTCCCCATGGCTGACCCGAGTGTCGGAAATGGCACCTATGTCATTGATTCGACCGAAGATGCCTCGATTCAGCCCCTGGCGGCGGCAGAGCGCGGGGAGCGTCGAAAGAGGCTCGCATGGCAGTCCCAGGCGGGCGCCGATCGCCCCCTATCTGATTCATTCGCGTCATATCCTTCAGCCCGGCTGCACCCCTACATTGGTACAATGGTCGAACCAGTTAGACGGGCGAGCCCGGCATCCGATCGCCGTCGTCTCCCGCCCATGGCCGCTTCCCGGCGGTCGGTGTGCAAGGTCGAGAAGCTGGCGCGCTTCCAGAGCCGCGATGTCGCGGCCGGAGGCCCGATCAGGCAGACCCCTCGAACGTCAGTGCTCGTGGCCACGACGCGATCAAGTACGTCAACTCGAGAGGGGGCGTTGAACTTCAAGTCCGACACGGTCGTCGACCTTCAAACCCGCGTTTACACATCACTCAGTTCTCGAAGCGCTTAAGGAGGTGTCTATGGCAAAGGTTCACGAAATTACGGTCTGGGCGCGCGGCGTCCTCATGGACAAAGAGGGGCGGGACGTCATCAACCTCTTTGCAAAGGCCGCGCAGATGGACGGCAAACACGCACAGGCTTTCGACAACTACGAAGACCTGCCGGATCGCGTGCTGGTGACCGTCCGAAAATATGTTCGGCTCAGTGACGAAGAGATCACTCACAAGTACGTCTACACGAACGACAAGCCGGAAGTGGTCGTCATCTGCGAGGCGACGATCGTCAAGGGCATCGACATCCTGCGGGGCATGGAGCCCGGCGGCACCCTCATCATCAATACGAACCGCTCCATCGACGACATGCTGAAGTTCATCCCGAATGCCAGCCTGCTCGCCACTGTCGCCACGGTCGACGCCGACGCCATCACCGGCGTCCGCACCGTCGACTTTTCCGGTTCTGAGGGCGGCGTCGACGCGACCGGCATCGGAAAGGGCATCGCGGCTCCCATCGTCGGCGCCATCGCGAAGGTCACGGGCTTGATCAAGAAGGAATACCTGGCGAAAGTCGTCAGCGACGTCTCCGGCATGGAACGGGGATACAACGAGGTCACGATCAAGCACTTCAACGCGTCCGCTGTCCCCGAGCTGGTCGGGGGCGCCGCCGGAAGCAAACTCAAGAAATGAGCAAGGAGGAGATCATGGCGAAAGCACTTCCCGGGTACGGGACGATCGACGTTCCCAAGGATCGCGTCGTGCCCTTCGGCGCCGTCACCCCGGCACCAGTCGGCACGCAGCCGTTGTTTCAGACCTCGAACTGGCGGGTCGTCCGTCCGGTCAGAGACGAGGAAAAATGCACCCGCTGCCTGCAATGCTACATGGCCTGCCCGGATGCCTGCTGGGTCTACAAGGCGGAGGGCGAGACCATGGAGTGGGTCGGCGATTTCTGCAAGGGCTGTCAGGTCTGCATCCAGCAGTGCCCGGAAGAGGGCGCGCTTGTCGCAGTGCCCGAGCTCGACTTCGAAGGCGGCGTCGTTCGGTTGGAGAAACCCTTCTAAAAGGAGAACGCTATGGCAAAAGAAACCATGATGACCGGTTGCCGCGCAGCCGCAGAGGGTGCGAAGGCGGCCGAAGTCGAAGTAATCTGTTCCTACCCCATTCGCCCCTACACGGCGATCATGATGGAGCTCGCGAAAATGGTCGCGGACGGCGAATTGAATGCCGAGTTCATCCACGGCGAGGGTGAGCACGCGCAGGTGTCGGTCGTCCTTGGCGCCTCCGCTGCCGGCGCGCGCGCCTACACGGGAAGCTCGGGCGTCGGCGTGACGTATGCCATGGAGGTCTACAGCCCCATGGCCGGCGGCCGGTACCCCGTTCAGATGTCGATCGCCGACCGTACGCTCGACCCGCCGGGCGATTTCGGCTCCGAGCACACGGACGCGATGTCGACCCGCGACCAGGGCTGGCTTCTCGGTTGGGCCGCCACTCCGCAGGAGGTCTACGACAACACCCTGATGGCCTACCGCATCGGCGAAGACCCTCGCGTGATGCTGCCCCAGATGGTCTGCCAGGACGGCTATTTCATCTCCCACATTCCGGACAAGGTCACGATCGGAGACGTCTCACAGGTGAAGGAGTTCCTGCCTCCTTATCGGCCGATCCACCCCCTGAGCCTCACGAACCCGGTTTCTCACGGTCCGCAGATCCGCCCGGACCAGGGCGCTCCGATGGACGCGATGCGGGCGCAGACGTTCCTCGCGGTTCCCAAGGTGATCGAGGAGGCGACGGCGGATTTCGCGCGCATTTTCGGGCGCAAGTACGACCCGTTCGTCGAGCAGTACAAGCTCGAGGACGCGGAGATCGCGTTCTTCATCATGGGCGCGCATTCCAATACCGCCCGGACGGCCGTCGACAAGCTCCGCAAGGAAGGCGTCAAGGCCGGCCTGGCGCGACTGCGCTGGGTGCGCCCCTGGCCTACCCATCAGCTCGCCGAGGCGCTCGGCCATGTCAAGGCCGTCGGCGTCATCGAGACCAGCACTTCCTACGGATCGGCCATGCGGGGCGGCAACCTCATCCACGAGCTCAGGGCGAGCCTCTACGATCTGGATAACCGTCCTCTGGTCACGTCCTTCATGGGCGGTCTCGGCGGCGAGACCATCTGGCCCGCCGATTTCGACTACATGGCGGGAGTCCTCACGAAGATGGTCAAGGAAAAGCGGACCGACAGATACGTCTACTGGCTCGGAATGTAGGAAGAATGGCACCCATCAGAATATTACGGAGGAAACATGCCAGCATTTGACTATAAGTTTCAGAATCTGGAGCCCATTCGGTCCTTCAAGAGCGTGCCGGAGGACGAGCAGTATCTGCCCGGGCATCGCACTTGCGCCGGCTGCGGCCCCGCTCTGAACTACCGGCTCGTGGCGAAGGCCGCCGGCAAGGACACCATCTTCATCGGCCCCACGGGCTGCATGTACGTCGCCAACGCCAGCTATCTCTGCACGCCGTACGCCGTCTCGTGGATCCACGCCCAGATCACGAACGCCGGCGCCGTCGCATCCGGGATCGAAGCGGCCTTCAAGATGGCCGCGCGCAAGGGCCGGCACACGGGACCCTTCCCGAACATCATCGTCATGGGCGGTGACGGAGGCAGCGTCGACATCGGCCTGCAGGCGATGTCCGGAATGATGTACCGCAACCACAAGGTTCTCTTCATCTGCTACGACAACGAGTCGTACGCGAACACCGGGATCCAGACCTCGCCCACGACGCCTTACGGCGCCGCGACGACGTTCACGCCTCCCGGCAAGGAGATTCCCGAGGGCAAGACCCTTTTCCCGAAGAACGTTCCCCAGATGGTCATCGGCGGTCACCCCGCGGTGAAATACGTCGCCACCACCACGATCGCGCACCCGCTCGACCTGATGAACAAGGTCCGGAAGGCGCTCAGCAAGCCGGGACCCACGTTCCTGCACATCCTCTGCCCGTGCCCGAAGGGCTGGCTTTTCGACGAGAAGCTGACGCCTGACATGGCCAAGCTGGCCGTGGAGACGGGCATGTGGTCGAACTACGAGTGGGAGGACGGCGTCTACAAGTACACGCAGGTGCCGAAGAAGTACAAACCCGTCAGCGACTACATGAAGCCGCAGGGACGGTTCGCCCATCTCAAGCCGGAGCACATCGCCAAGATGCAGGCATTCGTCGACGAGAAGATCAAGCAGGTCCAGCGGCCGATCCCCGTCGCCGCGGCCGTTCCCGGCAAGCAGATTGCCTGATCCGATTGTCGTGGCCTCGTCGAAAGGCGAGGCCACGACACTTTTTTGACGCGTCGTATCGAGCTGGTCAAGGAAACGTCCTCAACATGGAGAGGCTGACAGCATGATCAAGCTGAATTCTGGAACGCGCATCGGCACGATCCTCGTTTGTTCCCTCGCTCTGATTCTTCTCTCGGCCGGCACGGCGAACGCCGCGTGGCAGCCGGACAGGCCCGTCGAGCTGATCGTTCCGGCCGGCTCCGGCGGCGGCGCGGATGTCATGGCCCGGTTTGTCGCGCCCATCATCGAGAAGTACAAATTGTCCCCGAAGCCTTTCATCGTCGTGAACAAGTCCGGTGGCGCCGGAGCGGAAGGCTTCATGTACGTGAAGGGGAAAAAGGGCGATCCGAACGTCGTCATCATCACCCTGGACAACCTGTTCACGACCCCATTGGCGACGGGCGTGCCTTTCACCTGGAAGGACCTCACGCCGGTTTCGCGGCTCGCCCTCGACTATTTCAATCTCTGGGTGAATGACGAGTCTCCTTACAAGACCGCCCAGGAGTACCTGGATGCGGTCAAGAAGGAGCCCGGGAAGTTCAACATGGGCGGCACGGGCTCGAAGCAGGAAGACCAGATCATCACGGTCATGTTCGAGCAGACGTTCGGCGTGAAGTTCTCGTACGTGCCTTTCAAGGGCGGCGGCGAAGTGGCGGTGGAGCTCGTCGGCAAGCACATCGACTCCACGGTGAACAACCCGGCCGAGGCCGTGAGCCATTGGAAAGCGGGAAGACTGCGCCCCCTGGCGACGATCGACCACGAGCGGATCAATCTGCCGGATTGGAAAGCGATCCCGACGATCAAGGAAGCGACCGGCAAGGATATGAGCTACCTGATGCTTCGCGGCTTCTTTGCGGCACCCGGCATCACCAAGGAACAGCAGGATTACTATGCCGGCGTTTTCAAGAAGGTCTCCGAGACCCCCGAATGGAAGAAGTACACGTCCGACATGGGGCTCAAGGATGCATACCTGGCCGGTCCGGAATACGTGAAATGGCTGGAAGAGAAGGACAAGACGACCCAGGACCTCATGAAAAAGGGCGGGCTCATCAAGTAAGAACGCGCTTGTTTCCGAGGAATCCGAGAAGCGAACGCCGCGCGGGGCGAGAGGCAGGCCGTTCGCCTGCCTTCTCGTCGCGCCGCGGCTTCATGTTGCCTTGGACAGTGAGGGAAGATGCGTAAGGCCCAAATCATCGTCGCCTTTTTTTTCGTCGCGGTGGGGATCGTCGTCATCGTCGATGCGGTCCGCGTTGGCTTTGGATGGGGGCCGAGCGGCCCCGAATCCGGCTTTTTCCCCTTTTATCTGGGAGTCGGCACGCTGATCTGCAGCGCGCTCGTCCTGATCAAGGGATTCAAGGAATCCACCCCCGAGAACTCGAAGCCGCCCTGGAGAGGATCCGGCGCGTCGTCGTCACGACGGCGGGTGGCGTCCCCGAGGAGCGGGTGCGCCTCCTGGAGGCCGAGGCCAGGCGGATCACCGGGAAGGCCCGTCTGATCCCGGAAGGAGGGCTCAAGCCGATCCTCTGGGTGCTGCTCCCCTCGGCCGGGATGGTCATTCTCACGGAATTCGTCGGCATTCACATCGCGGCCGCGATATTCCTCGCGTTCTACATGCGGGCGGTGGGGAAGATTCGCTGGGTCACGGTGGCCCTCGTGAGCATCCTGCTTCCCGTTTCTATGTATCGTCGTCTTTGACAAATTGTTCCTGATTCCACTGCCGACCGGAATGTGGGGCAGCAAGCTGATCCCATTCTGAAATCGGAGCGAGAACAACGTGGTCGAGAATCTCCATCATCTCCTAGAGGGCATCAGCATCGCGATCCAGCCGGGCAATTTCCTGATCGCGATGATCGGGCTGGTTCTCGGGGTGATCGTCGGCGTCCTGCCCGGCCTTGGCGGGGCGAACGGAGTGGCCATCCTCATCCCCCTGACGGTGACGATGACGTCCCGTGCCGGGCATCATCCTGTTGTCGAGCATCTACTGGGGAGCGCTCTACGGCGGGAGCATCACGTCGATCCTCTTCAACATACCCGGAGAGCCGTGGTCGGTCGCGACCACGTTCGACGGTTATCCTTTGGCAAAGAAGGGGAAGGCCGGGAAGGCGCTCGTGATGGCGTTCATGTCCCACGGCGTGGGGGCGGTACTCGGGGTCATCATGCTGAGCTTCTTCGCCCCGATCATCGCGGAGTTCGCCCTGAAGTTCGGCCCGGCCGAGATCTTCTCCGTCATGATGCTCACGTTCAGCGCGTTCGTGGGGCTTGGAGGGAAGTCCCCCACGAAGACCCTGATTTCCATCTTCTTCGGGTTCATCCTGGCGGTGGTCGGGATGGACATCGTGACCGGACAGCTCCGCCTGACCTTCGGGTCCGTCCAGCTGATGGGAGGGTTCAACTTCATCGTCGCGGTCATCGGCCTGTTCGGCCTCGGGGAGATCTTCCTGACCGTCGAGGAAGGCCTCAAGATGGAAGGCATAAGCGCAAGGGTGAGATTCAAGGACATCCTGGAAGGTTCGAAGGAACTCCTCGTGTACTGGAAGACGCTCATCATGGGAGCGCTGATCGGATGCTGGATGGGCCTCAAGCCCGGAGGCGCGACGCCGGCTTCCTTCATGGCGTACGGTTTCGCCAAGCAGGCCGCGAAGAACAAGGATGAATTCGGGAAGGGGGCTTCGGCCGGAATCATCGCGCCCGAGGCCGCGGCACACGCCGCCGGTACTTCCGCGACGCTTCCCATGATCACCCTCGGAATCCCGGGATCGCCGACGATGGCCGTCATCATGGGCGGCCTCATGATCTTCGGACTCCTGCCGGGGCCGATGCTGTTCAAGGAGCATGCGGACTTCGTCTGGGGCCTCATCGGAAGCTGCTGGGTGGGCAACTTCGTCGGCCTCTTCATCGTCCTGGCGTTCACTCCCCTGTTCGCCGCGGTTCTGAAGATCCGCTTCGCCGTCCTGATGCCCGCGATCGTGTACGTCTGCGCCATCGGCGCCTACGCCGTGAACAACCGGATGATCGACATCTATTACATGATCATCTTCGGCGTGCTCGGATACGTCTTCAAGAAGCTCGACTATCCCCTGGCGCCGATGGTATTGGCTCTCGTCCTTGGAGACATGGCCGAGGCGGCGATGAGGCAGGCCCTCATCATGGGACATGGCAGCCCGCTGATCTTCTTCAAGCCTCCGATCGCGTTGCCGATCATGATCGCGGCGATCATCATCTTCTTCATGCCGACCATCTCGCAGCTCCTCAAGAAAAGACGGTCGAACGTAGCGCCGGCGTAAAGGAATGCAATCCTCGGTTAGCCGGGAGTATCTCCGTCTGCCGGAGTGCCGTGACGGGAACCGTCTCGAGAATAATTCAGCGACAAAGGGAGACCTGGAATGTGGGATTTCGGTCGACTAGGTTCCATATCGTTTGATCTGAAATTTGTCTCCCAGGTTTTGAGTATCGTCCTGATCGACCTGATCCTCGCCGGGGACAACGCCGTCGTGATTGCTCTCGCGGTTCGAGCGCTCCCGAGAAAACAGCGAATGTGGGGCATCATCCTGGGATCGGGGGCCGCCGTTTTCCTGAGGGTGGCCTTGACCTTCTTCGCGGCCCAGTTGCTGACCATTCGCTTCCTGAAACTTGGCGGAGGGATCCTGATCACCTGGGTCGCGGTGAAGCTCTTCATGCAAGGCACGGAAGAGAAGAAGATCGGAGAGGCGGCAAATCTCTGGCAGGCGATACGTCTGATCGTGCTCGCCGACATCATCATGAGCACGGACAACGTGCTCGCGGTTGCCGGCGCGTCGCACGGGAACGCGTTCCTGCTGATTTTCGGCTTGGCATTGAGCATTCCTTTCGTCGTGGGCACCAGCACTTTCCTCTCCATGATGATGGACAAATACCCGGTCATCATCTACATCGGTTCGGCGGTGCTGGGCAAGGTGGCTGGAGACATGATCATCACCGACCCCTGGGTGCATCACATGCTCCAGCCCTCGAAGTACTTCGAATACGGCGTCATGGCCGTGTTTGCCGTCGGGGTCATCGTGGCCGGGAAGCTCCTGGCCCGGTGGAAGGAGACCCGGGAGGAGAAATCGCCCGAGGCGAGCGCGCCTCTCCCGGTCGCCCGGGAAACGGCTCCAAAGGCGGAGGCGAAGTGAACATGGCCATCGTGACGATCTCGAGGGAGAGCGGGACCGGCGGAGAAACGATCGGAAGAGCGGTGGCGGGGAAGCTCGGCTACGCATACTTCGACAAGAAGGCGATCTTCCGGGACCTCGAAGAGCACGGGAAGCAGTGGGCGAGGTGGGGAAAGGAAATGGACGACCACTGCCCCACCGTCTGGGAACGATTCGACCGGTCGTTCGCGGGGGTCGTGTCCCTGGTGGAGGATCACATCTTCCAGCATGCCCTGAGGGACAAGGTCGTCATCGTGGGCCGCGGCGGCAACTGGCTCCTCAAAGACGTTCCCTACGCGCTCCGGGTCCGCATCAACGCACCCCTCGAGGAGCGGATCCGACGGGTCTGTGAGCGGGAGGACGTGAACAGGGAGGCCGCCGAGAGGATGATCGAAGCCAGCGACCACGAGCGGTCATGCTATGTCCGAGACGTCTACCGCAGGGACATCTCCGACTCCGGAGACTATGACCTGGTCCTGAACGTGGGCAACCTGCGCTTCGACGAGGCCGTCGCCCTGATCGTCGACGAAATCCCCGCCAGGGACAGACAGGCCACGGTGGAAGCCCGGGAGAACTTGCGCCGGATGGCGGCCGCCGCGAAAGTGAAGGCGGAGATCGGCGCCGATTTCCGGGTGTTCGTTCCCACACTGGAAGTCCTCCACGACGGGACGGCGATCGTCGTCCGCGGCGTCGTCCACAGCAAGGAAGGGTTCGAGCGCGTGAGGGAAATCGCGACCCGAACGGCCGCACCGGAACAGGTCAGGATCGAGCTCCATTACCGTGGAGCATGAAGCGCCCGTGCCATGACCCGAGCGGCGCATTCGAGACCGCCGGCCGCGCGTAAACACGTCGTATGATTCAAACGCATCAGCGATTGAACTCCACGGGGTGTTCCATTATCCTCAACGCCATCAAGAACGACCGGCCTACGAGGAGAGACGCTCTCATGCCGATTTCCGCGCACCGCACTCTGCGGACGACCGCCCGAGGCCTCATCGCCGCCCTTTTCCTGCTCATCGTCGGCCGGGCCCAAGGCGTTCAAGCCCAGGCGCTCATCAAGGTCAACGACAACATCAACTTCAAGGTCGGGATTCTTCTCCAGCCGCAGGCGGACTGGCAGGAGGTCCGAAACACCACGGACACCGGCAGCGGCGGCTACCAGCAGAACATGCTTCTCCGCCGCGCTCCGCCTCATTCTCGGCGGCCAGGTCGCGAAGAACGTCGTTCTTCTTCGTCGAGACCGAGAACAGCAACCTCGGGAAGTCCACGCAGGCCGTCGGTGGAGCTCAGGTGGCGAAGTCCCTCGGCACCGGCTTCAACGTCCTGGACGCGGTCGCCGAGTGGCGCATCGCGAAGGAGTTCAACATCCAGGTCGGGCTCATCCGGGCTCCCGATCAGCCGCGAGGGCCTGAAGAGCAGCCCGACGCAGATTCATGCTCGACTTCGTCGGCCTACGCCTGCCGACGAGCGCCGCGCTGCAGAACAACGCCGAGCGCGACACGGGCGCCATGATCCGCGGCTACTTCCTCTGCGACCGGCTCGAGTACGCGCGGCGCGGTCTTCTCGGGTTTCCGCGCGCCCGGCGTCAAGAACGCGCCGCGCTTCACGGGACGCCTCCAGTACAACTTCTTCGACACCGAGGTCTACAACTTCGTCTCCTACCCGGGCGGGTATCTCGGCACGAAGAAGATCCTCGCGATCGGCGGCGGGTACGACACGCAGAACGACTACCGCTACGCCTCGGCCGACATGTACCTCGACTTCCCGATCCCGCTCGGCTCTTTCGAGTCGACGATTCAGTACCAGTACATCAACGGCGGGACGACGTTCGCCGCGGCCCTGCCCCAGCAGAACCTCTTCCAGGTCGAGGTCGGCGTCTACCTGAAGGACCTCCAGATCGCGCCGATCGCCCGGTACGAGCAGAGGACGTTCCCCGCCGCCAACGTGAACGTTCCGACCGCGCCGAAGAACGAGAACCGCGTTGCCGTCGGCCTGAACTACTATCCTTTCCCGAAGACTCCGCACGCCTTCAACATCAAGTGCTGGTGGCAGCGCGTCCAGCTCAAGCCCGGTGCTGCTCCGGGCCAGACCACGTCCGGATACGCCACGAACCAGTTCACGATCCAGATGCAGGTCTACTACTTCTGATCGCGCCGCGCGGCGCGGCGCGTTCCATACCTCGTTCGCACAAATCGCCGCCCCTCTTCCGGAGGGGCGGTCCCGTCATGGAGGAGAAACCCATGAAGACGAGCCGCCCGCCGCTGCCTTCTCCTCGTCCTCGCCGGCGCGCTCCTCGCAGCCACTTCGGCGCTCGCGCCAGGACGTCATCCGGATCGGAGCCGTTCTGCCCGTCACGGGCAAGGAATCGAAGATCGGGGGCGCCTTCAAGGCGGCGACGGAGTTCGCCGTCAAGGACGTCAACGACGCCGGCGGGCTCGACGTGGGCGGCAAGAAGATGAAGATCGACCTCGTCCTCCTCGACGACACCTCGGACGGCGGCCCGCAGCGCGCAGCTCGTCGAGCAGCTCATGGCGCAGCAGAAGGTCCATGCGGTGATCGGCGGCTACGGCTCGCAGCTCGTCCAGGCGCAGAGCGTCGTCCCCGACCGCTACGGCATCCCGTACGTCTCGGGCGGAGCGGGCGCGACGAGCATCTACGGGCGCAGCAAGTGGGTCTTCGGCGTCCTCTCGCCCGTCGAGAACCTCGCGTCGACGCAGATGGACTTCCTCTCGGATCTCGTCGCGCAGGGCAAGCTCAAGACGCCCCTGAAGATCGCCCTCCTCATCGAGAACACCGAGCACGGGAAGGACTTCCAGAAGGGCGTCAAGGACTACGCGAAGGCGCACCCCGAGTTCTCGGTCGTCCTCGACGAGAGCTTCGAGCTCTACGCGCCCGACTTCAAGCCGCTCCTCGGCCGCGTCGCGGCCGCGAAGGCCGACCTCTTCATGTGCGACGCGCACCTCGAGGACTTCATCTCGATGCAGCGCACGTACACGCAGATGGGCCTCTACCACCAGATGCTCACGTACGGCGCCCGCGGCGCGGACGAGGCCGGCCGGAAGGGCCTCGGCGCCGCGACGGACTACATCTTCGCGAGCGGCTGGTGGTCGGACCTCCTGCCCTATCCGCAGGTCAAGGCGTTCACCGCGAAGTGGAAGGCGGCCGCCGGCTCCGCGCCGCAGTGGTACCACGCGACGCGCGTACGAGACCGTCCGCGCTCTCTTCGCGGCGATCCAGAAGGCCGGCTCGCTGAAGCCCGAGGCCATCCGCGCGGCGCTCGCCGGGATCGAGCTGAAGGACTCGATCCTGCCGGGCGGCGTCCTGAAGTTCACGAAGACGGGACAGGCCGTCCTCCCCTTCGTCGTGACGCAGAACAAGCCCGACGGGAAGGTCGACATCGTGTGGCCGAAGGAGGCGCGGACGGGCGAGCCCGTCGCTCCGATGCCGAAGTGAGGTAGCAGCTGGCCCACGCCTCTCGTGCAGCAGGCTCTGGACGTCCTCGTCAACTCGCTGCTCGCCGCGGGCCTGTACGCCACGATGGCGTACGGCCTCGCGGTGATCTACGGGGTCATGCGCATCATCAACCTCGCGCACGCGGGGATCATGATGCTCGGCGCGTACACGACGTTCACGCTCTTCACGCGGTTCTCGCTCGACCCATTCCTCTCGATCGTCGTCGTCGTGCCCGCTTGTTCTTCGTCGGCGGCGTCGTGCTCTACCGCACGGTCGTCCGCCGCCTCCCGCGATCCGGGTCGACGCCTTCGATGGAGAGCCTCCTGCTTCTCTTCGGCGTCTGGCTCGTCCTCCAGAACCTCGCGTACGTGATCTGGAGCGGCGACACCCAGTCGATCCTGACCTCCTACACGCTCAAGTCCGTCTCCCTCTTCGGCGTGCGCGTCGGCGTCCCGCGCGCTCGTCGTCTTCGGGATGTCCGCGCTCTCGCTTCTCGTCCTCGAATTCGTCCTCCAGCGCACGTACCTCGGAAAGGCGATCCGGGCCGTCACCCAGAACCGTGACGCGGCTCTTCTCTCGGGCGTGGACGCGGACCGGATCTCGGCGGTCGCGTTCGGCATCGGAACGGCCTTCGCGGGACTCGCGGGCAGCCTGCTGTCGACGCTCTACGCCTTCACGCCGGACTTCGGCCGCAGCTTCCTCCTCAAGGCCTTCTGCATCATCGTGCTCGGCGGCATGGAGAGCGTGACGGGCGTCGCCGCGGGCGCTCTCGTCCTCGCCCTCCTCGAGAACGGCGACGGCGGCCTACACGACCGCTCCCGACGTCGTTCCAGGACGCCGTCAGCTTCACGCTCCTCGTCGTCGCGCTCGTCGTGCTTCCCGCAGGGGCTGCCCGGGCTCTTTCGCGCTCGTGCGCGCGCGGGGGAGCGGGTGACCTCGAAGCGGGCGCTCGAGGCCGCCGGCATGCTCGGCGCCGCGGGCGCGCTTTTCTTCGCTCCCTCCTTCCTCGAGCGGGGGACCCTGAACGACGTCTGGAGCCTCGCGTTCGCCGTCATCCTCGCCTCGGCCTGGAACCTCCTCGGCGGCTTCGCGGGCCAGGTCTCGCTCGGCTACTCGGCCTTTCTCGGGATCGGCGCCTACACGACGGTGCTCCTCTCGCTGCAGGGGCGTGTCGCCCGTCCTCACGCTGCCGCTCGGCGCCGCTCCTCGCCGCGGCCTTCTCGGTCGTCATCGGCTCCCGACGTTCCGGCTGCGCGGGCCTTACTTCACGATCGCGACGATCGGCGTCGGCGAGGCCGTGCGCGTCGTCGCGTCGAGCGTCTCGTTCACGGGCGGCTCGAGCGGCCTCAGGATGCCCGCGGGCTCCTTCGACTTCACGCTCGAACTACCGCGCCGATGACGCTCCTCGCGATCGCGCTCGGTCTGCGATCTCGCTGCGTCGTCTCAAGCGAGCGCCTTCGGGCGGCTCTCGCCGCCGATCAAGCAGGACATCGACGCCGCCGAGGCGCTCGGCGTGAACTCCACGCGCTGCAAGCTCGCCGCGCACGCCCTCTCGGCCGCGCTCGTCGGCCTCGCGGGCGGCCTCTTCGCGATCAACTTCCAGTACATCGCGCCCGGCTCGGTCTTCGACTTCCGCCTGAGCCTCACGATCGTCCTGATGCCGATCGTCGGCGGCGTCGGGACGGTCGCGGGACCCGTTCTCGGCGCGATCCTCTTCGGCTGCTCCAGATCAAGCTCCTGTCGATCCCGGCCCTGCGCGACTCGTACCTCTTCATCTACGGGGCGCTCCTCATCGTCGTCATGCTCTTCGAGCCGAAGGGCCTCCTCGGCCTCGTGAAGCGCCTCTCCGCGCGGCGCCTGCGGCGCTTCTACGCCGATGCCTGAGCCGATCCTCTCCGTCCGCGGCGCTCACGAAGCGCTTCGGCGGCCTCTGGCCGCTCTCGGCCGTTTCGTTCGACGTCGCGCCGGGCGAGATCTTCGGCGTCATCGGCCCGAACGGCGCCGGCAAGACGACTCTCTTCTCGTGCCTCGTCGGGCGCGCTGCGGCCCGACGTCGGGCTCCGTTCCGCTTCCGCGGGCGAGCGCATCGACGGCCTCCCGATCTACGCCGTCGTCGCGCGCGGGCTCGTGCGGACGCACCAGATCGTGCGGCCGTTTCGCGACATGACCGTCGCGGACGAACGTGCCGATCGGCGCCCACTTCGGCAGCGGGGCGCAGACGCGGGGCCGACGCCGAGGGCCGCGATCGCGCGAGATTCTCGAGCGCACCGGCCTCGGCGCCCGGGCCGGATCTCTCGCCGGGACGCTGACCGATCGGCGACCTCAAGCGTCTCGAGATCGCCCGCGCGCTCGCGACCGAGCCCGACGTGCTCTGCCTCGACGAGGTCATGGGAGGCCTGAACCCCGTCGAGATCGACGCGGCGATGTCGCTCATGCGCGCGCATCCGCGACTCGGGCCTCACCGATCCTCATGATCGAGCACCACGTCCACGCCGTCGTCGGGCGTCTCGGACCGGATCCTCGTCCTGAACTTCGGCGAGAGGATCGCCGAGGGCGCGCCCGACGAGGTCCTGCGCGACCCGGCCGTCGTCGCCGCCTACCTCGGCGACGACCCGGACGAGGCGGCCCATTGAGCCTCCTGTCCGTCGAGAACCTCGACGTCTTCTACGGCGACGTCCAGGCCGTGCTGGGACGTCTCCTTCGGCGTCGAGGCCGGGCGAGATCGTGACGCTCATCGGCGCGAACGGCGCCGGGAAATCGACGACTCTCTGAAGACGATCGCGGGCCTCCTCGCGCCCGCGGCGCGGGCGCATCCGTCTTCGACGGGCGCGACGTCGCGGACCAGCCGGCCCACGCGCTGGCTCCCGGCGGCCTCGTCCTCGTGCCCGAGGCGCGGCAGCTCTGGCCGGGCATGACGGTCCTCGAGAACCTCGAGATGGGGGCGTACCGGCGAAGCGCGCCCGCGGCCGGGCCGACGCGACGCTCGACGAGGTCTTCGCGATGTTCCCGGTCCTCGAGGGAGCGCCATGCCCAGAAGGCCGGCACGCTCTCGGGCGGCGAGCAGCAGATGTGCGCGATCGGCCGCGGCCTCATGGCGCAGCCCGCGCCTCCTCCTCCTCGACGAGCCGGCCCTCGGCCTCTCCCCGCTCCTCGTCCGCGAGGTCTTCGCCGTCGCTCCGGGCGATTCGCGAGGCGCGGCGTCACGATCCTCCTCGTCGAGCAGAACGTGCCGCACGCCCTCGCGCTCGCCGACCGCGCCTACGTCCTCGAGACCGGCCGCGTCACGCTCACGGGCCGCGCGACGGATCTCGCCGCCGACCCGCGCGTGCGCGAGGAGTTCCTCTCGGGCGTATGAGTCGCTCTCGCTGCGAGATCGAGACGCAACATGAGAAGGTGGATTTTCTTAGAAGGTGAATGGGGTTGGAGCAAGGCGGATCGCTCGATCGTCTCCTGGGGTCGCTGCGCGGCAGGTCCGCGCATCCGGCCGTCGTCTGGAACGGCCGCTCTTACTCATTCGAAGAAATGCGCCGGTGGGCAGACGCATACGTCGCCTTTCTGGCGCGCGCCGGGGTCAAACGCGGCGACCGCGTGGCCGTGTTCGCCGAGACCTGCCCCGAGCTCGTCGCCGCGTTCGTCGGACACCTCTCGTCGGGCGTCATCCACGTCCCGATCAACACGCGCTACAAGGCCGAGGAGGCGCGGCACATCCTCGAGGACTCGGGGGCGGTGGCGGTGCTGACGCGAGAGGGCGAGGAATGCCACGCCGTCCTGGACGAGATTCTGCGAGAGCGCAGGCCCCCGCAGCTGCGGCACGTCTTCCCCATCCCGCCGCCCTGCCGTCTTCCCCTCTAAGAAATCTGTATCTCCCCTCTCCAAGCAAGTGCCTCCTTTCCATCGGATCTCCCTCTTCCCCTTCCAAGAAATATCTCTCTTCGAACCTGGCCCAAAGCGAGCCTCCGCAGGACGACGACATCGCGATGCTCATCTACACCTCCGGCACGACGGGCAAGAGCAAGGGGGTCGCGCTGTCGCATCGCGCGCTCGAGGAGAACACGCGCGCGATGATGGATCTCTGGCGCTTCAGCGCCGGCCGACCGTCTCGTGCTCGCGCTTCCGCTGTTCCACGTGCACGGCCTCTGCCTCGGAGTCGCCGGGGCGCTCCTGACGGGATTCACGCTCCTCCTCGAGGAGCGTTTCGACGCGGCGCGCGTCGTCGAGGCGTTCGCGAACGAGGGCGCGACGGCCTTCATGGGCGTGCCGACGATGTACGTCCGCCTGCTCGGAGCATCTGGACGCTCATCCCGAGGGCGCCGCTGGCACTCCGGAGGGCGAGGCTCTTCACGGCCGGCAGCGCTCCCCTGCCGGCGGCCGACTTCGCCGCGTTCCGCGAGAAGACCGGCCACGCGATCCTCGAGCGCTACGGGATGAGCGAGACGCTCTTCACGCTGTCGAATCCGTACGAGGGCGAGCGGCGACCCGGCACCGTCGGGCTGCCTGTCCCCGGCTGCTCGGTGCGGCTCGTCGACGACGAGGGACGCGACGCGCCGGAGGGCGAGCTCGGAGAAATCCACGTCAGGTGCAACGGCCTGATGAACGGCTACTGGGGGCGCGAGGCCGAGACGGCGGCCGCGTTCCGGGACGGCTGGTTCCTGACGGGCGACGTCGCGCAGCGGGACGCCGACGGGTACGTGACGATCCTCGGCCGCAAGTCGGTCGACTTCATCAAGAGCGGCGGCTACAAGATCTCGGCCCGCGAGATCGAGGACGTGCTGCGGCGGCATCCCGCGGTGAAGGACGCGGCCGTCGTCGGCCTGCCCGACCGCGTCTGGGGCCAGCGCATCGCCGCGGCGGTCGTCCTCGTCGAGCCCCGCGACGCGGATGGCGCGAAGAGAGCGTGCGAGGAGATCGCCGCGTTCGCGGCGTCGTGCCTCGCGGACTTCAAGAAGCCGCGCGACCTCCGCGCGGTGACCGAGCTGCCGCGCAACGAGCTCGGAAAGGTGCAGAAGCACCTGCTCGTGAAGGCGCTCGGCGAGAGCCAGGCATAGCCGCTCGCGCCTCCCGCCCCGCCTGGCGCCTGTCCCTCGTCCGTTCCCGCCCCCCTCCGTGCCCCGGCGATAATCGACCCGTTCGAGGAGGATCGATGCGACGTCTCGTCCCGGCCTTCATCGTGCTCTCCAGTCTCCTGGCGGTCCGCGTCGCGTCCGCCGAGACAGCGGAACCGTTCGACGCCCTCTATGCGCGCCTGACGAAGGTCCGGGAGATCCTCGGCGTCGCGATCTCACCGGACGGCTCGCGCGTCGCACGCGTGGAGCCGGTCCGGACCGAAAACGCGCCGCGGGCGTCGCGCATCCTCGTGCAGGAAGCGCGGCCAGGCTCCCCGGCCGTGCGGATCACGGCGTCACTGGACGGCTCGCCAGTTCGCGAGGGGAACGTCGCCTTTTCGCCCGACGAGAAGACGCTCGCGTTCGTGTCCCATGCGGGCGGGACGGCTCTCTGGACGGCCCCGGTCTCGGGCGGCCCCGCGGCGCGCCTCACGAAGCTCAAGGGCACGTTCTCGGAGCCTGTCTGGTCCGGCGACGGCCGGTCCCTCGCGGTCCTCGTCGTCGAGAACCCCTCGAAGGAGCCCGGGCCGATGGGCCCCACGGCCCGCGACGCGGGTGTCGTCGAGGAGCGGATCGACGAGCAGCGTATCGCCGTCGTGGACGTGGAGACGAAGGCTCTGCGTTTCGTGTCGCCGCCCGACCTCTACGTCTACGAATACGCCTGGTCGGCGGACGGACGCTCGTTCGCGGCGGTCGCGGCGAAGGGCTCGGGCGACGACAACTGGTGGCGGGCCGAGCTTCTCGCGGTGGACGCGATCTCGGGAGTTACGCGCCTCCTGTGGAAGCCGCCTCTCCAGATCGCGAGCCCCGTCTTCTCGCCCGATGGCTCGGCCGTGGCGGTCATTCATGGCCTCATGAGCGATCACGGCGCGACCGGGGGCGACGTCTTCGTGGTGCCGGCGGCCGGGGGCGCGGCTCGGAACCTGACCCCGGGTCGCCGCGGCTCCGCTGGTTTCCTGGCCTGGCCCTCCGCGTCCCGGCTGCTCGTGACCGAGCTCGCCGGCGAGAGCACAGCGATCGTGGCGCTCGATCCCGCGACCGGCAAAGCCCGCGTGCTCTTTTCGGGAAACGAGACGCTCTCGCCAGGCCGGGGCCTCGGCTTCGCTCTCGCGCGGGACGGCGCGACCTCGGCCGTGGTCCGCGAGTCGTTCGACTCCCCGCCCGAAGTCTGGGCTGGCCCGATCGGTGCGTGGACCCGCCTCACGGACGAGAACGCGCGCGTGAAGCCCGAATGGGGGCCCGCCGCGAGCGTGCGCGTTTCGAACGACGGCCAGCCGGTCCAGGGCTGGCTGCTGCCGCCCGCGCGGGTCGACGCGCGCCGAAGGTACCCGCTCGCGGTGCTGGTGCACGGAGGTCCTGCTTCCGCTCACCACAACGCGTGGCCGTCGCCCTCCTCGGCGCGCTACTCGCGCGGGGATTTTTCGTGTTCCTGCCGAATCCGCGCGGCAGCTTCGGCCAGGGCGAGGCCTTCACGGCCGGGAACGTGAAGGACTTCGGAGGAGGCGACCTGCGCGACATCCTCGCCGGCCTCGACGAGGTCCTGAGGACGCGCCCGGTCGACCCGAAGCGCGTCGGCCTCTTCGGCTGGAGCTACGGAGGCTACATGGCGATGTGGGCTGTCACGCAGACGAACCGTTTCGCGGCCGTGGCGGCGGGCGCGGGCATCGTGAACTGGCAGAGCTATTACGGCCAGAACCGCATCGACGGCTGGATGCTCCCCTACTTCGGCGCCTCGGTGTACGACGATCCGGCGGTCTACGCGAAGAGCTCGCCGCTCACGTTCATCAAGAACGTGAAGACGCCGGTCCTCGTCCTCCACGGCGAGCGCGATGCCGAGGTGCCCGCTCCGCAGGGTTACGAGTTCTGGCACGCCCTGAAGACGCTCGGTGTCCCGACGCAGCTCGTCATCTATCCCGACGAGGGTCACGGATTCTTCCGCGAGGAGAGCAAGAAAGACCGCATCTCCCGCGTGCTCGGCTGGTTCGACCGCTGGCTGAGGTGAGCCCGCGAGGATGTGGCTCTCCAAGGCGCAGGTCGCGACGCTCCTCTTCGCTCTGACCGCCGCGTCGTTCGGGCTCCTCGCGCTCTCGTTGCTCGGGGCGGCGCGCGCGCGGCTGCGCCTCGCGCTCTACGCCGCGCTCGCGCTCGGAGTCGCGGCGTTTCTCGGCGCCCCGCTTCTCTTCGAGGGTCTCGCGCGCAGACGGGTCGAGACCGGCCTCGCCGTCGCCCTCCCGCTCGTGGCCGCCGGGTTCCTCTCGGACCTCGCGCGAGGCGGCCGGCGAACGCGGGCGTTTCTCTTCGCCGCGTCCAGCGTGCTCGTCCTCGCGGCTCTCGCCGAGCTCGCCGCCCGGCGGCAGGTCCTCGTCGCGACACCCCTCGTTTCTCCGCTCGGCGTCGGGTTCGTTCTCTTCACGGCGCTCCTGCTCCCGCGAGTCGCCGAGCAGGAAAGGCGCCTCTTCACGCGCGCCACCACGGACCCGCTGACCGGCCTCCTGAACCGGGTCGCTTTCGAGGAGCGTGCCCTGGCCGAGCTCGCCCGTTCGGGCCGCACGGGGCGGAGCCTTGCGGTCGCGATGCTCGACGTCGACCACTTCAAGAGCTTCAACGATCGTTTCGGGCACCTCGCCGGAGACGCCGCGCTGACGGCCGTCGCGCGCGCCGTCGCCCGCACGGTCCGCGGCATCGACGCCGCGGGGCGATATGGCGGCGAGGAATTCATCGTGCTCCTCGTGGAGGCGGACGCGGAGGCCGCCCTCCACGCGGTCGAGCGCATCCGGGCGGCCGTCGCGTCCCTCGGACCCCCGCGGATCCCGATCGCCGTCACGATCTCCGCCGGGGTCGCCGTCCACCAGGGCCTCTTCGAAAGGACCTCTCTCGAATCGCTCGTGGCCCGCGCGGACTCCGCTCTCTATGCCGCCAAGAAGGCCGGCCGCGACCGCGTCACCCTCGAGCCTGCTCCCGAGCCGGCCACGCCGGCCGACGTGCGATACCGCTAGGGTGAGCCCGCGAGGGCCCGCGCGAGCCGGGCGAGGCCCTCCTCGATGCGCGCGCGGGACGTGGCGAACGACATCCGCACGCAGCGGTCCTCGCCGAAGGCGATGCCCGGGGTCACGGCCACGGCGATTGTCTCGAGAAGCGCCTTCGCGAAGCTCAAGGAACCCGTGACTTCGTGTCCGCCAATCTTCTTCCCGAAATGGGCCGAGACGTCCGGAAACGCGTAGAACGTGCCCCCCGGAGCCGCGCACGTGACGCCCGGGAGGGCATTCAGGGCCGGGATGAGGAACTCTCTCCGGCGCGCGTACTCCGCCAGCATGCCCTCCACGGCGGGCTGCGCCTCGTCGGGCCTCGTCAGCGCCGCGACGGCCGCCCGCTGCGTGATCGAGCAGACGTTCGACGTGGCGTGGCTCACGACGCGGCCCATGAGGTCGATGAGGGCCTTGGGACCGAGCGCGAAGCCGACGCGCCAGCCCGTCATCGCATAGGTCTTCGACAGCGTCCCGGCCACGAGGATCGTCTCGGGGAATTCCCGGGCCAGCGCCGCCGCGGAAAAATGCTCCCCTTCGAATACGAAGCGGTCGTAGCACTCGTCGAAGAGCACCGTCCAGCCGCGCGACGCCGCGAGCCGGACGACGGCCTCGATCTCCGCGGGCTCCATGACGGCGCCCGTCGGATTGTTCGGCGTGTTCACGACGACCCCCCGCGTCGCGGGCGTCGCCGCGCGGGCGACGTCGGCCGCGGTCAGGCGGAACCGGGCGCCCTCGGGCATGGTCACGAACACCGATCGGGCGCCCGCGAGCGTCACCATCTCGGGAAAGGAGACCCAGTACGGCACCGGGACGAGGACGTCGTCGCCCTCCTCGAAGAGCGCGAGGCAAGCGGTGTGCAGCGCCTGCTTGCCGCCGGCCGTCACGATGACATCGGAGGCGGTGTAGGGTGCGTCCCACGCCGCGAGGTAGCGCTCCGCGATCGCTTCGCGCAGCTCCGGAATCCCCGAGGCATCCGTGTATTTCGTGAAGTCCGATTCGATGGCGTCGATCGCGGCGTGTTTCACGAACGCCGGTGTCGGGAAGTCGGGCTCCCCCGGGCCGAAGTCCACGACGTCGATTCCCCTGGCGCGAAGCGTCGCCGCGGCCTTCATGACGGCGAACGTCGCCGAACCGGCGACACGGGAAGCGCGGGAAGCGAATTTCACTGGCGCCTCAGGGTAGCCCAGGCGGCCCGAAAGGCCCGCGGTTTCCGCTTTCCCATCGCGATCATGGCGATCTCCACGCCGCACCAGCCTGCGTAGACGCCGATCATCAACCCGCGGGTCGACGGAACGACGAATTGCACCAACCAAAACACGAAGAGGATCGCGGCCTCGCGGGCGCCCAGGTCGAGGTTCACGATCAGCAGCCAGCCGAGAAAACTCTGCAGGATCGTCAGGAGGATCTCCAGGCGCTGGTGCCGATCGAAGACGATGGCCGACGGGGCTCCTTTCGAGATCGAGTAGATGACCGGGATCAGCGCCGACAGGATAGACCACTGGTTGATCGTGGACGACACGAGATTCATCAGCGCCATCGGCGCCTTCCTGATCTGACGCGCCCAGTTGAACGCCGAGAGCTTCTCGGGAAACTCGGAGAGAAACGGCGCGACCCACTGGACGAAGACGAACTGCGAGACTCCTATCGAGACCGCCAGCGCGAGCATGGACTCCACGAAGGAGTGTGCCGACACGGCGAGGAGCGCGCCCCCGACGAGGAAGATGCCCACGATGGCCCATCCCCGCCGGCCGGGCCCCTGAGCGAGAGCCCATCGCGAAACGGCCGGGAGGTCTTCGATCTCCTCCACGTCGCCCTTGCGCGGAGGAAGACGGAGGAGCGCTGCGAGATAGACGACGTAGCAGGACGCGAGAATGGCGGCGTCCAGGAGGCCCAGCGTGCCTTTCCACCAGATCACGGTGAACCAGAGGAGCGGCGGAAGCAGGCCCACGATCTCGATCGCGTGCTCGTCGTCGAAAGTGATCGCGATCCACGTCTTCCGCCTGCTCGTCTTCCGGGCGAAAAAAGCGGCCACGAAATACACGAGCGGCCATCCGAGACCGACGAGCAGGCGGATCGAGCCCGTGAAATTCGCGATCGCGAGATGCACTTTCGCCGGATCCTTCCCGGCCTGCCAGGCGATGACGCCCTCCACCGCGAATTCGGGGAGCGTCTGAAGCCACGCGAGGATCGCGAGCGCGAGACCCGGCGACACGAGGAACTGCGCCGCCTCGGCTCCCCACGCCACGAGGAACGCGGAAAACAGGACGGACGGAAACGTCCAGAGCGCGGTCAGGGGCGAGCCCTTTGCGGCGACGCTGCCCGCCACCGGAAGCGACAGCTTCATGCGAGTGCAATTTAAGCACATCGATTCATGCGCCGCCCGTGCGGGCGCAAGGATCTACACTCTCCTGCGCCGCATGGCGACTCGCATCGACTCCGTCTCGAACCCGCGCATCGCCGCGGCCCTCAAGGCCATCGCGGCGCACGAGAAGATGCTGCTCGAGGGCACGCGGATGATCGAGGAAGCGCTCGACGCCGGGGTATCGATAGAAGAAATTTTTGCTTCGGATATCTCCCGAATGACCGATGTCAAGGGGCTTCGACCGCTGCGCGGCGCGCGAAGCGCGCCCTTGACATCGGGCATTCGGGGAGGAGATTTGCTTCTATCGGCGGCTGCATCAGCAGCCGCCGCATATGAGAAAGATATTGATCCCGGGCGGCTGCACCGGCGGCTCCGGCGAGGGTTACCGATGTCTCGCCGCGCGTCCTTCGAAAGCTCTCGGATCTCCCCTCGACGCGCGGCGTCGTCGCGATCGCGGCGCCCCCGCACCGCACGCTGGCGTCTCTCTCTTCTCTTTCACCTTCTAAGAAAACGGTCTCTTCGAGCCTTCCCCGAAAGGCCGCCCCGGCAGGTTCGCGTGGGTCCGAAACAGAAGGCCCTCTCTTCCTCCTCCTCGACGACGTCCAGGACCCCGCGAACGTGGGCGCCATCCTCCGGAGCGGCGAGGCCTTCGGCGTCGCCGCCGCGCTCCTGACGCCCGGGTGCGCGTGGCCGTTCTCGCCGCGCGCTCTGCGCGCGTCGGCGGGCAGCGCGTTCCGATTGCCGGTCGCCGCGCGCGTCGCGGCAGGCGAGGCGGTCGCCTGGGCCCGCCGGCACGGGATCGCCCTCGCGGGAGCCGCGGCGCACGGAGGCACGCCGCCCGAAGCCCTCTGCGGCGTGCGCCCGCTCGTCCTCGTGATCGGCTCCGAAGGCCACGGAATCTCGCGCGGAGATCGCCGGTGCGCTCGACCATCGCGTCACGCTGCCGCTCGCCGGCCGTGTCGACTCCCTGAACGCGGCCGTCGCCGCGGGCGTCCTCCTTCACATCCTGACGCGCCCGCCCGCTCCAGCGCGGTAGAATCGCCCATCGGCCGCGCCCTGCGGGCCGTCATCAAACGAAAAGCGAGGACCTCACCCATGCGGCGAAATCTCATCGTCTCCATTCTTCTTCTGTTTTCGGCGACCCCGGCGCTCGCCGAGGAAGCGCGAAGCCCGCCACCGCGAAAGCGGCTCCCGCCAGGACCGGCTCCGCGAAGGCCGCCGGCGCGGCTCCCGCGACCGAGAGCGCCAAGACGCTCTACGCGATCGGGCTCGTGATGAGCCAGAATCTCGCGACCGTTCAAGCTGACGGCCGCGGAGCTGGCCTCCGTGCAGGAGGGTCTCGCCGACGGCGTCCTCGGCCACACCCCGAAGGTCGACCTCGCTGATGTACGGCCCGAAGCTGCAGGAGTTCGCGAAGGGCCGCCTCGGCGCGGCGGCCGCCGGCGAGAAGAAGGCCGGCGCGGCGTTCCTCGCGAAGGAGGCCGCGGAAAGCGGCACCGTCAAGCAGTCGACGGGCTTCCTCTACAAGGAGATCAAGGCCGGAACGGGCGCGTCGCCGAAGCCGACCGACAAGGTCAAGGTCCACTACCGCGGCACGCTCACGGACGGAACCGTCTTCGACAGCTCCATCGACCGCGGCGAGCCCGTGACGTTCCCGCTGATCGGTGTCATCCCGTGCTGGACGCAGGGTCTCCAGCTCATGAAGACGGGCGGCAAGGCCCGCCTCGTGTGCCCTTCGGAGCTCGCCTACGGCGACGCGGGAAGCCCCCCGAAGATCAAGGGCGGCGCGACGCTGGTCTTCGAGGTCGAGCTGCTGTCGATCGAGAAGTAGACGCCTTCAAAAGACCTCCGCGGTGAACCGGAGGAGGCGGGGAGGGCTCGCGGCCTTCCAGCTCTCCTCCGGAAGCCCCGCCCGGAGGCATGCCTGGGACAGGAGGCGCGCGCCGTCCCAGCCGAACGACGCGGCATCCTGAGGCAGGACGACTCCGCGGCGTTTCCCTTTCTCGACGACGACGCCATGCAGGCCCGAGACGAGGCGGGAGAGATCTGAGGTTCCCTCGGAGGAAGAGAAGATTTCTTCGAAGGTGGAGAGGACGGAGATCTCGGGCGCGTAGCGCGGGAGCTCCTTGGCGGTCGCTGGAGGGAACCTCGGGTCGTGCAGGAGCGCCGCCACGGCGTGCTCCGCGACCTCGGCGGCGAGCCCGCGAGCGGGCTCGGTCGTTCCGCTCCTCCCTCGCGGCCGCCCGTCCCGCTTCCACGTCACAAAGACGGGCGCAGGGCTGGCCAGCGCGCTTTCCGCAGCGATCACCGGCGGCGGGGATGCTGGAAGTCCCATCGCGCGGGCCGCCGCAGCCAACGCCACCTTTCGAAGAATCCCTCTCTCCTCTTCCGAAACCATCATCGCGACAGCCATGGCGGCGAGCGCATCGCCCGCCGCGCTCTCGAACTCGTTCAGGCGGCCCGAAAAGAAGTGGTCGGCTCCGGGGACCACGAGGAACGTCCAGCCCCGCGCGGCAGCGATCTCGCGGGCGCGCGCGGCGGAGCTGAACTCGTCGTCTTCGCCCTGAATCCACGCGACGTGCGTGTCCTCGGGGACGACGCCTTCGGGCTCGTCGCGGTCCGTCGGAACTCCGATGAGAAGGAGCACCTGGGGCGCGAGGCGATCGGCCGCCTCTCAGGGCGCACAGCGACCCGAACGAGAAACCCGCGAGGACGAACGGGCCGTCCGGCTGCCTCGCTCTCAGCCAGCGTCCCGCCGCGACGACGTCTTCCGTTTCGCCGACGCCGCCGTCGTACGTCCCCGCGGACGCGCCCACACCCCGGAAATGGAAGCGCAGGGTCGCGAGCGAGAAGCGTCCGGACAGGAGGCGCGCGGTGCGATGCACGACCTTCGTGCGCATCGTTCCTCCCGAGCCGGGGATGCGGGTGCGCGACGAGCGCCGCCCCGGCCGGGATCGCCGGCGAACGCAGGAGAGCCTCCAGGGGGCCCGCGGGACCCGGAATCACGAGCGAAGTGAGCTTCAGGGAAGCCGCCTCCGGCATCGAAATCGACGTTAGCACGCGACCTTTTCCTCGGGCGCCCGTTGAATTCCACCGCCCGGGACGGCTATAAGGGAATCCCCCGCGGAAGGACCCTCGCGTCAGGAGCGTGCCATGAAGAACATCGTTCACATCGTCGGGACCGGGACGATCGGAGAGCCTCTCATCGGGCTCTTCACGGACTTCAAGCAGCATCTCGGCATCGACGAAGTGACATTTCACAAGCGCACGCCCATGAAGACCGAGCGGGCGAAGGTGGCGCACCTCATGTCGCGCGGCGCGCACCTCGCGACCGAGGACGACAAGACCGCGGATTTCGAGGCCCTCGGCCACATGGTCTCCTACAGCGCGCAGGAGGCCCTCGAGCGCGCGACCGTCGTCATCGACTGCACGCCCGCCGGGAACGACAACAAGGAGGCCTACTACAAGCACCTCAAGGGCCCCCGCGGCTTCCTCGCGCAGGGCTCGGAGTTCGGCTTCGGCAAGATGTACGCGCGCGGGATCAACGATTCGGCGCTGATCCCGGGCGAGGACCGCTTCCTGCAGGTCGTCTCGTGCAACACGCACAACCTCGCGATCCTGATCAAGACGCTCGGCATGTCGGGGGACGATCTGGTGATGGACCGCGCGCAATTCGTCTGCATGCGGCGCTCGAACGACGTCTCGCAGACGAAGGACTTCAGCCCGGCGCCGATCGTCGGAAAGCACGACGACGAGGAATTCGGAACGCATCATGCCCGGGACGTCTTCCATCTCTACGAGACGCTCGGCCTGAAGCCCAAGGTCTTCTCGTCGGCCCTGAAGCTCAACACGCAGTACATGCACTCCGTGTGGTTCAACTTCGAGCTCACGAAGGCGATCGACAAGAAGACGGTCATCGAGCACCTGAAGGAGAACCCGCTCGTCGCGCTCACCGACAGGAAGAGCGCGAACGAAGTGTTCTCCTTCGGCCGCGACCACGGGTACTACGGCCGCATCCTCTCGCAGACCGTCATTTCGACGCCCACGCTCGCCGTCGCCGACAAGGGCCGCGAGATCGTGGGCTTCTGCTTCACGCCGCAGGACGGCAACTCGCTCCTCTCCTCGGTCGCGGGCGCCATCTGGCTCATGGACCCCACGCACGCCTCGGAGCGGATCCAGGTTCTCAAGCGGTTCGTGTTTCGGGAGATTTGAGGGAAGACAGGAAATGGATCTGAGAGGACAGGAGAAGAGACTGGTCGATAAGCGGACCTGGTTCCGGCGCATGTCGCGACGTCACGAGCGATCGATGAGCGATCCCTCCGTCTTACCTTCTAAGAAGATCGTTCTCTTCGAACGTTCCATTTCGATCGCGCTTTCCCTCGTGGCCGCGGCGCTCGTCGTGCACCACATGGCCGGGGATTCGGCGACGACGGACGAGCCCGTGCACATCGCCGCGGGCGTGGAGATCGTCCGGGACGGGACGGGGCGGTGGAACCCCGAGCATCCGCCGCTCGCCAAGGCGCTCGCCGGCCTCGCCCTCGCGGGTCTCGACCTCCAGCCTGCCGGCGACCCGATCGCGAATTCCTCCCACGCCGGCCTCCTTCTGAGGTTCCTGCACGAAAACCGCACGCCCGGCGAAACGATCCTCTTTCGCGCGCGGCTGCCGTTCGTCGCTCTTTTTCTCGCCCTGCTCTTCGCCGTGCGGCGGCGAGGCCGGACGCCGCTTCGGCGCGGCCGCGGGCGGCGTGGCACTGGCGTTCGCCGCCCTGGATCCGAACCTCATCGCGCATGCCGGCGTCGTCCACACGGACCTCGCCGTCGCTCTCTTCCTCGTCCTGTCTCTCGGCCCCCTCGCACGCATCCCGAACGCGGCCGACCACCTCGCCCCGATCGCGCTCGGCGTGCTCTGGGGCCTTGCGTTCCTTTCCAAGTACAGTGCGCCGCTGCTCGTGCTCGTGACTCTGCCTCTCATGTTCGCCGGGTCAAGAGGGATCGGGGATAAATTGCTTAGAAAGGAAAGACAGCCGTCCGCTGACTCCTCTCAACTACGGGCAGGTCTCCCCGGCGGCGACGGCGCCCATTCGGCCGCCCATGCAGTTGCTCGCGTGGGCCGGCGTCTCCTGCTATCTACTTTCATAGCATTTCTCGTGGTTCTCTTCGGATTCTTTCTCGCCTATCGAAACCAATCAGGCTTCTGATCGGGAGGCGCTCGCCCGAATCGGTTGCTCTTGAAGGGACATTCTCCGGCTCGCCGCCGATTTCGCGATCGGAGCAGGTCGGATCTTCCCTCCGCTCGGCCAGGTCGCGACGGGCGTGTCTTCTGTCGCGCTTCAAAACCGGGTCGGCGCGGGCCCGACGTATTTCCTGGGACGCGTCGCCGAGGGAGGGTCGCCCTGGTACTTCCCCGTGGCATTCCTCGTCAAGGTCTCCCTCGGCCTCCTCGCCGGAGCGGCGCTTGGGGCCTTCTCCCCCGGCGGACGTCGCTTCGGCCTCGTCGTCGGTGGGGCGCTCGTCGCGTTCTTCGTCCTCTCCGCCGCCTCGGCGTACAACATCGGCGTGAGACATCTCCTCTTCGCCTTTCCTCTTCTCGCGATCCTCGCGGCTTCGTCCACGCCCCCGGACTCGCGCCCAACGGGTCGGGCGCTTCTCCTCGTGAGTTTTCTAATCGTGGAGGCGATAGAGGTCCTCGCCGTCCACCCGCACGAGCTCGCGTTCTTCAACGCGGCGGCCGGCGGATCCTCGGGCGGGCGGCGTTTCCTCGTGGACAGCAACCTCGACTGGGGCCAAGACCTCGCGCGCCTTTCGGCCGCGGCGCCCGCCTATTCCTCCGGTCCGCTCCCGGCGATCGTGTTCGGAGGCGATCTCCCCCGCCGGTATCCCGGGCTCCGGCCTCTCGCGCCAGGCGACGAAGACCGCCCCGGCGCAGTGATCGCGATCGGAGAGACGCCACTGGCCCTCGGGCCCGAGCTCCTCGCCGCCAGGGGTTCCGCCAGGGACGCGGAGCGGCTCGCCGGGCTCAGGCGGGCGCTCGGCGGCCGGGGAAGGCGGATCGGAACGATCGGCGGCTCGATCGGAATCTGGCGGCTGGCCCCATAGGGCTTGCGAAGCCTGCCGGCACACCCCTGACTCGGTGTCTTCTCCGCCTGATGCTTGACTCGGAGGCCGGGGAGTGGCAGCTTGCTCCACAGCAGAGGAGCCTCCCATGCGTTCAAGAGCGCGTCGCCTGCCTTTGATTCCTCTCGCCCTCCTCGCCACGATCGTTCCGCTCGCCCTCGGCTGTGGGAACTCCGACTCCATCACGGGTCCTTCCATGGTCGCCGCTCCGGCCAGCATCGACGGCGCGTGGAGCGGGAGCTTCACGTCCAGCGATTCGGCCGGATGCGGCAGCTCTTCCGCCACCGCTGTCTTCCGGCAGGAAGGTGCGACCGTCACGGGCGATGTTTCCACCTCGACCTGCGGCGTGACCGGCTACTTCAAGGGCACCGTCCAGGGCAGCCAGGTCACCGGGGCCGTTTCGATGGCCGGTTGCCTCGGCGGCGCCGCCTCGGGCACCGTCAGCGGCTCAAGGCTCGTCCTCTCGATCGGCGACCTTACCAAGCCCCTCGTCGCCGGCGACAGGACGATCATGTACGGCGGCATCGTCACCTTCCACCGCTGAGCGGCTCGCCGGGAGTGTCTTCGGGCGCGCGGCGCTCGCATGCGCTCCGCCGCAGAGCGGTGTCAGAAGGCGGTGCCGGACTTCGAGTAGCTGCCGTGTCCCCCGCCAAACAGCGCCAGCTCGAGCGAGTGAGAAAAAACCCCGCGCAGCCTCTTGCGCGGGCGCCAGACACCTTTGCGGCCCTGCGAGACGTCCGATGCGGCGAGAAAGAAGGCGAAGCACGCGCAAGTGGGCCGCCAGTCAAACGCGCAGAGCTTGAAGACATGGCCGGCACGTGCAGGGTCGCGGGATACATGGACCGGGAGGAACTGGCGCGCCTGAAGCGAGGCGCTGGCCCCGCCAATCATGCGCGAGCCGAGAGTGACGAGAAACTGCACCGACGTCCGCTCGTGGTTGAGTGGGTGGAGGTGGAGAATGACGGGCAAACGCGAAGGCTCGGCGACTTCGGCCTTGCCCCAGAACACCGTGGTTCCGGCCCGGACCAACGCGAGGGCGGCAAATGGTTCGTCGGCCTCGACGTGACCGCGCCAGCCGGGATTCATGCCCGCTACCGGCGTGCCGGTGAAACGCGCGGAGAGCGACCTGATCATGAGCTCCTCAGCATCGTCTCGAGGGCCTGCGAGATCGACGCCCCGTCCTCGAGCCCGGAGAGCCGGGGCACCCGCCGCCTCAGAGCCTGGAGCCGCTGCGGCTCGACCGCGAAGTCGTACGCGAGAACGACGGGCACGCCCTCGAGCATCGGGGCGAGCGCGTCGAGGATGTAGAAACCCTGGTGCGTCGCGAGATGGCGCACGGCTCGGACCCGGTCCCCGCCGAAGCGGGCCACCAGAGCGTTCCGCGTCTCCCGCGAGAGAGGCCTCCGGAGTCCGGTCGAAGACGACGTCGAGGAAGACGGCGTCGGGCCGCTCCGCCGCGAGAGCCGCGCGGGCCGACTCGAGGTCCCTCGCCCGCACGAACACGGCGTCGAGCCCCCGCACGGCCGCGAGGCGCTCGAAGCCGTCCACGTATTCCGAACCGTCCTCCACGACGAGGACGCTGCGGGGCGCGGTCACGCGGCTTCCTCCACGGCCGCGAACTCCACCGCGACCCCCTTCGTGAACTCCCCCGTTCCCGGCGTCACGTCCACGAGTCCGTCCCACCGCCGGACCAGGTCGGCGACGACGCCCGAGGCCGCGCTCGGCGGCCCTCCCCCGGATCATCTCCGCCGTGAGGAGGCGCGGGATCTCCGTCGAAGAGCACGAAGCGCGCGAGGGCCTGGCCGGTCACCGGGTCGCGGCGCTCCTCGGCGAGGAGCGCGAGGCGCGGAGCCTGCAGAGCGTTCGCGAACAGATTCCGCCAGAGAGTGGCCCAGTCCCCCTCCGGGACACGGACGCGCACGCACCGTCCGTCGGCCGCGCCTTCGAACAGTCCCAGGCCCGCGAGCGGCGGCGCCGCCGCGTCGTGTTCGCGCGCGACGCTCGCGAGGAGCGACGCGAGCCGCTCGAAGCGGGCTTCCGTGGAACCCGCCGCATCGAGCGTCGCCGTCAGGAGCTGCGCGGTCCGCGGATTGAGCGCCGCGGCGGCCTGGCGAAGCGCCCGGCTCAGTCTTCTCGAGCCGGCGCGGCCGGAGCGAGCCTGTTTCCGCGAGACGCGCGAGATCGCGCGCCGCCCCTTCCAGGATCTCGAGCGACTTCGAGACCCGGGAAGAGCAGCGGGTCCTTGAATCGCAGGTTCAGGCGCGCGCCACGGCGGCGTCCCAACGACTCGAGATCGGAAAGAGCCCTCCGCGCCTCGGCGACGAGCCCGGGCGCGCCCGGCGTCCCGTAGAGGCGCTCGACGAGGAGCGGCGCGGCCCCGGCGAGCCCTTCGTCCGAGCTCAGGCGCTCCACCGCCTCGCCGAGCAGCAGGCCGCCGTGCTTGAACGCCTCGTGAGAGAGGCGACCCGCCACCGACCTCGCGTCGCGCGTCGCGCCGGGATCGCGTTTCAGCCACTCCTCGAGCGTGAGGCCGATGCGCCTCCTCGCCCACGAGAAGCCGCCCGCCAGAAGGGCGCACAAGGCGGCGCCGAGCGCGGCGCCTCGCAGCGTGCCCTGCCGCCGCTCTTCGCGCTCGAGGGCCGCCTGCGCCTCCTCGGCATGGACGCCTCCGGCCGCTTCCGCGAGATAGCGCCGATAAAGCGCCGCGGCGCGCGACGAGCGCCCGTTCGCCCGACGCGATTCGGGCGAGCGCGAAGAGCGCCTCGCGAGAGCCGGCCTGGTCCGCGTGCTCCCAGGCGATCTCCGCGTCGCGCCCCCGGCCCGCCTGCCGGCCGAGAAGCTCGGCCAGCCGCTCCCATGCGGCCGCGCGCGACGGGTCGATGGCGACGGCGCGCTTCAGGACCTCCTCGGCGCCGGCCAGGTCGTCGCGCCGCTCGCGCAGCGCGGCGCTGAGCTCGAGGGCCGGCACGAAGCGCGGGTCGAGACGTTCGGCCTCGGCGAGCTCGGATTCGGCCGCGTCCCAGTCGCGCGCGTCGGACCGGCCCGCGTAGACCTGCGCGAGTCGGAACGCTCCCACCGCGGGAGACGCCGGATCCGACCCGAGAGCCACCGGCTCGGGGCCCGAGGTCCGCGCGAGGCGCGCGCGCAGCCGCTCGCGGAACGAGGCGGCTTCCGCCCTTTCCCCGGGCGAAGCGAGCGCCCACCACCCGTCGAGCCGCTCGAGGGCGCGCGCGGGGTCTCCCCATGCCGCCCACCGGTTCGCCGCCTCGCGCTGGAGGCGCGGCAGGTCGGGCCGGAGCGCCACGGCACGGTCGAGAAGCGCGAGCGACTCCTCCTTCGCCGGGCGGTCGGGCTCGTTCCAGAGCAGATTCGAGAGGGCGACGAGGGCCTCGAAGCCGTCCGGCTCCGCGGCGAGAGCCGTCCGGTACGCCGCCGCCGCCTCGGCGGTCCGCCCGTTGCGCTCCTCGACGCTCCCGAGCGCGAGCGCGGCCTCGGAGTATCCGGGCGAGAGCCGGAGTGCCTTTCGGAACGCCTCGCGCGCGGGCTCGTTCGCCCCGCGCCTCAGCGCCGTCTTGCCGTCGGCGAAGGCGCGGCGGGCGTCCGCGGAAGGCGGCGCGAATCCGGGTCGAGCCGGGAGCTTTCGCGCCTCGTCCTCGGCGTCGAGCCGCCGGATGTTCTCGCCGATCCAGTCCGCGCCCGACCGCGCGCGCCTCTGCAGCGCGGCCAGGACGTGCCCGTACTGGAGGATCGCGCCGCGCCGGTCCCCGCGCGCTTCGGCCTGCCGCGCGAGCACGAGGCGTTCGGCCGGCGAGAGGAGCTCCGGGGCCTCCTTCGCCGCGATCTCGAGGAGGCGCGCCTCGTCGTCCGTGTCTCCCGCGGCGGCCGCGAGGTCCGCGCCGCGCAAGGCGAGAGCGAGCGACGGAGACGCGAGGCGCGCGCGCCGGACGAAATCCCGCGCCTCGGCGAGCTCCTCCGGGGCCGGCGTTCCCCCCGCGACGAGATGCTCGGCCTGGCTCGCGAGCGCCGCGGGATCCTCGGCGCAGTCCGTCGCCGGCCTCGGAGTCGCGGCGAGGAGGACCGGCAGGATCGCCTGCAGCATTCTCACGCCTCGCGGCGCGCCGAGAGGCCGAGCTTGTTGAAGCGCAGACGCACGGCCCGCTCGTCGGCCGCCGATCCCGTCATCCGCTCGGCCATGCGCGCGAAGTCGCCTTCACACTCGCGAAAGACCTGCCGGAAGGCGGAGCGCTCGAGCTCGCGCCGGAAGCTCTCGACGCTGTCCACCTTCGGACGCGGAAGCGCGAAGACCTCGCCGGCCGAAGGAACGTCTTCCTGGCGGGCCTCGGCCAGCAGGTCGAAGAGCAGCCGCGGATCCATCGTGAAGACGACGCGCCCCGCCCGGTCCTTCGCGGCGGCGGTCCGGCCGTACAGCGTGGCCGCGAGGAGATCGGCGAGGACCATCGCGAATTGCCGCACGTTTCCGGGCCAGGGATGGCGGGCGATCGCCTGCCAGCCCTTGCGCGGAAGGGCGAAGACGACGGGAGCCCGGCTGCGCGCGACTTCGTCCTCGCCGCGCGCGAGCTCGAACGCATCTTCCCGGTCCGGCTCCGCTCCGCCGGCCGCGCGCACCTGCGCCGCGATCTCCTGGCGGTGTACCGGGTCCGAGAAGAACGCCGCGGCGAAGTCGTCGGCGAGGTCCTCGAGGTCCTCTCGCCGCGCCGAAAGGGGCGGCAGCTCGAGCGCGAGCGCGGGGTTGAGGCGCATGAGGAGGTCCGCGCGGAAGAGTCCGTCCGCGACGCGCTTCCTGAGGTCCGCGTTCGACGCGGCCACGATGCGCGCCGTGTGCGGCAGGACGGCCGTCGCCCCCACGCGCCGCACGACGCCGTCGTTCAGCGCCGTCAGGAGGGCCTTCTGGGCATCGGAGGAGAGGTTCTCGATCTCGTCGAGAAAGAGCGTCCCGCCCGCGGCGGCCTCGAAGACCCCCGGGCGATCCGCCACCGATCCCGTGTACGAGCCGCGCACCGAGCCGAAGAGCGCCGCCTGCAGAAGCGTCTCCGGCACCGTCGCGCAGTCGAAGGAGACGAGCGGCCCCTTGCGGGACGAGAGCGGGTGGATCACCTCTTTCACGAGGAAGTTCTTGCCCGAGCCCGTCGGCCCCGTGAGGAGGAGCGGCAGCGGCGTGGGCGCGAGGGAGGCGATCCGGCGGCGCAGGTCCCTCATCGCGGCGCCGCGGCCCCAGAAGAACCTGCCCGTCGAGAGAGGCGACTCGCGCTCGTCGAGCACGCGGCGCACGAGGCGCACGAGCCCCTCGCCCGTCGCCTCGTCCTCGCCCACCGTGTACGTGAACGCGTCGGCGCGAAGACGGCGGGCCTCGTCCTCGAACGGGATCTCCTCGTGCGCGGTCGTGAGCACGACGGGCAGGTCCGTCTCGCGGTGCCGCAGGCGCTCGAGGATGAAGAGGCCCTGCCGGTCGCGCCGGTCGCGCCGGTCGCGCTTCCCCGCCGGCGTCTCGCCGAGCGGGCGGCGGTCCGGCAGGAGATCCTCGTCGGAAATGTCGAACCTCAGGTCGAGGACGACGAGATCCGGAATCCGTCCCGCGCGCGCGAGCGCCGCCTCGGCCTCGGGCCAGCTTCCCGCCCAGGCCTTCTCCGCCGAAGGCCCGAGCAGGACCAGGTCGGGCGCGTGGCGCCGCAGGAAATTCCGCGGTCTTCGGCTGATCGTCGACGACGAGGACGCGCGGGCCGCGGGCCGTCATCGGCGCGCTCCGAGAGGCCGCACGATCTCCGGGCCGTCGTCGAGGGCGACTCGGCGGTAGAACGCCGTGCAGGCGCGAGACGCTTCGAGGCAGGCCTCGTCGAGGGAGAGAAGAGAAGATTCGGAGAGAGGGGAGATCTTGCTTTCGGAAGCCGAAGAAGGAGAAGAAGAAGATTCTTTGAATGGAAGAAGGCGGGAGGCGAGGCGGCCCACGACCGCCATGGCCCGCTCGACCGCCTCCAGATCCGGATCGCCGCTCGCAAACAACGGCCCCTCTTCCCTCTTCCACTCGAAGAAGACTTTCCAGAACGTCACGGCCTGCTCCGCCACCTCTCGTGCGCGGCAGCAGGTCCGCTCGCGAGCCGCGCGCGCAGTTCGTCGGGGTTCGTTTCCCGCTCTTCCGGCGCGCTCCAGCGCAGCGCCTTGCCCGACGTCGTGCTTCAGGCGAAAGGCTGCGGTTTTTCTCCGCAGCCTCCGGTCTTCATGGTCTTCCGGCGTGCTCGTCATCCGCGGCCGATTATCCGCTCAGCCGCTCGGTCATCAGCTGAAGCCGGTTCCAGTCCACGACGCCGGGAGCCGAGTACGGGCGATCGACGAGGACCGGCCGGCGCGCGCCTTCCGTGTCGCAGAGGACGTGCCGTTTCGGAATCCTCACGCCGTCGGGCGTGAACCCCTCGCAGACGACGAGGAGGAGGCGGCCGTCCGGCGAGAAACCGAGCGACGTCGTGTAGCGATCCTCTCCCGGCCCCGGCCCGCTCGAGGGACCCGGAGCGCCGACAGGCAGGAGCTCCGGCTCGGCGAGACGCGGCCGGTTCGATGACGCGCGCCCGGGCGAGGTCGAGAAGCCGCGTCCTGCGGCGGCCGGCGGTGGGCGCCTCGTCCCACACGAGCTTCTTGCCCGTCGCGTCGAAGGCGAGACTCGCCGGGTCCGCGCCGACGACGGCGTACGGCTGGATGGCGTCCTTGCCGTCCGGCCGCGTCACGACGAGCAGCGTGACGCCGCCCCGCGCGACGAACTGGGCGCGCAGCCCGGAAGCGGAGACGACGGGCTTGTCCGAGACGACCTTGCGCGGAAGCGACTTCGTGAGACGCGCCACGAGGCGGTCGGCCGCGCGGCGGCGCGCCGCGTCCGGCGTCGTGGCCGTGACCTCGGACGCCGACTCGATCGCGCCGTCGCGGTAAGCCGGCGAAGGCCTCGACGTCGCCGCGGCGGGCGGCGCCCTCCGCGAGCCACGACAGGAGGCGCGCGCGCTCGAGGAGAAACGGCACGCGGCGCGGGGACGCCGGGAACGAGGCGAGAAACTCGGCCAGGTCCCGTTCGCGGCGCGAGGCGGCGGCCGCGTCGCCGGGCGCCTGCGGATCCACGACCGGCCCGCAGGCGGTCAGGAGGCGGAGGCGCGCGCGCTCGGCGCGTTTCCGCGGGAGGAGCGAGGGCGATCAGCGCGGCGGTAGGCCGCGCCGTCGTACCGGTACCCGCTCGCCGTCGCCCTTCGGGACGAGCGTCACGCCCCAGACCCGCGCGAGGACGACCGAGGCGGGCTCTCGCCCGTCCTTCGCCCGGCCGCGCCGACGCGGCGAGCAGCTCGCCGGCGCGGCCGAGGAGCTCCCACGCCTCGACGCGCGAGGCGTCGCGCCGCGTGACTTCGTGGAGGTAGGCGGCCGCGAGGACGGGCCGGTCGTTCGCCTCGAGGAGGAGGCGCGCGTTGCCCACGAGCCGGTCGATCGGTTCTGCGCGGGTCGTCGAGGACGAAGAACGCCGAGGAGTCGGCCCAGCCGCGCGCCGCGGGAACCGGGCCCCAGGCCGGCGCCGAGACGAGGACGCGGCTGCCGTTGCGCTCCAGGAGCCGGGCCTGGAGCGCTGGCCGCGACGCGCCCGCCGCGCCCGAAGCCGTCCGCCAGGCGTCTCGCCGAGGACGACCGAGCGGAGCGCGACGAGGTCCTTCCCCTCCGGCTCCTCGGCGCGGGCGATCGCCGCGAGGAGGAGGGGCGAGGCGAGGAGGCCGAGGAACGCGAGGAGCCTGAGGATCGGGGCGACGTAGCGGCGGAACATGTGAACCTCCCGGCGCGGGGTTCGTGTCCGCGCCTGGCCATGGGCCATTTCACGCTTCGTGCCGCGCGGTCGCGCTCGTCCCGAGCGTTTCCGGCGATGTCCAGTATTATTCGATACGGAGAATATTTCTTCGAATAGGAAGATGGGCGGAGAGGCGGCGGAGCGCGCAGGACGGCGTTTCGCCATCTGGCACAGGTCGTGGATCTCGTCGTGACGCGCGGCGCTTCCCGCCGCGAAGGAGACGACGATGAACGACGACCTCCCCGACCCGCCCGAATCACTCCCGGTCCTGACGACCCGTCCGGGCCTCCGCACGACGACTCAGCGCCCTTCGCGGCGACGGCGACTGGAGGCAACACCTCCCCGTCCGCAAGGTCCTCCTCGGCAGCGACGCTCGTCGTCGCCCTGTGGTCCGGCGCTCGTCTGGGTCGAGCGCAGCTTCAGGTCCGTCGCGCCCGGCGAGGCCGGCCTCGTCGTCGGCAAGTTCACCGGCTCCGATGCGGATCGTGTCGCCGGGCAGCCACTTCCTCCCGCGGCTCCCTGTACGTCCTCACGCGCGTCCGGGTATCAGACCAGCTCCTCTCGGGCGCCCGCTGCCTCGTTCACCGTCCCGACGCGGGACGGCTTCGCGGTGGGGCTCGTCATCCAGGCGCGCTGGGCTCTCGATCGCCGGCAGCTCCTCGCGCGGTGGGCAGGCCTGCCCGCCGACCCGGGGCGCCGAAGTCGTCGGCCCGGTTCTCGCGTCCTCCTTCCGCGCCATCGCTCCCGAGTACGACGCCCCGTCGCTTCTCGCGAGCAAGCGGGAGGAGCTCGCGGCACGCGCCGCGAAGCAGGCCGGCGAGCGCCTCGCCGAGGCCGGGATCGTCCTCAAGGACGTGCTCGTCGAGCGACCTCAAACTGCCGATCGAGTTCGAGCGCGGCCGCCTCGCGCTCCTCGAGCAGTCGCAGCTCGTCGAGCGCACCGAGGCGAACCTCCGCTTCAAGAAGCAGGAGGTCGAGCAGCAGCGGCTCGAGGCCGAGGCGCGCAAGGCCCGCTCCGACAAGGAGGCCGAGGCGGCCGCGAATCGCCGCCTCATCGAGGCGAAGGCCGAGTCCGACGCGATGGCGTTCATCCTGCCGCTGAAGGAGAAGGGGATCAAGCAGCAGGAGCTCGAGGCCGAAGCGCAGAAGGCACGCAAGCTGAAGGACGCCGCAGTCGCAGGCCGAGACGATGAAGATCCAGTCCGAGGCCGAGGCCTCGCGGCGCCGGACGATGTCCGAGGCCGAGGCGTACGCGATTCGCCAGACGTCTCTCGCGCAGTTCGAGAACCTCAAGCGCGAGGTCGAGCTGATCGAGAGGAACCCGACCTGGGTCAACAAGACGCTCGCCGAGAAGCTCGGCGACAAGGTGCAGGTCATCGTGATGCCGAACCTCACGGCCGACATCCTCGGCAGAACGGGCAAGCGCGTCGCGAGCGGGCAGCCGGCCTCGCGTCGCGGCGGACTGAGGCAGAGAGAGAGAGAAGAGAAGAGACTTCTATGAAGGTGAAGAGGGTGCCGCGGACGCGGCCTGCGCAGATCGCCATCGCGCCGCCGCCGTCGCACGCGGCCTCCACCCTCGTCGGCAGAGCCCCCGCCCTTCTCCCCCTCTTCGCCGACTCCCTCTTCGCCGACGGCCCCGAGGGCAGCCGGAACCTCGTCGTCGTCGGGCGCTACCTCGCGGCCGACGACACGCGCCTCCCGCTCGCGGCGGCGCTCCTCGCGCGGGGCGCGGCCCGCCTCCGGACGGAGGGGACGCCCGATCCCCGGGCCGAGGTTCTCCTCGGCGAGACGGCCGAGCGCCTCTCGGCGCGCCCGGGCGCCCCGCCCGACGGGCGTCGCGTTCGCGGCGCCGCTCGACCCGAAGCTCGGGCGGAAGGTTCGCGTCTACGACGGCGAGGCTTTCCGCCGCGTTCTCGGCGACCTCCCCGCCGACGCCGAGGGGCCGCTGCGTCGAGCTCCGCGAGCGCGCGCTCGCGGGAGCGCTCCGCGCGCGTTTCCCGCTGCCGGGCCAGACGCTCGATCGTCGAAGTGGGAGGAGACCGTGGCCTGGCTGACGTTCGCCGAGTCGCGTCCGGACGCCGACGCGTCGCCGAAGGCGTCTCGCGCCGCCTCGAGCGCGCGGCGCCCGACCTCGCGCGCCTCCTCCTCGCGGCCGGGAAAACGCGACGACCTCGACGGCTCTCGACCGCCGACTCACGGATGCGAGCGCGCGCCTCGAGGCGCTCGAGCCGGATCCCGCGAAGGCCCGTCGCCTGCGCGACGCGGCGCGCGCGGTCCGGCGCCTGCGCGGCACCGGCGCGTGCGCCCTTTCCCCAGGAGGTCTGGCTCACGCACGGGCCCGGCGCCCGCGGTCGTCAGGATCGAGGGCGAGATCGGCGAACCTCGCGCTCGTCGTCGGGTCGGGCCCCGGGCGCACCAGGAGCGCGCCGGATCTCGCGACGCGTTCTCCACGCGCCCGTCCTGCCGGTGCCCGGGACTCCCTCGCGCTCACGACCGACCGGCGCGCCGTGACGTGGCTGGAGGCCGAAACCCCGACCCGGCTCGCGCGCGTCGCGTTCGCGCTCGACGGGTCGGGGCCCGTCGCTCGTCACAGATCGTGATATTCGAGCCGGATCTTCGTCTCCGCGAAAGTCTTCCCGTCCACCTCGACGTACGGGTAGATGAAGAAGTTCAGCGGGCCGTCCTTCTGGGGCGGGGAGAGCGTGAGGTCGCGGCCGGTCGTGATGTCGAAGCGGTCCGGGTCGAGGTTGCCGAAGAGGTACGCCTTCTTCACGGGCTCTTTCGTCTTCGCGGCGTCCGACGCGTCGACCGGCACCCAGCCCTGCCCGGGCGCCCAGAACTCGGCCCAGCAGTGGTATCCGGGAACGGAGCCTTCCTTCTCGGGCTTCAGCGGGAAGCCGATGGAGAAGCGCACCGGGATCCCCTCGGCGCGCGCGAGCGCCATGAACGCCGAGTGGAAATCCGTGCAGTTCCCCTTCTTCACGTCGCAGAACCGCTCCGAGTCGCCCTTGCCCCAGCCCGGCGCCGTCTTGTCGTACGTGCCGTTGTCGACGAGATAGTCGTAGAAGGCCCGCGCCTTCGAGACGGCGTCGGTCTTTCCCGCCGACAGCGTGCGGGCGAGCTCCTTCACGCGGGGCGTGAGCGGCACGAGCCGGTTCGCCTTCAGCAGCTCCGCCGCGCCGGGAGGCTCGGCCCCCTTCGCGCTGCCCGGAGCGGGCGCCACGGCTTCGCGCCTCGTGACGCGATACGTGGCCTTGACCTCGAGGTCCTTCCCGAGCTGCTCGGGCTTGTCGAGGACGAAGTGCGCGAGCCGGTTTCCCGCCGAGTCCGTTTCGAGCGTGAACGGGGCGGGCGCCTGGACCTTCACGTCGGCGACCGATCTGATACGGGCCGTCCGACGGCAGCGGGATCCAGACCTCCGCCTTCTTCGCCGTGGCCGGAAGAGCCGCGATCGTCCCGACGTACGTGGCCTCGAAGGACCTCACCGCGGGCGCCTTCGTGCCGGCTACGACGAGGGCCCCCGAGAAGCGACGAGAAGGCACGGCGGCGGCACAGAGCTTCTTCATGGCTCCCTCCGGGCGGGATTCTAGGGACGGTTGCGTCCGGTTCTCAACCCGCGAGTGAAAGAAAGTGGAACGCCGCGATCACCAAAGAGTGCGTGATGCGGCCGCGCCGGATGAGACCCGGGAATGCCGGGCCAGCGGCACGAGCTCGACGGCGAGGTCCTCGCCCGCGTCGGGGATGAGCTCGCCGACGGGCCGGCAGCCGCGCGCGAGATACGTCGTGCATCGATTCGACTGGATGGCGGGGTTCGGATGCACGACGCCGAGGCGCTTCCAGCTCCGCGCCACGTGGCCCGTCTCCTCGCGCAGCTCGCGGCGGGCCGCGACGAGAGCCGAGCCGTCGTGAGCCTCCACGCCGCCGCCCGGGATCTCCAGCGTGACCGAGCGCGTGCCCGCCCGGAACTGTCTCACGAGGACGACCTCGTTCCGGTCCGTCAGCGCGATCACGTTCACCCAGTCCGGGCAGTCGAGAACGTAGAAAGGGTGCGGGAGATTCGTCCGGGGAGAACGCAGCATCTCGCGCCGCACGGAGAAGACCTTGAAGGCGCCGAGCTCCTCGCGGGAGATGAGGGGCCAGATCGAAGGAGAGGTCCTCTTCACCCGTTCCCGAAGCCCGTGACGATGTACGAGCCGCTCTTCGCGTCGCGCTTCAGCGAGATGACGCTTCGCCTTCTCGGCCGCCTCGAGCAGCTCCGAGAAGGCGCGGAAACCGTAGTAGCTCTCGTTGAACGACGGGTTCTTGCGCTGCATGGTCTGCTTGACCATCGAGCCCCAGAGGATCTCCTTGTTCTCGCGCTTCAACGCGAGGATGGAGTCCATCAGCAGGGAGAACGCCTCGGCCGTCTTCTCGGGCAGGCCCAGGAGAGACGCCGTCTTCGTCTTCTCGCGGACGAGGTCCTCGTAGTAGAGGAACTCGTCGCAGTTGTCGATGAGGAGCTCCGAGGTCGAGCCCTTCACGCCGAAGCCGAGGACCTGCTTGTTGTTCTCCTTCAGCTTCGAGACGAGAGGCGAAAAATCCGAGTCGCCCGACCCGATGACGAACGTCGTGATGTGCTCCTTGTTCGAGGCGAGGTCCATCGCGTCCACGACCATCCGGATGTCGGCCGAGTTCTTCCCGGTCATGCGGTGCTGCGGGATGTCGATGAGCTCGAAGGCGCTCTCGTGGAAGGCGCGCTTGTATTCCGTGTAGCGGCTCCAGTCGGCGTACGCGCGCTTGACGACGATCTTCCCCTTCTCGAGGAGCCGCGAGATGAGGAGCTTGACGTCGAACTTCGGATGTCCGCTCTCGCGCAATCCGATGAGCAGGTTGTCGATGTCGATGAAGAGGGCGAGATTCTGTTCTTCCTGATTCATGGCTCCTGCCGGCGGCGGCGTTCCCATTCCCTCGATGAAATTCGACATGGCGAGGGCAGGGGGCGGGGGCGCAAAAGCTGGCTCGGCTTCGGGAAACGGGGCGTCGGCGAGGTCCTCGGGGGCCGTCGTCTTGGCGGCCGAGCGTCCGCGCCCGCCGCGCCGGCGGCGCCGGGCGCCGCCCGCGGCCTTCGGGGCGGCGTCGTTCACGAAACCTCTGTCACGGAGCGCCATTGTCGCACGGTTCGAAGGTGCATCGCCGGATGCGAGAATCCCGGCCATGGACCCTTCACTCCTTCTCTTCGATCTCACCGGCCGCGGCGCGGTGATCCTCACCGGCAAGGACCGCGCTTCGTTCCTCCACGGCCTCGTCACGAACGACATCAAGAAGCTCACGCCCGGCACGGGCTGCGCGGCGGCCTTCCTCACGCCGAAGGGAAAGCTCCTCGCCGACTGCGTCGTCCTGTGCGAAGAGGACCGCCTCGAGATCGACTGCGAGCCGGAGCTCGCGAAGAAGATCGAGGATTTGCTTCGGAAGTACCTGGTCTTCAACGACGTCCAGATCGGCAACGACACCGAGCAGACGGCCGTCTTTCACCTCCAGTATTCGGCGGCGGGAGGCGCGGTCGAAGAGTTGCCGGCCGTCGGCTTCCAGATGGCGGCGGGGGACGCGGTCGAAGATTTTCTTAGAACGGTAATGAGCAAAGAGCCGGGCGGCGCGGGCGACGCATGGCCGCGCGACGCTCACTCGCACGCCGCGGCGAGGGTGCAGCTCCCGCCCCCATTACCATTCAAAGAAAAACCACCAACTCCCGGTGCTCCACAGCCAGCAGGCGACGAGCCGGCGTTCCCATCCGCCTCGTCCGACTCGTCCGCGAGAACCGCACCGGCGTTCCGGGCTACGACGTCCGCTGTCCCTGCTTCCCATTCAGAAGAAATCCGAAAGGCGTTCCTCGTCGCCGGGGCGCGGCAGGCTTCGGACGCCGACCTGGAGCGCCTGCGCATCCAGGCGGGCATCCCGCGCTGGGGCTTCGAGCTGACGGAAGCCGTCCTGCCGGACGAAGCCGGGCTGAGGGAGCGGGGGTTCATCTCCGACACCAAGGGCTGCTACATCGGACAGGAGACGGTGGCCCGCATCAAGACGTACGGCCACGTGAATCGCACCCTCGTGCGCCTCCTTCTCGAAGGGGAAGCTCCCGCATCCGGCAACGAAATCGTATTCGAGGGAGAGAAGGTGGGTGCCGTGACCAGCGCCGCCCGCGCGGCAGGCTCCGGGCCGGCGACCGCCCTCGGGTACGTGAGGCGCGAGCGGGCCGCACCCGGCACGCGCCTCCAGATCCGCACGAGAGACGGCGACCGCCCCGCGACGGTATCGGCGCCGCGCGTTGACTGAGCCCTGGCCGCGTCCGCGCGTGGACGGCCGGGCGATCGCCGCCCTTCTCGCCGTCCAGTTCTGCTTCGGGACGTTCCCGGTCTTCGGGAAGCTCGCGCTCGCCGAGACGCCTCCCATGGTGCTCGCCGCGATGCGCGCGATTGCCGGTGCGGCCGTCCTCACCGTCCTCGCCCGCGCTCTCGCGCCCGCCGAGAAGGCGCCCGACGCACGAGACCGCCGCATGCTCTTCGTCCTGTCGCTGTTCGGCATCGTCGCGAACCAGACTCTGTTCGTGAGCGGGCTCTCCCGCACGACCGCGACGAACGCGACGCTCTGTACGGCTTCCACGCCCGTCTTCACGATGCTCATCGCCGCGCTGTCCGGGCGGGACCGCCCCTCCCCGCGGAGGATGCTGGGAGTCCCGATCGCTCTCGCCGGGCTCCTGACGCTTCTCGACGTGACCCACCTCGACTTCAGCGACCGGACACTCGTCGGGAATCTCCTGATTCTCTCGAACGCGCTTTCGTACTCGATCTTTCTCGTACTCTCCCGCGACGTCCTCGCCCGCCGGTCCGCGGCCTCCGTGACAGGCGCGATCTTCCGCTATGCCGCCCTGCCGATCCTCCTCCTCGCCCTGCCCGATCTCCCGGGCTTCCGGCCGCGGGCGCTGACCGGCCGCGCCTGGATCGGAATCGCCGGCGTCATCCTCCTGTCCACGATCGTGGCGTATGCCCTGAACACGTGGGCGCTCACGCGCATGACCGCCACGACGGTCGCGATGTTCATGTACGTGCAGCCGCTCGTCGCGATCTCGTTCGCGCGCGCCGTTCTCGGCGAGCGGCCGTCCCCTCAGACGGCGGCCGCTGCGGCTCTCATCTTCGCGGGCGTCGCGCTCACGACGTGGCCGCGGGCCGCCGGTCACAGTTTCGCGGGTCGCCCGAGCAGGTAGCCCTGTCCGTACGTCACGCCGAGACGCTTCACCTCGGCCTTCTCCGCTTCCGTCTCGATGCCTTCGGCCACCGTCTGCGCGTCGATGCGCGCGGCGAGCCGGACGAGCATCTCGACGACGTCGCGCTTGATCGAGTCCTCGTGGAGGCCCGTCACGAGGTAGTTCGAGATCTTGAGGTACTGCGGGCGGAGCTCGGCGATGGACTGGAGCGACGCGTAGCCCGAGCCCGCGTCGTCGATCGCGATGCGGAAACCGAGCTCGCGCAGCACGCGCACGCTCTCGCGAAACAGGTCGTAGTCGCGGATGGCGGCGCGCTCCGTGATCTCGAGGACGACGCCGCTCTGGATCGCGAGCAGCGGCTGGAGCACCTCGTGCCCGCGCGACTTCAGCGCGTGGATGAGCTCGGTCTCCACGTTCACGAAGAGCATGCCGGGTCGCTTGCCGACGAAGCGTTCGGCCGAGAACTGCATGCAGATCTTCTCGAGGCTCCACACCTGGTCCGACTTCAGCGCGTAGTCGAAGAGCATCTCGGGGTTCTCGAACGGCGAGTCGGCCGGGCCGCGCGAAAGGGCCTCGTGCGCGAACACGGTGCCGGTCCCGAGGTCGACGATCGGCTGATAGAGCGTCTCGATCTGGCGGTGGACGAGCACGTCCTTGAACTGCTCCCTCAGGAGCGCGGCGCGCTCGCCTTCCTTCGTCGAGGCGACGGAGATCGCCTCGCGAAGCGCGCGGTAGACGAGCCGCTCGAGGCGGACCTGCGGGCTGTAGAGGAGCTTCGAGTAGCCGACGTACAGGCCGATTTTCCTCTGGATGCGGCTCTGGAACTTCTCGCTCAGCGTGTCGCGCAGCGACTCCTCGATCTGGCGCGCCTTGCGCTGGAGCCGCTCGAGGATCTCGTCGCCCCGAAGGCCGGGCGGCACCGAGAGGAAGACGTAGAACTCGGAGCCCGAGGGCCGGTTGATCGCGATGAGGTCCTCGGTGGAGAAGAGCGTCCCGAGCAGACGCTTCAGCGCCTTCGCCGCTTCCCTCAGGACGTCGTCGAAGACTTCCCAGCCGTAGTAGTCCTCGATGTGGGCGTATTTCTCGAAGTCGATGAACAGCACGCCCACTTCGTGATCGACGAGGAGCCACTCCCGGAGAGCGTCCACGATGACCGGGATCGTCGGGAGGCCCGACACGGTGTCGAAGAGCAGGTTGCGCGTCCGCACGTCTCCCGTGTCCCTCGGCATGAACGCCGACCGCGGGCCCTCCCCCGGTTCGAGAAGGCGCTCCACCGTCTCGAGCAGATGGCGCTTCGTGAACGGCTTCGTGATGTAGTCGTTGGCGCCGACCTGCATCCCCGTGATGAGGTCCTTGATCTCGGACTTCACCGTGAGCATGACGATCGGAATGGACGACGTCTCCGGGCAGGTTCTTCAGCGTCGCGCAGACTTCCCAGCCGGACATCTGCGGCATCGTGACGTCCAGGAGGATCACGTCCGGCTGCATCGCCGCCGCCTGCTCGATGCCTTCCCGTCCGTTGCGCGCGAGGATGGGGGCGTAGCCGGCGTTCGTGAGGAGCGTCTGCACGATGAGGAGAATGTCCTCGTCGTCGTCGACGATCAGGATCTTTCGTTCGTTCACGTGTCTCCGATCTTAAACGCCGGCCTCAGAACTCCACGTCGAAGGCGGCGAGGTCCGGCGGCGGCGCGTCCAGACGCCTCGACCTCGACGCGGCCCACGCGCGAGAGGCTCGGCCCCTCCGCCAGGACGGCTTCCAGGCGGTCCAGGGCGTGGACGGCGCCGGACGCGATGACCTCCACCCGGCCGTCGTCCAGGTTCCGGGCACCGCCCCTGAGGTTCAACGCGCGGCCAGCGCGGGCCGCGAACGCGCGATATCCCACTCCCTGCACGCGGCCCGAGATCCTGAAGCGGCGCGCGGCAGCGACCCAGCCGCCCGAGTCGTCGCCTCGGGATCCGGCCTCTTCACCTCGAGATCCTCTCCGTCCCGGCCGGGGCGAAACCGAAGCGGCCGACGAGCGGAACGTACGCGACGTCGCCGGCGTCCTCGGCGCGCGTCCGGCCGTTCGGCAGCTTGCGGACGACGAGCAGCCTCTGCCGCGCGGCGGGGCCGACCGGGATCACGAGTCGCCCTCGCGGCGCGAGCTGCGCGACGAGCGGCTCCGGCACCTCGGGCGCCGCCGCCGCCACGACGATCGCGTCGTACGGGGCATGCTCGCTCCAGCCGTACGAGCCGTCGAAGATCTTGATGGAGACGTTCGCGACGCCGAGCGCCTTCAGAAGGTGCACGGCCGCCTTCCCCAGGGGCGCGATGCGCTCGAGCGAGAAGACCCAGCGCGCGAGACGCGCGAGGACGGCGGCCTGATAGCCCGAGCCGGTCCCGATCTCGAGGACGCGCGAGGCCGGCGCCAGGGCCGCCAGCTCGGCCGCGCGGGCCACGTTCGCCGGCCTGCGTGATCGTCTGCCCGTACCCGATCGGCAGCGCGTGGTCGCCATAGGCCTCGCCCCGGAGCGCCGCCGGCACGAAGAGGTGGCGCGGAACGGATCCCATCGCCTCCGCAACGCGCGGCGTCGCGGCAGAGCCCCGCGCCTTCGAGCCGCTCCACGAGCGCCCGGCGGGCGCCGGCGCCGGCGCGCGCCGCGCGCTCCACGTCCCGGTCGGCCGGCTTCACGCTTCGGATCTTAGTCCCCGCGACGGCGGAGCGATCTTCTCCGCGAGGCCGTCGAGATCCGCAAGGGCGCGGTAGTCCGTCATGTCCATGTGGAGCGGCGTCACGGACACCCATCCCTCGGCGACGGCGAGCAGATCCGTTCCCTCGGCCTTCGTGTCCACGAACGCCCCGCCGATCCAGTAGTACGGGCGGCCGCGCGGGTCGATCTTCTCGACGATGTTCTCTCCGTACCGGCGGCGTCCCATGCGCGTGGGACGAAATCCCCTCGGCTTTCCCGAAGGGACGTTGACGTTCCACAGGGTGTCCGGCGCGGGCGGGTGGTCCTTCGCCCACGCGATGATCTGCGCCGCCGCCTTCTCGGCTTCCGTGAAGTCGATCGCGCCGGTCGCGTCGCGCGCGTAGTCGAGGGAGAACGCGATCGACGGAACACCGAGGAGCGTCCCTTCGAACGCGCAGGCCACCGTCCCCGAGTAGGTCACGTCGTCGCCGAGATTCGGGCCGGCGTTCACTCCCGAGAACACGAAGTCGGGCGGAGTCGCCTTCAGGACCGAGCAGAGCGCGATGTTGACCGAGTCCGTCGGCGTTCCGTCGACGACCCAGGTCCTCTCGCCCGTCTTCAGCACGCGAAGAGGCCGGTGCATCGTGAGCGAGTGCGCCGAAGCGCTCTGCTCGCGGTCGGGGGCGACGACGTACGTCTCGAACCCGGCCGCGCGCGCGGCGCGCTCGAGCGCGGCGATACCCGGGCTGTGCACGCCGTCGTCGTTCGAGATGAGAGCCCTCACGGCGGCCCCGTGTAGACGACCTTGTTCCGCTCGGTCTCGTGCAGCTCCACCCGGACGAGCCGGCCGGGCGCGACGGCGGGCTGGAGCACGTCCCAGATACGGATCGCGATGTTCTCCGCGGTCGGGTTCACGCCCGCGAGGAACGGGACGTCCACGTTCAGGTTCTTGCGGTCGCACGCCCTCACGATCCGCTCGGTCACGACGCGCTTGACCACGCCGAAGTCCATCACCCAGCCCGTGAGCGGGTCGACCGGCCCTTCCACCGTGACGTCGAGCCCGTACGTGTGCCCGTGGGAGTGCGGGTTGTTGCACTTGTCGAAGACGCGGCGGTTCCACTCGGCGTCCTTGGCGTCGTTGTGGAGCCGGTGGGCCGCGGAGAAATGCGCGCGCGTCGTGATGCGCACGGACGGCTCGCTCACCGGCCCCACCTCCGGCGTGCGTTCTCCCACAGCGCGAGGCGGCGGAACAGGTCCAGCGGCGTCGTCTCGACGTAGACGGTCTGCGAGTACGCGATGCCCCGCGCCCGCTGGCTTTCCCGGCAGACGTGCTCGGCGGCCTCCGTGGGCGTGCACGGCTTGAAGTCGAACACCGGCGTCCCGTCCATGACGTCGCCGACCATCACGGCGAGGGCCGTCACGCCGAGAAGAGTCAGGCAGGACGTCAGCTCGGCCTTGCCCGTCGCGTGGCTCGCGATCTCGGCTTTCCCTCCGGCATCGAAGTCCGCGGGAACGAACCACCGGACGGAGAAGGCGAGGGGATCCCCGTCGTATCCGCTCCTCAGGTAGATTCGCTGCGCGTTGTCGGGAGCGGGCCGCATGAGTGTGATTGTAGAGAAACACACGGAAGAAGAGATTCTCCACTGTCGTCGTTTGGTATCCTGAAAGCGAGTCTTCCGTGGAACCTGCCCTCCTTCGCCGGGCCGGCCCTGACGTGGCGCCCTTCACGGAGCTCTTGGATCTCGCTTCCTCACGCCTCGGCGGAACCGTTCTTCTCGCGAACGACGACTTCTTCGCGCCGAAGGAGAACCTGCTCAAGCCCGAGGAGCCCGTCTTCCTTCCCGACCGCTACACGGACCGGGGCAAGTGGATGGACGGCTGGGAGAGCCGGCGCCGCCGCACACCGGGCCACGACTTCTGCGTCGTCAGGCTGGGCCTCCGAGGGATCTTCCACGGAGTGGACGTGGATACGACCCACTTCACGGGCAACCACCCGGAAGCCGCCTCGCTCGACGCCACCGACGCGCCCGAAAGCACCCCGCCCGAGAAGCTCGGCACCGGGGACGCTCCCTGGATCGAGATCCTCCCCCGCTCGCTCCTTCGGGGCGACACGCGAAACCTCTTCCCGGTCGCGGACCGAAGGCGGTTCTCGCACGTGCGCCTCAATATCCATCCCGACGGGGGCGTCGCGCGGCTGCGCGTCCACGGAGAGGTCGCGCCCGATTGGCGCGCGCTCTCGGCTCGAAAGGAAGGCGTCGACCTCTGCGCGCTCGAGAACGGCGGTCTCGTTCTCGCTTCGAGCGACAGCTTCTTCGGCTCGCACCAGAACCTCCTGATGCCCGGGAGTGCCGCGGGAATGAAGGACGGCTGGGAGACGAAGCGCAGCCGCAGGCCGGGATTCGACTGGGCGATCGTCCGGCTCGGGACGCGCGGGATCGTCGCCCGCGCCGAGATCGACACGAGCCATTTCAAGGGGAACTTTCCGGACGGTGCTTCGCTCGAAGCGTGCGACGCGCCGGGCGCGGCGCTTCGAGGAGCTGACGGACGCGTCGCGGGAATGGCGGCCTCTCCTCCCCTTGACGCAAGCTCCAGGCCGACACCCGGCATGCCTTCGAAAAGGAGCTCGCCGCCGGCGTGCCCGCGACGCACGTGCGGCTCCGCATCTATCCCGACGGCGGCGTGAGCCGCCTGCGCCTCTTGGGCGTCCCGCGGCTTCCGGAAGCGGTCGCGCGGCTGAATGCCGCACCCCGCGACGGCGCCCTGACGATGCTGGCGTCGCTCTGCGGGTCGCGGCAGTTTTTCTTCGAAGGTGGAAGAAGGGAGACCCTTCGCGAGCGAGCGTGATCTTCTGAGAGCCGTCGAAGATGCCTTCGAAGAGATGGGAAGAGAAGACTGGCTCGAGGCGTTCGCGGCGCACCCCAGGCTCGGAGACCGTGGCGCGACGGGTCGGGCCGCCTCGGAGCAGGGGACGGCTCTCGCGGCTCCTCCCGGCGTCCTCGAACAGCTTCGCAAGGCGAACGCAGCGTACGAGGAGCGCTTCGGCTTCATCTTCATCGTCTGCGCCTGCGGCCGGTCCGCCGACGCGCTCCTCGCGAACCTCGAGGACCGGCTCGCGAACCCGGCGGACCTCGAGCTCGGCATCGCGGCGGACGAACAGAGGAAGATCACGCGGCTGAGACTCGAGAAGCTGCTGGCGGAGGGTGCATGAGCGGTTCGGCGCGTTCGGCCATCACGACGCACGTCCTGGATCTCGCGACAGGCAGGCCGGCAAAGGGGATCCGGGTTCTCCTGAGAAAGAAGGAAGAGGACAGCCGCCGCTGGACCGTGATCGGGAGCGGCATGACGAACGCCGACGGCCGCGTCGAAGCTCTGCTGCCGGCGGATGCCGCCATTTCAGCCGGTACCTATCAGCTGCGCTTCGACACGCTCTCCTACTTCGAAGAGGGCCCTTCCTTCTCTTTCTTCTTCCTTCTTCCCCGAGGTCGCCATCACGTTCTCGGTGACCGACCCGGAAGGCCACTACCACGTTCCGCTGCTTCTCTCGCCGTTCGGGTACTCCACGTACCGGGGAAGCTGAGGTGGACCCGCACGTCCACGAGTGGCTCCACCTGACCCTGCGCTGGGCGCACATCCTCGCCGGCATCATGTGGATCGGCGACTCGTTTCTTTTCATGTGGCTCGACAGGGCGCTCGTCGCGCCCGACCCTCCGCGCGACGGCGTCACGGGCGAGCTGTTCCTCGTGCATGGCGGCGGCTACTACCAGGTGGAACGCCGCCTGTTCCAGCCGGGCCGGATGCCTCCCGTCCTCCACTGGTTCAAGTGGGAATCCCTTTCGACGTGGGCGACGGGCTTTCTCCTGCTCCTCCTCGTCTATTACTACGGGGGCGGGATCCTGCTCGTCGACCCTTTTGTTTCGAGGATTTCCGTGCCCGCGGCCATGGCTCTCGGCATCGCCCTCCTGCCCGCCTCGTGGCTCGTCTATGACGCGCTCTGGGCCTCTCCCCTCGGAAAGAGCACGCCCGTGGCGGGCGCCGCGTCCGTCGGCCTCTTCTGCGGGCTCGCGTACCTGCTCACGCATGTCTTCGGCGTCACGCGCCGCGTACCTCCTTGCCGGCGCGGTTCTCGGAACTCTCATGGCGCTGAACGTGTGGGTGCGGATCCTGCCCGCGCAGCGCCGCATGCTCGCCGCCGTCCGCGCCGGGCAGAACGTCGACCCCGAGCCGGGCCTCGCCGCCGGGAGGCGCTCCATGCACAACACCTACATGACGCTTCCCGTCGTCTTCACGATGGTGAGCAACCACTTCCCGACGACGTACGGCAGCCGCTGGAACTGGGTCGTGCTCGTGCTGCTCGCGCTCGCGGGAGGCGGAATCCGCCACTTCATGCTCACGCGCTCGACGAAGACGGCGTGGCTCCTTGCCGCGGGCGCGGCCCTCACGGCGACGGCGTTCGTCCTGACGCGCTGATCAGCCTGCGCGGCGCGCCGCGAGGATCGCGGAGAAAGAGCCGGTGGCGAGGTCCTCCGCGGAGAGCCCGGCTCCAGCGACATCCTCCTCGCGGAACGCACCGCAGTTCTTTCCTCGAAGGAGGAAAGTCAGGAGGGCCTGGCCCGTGGCGGGATCGTCGAGAACCCCTGACGACGCGGCGTCCGCCCCCTTCTCGAGGGCCGCCCGCAGACGCTGCAGCGCCGCACTCTTACCTTCCAAGAAAAATCCGAAATTCGCGGCGAAACGCGTCGGGAGCTGTGCGGGATGCAGGTCCCAGCCCTGGTAGAAGCCGTTCTCCAGCGATCGCCGGACGTTCTCGTAGTGGAGGCGCCAGGCCGCGTGGACGGCCGACGGAGACCCCACGGGCAGGACGTTCGTGGATCCGTCCGAAAGCATGATCCCCGTGCCCGCGAGCGAGACCTGCATGACGTGCTTCGCGAAGTCGCAGGCCGGGTGCGCCATGTGCTGGTGAGCCGCCGCGATGTTCAACCCGGCGGTGTAGTCGTACGTTCCGAAGTGCGCCGAGACGCACCGCCCGCGCCCCGCGCGCACGAACGACGGAAGGACGACGCGCCCGTCCTCGCCGAAGATGGTCTGCGGCGTTTCGACCATGAGCTCGAACTTCAGGCTCCCGGCGGGGAGACCCAGGCGAGCCTCGAGCGCGTCGAGGGCGTCGGCGAGCGCCGCTGGCTGCCCGGGCGAGGTGATCTTCGGAAGCGTGATCAGGAGGTTCGGAGGAAGAGCGCGGCCTTCGGCCGCGAGCGTCGAAAGGAAGAGATCGAGAGTGCGCAGCGCGCGGTCGGCGGTGCGATCTTCGAGGGGCTTTATTCGGATTCCATAGAAGGTGGGGAGAGACGCCGCAGCGTGGGCGGCGGCAACTCCACGCGCGGCCGCCTCGGCGCACGTGTCCTCTTCGTCGTCCGCCCGCGCGCCGTAGCCGTCCTCAAAGTCGATCCGGTAGTCCTCGACGGGGTCTTTCTTCAACCTTCCAAGAACTCTTTCGAAGATTTCTTCGAAAACAGGGGATGGAGGAACGCCGATCGCGCGCGCGAAGTCGGCCGCCGTCGGCGCGTACTCGTCGAGCGCCGCGAGCGCCGCCTCGCCGAGCTCTCGCACGGCGTTTACGCGAAACAGGTGCGCCCCCTCGTAAAACGTGTGGACGGGCTGGCGGGTGACTGAATCTCCGGGGAAGAGGCGGGCGATCTCTGCGTTGGCCGTCGACAGGCGCGCGACGACCTCTCTCGTCAACTCGGGCGTCAGCGTGCGCTTCATGGAGCGAATGCTACCCGCCGCCTCCCGGCGCGCCCGTCAGACCGTCGCCAGCTCCTCGTGGCGCGCGACCTCGAGCGGCCGCTCCTCGGACTGGAGGTAGGCCTTGTGATCGTGGGTCATGCTTCCCGCGGGCAGGATAGCGGAACAGCGATCCCAGATCCCGGCTCACCTGGTGCGCGTAGAAATCCGGCAGCTCGTTCGTCTCCTGCGCGAAATAGCGCTGCACCTGGGCGTCCGTGTCCAGCCGCTTGCGCACCTCCGTGTAGTACGTGATCCGCCCGGAGCCTTCCGAGGAGAGCGCGCGCACCACGTTCATCCAGCGCGGAATCACGGCGTTCGTGGCGGCAAACCGCCTGGCGATCCTTTTCCACGAAAACGTGTACCTGGTCAGGTCGATCACGTGATCGTAGAAGTCCGTCCAGGCGTAGTTCTGGGGCCGCACGTTCATCGCGTGGTTGTTGTCGAGGAAGTGGAACGGGAACGGGAGCACGCGGTTCGCGCGCTGGTACTCGAGGTTGAGCGGCGCCGCGCGCCCGAAGGCCGAGAGCAACGAATAGCCGGGGAACGCGCCCGGGGTCAGGTCGATGAACCGCTTCGTCAGCTCGAACGGCTCCGCGCCCGACTCCCCGTCGAGGCCGAGGACGAAGTTCGTCTGGACGTAGGGCATGTAGCGCAGGATCAGGTTGACGTGGTCGGAGACCTCCTCGACCTTCTCCATGCCGGTCTTCCGGCCCGTCATCGACTTGTTGCCGAGGTCGTACCAGGATTCGATTCCCGGAAGCACGGCTTTGAACCCGTTCCGTTTGAGCCGCTTGAGGTGGGGCTCGGAGAGGAGAGACAGGCTGCTCTCCGCGATCGAGGTGATGCTGCCGGGCGAGACCGCGTCTTCGATCACGTCCAGGAACTGGTCGAACCGGACGCCGAAGTTCGGATCGTGCCAGCCGACGATCGGCTTTCTGACGTTCCGGACGATGAATCGCAGGTCCTCCCGGAGCGACGTCGAGATCGAGCGGCTGATAGGGCACCACCGAGTCGATGCAGAAGCTGCAGGTGTAGGGACACCCCAGACTGCCCAGGATCGGGATCATCTTCATCAGGGGCGACTTCCGAAGAGTCGGCTCGATGAACTTCCACCGCTCCCGGACCCCGGGCAGGGCGAGTGGCTGGCGGGGTGCCTGGAGGTGGAGACCCAGCGGGCGATGCCTCGCGCAGTCCCGAAGGAGGTCTTCGATCAGGGCCTCGTCCGTGAAGCCGAGAACGTAGTCGAAATACTTGCGCGCGTCTTCCGGATAACAGCGGGCGTGCGGCCCGCCCAGGGCCGTCACGGCGCCCTTCGATCGGAAGAGGTTGCTCAGCGCGTAGGCGAGGAACGCCGCTTCCGTGAAGGCGCAGATGAAGACGACGTCGACGCCGTCCGGCAGCTCGTCCTCCAGGTTCTCGAGGCCCGTGTAGCAGACGTACGTGACCTCGTGCCCGCGCGCTTCGCACCAGACCCCGACGATCTGCGGCATGATGCTCGCGAGATTCGCGTTCATCACGCGGGCGTACAGCGCGTCGGTGGGTCCCTTCGCGACGAGATCGATGATTCCCACCCGGAGCTTCTTCACGCCGGCAAAGGCTATCAGGTTGTGACTGAGAATCGCTAAAGCTGTTGACCATCCTGATGCGGAGTGATCTCATTCGCCCCACGATCGAAGTCGAAGCCGGGTCCCTTTCATCAATGACGTGAAGGCCGAAATCGGCCGGAGGAGTGCGGTCATGAAGAGGAAGCAGCCCCGCGGAATCACTCGCCGAACGTTCACGAAGCTCGCCGGAGGCGGCGCCCTCGCCGCCGGGGTCGGAGGGCCCGCCTTCCTGTTCCCCGAGCGGGCCGAGGCGCAGCAGAAGACGCTGAAGATCATCCAGTGGAGCCATTTCGTACCCGCCTGGGACACCTGGTTCAACGGCACGTACACCAAGGAGTGGGGCCAGAAGAACAACACGAACGTGATCGTGGACAACATCAACCTGGTCGACCTTCCCGCCCGGGCCGCCTCCGAGGTCTCGGCGAAGAAGGGCCACGACCTCTTCATGTTCCTGTCTCCGCCCGCGTCCTACGAGCAGCAGGTCATCGACATGACGAACGTGTACCAGGAGGTCGAGAAAAAGCACGGGAAGAAGATCGACCTGGCCCACAAGTCCACGTACAACCCGAAGACGAAGAAGTACTTCGCCTTCTCGGACGCCTACACGCCCGACCCCGGCAACTGGCACAAGGACTGGTGGACGGAGGCCGGGATTTCCGAACGGGCCGGACACCTACGACGACCTGCTCAAGGGCGCCAAGAAGATCCGGGACAAGAACGGCCACCCGTGCGGGATCGGCCTCTCGCAGGAGCTCGACACCAGCATGGCCTTGCGCGCCCTGCTCTGGTCGTTCGGCGGGGCCGAGCAGGACGAGGCCGGCAACGTCACGATCAACTCGAAGCAGACCATCGAAGCCCTGAAGTACATGAAGGAGCTCTACCAGCAGACGGAGACGGCCGAGGTCTTCACCTGGACTCCTCCCTCGAACAACCAGGCGATGCTCGCCGGCCGGGTCTCGCTACGTCGCGAACGCGATCTCCGTCACGCGCCAGTCGGAGACGGGAGAAGCTGCCCATCGACAGCAAGATCATGATCAGCCCGGCGCTGAAGGGCCCGGTCCGGCGGATCGCGGCCGAGCACGTCATGAACTGCCACGTGATCTGGGAGTTCGCCGAGAACAAGGAAGGCGCGCAGAAGTTCCTGATCGACTTCATGGACCACTTCCACGAGGGCTTCGTCGCCGGGCAGTTCTACAACTTCCCCTGCTTCCCCTCGACGGTGCCGGACCTGCAGAAGCTGATCGCGAACGATCCGCGGGCGAATCCGCCGGACAAGTACAAGGTCCTGGGCAACGTCCTCGACTGGGCCACGAACGTCGGCTACCCGGGCTACGCGACCGCGGGCATCTCCGAAGCGTTCAGCACGTGGGTCATCCCGACGATGTTCGCCAGCGTCGCGCGGGGGGATCAGTCCGCGGAGGACGCCGCGAAGGCGGCGGAAGCCGAGTACAAGCGCATCTTCGCGCGATGGAAGTAGCGCGGGCGCTCGATGGCGGTCGTTGAGACACGGAACCTGACGAAGGTCTTCAAAGAAGGCGAGCTCGGAGCGGTCAACGACGTCAGCCTGGTAACCGAAGGAAGGCGAGTTCCTGGTCTTCCTGGGGCCTTCGGGCTCCGGGAAGACCACTCTCCTCCGCATGATCGCCGGCCTGGAGACCCCGACCTCGGGCGAGATCCTGATCGGCGGCGCAGGTCGTGAACCGCCTGTCCCCGCGCGAGCGCCGGATCGCCATGGTCTTCCAGAGCTATGCGCTCTATCCCCACCTCTCCGTCTACAAGAACATCGCCTTCCCGCTGAAGGCGCAGAAGGTCCCGAAGGACCAGCACCGAAGAAGGTGGAATGGGCCGCGGGACTCCTCGGCATCGGCAAGCTGCTCGACCGCAAGCCGCGCGAGCTCTCCGGCGGCGAGAGGCAGCGCGTCGCGCTCGCCCGCGCCATCGTCCGCGAGCCGGCCGTCTTCCTGCTGGACGAGCCGCTCTCGAACCTGGACGCCAAGCTGCGCGCGTCGGCCCGGGAGGAGCTCGAGCGGTTTCACGAGAGCGTCGGGACGACGACGATCTACGTGACGCACGACCAGATCGAGGCGATGGCGATGGGAGACCGGATCGTCGTGATGAACTTCGGCCAGGTCCGCCAGATCGGATCGGCCGCCGAGGTCTACGACGATCCGGCCGACACGTTCGTCGCGACCTTTCTCGGGTCTCCTCCCATGAATCTCGTCGAGCAGGGAGACGTCATCGTGGGCTTCCGCCCGGAGCACTTCTTCCCGGTCACGCAGCTGGCGGCCAGAGCGGCCGTCCCGGAGGAAATCCGCGTGACCGACCGGGAGGGACCGTTCGTCTCGCTGAGCTTCCGGGTCAGCCACCAGGAGTACCTGGGCGCGGAACGGCTCGTCTACGGGAGCCTGGAGGGCGGGCGCTCCGATGGAAAGAAAGCCGTCTCGCGCATGTCCGCGAGCCATGTCGCCCGATACGAGACGGGAAGCCTGCACGCCTTCGCGGTCTCCGAGAGACACCTGAAGTTCTTCGACCGGGCGACGCAAGAAACGCACCGCGCCGCGCCGCGACCTATGGCAATGAGCCGAACGAAGGCGGAACATCGATCGGGGCCGACCAGACCCGGCCCTGGCGATCGCCATGTTCGCGCCGGCCGTGCTCTTCATCGTGCTCCTGATCGGGGTGCCGTTCGTCCTCGCGGTCCTCTACGCCTTCAGCGACGCTCGCATCGGCAGCTCGGGATTCCATTTCGTCGGCCTCGAGAATTTCCGGAGCATCCTGCAGAGCCCGAGCTTCCACAAGGCGCTCAGGAATTCCATCGTGTTCACGCTCTGCGCCCAGGCGATCGTGATCCTGTGCTCGAACATTCTCGCGATGGCCCTCGAGAAGCCCTTCCGCGGCCGCGGCCTGGTCCGCTTCCTGATCCTGCTGCCGTGGGTCGCGCCGGTCTCCCTCGGCACCATCGGCTGGAAGTGGATTCTGGACTCCATCTACAGCGTGATCACGTGGGTGCTCGTCGCCCTGCACGTCTACAAGCCGTACAGCGCGCCGATGTGGCTCGGGGAGCCGCACCTCGCCATGGCCTCCGTCATCCTCGTGCACTGCTGGCGCCTGATTCCCTTCTCCACCGTGATCATGCTGGCGGGACGCTCCGCCATCCCCAGGGAGATCCCGGAGGCGGCCGCGATCGACGGCGCGGGCTTCTGGCGCACGCTCTTCCAGATCAACCTCCCGATGATGACGCCCATCCTGAGCGTGGCCGTCCTCTTCGGGATCATCTTCACGTTCACCGACATGACGGTGGTCTACATCCTGACCGCCGGCGGGCCCTTCGACTCGACGCAGACCCTGCCGTCGCTCGCCTTCGCCACGGGGATCGCCGGCAGCGACCTGGCCGCGGGAGCCGCGATCTCGCTCTTCCTCGTGCCGGTGCTGGTCGGCGGTCGCGTACCTGATGCTTCGCGTCGCGCATCGCGCCGAGGTGGTCTGATGGAACGCGGGCACGCTCCGCAGGGTCGGCGCGAGGACCCTGCACGTCCTCGGTGCTGGCCTTCTTCATCGTCGCCCTGGCGTTTCCCTTCTTCTGGATGCTGATCGCCACGTTCAAGCAGAACATCGACCTCTACACGGTCGAGAACAACCCGTTCCTCTTCAACCTCCCGCCGACGCTCGAGCACCTGAGGTTCCTGTTCGCGGAGACGCGGTTCGTGCGCTGGCTCGGCAACACGGCGCTCGTGGGCGTCCTCGTCGTCGCCATCACGCTTCTCCTGGCCGTGCCGGCCGCGTACGCGCTCGCCCGCCTCGCCGGGCCGCTGGGGCGAGCGGCTCGGGATCGCCATCTTCCTGACGTACCTGATTCCGCCGACGCTGCTCTTCATCCCGCTCTCGCGCGTCGTCGCGATCCTGGGCCTGCAGGACAGCATCTTCTCCGTCGTGCTCGTCTACCCGAGCATGACGATCCCGTTCTCCATCTGGCTGCTCATGGGCTTCTTCAAGTCCATCCCGAAGGAGCTCGAGGACGCGGCCATGGTGGACGGCCTGACGCGCTTCGGCGCCTTCCTCCGGATGGTCGTCCCGATCTCGGTGTCCGGGATCCTGACGGTCGTCATCTTCAGCTTCACGCTGGTGACGCAGGAGTTCGTCTACGCCCTGACCTTCATCTCGCCGGAGAGGAACCAGATGGTCGGCGTGGGCATCCCGATCTACCTCGTGCGCGGCGACGTCTACTACTGGGGCTCGCTGATGGCGGCCTGCCTCGTCGCGAGCCTGCCGATCGCCGTCGTCTACAACCTCTTCCTCGACCGGTTTATCGCGGGCTTTACGGTCGGCGCGGTGAAGTAGAGCTCGGGCGCTACGTCTGACCGAGTTTTTGCGCTCGACGCCCGGCGCGCCTGACGCAGATGCATCAGGTTCCCCTCTTTTCCCTACCGAACCCTTGACGCCGCAGCATAGACTCCGTATGCCTTAACTACGTAGTTCGAGAAACGAAACCGGGGCTTCGCCTCGGCCTTTCCCGGAAAGGGGAAAAAGCACAATGCTGATCAAACGCCTGTCCATTCTCCTGGTCGCCCTGGCGGCGTCCGGGACGGCCCTCGCCGCCGAGTCGCCCGGCTGCAGATCCGAACGACCCGGTCCGACGCCAACGTGACGTTCGAGCGGAGCCTGTCGGACGGCAAGGCTCTCGTGAGCGTCCTGGACACCAAGCAAGAGCCGGTGCTCGGGTTGACGGCCAAGGACTTCACGGTGGCGCGGCCTGACGCGGCTGCGAAGGTCATCTCGGTAGAGCCGATCTCCAAGAGCGTAGAGGTCCCCCGCCACGTCGTGCTGGTTCTCGACAACTCGTACTCGATGGAGGAGCGCAAGGCGATTCCGAAGCTGCTCGAGGGAGTCGGCGCGGTGCTCAAGACCATCCGGCCGGTCGACGACGTGCGCATCGTCGTCTTCGGCACCAAGGCGGTGAAGATGGGGGGCCGCGACCTGCGCGTGGAAACCTTCCAGTCGAACAAGCCGGCCGATCTGGAGGCGTTCGTCGCCAAGGCCTACAAGAAGGACAGAGTCACCGATACCACCGTTCTCTACGAAGCCATGTTCGCCGGCCTCGAGCTCGTCCGGGGAATGCCGGCCAACGAGCCGCGGTTCCTCGCGGTCTTCTCGGACGGCGAGGACATCAACAGCGCGTTCAAGGGCGACGTCGTCAGCAAGGCCGCGCAGGGAATCCCGAACCTCCGCGTGTTCGCGATCGACTACATGCCGGGCCCGAAGGTCGACGCCTTCCTGGCGAGCTTTGCGAGCCAGAACCACGGTGAGGCCAGGAAAGCCGGGACGGGCGCCGATCTCGTGGCGCTCTTCCAGAAGTTCGCCTCGAAGCTGGAGCATTACTACGTCGTCAGCTACGAGTTCGCGCCCCCGCCTCCGCCTCCACCTCCGGTCCGAAACCGAGTCCGAAGACCATGGTTTTCGCCGAGGCGGCGATGTTCGATTTCGGCAAGGCAGACCTGAAGCCGGAAGGCAAGGAACAGCTCAAGGCCTATCGCGAGACGGCGAAGGCGGAGATGAGCAGCGCGAGCAAGGTGAGGATCACGGGCCACACCGACAACGTCGGTACGGACGAATACAACAAGAAGCTGTCGCTCAAGCGGGCCGAAGCGATTCGCGATTACCTCGTCAGCCTCGGAGGCGATCCGGCCAAGATGGAGGTCAGCGGAGAGGGCGAGGCCAGGCCGATCGCGGACAACAAGACGGCCGAAGGTCGCGCGAAGAACCGCCGCGTCGAGGTCGAAGTCGTCGGCCTGGGGAAATAGGGCCCTCTCGACTTCACGCCGTCAAGGCAAGAAGCCCCGCGACGTTCGTCGTGGGGCTTCTGTTTGACGGGAGCCGATGGCAACCGTCGGCAGCCCAGGCCCGTCGCCTGCGACGCCGAGCGTCGCACCCCTTGACGGGGTTCAGGCGCACGCCCTACGTATTTGAGGGATCCCGGAAAGTGCGGCCTTTTCGCCGCGGAAATGCGAGGTTTGCCATGCCCAAGGGTCACTTCCGGCTGTTTGCCCTCCTCGGAGGGGGAATCGTCCTCGCCGTCGCGCTGGCCGGATTCTGGCGCGTCCAGAACCAGCCGGTCAACGCGACCTGGACCCCGGCGCATCTGGCGCTGCCGCTCTCGACGACGTCGGACCGCGTCGAGGTGCTCGTCGCCGACGTACCGCTCCAGAAAGCCATCGCGGACAAGCGGCTCATCGTCACGACGGACGCGGGCCTCAAGCCGGTCCTCGAAGCCACGGTCCGCGTGAACAACGCCGACCAGATCCTCGCGGCCCGCTTCACGCCGCTTCTCGTCCTCTCGGCGGTGGCTGGAGGCGCGTTCGTGCTCTTCGTCATCGGGCTCTTCGCGCCGCGCATCGGCGCTTTCCATCAGCACGGCCTGATCGACCTGCACCTGACGGCGTAAATCTTAGTTTCTTCGAATGGGTACGTGAGCGAGGTGCTCGGGCTCTGGCGGTGCCCCCGCGCCTTCGCTCACACACCTTCTAAGAAATCCCTCTTTCCGTCCGATCTGCTCGCGCGGTCCGGCCGTTGGCTTATCGTAAGCCGGTGCAAAGGAAGGCTCCCGTCTTTCTCGCGCTGGCGATGGTGGCCGTCGTCGTCGCCGCCTATCTCCCGGCCCTCGAGGCAGGCTTCGTCTGGAACGACGACACGTATCTGACGGAGAACGGCACGCTCGACACTCTCGACGGGCTCCATTTGATCTGGACGGAGCCGAAGGCGAACGAGCAGTACTACCCGATGGTCTTCACGTCGTTCTGGATCGAGAAGCACCTCTGGTCGCTTCGTCCTTTCGGTTATCACCTCGTGAACATCCTGCTTCACGCCGGAGCGGCCTTGCTGCTCTGGTGGCTTCTCGTTCGTCTGCGCCTGCCCGGGGCATCGCTCGCCGCCGCCGTCTTCGCCCTTCACCCGGTGTGCGCCGAATCCGTCGCCTGGGTCACCGAGCGCAAGAACACGCTCTCCCTGTTCCTGTCGCTTCTCGCGGTGCACGCCTGGTACGCGTTTCTCGAGGCCCGCGCGAAGGCGGCTGAACCGCGGAAGAAGAAGGCGCGAAAGACAACCCCGTGGTTACTGCGGCCGGCGCCGCTGTACGCTCTGTCGCTCTCGTTCTTCTGCGCTCGCGCTTCTCTCGAAGACGACGGCCTGCGTCGTTCCCGGGGTGCTTCTCGTCCTCGTCTGGTGGCAGAAGGGACGGGTCGAGGCAGCCGACGTCCGGCCCCTCGTCCCCTTCCTGGCTCTCGGCGCCGGCCTCGCCCTCCATACCGCGTGGCTCGAGCGGACGATGGTGCAGGCGGTCGGACAGGAGTGGAATCTGAGCCTCCCGGGACGCATTGTCCTCGCGGGACAGACCACGGCGTTCTACGCCGCCAAGCTCGTCGTTCCGAGAGACCTCGCGTTCATCTACCAGCGCTGGAACATCGATCCAAAAGACCTGTCTCAGTACCTCCCGGCTGCGTTCGCTTTCGCCGCCGCGGCCCTCGCCTGGCTCCTGAGGAACCGTCTCGGAAGAGGTCCTTTCGCCGCCGTCCTCCTCTTCTTCGGAGTCCTTTTTCCGGCGATGGGGTTCTTCAACGTCTACGCAATGCGCTATTCATGGGTCGCGGATCACTTCGCCTACCAGGCCGTCGCCGTGTTCGCGGCCTGCGCGGTGTGCGGGGCAGCTTCACAATTCGCCCTTCGGAGCGCGCCGGAGCGGCACGCTGCCGCGGTTCTCGCCGTGGCCGTTCTCGCGGTTTTCGGGACCCTGACCTTCCGGCACAGTCGGAGCTTCCACGACCCCGAGACTCTCTGGCGCGACACGCTCGAGCGAAGTCCCGACTGCTTCATGTGTCAGACGAACTACGGCAACTGGCTCATGGAGAACGGCCGCGAGGCCGAGGCCCTGTCTCACCTCGAGAAATCACTAACCCTCAAACCCGACAACGTTCCGACGCTCCTGAACCTCGCGCGTATCGAGGAGAGCCATGGCCGCTTCGACGAAGCGGCCGCCCGCCTTCGCGCGGCTCTGAGGGTCGATCCTGCCGACACCACGGCTTTGATCAACCTCGGAACGGTCAGCACGAAAGGGGGACGGCTCGACGAGGCCATCGGGTCGTACGAGGAAGCCTTGCGCCTCGGGTCGTCCGGGGACTACCTCGCGCACAACGGTCTCGGCGTCGCGTTCATGCGGCTCGGAAACGCGGCGGAAGCCGTCGATCACTTTCGCAAGGCGCTGAGTCTCAAGCCCGACTACGAGTACGCGCGCGCGAATCTCGAGCGCGCCCTGTCCGTTCCGGGCGGACCGGGCGTCGCGGCTCCGCGCCCACCGGGGAAATGAGGAGAACCGGAGCCGGATCGGCGGTCACGGCCGCCCGCGCGGGTAGTTCATCCTGCGGATCAGGTCGTCGAAGCGGGAGTCTCCCCTGAAGACGTCGAAGAGCGGGTCGACGTTCATCTCGTCCATGAGCCACGCCTTGTCCTCGAACGCGCGCTCGAGCCAGGCGAACGCGGTGTCCCGCTCTCCAAGGCCGCCGTAGATCATCGCGATCTGAGTCGGCGGCAGGAACTGGGTCTTGCGCTTCTCGAGGAGCTTCGCGAGCACCTTCCGCGCTTCTTCCTTCCTTCCTGCGAGTCCGTACGTGACGCCGAGCGCGAAGTTCGCCCCCGGGATCCGGCACCTTGCGCGACAGGATAGACCGCGATCGCTTCGTCGTACCGCTTTTGGCTCATGAGGGTGTTCGCCAGCATCGAATTTCGCGAAGACCGACTCGGGATGGACGCCGAGCACTTTCCGGAGCTGCTGCGCCGCTTCCTCGAGCCGGCGGGCGAACAGGAAGCGCATCCCGCAGTAGACACCGGCCTCCTCCGAGAGCGGGTCGAGCTCCTCGGCGATCCGGCCTTCCCGGATCGCTTCTTCGTGGCGCGAGAGGACCGACATGAGGTACGAGGCCTCGGTGTGAACGGCGGCCGAGCCGGGCGACAGCTCGAGGGCGCGCCGGCTGTCCCGCTCGGCCCCGGCCCAGTCGAAGTCGCAGGACCGCCGGAGGCTCGCGAGCAGCGCGACCGCTTCTCCCTGCCGGGGATCGAGCTGGATCGCGCGCTCCGCTTCGGCGCGCGCCTCCGCACACGACTCGGACATCGGTCGGTACCCCGCGAAGCCGCCCCACTGGAGCGCCTGCTGCGAGGCGCGTGTGCGCGAGCGCGAACCCAGGGTCGGCCTCGACCGCCTTTCGGAACAGCGCGACTCCGTTCTCGATCCCCTGGCGCTGCGTGAGCGACTGCGTGATCGCGTACGTCCCGAGGAGGACGAGCCGGTGCGCCTCCGGATCGACCGTCCGTTCCGCCGCCGAGGCGCCCGGCTTCCTCGGGGCTCACGGCGACGCGCACCTCGCGGGCGATCGCCATCGCGACCTCGCTCTGGAGGGCCAGGACGTTTCGCGCGTCGCGCGTGTAGCTCTCGGCCCAGAGGTGCCGGTCCGAAGTCGGCCTCGATGAGCTGGACCGTGATCCTCACGTTCCCGCCGTCCCTCAGCACCGAGCCTTCCACGACTCCCCGGACGCCCAGCGCGCGGGCGATCTCGGGAAGCGATTTCGTCGCGTTCTTGTACGGCATCACGGACGTCCGCGAGATCACCTTCAGCGCGCGGATCCGCGACAGCTCGGTGATCACGGCTTCGGTCATCCCGTCCGCGAAGTATTCCTGCTCGGGATCCTTCGAGAGATTCGCGAGCGGCAGGACGGCGAGCGAGTCGATCCGCCCGCCTCCTTTCGACCAGCGGCTCCTCAGCTTGCCGACGTCGGCGGCGAAGAGAAGAGCGAGCACGGCGAGTGCTCCCAGGAGACTCGCGGCGAGCGGGAATCCGCGCGGGCGGGCCGGCGGCGGCCCGGCGGGGACGACCGTGGACATCCCGGTTCGCAGCCGCTCGAGGCCGGACTTCAGCTCCGCGGCGGTCGCGAAGCGCATTTCCGGGTCCTTCCGAAGGCAGCGTGCGAAGGACGTCCTTGAGGCCGTCCGAAGCCGTGGCCACGCCCGGAAAAATCCGGCTCGGCGTGGAGAATCGCGTCCGTCAGGCGCGCCGGAACGTCTTCCCGGAACGGCCGGTTCCCGGTCGCCATCTCGCAGAGGACGACTCCCGCCGACCATATGTCCGTCCGGCCGTCGACGTGCTCGGCTCGCAACTGCTCGGGCGCCATGTACGGGAGGGTCCCGGCGACTTCCTTCTTCGTCGACGTGAACGTCTCCAGGATCGACGCGTCCCCGGCGGGAGTGAGCCTGAGCTTCGCGATGCCGAAGTCCAGGATCTTGAGATCACCGCCTTTCGTCACCTTCAGGTTCGCCGGTTTGAGGTCGCAGTGAACGACGCCCTCGGCGTGCGCGGCCGAGAGGCCGTCGGCGAGTTGCGCGCCGAGCCGGAGAACCTCCCCTTCCGGCAGCGGTCCTTCGCGAAGCCGCTCGGAGAGAGACGCCCCCTCGACGAGCTCCATGACGAGGGCGTCCGTCCCCTCGACGGCGATCACGTCGTAGATGTGCGCGACGTTCCGATGCTTGAGCTTCGCGAGCGCGAGAGCTTCCTTGTGAAAGCGCGCCCGCGCCGACTCGTCCGAAAGAAGCGAAGACGAGAGCATCTTGATCGCGACCTCTCGATGGAGCCGGGTGTCGCGTGCCCGGTAGACCTGCCCCATCCCGCCGGAGCCGAGCGGGCCCAGGATCTCGTACGGGCCCAGACGCGATCCCGGTGCCAGATCCGCCACGTACCGCTCCCTTCACCCGCTCGTCGAAGGCGATTTCAGTATAGGGCGATCCTTTTCTCCGGCTCCCGTCACTTCGGGGTGAACTGCGAAAGCTCGTGGATCCCGAGCTGCCTCTCGATCACCGCGACCTGCTCGCAGTCCAGGCGATCGGTGCCTTGAGGCATCGCTCCAGCAGGCGAGCCTCTCCAAGGCGCGCCGCCCAGGCGGCGAACCCGTTCGTGGGACCGCGCCACCGCAGCTCGTCCACGTCGCGGAAGAGGGGCGCGTCCGTCCTCAGTGTCGCCAGATTCTTGAAGAGGAGCGCCAGGTCGCGGTCGGCCCCGAGGATGGTCCGCGGAAATGTCTCGATCGGGCCGTGGCGGTTCAGAAGTCGGGCCGCGCCAATCCGACCGATCCCGCGAATGCCCGGGTATCCGTCCGCCGCGTCGCCGACGAGGGCGAGGAAGTCGGGGATAAGGGCGGGCTCGACTCCGAACTTTTCGCGGACTCCTTCCGCATCCTGGATCTTCTTCCCGCGGCGATCGACCTGCACGACCCGGGTGCCGCGGACGCATTGCGCAAGGTCCTTGTCGGGCGTCCAGATGCAGACTTTCTCGGCGTCTTCGCTCTCGGAGGCGATTCGCGCCGCGGACGCGAGCGCGTCATCGGCCTCCAGCTCGGTCATCGGCCACATCGCCACGCCCATCGCGGCGAGTGCTTCCTCGAGCGGGTGGAATTGCGCGAGAAGGGCGCGTTCGACGCCCTCTCCCGTCTTGTAGCCGGGCCAGAGCCCGTTCCGGAACGACTCGATGACGTGATCGGTCGCCACACCGAGGTGGGTCGCCCCCGTCTCGATCATCTGCAGCACCGTGTTCAGGACGCCGATCACGGCGCCATAGGGCCGATCCTCGCTTTCGCCCGTGCGGCGAAGGCCGTAGAAATGGCGAAACAGCTCGTACGTGCCGTCGACGAGATGGACGATCATGGTCTCCGGATCGGGTCGGAGGGCGCCTTCTCGCGGCGAGCGAGAAGAATGAACGGCACCGAAATCAGCTCGAGGCCGGCGCCGACGATGTACGAGGTGGAGTACCCCCAGAGGTCAGCCACCCTGCCCAGAGCCGGCTGGAAAACGACGCCTCCCGACGAACTCATGAGATTGTCGGTCGAGAGTACTGTGGCGCGCTCCCCCGACGGGATGAGATCGTTGATGAAGGCCTCGCGAACGGGCATCGTGGCGGCGAAGACCATGGCCCAGACGGCCAGAAGGGCGAGCGCGGCCCAGAAACCCGGGGCCAGACCGATGAGCGCCAGCGCGGCCGTGCTCAGTACCGAACCCGCCAGCAGGAGAGAAGTTCTCTTCCGGAAGATCCGGGCCGCGTGCGGGACGATGATGCCGCCGATGATCTGCGTGCCGGCGACGATCGAGGCCGCCAGGCCGGCGATCGCGTAGGACTCCTTCTTGCCGTAGAGCTCGAGGAGATAGGGCTGCATGGCGTAGAACGCGTAGATGCCGACCCCGCCGGCGAAAAGGCCGCCGAGCATCAGCCAGCGCACGGGCGCGTTGCGGAATCCGTGGTCCAGCGACGATTTCAGGATCCTTCTCATCTCCACGGCCATCGATCTTCTCTTCAGGGGAGTGAATCCGACGTCGCGCATCGAGAGAAACGCGACGAGGAACGTCAGCCCGAGCATCGCCGCTCGCAGGATGTAAGGCACACCCAGGCTCGTGGCCTGGGCGATCGCCCCGCCCGCCAGAGTGCCGGTCAGCATCGCGACTCCACCCGCGATCTGGCCTTTGGCGAACGCGGACTCCAGGCTGCCCGAGTACTTCGCGAAATTCAGGCCGTCGACGAGCCAGGCTTCGGTGGCGCCCGAGAAGAACGTAAAGCCAAGCCCGAGCAGGATGGATGTGACGGCCCACGCCCAGAACGGACCGTGGACGCGCCACATCAACAGGTACAGCAGAGTCGACACGAAAAGCGTCGCGGAGCCGAGGAGATACGATGTCCTTCGCCCGAACGTGTCCGCCACGACGCCGGTCGGCAGCTCGAAGAGCACCTCGCCGAGCGTGAAGAAGGCGTTCGCCGCGAACGCCTGAGTGATCGTCAGTCCCGCATCGAGAAGAAAGAGCGTGTTGATGCCCCAGATGAAGGAGGAGGCGAAAGTCGAGAGAAGGGTCAGCGTGACGTAGGTTCTGAGAATCTGCCGAGCGGTGACCTCCATCTGACTCTACCCTCGGCTTCTTCACGCGCGGCGGCGCGGATCGTGTTGCAGCGCGGCAACGCTTCTCAGCGCTTCTTCGCCTCCCCCGCGATCGTGAGCTTGAACCCGTCGGGATCGGTCAGGGAGAAGTCGCGTACGCCCCAGGGCTCGTCCTGCGGCTCCTGATCGAGGGTGCCGCCTCGAGCCTTTATCTTTTCGGCGAGCGCATCGATGTTCTTCCTCGTCTCGCAGTACAGGCGGAACCCCTCTCCCTTCTTCCGGTCGCGGCCCTTCTTCCAGTCGTCCTGGCCGAGCATGAAGCGCGCGTCGCCCGCCCGGACCATCACTCCGGCCAACTTCCCGTCCTGCTCCCAGCGCTCCTCGACCTCGAACCCGAGGACGTCCCGGTACCAGGCGAGGCTCTTCGCGATGTCGCCGACCGTGAGGGAAGGCGACGTCGAGCTCAGGCTCAGCCCTTTCACCGGCGCGGTCTTCGCCTTCTTTGAAGGCTTCTTTTTCGCGGGGGATTTCTTTTTCGGTTTCTTCACGGCCATCTCGACCCTCCAAATTTCGAGCGGAGCGTACGACTCGGGGTGTTCACGGTCAAACGAAGAAACCGCATCGACTACTTCTTCTCAGCCACCTTCGCGCGCAGACGCTCCTCTTGTGCCCTGAGCTCGGGCGTGAACTCGGCGCCGAAATCTTCGGCCTCGAACACCTGGCGGATCTCGAGCACCACGCCCTCTCCGAAGGGTGCGCGCTTCATCCAGGCGATCGCCTCTTCCTTCGACTTCACCTGGATCAGCCAGAAGCCCGCGATCAGTTCCTTCGCCTCCGTGAAGGGGCCGTCGGTCACCGTCGTCTTCCCGCCCGAGAACCTGATCCGCGCGCCCTTCGAGGTCGGCTGGAGCCCCTCGCCCGCGAGCATCACGCCCGCCTTCACCATCTCCTCGTTGAATTTTCCCATCTCCTCGAAGAGCTTCTTGTCCGGAAGGATGCCCGCCTCGGAATTCTTGTCCGCAGGAACCATGACCATGAATCGCATCGTCTTATCTCCTTCTTTCTTTGAGCTTCGAGCCGGGTTTTTCGGCCGGTTTCAGCCGGCTTCGGTCCCGCCTCCACTCCATCGACGACCGAGGTTCCTCGATATCGACATGCCCGGACGATTTTTTTTCGAACCTTGCCGGCACTGACGCGCGGGTCCGGATCGCCACACCCCCGGGACGCGACGCCCGGGCGCCTGTATCTCGCTTTCGGCGGCGCTCTGTCAAGGCTTAGCTGATTCAGCGGGGCATGGTGAAATCCCGCTGATGGCGGAAAATGGCGCCGTTCGGAGGAGGTCCCGATGAGTCCGGACCAGGGGTGCGCGCACATTCGGGAAGTCGAGCGCGTGAAGCGCGCGAAGAAGCGCGAGTGCGAGGAATGCGTGAAGATCGGGAGCACGTGGGTCCATCTCCGGACCTGCCAGAGCTGCGGCGGCACGCGGTGCTGCGATTCCTCGCCGAACAGGCACGCGAGCGCGCACGCACGGAGCTCGGGCCACCCGGTGGTCGCCTCCGCCGAGCCCGGCGAGAGCTGGCTGTACTGCTACCCCGATGACGCGTCCGCGGAATACTGATGTCCGCGGCGAGCCCTTCCCGCGAGGAGACGTTCCCGAAGCTGACCGAAGGAGCAGCGCGCGCGGATCGCCGCCTTCGCGCGGGAGCGCCGCTTCGCCGACGGTGAGATGCTGTGGGAGCAGGGCGACTGCAACCGCCCGCTCTTCGTGGTCCTCGAGGGCAAGGTCACGGTCCTGTCGGACGCGGATCTCTGCGTGACGGCGCACGAGCCCGGCCAGTTCAGCGGCGACGTCGACCTGCTCTCCGGACGTCCCATCGTCGTGAGGGGCCGCGCGACGGGCGAGACGCGCGTTCTCGAGCTTCCCGCCGAGCGGCTGCGGGCCCTCGTCCAGACGGACCCGGAGCTCTCCGAAATCTTCCTGCGCGCGTTCATCCTCCGCCGCATCTTCCTTCAGGCGCGGGGTCAGGGCAGCATCGTGCTCGTCGGCTCGCGCCACTCGGCCGGCACGCTCCTCCTCCAGGAGTTCCTCACGCGCAACGGACAGCCGTACGCGTACCTCGACGTGGAGCGCGACCCCGACGTGCAGAAGACGCTCGACGGCTTCAACGTCGGGCGTGGACGACGTGCCCGTCCTCATCTGCCGGGGCACCCGCGTCCTGAAGAAGCCCACCATCGAGGAGGTCGGCGAGTGCCTCGGCCTGAACCGGTTCGACACGAGCTCCGTGCGCGACGTCGTGGTCGTGGGCGCCGGTCCCGCGGGGCTCGCGGCCGCCGTCTACGCGGCCTCCGAGGGGCTCGACACCGTCGTCCTCGAAGCGAACTCTCCGGGCGGGCAGGCGGGCTCGAGCTCACGCATCGAGAACTACCTCGGCTTTCCGACGGGAGTCTCGGGACAGGCGCTCGCGAGCAACGCCCTGGTTCAGGCGGAGAAGTTCGGCGCGGCGATCGCGGTCGCGCGGACCGCGGTGCGGCTCTCGTGCGACCGGCGGCCCTATCGACTCGAGCTCGCCGAGAGCGTCAGCGTCGAGGCACGCACGGTGATCATCGCGACCGGCGTCCAGTACCGGAAGCCCGACCTCCCGAACCTGGCGCGCTTCGAAGGCGTCGGGGTCTATTACCTGGCGAGTCAGATCGAAAAGAACCTCTGCGAGGGTGGAGAGGTCATCGTCGTCGGGGGCGGAAACTCCGCGGGCCAGGCCGCGGTTTTCCTTTCGACGCGCGGTGCGGCACGTCCACATGCTCGTGCGCGGCGAAGGGCTTGCCGAGAGCATGTCGCGCTATCTCATCCGCCGATCGAGGAGGCAGAGAACATCACGCGTGCACACGAAGACACGGATCGAGGCCCTCGAGGGCAACGGGCGGCTCGAGCGCACGACATGGCGCGACGCCGCGGGCTACGCGGACGACCGTCGACGTCGGGCACGTCTTTCTCATGACCGGCGCCGATCCGAACACGGACTGGCTCCAGGATTGTGTCGCGCTCGACGAAAAAGGCTTCGTGAAGACCGGGCAGGACCTCACGCAGGACGATCTCGCCAGGGCGAAGTGGCATCTCGCGCGTCCCCCGCTCCTCTTCGAGACGAGCCAGCCGGGCGTCTTCGCGGTCGGCGACGTGCGCGCTTCCAGCGTCAAGCGCGTCGCCGCGGCCGTGGGCGAGGGTTCCGTGTGCATCCAGCTCGTCCATCGCGTCCTCGCGGAGTAACGGGCAGGAGGGAACCTCTCGCATGACCGAGGAGCGCTGGCCGGCCCTGCCCTACGACGTGTGGAAGGACACCTACGCCACGCTCCACCTGTGGACGCAGATCGTGGGAAAGGTCACGCTCGCGCTCGCGCCGCCGCTGAACCATTCCTGGGGAATCGCCTTTCAGGTGACTCCGCGGGGGCTGTCGACGCGGCCACTGCCTCACGGCGGCCGGTCGTTCACGATGGAGTTCGACTTCATCGAACACCGCCTCGTCGTGCGAGCGTCGAATGGAGAAGAGCGCTCGCTCCCGCTCCAGCCGCGCACGGTCGCCGACTTCTACCGCGCGGTCATGGCGATGCTCGCCGACATGGGACTCGGCGCCCGGATCTGGACGATGCCCGTCGAGATTCCGCCGCCTCTGATCCGGTTCGAGGAGGACTTCGTGCACGACTCGTACGACCCGGTTTACGCGAACAGGTGCTGGCGGATCCTTGCGCAGATCGAGGAGGTGTATACGCGCGGCCGCTGCAGCTTCGTCGGCAAGTGCAGCCCGGCGCATTTCTTCTGGGGAGGCTTCGATCTCGCCGTCACGCGTTTCTCGGGGCGGCCGGCGCCGCCGCGGGAGGGCCCCGCGTTCATGCGGGAAGCCTATTCGCACGAGGTCATCAGTCACGGGTTCTGGCCCGGCAGCGGCCCGGTCCTCGAGCCCGCGTTCTACGCCTATGCGGTGCCGGAGCCGGCTGGTTTCAAGGAGGCACGGGCCCGGCCGGACGCCGCCTTCTACCACCGCGAGCTCGGCGAGTTCATCCTGCCCTACGAGGCCGTACGGACGTCCGATTCACCCGAGGAGGCGATCCACGCCTTCGTGGAATCCACCTATGAGCACGGCGCCCATCTCGCCGGCTGGGATCGGATCGCTCTCGAAACAAGGTCGGCGGAGCGATGAGCGCGACCTTTTCGGGCCAGGTGGCGTTGGTAGCGGGCGGGACGGGAGGGCTGGGCCGCGCGGTCAGCCTCGCCTTCCTCCAGGCCGGCGCAACCGTCGTCGTCACGTATCGCAAGCAGGAGGAATTCGCAGCTCTGAAGACGGCGGCGGGCGCGAACGGCGACCGGCTCGACGGGCACGAGGTCGACGTCACGAACGAGCCCGCGGTGCGCGCGCTCGTCGAGGCCGTCCGGACGCGCCACGGGCGGCTGGACGTCCTCGTGAACGCGGTCGGGGCCTACGCAGGCGGCACACCGCTCTGGGAGCAGGACCCGGCGACCCTCGACCGGATGCTCGACCTGAATCTCCGCTCGGGCTACACGCTCCTGCGCGCCGTTGTCCCGCTGATGCTCTCGCAGGCGCGCGGCGCGATCGTGAACGTGGCCTCGACGGCCGCGTTCGATCACGGGGCGGGGAACGCGGCATACGCCGCCTCGAAGGCGGCTGCGGTTGCGCTCGTGGATTCCCTGGCCGAAGACCTGAAAGGCACCGCGGTGAGGGCGAACTCGATTCTTCCGAGCCTCATCGACACGGAAGTGAACCGGAAGGCCATGCCGAAGGCCGACTTTTCGAAGTGGCCGAAGCCCGAGGACATCGCGCGCGTCATCCTGTTTCTCGTGCAGCGACGACGCGAAGCTCATTCGCGGCGCCGCGATCCGCGTGTGAGGCTCGGCTAGCGCGTCCTTCCGAACGAATCGAGGCCGGCCTCCCGGTTTCCCTTCTATCACGGGGCTTCGCGCGGCCGCGAGACTCGGTAAAGCGCGGTGAGGCGATCGGCCGTCGACCTGGCTTCGCGGCCCTCGGGGCCGGGCCCATCCTTCAGGACCGCCTTCGCCTCGAGCAGGAGGCGCTCGGCTTCGTCGTAGCGACCGAGGGACGTGAGGGCTTCGCCCAGCAGGCTCTTGGCCGTGGCGATCCGCCAGTCGCTCTCGGTAAAGGCGCGCTTGCGGATCTCCAGCGCCTGCCGGAGCAGAGGCTCGGCGGAGGCGGCGTCCTTGCGCGCCAGGTGCACGCGGCCGAGGTTCACCTTGTAGTTGGCGACGGACGGGTGCTGGTCGCCGAACGCGGCGGTCGCGATCTGCAGGGCCTCTTGAAGAGCGGCTGCCGCCTCGTCGTACTTTCCCCGCTGCAGCAACGGCCGGGAGAGATTGTTGAGCTTGATGGCGAGATCCGGATGCTTGTCACTCATCGTCTTGCGGGCCATGGCGAGAGACTGGCGCGACAGCGTTTCGGCAGCCGCGAAGTCGCCCCGGTCTCCGGCGATCAGCGCCAGGTTGTTCAGCGACGCCGAGGTGTCCGGATTCTCGCCCTGCGTCTTCCGGTTGATCTCGAGGCTCTGGCGAAAGAGCGCTTCGGCCCCCGGGAGGTCGCCCTTGTGCCACAGGACCAGAGCGAGCTCGTTCATGCTCGTGGCTGTTTCGTGCTCCTCGTCGCCCAGAACCTTTCGGCGGATCGCGAGCGCTTCGCGGAAGAGCGGCTCGGCCCGCCCATCGGATCCCTGGTCGCTGTAGAGGCGGCCGAGCTCGACCAGGGTGACCGCGACGTCCCGGTGTCTCGGGGCCGAGAACCTTCCGCCGAGTCGCGAGCGCCTCGACGAGCAACGGCTCGGCCGCGGCCGCGTCGCCCCTTTCCCTCAGAAGAACCCCGAGGTCGTTGAGGCTCTCGGCCACTTCCGCGCTCCGGGGCCCGAAGACGCCGCGCCTCGTGGACAGCGCCTCGTCCAGGAGCGGCCGCGCCTTGTCGAGCTCGCCGAGGCGCTGGAAGGTGCGTCCCATCACGGACAGCATCTCGGCTTTCACTTCCGGCTGGCCCGCGAGCTCTTTCCGGACGCGCGCCGCCCCAGCGTCGAGGAGCCCGCGGACGGTGACCTCCTGCGAGTCCTTGCGAGAGGCGTAGGGATCCGCCCCGGTCAGGAGTCCCGACAGGAGCTCGCTCACCTTGGCCGCTTTCTGCGCCTCGAGACGGGCCCGATCGCGCTCCCCGGCCAACCGTACCGTGTAGAAGGCGACCAGGCCTGCAAGCAGCAGGACCGCCGCCGCCGCCGCGGCCACGCCACGCCGGTTTCTGCGCGCGAACTTCGCGGCGCGATAGGCGAGTGTGTCGGCCCTCGCCGCGATCGGCTCATGAGCGAGGTAGTGGCGCAGGTCGTCTGCGAGAGCGGTGACGGACGCATAGCGCTCGGCCGGGTTCTTCTTCAGCGCCTTCGCGACGATCGTGTCGAGGTCCCCCTTGAGAAGGCGGCGGAGTCCGTCGGGCGACGTGGAACGCATCTGCGCGTCGTGGAGAGCCCTCTCGGGCGCGGACGCCCGCGTCGCGGCCGCCGCGTCGGAGAGCGCGCTGCGGCTCCGTGTCCACGATCGCCTTGACCAGGTCCGCCGTGCGATCCAGAGGACGCCTCGGCCGGATGACGGCCGGCGAGCAGTACGTAGAGCAGCGTGCCCAGGGCATGGACGTCCGTCGCGGTCGTGATCGCCCCGCCCGTCACCTGCTCGGGCGCGGCGTACTCGGGGGTCAGCGCCCCTCCCCCCTCGCGCGTGAGCGCCGTGGCCTCTGCCGCGCCCCCCTCCTCCTCGAGCAGCTTCGCGATGCCGAAGTCGAGCAGCTTCACCTGCCCGTCCGTCGCGACGAGCACGTTCGACGGCTTGATGTCCCGGTGCACGATCAGATTCGCGTGCGCATGAGCCACGGCGGCCAGCACATCCAGGAAGAGGCGCAGCCGCCCGTCGATGGAAAGCGCCTTGTGGTCGCAGTAGCGATCGATCGGCGCGCCCAGCACGTACTCGAGCACGAGATAAGGCTGTCCGATCGCCGACACGCCCGCGTCCACCAGCCGCGCGATGTTCGGGTGCGTCAGGCGCGCGAGAAGGTGGCCCTCCCGCTCGAAACGCGTCTCGCCGGCGCGGCCGACGAGGCTCACGTTCAGGAGCTTCACCGCGACCTTGCCCTCGAATCGCCCGTCGCTGCGCCGGGCGAGCCAGACGCTGCCCATGCCGCCCTGTCCGATCGGCGCGATCGAGCGTGTAGGCGCCGATCGTCTGGCCGGCGAGCGACGCCGGCGCGGGAGGCTTCAGGGCCCCGTCTTCGAGAAATCCTTCCCGGCTCAGCGCGCCTTGCTCCTCGAGAAGGTTCTCTACTTCGGAGGCCACATCCGGATCCTCCGCGCGCAGAGATTCCAGCCAGACGGCGCGCTCGTCGTCCGCCATCTCGAGCGCGCGATCGAGGTGGGGACTCACGATCTGCCAGCGGTCCTGCGCCGAGGACACGGCTACGCTTCCGGTTTCAAGCTGGCGTCGCCTGCCGGATCTCGCGATGCAGATAGATGCGCGCCTTCTCCCAGCGGCGCTGCACCGTACGTTCCGACACGCCCCGCATCGCGGCGATCTCCGCAAACGAGAACCCGCAGAAGAACTTCAGATCGACCACCTCGGCGAGCGATGCGTCGACCGAGGCCAGGCTGTCGAGCGCCGTGCTGATCCGGACCAGCTCGCTTTCATCTGCGACGGAGTCGGCGACCGCGTCACCGAGAGTCGTGATCTCGAAGCCGCCTCCGCGCTTCAGCGCCTGACGGCTGCGGGCGTAGTCGATGATGAGGCCGCGCATCACCTTCGCGGCGTAGGCCATGAAGCGTCCCTCGTCCGGGAATTTCGCGGCCTCGCGTCCGGCGATGTTCAGATACGCCTCGTGGAGCAGCGTCGTCGCGCTGAGCGTGACGGAGGGTCCGTTTCGGGCCAATTGGCTCTTCGCCAGGCGGTGCAGCTCCGAATAGAGCGAGGCGAAGAGCGTGTCCGCCGCGGACCGGTCGCCGGACTCGGTGGAGATGATGAGCGAGGAGATCGTCTGCGTCATCGGCACTCGACCAGAACACGAACGCCCCGATGCTACTCCGCGCCGAACGTACGCAAGAGAAATTCCGGTTCCGGCGCGTTGCGATTTTCTGTCGTGTTTCGTCTCCCGATTTCGATGGTCGTACCACCTGTCGTCTTTCTCCTCCGAACTTCGATTCTCGGAGTGAACGGCGACCATCCGCCTCCCGCGGACGGCGTCCCGAGGACAGCGGAAGGGAGGAAGCGATGAATACGGCAAAAAGACAGGTTTCCCCCGGCTTGACCTTCGCGGCCGGCACGCTCGTCGGCGCGATCGCGGTCTTCGTGCCGCTCAAGTCCGCCGGCCATCCGGGGTCCAGGGTCGAAGGTCCGGCGAAGATCTCCCCCGGCGAGGTTCGGCCCTCCGTCGATGCCGCATCGGCCTCCAGGTTGAAGGAAGACGCGAGCGAGCCCAGGGAAGCGAGCAACGAAGCCACCTGCGACGTGCAGCTCGATTGAGAGGCGACGATCCAGCCGGCATGACCAGGCGATAGCCGGGACTCCCCGAAACCCGGTCGACGGGACGAGAAGAGACAAAGAACGGGAGGAAACGATGTCAGAGAACATCCGCACGACACGTGTTGTTCGAGTGTCGGGCTTCTGCCTGGCAGCCGCCGTCCTGGCGACCGCCGGAACGAGCGTCCTGGATCGCCTCCGGCGAGAGCAGAGCACGATTTCCTCGAGCCGTTCGTGAACCCGACGGGAGCGGCCCAGACCTTCTCGACCGCGGGACACATCGACATGGACAACCCCTTCTTCCAGGACCTGGGCACGAACGGGCGTACGTGCTTCACCTGCCATCGCCCCGAGAGCGGTTGGACGATCACGCCGGCGGGCGTGCGCGAGCGATTCGAGGCCACCGCCGGGCTCGACCCGATCTTCCGCACGAACGACGGCTCCAACTCGCCGAATGCCGACGTCGTGACGGTCGAGGCACGTCGAAGCGCCTACAGCATGCTCCTCTCCAAGGGTCTCATCCGGGTCGGCATCGGCATTCCGGCCGACGCCGAGTTCACGCTCGACGCGGTGGACGATCCTTACGGGTTCGCGAGCAGCCACGAGCTCTCGCTCTTCCGGCGCCCTCCCCCTTCCACGAATCTCGCTTTCCTCAGCACGGTCATGCTCGATGGCCGTGAGACGTTCCCCGGGCAGACGATCGCCTTCGACCTCTCTGACCAGGCGAATGGCGCCACGATGGGACACGCCCAGGCGAGCGTCCCGCTCTCGACCGAGCAGCGGGAGCAGATCGTCGCCTTCGAGACGGGGCTGTTCACGGCCCAGGTCTACGACGTCGCCGCCGGAGATCTCAGGAGTCAGGGGGCGAGGGGCGGACCGAAGGCTCTCTCGAAGCAGGATTTCTACATCGGGATCAACGACCCGCTGGGACTGAATCCCAAGGGAATCCCGTTCAGCCCGGTCATCTTCACGAACTTCGCGGCCTGGGCCAGGCTCCAGAGCAGCCATGGCGACGACGCCGAAGGGCGAGGAGAGGACCAGGGACGGACGGCGGCGCGGCTGGCGGTGGCGCGGGGCGAGGAGCTGTTCAACAGCAAGCGGATCGACATCACGGGAGTCAAGGGCCTCAACGACGACCTGGGCGTCGTGAGCATCCCGGGCACGTGCGGCACGTGTCACGACTCGCCGAACGTCGGCAATCACTCGGTGGCGGCGCCGCTCGACATCGGCCTCACCGACGCCTCGCGCCGGACGCCCGACCTGCCCCTCTACACCTTGAAGAACAAGTCTACGGGACAGACCGTTCAGACGACCGATCCCGGGCGAGCCCTCGTCACGGGCAAGTGGAAGCACATCGGCCGGTTCAAGGGACCGATCCTGCGCGGCCTCGCGGCCCGCGCGCCCTACTTCCACAATGGCTCGGCCGCCACGCTCGCCGACGCGGTCCGGTTCTACAACGACCGCTTCGGCATCGGCCTGACCGAAGCGGAGATCTCGGACCTCGCCGCGTTCCTCCGGGTCCAGTGAGGGAACGGAATCGCGATCTGTCAACTGCCATGCTTCTGCTATAAACGCCGTGTGGGCGGATCCCGGCCGAGGGCGCGAACGGCAACGGATTGAGGATGCCCGAGCCGCGCTGGTACTTGCTGATCCACCAGCTTCCGCCGAAGCCGCTCTACCTGCGCGCGAAGATACGGCAGCGCCTGGTGAAGGTCGGGAGCGTCGCGCTGAAGAACTCCGTCTACGTCCTTCCATGCACGGACGAGTGCCTCGAGGACCTCCAGTGGATCGTCGAGGAAGCGGTCGCCGGAGGCGGCGAGGCGTTCATCTGCGAGGCCCGTTTCGTGGCCGGAACCTCGAACGAGGCGCTCGTGAACCTCTTCAAGGGCGAGCGACAGGCCGACTACGCGGCGCTCACCGGGGAGATCCGTGAAGGTCTCGGCACCCTGAAGCGCCGGAGCGGGATGAACCCGCCGGAACAGGACATGGCGGTACGGCTCGGCCGCTTTCGGAAGAGGCTGGACGAGATCAGGGCGATCGACTTCTTCCCGGCGCCCGGGCGGCGGGAGAGCGAGGCCGCGCTTCGAACTCTGGAGGGCCGTCTCCAGCCGCGGACCCGGGAGGGCGCGGCGGGCAAGAGGAAGCACCGGGGCCTCCTGGGCCGCATCTGGGTGACGCGCCGCGGAATCCAGATCGATCGCATCGCGTCCGCATGGCTCGTCCGCCGCTTCATCGACCCGAAAGCGCGCTTCCGTTTCGTCGATCCCAAGGCGGCGGAGGCCGCGCCGGGTGAGGTCCGCTTCGACATGCTGCCCGGCGACTTCACGCACGAAGGCGACCGCTGCACGTTCGAGACTCTCGTCGCGAAGACGGGCATCGCCGACCCCGCCGTCTCGCAGATCGCACAGATCGTCCACGACGTCGACCTGAAGGACTCCAAGTATGGACGCGCCGACGCTCCCGGAATCCAGCGCCTGCTGCTCGGCCTCGCACTCTCCCATCCGAAGGACGAGGACCGGCTGGAACACGGGTTCGCCCTCTTCGACGATCTGTACCGGTCCTTCTCCCGGGGGGCTGGAGCGAAGGGAACTCGCCGGCGCTGAAACGGGTACGCAGATTGCGTGGACACCCAGGGGAGGTCCACATGGAAGATCTGACAAAAATGACTGAAGAACTGCCTCGGATGGCGCCGCGAAGCTCGAAAGGGATTGGGGCGATCGCGGTCGCCTGCGCCCTCGGAGTCGTTTTCGCGACCGGAGGCTGCTCGTGGAAGCAGGAGCGCGACCAGCTCCGTGCCGAGAAGATACAGCTCAACGGCGAGAAACAGCAGCTTGCGGACAAGCTGCAATCCCTCGAGTCCCAATCGACGGAAGCGAACGCGACGTTGGACGAGGTGCAAAAAGGCCTCGAAGAGATCCGCGCCAAGGAGCTGAAGGTCATCCAGTCCTCCATCCAGGTGGCGCAGGAGGGCCAGGGGAAGTCAGCGGGGCGCGAGCGCCTCCAGGCGGAGCTTCAGATGATCCGGGATGCCGTCCATCGGAACCTGGAGAAGCTGGCCCGACTCGAGAAGACCAACAAGGCAAACGGCGTGAGGGTCGCATCGCTCGAGAAGCTCGCGGACGAGCTGAAACGGTCGCTCGAGGAGAAGGCGGCGACGGTCACCGAGCTGGAGGGCAGAGTCGGCGATCTCTCGAAGACGGTCGAGTCGCAGGCGACGACTCTCGCGGAGAGGGAAGACACGATCCACAAGGGCGAAACGGAGATCGCGCAGAAGACGAAGGAGCTCAACACGGCTTACGTGGCCGTCGCCTCGAAGAACGTCCTGAAGCAGAAGGGCGTGGTCGAGAAGAGAGGCGCGGTCGCGGGCCTTGGCGGCCGGTGGATCGAGACCGGCAAGTTCGATCCCGAGGTCTTCCACGAGATCGACGTCACGAAGGACATGGAAGTCGAGATTCCCGCGCCCAAGGGCAAGGTGCAGGTCGTTACGGCGCAGCCGAAGGGGAGCTACGAGATCGTGGACGGCGGACCGAACTCGAAGTCCTCGAAGCTCGCGGTCAAGGACCCCTCCGCGTTCTGGAAGGGCGACCGCTACCTCGTCGTGATGATTCCCGACTGAGGGCTCTTGTCGGGCCGCCGTCCGTCAGGCGGCGGCCCGCCCTTCTTCAGTCGAACCGGTTCTCGTCCGCGGAGGGGCCGTAGATCGCCGGGACGGGGACCTCGTTGAGGCGCAGATAGACGGTCAGCTGGCCCCGGTGGTGCGCGAGGTGCATGAACGTGTCGCGTACCACGACGTAACGCGGCTCCTCGCTCACGACGCGTCCGGAGACGAGCAGCCGCCACGGCTTCAAGAGACGCTCTTCCGTCGCCTTCGACAGTGCCACGCGCGCTTCGGCGACGCCCTCGTCATGAGCCCTCACGAGCTCGGCGGCCGTGCGCAGCGGACGCTGGTCCACGTTCGAGCCGCCGGGAGGATTCAGGTCGAGCTCGTCCTTGCCGAGGATGAGGCCGAACCAGGTCGGCATCCTGGCGACGAGCATCGCCAGCCGTCCGAGGGGCATCGACTTCTCGTGGGGCTTCCAGTCATCGCGCCCCGAGGGCACTCGCTCGAGCGCGCGACGCGTACGGTCGGCCTCCGCCTCGAGCTGGGCCGCGAAGAGCTCCGTCGTGTTCATGATGCGTTCGGTCGTTTTCAAGCGTCACCTCCGGGATTTCGTTGCTTCGACTCGAGTACGTTCGTTCACGAGGAGGCGGGTGTGAGTGCGGGAACGTCCGCCCCCGGCTCGCGCTCCGTTTCCGCCGCCTCGGCCTTGTGCGTCCGCGCCACGAGCACGTAGATCGACGGCACGACGAAGAGCGTGAACGCGCTGCCGATGATCATGCCGCTGACGAGCATGATGCCGATGGAGTTGCGCGCGCCGGCTCCCGGACCTCGCGCGAAGACGAGCGGGAGGTGGCCCATGACGGTCGCCGCGGTCGTCATGAGGATCGGCCTGAGCCGGGTGCTCGCCGCCTCGATGACCGCGTTCACCTTCTGTTTTCCAGTCTCCTGGAGCTTGTTCGCGAACTCCACGATGAGGATCCCGTTCTTCGACACGAGACCGACCAGCGTGATCAGCCCGACCTGGCTGAAGATGTTCAGGGTCGTGAGCCCGAGGAAAGAGAACAGCAGGGCTCCCGAGAGGGCGAGCGGAACCGACCCCGCGAGGATGATGAACGGGTCGCGGAAGCTCTCGAACTGCGCCGCGAGCACGAGATAGATCAGGATCCCAGAGAGCAGAAAAGTGCCGAGGAACTTTCCCCCCTCGGTGCGAAGCTGTCGCGATTCGCCGGCGTAGTCGATCGTGAAGCCCTTCGGCAGGGTCCGGCCGGCCTCGTCCTCGAGGACCTTGAGGGCGCTGTCCAGCGAGACTCCCGGCGGGATGACGCCCTGGATTCGGACGGCGTTGAGCTGCTGGAACCTCTTCAGCTCCCGGGGCTCGGTCGTGGACTTCAGCGTCGCGAAGGTCGACAGCGGCACGAGCTTGTTGTCCGCGCCGGTGACGTAGACCTGCCGGAGCTGCTCGGGCGTCAGCCGCTCGGCGCGCTTGAGCTGCGGAATGACCTTGTAGCTGCGTCCCTGAATGCTGAAGCGGTTCACGTAGTCGCCGCCGAGAAGAGTCGAGAGGTCCCGGCCGGCCTGGCTCAGATTCACGCCCTGCGCCCTCAGCTTGTCGCGGTCGAAGACGACTTCGGCCTGCGGCTGGTCGAACTTCAGGTCCGCGTCGGCGAACATGAAGAGGCCGCTCTGAAATGCCTTTCCGACGAGCTTGTTCGCGAACTCCGTCAGCCGCGCCGGCTCGGCGGTCGAAGCGATGACGAGGTCCACGGGGTAGTCCCCGCCGCCCGGCAGCGCGGGCGGGGTGAGCGAGATGACCCGCACGCCGGGGATCTTCGAGAGCTGCGCCGCGGACTCCATTTGAAGCTGCTCGGTGCCCTTCTTCCTCGCGCTCCAGGGCTTCGTGACCATGCCGCCGAAACCGCCCGCCGGGGACGTGATCTGGAAGATGCTCTCGCTCTCGGGAAACGACCTGTAGACATCGTGAACCTGCGACGCGAACAGCTTCGTCTGGTCGATCGTCGCGTTCGGCGCCGCCTGGATGATCCCGAAGACGACGCTCTGGTCCTCCTTCGGCGCCAGCTCCTTCTGCGAGAACAGGTAGAAGGGGACGATCAGCACGGCCACGACGGCCCACAGGACGAAGACGACGGGCCGGTAGTTCAGCGTCCCCGTCAGCAGACGCGCATACGTGCGGCGGACCCAGTCGAAGTGCCGGTTGATCATTCCGGCGAAACCGCGCTCGGAAGCGCCGGCCTTGAGGAGCTTGCTTCCCATCATCGGCGAAAGGGTGAGCGCCACGACGCCGGAGACGATCACCGCGCCCGCGAGGGTGAACGCGAACTCCCGGAAGAGCGCGCCGGTCAGCCCGCCCTGGATCCCGATGGGCGCGTACACGGCCGCGAGCGTGATCGTCATGGCGATGATCGGTCCGACCAGCTCCCGGGCCGCGCGGATCGCCGCGTCGAACGGACGTTCGCCCAGATGGAGGTGCCGTTCCATGTTCTCCACCATGACGATGGCGTCGTCCACGACGAGGCCGACCGAAAGCACGATGGCGAGGAGCGTCAGCAGGTTGATCGTGAAGCCGGCCACGAGCATCAGAAAGACCGCTCCGACGAGCGAAACGGGAATCGCGACGACCGGGATGAGCACGGAACGGAACGAGCCCAGGAAGAGAAAGATGACGACGATGACGATGAGGAGCGTTTCCGAGAGGGTCTTGAGGACTTCGTCGATGGCGTCCTGGATGTACGCCGTCGAGTCGTACGGGATCCCGACCTTCATCCCCGTGGGAAGCTGCGACTGGATGTCGGGGATCGCCTCGCGCACCTTCCTGATCACGTCGAGGGCGTTCGCGGTCGGCAGCACCCAGACTCCCATGAAGGTGGCGCTCTGGCCGTTGAAGCGGACGTCCGACTCGTAGTCCTCGGCGCCGAGCACGACGTCGGCGATCTCGCCGAGCCTCACGACGACGCCTTTTCCCTCCTTCACGACGAGGTTGCGGAACTCCTCGGCCGTCTGGAGGTTCGTGTTCGCGACCATGTTCACGGACACCATGGAGCCCTTGGTCCGTCCGAGAGCCGCCAGGGCGTTGTTGTTCGCCAGCGCCTCCCGGACCTGGGACGGCGACAGGCCGAGCGCGGCCATTCTTTCGGGCTTGAGCCAGATCCGCATCGCGAAGGTGCGGCTGCCGAGGATGTCCGCGCGCTGCACGCCGCTGATGGCGGAGAGCTTCGGCTGAACGACGCGCGTCAGGTAGTCGGTGATCTGGTTCTGGTCCAGGTCCGCCGAGGAGAACCCGATGTACATGGCGGCGAACTGCGCGTCGGCGGTCTCGAGCTCGATCACGGGCGCCTGCGACTCCGGGGGGAGATCGTTCCTGACCTGGGCGACCTTCGCCTGGATCTGGGTGAGGGCGGCGTTCGTGTCGTAGTTCAGCTTCAGGTGCACGGTGATCGTGCTGACGCCCTGCGCGCTCGAGGATTCCAGGTAGTCGATGCCGTCCGCGCTCGCGATCACGCGCTCGAGGGGCGTCGTGATGAAGCCGCGCACGAGATCGGCGTTCGCGCCGACGTACGCGGTCGAGACCTTCACGACCGCGATGTCGCTGCGCGGAAACTGCCTCACGGACAGGGAGCGGATCGCCTGCAGTCCGGCGATGAAGATGACGAGGCTGACGACGGTCGCCAGAACCGGCCGTCGGATGAAGACGTCGGTGAATTTCATCAGCTGTCCTCGGGCTTGGGTGCCGGGTTGTTCGCGGGCTGGATCTTGTTGTTCACCTGGACGGCGGCGCCGTTGCGGAGCTTGAAGACACCGGAGGTCACGACTTCCTGTCCGTCCTTGAGGCCCGAGACGACGGCGACCTGATCGCCGCGCGAGCCTCCGAGCTTCACGAACTGCTGCTGGACGCCCTTGAAAGTCGCCCCGCCCGGACCCTTCATTTCCGCGACGACGAAGACGGAGTCGCCGTACGGCGCGTAGCTGATCGCGGAAGCCGGAAGCGCGACGAGCTTGTTGGTCGTGCCGAGGAGCGCCTCGGCCTCCACGAACATCCCCGGCCGAAGCTTCCCGTTCGGGTTCGCGAACGTGGCCTGGACCTGGACGTTCCGCGTCGCCTCGTCCACGACCGAGTCGACGGCCGTCACCTTCCCCATGAGCTCGCCCGGCGGGCCTGCCGACCCCTGGGCCCTGACGCGCACGCCCGCGCCGCGCTGGACGCGGGCCACTTCCTGCTGCGGGATGGAGAAGTTCACGTAGATCGGATCGAGGGATTGGAGGGGCACGATCTTTTCGCCGGCAGCCAGGTACTGCCCGAGGTTCGCCTGGCGGATTCCGAGAATCCCCGAGAACGGCGCGCGAATCGTCTTCCGTTCGATCGTGGCCCGGATCTCGCCGACGCGGGCCTCGGCCTGAGACTGGTCCGCGGCGGCTTTGTCGTAGTCCGCTTCGGCGACGACGCCTTTGTCTCTCAGCCCGCCGCAGCCGCTCGAAGCTCAGGCGCGCGAGTTTGAGCTGCGCCTCGGCGGCGGCAAGCTGCGCCTGCTCCTGCCGCGTGTCCAGACGTACGAGGACGGCCCCCTGGCGCACCGCCTTTCCGGACTCGAAGTCGATCTGGTCGACGATCCCGGGAAGGTCCGCGCTGACCGTCACACCGTGGACCGCGACGGCGGTCCCGATTGCGGTCAGGTTCGCCGGCCACTCTTCGCTCTTGGCCACGATCGTCGTCACCGCCTCGGGAGGCGGCTGGAAGGACGAGTTCTTCGCGATGGCCGCGCGAACCTGCCGGAACTTCAGCGTGCCGATCGCCACGATGAAGACGGCCACGACGAGCAACATCAGGGTCATCCGCTTTTTCATGAGTCGGGACCTCCCGTTCTGGAGGAGTGCTACAGAACTCATGCCATGAAGGCTCCCGGGCGAGAATGCGATTGAGATTCAACGTGGAGAACGACTTAACGGGAACGCGAGAGCTCCCGCCGCGAATTTCGCCCCGTTTGCTCGCAGATTTTTCAGCGGGGTGTCCGGAAATCGACGCCCGGACGGACCCGGCCGCCGTTCGGCTGAAAGACGGCGTCAAGATTCCCGGCACGAGCGAAATTCAAATTTCCGGTCGAAGCGGCTTGGCAATGGCGAGCGCGACCGAAAATAATCGCTTGCACCTAGACAATCATCGAAGGAGTGAAAGCATGAAACCCACGCCTCCCGGCTGGCCCCGCATGTCCGCCTCTCTCTGGTACCCGGACGCCGCCGCCGCGATCGACTGGCTGTGCCGCGCGTTCGGCTTCGAGGTCCGCCTGAAGGTCGAAGGCGACGGAGGGCGCATCGATCACTCCGAGCTGGTCTACGGCGAGGCCGTCATCATGACCGGCGACCTCGCCGGCAAGAGCGAGAGGTTCCCCTTCATGCGGACCCCCGCGCAGGTCGGCGGCGGGAACACGATGAACCTGATGATCTACGTCGACGACGCCGAGGCGCATTGCGAGAGGGCGCGGGCCGCCGGCGCGAAGATAGTCGTCGAGCCGAAGACGACGGATTACGGCGCGGACTACTGGGCGGACCGTGGCTACGAGTGCGTGGACCCGGGCGGCCATCACTGGTGGTTCTATCAGCGCCTCAGAAACCCGAAGTCGTGACGCCGGCGTTCCATTCCCGGCGCTTCCCTTCTCACAGGATCAATTCCGGGTTCGGATTGCGCCCGAAAGGCGTGGAACCGAGACGCAGCGCCGAGCACGCACAGGCCCAGAGAGCCTCGGGCGGAGGGGCATCGGACGGCGGCGAGCCGTCGGGACGCTGCGGCCCGGCTGTGCCCGTCTTCACGTACCTGCCGATGACGGTCGCCGTGCCTCCCGGCTCGTGATCCGACTTCGGCACCGTGCGGCTGAACTCGCCCACGAGCAGGGTTACGACGTTCCGGCCCGGCAGAGCGAGGACGCGGTCGAGGAACGTGGCGAGGGACGGCGTGACCGGCGCCATGATCGCGCGCGCCTCGACGCCGGCGTCGTCCTCGTGCGTGTCGAACTGGCGATCGGCTCGCCCCGTGTACGCGGGTTGCGCGAAGACGACGCTCGCGCCGGCACGAACCAGCATTTCGACGGCGGCGAAGGTCGCGCGCTGGTCGCGAACCGCCGTGGCGTCCTCGGACACTCCATACGCCCTGCGCACGTCGCGGTCGTGCTCGGCTGAAGACCGCAGTCCGATCTCGCCGAAGTCGACGATGCGCTCGAATGCGGCGCCTCCCTCGGCGGCCGGATTCGGATCGACGCCCTTCGGAAGACCGAGGTCGTTGACGACCGCGCAACGGACGGGGTGGCCAGGCATCGCGGCAGCCGCGCGGAGAAGCCGGCTGCGCGATCCCGATTGCAGCACGGCCGCGCGAGCGTGTTCGTGCGGGCGGACGATGTCGTGCCGGAAGTTGATCGAAGCCATGTGCCTGCGCGCCTCGAGGGGAAGCGCGCCCAGCGACCCGGAGTCGACGTAGAGACCGTTCCCGAGGAAACTCGTGTTGCCGGCCGTCACGCCGAAAGCTCCGCTCCTCAGGAAGGAATCCGCGCTGTTGAAGAGGCCCGCCGGGCCCCCGTTGAGCCACAGCACGACGAGTGTCGGACGCTCCGCCGGCGAAGCGCGTCGCCGGCAGCCGCTCACCGAGCGCGAGCGCCCCCGCGAAGGTGGCCCCTCTCTTCAGCACGGTCCGCCGTGTCATCGGTCGATTCGTCATGGCTGCCTCCCCCGGAAGGCAATCTGGGTTCTTCTCGATGAGAAGTCCAAGAGATTGATCCTATGGGAGTGATAATCAGCTCTTATGGAACTTCGCCACCTCCGTTACTTCGTCGCGGTCGCGGACGCGAAGAGCTTCACGGTCGCGGCGGAGGGCTTGCACGTGGCGCAGCCTGCCCTGTCTCAACAGATTCGCGCGCTCGAGAAAGAGCTCGGCGTCACGCTGATCGACCGCGGCGCGCGCACGCGAGGCCTCACCGAGGCCGGGGCTGGTTTCGCCGTCCACGCCCGCAGCATCCTGCGCGAGGCCCAGGACGCCGCTGACGAGATGGCGTCCTTCGCGGGCGCTCGCCGGGGCAGCGTGCGCTTTGGATCGGCGCTGCAGTCCCTGACGGAAGGCCGCCTGGCTCCGGTCCTCGCGAGCTTCCACGAGCTCCATCCGGGGTTGCGCCTGGTCTTTCGGGAAGCACACACGCGGCCGCTGCTCGAGCTCCTCGCCCACGGCGAGCTCGACCTGGCCCTCGTTCACCTCGGCAAGGGCGAGGGGGCGCCTGCGCCGGGCCCCGGCTTCGACGGTCCGCCCCTCGAGATCGAGAGGCTCTTCGAGGAACCGCTGGTGCTCGCGGTCGGCCCCCGCCACCGGCTGGCCCGTCGTCGCGAGGTTCGCTGGAAGGAGCTCGCCGAAGAGGAGTTCATCTCGTACGGCCCCGGCGCCACGCTGCGCGACCTGGTCGAGTCGAAGGTGCGGCAAGCGGGCATTCAGATGCGCGCGCCCGTGTCCGCCGAAAACCTGGGGACGGTGCGAGCGCTCGTGTCGGCCGGCCTCGGCGTCGCCGTTCTGCCACGGGTCGTGCTGACCCTCCCCGGCCCCCCGCTGCATGGAGTCCGGCTCGTGGCGCCCGCCCTCGCCCGCGTCGTGTCGTTGGCGCGCAACACCGTCCGCTACGAAAATCCCGCGGCGGGTCTCTTCAGGAACTTCCTGCGAGAGCGGCTCCGCCTGCGCCCGGCGCCGGGATCACCGCGAGCGCGCTGGCATCGCCGGGTTGATCCTCAGTCCTGGTAATACGCCCGCGCGACCACCTCCCCTTTTCGCCCGGCGAGCCGGACGGAGAGAGGATGGAGTTCCGCGCGGGCCCTCGGGCTTCACGAAGACGAGCACGTAGCGGCCGCCGAGGCTCCGTACGACGCGGGAGAGAGCGCCGCCCGTGAAGAGGTGCGTCTTCTCGTACCGGCCGCCGGTCAGGTCCGCCACCTGCATGAGGCGCAACTCCAGCGTGTGGTAGTCCGCGTCCGAGATGTCGAGAGTGAAGACGTTCACGCGGGCCTCGTAGAGCGCCCCGATCGCCTCGCCCGCTTCGCGTCCCTCCCTCGGTGTGCCGTCCACCTGGAGCCCCCAGCCGAAAAAGAGCATCGCCTTGCCGCCGGGGATCTTCGAGAGGGCGCTGGCCACGAGGGCGAGGCCCTTGTCGACCGAGGCCGCTTTCTTCGCGGCGGCGAAGTCGAGGTACCGGGCGAGCGACGGGAAAGGCCCGGGCGGAAGAGGAGGAGGCTCGTCGAACCGGAACGACTCGAAGAAGGCCGCGCGGATCTCCTTCGGGTCGGCGGTGAAGTCGCGCCTCAGCTTCAGGTGGGAATCGTACGAGACGACCGCGACCCGGTCGGTCGGCACGAGCGTCGAAAGGAAGCGGTCCAGGTGCTGCCCCATCTTCATCAGGCCCTTCTGCCTCTGACGCCCGAAGTCCTCCTGCACGAACACGACGATCACCCGTCCGGGCGGCCAGGCGAGCGTGGCGGGGCCTTCCTCCGCTCCGGCCGATTCTCCGGGCGCGAGCGGCACGACCTCGGGACTGCCCGCGGGGATCCATTCCACCGACTCCAGCTCCACGGGCCGTCCGGAGACCTTCACGCGGAAATCGGCCGCCGTGAGGTCCGGAATGGGCTCGCCCGTTCCGGTCGTCACGTACGCGTCCACGAGCACCCTCTCCACGCGCACCGCGCTGCTCACACGACCCGTCGGCGCGGTTTCCTGGGTCGAGGCGAGGAGAACGGCGAGCGCGAGGACCTCCCGCATGCCGGGCATTCTCCCGCGAAATGACTCCGCGGGGGTCGGGGAGCGCCCGCGCGGTGGGACGGATTACTTCAGGGGGCTTCGGTATCATTCCGTTCCAGACACCCTGGAAGGAAATAATCGCGCGCGATCCAATCCGCCTTGGCGGTCGGGCGTTCATCGCCGTCTCCCTCCTCGGGCTCGCGAGGCCCGGCCTCGGTGCGCCGGCGCCTTCGGCGCCCCTCACGGTCGCCTCGAACCTGATGGTCGAGCAGGAAGTCACGGTGACGACGCGGGTCAGCGGCGTGATCGACTCGATCCAGGCCGAGCGAGGCCAGCTCGTGCGGAAGGGCCAGCCGCTCGCCACGCTGGACCAGCGTGAGTTCCGCCTGGATCTCAGGGCCGCCGAGGAGACTCTCGCCGTGAGTCTTTCGGACCTGAAGCGGTACGAGGAGCTGCGCCGCCTGAATCTGACGAGTGAGGCGGAGCTCGAGCAGAAGCGCTCACGCCACGAGCTGGCCCTCGTGGAGATGGAGAGGGCGAAGCTCGTGATCGACCGCTCGGTGGTGCGGGCGCCCTTCGACGGGATCGTCGTGGACCGTTTCGCGCGCGTGGGCGAGAAATTTCTCGTCGAGGAGAGCAAGCCGCTCTTCAAGGTGATGGCCCTCGAGCCGCTTCTGGCGCGCGCCTATCTGCCGGCCTCGGGCCTTCAGACGGTGAAGACCGGCGACGAGGTGACCGTGGAGGTTCCGGATTTCCCGGAGGCGCGCTCGAGCGGGCACGTCTCGTTCATCAGTCCCGTCATCGACCCCGGCAGTGGAACGGTGCAGGTCCTCGTGCAGGTCAAGCGTGATCCGAAGAAGGTGCTGCGGCCGGGGATGGCGGTGAAGCTCACGTTCCACGCGCCGTCGCGGCCCTGAGGCCATGGCGACACGCACGTCTTCCCCGCGACGCCGCATCCGTGCCACGAAAGACTCGGTCCTCATCCACGACATCCGGAATCTCGGCCTTCGCCTCAGCCTTCTCTTGTCCAACATGGAGGAGCACTACGACGATCCGGACTTCAAGCGCAGCGCGGCGGATCTCCTGCAATCGACCGTCCAGAAGCTCGACGGGATCGCGAGGAGCTGGTCCTCGCGCGCGCGATTCGGTGCTCATCAAGGTGCCGCTCGAGCTGAACGACCTGCTGCAGGAGGTCCTGCGCACGTGCCAGCCGCGCGGACGGGCGTCCGCCCCGCGGGTGACCGCGACCTTCGCCGAGGTCCCCCGCGTCTGGGGGGACCCCTACTATCTGCGGGACGCGATTCAGAGCGTCGTTCAGAACGCACAGGAAGCCGCAGCGACTTCCGTGTCGGTGCGGACTGTTCTGGAACGCCGCGGCTCGCGAAATTTCGGCGTGATCGAGGTCGAGGACGACGGACCCGGCATGCCCGCCGACTTCGTGCGCCGCCGACTGTTCCGGCCATTTCAGACGATGAAGCCCGACGGCGTCGGCCTGGGCCTCTATACGGCGCGCCGCATCCTGCGCCATCACGGCGGCGACGTCGAGGTGAGGAGCGTAGAAGGCAAGGGCACGTGCGCGCGTCTCCTCCTGCCGCTCCCGGCCGCGCGGGGCCGGCGCGCCTAGCGATGGACACGGGGCGGACGCCGATCGAGGGACGACTCGCCATCGTCGAGGACGATCCTCTCCTGCTCGACCAGCTCGTGTGGGCGCTGAAGGGAAGATTCGATGTCCACGGTGCCCGGGACGCCGCCGAGGGTCTGAAGCTCGCCGAGCTGGAGCCGGACGTCTACCTCCTCGACCTTCGGCTCCCGCCGTCGGGCACGGCGGAGGAAGGGCTCGCGTTGCTGCAGGCCATCCGTCAACGCCAGCCGGACGCCACCGTCGTGGTGATGACGGCGGAAGCGGAGCGCCGCTGGGCCCTGAAGGCAATCGAGCTGGGGGCGTTCGACTTCTTCCGAAAGCCGTTCGAGAGGGCGGAACTTCTCGTCGTTCTCGGGCGGGCCCTGGAGCGGCGCCGCATCCTCGCCGAGAACCGCGCTCTGAGGGAGAAGGTCCTCCAGCGGCGAGTCCTACGGCGGGCTCGTGGGCGAGAGCCCGGGCATGCGCGCGCTCTTCGCTCTCATCGAGAGAGTGGCGCCCACCGACGCCACGGTCCTCGTGACCGGTGAGAGCGGAACGGGCAAGGAGCTCGTGGCGGAAGCGATCCACCGGGGGAGCGCCCGGAAGGCGCGGGCCGTTCGTGCCCGTGAACAGCTCGGCGCTCACGGAGACTCTGGCCGAGTCCGAGCTCTTCGGCCACGAGCGGGGCGCGTTCACCGGCGCGGTGGCCTCGCGGGCCGGGCGTTTCGAGCTGGCGCACGGCGGGACCCTCTTCCTGGACGAGGTGGCGACGCTCTCCCCTGCCGTCCAGGCCAAGCTGCTGCGCGTCCTCGAGCGACACGATTTCGAGCGGGTCGGCGGGACGAAGACGATCCACGTGGACATCCGGCTCGTCGCGGCCACGAACGAAGACCTGGAGCGGCGCGTGGCGGCGGGAACGTTCCGCAACGACCTCTTCTATCGTCTGAACACCGTCATCCTGAGGATTCCGCCGCTCAGGGAGCGGCGCGAGGACATCCCGCTGCTCGTGGACTTCTTCGCCGCGCGCGCCGCCGGGCGACACGGCCGCCGCCCGAAGACGTTCTCTCCGGTAGCCCTCAAGGCGCTCGGAAGGCACCCCTTTCGCGGAAACGTGCGCGAGCTCGAGCACCTCGTCGAGATGGTCACGGTGCTCGTCGATGACGACGTGATCGGGCCGGAGCACTTCCCGGCGTCCCTGGCCGCCGTTTCGACGGCGCCGGCGCCCGAGGGACTTCCGCTCGACGAAGCCGTGTCCCGGTTCGAGCGGCAACTTCTCGTCCGGGCGATCGAGGCGTGCCGGAGGCGTGAAGGCCCGGGCCGCCGAGGCGCTCGGCCTGGATTCGAACCAGATGAAGTACCTCAGCCGCAAGCACGGGCTCTGACGCCGGTCCGAGATGAAAGAGTCAACCGAGGTTGAGAAATTCATCTCCGCCGAATTCGCCGGCATGCCACGCGTCTTCGGGAATTCGCGAAAATGCGGCCAATTGGGGGCCATCTGGAGTCGAGGCGCGATCCGGGCGTCTGGCTTCCGTCTTGCTAGTCGTGACGGCGAGCACCAAACAACCCGGCGCTCTCGCCGGAGAAAGCAGGAGGACATCATGGCGAACGACGTGCGCATCAAGCTGACAGACGAGCAGAGGGCGAAGATCAAGGAAGGGACGGGCAAGGAGCTCGGGCGAGATCCGGGTGAGCAACCTCGGCAACAACCCCGCCGTCGACGCCGACGACGTCGCGGCCCAGGGTCGCAACGCCGCGCGCGAGCCCGGCGCGACCACGCGCGCCAAGCCACCACGCGCCGCCGCCAAGCTACGCGCGCGGCCAGCTCACGCGCGCCGCCACGCACGCGCGCCGCCAGCTCGCGGCGCGCCGCCGAACCGACGCGCGACCGCCAGCTCGCGACGCCGCATCGCCGCCACCACGCGCGCCTTGACGACCCGGACGGCGAACAACGTCGACTGAAGACTCCGCGAGTCCGATCGGAATCACGAGCGCCCCGGTTCGACCGGGGCGCTCTGCGTTTCGGGGCTCACCAGACGACTGGCGAAACCAGCGGTAGAGGACCCGACAAGCCCTCGCGCTAGGAGCGAACTCCGCGGTCCCTGGATCTTGGCCAGCCCCGACGAACCCCGGCTTTAGGCTGCCGTTCGGGTTATCGAAGACGCGCCACGCCACGATACGGCCTGGCATCTCGGACGGGCGGAGGGCCTGCGGGCGCGTCGGACGGAGCCGGCTGCGAGGCGGGGGCGATCGAGACGATCGTGCCGCGGAGGATCTCGAACGGCCGCCCGCGGAGCTGCACCGAGACCGGCGCTGCCAACCGCGAGGTCGCGTCAGAAGGCGCTCGGAGACCGGGAACGTCGCCGTCGAGCTGCCGCGTGTCGCCGACGGTCCCGAGAGCGGCGTCCCGGCCGTGACCCAGCGCCCACGAGATCCTCCGGCCGTGCCGTCAGGAGTCGCCCCTCGATCGGGCTCGGCACGATCGAGCCGACGCCGTGCGCGCCGCGTCACGGGCGAGACCCGCGGCCGCCGCCGCCTCTGCCTTCCGCGCAGCCCGATAGACGTCCCCGGCGTCTCCGGCGCTGAGGCTCCGGCCCGCGTCGTCGGCAGCGCCCGTGCGGCGGGCCGAGAGGCGACGCCGAAATCGGCCGTCGACGCCGGACTCTCGAGCCGGAGAAGGGGCTGGCCCTGCCCGGAGGACGTCGCCCTCGCGCGCGAAGACCTCGCGGACGACGCCATCCTCGGGGGCCTCGAGCTGCGCGGACGTAACGGGCTCGAGGACGGCGTCCATCCGGATCGTCCGGCGGCTACCACGGGACGACGAGGAGGAGGACGAGGCACGCGGCGGCGGCGAGGAGGGGGACGCGGGCTCGCGGCGACATCAGGAGCTCCTTCTTGTCGAGGTAGAAGAGGCGGGAGATCCGGACGACGAGGCGGACCCGCTTCCGGAAGAAGAAGTAGAGCGTGACGAGGAGCAGGACGACGGCGAAGCTCCGGGCACGACCTTCGAGTAGAAGTTGTCGAGGAGCTTCGCGATGAACGCCATGATGAAACCGAGGTAGCCGAGGGCGAGCGGCCCATAGATCAGGAAGATCCGCTTCTTCCGGCGCGACACGACGGGCACCTCGACGTTCAGCCGGAGGACGTGACGCTGGAAGAGAGCGCCCGAGCCAGCGGAACGACTCCTCGCGCAGCTCCGGGATCTCGAGGAGGCTGCGAGAGGGCGTAGTAGCCGTCGATCTTCACGAGCGGGTTGATGTTGAAGAAGATCGTCGAGACCCCCGTGAAGAGCATCGTCTTGTAGGCCAGCTCGTGGAGAAGCGTGTCGGGGTAGCTGGCCACCCAGAGCGCCGTCGCGATCGTGCAGAGGATCGCCTCGATGTAGATCCCCGCCACCGTGACCCAGTCAGCTGCTGCCACTTGCTCGGGAAGAGGAGCGAGTCGGTCGTGTCGCAGTAGAAGGCCGGCGTGAAGTAGAGGAGCGCGATTCCCATGTCGTGGACCTCGCCCCCGTACATCTTCGTCGCGTAGCCGTGCGCGAACTCGTGGATGAAGCCGATCGAGGTCAGGATGACCCAGAACTGGACGAAGTCCCAGAACGGCTTCTTGAGGAACGAGTAGAGCTCGATCGTCTGGGCCCAGATCGTGTCGAAGCGCGTCGCGAAGACGCCGATCGTGAAGAGGAACGCAGACGCAGGCGACGGCGACGACGGGCGGCCGCCAGAGCCAGCGGACGTACGGAAGCGTCCGGGTCAGAATCCGGTCCGGATCGAAGACCTTGAAGAGCATGAAGAGGAGGTTGAAGCCCTCGGCCTTCTCCTCGGCGGCCCGCTGCCTGAGCGATTCTTGAACTTCGAGAGGAGCTGGAGGTTCTTCTCGGCGGCCGACTGCTCGAGGAGCGTCGATCCTCGCGGAGCATCTCCTCGTAGTCGAGGATCGAGCGTCGAGGCCGATCTCGGTCGCCCGGAAACGCGGCGCGGTACTCCTCGAGGATCTCGCGTCCGGCGTCCGCGTCCCGTCGAAGAGCTCGATGAGGCCCCACGTCGCCGTCGTCGAACGTGTAGAACTTGTTCGTCTCCGGATGCTTGACGACCCAGCGTCACCTCGCCGACCTGCACCTGCCGCCGGATGACGAGGCCCTTCGGAGGGCCGGGCGCTCGAGCCGGACGCCGTGGCGGGCCGCGAGCGCCTCGGCGCCCGTCCGCGGCGGGCGGCCGCGACGACGGCGAGGCCGCCGGGACGCGACGGCGGCGCTCACGGCAGGAGGGGCCAGAGCTTCGCGGCCAGCCCAGCGCGCCGGGCGCCGGAGGAGCGCCACGAGGATGCGGTCGGCGGCCCGTGGAGACCTTCGCCGTCCCGAGCATGCCCGGCTTGAGCAGGCCGCCGGGGTTCTCGACCCGCGTCTCGGCGATGACGAAGCGCTCCTCGCCCTCCTCGCGGACGACCGCGCCGAGGTGCGACGACGCGTCCCGCGAAACGTCCGGTACGGATAGGAGTTCATCTTGACGTCGACCTTCTGGCCGGCGGCAAGGAGGGACGCGTCGCGCTCCGGGCACGGCCACCTCGACGAGAAGGGACGACGTCTCGGCGAGAACGGCGAACTCGGCGCCGGCCGCGAGGAACTGGCCGACGCGCTCGTCGAGCCGCGGCGTCAGGACGATCCCGGCCTCGGGCGCGCGGAGTCGCGTGCCGTTCGAGCCGCTCCTCCGCGCAGAGCCGCCCGCGCTCGCATCTCGTCGCGCCGGGCGACTGCCTGGAACAGTCGCGGCGGCGTTCCCCTCGGCGCGGTGGCGCGCAGACCTCGGCCTCGGCGATCTGCTCGGCGGCGCGCGCCTCGGCGGCGGCGGCCCGGTAGGCGTCGTCGCGAAGCGTCGCGACGACGTCGCCCGCGGCCACGGCATCGCCCTCGCGGTGCTCGACGCTCTCGACGATCGCCTTCCACGGACGCCGTCACGGGAATCCGCCGGCCGGGAACGACGCGGGCCGGGCCCGGCGACCCGGACGTTCCACGGCAGGAGGACGAGGAGGACCAGGGCCGCGGCGCTCCCGAGCGCCCACCGCCGCACGCGGCTCGCCGGGCTGCTCCCGCAGCTTCCGCGTCCGCTCCGCGAGCGGCCGGAGGAAGCCCGGGAGCGGGACCTGCTGGTAGAGCTGGGCGTTGCGGACGGCGACGGTGGCCTGGTTGACGAGGATCTGGAGGAGGTCGCGCGTTCCGGCGTCGAACTCGAGCGGCTCGTCGCACTCGAAGCCGAGGACGCCGAGCTTTCCCTCGTCGTCCTCGAGAAGGACGCCGTAAAAGGCGTTGCGGCCGCTCGCCTCGAAGAAGGCGCGGAACTTCTCCTCGGTTTCCGGACGGTCGGTCGCGATCGTGCCGTCCTCGCGGCGCGTGACGGCGACGTTCGGCGCCGCCGAAGAAGACCCACTCGAGGAGCGCCTCGCGTCCGCTGGACCGACGGGTCCTTCCGGTCCACCTCCGCCGCCCCGGAGACCGCCCCGATCCGCAGCCTCCCCCGCTGAAGGATCGCGATCGCACAGCGGTCGTAACGGATCAGCGCCGACGTCGCGTTGACGATCGTCCTCATCACCTTGTCGAGGTCGAGCGTCGAGGTGATCTCGCGGCTGACGGCAAGAAGAGCGTCCAGCTCCTGGACCTTCTTCTCGGCCTCGTACTGCCGCGCGTTGTGAAGAGCCCGGACGGCCTGCCGCTCGATGTCGACGAGGAGCTCCTCGTCGGCCGCCGTGAACTCCGGATGTCGCCCGCGCTTGTTGACGACGACGATCGCGCCGAGCGGCGTCTCGTCCTCGACGAGAGGGACCGCGAGGATCGAGCGAATCGGGAAGTCCGGAATCCCCGCCGCCGAGCGGGTCGTCGGCGTCGAGTCCGTTCCGGCGGACGATCTCCCGGCCGGCGAGGACGTCGCCCACCACCGCGCCGCCGACGCCGCCGTCCGGGGCCTGCACGTCGTACGCGTGGTTGACGGCCGTGGCGGCGAGCGCCACCTCGCCGTTCGCCTCGTCGAGCATCCAGAGCGACGCGACCTCGCCGCCGGCGAGTCGGCCGACTTGCTCGCGATGAGCGTCGAGAGCTCTCCGAGGTCGATCGTCGAGCCGAAGGTCTTCGTCACGTCGTAGAGGTTCGTGAGCCGCTCGATGGCCGCGAGGAGGCCGGTCGTCTTCCGCTCCGCGCGCAGAGCCCGCGCGAGGGCCGGCGTTGCGTGCCGGAGGAACCCCTGGAGGTTCTCGAGCACGCGCCGATCCGGCGTCGCGTCGAAGGCGAGCGCGAGGAGGCCCATGACGAGCCTCTCGGCCTGGAGCGGCACGAGAAGGCACACCATCGTCCCCGCCGGCAGAACCTCGAGAAAGGGGTCGTCCGTTTCGGCGAGCAGGCCGGCCTCGAGAAGGAGCGGCTTGCGGTCGCGGACGAGATCGTGCACGACGCCGGTCTCCCGCGATACCGAGCGCCTCAGGGCACGCTCGGTCCCGGCGCCGAAGGCGGCGATGCAGAGGAACGATGGCTGGAGCGCGTCCGGAGCCCAGAGGAGGGCCGCGTCGGCGCCGGCGAGCTCCGCGCTCCACCGGGCCGCCCAGCCCGAGGTCTGCGCGAGGCTCTCGCAGAGGGCCAGCTCGGCCAGCGCCCTGATCTCGACGCCCTCGGGCGGCGATCCTCCCCGACCTGCATCCTGCGGCATGCGGGACCCTCCGCACCTCGACCGTCAGAAGCTGGAGACGGCCAGCTCCCTGTCGTCGAACGTCTCGAAGACCGAATCGAGCCTCGTCATCTCGAGGAGCTTCTTCAGGTGGGGACCGACTCCGAGGAGCTTGGCGCGGCCCCCCTCGTTCTGCGACGTCGTGAGCGCGCGCACGAGAGCGCCGAGACCGGACGAGTCCACGATGCGCAGACCCGAGCAATCGATCAGGAGGTCGACGTTTCCCTCTTCGAGCAGGCGCATGACGGTCCTCTTGAACAGGGCCTCGGCTTCGCCGATCACGAGATCGCCCTTCAGGGTCACGACCGTCACACGCCCATCCTGTGCCGTGCTCAGTTCCATCGCGCTTTCTTTGCGTAAAGCTTGTCAGATGAGCGCCGGTGAAATCCAGCGAAACATCGGCCCTGCGTGGATAATCACGGGCGTGTCGGTGAACTCTGCCGGGCAAGAGAATGCGAGTCCTCGGGACTTCCCCGCCGAGGCCGACGCGGTCGTCTGCGGCGGCGGACCCGGCGGCTCCACGTTCGCGACGCTGATGGCCCGGATGGGCCATCGCGCGGTCGTCTTCGAGCGCGAGAAGTTTCCCCGCTTCCACATCGGCGAGTCGCTCCTGCCCTGGAACGTGCCGCTCTTCGAGCGCATCGGCGTGCTTTCGAAGCTGAAGGCGGCGGGGCCCCAGGTGAAGCGCGGGGCCCGCTTCTACCATCAGGGAACGACCTTCACGCGCCCGGTGTTGTTCGCGAACGGCGTCGACAGCGACCACCCGAGCTCGTTCCAGGTGAAACGGGCCGAGTTCGACGCTCTCCTCCTGGACCATGCGCGGGAGTCCGGAGCGGCCGTCTTCGAGGAAGCGCGCGTGACGGACGTGCTCTTCAGCGCGGACGGCAAGAGGGCGCGAGGCGTGAAGGTGCTGCTGAAAGGGGAAAGCGAGCCGCGCACGGTGGAGGCGAAGGTGGTCGTGGATGCCACCGGCCGCGACGCGCTTCTCTCGCGCCACCTCGGCGGGCGGCGCCGGGATCCGCTTCTCGACCGCTCGGCCGCGTTCACCCACTACGACACCTTCAGGCGCGAGGAGGGACCCACCGGCGGGGACATCGTCATCGTCACGACGCCGGAAGGCTGGTGGTGGCTGATCCCGTTCTCCGACGGCTCGGTCTCGGTCGGAATCGTGATGCCTTCGCGGCGGTTCAAGGAGCGGCCGGGCACCGTGGAGCAGCTCTTCGAGGAGTCGGTCCTGGCGACGCCCGAGGTGCGCGAGCTCCTCGCGGGCTCGAAGCGGACGATGGACGTGCAGGCCATCGCGGACTACTCGTACTCGACGCCCCGCATCTCCGGCGACGGCTTCTGCCTCGTGGGAGACGCGGCCTGCTTCCTCGATCCCGTCTTCTCGACGGGCGTCCTCCTCGCGATGCAGTCGGCCGAGATCGCGGCCTCCTCGGTCGACCGCGCGCTCCGCCGCAAGGGTCGCGTCGACGCGGCCGACTTCAGGAGCTTCGAAAGGACGTATCGCGGCGCGATCCGGCGATTCGAGCGCTTCGTCCACGGCTTCTACGAGCCGCACGTCCTCGAGACGTTCTACACGCCGGCTCCGAACGCCTGGATCGGGCGCGGCGTCACGACGGTGCTCGGCGGCGGCGTCTTCCATCCCACCTTCAAAGCCCGCCTCTGGATCTTCTCCTTTCACGTCTGCGCCGCGTTCGTCAGGGTCGCTGCAGGCGTTGCGAGGCCGGGGCGCTTTCGAGCGGGCGACGGGGATTCTCGAGCCCGAGAAGACACCGTGAGCTTCCGGCGCGGCCTCGAAGCTCGCGGGTTTCGCGCGCCGCCACCTGGGCCGCATGCGCCGGGGGCGCGGCGAGGTGATGAAGCACCTTTCCGCGCCCGGCTCCGGCAACCTCCCGATGCCGACGTTCGTGCAGCTCCGCGTCACGAACCTCTGCAACCTCCGCTGCAAGATGTGCGGACAGTGGGGAGACACGGGGATCTTCCGCGCGGGCGCCGAGGCCGACGGCGTCCGACGGTGAAAGGGAGAGGAGCCGGATTCGCGAGCTGATCGGGCTGAACCGCCAGATGGCGCTCTCCGACTACGTCCGCCTCCTCGACGAGCTCGCGCCCTCGCGGCCCATCATCAGCCTGTTCGGCGGCGAACCGCTGCTCTATCCCGACATCCTGCCTCTCATCCGGGAGGTGAAGGGGCGCGGCCTGACGTGCTCGCATCATCACGAACGGCTGGCGGCTCGAGGAGATGGCCCGCGAGCTCGTCGAGGCCGGCGTGGACTCGATCATGGTCTCCATCGACGGCCCGCCCGACGTCCACGACCGGATCCGCGGGACAGGCCGACAGCTTCGAGCGCGCGGCGGCCGGCGTGAGGGCCGTGGCCCGGGTGCGCGACGAGCTCGGGTCCGCGGCGCCGATGCTCCTCGCCATCCTGCCGATCACCGAGCTCAACCTCGAAGACGTCGCGCCGGCGCTCGAGGAGCTCCGAGAGCTTCCGCTCGACACGGTCAACATCGGGCTTCGCTGGTTCGTCTCGAAGGAAACCGGCGCGGAGTACGAGAAGGTGATGTCCGAGACCTTCGGCGTCTCGGGCAGCTCCTGGAAGGGATTCGAGTTCGACGGCGCGGACTTCGCGGTCACGAAGGGGCGCCAGCTGACGCAGCTCGTGAAGCTCCTGAAGGGCCTCCGCCGCCGGCGCTTTCTCGACTCCGCGCGGGGCCGCCCCTGGATCTCGTTCGTGCCCGACGTGCCCGGCGGAAGGCGTGCCCGACTACTTCGCCGATGCGGGCGAAGACCTTCGGCCACGACCTCTGCCCGGTGGCCTGGTACTTCGCCCAGGTCGAGCCGGACGGCCAGGTCTGCTTCTGCGGGGACTTTCCCGATTACTTCATCGGCAACGTGCGGAAGACGCCGTTCCGGGAGATCTGGACCGGGGAGCGCGCCGGCCGCTTCCGCGAAAAGCTCGCGAGAGAGCCGCTCCCCATCTGCAGCCGGTGCTGCGGAAACTACGTCTACGGCGCGTGGACGCGCCCGCCGGACTCCGGCCGGGCCCCCGCCGCTCCTTCCGAAGCGCTCCCGTCCTTCCAGAACCGGTAGAAGTTGAACCACTGCGTCGGGTGCGCGCGCACGACGCCTTCCAGATCGGCGGCCACGCGGCTCATGATGCGGCGCGCGTCCTCCTCGGGAGAGAGCGTCTCGTCGGCGGCGATGCGGAGCGCCCCAGACGTTGAAGTACGAGCCGTCGGGGCTGCGCAGGAAGAAGCCGGGGAGGATCTCGCACCGGCAGAAGCGGGCGAGGAGGGCCGGCGAGCGGAGAAAAGGCGTGGGGCGGCCGAAGTAGGAGACGACCACCTGGTCCTCCGGATAGGCGCGGTCGACGAGCAGCGCCACCGCCCGCCCCGCCTCGACCGCCGTGCGCACCCGGAACGCGGTGGCCATGGACGAGCCGATGTCGATCGACTCGACGCCGAGGCGCGTCCTCAGGCTCAGGCGCATGGCTTCGACGTCCGGGTCGAGCTCCGGCTGGCCGACGACGGCCGGCGTCAGCGCGTGGCCGCGCAGCGTCACGGCGCCCATCTCCCAGTTTCCGACGTGCCCGGTCACGAGAAGGAAGCCGCGGCCGTTCTTCCGGACCCCGGCGAGCACGGCGGCGTCCGCATCGAACGACGTGATCTTCGGGACGAAGGCCTCGCTCCGGAGCCGCCAGACGTCGATCACCGACCGGCCGTATTCGAAGAAGAGGCGACGCGCCAGACGTCGCGCCTCCGGCTCCGGAACGCCGAGCGCGAGGCGGAAGTTCTCGCGGATGCCCTCGAGCGTCTCGCGCATGAGCGTCACCGCGAGGCTGTTTCCGACGAGCGAGATGCCGTGCAGAACCGGCAGCGGCAGCCAGCGGGCGCCGTAGTGGAGCCCCCCGTACACGACGCGGTTCGACAACCCGTGGGTGACCCATTTCCTGCGGCCGCGCGGCGCGTCCTCGGCGGGCGTCGCCGGGCTGACCTCGGAGCGTCTCCCCCTTCCGCATCGTCCCGACTATATCCAGGCAGGTCGTCGATCCAGAATGCGCGGCTACAATCACTTATGATGCGATCCCTGTTCGGACGGCGCCGTCCCGAAGAGGAAGTGCCTCTCAGGGGCGAGCTCCTGGGCCTCGAGAGCCTCGAGGAGCGCGCGAAGACGCTGGCCGGCGTCTTCACGCTGGCGCGAGACTCGCGGGCGGGCGGGCACGACGTCCGGACGCGGCTGGACGCGAACCTCCGCGTCCTGCGCGAGGCCTACCGCCTCCTGGCCGACGACGTCCGCCGGGGTGACGCCGTCGACCCCGCGGCCGAGTGGCTCCTCGACAACTTCCACCTCGTCGAGTCCGAAGCGCGCGCCGTGCGCCACGACCTCCCCTCCCGGTACTACCAGAAGCTCCCCAAGCTCGCCGCGCGCGAGCTCTCGGGCAGGGCCCGCATCCACGCGATGGCGCTCGAGCTGATCCGGCACGGCGACGGGCGGCTCGACGCGGAGCGACTCACGCGCTTCGTCCTCGCCTATCAGACCGTCGCGCCGCTGACGATCGGCGAGCTCTGGGCGTGGCCCAGCATGCTCAAGCTCGCGCTCCTCGAGAACCTGAGGATCCTGGCGGCGGGGATCCTGTCCGGGCGAGCGCGCCAGGCGGGAGGCGGACGCCGCGCTCGAGAGGCTGGCCGGCGGCGGCCCGCCCGAGCCGCTTCCCGAGCCGCTTCACAGCGCCTTCGTCGCGCAGCTGCGGCAGCGGATGCACGAGTCCGATCCGCGCGTCTCCTCGCTCCACGCCCGGATGGAGGAGGCGCTTCCCGCGGGCGGCACGACGTCCGAGGACGCCGTCCGCGCCGAGCACCAGCGCCAGGCCACCGACCAGGCCTCGACGGGCAACACGATCACGAGCCTGAGGCTCTGCGCCACGCTCGACTGGAGCCGCTTCGTGGAGCGGGTCAGCCTGGTGGAGCAGATCCTGCGCCGCGATCCGGCGGCGGTCTACACGCGCATGGATTTCCAGAGCCGCGACCGCTACCGCCAGGCCGTCGAGGAGCTCGCCGAGCCCACCGGCGAGGCGCAGGTGCGCGTCGCCCTGCGCGCCGTCGAGAGCGCGCGCCAGGCGGCGGAGCGGAAGGGCATCGGCGAGACGAGCCGCTCACGTCGGCCATCACCTGATCGGCCCGGGCCGGGCCGGCCTCGAGATCGACGTCGCGTACACCCCGCGGCTCGGCCAGAGGCTCCGCCGCTTCGCCTTCTCCCACGCGACGGCGGCTTACCTCGGCAGCATCGGCCTGCTGACCGGCCTCGGCGTCTACGCGGCGATCGCGTACGTCCGCGCCTCGGGCGCTCCCGAGATGGCGACCGCCGCGGCGCTTCTCGCGACGATCCCCGCGAGCGAGCTCGCGGTCCTCATCGTCCAGCGCCTCGTCGCCGCGCTCGTGCCGCCGCGGCGGCTGCCCCGCCTCGATCTCATCGAGGGCGTCCCCGAGAGCGCCCGCACGATGGTGGTCGTGCCGGCGCTCCTCGGAAGCGTGAAGGGCGTCGAGCGCTCTTCTGGAGCATCTCGAGGTGCAGGCCCTCGGCAACCTCGACCCGCACATCCACTTCGCGATCCTCGGCGACTTCAAGGACGCGCCCGCGCAGACGATGGAGGGCGACGCGGAGATCCTCGCCGCCGCCGCCGCCGGAATCGAGGCCCTCAACCGCCGCCACGCGCCCGACGCGAGGGACCGCTTCTTCCTCTTCCACCGCGAGCGCCGGTGGAACCCGAAAGAGGGCGTGTTCATGGGCTGGGAGCGGAAGCGGGGCAAGCTCGAGGAGTTCAACCGGCTCCTGCGCGACGCGGGCGACACCGGCTTCACGGTGCGGCTGGGAGACCTCTCGATCCTGCCGTCGGTGCGCTACGTCCTCACGCTCGACGCGGACTCGCGGCTGCCGCGCGGCGCCGCGCAGACGCTGATCGGGATCCTCTCCCACCCGCTGAACAGACCCGTCTTCGACCCGTCCGTCGGACGGGTGACGGAGGGATACGGCATCCTCCAGCCGCGCGTCAGCGTCACGCTCGCGAGCGCCGCCGGATCGCTCTTCGCGCGGGTGTACGCCGGGCACACGGGCGTCGATCCGTACACGACGGCCGTCTCCGACACCTACCAGGACCTCTTCGGCGAGGGCATCTTCACCGGCAAGGGGCTCTACGACGTGGACGCCTTCCGCGCGGCCGTGGACGGGCGCGTCCCCGAGAACGCGCTCCTCTCGCACGACCTCTTCGAGGGTCTCCACGCGCGGACCGGCGCTCGTCTCCGACGTGGAGGTGGTGGACGACTATCCCGCCGAACCTCCTCGCGCACGCGCGCCGCCAGCACCGCTGGGTGCGCGGCGACTGGCAGATCCTCGCCTGGCTTCTTCCCATGGTCCCGACGCCGAAGGGCTTCGCGAAGAACCGCCTGCCGCTCATCAGCCAGTGGAAGATCCTCGACAACCTGCGGCGGAGCCTCGTGGCGCCCTCCCTCCTCGCTCTCTTCGCGGCCGCCTGGACGGTCCTGCCCGGGAACCCGCTCGCGTGGACCCTGGCCGGACTCTCGGTCGTGTCGTTTCCCGCTCGTCACCTCTCTCTTCCACCTGCTCGAAGCGGCCGCCCGCGTACGAGCCGGCCCGCGTCCACCTGCGCGGCCTTCTCGAGGAGCTGAGCACGGCCTCCGCGCAGGCGTTCCTGACGCTCGTCTTCCTCCCGTACCACGCCTGGGAGATGGTGCATGCCATCGCCCTGACGCTCGTGAGGCTCGTCATCACGCAGCGCCGCCTGCTGGACTGGGAGACCGCCGCCGCGCAGGCCGCGCGGGCCGCGGGCCTGCTGCGCGAGGGAGTCCGCTCGTTCCTCGCGGAGATGGCCGCGAGCCCGATCGCCGCCGCCGCTCTCGTGGCTCTCACCGCCGCGGCGCGTCCCGGCGCTCTGCCCCTCGCCCTGCCGTTCGCGCGCTCTCTGGGCGATCGCGCCTCTCCTGGCCTACTGGCTGAGCCAGCCGGCCGCACCGCGGCGGCGCGAGCTGTCGCCCGCGGATCGCGAGCTCCTCCTCGCGATCGCGCGGAAGACCTGGCGCTACTTCGAGACGCTGGCCGGCCCCGAGGACCACGGGCTCCCTCCCGACAACCTCCAGGAGGAGCCCGCCCGCGTCGTGGCGCACCGGACCTCGCCGACCAACATCGGGATGGGCCTTCTCTCCACGCTCGCGGCGCACGATCTGGGCTTCCTGCCGGCAGACGCCATGCTCGAGAGGCTGGAGCGGACGCTGACGACCGTCGAAGGGCTGGAGCGGCACGAGGGGCATCTCCTGAACTGGTACGACACGCGGAACCTCTCGCCGCTCCTCCCGCGCTACGTCTCGACGGTGGACAGCGGCAACCTCGCGGGGGCGCTCGCTCGCGCTGGCCGAGGGGTGCCGGCGCCTGGCCGCGTCGCAACCGCCGCTCGCGACCCGCCTCCTCGACCTCGCCCGGCGCGCCAGCGCTTTCGCCGACGGAATGAACTTCGCGTTCCTCTACGACCGCGAGCGCCAGCTCTTCTCGATCGGCTACCGGCTGGCCGACTGCGGTCGGGCCCGGCCGGCTGGACAGCTCCTACTACGACCTCCTCGCCTCGGAGGCGCGCCTCGCGAGCTTCTTCGCCATCGCCAAGGGGGACGTGCCGCAGAGCCACTGGTTCCACCTCGGGCGGCTCGTCGTGAGCGTGGACGGCGTCCCGACGCTCGTCTCGTGGAGCGCGTCGATGTTCGAGTACCTGATGCCGCTCCTCCTGATGAGGACGTATCCCGGGACGCTCCTCGACCAGACGTGTCGCATGGCCGTTCGGCGGCAGCGCCAGTACGCCCGCGACCGCGGCGTCCCCTGGGGCATCTCCGAGTCGGCGTTCAACCTCGTCGACCGGCTCGGGAACTACCAGTACAAGGCCTTCGGCGTCCCGGGCCTCGGGCTGAAGCGCGGGCTGGCCGACGAGCTCGTCGTCGCGCCCTACGCGACCGCGCTGGCCGCGCTGGTCGACCCGGCCGAGGCCGCGCGGAACCTGAGGCGCCTCGCGAGCGAGGGGGCGGAGGGGTCGCTGGGCTACTACGATGCCATCGACTACACGCCCCGCAAGCCGGACGAAGGCGCCACGCCCGCGGCCGCCGCGCGGCGCCGGGGTCAACGCCGGCGTGATCGTCAAGATCGTACCTGGCGCACCACCAGGGGATGACGCTCGTCGCCCTCGCGAACGTCCTTCTCGGCGACATCATGGTCGACCGGTTCCACGCGGACCCCCGGATCCAGGCGACCGAGCTCCTCCTGCAGGAGCGGATGCCGCGCGAGGCTCCCGTCATCCAGCCGCGGCCCGCCGAGGAGACCCACGCGGCTCCCCCGCTCGCTCGCGCGCCGCGCCGCCTCCGCTCGCCGCACACGCCGTACCCGCGCGCGCAGATCCTGTCGAACGGCGCCTATGTCGCGATCGTGACGAACGCCGGCGGCGGAGCGAGCTTCTGCCGGGACCGCGCCGTGACGCGGTGGCGCGAAGACCCCACGCGCGACCCGGGCAGTCAGTTCGTCTACCTGCGCGACGTCCACGGCGGCGCGGTCTGGTCCGCGGCCTATCAGCCCGTCGGCGTGGAGCCGGAGGACTACCTCGTGGAGCTCCTCCCCGAGAAGGCCGTCATCCAGCGACGCGACCACGACATCGAGACTCGCCTCGAGATCGCCGTCTCGCCGGAGGACGACGCCGAGGTGCGGCGGGTCTCGGTGACGAACCAGAGCGACCGGCCGCGCGAGATCGAGCTGACGAGCTACGTCGAGATCGCTCTGGGGACCATCTCCGAAGACGTCGCGCATCCCGCCTTCGGGAAGCTCTTCGTCGAGACCGAGTGGGTTCCGGAGAGCACGGCTCTTCTCGCGCGGCGCCGGCCGCGCGGCCCGCACGACCCGGCGCTCTTCGCCTTTCACGTCCTGTCCATCGACGGGCGGATGCAGGCACCGGTCGAGTGGGAGACGGACCGGATGCGATTCCTGGGACGCGGGCGCGGCCCCGACGATCCCGTCGCCCTCGACGGGCGCGCGCTCTCGGGCACCACGGGCGCCGTGCTCGACCCGATCCTCAGCCTGAGGACGCGGCTGCGGCTCGCGCCCGGCGCCTTCGCCCGCCTCTCCTTCGCGACGGGCGTCGCGGCGGACGAGACCGCCGCGCGCGCTCTGGCGCAGAAGTATCACGACCCCGGCGTCGCCGCCCGCACGTTCGCCCTCGCCTACACGCACGCGCAGGTCTCGCTCCGGCACCTCGGGATCTCGGTCGAGGAGGCCCAGCTCTTCGAGCGGCTCGGCTCCCGCGTCTTCTTCTCCGACGCGTCGCTGCGCGCCGAAAAGGAGCTGCTGGCGAAGAGCACGCTGGGCCAGGCGGGCCTCTGGGGACACGGCATCTCGGGCGATCTCCCGATCGTCCTCGTCCGCGTGACCGAGCCGGACGACCTGCCGCTCGTGCGGCAGGTCCTCATGGCGCAGGAGCTCTGGCGCCTCAAGGGGCTGAAGGCGGACGCCGTGATCCTGAACGAGCACGCCGTGAGCTACCGCGACGAGATGCACGAGCAGCTCGTCGAGCTCGTCGAGGGCGGCGCCTGGGGCGCATGGAAGGGGAAACCCGGCGGCGTCTTCCTTCTCCGGGGCGACGCGATGCCCGACGCCGAGCGGCTTCTTCTCAATGCGGTCGCCCGCGCGGTCCTCTCCGGCGGCCGCGGGGAGCTGGCGGAGCAGCTGGACCGCCCCGAGCCGGAGCCTCCGCTCGCGAGTGCCGTCGTGCCTTACGAGCCACGGCCCGACGAGCTGCCTGAGCCGCCGGTCGAGCCGCCAGCGCTCGTCATGGAGAACGGGCTCGGCGGCTTCACGCGCGACGGCCGCGAGTACGTCGTCGTCCTCGAGGGCGAGCGAGAGACTCCGCTCCCCTGGGTCAACGTCCTCGCGAACCCGCGCTTCGGAAGCATCGTCACCAGCTCGGGCGCGGCCCACACCTGGTGCGAGAACAGCCGCGAGAACCGCCTCACGCCGTTCGCGAACGACCCGGTCACCGACCCGACCGCCGAAGCCATCTTCCTGCGCGACGAGGAAAACGGCGCCTGCTGGGGCGCCACGCCGGCGCCGCTCAGGCGGACGTCACGCTCTCCGCGCTGGGTGGTGCGCCACGCGCCGGGCGTGACGCGCTGGGAGAGCGCCACGCGCGGCATCGCGCAGGAGCTGGCGGTCTTCGTGGCGCGGGAGGAGCCGGTCAAGCTGTCGCTCCTGACCGTGACGAACCGCTCGAATCGGCCTCGCCGGCTCACCTCTTCGCGTACAACGAGTGGTCGCTCGGGCCCCCGAAGCCGGGCGTCACGCGCTTCGTCGTGACGGAGCGCGACGGCGACACGGGCGCGGTCCTGGCGCGCAACCCTTACAACGAGGTCTTCAGCGGCCGCGTCGCGTTCGCGGCGCCGGCGAGGCGCTTCTCTCGGCCACCGGCGACCGCCAGGAGTTCCTGGGCCGGAACGGCTCGCTTCGGCGCGCGGCCGCGCTCAGCCGCCCGCGGCTCTCGGGCCGCTTCGGCGCCGGCCTCGACCCCTGCGCCGCGTTGCAGGTGGCCGTCGATCTCGCGCCTGGCGAGACGCGGCGCGTCGTCTTCCTCCTCGGCCAGGGGCGCGACCGTCGACGAGGCCCGCGCGCTCCTCCGCCGCTACGCGGGAGCCGGCGGCCTCGCCGCCGCCGAAGCCGAGCTCGCCGCCGTGGAGGCGTTCTGGGACGAGACGCTCGGCGCCGTGCGGGTCTCGACCCCCGACGACTCCTTCGACCTCCTCGTGAACCGGTGGCTCCTCTACCAGGACCTCGCCTGCCGCCTCTGGGCGCGCTCCGGCTACTACCAGGCGAGCGGGGCTTACGGCTTCCGCGACCAGCTCCAGGACGTCCTGGCGCTCGTGTTCACGCGGCCCGACCTGACCCGCGAGCATCTCCTGCGGGCGGCCGCGCGCCAGTTCGTCGAGGGCGACGTCCAGCACTGGTGGGACGCCTCGAGCGGCCACGGCATCCGCACGCGCTGCTCGGACGACCTTCTCTGGCTCCCGTACGCCGTCGCCGAGTACGTGAAGGCGACCGGCGACGCCGCCGTCCTCGACGAGACGGATCCCGTTCCTTCAGGCGCCTCCCGTTCCGCCCGGAGAGGCCGAGGCGTACGGGCTGCCGACCGTATCGGCAGAGGAGGGAACTCTCTTCGAGCACGGCGTGCGGGCCATCGAGCGCGCGCTCACCGCCGGCTCCCACGGCCTGCCGCTCATCGGGAGCTGCGACTGGAACGACGGCTACAACAGGGTCGGACCCGAGGGGCGCGGGGAGAGCGTCTTCGTCGGATGGTTCCTTCACTCGGTCCTGGGCGCCTTCGCGCCGCTGTGCGAGGAGCGGGGCGACGCGACGCGCGCGGCGCGCTACCGCGCCGAGCGCGAGCGCCTGGGGGCGATGCTCGAGCAGAGCTGGGACGGCGAGTGGTACCGGCGCGCCTACTTCGACGACGGCACGCCGCTCGGGTCCTCCCAGAACGACGAGGGCAGGCTCGACTCGGTGGCACAGACCTGGGCTGTCCTCTCCGGCGCCGCGCCGAAAAAGCGCGCCGAGCGCGCGATGGACGCGGTGCGCGCGCAGCTGGTCAGGCGCACCTCGCAGGTCATCCTTCTCCTCTCGCCCCCCTTCGACCGCACGGCCCTCGACCCGGGCTACATCAAGGGCTACCTGCCGGGAGTCCGCGAGAACGGCGGACAGTACACGCACGCGGCCCAGTGGGTCGTCCTCGCCCTGACGCGCCTCGGGAGCGGCGACGAGGCGGTCGAGCTCTTCCACATGCTCAACCCGATCAACCACTCGCGCACCGCCGCGGAGGTCGAGCAATACAAGACCGAGCCCTACGCCGTCGCGGGGGACGTCTACGACCACCCATCGCATCGCGGGCGCGGCGGCTGGACCTGGTACACCGGCTCGGCCGGCTGGATGTATCGCGTCGGGCTGGAGGGGATCCTCGGACTCACGCGCCGGGGCGCTTCCTTCACGCTGAACCCGTGCATCCCGTCGTCGTGGCCGGGCTACTCCATCGAATGGCGCTTCGAAAGAACCCGCTACACGATCACGGTCGAGAACCCCGAAGCGCCGCGGCGGCGGCGTGTCGAGCGCCGAGCTCGACGGGGTGCCGGCCGATCCCGGAGCGATACCGCTCGTGGACGACGGCGGCGTACACCGCGTGAGGATCCTGCTCGGAGCGGCGCCGAAAGTGACTTCGGGCTCAGCGCCCGCGGCGGTGCCGGAGGCCATCGCCCCGACACGCTGAGAACGGCGACAGCCTCAAGGGGTCACGTCGTCTTGCGTCGCCTCCCGGCGGGCCGCGGCCGCCTCGGTCTCGCGCCCGCAAGCCTCCGCGAGAGGGCGCAGCTGGAGCTGATACAACATGTGCAGGTAGCGCGACGTCTCCTGACGCTCCAGATTGCTCACGAACTTCCAGAAGCCGTAGATGCGCGCGAAGGTCATGATCCGCTCGGCGTACCTCTTCCAGGTGTAGCGGTCCTCCACGCGCAACACGGCGGCGCGGGAGATGCGGTCCCACTCGCGCGGCTCTTCCCGGCAGCGCTCCAGGAACCCGGCGATCTTCTCCGCGCACGCGCCGCCGTCGTGCGGGTCGATGTGGAAACCCGAGCGGCCCGGCTCGATGATCTCCGAGGGGCCGCCGTAGCGGGTGGCGAACGTCGGAAGGCCGGAGGCCATCGCCTCGATCACGGTGAGTCCGAAGCCCTCGAAGAGGGCCGGCTGCACGAAGACGCCGCGCAGGCGCGCCACGTAGCGGTAGACCTCGCCGGACAGGAACCGGTCGAGCCGCTTGCCGAGCCAGCGGACCTGCCCGTCGAGGGCGAAGTTGTCCATCAGGTCGTGCATGAGCCGGATCTGCTCCTCCTCCTCGTGGTCGGACGACCGGGGGTCGAGGCTTCCGCCGATCACGAGGAGATTCGCGACCTTCCGCAGCCGGTGGGAGAGCGCGAACCACTCCACGAGGCCCGTCAGGTTCTTGATCTTGTCGAGGCGGGCCATCGTGAAAACCAGCGGCTTGTTCCGGTCCTCGAGCGCGCCCCGCGCGTACGGAAGAGGCTCGGCGCCGAAGATCATCGCCTCGACCGCCGGCACCAGAGCCGAGAGAGAGCGCTCCTTCTCGGTCCATGGGAAATAGACGTCGGGATCGGCGCCCGGCGAGACCACGTTGAACTTGGGGTCGAAGAGGTCGATGCCGTTCACGACGCGGTAGAGGCCGGGCATCGTGAACGCGGTATAGGCCTCGTACTGCCCGACGCTGTCCTCGGCGCCGGCGATCTCCTGATACGTGCTCGTGACGATGAAATCGGCCGTGTTCATCGCGATGAGGTCGGCGGTGTACTGGCAGGAGAAGTGATACGTCTCCTCGTAGTCCCTCCAGCGGACGGACGAGAGCGGGTACTTGTTCTTCTCGAGGGCGTGGGCGATGTTGCACTGCGTCACGCCGAGCTTCTGGGAGAGGAGCGAGGCGACCAGGTTGCCGTCGGAGTAGTTGCCGATGATGAGGTCGGGCCGCCCGCCCAGCTCGGCCAGCCCCTCACGCTCCACGTCGCGCGCGAACTGCGGCAGATACGGCCAGATGGCGAAGCGGGAGATCCAGTGCGGGACGATCTCGCCTGAGGGCCTCGTGAACGGGACGCGCAGGATCCGCGCGCCGTTCGTCCCGGTCACCTTCTCGAGGCGCTGGTTGCAGGTCGTGTTTCCGCACTCCGGGATGAGCCGCGTGACGATCAGGATCCTCGGCTCCACGGCGACGCCCTGCCGCGCCAGCCGGTCGTGCATTTCGCGCTCGAGCGAGCGCACCTGGTCGAGGATGTAGACGACCTGTCCTCCCGTGTCGGGCAGCCCCAGCACGTTGTCCTGCCCGAAGTACCCGTGCGGCGAGAGGATCAGGATCTTCGAGACCATCGGGATGCGGGCGAGAAACGCCTCCAGCGCCGAGGGCGAGGGCGCCTCCAGGATGTCCACGAGGAGGCTCATCATCTCGGCCGCGCGGCCCGCCGTGTCGCCCCATCCGGGGGCGAAGCCCAGCTTGCCGAGGGGCTCCTTCGCGGCCGACCAGGGCGCCGCTTCGTCCAGCTTCTCGAGTTTCTGGAGCGCCCGCCTGAGCGCGGCGCGAAGGGCCGCCACGTCGTCGAAACGCGTGTTCACGAGGAGGCTCTGGCCTTCGATTGCGTGCACGCTCAGGAATTCCAGGAGCCCCTCATGGCCCTCGCCCCGGGCGTCGAAGAGACGGCTGGAGAGCTGGCGGTTCAGGAAGATGAACCCCTGTCCGATGGAGCGGGGCTCCTTGAGCCGCGGGAACCCGCGGAGGAAGGGCCCGAAGTCGATCTCCAGGACCTGGTCTTCCTGGATTCCCGGGTCGACGAGCTTCTCCTTGAACGCCAGGAACTCCCGCACGTTTTCCTCCTCGGGGAGGAGCGTTTCCAGGTGGAACCGCACGCGGATCCAGTGCCCGACGCGCTCGCGCACCGCGAAGTGGGCCCACGGCGAGCGGAAGAGGCCCTCCTGCGCGTGGTGCACGAAGAGGGCGAGTGGCGTGTCCTCGAGCGGGAACTTCTCGTACCCCTGCCGCAGGGTCTCGAACTCGCGCCCCAGCTCGGGCTGAAGGAGGACCGGCTTCTCCAGCGCGAAGCACCGCGAAAGCAGAGCGTAGACGGCGTCCCGGTGCTCGCGCGCGAAGGCCGTCAGATCGTCGAGCACGCCATCTCCCTTGCAGCGGGCGCGGCCGCGCCCTCGGCGAAGCGATAGTGGGCGATCCCCTCCCGAATGCCGTCGGCATAAGGCCGACTCGCGAAGTAGACCTGCTCGCTCTCCCTCAGGCGCTCCAGCTCGGGCTTGTGGTTCCCGACCACGACGGCGAGCGTGTCGCCCAGCAGCATCTCGACGTCGTTCCCGGAGTCGCCCGCCACGAGGAAGCTGCGAAGGGGGACGCCGTGCCTGTACGCGAGGTAGCGGATCGCAAGGCCCTTCGAGGCACGCACGGGCAGCACGTCGAGGTAGGCTTCCTGGGAATAGACGAGCCGCGCGTGGAGGCCGCGCGCCCGGAGCAGCCCCTCCACCTCCGCGACGGGCGACGTCCGCCCTTTCTCCACGTCGTAGCTCAGCTTGAAAGGTCCCAGCTTGACGGAGGGCTGTAGCGAAAGGCCGGGCATGCCGGCGAGCGTTTCTTCGAGCGCCTCGCGCCGCCAGCTCTGGCGGATGTGTCGCGACCACCCGGAATCGGCGACGAGCTCCGGCCCGTAGTGGATCTCCGTGCCGACCCCGGTGATGAGAACGTCGGGCATGGGGACGTGCCAGTCTTCCAGGACGCCGATCGCCAGCCCGAGCACGCGTCCTGTCGCTACGCCGAAGACGACCTCCTCGCGCCGCTCGGAAAGCCACGCCAGAAGAGACTCCAGGCCGGCCACGCTGCCCACCAGCGTCTCGTCGATGTCGGTGATGAGCGCGTACCGGAAGGGTCGGAGGCTCGCACCCTCCTCCGGCCGCGCGTAGGCGATGCGCCGCCGGATCTGCTTTCGCTCGCGGTGAAGGAGGCGGTCGGCCGCCTTCAGGTACTTCGTCACGTGGCCCCCCCACGTGTAATGGCGCGCCACTCCGGCGAGGCCGCTCTTCGACCTGCGCCTCCACTCCCTCGGGCTCCCGATCGCCTGCTTTATCGCGGTGCCGATCGCCCGCGTGTCGAGGGGGTCGACGAGCACGCCGTTGGCGCAGCTCTCGACGATGTCCCTGGGGCCGCCGTCGTGCGTCGCGACGACGGGGAGGCCGCTGGCGGCCGCCTCGAGGAGCGTGAGGCCGAACGGCTCGTTGACGGCCACGTCCACGAAGACGCCCCGGCGCCGGGCGGCCAGTCGATACAGCTCCGGCACGTCGTCCTGCGTGTGTCTCTTCGGGATGGCCACCTTGCCGTAGAGGTCGAATGCGTCGATGTCGAGGAGGAGGTCCGTGAACACGCGCCGCTGGTCCTTCTCGGCCGCGCGGACGTCGTCCCGGCCGCCCGACACGATCGCGAGGTTCGCCATCTCCCGCAGCTCGGGATCCTCGGCATAGGCCGTCAGCAGCCGGCGGACGTTCTTCTGCTCCACCGGCCGGCAGAGCGCGAGAATCAGCGGTTTTTCCGGCGCTTTGAGAAACCTGTCGACGAGGGCGGCGGCGTGCTCTTCGCGAAGGCCGTAAGCCGGCGGCTGGAAGCGCGACAGGTCGGCCCCCGGCGGGATGACCATGGCGCGCCGCGCGTCGAACCTCTCGTAGAGCGCGTACTGCTCGCGAAGCTCCTGGTGCGTGCTGGCCACGATCAGCGAGGCGTGCTCGAGCACCGCCTCTTCCGCTGCGATGCGCCTCTCGAAGTTGAACTGCCGCTCCAGCGCGGAGGCCCTGCGGCCCGCCGCGAGGAGGCGCTCGCGTTTCACGCGGCCGAGCGAATGCCCCGTGTGGATCTGGGGGACCGCGAGCGCCTGCGAGAGCTTCAGGCCCACGTACGCGGCGTCGGCGTAGTGCGAGTGGATCAGGTCGGGGAGACGCCCCCGCTCCTGGAACAGCTCCGGGCATCGGTCCACGAGCTGATCGAGGTGCCGCCAGAGGAGCTCCTTCCTGAGGTAACGCCTCGGGCCGAACGGCAGGCGCGCGATGCGCGCGCGGTCCGAGAGCGCCTCCTCGCGCTCGCGGTAGTCCGCGGCGACGTCCGGATCCTCGATCAGCCTCGTGACCAGGTCCACCCGCGCGACGTCCGGATGCCGGCCCAGCGCGCGCGCCAGCTCCAGCACGTACGTAACCTGCCCGCCGGTGTCCGCATCCCGCCCGAGCTCGGGGTCACGCCCCCGGACGAGCCCATGGACGCTGAGCAGGACGATGTACAAGCTCCTCTCGCTCAGGGTCATCACCTCCTCGGCGGCCCCACTCCTCGACGTACGGTTCGTAGAAGCGTTCGTCCTCGGGGACCGCGCCGGGAATGAGGCAGATCGAGCGCGCGAAGCGGTCGGCGCGAGCCAGAGACAGCGGAAGGGGCCACCCTCTCGAGGCACCGAGGATCAGGATGGCCGCGAATCCGTCGCCCGCGCCCACGGTATCGACGAGGCGTGAAGCGAGCGGCGCGCCGGACACGCGCGTCTCCCCGCCCGTCTCGAAGACCCGCGCGCCCTTCGCTCCATGAGTGATCACGACCTCGCGAATCGAGAACCTCCGCATCAGCGCGTCGGCGCGCGCCGCGACGCCCTTCGGGAGGCCGAACGCCCCGCCCAGAACGGCCAGCTCGGACTCGTTGAGCTTCAGAACGTCGGCGGAGGCGAGCGACGACTCGATGGTCTCCACGCCGTACCAGGGCTTCCGCAGGTTGACGTCGAAGACGCGCGCGCCGGAGGTCCCCGACAGGAGCCCCCACAGGGCGCGCCGCGACTCGTGATGCCGCTGCGCCAGTGTGCCGAAATAGAGGATGTCCGGGGACGCGCCGAGCGCTCCGGCGGCAGCAGTCGCATCGATGAAATCCCAGGCCTGGTCGGGCGGGATCTCGAAGCGGTGGTGGCCCAGCGCGACCCGGACCGAAACGCGTCCCGTGGGTCGGACGAGGTCGCGCTGCACGCCGCGAGTGTCCAGGCCCCAGCGCTCCAGCGCTGCGATCAGCCTGTCGCCCAACTCGTCGGTGCCGACGCGCGTGATCAGGAGTGGTTCGAGGCCGAACGCACGCAGGTGCCGGGCGACGTTCAGCGGTGCGCCGCCGGGCACGGGCCCCGACGGAAGCTCGTCCATCAGCGCCTCTCCGAAGAGGGCGACCGAGACGCGGAGACCGGGCTTCGCGCTCATCAAGACACTATGCAGCAAGAGCCGTTCCCGCAATCCCCCCGCCATGGCGCCGTTTTCGCGCCAGAAACAGGCTTTTCGGATCCAGTTTGAAAGAAAGCTACTGTCGCGATCGCCGTTGTCCGGCGACGCCCTCCGTGCCATAACGCAGCGTGGCGGCGACGCTGAAACTGGCGTGCGTTCTGGCGCACCCCGACGACGAGACGCTCGGCATGGGCGGGACGCTGGCGCGATGCGCGTCCGAGGGGGTCGAGGTCCACGTGATCACGGCCACCCGCGGACAGTCAGGCCGCTATCGGGACAACTCCGCGCACCCGGGCCCGGAGGCCCTCGGCCGTATCCGTGAGGCCGAGCTTCGTGCCGCCGCGCGGGTCCTGGGGGTGCACGACGTGCACGTCCTCGATTACATGGACGGTGCGCTCGACCGGGCGGATCCCGCCGAAGCCGCGCGGCTCATCGCGCGACACCTGCGGCGCATCCAGCCGCAGGTCGTCGCGACGTTCGGTCCCGACGGCGCCTATGGTCATCCCGACCACATCGCCATCAGCCAGTTCGCGCTGGCGGCAGTCGCGGCCGCAGCCGATCCCGCCCTCGAGCTGGCGGAGCCCGGCGGGGCGCTACCTCCTCATACAACGTCCAAGTTCTACTACCAGGCGTGGTCCGCCGCGAAGTGGGCGGCCTATCAGGCCGCGTTCAAGCGGCTCGTGTCTCGAGTGGACGGCGTGGAGAGGCAGGCGGCACCCTGGCCGGATTGGGCCATCACCACGGTCGTGGATACGGCCGCGCACTGGCCAACGGTGTGGCGCGCCGTGCAGTGCCACGAGTCGCAGATGACGATCTACGGCCCACTCGGCCACCTCTCGGACGCGGACCACGCCGGCCTCTGGGGGACGCAGGAGTTCTACCGGGCCATGAGCCTCGTCAACGGCGGGCGCGAGAGAGAGACGGACCTCTTCGAAGGGCTGCGCTGACGCGCGCTCGGAAGGCGAGGCCCGTCAGAGGCGGGCCGCAACGACACCACAAGCCCGTTCGACGATCCCTCGGGCGCCCAGAACATCAGACTAATCGATGGTGGGGTTATCGTCAGTAATATCAATAGTTTACTGTCCTACTTGATTTCGGCGGAAACTTCCCGGCAAAAGAAAACGTAGCATGTGAGCGTGTGTTGTAGTTCACTATATCACTATGAGCCGGAACGGTCGCTCAGAGCGATCCCTCGCAACTCTCTCGTAAAGGCTATCTGCGGCAAACGATGGACAGTCAGTGGAACGACAGCCAGCCGATCTACCGCCAGCTTCGCGACCGGGTCGTCGCGATGATTCTCGACGGCGTGCTCAAGGAAGGCGATCCGCTGCCGTCGGTGCGCAACGTCGCGGCCGAGTATCGGGTCAATCCGCTCACGGTCCTGAAGGGCTATCAACAACTGGTCGACGAGCAGCTCGTCGAGACGAAGCGCGGCCGCGGCATGTTCATCAATGCCGGCGCGCGCGACCTGCTGCTGCAGGGCGAGCGCCAGAAGTTTCTCGCGGAACAGTGGCCCAGGATCCACGCGACCATTCAGCGGCTCGGCCTGACGCCGGAAGAGCTGCTGGACGCCGCCGCAGACCGCCGGCCGACATCGGATCCTCCGGAAGAGGAGCGTTGACGCCATGGCCTGCATAGAAGCACGCGGCCTCCGCAAGTCCTTCGGCACGACCGTCGCGCTGGACGGCGTCGATCTGCGCGTCGAAGAGGGCCGCATCCTCGGACTCATCGGCCCGAACGGCGCGGGCAAGAGCACCGCGCTCAACGCGATCCTCGGCCTCACCCCCTATCAGGGAGAGCTGAAGGTGCTCGGACGCGACCCCTGGACCGAGCGCGATCAGCTCATGCGCGACGTCTGCCTTCATCGCCGACGTCGCCGTGCTGCCGCGCTGGATGCGGGTTTCGCAGGCGCTCGACTACGTCGCCGGCGTGCACCCGCGATTCGATCGCGCGAAGGCGGAAGGGTTTCTCGCGAAGACCGACATCAAGCGCGGGAGCAAGGTCAGGGAATTGTCGAAGGGCATGGTGACCCAGCTGCACCTCGCTCTCGTCATGGCCATCGACGCGAAACTGCTGGTGCTGGACGAGCCGACGCTCGGCCTGGACATCCTGTATCGCAAGCAGTTCTACGACTCGCTGCTGAACGACTACTTCGATCGCAGCCGCACCATCGTCGTGACGACCCATCAGATCGACGAGATCCAGGACGTCCTCACCGACTTCGCTGTTCCTCAACCGCGGCCGCATCGTCCTCGAGTGCAGCATGGAGGCGTTCGAGTCGCGGTATCTCGAGGTGATGGTGCATCCCGAGAACGCCGCCGCGGCGCGCGCGCTCCGGCCGATCTACGAGCGCCAGGTGTTCGGCCGCAGCATCCTGCTGTTCGACGGCGCCGAGCGCCAGCAGCTCGCCGCACTGGGCGACGTGCGCACGCCGAGCATCGCCGATCTCTTCGTGGCCGTGATGGGCCGCGGGGCCGAAAAAGCCGAAGGAGCGCCTGCATGAACCTTCCGACGACCGTTCATCCCGACTCTCCGCCCGCCTCGCCGGTCGTGGCGGCCCCGGATCTGCCGACGCGGCCCCTGTACTGGTCGGTGCGGCGCGAGCTGTGGGAGAACCGTTCGATCTACATCGCGCCGCTGGTCGTCGCCGCGGTCGTCCTGTTCGGCTCCTTGATCGGCACGATCGGCCTGCCGCGGAGGATGCGCGCCGCCTCGGCGCTCGACGACCCGGCGAAGCAGCACGCCGTGCTCGTCAAGCCCTACAACATGGCGCCCGCTCCGATCATATTCGCCACGTTCCTCGTCGGGATCTTCTACTGCCTCGACGCGCTGCACGGCGAGCGACGCGATCGCAGCATCCTGTTCTGGAAGTCGCTGCCGGTTTCGGACCGCACCACCGTGCTGTCCAAGGCCAGCATCCCGCTTCGTCGTGCTGCCGCTGATCGGCTTCGTGCTCGGCCTGGCCACGCAACGCATCGTGCTGCTTTTGAGCATGGCGGTCCTCCTGGCGACCGGCATGAGCCCCGCCACGTTGTGGGCCGAATTCCGGTTCTTCCAGGAGCCGCTGGTGATGCTCTACGGCCTGACCGTGCACGTGCTCTGGTTCGCGCCGATCTACGCCTGGCTGCTGCTGGTCTCGGCCTGGGCTCGCCGCATGCCCGTGCTCTGGGCGGCGCTGCCCCTGTTCGCGATCGGGCTCGTCGAGAGGATCGCGTTCGGCACCTCGCACTTCGTCTCCCTGTTGAAGTACCGCGTGACGGGCGCCATGACGGAGGCGTTCGCCGTCAGTTCGCAGCCCGGCGCAGATCATCCGGATTTCGATCGCCTCACTCAACTCGACCCGGCGAGATTCCTGGGCACGCCGGGCCTTTGGATCGGGCTGGCGCTCGCCGCGGCATTCCTGGCCGCGGCGGTGCGGCTGCGCCGCGATCAGGAGCCAATCTGATGAAGCTCAAGCGCGTCGTGAAGTGGAGTGCGGGCGCGATTCTTCTCGCTCTCGTCGGGGCGGCGCTCATCGCCTACGGGACCTCGACCAACGACTGTGGGCGCACGACTCCCGCGGAGGGTCCTCTCATGAAAGCGATCGTCTATTGCGACTACGGGTCGCCCGATGTTCTGAAGCTGGAGGACATCGCCAAGCCCGTCCCGGATGACGACCAGGTCCTGATCAAGGTGCGCGCGGCGTCGGTCAACCCGTTCGAGTGGCATTTCATGAGAGGCACGCCCTACATCGGCCGGCTCATGGGGATGGGCCTGCGCAAGCCGAAGGACACGCGGCTCGGCCGTGGACGTGGCGGGCCAGGTCGAGGCGGTCGGCCGGAACGTCACGCAGTTCAAACCGGGCGACGAGGTGTTCGGCTCGGCGCATGGGGCCCTCGCCGAGTACGCGTGCGCTTTCGAGCGGGGACTGGTCATGAAGCCGGATCGCGTCACGTTCGAGCAGGCGGCTTCCGTCCCCATCGCGGCCGTCACCGCGTTGCAGGCTCTCCGCGACAAGGGAAAGCTCCAGCCGGGGCAGAGCGTCCTGATCAACGGCGCGTCGGGAGGCGTGGGGACGTTCGCCGTGCAGATCGCGAAGGCGCTCGGCGCCCACGTGACCGGCGTCTGCAGCACGAGAAACGTCGAGATGGTCCGATCGCTCGGCGCCGAGCAGGTCGTCGATTACACGAAGGAGGATTTCACCCGGTCCGGGCGAGCGCTACGACCTGATCGTCGACAACGTCGGGAACCATTCGCTGTCGGAGTGCCGGCGGGCCCTGACTCCGAAGGGGAGATACGTCATGGTCGGCGGGACGAAGGGCCGGTGGATCGCCCCCCTCGATCGCGCGCTCTCGGCTGCGGTGTTGTCGTGGTTCGTTGGTCAGGACATGGGCATGTTCATGGCGCACATGGACAAAGACGATCTGGGCGTCCTGCGCGATCTCATGCAATCCGGAAAAGTCACACCGGCCATCGACCGCACTTACACGTTGAGTCAGGTCCCCGAGGCCATCCGGTATCTGGAAGCGGGGCACGCCCGAGGAAAAGTCGTGATTACCGTGGGCTCGCGATCTGCAGCCACATCCATTCCCAACCTGAAGGAGGAGAACCCCATGCGAACAATGTTGCGAACCCTTCTGATCTGTCTTCTCGCGCCTGCCGCCCTCGCCCTGGCCCAGGAAAGCAAGCCGGCCGCCGCCGCCCCGGCCCCCGGATCGTCCACCCATCGCGCATTCAACAAGATGGCTTACGGGTTCGTGAAGGCGAACCTGCTCCGCTCGGCCGAGAAGATGCCCGAGGAGAACTACGGCTTCAAGCCGGCGGACACGGTCCGCAGCTTCGGCCAGATCGTGGGCCACGTCGCCGACTCGAGTTACTATCTTCTGTTCCGTCGCGCTCGGCGAGAAGAGCCCCGGCCTGAAGATCGAGCAGACCAAGACCTCGAAGGCCGATCTCGTGGCCTCGCTCAAGGACGCCTTCGCCTACTGCGACAAGGCCTACGACGGCATGACCGACGCGTCCGGCTTCTGAGACGGTGAAGCTCTTCAGGAGCGACATGCCGAAGCGCGACGTGCTGACCGCCAACGCGATGCACGGCGTGGAGCACTACGGCAACCTGATCGTCTACCTGCGGATGAAGAACATCGTGCCCCCGAGCAGCGAGCCGCGGCCTACGCCGGACGCGAAGAAGTAGTCTTGCAGCGGGCCGGCCGCCGGCCGGCCCAACGCTTCTCTCGCGATCGAAGGAAAGTGAGGGCGCATGCAGCCCACGAAGAAGGCAGCCAGAATCGCCGGGTTCCTGTACCTCCTCCTCGTCGTCGCCGCCCCCTTCCGCCTCATCTACATTCCCAGCACCCTGATCGTGCGGGGGAACGCTGCCGCGACGGCCCGCAACATCGCGGCGCACGAGACGCTGTTCCGTCTCGGCATCGTCAGCGACCTGTTCTGCGGGACCATCCTGATCTTCCTCGTGCTCGCTCTTTACCGTTTGTTCAAGGGAGTGGATCAGAACCACGCCGTGCTCGTGGTGGTCGTGGGGGGCGTGCTGCCGGCCGCCATCGACTTCTTCAACGTGCTGAACGACGCAGCCGCCCTGCTGCTCGTGCGCGGCGCCGACTTCCTGACGGTGTTCGAGAAACCTCAGCGCGACGCTCTGGCCATGCTGTTCCTGCGGCTGCACGGCCAGGAAATCGTCGCCGCCGAGATCCTGTGGGGGCTCTGGCTCTTCCCCCTGGGGATCCTCGTGTGGAGGTCGCGCTTCCTGCCCCGCTTCCTGGGCGTGTGGCTGATCGTGAACGGCTTCGCCTATCTGGTCATGAGCCTCACGGGTTTGCTGCTCCCGCGCTACGAGGACGCGGTCTCGAGCTTCGCCTTCCCGGCCCAGCTCGGGGAGGTCGCGTTCATGCTGTGGCTCCTCGTCATGGGAGCGAAGGAGCAGGTGGTCGCGACGGCGGGATTCGAACCCGCGACCCCTTGAACAATGTCCTGAGCCGTTACCGCTAGCCCGTCTCGCTGAGCCAGTCTGGCGGAAGGTCAGGGATGTCCTGCCACCCCGACGGGGCATCGCTGCCCAGCCAGCGGAGAGCGTCCTTCGGGGCTGCGAAAGACCTCGACCTTGTCCCGGGACGGCTCGCGCAGGACCTCGTACATCCGGACCATCCCGAAAAGGGAATCCGATGTGCCCGAAAGGAACGCGCGCCGGGCGCCGACGCCGAACGGCGATACCCGGGCGACTTCGCGGATGCCTTCGGAAGTGAAAGCGATCGTGGCTTCGCGGAGATCATAGAGCTGGGCGAAAGAGGGCTGAAACCGGGGATCGCCCTTGAGCGCATGGGCCTGCGCGAGAATCATCGCGTCCGTGACCACGCCCCAGCCGCGGGTGTAGACGAACCGGGATTCTGGGAGGATCGTATAGGAGCACGGCATGGCCGACCTCCCGGTCGGCGTAACTATACGGCGCTCGCCGCCGGCCGAGCGGTTACGGCTTCCTCGACGATTCCACTCTCAGGTTCGAGAAGTACCCGTCGGTCGAGACGTGGGACCAGAGCGCGATCGGACGTCTGGTCTCCCCGAGCTTCAGATCCTTCACGACGCGGCGACGAAGGTTCTCGGCGGGAGATATCCTGCGACCGGAGTCATGCTGAACCGCATCTTCCCCGCACGGAGGTACCCAATGAAGAAGACACTCCTCGCGGCAACGATGCTGATGCTCCTCCCGGGTCTGCTGCACGCGCAGACCGCCCCGAGCGGCTCGGCCGCGTCCGAGCTCACCATTTCCCGCCAGGGCTCCCGCTCGCCGATCCCGGGCCCGCCGGAGAACTTCACCGGAACGGTAAGAATCGAACGTCTGTTCTTCGCCACGGAATCCACGCGCGCATCGGGCTCCTACGTCACCTTCTCTCCCGGCGCGCGCACCGCGTGGCACACGCATCCGCTGGGCCAGACGCTGATCGTCACGGCCGGCGTCGGTCGCGTCCAGCGCTGGGGTGGTCCGGTCGAAGAGATCCGTCCCGGCGACGTCGTGCGCACTCCGCCCGGCGTGAAGCACTGGCACGGCGCCGCACCCGACAGCTCCATGACGCACTTGACCGTGCAGGAGCAGCAGGACGGCAAGGTGATCGACTGGCTGGAGAAGGTCAGCGACGAGCAGTACCTGGCGGCGCCCTCGCCGGCGGCGGCGGGATGGTCGCGTAGCGTTCGCCGAAGCAACCTCCCCGTCCGGAGGAACCGGTTCCTCGCTGACCGTTTCTTCCGCCCTCTAAAGCCCTCGAAGACGCTCATGCCACGATCAGGCGAGGTCGAAGCGGTCCAGGTTCATCACCTTGGTCCACGCGGCCACGAAGTCCTGCACGAACTTCTCCTTCGCGTCCTCGCTTGCATAGACCTCGGCGAGGGCCCGAAGCTGCGAGTTCGAGCCGAAGACGAGATCGACGCGCGTGCCGGTCCACTTGACTTTGCCCGTTTTCCGGTCGCGCCCTTCGAACACGTCCTTCGCGGTCGAGACCGGCTTCCACTCCGTGCGCATGTCGAGCAGGTTGACGAAGAAGTCGTTGGTCAGCGTCTCCGGCTTCGACGTGAAGACACCATGCTTGGAGCCGCCTACATTGGTCCCCAGCATGCGCATGCCACCGACGAGGACCGTCATCTCGGGCGCCGTGAGCGTCAGGAGCTGCGCCCGGTCGACCAGCAGCTGCTCGGCGGAGACCGCGAACTCGCCTTTCTGGTAGTTGCGGAAGCCGTCGGCGATTGGCTCGAGCACCGCGAAGGACTCGACGTCGGTCTGGTCCTGCCTCGCGTCCATGCGCCCCGGCTTGAAGGGCACCCTCACGGCGACGCCGGCTTTCTTCGCGGCCTGCTCGACGCCCGCGCAGCCCGCGAGCACGATCAGGTCGGCCAACGACACCTTCTTGCCGCTGCCCTTGCCAACTGAGGCCTTCTTGTTGAAGTCGGCCTGGATGCCCTCGAGCGTCTTCAGCACCTTCGCGAGCTGCGCCGGCTGGTTCACTTCCCAGTCCTTCTGCGGCGCGAGCCGGACGCGCGCGCCGTTCGCCCCGCCGCGCTTGTCGGAGCCGCGGAAAGTGGAGGCCGAGGCCCAGGCCCCCGACACGAGCTGCGCGACCGACAGCTTCGAGGAGAGGATCTTCTTCTTGAGATCGGCGATCTCCTTCTCGCCGATCAGCTTGTGGTTGACCGCGGGAATCGGGTCCTGCCAGATCAGCTCTTCCTTCGGCACCTCCGGTCCCAGGTAGCGGGCGCGCGGGCCCATGTCGCGGTGCGTCAGCTTGAACCAGGCGCGCGCGAAGGCATCGGCGAAGGCCTGCGGGTCTTCGAGGAATCGGCGCGAGATCTTGCCGAATTCCGGATCGAAGCGCAGCGTGCAGTCGGTGGTCAGCATGGTCGGCTTGTGGAACTTGCCCGGGATGTGCGCGTCGGGGATGATCTCCGGCGCGTTCTTGGCCACCCATTGCTTGGCGCCGGCCGGCGACTTGGTCAGCTCCCATTCGAACTTGAACAGGTTCTCGAAGAAGTTGTTGCTCCACAGCGCCGGGGTCTTCGTCCAGGTCACCTCGATGCCGCTCGAAATCGTGTCCGCGCCGTGCCCCGTGCCGTAGCTGCTCATCCAGCCGAGGCCCTGCGCTTCCAGCGCCGCGCCTTCCGGCTCCGGACCCTTGTGCGATTCCGGCGCGGCGCCATGCGCCTTGCCGAAGGTGTGGCCGCCGGCGATGAGGGCGACGGTCTCCTCGTCGTTCATCGCCATGCGGCTGAAGGTGGCACGGATGTCCTTGGCCGCGGCCATGTAGTCGCCGCTGGCGTTCGGGCCTTCCGGGTTGACGTAGATCAGGCCCATGTGGGTGGCGCCAAACGGCGCCATCAGATCGCGCTCGCCGCTGAAGCGCTTGTCGACGCCCAGCCAGGCGATCTCTTCGCCCCAGTTCGCGTCCTGGTCCGGCTCCCACACGTCGGCACGGCCGCCGCCGAAGCCGAAGGTCCTGAAGCCCATCGACTCCAGCGCCACGTTGCCGGCGAGGACCAGCAGGTCGGCCCAGGAGATCTTGTTGCCGTACTTCTGCTTGATCGGCCAAAGCAGGCGGCGCGACTTGTCGATGTTGACGTTGTCGGGCCAGCTGTTGAGCGGAGCGAAGCGCTGCTGGCCGCGGCCGGCGCCGCCTCGGCCGTCGTGGATGCGGTAGGTTCCGGCGGCGTGCCAGGTCATGCGGATGAACTGCGGCCCGTAGTGGCCGAAGTCCGCCGGCCACCAGTCCTGCGAGTCGGTCATCAGCTTGACCAGGTCCTTCTTCAGCGCCTTGTAGTCGAGGCTCCTGAATTCCTTGGCGTAGTTGAAGCCCTTGCCCATCGGGTCGGACTTCGAGGAGTGCTGGTGCAGCACGTCCAGCCGCAGCTGGTTCGGCCACCAGTCGCGGTTCGTCCGGCCCACGCCGGCGATGTGGTTGAACGGGCACCCGCCCGTGCTCTCGTCTCTGACCTTCGTACTCATGTCCGCCTCCCATGCCCCACCAGAACGAACTTTGATCGCCAAACAGTCGCAGAAGTCAGTTGACGATATCGCGTTCACCGGCGAGAAGGAATGAGCGCAGCCGGGCGGAAGACCGATCAGCCCGTCAGAATCCCACGGTGAACCCGGCGCGCAACACCCACGGGGTGCCGTAGAGCCCGTTCGCGTTGCCCGTCACGTCGTAGAGGACCTCGAAGAGCACGAGACTCTGTCCCGCGAGCGGCCGCCCGAACCCGGCGCCGACGAAGAGGCTCGTGATGTTGTTCCTCCCGACGGACGAGCCGCCCACCCGGGACTCATAGCTCGTCCAGCTCCACTCGGTGTCCGCGAAAAAACCGTCGTAGACGAAGTACCGGCCGAAGAGGCCAAAACCGTAGTCGACCGCGTGGAACGCCGGGTCGTAGCGGGTGTCGTCGGTGTACCGAAACATTCCAGACGCCCCCACCCAGAGCCTGCTCGCCGGGAAGTAGCCCGCCTCGCCCGTGAGCGCCACCCAGTTCACGGAGCCGAACCCGAGCCCGATCGATCCGCCGAGCGTGAAGCCGGAGCCCGAGCCGATGCCCGGGCCGGGAGCGCGGCCGGCCCGCGACTCCTGCGCGAAAGCGGGCAGGCAGGCCAGGACGGAGAGGCAGAGCGCGGCGAAGGGCTTACTCATCCGGCCTTTGATCATCGGGTTTCTCTTCGATCCGAGGATGAACGGGATCGTGCCGCCGGCGAGCCGCGGCAAGGACTGAGCGAGCTCATTCCTTCGGCCCCGCTTCGCCGGTGGGGCGCTCACGGCTTTCGCTCGCTTTGGCGCGATGGGTGAGGTGTGCCGTTCGGCAGGTTGCTGTATGGGATCTCGCGCACCTCGACCGGCATCCGGCAGGCGATGACAGACTTGCGGCGCCCACGCCAGCGCCTCGTCCATGTCAGCGGCTTCCATTATCGTAAAACCACCAACGTGCTCCTTGGCTTCCAGATACGGGCCGTCGGTGATGAGCACTTCGCCATTGGGCTGCGCCCGCAGCGACTTCGCCTGGCTGGGTGCGCTGAGGCCGCCAGCGACGAGCCTGGCGCCCGCAGCTTCCAGCTCGTCGTTGAGCACGTTGATATTGCGTACCGTCGCTTCGTCCTGTGTGGACGGGTCGAAGTTGTCGGGGAGGTGGCCTGAAACCAAATAGTGCGGCATAACTTCTCCTTCTTCCTGTAACGGTCTTCGGGCGGGTCGATCTGACCTGCCTTCACTATGTCGACGAATGGCCTGACCCGAATTCTACAAAGGGCCCAAGCTTTTTGTCTCAATCGATGAACATCGCCTGCTTAGTTTTCTCGACAGCAATTCCTGCTCCCGAACGTTGTCCGTCATGGCGATGGCGCGTTGCAGCTCTTCACGGGCTTCGGCATATCGTCCCAGCTTCACCAGCAGATCTCCCCTGACGCTCGGAAGCAGATGATAGTTGGCCAGCGCGGACTCAGCCGCGAGAGCATCCAGCGCATCGAGTCCGGCGGCCGGCCCTTGCGCCATGCCGACGGCGACTGCGCGATTGAGCGCCACGATGGGAGATGGATTGATCTGCAGCAGGGCGTCGTAGAGAAGAACGATCCGCTCCCAGTCTGTCTCCGCGGCGGTGCGGGCTCGCGCATGTGACATGCGGCAATCGCCGCCTGCAACGCGTAGGGTTTGGCGCCACCGCCTAGTCTTTGCGCTTGTTCGAGCGCGGTCATTCCTCGCTGAATCTGCGCGTGGTCCCACAAGGAGCGGTCCTGATCCGGCAATAAGACGGCCTCGCCGTTCTTGCCCCGGCGCGCTGCGTTGCGCGATGCCTGCAACTCCATCAGTGCCAGCAAGCGCATGCACTTCCGATTCGCCGGGGAGAAGCTGCGCCAGCATGCGTCCGAGGCGCAGCGCCTCCTCACAGAGCGCCGCCCGCATCCACTCGTCGCCCGAGGTCGCGGTGTAGCCCTCGTTGAAGATCAGGTAGACCACCATGAGCACGGATTCGACCCTGCAACGCAACTCGTCCCCGCGCGGCGTCTCAAAGGGAACATGAGCCTCCGAGAGGGTCTTCTTGGCGCGAAAGATCCGCTGGCCCAGCGTCTTCTCCGGCACAAGAAACGCACGCGCGATCTCCGCCGTGGTGAGGCCGCCGATCAGGCGCAAGGTGAGCGCGATGCGTCCTTCCACCGCAAGCACCGGATGGCACGCGGTGAAGATGAGCCGCAGCACGTCATCATCGATCACCTGATCCAGCGCGTGCTCCAAAGCGTCTCCAAGCCGCTGCTGTTGCCACTCCAGCTCGCGGGCAATCTCTTCATGCTTTTGTACGAGCATGCGGCCGCGCCGCAACGAATCGATCGCGCGCCGCTTCGCCGCTGTCATCAGCCACGCCGCGGGATTGTCAGGGATGCCTTCCTCGGGCCATACGTTCGAGGGCTGTCACGAGCGCATCCTGCGCCAGCTCCTCGGCAATGCCGATGTCGCGGGTGACGCGGGCAATCGCGGCGATGAGGCGCGTGGACTCGATCTTCCACACGGCCTCGATCGTCTTATGGACATCGCTCATGCGTATGAGGTTACCGGGTCAGATGCTCGAACCCTTCCGCCGCCTTCTGGACGTCTTCGGGAACGTCAGACATCTCGCGAATCTGGCGAACTTCGATCACCTCGTTGTTGGACATGGGCGCCCGCTTCGCCCATTCGATGGCCTCTTCGCGTGAGCGGACCTGGATGATCCAGTAGCCACCGATGACTTCTTTCGTCTCGGCGAATGGGCCGTCGGTCACGGTCGGCTTGCCGTCCATGTACGAGATACGTGCTCCGGTCGAAGGAGGAAACAGGCCGTCGAGCGCGAGCAGGACGCCCGCCTTCTGCAGCGACTTGTTGTACTCCATCATCTTCGCCACGGCTTCCGCGCTCGGAACGGCATCGGGCGCGGCCGATTCATAGCCTTTCGGGATCACCATCATCATGAAACGCATTGCGTTGCACCTGCTGGCTTTTTCAGCTTTCTCATTTCGGCCGGTCAGGCGGGATTCTCTGCCCGGCCTTCACTACTACGACGAACGGCGAGATCGGAATTCTACAAGCCGTCGGAGAAGAGTTTTCTTTCTGGGACGTCTCAGCTGGCCCCTGACTCCGCTCGCGGTTCAGGCGGAGGCGACAGCCTCCGGCGGTCCGGCCGGCGCCGGAAACCGTTGCGCCATCCAAGCGCGCAAGGGCGCCGCGGCGCTTTCCACGTCGCGCTCCGCGTTGCTTCCGTACGCGTAGAGGTTCAGCCAGGCCATCACGGGACCGCCACAGTCGGCTGTGCCGAGGACCGCCGCGCCCGGGATGGGCGACTCCATGCGCACGACGACCGCGTGCGAGTCCGAGCGCTCCACGACTCCGGCGAAGGGCGGCGACCCGGCCGAGGCCTTCACACGGCTGCCGACGGCTGCTCCAGACAGACCGAGCGCTTCCTTCAACTCCGTGAAGACGCGGTCCGCCGGTCCCTCCGTCATGCCCGCGAGCTCCGCCATCGCGGCGCGCTGCCCCGCGAAGCCGACGAGGTAGACGCGCAGCACCTGAAGGAAAGCCGGCCAGCCGCTCTCCAGACTCTCCAGCTGCCCGTCCCAATCGGCAGCGTCGGTGAAGAGGCTGTTGACGATCCGCACGACGCACGTGCCGCCGGAGCGCGCCTCCACGAGAATCTCGGTGGCGATCTTCGGCGCGCCGGGCATGTAGTTCGGCGCCTCGCACGCGAAGCGGTGCGGCGGCTGCCAGACGGTCACGAAGCCGGTCGACTCGCCGCCGCCCATGTGGTGGACGACGGCCCCGCCCTGGCGCTCCTGGATCTCGGCGCGCGTGAACCACGCGGTCGTGCCGTTGCCGGTCGCGATGGCCTGCCACACCTCCTCGGGTGTGCCGGGCACCTCGATCTCGAGCTGAATGGACCGCTTTCCGGGTTCCTTCAGGATGGACATGGAGCCTCCTCCTTCTTCTTTTCGATCGGCATGGGATGAGCCGCCACCACGAGCCGGTGCCAGCGCCCGCCCGGCGCCGAGGCGTCGTGATAGCGGGCGACGAGGTCCGTGACGGCGGCGGTGAGCTGATCGGTGAACGCCGCGCGCTCGGCGGCGGAGCGGAACCGGATCTCGGTGTCGAGCGCGAGCGTGGGCAGCCTCTTGCCCGTCTCGTCGGCCTTTCTCGCGAGCGCGGCCACCTCGCGCACGAGACGGGCGGCCAGCGCGACGAGGTAACGCGCGGACAGGCGATCGCGCGATTTGCCGGGATCGCACGCCGCGTCGCCCATGGCCGAGGGCGAGACGATGTACGACGTCGCGGTCGCTTGCACGAAGCGCTCGGTCAGGCCGCCCCAGCGCCGCTCCTCCACCTGTTTCACGAGGCCGTGCGACTCCAGGAGACGCAGGTGGTAGTTCACTTTCTGGCGGGCGAGGCCGACGCGCGGTGCGAGCGTGGACGCCGAGCCGGGGGTCGCGAGCTCGGCCAGGAGGCGCGCGCGCACGGGATCGAGGGCAACGATGGCCGCGGCCGGATCCTCGATGACGTCGACGTCCATGACCGGGATTCCAGCATTGACGAGAAAAGTTGTCAAGGCCCTCCCCCCATCGTCGCCTCGTCGTCGCGCTCGCCGGTCATGACCGGCATCGTATGCGCCTTTGCCAGTCTCCCGCGTCACGCGACGGTCGAAGTGAGACAATACTTTTGCGGTTCTCGCACTTGACCTAAGCGGAAGAGACGGGCGGCGGGCGCGCCGAGGTCTCGAAGGGGGCGCCATGCGCGGTGAGCTGCGCGTCTTGGGCGGTGCCGTGGCGGCCCTCTTGCTGGCCGCGTCCGGATCGGCCGTCGCGGAGACCGCGTCGCTGACGGTACCGATCGTCATCTCGACCGCGGGTCTCGCCGGTTCTTTCTATACGTCCGAGATGGCGCTCACGAACCGCGGGACGACGCCAGCCACGGTCACGTTCACTTATACGGCGGCGTTCGGCGGCGGCGGCGGCTCGGCGACCGACACGCTCGGCCCTGGGCGGCAGAAGGTCGTCCGCGACGCAATCGAGTACCTCATCTCCTTGAACCTCCCTATCCCGGCGTCGGGAGGTCGCGGCGGCGTCCTCCGCGTCGACTTCGACGGGCTCTCCCGCCCCGACGCCGGGGCGGTCACGGTGCGCACGACCACGGCCGTCGCAAATGGGCGGGCGGGCCTCTCCTACGACGCCTTCCGCGACGGCGTGGACGGCGCGGCCTACCTCTGCGGGCTCCGGCAGGACGCCACCGACCGCTCTAACGTGGCGCTGCTGAACGCCGGAGCTCCCGGCCAAGGCGACGTGGTACTCCGCGTGACGGCGTATTCCGGGGACCCGGCGGCGCCGGTCACCCGGTCGCTGCCGGATCTCACGCTCGCGCCCGGAGCATTTCGGCAATACACCGAGATCCTGAAGGAGGTCAGGCTCGCGAAGGGGTACGTGCGAATCGACCGCATCGCGGGACGGGCGCCCTACTACGCCTACGCCACCATCCTCAACCAGATCACCTCCGACGGCTCCTTCGTACCACCGCTCAGTGAAGACGAGGTCTATTCGGGCCCTGGTCTGACGCTCCCGGTGGCGGTGGAGACGGCGGTCTTCTCGACGGAGGTCGTCGTCACGAACGTCTCCGACGTCGCCAAGACCGTCCAGCTGTCGTACGTCGCGGATGCCGTCCAGACGGCCGACCGCACGGCATCCGCGACGCTCTCGCTCGCCGCGCGCGAGCAGAGGGTGATCCCGTCGCTCATCCAGTTTCTGCGCGAGCAGGGCGTGGCCGGCATCGGCGCGCCCGGCCCCACGTTCGCGGGTGCGGTCTACCTGAAGACCATCGGGGACAGCACCGGCGGGGTTTTCCTCGGCGGGCGCACGCAGACGGGCGACAGCGGCGGACGTTACGGCCTCTTCTACACCGCCATCAGCAACGGCTCCGCCGCCACCGACGCCGCGTGGGTCTACGGCCTTCAGCAGGACGCCGAGAACCGCACGAACCTCGCGCTCGTCAACACCGGCGAGGCGGATGGAAGCGGAGTCGACCTCCACGTCGAGCTCTTCGACGGGACGACAGGCCAGGTGACGCGGTCCTTCGACGTCTCCCTCGCCCCGAAGCGGTGGACGCAGGTCAACACGGTCCTCTCCCCCGACATCCTCGGCGGCTACGCACGCGTGACACGCACCGCCGGCACCAATCCGTTCCTGGTGTACGGGGTGGTCGTGGACGGCGGCACGGCCGGCTCCGGACGGAGCGACGACGGCGCGTTCGTGAGCCAGAGCCCGGAGGCGCCGCCCGACTCGCCGGAGATCGCTGCGATCCGCAAGGTGGAGGCGAAGTACATCGAGCTGAGCGCCCAGGGCACGACGCGGCTGGATCTCGTGCGGGCCATCGAGCAGTACATGGCGACCTTGCCCGAGTACGAAGTCACGGGAGTCGTCGAGGAAGGGCTCACCGCGTACGGCATCTTCCGCTCCGGGCGCGCCCACATCGTCGGGGACAACCGGGAGTTCGACGCCGGACCCGCGCCTCAGCCGCCCCCCGCGGCGGCGAGTCGCCTCCAGCCGCTCGCCGGCAAGACCGAGCTCCCCCAGACACCCTGGGCGCGGCTCCTCCATTCGTTCGGCGACACACTCTTCACACAGGAGCCGATCTACGACCTGGCCACCTGGCTCGAGGATCCGGGCGGCTACGGGATCCGTCCCGGCAAGCGGGGCGACGCGCGGCTCTCCGTCCTTCGTACGATCGCCGGCGACGGCTTCCTCTACTTCAACACGCACGGCGGGCCGTATCGGAAGACGCGCGCCTCGACCGGGCAGTACTTCTTCTCGCTCCAGTCGTCGACGCTCGCCACGACCGTGGCCGACCGGCAAGCCGAGATCAAGGCCGACCTCGACGCCGGGCTGCTGACGTATTTCACCGAGAAGAACTTCCGGCAGCGCGTCGTACGGGGCTTGCCTGTCGACGACGTCGACACGCGCTACGGCATCACCGCCGAGTTCGTGAACGTCCACTGGGGGCAGCTCTCGCCGGACAGCATCATCTTCGTGAACGCCTGCTACGGCGGCCGGACCGACGGCGGAGCCCTGGGGAACCAGGCCGCGGCGAAGACGTTCGTCGAGGCGTGTCTCGGTAAGGGGGCCGACGTCTACTTCGGCTGGAGCGACCTCGCGAACTCCGGCACCTGCTTCGACAGCGTCCGGTTCTTCGTGGACCGGCTCATCGGGGCGAAGAAGTTCATGCAGGAGACGCCGGACCAGCGCGCGTTCCCGTGGGAGCTCGTCTATCAGGACCTGCGGCGCGCCGGGCTGGCGCACGACGGCCGGACCGGCGCGGACCTCATCGCGTTCCCACGCGGAGGCGACGACTCGGTCATCTTCGACCCCAGCATCCAGGAACTCCAGGTCAACGAATACGACGAGACGCTCGTCATCAAGGGGTACTTCGGGACGCGCCGCGGGAAAGTGACGATCGGCTCGGGCGAGCTCGCCATGGACATCAAGTCGTGGGACTGGGACACGATCGTCTGCAACCTCGATCGCACCGGCCCCCGGGCGAACGGGGACGTCATCGTCCAGGTGCAGGGCGCCAACGGAGCGTGGCGCAGGAGCAATGTCCATCAGCTCACCGAGTGGAACATCCCGCTCCACTACTTCTGGCCCGCCGTCCTCGACATCGCCGGGCTCAAGATCGAGGGGACCGGCAAGCTCCGTTTTCGCGCCGATGTCGGCAGCTACCGCGAGAAGCCGCACGAGCCGCCGGTCTTCCCGTACCGCGGCATGGTGCCGACGAAGGACTCCTCGCTGCCGCTGACCGGCTCCGGAGTCGGCGCGGCCGGAGAATGCACCGCGACGATGACGGGGGGGACCGTCGTCTTCCCGGTCGAGACCCTCGCGGGCACGCCTTCCGGCCTTCTCATCGCCGCCGCCGCGAAGTTGGACGCGAACACACCCCACCTCGGCGCGGTCGGGCTCGCCTTCGGCATCGCCGCGGGCGGAAACCCGTTCAAGATCGTGATCTCGGGCGGTCCCACGTGCACGGGCACCATCGACGTCCCGCTGACCATGGGGGAGCTCGACGGCCCCATGACCTTCCCGCAGCAGGGGGGCTATCCCGACATCCCGCTCTTCGGGCTCAACGTGACGTGGGACGGGCAGTTCCACCTTCCGGCGAAGAGCCACCCGGACCCGAACCTCGGCTTCATCGTGGAATGGACGGCCGACGTGATCCCGCAGCCGCCCGCGAGGTTCGACCTCGCGCGATAGCGCCCATCCCGCCCTCGCCTAGCGGCCCTCGATCAGTATCGACGTGTGCGCGTCAGCCCCGCCGTGCGGCCTCGATGGTGGCGATGTCGATCTTCTTCATCGGCATCATCGCCTCGAAGGCACGCTTTGCCTCAGCGCCACCAGCCGCAAGCGCGTCGGTCAGAACGCGCGGGGTAATCTGCCACGACAGGCCCCAGCGGTCCTTGCACCAACCGCACTGGCTCTCCTCGCCGCCGTTGCGAACGATTGCATTCCAGTAACCATCCGTCTCTTCCTGATCGTCCGTCGCGACCTGGAAGGAAAACGCCTCGCTGTGCCTGAACGTCGGGCCACCGTTGAGACCGAGACAGGGAATGCCCAGAACGGTGAACTCCACCGTCAGGACGTCGCCCACCTTGCCTCCCGGATAGTCACCGGGCGCTTTGTGAACAGCGGTCACTTCACTATCCGGAAAGGTGGCGGCGTAGAAGCGCGCCGCCTCATGCGCGTCCTTGTCGAACCAGAGGCAGATCGTGTTCTTTGGCTTCATCTTCGTGAACTCCTTGACCAATCCACGACGAACTCCACGTTTGCGTGCCAGCCGCAGGGGGAGAGAGCTGCAGACACGTTCGAGCGCCTGGCTTCGAGTCAGTCTAGTGGTCGGGACGGTGGGATTCGAACCCACGACCCCTTGAACCCCATTCAAGTACGCTACCAGGCTGCGCCACGTCCCGACCGGGAACGGCATCGAAGGCAGAAGCCCTTCGGGGGTAGCGGTTTATACCACGGCCGAGGCGAACTCCGCGGGCGGCCCCCGGGGCATTTGCTGGCGGTGGAGCCGCCGACTCTCTATCCTCGTCGGAGGAGTGGCCGCTCGCACATGCTGATGGCCCTCGCCCTGCTGGCAGCGATCGACGCCGTTCCGTCATCCACGGTTTCACTGACCCTCACGGGCCGCGACGACAGGCCGCCTGTCAGCGCCACGCCCCGCACCCTCTCGGACGTTGCGCGTGAGCTCCGGGAGGGCAGAAAAGCCGTCGGAGGTTTCTCGGCGGTCGAGAGCACGGTGCCCCAGAGCCGAATCGTCTTCGTCCCGACGTTCGGGCCGGAGTTGGAAGAGGTGGAGCGCGAGCCCGAGGTCGTCACCGAGGTGCACGAGGTCTACGTTCCGGAGTACTTCCCGACGTGGTTCGGAGGCGACCGAAAGATCGCCCACCACCGCCACAACCAGAATCGGCACATGCACAGGCCCATCGCCGTTCCTGTGGCCCCGACACGCCGATCGCCGACTTCCGGCCGCGCATCTGCGCCGTCACCGCTCCACCCGAGCCACGCGGCACCCTGGGTTCTTCGCGGACGCTAGGCAGGCTCAGGACGGCTTGATGTTCTGGTTGATGTGGAACAGGTTTCCCGGGTCGTACTTCCTCTTGATCGAGACGAGCCGGTCGTAGTTGCCCTTGTAGTTGTCGCGGATGCGGCCCTGGTCGTCGTCGGCCATGAAGTTGACGTAGCCGCCGGCCAGCGAGTGAGGCTGGAGCGCGCCGTAGTAGTCCTTGACCCACTGGATGTTCTTCTCGTTGTCGGCGGGGTCCGGCCACATGCCCGCGATCACCGTCGCGAAGCGCGCGTCGCGGTAGGCGAACGCGGTCGCGTCGGCCGCGACGCGGTTGCAGGCGCCGTTGATCGGATAGATGTGCATCGTCGAGTTCACGACGGGCACCTTCGGCCCGTGCCGCACGTGAGCCGCGATGGCACCGTCGGTGATCTCGGCCGCGAAGCTGGACTTCCAGTAATGCTGGAGCCCCGGCGGCAGGAGCGCGTCGAAGGCGCTGTTGAGGGCCGGAAACGGCATCGGCGTCACGAGCTCGGCCGCGACGGGGCCCGCCTTGCGGATCGGCTGGAGCGCCTGCTCTCCCTTCTCGAGCGGCCCGGACCAGCACGCCACGATCAGGCACAGGGTCTCGCCGTGCCGCTTCTCGGGAATGAACGGCAGCGGAGGCGCGATCTGGTAGGCGAAGAACGCCCCCATCTCCTCGGGCGCCGTCGCGATGTACTGGCGGTAGAACTCGAGGATCTGCTTGGCGGCCGACAGCTCGAAGAAGACCAGGCCCACGAAGACGTCCTTCACGGGGTGCAGCCGGTACTCGAACGAGGTGACGACGCCGAAGTTGCCGCCGCCGCCCCGGAGCGCCCAGAAGAGGTCCGGGTTCTCCTTCTCGCTCGCGACACGGAAGCCTCCGTCGGCCGTGACGACGTCGGCCGACAGCAGGTTGTCGATGGAAAGCCCGTGCCCGCGCGACAGGTGGCCGATGCCGCCCCCGAGCGTGAGGCCGCCGATTCCCGTCGTGGAGATGATGCCGCCGGCCGTCGTCATCCCGAACCCGTAGGTGGCGTGGAAGAGATCGCCCCAGGTGCAGCCTCCCTCGGCTCGCACCGTCCGCGCCGCCGGATCCACGCGGATGCCCTTCATCTTCACGAGGTCGATCACGACCCCACCGTCGTTCGTGCCGAACCCGGGCACGCTGTGGGAGCCGCCGCGGATCGACAGGTCGAGGCCGTTCTCACGGGCGAAGTTGACGGCGGTCATGACGTCGGCCGCGTCCACGGCGCGGACGATGACGCGCGGGCGCCGGTCGATCATTCCGTTGTAGACCCTGCGGGCGGCCTCGAAGTCGGCGTCGCCTGGCGTGATCACCTGCCCCCGCGACGCTCCGCGCAGCTCTTCGATCGTGGGCTTGGCCATTACGACTCCTTCCGTCGATGGTTTTTTGCGGCTGAGATGCTATCGCAACCGGGGTTCAAGGCGCGTGCCCGGGAAGGGAAGAAAAGAGCCACGGGCTTTCACTGGCCGTCGAGGATCTTCAGGATCTCCTTGAGCTCCGCGACGACGCCCGCGAGCCGGGGGTCCGGGGTCTGTCCTGCCTGGGCCTCGGCCTGCCCGGGCGCTGCCGGAGCCGCCGTCGAGCTGGAGCCGGGAGCTGTTTCGACGAACAGAGGCAGGCCGGCTTTCGAGGACGGCCGCGTACGCACGGGCACCTTCTCGGAGGGCCTTCCCGGCTTCGAGCTTCTCTCGGACTTCTCGTCCTTTGCGTCGTCGAGCGGCGTGACGACGGGGTTCGTGTCGTGCGACTTCGCTCCCGCGGCCTCGCCCTCGAGGCGCTTCTTGGCGCCGGCGATCGTGTAGCCCTCGTCGTAGAGAAGCCGCTTGATCTGCCCGATGAGATCCAGCTCGCGCCCGCTGTACGTGCGCGGGCCGGGGACCGAGCGGTCGGGCGCGAGGACCGGGAATTCCGACTCCCAGTACCTGAGGACGTACGGCTGCACGTCCGCGATGCGGCAGACATCTCCGATCTTGTAGCGGACCTCGGCGCCGGAGCTGGCGGTTTCGACCATCTGAACCGATCACTTTTTAGCATATTGCGAGGCAGTTTTCGGATTTCTTAGAAGGGCGAGAAAGCGGAGGCCTCCCCCACGCGGATCGGCTCAGCCCGGCCCGCACGGGACCATTCGAAGAAGTCTCTCTATGTCTCTCTCTTTCCGTCGTCCGACTTCACAACGAACTTCAGCGGCACGCCGTTCAGGTTCCACTTCTCGCGGATGCGGTTCTGGAGGAATCGCTCGAAGGAGAAGTGCAGCGCCTCGGTCCGGTCGGCGAAGAGGCGGACGAGCGGCGGCTCGGCGGCCACCTGTACGGCATAGCGGATCTTCAGGTTGCGGCCCGAGCGCGAACGGGGCGTCTCGCGCTCGAAGGATTTCTGCAGCAGGCGATTCAGCTCCCCGGTGGACATGCGCGTCGCGAACCGTTTCGCGAGCGCGTCGGCCTCGGGAAGGAGCCGCTGCACGCCCTTCCCGGTCGTGGCCGACAGCGGCAGGAACGGGGCGCGGCGCAGGAAGATGAACCGGCGCTCGGCGTCGTGCTTGAGCTCCGCCGTCCTCTCGCGGTCCTTCTCGACGAGGTCCCACTTGTTCGCGACGAGGAGGACGCCGCGGCCGGCCTCTTCCGCGTAGCCTGCGATCGTGGCGTCCTGCGCCGTGATGCCGGCGGAGGCGTCGAAGACGATGACGACGAGGCGCGCCCGGTCGATGGTCTTTCGGGCGGCGACGATCGAGAGCAGCTCGGCCGAGTCGGTCGTCTTTCCCTTGCGGCGGATGCCCGCGGTGTCCACGAAGACGTATTCGCGGCCGCCGCGCGAGAGGCGCACGTCGATGGAGTCGCGCGTCGTGCCGGCGATCTCCGACACCATGACGCGGTCCTCTCCGACGAGCGCGTTCACGAGGGAGGACTTCCCGACGTTCGGCCGGCCCACGATCGCGATCGGGAGCGGCTCGGTGCGCGTGTCGGGGTCGAGGTCGGGCGGCAGGGCCTCTTCGATCGCCTCGAGCAGCTCGTCCGCGCCCGTGCCGTGGAGCGCCGAGACCCCGATGACCTTCGGGAAGCCGAGCGAGAAGCCGTCGGCGAGCGCCTCGGCCGCGGTCTTGGTGTCGCACTTGTTCCACGCGACGACGACCTGCTTGCCGAGCGCGTGCAGCCGCCGGGCGAGGCGCTCGTCCTCGGGGAGGCGCCCGGCCACGCCGTCGAGGACGAAGAGAATGAGGTCGGCGTCGGCCACGGCGGCGAGCGCGCGGTCGCTCGTCCACGCCGCGAATCCGCCCGCGGCGTCGAGATCGAGTCCCCCCGTGTCGACGAGCGTGTACGGGCGGCCCGACGGCGTCTTCGCCGTCATCTCGAGCGCGTCGCGCGTCATCCCGGGTCGATCGTGCACGAGCGCCCTCCGCTCGCGCGCGAGCCGGTTGAAGAGGGCCGATTTCCCGACGTTCGGACGGCCGACGAGGACGACCTTGAAAGCTCGTCACGACGTCAGCGGCGCCCCGAGCGCCGGCGCGGGGCCGGGGACGCGCCGGCCGCCGGGCCTCTGTCGCTGCCCCTGCGGCGCGCTCGACACGGCCCGCGGCACGCGGCCCGGCGCTTTCGCCCACGGGCACGAAGTCGAGGCCGCGCTTCTCGGCGTCGGCCTTGACGAGCTTCACGCGCAGGCGGTCCCCGAGCCGGTAGACGCGCCCGGTCGAGGAGCCGACGAGGCGGTGCTCGACGTCCTCGTAGCGGTAGAAGTCGTCCCCGAGGGACGAGATCGGAACGAGGCCGTCCACGTAGATGTCCTCGAGCGTGACGAAGAGGCCGAAGCCGACGACGGCCGAAACGTACGCCCAGAACTCCTCGCCGACGCGCGACGACAGGAACACGAACTTCTTCCACGACACGGCCTCGCGCTCGGCCGACTCGGCGCGCCTCTCGCGCGACGAGCAGTGCGCCGCCGCCTCGTGGAACCAGCGCGTGCGGCCTTCCGCGTCGTCGGCGGCGGGCGGGCGGCGGATCGCGAGCCACTCCACGAGCGCCCGGTGAACGAGGAGGTCCGGATAGCGCCGGATCGGCGACGTGAAATGGCAGTAGTGCTTCGCGGCGAGCGCGTAGTGCCCGCGGCACTCCTCGGAGTAGACGGCCTTCTTCTGGGCGCGCAGGACGAGATCCGAGACGAAGCGCTCCTCGGGCTTTCCCGCCGCCTGGTCGAGGATGGCCTGGAACGTCGCGGGCGTGACCTCCTCCTCGTCTTCGGGAAGGTCGTAGCCGAGCGGCACGAGCACGACCCTCAGCTCCGCGAGGCGGCTTTCGTCCGGCCGGTCGTGCACGCGGTAGAGGGCCGGCGTCGGAACGAACTCCAGGTGCCTGGCGACCGCCTCGTTCGCGGCCAGCATGAACTCCTCGATGAGCCGGTGCGCCTCGTTGCGCACGGCCCGGACGATCGTCGACGACGTCCCCCGTCTCGCCGAGGATCACGTCCGCGTCCGGCAGGTCGAAGTCGAGGGAGCCGCGGCGGGATCTTTTTGCTCGGAGAAGACCCGACGCGTTGTGGGCGATGCGGAGCATTTGGGTCACGTCCGAAGAGAACGAAGATTTCTTAGAAGGTGAAGAGTCCAGATCTTCTATTAATCCCCCAACCTGCGTGTACGTCAGTCGTGCGCGACTCTTGATCAGACTCCTGAAGAATTCGCTCTTGACCGTCTCGCCGTGCTTGTCCAGCGTGAGCACCGCCGAGACGGTGCGGCGCTCCTCGTCCGGGCGCAGCGAGCAGAGGTCGTTCGAGAGGCGCTCGGGGAGCATGGCGATCGCGCGGTCGGGGAAATAGACCGACGTGCCGCGCTCGAACGCCTCGGCGTCGAGGGCGCTGCCGATGGGAACGTAGTGCGACACGTCCGCGATGTGGATGCCGATCCGGAAGGCGCCGCCGGGCAGCTCCTCCGCCTCGATCGCGTCGTCGAAGTCGCGCGCGGTCTCGCCGTCGATGGTCACGATCGTGCGGCCCGTGAAGTCCGCGCGGAGCTTCCGCTCGTCCTCCCCCACGTCGCCGCTCGCGGCCTCGGCCTCGGCGACGACCGCCTCGGGATACTTCCGCGGGATGCCCCACTTGCGGGCCACGACCTCGACGTCGACGCCCGGGTCGCCCTCGAACCCGATCAGCTCGAGCACCTCGGCGAGGGCGAGCCGGCGGTCGTCGGGGTACGCGATGATGCGAGCTTCGACGAACATGCCGGCCGGCGCCTCCAGGTCCTTGCCGTCGGGCACCGCCAGGCGCGCGTCGATCTTGCGGTCGAACGGAACGATGAACGTGCCCTCGGGAGAGCGGGCGATCTTCCCGACGACGGTCTCGCGGCGCCGCACGAGGACCTTCACGACGACGCCGGTCGGGCGCGGGCGCGAAGCGCGAGCGCCGCCCTCCGGGCGGGGCCTTCGGCGGCTTTCGGTCCCTCGATGCGCACGAGGACGACGTCGCCGTCGAGCGCGCTGCCCAGGGCGGTCACGGGCGACGTCGGGGACTCCCGGCTCGCCGGAGAGCAGGAAGGCCCGGCCCTCGCCGCGGATCGCGAGCACGCCGGCCTGGAAGTCCGTGAACTCGATGCGCGAGAGCTTCTCGCCCTTGACGCGCACGATCTCGCCCCGCCGCTCGAGGTCGGCCACCGCGGCGCGGAGCGCGGCGGTGGCCGCCTCGTCGGGCGAGGAGCCGAGGATTCTCGACTGAAGATCGGCGAACGGCAGGATCCGCGACCCGCGGGGCTGAAGCGCGTCGAGAATCGCTTTTTTCAATTCAATGCTGTTCATTCTGCTTGGAAGTGAAGAATACCCGGGCGCAAAGCGGCTATGCCCTCTCTCTTGACCTTCTAAGAAATCCCGGTTTTTCTTCTCTTGCCGCTACGCACCTTCACTGCTTGACCAGCTCCACGCGGCGGTTCTTCGCCCGCCCGTCGTCGCCGTCGTTCGAGGCGACCGGGGCGAGCGGACCGACGCCGTAACCCTTCAGCCGGGCGGCGGCGATGCCGTGCGTCGTCGTCAATGCCGTGACGACGGCTTCGGCGCGCGCCTGCGCCAGCTTCATGTTCCCGTCGATCGCCCCGACGGAGTCCGTGTGCCCGACGACCCAGAGCTTCAGCGACGGATCGGCCGCGAGCAGCTTCGCCACCTCTTTCAACGCGGGCGTCGACTCGGCCTTCAGGACGGATTTCGCCGTGTCGAAGTAGATCCCGTAGACCGCTACGTGCCCCGTCGCCTTGAGGTCGTTGCCGAACGAAGCCGCGTCCGCGACGACGTGCTGCTGCATCTCCTGCTTCTCGACGACTCGGAGCCAGATCACCCCGTTTCCCTTCTCGGCCTCGACCCAGGCTTCCTTCCCGTCGACGACGACCGAGCCGGTCATCCACCTCTGCGGATCCGACGCCTGGACCGCGCCACCGATCTTCTTGAGGGCGTTCTCGTAGTTCCTCACGACGGCGACGCCGGACTGGTCGTCTTTCCGGTCGTCGACCGCGTACAGGATGTAGGTGAATTTCCCTTCCACCGACTGCTTCTTCCCGTTCGCGACACGGAACGTGTACGCGTCGAACTCCTTCATTTCGCATCCCGCGATCCGGTAGTTCGGCATCCGGGTCGGGAAGAGCGGGTGATCGCTGCACCCCGGCTTGTCGGGCTTGACCGCGAGGGCGGACCCCGAGCCGAGAAGGACCACGAGAATGGCGAGCCGGGCTTTCATCATCGATCTCCTCTTTTCGTTACTGGTTGCGGTTCTCGCCGCTCCCCCTCGCCTGTTTTCCTGGCGGCCGGAAGTCCGAGGAAGGCGGGAGGGCGGCGGGATGGTGCGAAAGGGGGGACTCGAACCCCCACAGCCGGTAAGGGCTACAAGGTCCTGAGCCTTGCGCGTCTACCAATTCCGCCACTTTCGCGCGGAGCGGCAGGATAAGGCCCGGCGCTAACCCTCGTCAAATCAGCGGCGGAAGCCGGCCCGCTCGCGCTCCGTGACGAAGGCGTCGACGCGCAGCTGGTCCTTCTCGGAGATCTCCGTGAACCTCACGCCGAAGGCCGGATGGAAATGGTCGAGCTCGGTCGTGCGCCGCATGACCCGGCCCTTCGCGCTCAAGGGCGTCTGATCGTCGGGCAGGAAGAACTCGATCTCGACGATGCGCCCGATCGCGATGGCGCTCTCGATCTCGACGAGCATCCCGTTCCCCGAGACGTTCAGCAGCTTGCCGAGCACGACCGGGCCGTCGGCGCGCCCCTCGCGCACGCGGGCCAGCGTGTTCAGCTCGCGCCGGGCCGGGATGAGCGTGAGGCGCTTCGTCTTGTCGAGGAGCTCGGCGGGCGGAAACGGGGCGAGGAGGAAGTCGTTCACCCCGGGCACGAGGGCCTCCTCGAGGTGCGGCGTCCCCGCCGGCACGACGAGCATCATCGACACCGTTCGCCAGTGCTTCTCTTCGCGCAGCCTCCGGCAGGCGGCCACGCCGCCGTCCGGCGGGAAGGCGGCGTCGAAGATGGCGAGGTCCGGCACTTTCTCCGCCGGAATGCGGAGGAGGTGCTCCAGCTCCTCGGCTGCCACGACGGAATAGCCCAGCGGCTTCCAGCGTTCCCGCCGCCCCGCGCAGGAGTCCCGCGGGCGCTCCGGCCAGGGCGACCTTCTTCTTCGCGAAGAGGCCCGACCCGCGCGGGAACGTGCCGGAGTCCATCACGCGGGTCCCCTGCTTCACGGTCACCGCGGCGCGCGCGACGGCTCCACCCTCGCCGTCGGTCACGACGCCTTCGAGCTTCACGGCGCCGCCGAGGCGCCCCGCGATCACCACGTCCACCGTCAGAACGTCGCCCGGCACCGGCATGCGCGCGACCGAGAAATCGGAGATGCCCGCGAGGAATCCCCTCCGCCCGAGATCGGCGTCGCCGCCCTGGAGGAGGAGGGCCGACTGCGCCACGAGCTCGGCCAGAACGACCGCGGGGAGCGGGCCCGCCCTCACGAACGCGGCATTCGCGGAAACGGTCGCGCGCACGCGCCCCTCGGCAGGGCCCGACCGTTCGATCGACGCCGTCGGCGAAGCGGAACGGGAACGCATGCGGCAGGGGCTGGAAGTCCACGGCGTCAGGCCGCCTTCTCGCGCACGAAGTCGCACAAGGCGTTCACGGAAGCGAAGGCCTTCACGCCCACTTCCTCGTCCTGCACCTTGATGCCGAACTCCTTCTCCACGCCGAGCACGAGCTCGAGCGCGTCGATCGAATCGAGACCCAGGCCTCCCTCCGCGTCGCCGAAGAGCGGCGCATCGTCGGCGATCGTCGCGGGGTCCATCTCGAGCTTGAGCTGGCGAACGATCAGCTCCTTGACTCTCTTCTTAGTGTCTTCAGGCAAGAACGTACTCCCTCCCGGGTTGGCCGGACCGAAGAGTATACGAGCGCGGCACCCGGACGAGCTCCTCAGCCGACGAAGCCGCCGTCGATGCGGACCGTCTGCCCCGTGAGATAGCCCGCGCCTTCGGTGCACAGAAACGAGACGAAGGGCGCGATGTCCTCGGGGCGGCCGAACCTCTGCACCGGCACCCGTTTCAGGAAGTCCTCCCGCGCCTCTTTCGTGAGGAACGAGATCATCTCCGTCTCGACGAATCCGGGAGCGACCGCGTTCACGGTGACGCCGAAGGCGCCGACTTCGGCCGCGAGCGACTTCGTGAAGGCGACGAGCGCGCCCTTGGCGGCGGAGTAGTTCGTCTGGCCGGCGCTGCCCGAGAAAGCCGCGAGCGACGAGACGTTCACGATCCGGCCCCAGCGGCGCCGCAGCATCCCGCGCATCACGGCCTTCGTCATCCGGTACGTGCCGCCGAGCGCCGTGTCGAGGACGAGATTCCAGCTCGCGTCGGGCATGAGGGCGAAGAGGCCGTTCTTCAGGACGGCGGCGTTGTTCACGAGGACGTCCACGCCCTCGCGCTCCTTGTCGAGACGGTCCGCGAGGGCCGCGATGTCGGCCGCGGACGTCACGTCTGCCTTCGCGGCCTCGGCGCTTCCTCCGGCCTCCCTTATGGCCGCGACGGCCGCCTCGGCGCCGGCCGAGTCGGCGCGGTACGTGAGGACCGCGTGATACCCGTCGGCGGCGAGCCGTTCGCCGATGGCGCGGCCGATGCCGCGCGACGCGCCGGTGACGAGCGCGACGCGCGTTCGGGGCCCGGAATTCGGAGGATTCATCTGCTTTCGGACCCTCGCAAATCCTGCTTTGCCTCGACAGCGGCCACGGTGGGTTTTTCTTTGAAAGGGAAGAGAGGAGGAGGCGCCAGCGACTTGGCGAACGCCTCGATCGACTCCGGATCTTCCAGCGCGGGGTTCGCAACCTTCGCGTCGCGAAGCGTCCAGCGCACGAGCTTCGTCAGGACGTCGCCGGGGCCCACTTCGGCAAATCGGGTGAGACCAGCTTCGCTCATCGCCTGCAGCGTCGGCGCGAAGAGCGAGGGCCTGCAAATTTGCTTAGAAAGGACATGAGCGGCCTCCTCGGCGGTCTCCACGCGGCGTCCCAGCATGGGCGCGAAGAGAGCACGACCGGCGACTTCACGACGACTCCTCGCCTTCCCTTCTTCCCTTCTAAGAAATTTTGCAGACCGTCACACATCGCACTCAGCCTGCTCGAGTGCATCGGGACATTGATCGAAAGCAGATCTGCCTTCAGCGCCTTCGGCCGAAGCGCCTCGACCGCGGCGGCGACGAGCGCCCGTTCGCCCGTGAGGACGAACTGCGCCGCCGCGTTCTCCGTCGCGATCGCGAGGCGCGAGCGATCGGGCGTCAGCGCCGCGAGCGCACTTCCTCGACGGCCGGGCGCGGCGAGCCCGATGACGTACGCCATCGTCCCGTCCAGCTCGCCGCGCCGCGAGGCTTCCGACATGAGCCGCTCGGCCTCGAGGAGGACGTCGAGCGCGGCCCACGTCTCGAGCGCGCCCGCCGCGACGAAGGCGGCATAGGTGCCGAGGCTGTATCCCGCCACGGCGGCCGGCTCGAGACGGTGGATGCGGCGCAGAGCTTCGAGCGCCGCGAGCGAGACGGAAAAGACCCCGACCTGCGCGGGCAGATCGTCGTGGAGGTCTTTCGCTCCCTCGCCGAAAAACGTATCGGCGATGCGCACCCCGGAGCGGCGGGAGATTTCTTCGAATAGAGAAGAGGCGAACTCGAAGCGGCGGGCGAGCGACTTCGCCCATCCCCGCCTTCTCGGAGAGCTGGCCCGGGAACAGCGCGGCGAAAGCGGAAGAGGAGTCAGTCTTCTATTCGGAGGATCTTCTCTGACATTCGGGGCTGCGCTGCGGTGACCCGGGAGCGTTCTTTCCTATATGCGGCGGCTGCTGATGCAGCCGCCGATAGTTGAAATCTTCTTCCGAATGGCCGATGTCAAGGGCGCGCGTTGCGCGCCGCGCAGCGGTCCGGACCCTTGACATCGGTCATTCGAGAACACGGTCTCCTTCGGACTCGACCGACGAGATCGGCGCGAACGTCCAGCGCTTCAGAAATCGCTTCCATCGCATCTCGGTCCGCGTTCGGCCCGCGAAGTGGACGAGGCGCTCGACGGGAGCGAGGCCGGGCATCGCGGGGTGGGCGTCGTCGAACTCCCAGGGATGCGCGTAGAGGACGGGCGGGACGCCGCTCGCGATCGAGCCGCTCGATCGCCGCCGAGCACGCGGCTCTCGCGCGTGAGGCGCGAGCACACGCCGCCGCCCCAGATCGCGCGGAAACCGAAGAACGTGCCCATGAGCGGCGGGACCTCCAGGATCGGGCCCGACGCGGTTGCGAGCGTCGTGGGCCGATCCGGATTCGAAGGCTCGCCCACCGGCGGCGCGGTCGTGAGCGAGGAGTCCCGCGTGAAGCCCTCCTCGGCGAGGACCGCGAAGGCGGGGTTCGCGGCGCTCCTCATCGACCACTCGGGCGCGCGGAAGGACGTCACGCGCCTTCCGACGATCTCCTGCAGCGAGTCGCGGCTCTTTCGGAGGTCCTCTCGGAACTCCTCGAGCGTCATCTCGAAGACGCGGCGGTGGAGGTCGCCGTGACAGCCGATCTCGTGTCCCGCGTCCGCGATCCTCTTGACGAGCGCCGGGCTCTGGCGGGCGATCCAGCCGAGGACGAAGAACGTCGCCGTCGAGCCGGATCCGTCGAGGAGCGCGAGGATGCGTTCGACCCCGACGTGGACCCGCTTCTCGCGTCCCGCCCAGGTGCCCGGATCCGAATACGCGCGATGCCCGCAGACGTGGAACCAGTCCTCCACGTCGACGGTCAGGATGGGAGCCACGCTCATCTTCTGACGATTATGCCGCTCCTTGAAAAGACTTCCGCACGATCCGGCACATCGATTGCTCCTCTGGAGGGGGAGGGTCCGCCGTGCATGTGACTCTCGTATCCCTGGTCTTTCCCACCCTGCTCCTGGTCGCGGGTCTCGGAGTCGGACTCGTCGTCCGCCTTCTCCTGACGAGGCGTCTCGCGCGTGTCCGCGAGAACTCGCCCGGTGCAAGACACCTGCTCCTGAACGTGGCACGCGGCTCGGCCGTGCTCTGGTTCACGACGCTCGGCCTCTACCTCGCTGCGGATGCCGCCGACCTTCCGCCCCGGATCTCACGCGTCGTGGGACACGTCCTGCTCGTGATGCTGATCGCGTCCATCACGTGGATGCTCTCGCGCATCGCGGGCGGCCTCATCCGCTCTCACGCCTCGGTCGGCGCCCTGCCGTCGGCGACGGTGATGACGAACGTCACGCGCGGCCTCGTACTTCTCCTCGGGTTCCTCGTGGTCCTCCAGACGCTCGGCGTCTCGATCACGCCGCTGATCACGGCCCTGGGCGTCGGAGGACTCGCGGTGGCGCTCGCGCTCCAGGACACGCTCGCGAACCTCTTCGCGGGTCTCCACATCCTCCTCTCCCGGCAGGTCCAGACCGGCGACTTCGTGCGCCTCGACTCGGGCCAGGAGGGCACGGTCCAGGACGTCACGTGGCGCTACACGAGCATCCGCCAGCCCGGAAGCGGCCTCCTCGTCGTGCCGAACGCGAAGCTCGCCGCCGCGATCACGACGAACTTCACGCGTCCCGATACGAAGGTTTTCGTCAAGGTCGGCGTCAGCGTGGGGTACGACGCGGACCTCGATCACGTCGAGCGCGAGGCGGCCGACGTCGCGCGCGAGGTCATGAGCGACGTGGACGGCGGCGTTCCCGCCGCCGAGCCGGTGATCCGTTTTCAGAAGCTCGGTGTGGCGACGATCCAGTTCACCGCCGAGCTCACCGCGCGGGACGCCTCTTCGCTGGACGAAGTCAAGCACGAGTTCATCAAGCGGCTGCTTCGCCGGTTCCGCACCGAGGGAATCGAGCTGCCCGGCGGCGCCTCGGACGAGGCGCGCTCCGAGAGGGTCAGTCTCGCCGTCGCCGAGCATCAGGGCATCACCTGACCGGTTCGAGCCGCTTCTCGGTCGCCGCCGAGAAGACGTGGAGCTTTTCCTTCGCCACGCGCACGCGAAGCCTTTCCGGCCATTCGCGTGGAGCGCCGAGAGCGCGGAGGGTCTCTTCGCCGGCGCGGAGGCTGACGAGATCGCGGTCTCCCGCGTGCTCGACGAGCGTCACGACCGCGTCGAAGCCGTCGGCTCGACGCGTCCACCCCGGTCTCGACGTCCTCCGGCCGGATCCCCACGCACAGCTCCCTTTCCGCGATGCCGTCGGGAAGCGGAAGGCGGACTCCCCGGCCCGCGAACGCCCCGTTCTCGGCGCGCCCGCGCCAGATCGTCATCCGCGGGCTGCCCACGAACGTCGCCGTGAAGAGGTCCGCCGGCCTCCGATAGAGCTCGAGCGGCGCGCCCGACTGGAGCGCTCTCCCCTCCTTCATCACGAGGACCTCGTCCGACAGGGCGAGCGCCTCTCCCTGGTCGTGCGTGACGTAGAGGACCGTCGCCCCGAGACGGCCGAAGAGGGCCCGGAGCTCGGACCGCATGCCCTCGCGCAGGAGCGCGTCGAGGTTCGAGAGCGGCTCGTCCATCAGATAGATCCGGGGACGCTTCACGAGCGCGCGGCCCAGCGCGACGCGCTGCTGTTCGCCGCCGGAGAGCTGGCGCGGACGCCGGGCCAGGAGCTTCGCGAGGCCGAGGAGCTTCGCCGCCTCGGCGACGCGGCTCGAGATCTCCGCCCGCGGGACTCTCCGCGTCTCGAGCGCGAGCGAGAGGTTTCGCTCCACGCTCAGATGCGGATAGAGCGCGTAGTTCTGGAAAACGAAACCCACGTCGCGCCGCCCCGCCGGAACGTCGTCGAGCGGATTCGCCGTCCAGCGTGAGCGAGCCCGAGGTCGCGGTCTCGAGCCCCGCGACGATCCGGAGGAGCGTGGACTTGCCGCAGCCCGACGGGCCGAGGAGGGTCAGGACGCGCCCGGCGTCCGCCGAGAAGGTCACGCCGTCGAGCGCGCGCGCGCCGCCCGGGAAGACCTTCGTGATTCCCTCGCCGCGAAGAGCTCCGGACACGCCTCGCGCCCTCACCCTTTGACCGCGCCGCGGGTCAGGCCGCTCGCGATCCGCTTCTCGAAGAGCAGCACGAGGAGCACGAGCGGCAGCGTCGCGATCACGATCGCCGCCGAGAGCTGGCCCCACGGGATCTCGAACATCGAGGATCCGCTGACGCTCGCGATGCCGGCCGTGATCGTCTTGCGCACGTCGCGCGTCATGAACGTCAGGGCGAGCATGAACTCGTTCCACGAGAAGATGAAGACGAGAATCGCCGCCGTCACGAACGACGGTGCGGCGAGCGGAAGCTGGATCAGAAGGACGCGTCGCGCGGGGCCGAGCCCGTCGAGCGCCGCCGCCTCCTCGACCTCGCGCGGGATCTGGGAGAAGCCGCGCTCCAGGATCCAGATCGAGAGCGGCAGCGACAGCGCCGCGTACGGCAGGACGAGCGCGAGCGGATGGTTGAGCCACCCGAGGACCCGCACGCCCTGGTAGAGCGGATAGAGCAGCAGGATCGGCGGAAACACGGTGAGGGCGAGGAGCCCGTGGAGGACGCTCCGCCTCCGGCGCTCCGTCGCCCGGCCCAGCGCGCTCGCCGCGGGCGCCGCGAGAAGGATCGACAGGAGCGTCGAGGCGCCCGAGATCGCCGGCGCTGTTCGCGAGATACGCGCCGATGGGCTTTCGCTCCCAGAGCGCGGTCACGTGCTTCCACGTCACCGGGTGAGGAAGATAGACCGTCGGGACCCGCGCGACGTCGCGATCCGGCTTCAGCGCGGTCAGGACCTGCCAGGCGGCCGGCGCGAGGCTCCAGGCGACGAGCGCGAGGACGGCGAACACGAGGCCGGCGCGCGGAAGGAGCCTCTTCACGTCGGGCCTCGTCGGCGGCGAGAGACCGCGATCACGAGCGCGAGGGCCGCCACGAGCAGCGTGCCGTGCGTCGCGATCGCGGCGCCGTACCCGAAGTCGAGATAGCGGAAGAAGCTCTGGAACGCGTAGAGCGAGACCGTCTCCGTCGAGCCGCCGGGACCGCCGCCCGTCAGGACGTAGACGAGGTCGAAGGCGCCCCAGGCCTGGGCCGCGCGGAAGAGCGCCGCGACGGCGATCGAGGGGAGGAGCAGCGGGAGGACGACGTGCCGGAATCGCTGCCACGCCGTGAGCCCGTCCACGCGCGCCGCCTCGAGCACGCTCTCGGGGATTCCCTGCAGGCCGGCGAGGACGATGAGCGCGACGAAGGGAGTCGTCTTCCAGACGTCCGCGAAGACGATCGCGGCCATCGCCGTGCGCGGTTCGCTCAGCCACGCGATGGAGCCCGAGACGAGCCCGGCGCGGCGGAGGACGTCGTTCGCCACGCCGAAGGAGTCGTTGAAGATCCAGGAGAACGCGAGCGCCATGACCGCGGTCGGGAGGGCCCAGGGAACGAGCATGACGGAACGGACGAGGCCCCGGCCGCGAAACGACCGGTCGAGGACGAGCGCGAAGGCGACGCCGAGGAGAGTCTCGAGCATCACGGACGCCCCGGTGAAGACCACCGTGTTCCTGAGCGCGCCGAAGAACCGGCTGTCCTGCCAGAGGCGGGCTGCGGGCTGGAGCCCCGCCCAGCGCGTCGGCGATCCCTCCCGTCGAGCTCGACGCGCGTGAAGGACAGGCGACGACGTCGAGGATCGGCAGCCCGACGACGAGAGTCACGAGCGCGAGCGCCGGAAGGAGCGGGAGAACGTGCCCGCCGAGCGGAGAGCGCCCCTTCATCGGGGCCGTCCGAGAAGGAGCCGCGTCTCCTTCGCGGCGCTCCGCGAGGGCGCCTCCGCCGTCGCGAGGCCGGCGAGGCAGGCGCTGACGTGGCGCTGCAGGATGTCGGAGGCGAGCGCGTACCCTGGGATCGCCGGCCGCATCACCGCAGCCTTCGTGGAGCCTGAGGATCTCGGGCAGGAGCGGGTTCGAGGCGAGGAGCTGCGGGTCGCGGTAGGCCTCGACCCGCGCGGGCGCGTAACCCGACGTGAGGCAGAGGGCGCGCTGCGTCTCGAGCGAGACGGCCTCGCGGATGAACTGCGCCGCGAGGGCGGGATTCCGGCAGAAGCGCGAGATGCCGAAGCCCCAGCCTCCGAGCGTGCCGGCGCCCGGCCGGCCCGCCGCGTGCGGCACCGCCGACACGCCGATCTTTCCCGCCACCGGCGAGTCGCGCGCCTGGGCGAGTCGCCAGACGTAGGGCCAGTTGAGCAGGAAGACGGCATGCCCGTCCTGGAAGAGACGGCGGCTGTCGTCCTCCTTCAGGCTCGTCACGCCCGGCGGGCTGATGGCGTCCACGAGGCGCGATCGTCTCAGAAATTCCAGCGCCGCCACGGCCTCGCGCCGGTCCAGGCCCACTTCGAGCGACTCCGGGTCGACCCAGAAGCCGCCCGCGCCGCGGAGGATCTCGAGGAACACGCACGTGAGGCCCTCGTACTGGCTCCCCTGCCAGACGAAGCCCCAGCGGCCGGGAGGAGCCTGGAGTCGCCGCGCGGCGCCGACGAGGTCCTCGAACGTCTCGGGCGGAGCGATCCCCGCCTCCTCGAGCAGGTCACGGCGGTAGTAGAGGAGCCCGACGTCGGTCCTGACGGGAATCCGGTAGAGGTGCCCGCGATACCGGCCCGCGTCGACCGCGCGCGGGAGAAGCGCGCTCAGCTCCTCCGGCCGGAAGACGTCGTCGAGAGGCAGGAGCCATCCGGCCGCGGCGAACTTCGGCGTCCACGTCACGTCCATGTAGACGACGTCCAGCGAATCGTCGCCCGCCAGGAGCGCCGTCGTGTACATGTTCTCCCGGAGGTCGGTGGCGTTCGGGCCCTCGACCAGCTCGACGCGCGACGCCGTGCGACCTCCCGAAGCGCTCCGCGACGGGCGCCCAGAGGGTGCGCTCGCTGGCGAGGACGATGAAGGAGAGGCGATCCGGGGCCGGGCCCCTGGCCGCGTTGCGCGGCCCGCATCCGCCGACCGCGAGCAGGCCGGCAAGGGCGGCGACGGCGCCCCCGAGGAGCGCTCGCCGCGCCGCAAAAAAGACGGGAGAACGCCGGTCCGCGCCCTCCCGTCTTTCCCGTCGCGTCGGCTTACGACTTCTTGGCCGAATCACCGGTCGCCGAGGTCATTGACTTCGAAACCGGCTCAACGGTCAGCGACTTCGTGTCTCCGCTCTTCTGCTCCGTCACCTTCACCTGAGCTCCGACCGCAATGGAAGGATCGAGGTTCAGGGCGATCCCCTTCTGATCGAGCCTGAACGTCATCGTCCTGTTATCGGTCGTGGTGAGGACCAGCTTCTTTCCGGCCTCGAACTCCTTGACGGTGCCCTCCACCGTCTTCATCTGGCCGGTCGGATCAGCCGTGGAGATTTTCTTCTCGTCTCCATACGGCTTCGAAGGCTCCTGTTGTGCGAAGACCGGAGCCCCGAGAAGCAGGGCCGCGGACAGCACTCCGATTACACGTCGTTTCATAGATCCTCCTTGCAACATTTCCTCGCGGCCGCACATCATGTTGCAAGCACGGCCACCTCCCCGAGACGACGCAATCGGTATGCCCGCCGGATGGATCCGCTCAGGATACGTCGGAATCGAGCGTCTTGTAATAAACGCTCAGCCAGGACGTGACCCAGGTGTCGCGGAACGGCCGGTAGTGCGAGCGGGCGGGGCCGTAGATCGTCTTCACGCGGCACCGTCGCGAAGCGCTGCACGTACGGGGCGGCCTTGATGAGGATCTCGTTCTCGATGGAGTACCGCGTCGGCGCGGAGGCTGAGTCGTCCGCAGCAGGTCCGCCGCGATCACGCGGTAGCCCGACTGGCCGTCCTCGATCGGCAGCCCCGTCATGCGCGACAGCACCTTGTCGCCGATCGTGTTCGCCCAGAAGTTCTTCGCCGGCATCGTCGCCGGGTCCTTCAGCCGCGAGCCCACGACGAAGTCCGCGCCCGCCCGCGCGGCCGAAAGCAGCGCCGGGAGGTCGTCGGGATCGTGCTGCCCGTCGGCGTCCACGAACGCGACGTGCGTGACGTCGCGCCCGAGGAGGTCGGCGAGCCCGTCGCGGATCGCGCAGCCCTTTCCCGCCGTTCTCCCCGCGCGTCAGAACCCGTGCCCCGGCGGCAGCGGGCTTCGTCGCGCGGTCGCGTCGCCGCTCCCGTCGTCCACCACGAGGACCTCCGGGAGGTGTCCGAGGAGTCCCCGGACGACGACGCCCACGAGCACCGGCGCAGCGGTAGGCGGGAACGAGGGCGGCGGGGCGGAACGGCTCCGGGGATTCGTGCGGGGATGTCAAGGAATCGCCTGCATGCGAATGAGGGGTTGACGAACGCGCCTACTTTGTGAAAAGTATCACGAGCGACGCATGGGCACTCCGCTGGCCTTCTTGCCGATTCTGCTCATGATGATGGGCGCCCTCGGCGTCGGCATCCTGCTCCTCGGCCTGAACGTCCTCATCGGCCGCAAGCTGCGCACGGTGCGGAAGCTCTCGCCCTACGAGAGCGGCATGCCGCTCCTCGACGACAGCCACAAGCGCATCAGCATCAAGTTCTTCATCGTCGCGATGGTCTTCATCCTGTTCGACGTGGAAGCCGCGTTCCTCTACCCGTGGGCGGTCGTCTTCCGGCAGGGCGGATGGCCCGTCTTCGTCGAGATGCTGGTCTTCGTCCTCGTCCTCTTCCTCGGGTTCGCCTACCTCTGGAAGAAAGGCGCGTTCGACTGGGATTGACGTGAGCGGCGCACAGAAGCTCCCCGTGGCCGAGCAGGCCGAAAACCCGCGTGTGGGAGAGCACGGCGCGCTCTCGTGCGGCCGCGCGCTCTCGTTCTCGCGCGAGACGCGCGACGACTTCGAGCGCCTGCTGGCGCGCTATCCCACGAAACAGGCCGCGCTCCTGCCGACGCTCTGGCTCGCGCAGCGCGAATGGGGCTGGATTTCGCGCGAGGCCGTGGATTACGTCGCCGCGCTCCTCGGACCTGTCGCCGGCATTCGTGTGGGGCGTCGTGACCTTCTACACGATGTACAACCGGGCGCCGGTCGGCAAGCACCTGATTCAGGTCTGCACGTCGATCTCCTGCCACCTGAACGGCGCAAGCGAGGTCTACACCGAGTGCCGGAGAGCGCCTCGGCGACCTGAAGCCCGGCGAGACGACGCCGGACGGGAAGTTCACCGTCGTCGAGGTGGAGTGCCTCGCGCAGTGCGACAAGGCGCCCGCCGTGATGGTCAACGACGACGACCACTTCGTGATCACGAAGGACAAGCTCGACGCCTTGCTCGAAGAGTCTGACATGAGCGGCCTTTCCCCGATCGAGCCCGTCCTCCTCGCCCGGCTCGGCAAGCCCGACTCGGCCATGATCGAGACGTATCTCGCCGACGGCGGCTACGCGTCGTGGAAGAAGGTCCTCGGCGGCGCGAAATCCGGAGAGTGGACGCCCGCGAAGGTCACGGACCTCGTCAAGGCGTCGGGCCTGCGCGGCCGCGGGCGGCGCGGGCTTTCCGTGCGGCATGAAGTGGACGTTCGTGCCGCCGAAGGAGAAGCGGGCCGACAAGCCCGTCTACCTCCTCTGCAACGCGGACGAGTCCGAGCCCGGCACGTTCAAGGACCGGCTCCTGATGGAGACCGACCCGCACCAGGTGCTCGAAGGGATGATGCTCGCGAGCTTCGCCCTGGACGTGAAGCACGCTTACCTCTACATCCGCGGCGAGATGGTGCACGCGGCCGAGACCCTGAACAAGGCCGTCGCCGAGGCCTACGCGAAGGGCTTCCTCGGAAAGGACGTTCTCGGGTCCGGGCTGGAGCTCGACTATCACGATCCACCGCGGCGCGGGCGCCTACATCTGCGGCGAGGAGACGGCGCTCATCGAGAGCCTCGAGGGCAAGCGCGGCCATCCGCGCATCAAGCCGCCGTTTCCGGCCGTCTCCGGCGCCTGGGGCTGCCCCACCGTCGTGAACAACGTCGAGACGCTGTGCTGCGTCAAGCACATCCTCGACCGCGGCGCGGACTGGTTCAAGGCGATCGGCCGCAACGAGAAGAACACGGGCCCGAAGCTCTACTGCGTCTCGGGCCACGTCGAGAAGCCCGGCGTCTACGAGGCGCCCGATCGGCGTTCCCTGGGAGACGCTCCTCGCGATGGCGGGCGGCGTGAAGGGCGGGCGGAAGCTCAAGGCCGTCATCCCGGGCGGCGCGTCGGCCGCGATCCTCACGGCGAAGGAAGTCGAGAACCTGCCCATGGACTTCGACGGCGTCGCCGCCGCGAAGTCGATGCTCGGCTCGGCCGCGATCATCGTGATGGACGAGACGACCGACATCCCGAAGGCCGTCACGAACATCGCGAAGTTCTTCGCGCACGAGTCCTGCGGCCAGTGCACGCCCTGCCGCGAGGGCACGCCGTGGATGCACAAGATGCTCAAACGCATCGTGAACGGCGAGGGGAAGAAGACCGACCTCGACCTCCTCCTCCAGATCGCCGGCCAGATGGGCAACGGCATGACGATCTGCGTCTTCGCCGACGCCGCCATCGCGCCGGTCCTCTCGGGCATCACGAAGTTCCGCGAAGAGTTCGAGGCGTACATCGCGAAATCGAAGACATCCGGATTTCGCGCTGGCGCATCAGAAGATCTGACGAACAAGGTTGCCGACAGAACGGCCGCAGGAATTCATTCGTAATGGCGAAGGTAACCGTCGACGGGAAGATCGTCGAAGTCCCGAACGACGCGAACGCGCTCGAGGCGTGCCGCGCGGCGGGCGTCGACGTGCCGCACTTCTGCTACCACCCGCGCCTGTCGATCGTCGGCCAGTGCCGGATGTGCATGGTCGAGGTCGAGGGCGTGCCGAAGATCCAGGCCTCGTGCACGGTGCCCGTGCGCGACGGCATGGTCATCAAGGCCTCGACCGAGAAGGCCCTCGCCGCGCGCAACGCGACGATGGAGTTCCTCCTCATCAACCATCCGCTGGACTGCCCCATCTGCGACCAGGCCGGCGAGTGCAAGCTGCAGGACAACGCCGTGAGCGCGGGCCTGCCGGTCTCGCGCACGTCGGAGCCGCGGCGGCAGTTCCCCGGCTACGACCGCACGCCGATCGGCCCCCACGTCATCGCGGACATGACGCGCTGCATCCAGTGCACGCGCTGCATCCGCTTCTGCGCGGAGATCACCGAGACGGGCGAGCTCGCGTTCGTCGAGCGCGGCGGGCACACGTTCGTCTGGACGCACGAGGGCCAGCGCGCTCGACAACGACCTCTCGGCCTGCGCGGCCGACGTCTGCCCCGTCGGCGCGCTCACGACGAAGGAGTTCCGGTTCCGCAAGCGCGTGTGGTGGCTCGACAAGACGCGCTCGGTGTGCGACGGCTGCGAGATCGGCTGCAACATGTCCATCGAGCACCGCGACCGCGTCGTCTACCGCTTCCTCCCCCGCGTTCAGCCCGCGGTGAACGACTTCTGGATGTGCGACTACGGCCGCTTCCGCTCCGAGGACCTCAACCGGCAGGACTTCACGAAGCCCGAGATCCGCGTCGCCGGCGGCGACGCGCGCAAGCAGACGAACTGGGGCGAGGCGCTGGACGCCGTGAAGGTCGCGATCGACCGGGCGCGGGGAGAAGAGAAGAAAGAAGATATTGCTTCGAAAGGAAGAGAAGAAAGAGTCCAGTTCATCGGGTCGGCGCATCTCACGACCGAGGAGGCCTGGCTTCTCGCCACGCTCTGCAAAGATTCTTTGAAGGTGAATGCACCCGAGTTCATCGTCGACTCAGGGCCGAAGCGGCGGATCAGGAACAAGGTGGACGGGTGGATCTACGGAACGGAGGCCGCGCCCAACAGCCGGGGCGCCGAAGCGGCCGGCCTGAAGCGCGCCAAAGAAGGCGGAACTGTCGCCCCTTTCCCTATTCCTTTCTAAGAAATCTTCCTCTTCCTCTTCCTCTCTCTTCCTCTTCTCCCGCCGTCCTCTACATCGCCGACGCCGACTTCAGCGAGAAGTGCGACGACCCGGCGTTCGTCGCGGAGCTGCGCAAGGCGAGCGTCCTCATCGTCCACGCCCGCAAGCGCAACGCGCTGACCGACGCGGCCGACATCGTGCTCCCCGCCGCGCCGCTCTCGGGCAAGGAAGGCACGTTCGTGAACGCGAAGGGCCGCGTGCAGCGCGTGGACATGGCGATCGTGTCGCCGCCCATCGTGCGCACGGACCTCGAGATCCTGCTGCACCTCGGCGCGCGATGGGGAGCGTTCGACACGCAGTGGACGGCCCGCGACGTCTTCGAGCGGATGCAGAGCGTCCGTCGCCGGCTACGCCGGCCTCGCGTGGGACTCCGACGCCCTCGTCGGGAATCCGCCCTCCATCTCCCCCGCCGCCGCCTACGACGTCCTCGGGCTCGACCGCAACCCCGACGTCGAGGTCTTCCCGCGCCCGTCCGTCGCGGCGCCGGACCGCCGCTCATGAGCCCGACGCTCGCCGCCGCCCTCGAAGGCGCCGCCAAGATCGCGTTCGTCTGGGCCTGCGTCCTCGGCGCCCTCCTGCCGAACCTGATCTGGGTGGAGAGGCGCATGGCGGGCCTCATCCAGGACCGCCCCGGCCCGAACCGCGTGGGGCCGTTCGGGCTCTTTCAGGCCGTCGCGGACATCCTGAAGCTGCTCATGAAGGAGGACGTGGTCCCGATGTACGCGGACCGGCTCCTCCACACGCTCGCGCCGCTCATCCTCCTCGTGCCGGCGATGACGACGTTCGCCGTGATCCCGTTCGGCTCGACGATTCACCTCTTCGGGCGCGACATCTCGCTCGTGGTCGCGGACGTGAACATCGGCATCCTCTACGTCTTCGCGCTGACCTCCGTCGGCGTCTACGGCCTCGTCCTCGCGGGCTGGTCCTCGAACAACAAGTTCGCGCTTCTCGGCGGGCTTCGCTCGTCGGCGCAGGTCATCAGCTACGAGCTCGCGATGGGCATCGCGGCGATCTCGGTGTTCCTCGCCGCCGGCTCGCTCCGGCTCCAGAGGGTCGTCGAGTACCAGGCTTCGGGCACGTTCCTCGGCTTCCTGCCGCTCTGGAACTGCTTCCCGCAGGCCCTCGGGTGCATGATCTTCGTCGTGTCCGCGTTCGCCGAGACGAACCGCGTGCCGTTCGACCTGCCGGAGGCCGAGGCCGAGCTCGTCGCGGGCTACCACACGGAATACTCGGCCTTCCGCTTCGGCATGTTCTTCATGGCCGAGTACCTGAACCTCATCGCGGCCTCGGCGATGATGGCCACGCTCTACTTCGGCGGATGGTCGCTGCCCGTTCCTCCACCTCACCGGGATCGCCGGCGGCCTCGTCTCGATCGCGGTCTTCGCCGCGAAGACGGGCTTCTTCATCTTCCTCTTCGTCTGGGTGCGCTGGACGCTTCCCCGCTTCCGCTTCGACCAGCTCATGAACCTCGGCTGGAAGGTCTTCCTGCCGCTCTCGCTGCTCAACCTCCTCTGGACGGGCGCGCTCGTCCTCTGGAGGGTCATCTGATGCCGGCCTTGAGCGGACAGCTCGTCGTCTTCGGGTTCGCGTCGTTCCTCGCGCTCGCGTTCGCGCTCCTGATGGTCGTTCAGCGGACTCCCGTGAGAAGCGTCCTGTCGCTCGTCGTGACGTTCTTCGGGCTTTCGGTCCTCGCCGATCCTGCTCGCGGCGCCCTTCATCGCGGCGCTGCAGATCTTCGTCTACGCGGGCGCGATCCTCGTCCTGTTCCTCTTCGTCATCATGCTGCTCAACCTGAAGGAGGAGGCGGCGGACCGGGACGACCGGCCCGTGCAGCGCACGCTCGGCCTTCTCGTCGCGCTCGCGCTCGGCGGCCTCCTCGCGGGCGCCACGCTCCGCGCCCCGGCGCCGCCGCGCGGACGCCGTCCACGACGCTCGATCCCCTCGCCCGACGAGATCCCGGCACTCGGGCGGCTGCTCTTCTCCGACTACCTCCTCGCGTTCGAGGCGCTGTCGCTGCTTCTCCTCGTCGCGGCGGTCGGCGCGCTGCTCCTCTCCAAGAGGAAGTTCGAATGACGGGCGTGCTTCCCGGGGTCGCCCCGATGGCGGTGCCGCCCGGCGCGTTTCTCGTCGTCGGCACGCTCCTCTTCGCGATCGGGCTCGCGGGCGCGCTCCTCAAGCGGAACGCGCTTTCGATCTTCCTCTCGATCGAGCTGATGATGAACGCCGTCAACCTGCTCTTCCTGACGTACGCGCGGATGCGCGGCGACCTCGCGGGGCAGATGATCGTCTTCTTCGTGATCGCCGTGGCCGCCGCGGAGGCGGCCGTCGGCCTCGCGATCTTCGTCGCGCTCTTCCGCGTCCGCCGGACGGTGGACGTGGACAAGATCGCGCTCCTGAAGTGGTGAGCGGCGCATGAACCAGCTCTGGCTCATCCCCGTCCTCCCGCTCGCGGGCTTCCTCCTGAACGGCCTCGTCGCGCTCGTCGCGAGCTCGAGCCGCGCCGAGAAGGAATCGGGCGCCGACCATCCGCTGGCGCCCCTGCCCTACGCCCAGCGGCTCTTCCACGGCGTCGTGGGCGTGGGCTCGGTGGGCCTCGCCGCCGTCCTCTCCTTCGCGGCGCTCGTCCCGTACGTGCTCGGCTCCCTGCACGCTCCCGAAGGCCTCGCGCCCGTCGTGCAGAAGGTCTACACGTGGATGGTCGCCGGCGACTACTCGGTCGACGTCGCGTTCCGCCTCGACGCTCTCTCGGCCCTCATGCTGTCGTTCGTCACGTTCGTGGGAACGCTCATCCACGTCTACAGCGTCGGCTACATGCAGAAAGACGAAGGGTACGGGCGCTACTTCTCGTACCTGAACCTCTTCATGTTCGCGATGCTCATGCTCGTCCTCGCGGACAACCTGCCGCTGCTCTTCGTGGGCTGGGAGGGCGTGGGCCTTTGCTCGTACCTCCTCATCGGCTATTCCTACGACAAGGACTTCGCGGCCGCGGCCGGCAAGAAGGCGTTCATCGCGAACCGGGTCGGCGACTTCGGGATGGTCCTCGGCATCTTCGGCGTGTTCGCGCTCTTCGGCACGGCCGACTTCTCGTTCGTGGAGCTCGCGAAGCGCGCAGGCGCTCGCGGGCGGCGCGCCGCTCGGCGTCTATGCCGTCTGCGTCCTCCTCTTCCTCGGGGCCTGCGGCAAGAGCGCGCAGGTGCCGCTCTACGTGTGGCTGCCGGACGCCATGGCGGGTCCGACGCCCGTCTCGGCCCTCATCCACGCCGCGACGATGGTGACGGCGGGCGTCTACCTCGTCGCGCGGTGCAGCGCGCTCTTCGTCCTCGCGCCCGACGCGCTGACGCTCGTCGCGTGGATCGGGGCGGGCACGGCGATCTTCGCGGCGACGATCGGCCTCGCGCAGAACGACATCAAGAAGGTCCTCGCGTACTCGACGGTCTCGCAGCTCGGTTACATGTTCCTCGCGTGCGGCGTGGGCGCCTTCTCGGCCGGCATCTTCCACGTCTTCACGCACGCGTTCTTCAAGGCCTGCCTCTTCCTCGGCTCCGGCTCCGTCATCATGTCCATGCACCACGAGCAGGACATGCGGCAGATGGGCGGCCTCGCCGCGCGAATCCCGCAGACGTTCCGGACGATGCTCGTCGCGACCTTCGCGATCGCCGGCATCTTCCCGCTCGCCGGCTTCTTCTCGAAGGACATGATTCTCGGCTCGGCCGCGGCCTCGGGCCACTGGGCCCTCTACGCGGTCGGCCTCTTCACGGCGGGCCTGACGGCGTTCTACATGTTCCGACTCGTCTCGATGACGTTCTTCGGAAAGGCGCGCGGCGGCGACCATGGTCACGGAGAGCACGCCCACGAGAGCCCCGCGACGATGACGGTCCCGCTCTGGATCCTCGCGGCGCTCTCGGTCGTCGCCGGGTTCGTCGGGCGTCCCGGCGGCCCTCGGCGGCTCGGACCGGATCGGACGTTTCCTCGAGGCGTCCGTCGCGCACCCCGAGATCCACGAGATGTCGCACGGGCTCGAGATCGGCCTCATGCTTCTCTCCCTCGGCGTCGCCGTGACGGGCCTCGCCTGGGCGTGGCGCTGGTACGGCAAGGCCGCCGGGCCGGCGGAGGCCGTCTCGCCGCAGGCGCACGCCTTCTACGAGAGGACCGGCGCCCTCGGCCGCCTCGTGGCGAACAAGTGGAACGTGGACGAGGGCATCGAGGCGCTCGTCCTCTCGCCGTTCCGGAAGATCGGGACGTTCCTCTGGCGGGGATTCGACGCGCTCTTCATCGACGGCATCGCGAACGCCTCGGCGTTCCTCGTGGAGCTCGCGGGCGACCTCCTGCGCTTCTTCACGACCGGGCACGTCCGCAACTACGCGCTCGCGTTCACGCTGGGGGTCGCCGTCTTCCTCGTCTACGTGTGGGTGAGATAAGCCGATGAGCTTCGCGACCTTCCACCCCCTCGGCGCGGACCTCCTCACGACGCTCGTCTTCCTCCCGACGCTGGGCGCCCTCGTCCTCGCGTTCTTCCCGGCCTCCTCGAAGGCCGGAGCGAAGGCCGTCGGCCTCGCGACGTCGCTCCTCACGTTCGGCGTCAGCGTCATGCTGTACCGGGGCTTCGACCCGGCGACCGCGACGCCGAGCGCGTTCGCGATCGACCGCGCCGTGGATTCCCGCGCTTCGGGATCCGCTACCAGCTCGGCGTCGACGGCCTCTCGCTCGCGCTCGTGCTTCTCACGACGGTGCTCACGGTCTCGGTCCTGCTCGTCTCGTGCGGCCAGGAGATCGAGAAGCTCAAGGGGTACGTCGCCGCGTTCCTCCTCCTCGAGACGGGGATGCTGGGAAGCCTCGTCGCGCTCGACACGCTCCTCTTCTACGTCTTCTGGGAAGTGATGCTCGTGCCGATGTACTTCATCATCGGCATCTGGGGCGGCAAGCGCCGCATCTACGCCACGATGAAGTTCTTCCTCTTCACGATGGCGGGCTCGCTCCTCATGTTCGTCGCGATCCTCTACGCGGCGAACGTCCATCTCCGCGCGACCGGCTTCCAGTCGCTTCTCGCTCGTCGAGTGGACGCGGGCGGCGTCCTCCGGCGCCTGGAACCTTTCGCCGGGCACCGAGGCGCTTCTCTTCGGCGCGTTCACGCTCGCTTTCCTCGTGAAGGTGCCGCTCTGGCCGCTCCACACGTGGCTTCCGGACGCCCACGTCGAGGCTCCGACGGGCGGCTCGATCATCCTCGCGGGCGTCCTCCTGAAGCTCGGGACGTACGGCCTCCTGCGCTTCGCGTATCCGCTGTTTCCGCATGCCGCGGCCCGGTACGGCCCGCTTCTCGCCGTGCTCGCGCTCGTGGGCATCGTCTACGGGGCCTGGGTCGCCGCGGCGCAGAAGGACATGAAGAAGCTCGTCGCGTACTCGTCCGTGAGCCACCTCGCGCTCGTCGTCCTCGGCATCGTCGCGGGCACGGGCGCCGCGCTCTCGGGCGCGGTCTTCCAGATGGTCGGCCACGGACTCACGACCGGCCTGCTGTTCCTCCTCGTGGGCGTCCTGTACTCCCGCCGGCACACGCGCGAGATGGCCGACTTCGGCGGCATCGCGGCGCGCGTCCCCGTGACGACCGCGCTCTTCCTCATCGCGACGCTCGGCTCGATCGGGCTGCCCGGCCTGAACGGGTTCATCGGCGAGTTCCTGATCCTCGGAGGCGTGTTCCAGGTGAAGGTCGCCTGGGCCGCGATCGCCGCCACCGGCATGGTCCTCGGCGCGATCTACCTCCTCACGCTCGTCCAGAAGGTGTTCTGGGGCCCCGAGACCGTCCAGGCGAACCGCTCCCTCACGGACATCAACGTCTGGGAGCTGGCGGGCGCGTTTCCCCTCGTCGTCCTCATCGTCCTCCTCGGCGTCTTTCCGAGGCCGCTCCTCACGCTCGTGGACGGCAGCGTCAAGACCCTGCAGCGGGTGAGCGCGCCGGCCACCGCGGCGATCGTCACCCGTCCTGCCTTCAAGGGGGCCGTCGAGCGCCTCGAGGTGCACGAGCTGCCGGCGCCCCGCGCGGGGCGCCCGATGAGCGGCTTCCTGCAGGTCACCGGCGCGGACGTCGCCGTGCGTGGCGCCCGAGATCGTCCTCGCCGTTTTCGCCTCGCTGATCCTTCTTCTCGACGCGTTCGCGCGGCCGCTCCGGGCCTTCTTCCCCTACGTGACGCTTCTCGCGCTCGCGCTCGCGAACCTCGCCGGGCGGGACTCGACGGGGACGTTCTTCGGCGGAGCGGTCGAATCCTCCGGCCTCTCGCGCTTCATCGAGCTCGTCGCCCTCGGGGCCGTGGCGCTCGCCGTGCTCGGCGGAGCGGCCGCGCTCGAGCGCGACCGGCGCAACCAGGGAGAGTTCTACGCCCTCCTCCTCTTCTCGGCCGCCGGCCTGATCCTCATGGTGCGCGGCGTGGACCTCCTCGTCGTCTTTCTCGGCCTCGAGCTGATGTCCCTCGCGCTTTACGTCCTCGCCGCGTGGTACCGGGACGTGCCGGCCGCGACGGAGGCGGCGCTGAAGTACTTCCTCATGGGCGCGCTCGCCTCGGCGTTCCTGCTCTACGGCGTCGCCACGGTCTACGGCCGCCTGGGCACGACGCGTCTCACGAGACTGCAGGGGCTCGCCTCGGGCAATTCGCTCGTGCCTTCGACGTGCTTCTCGCGGCGGGTCTCCTCGCGATCGTCGCCGCGCTCTCGTTCAAGATCGCCCTCGTGCCCGTTCCACGGGTGGGCGCCGGACGTCTACCAGGGCATGACGACCCCGGCCGTGACGTTCCTCTCGACGGCCCCGAAGGTGGGCGCGCTTCTCGTTCTCTTTCGCGTCCTGCACGCCCTCTTCCCGTCCTCTCTGCCCGAGCCCTGGCGCCCGCTCTTCGCGATCATCGCGGTGCTCTCGATCCTCTTCGGCAACGTCGTCGCGCTCTCCCAGCGCGACCTCAAGCGGATGCTCGCCTACTCCGGCATCGCGCAGATGGGCTACGCGGCGATCGCCGTCGCGACGCTGACGCCGGAGGCGTTCGAAGGTGTGCTCGTCTTTCTCGCGGGCTACGTCGTGACGAATGCCGCCGCCTTCCTCGCCGTCGCGGCGCTCTCGGCCGGCGAGAAAGAGCCCCATCCCCTCGACGACCTCGCGGGCCTCGGCCGGCGCCATCCCGTCGCGGCCACGACCCTGACCCTTTCGATGCTCTCGCTCGCGGGCCTTCCGCCCACGGTGGGATTCATCGGCAAGTTCCTCGTCTTCCGCGCGGCCGTCGACGCCGGCCTCGTCGGGCTGGCGCTGATCGGCGTGCTCGGCAGCCTGATCTCCGTCGGGTACTACCTCCGCGTCGTCTACGTGCTCTGGATGAAGGAGCCGGTCCGCGAGGTCTCCCTCGTGCCCGAGGACCTGCTTTCCGGCGCCGCCTTCCTTCTGACGGCCGCGCTCATGCTGTTGTGGGGCGTCTTCCCGCGCGCCCTCCTCGACCTCGCCCGAGGGGCCGCGGCCTCGTTCACGGGACGCTGAGACGTGAAGAAGTCCGAGGCCCGGACGGAGCCCGTTCCCGAAGCGACGAGCCACCGCCTGTCCCTTCTTCTGCGTTCGCTGCGCAGCCTCGAGGCGGCCGGCGTCCTCACGGCCTCGTCCTACGAGATCGCCGCACGCTTTTCGCTCAACTCCGCCCAGATCCGGAAGGACCTCGCCCAGTTCGGGGAGTTCGGCGTGCGCGGCGTCGGGTACCGCGTCGTCGACCCTCAAGGCCCACCTCAAGGCGCTCATGGGTCTGGACGTCACGCACGCCCTCGGCATCGCGGGCGCCGGCAAGCTCGGCCAGGCCCTCGCCGACTCGCCGAATTTCAACGCGGAGGGCTTCCGGGTGGCCGCGCTCTTCGACGTGGACGGCCGGAAGGTCGGCGGGCGCTCGCGCACGGGCGTGCCGATTCACGACGTTCAGGCCCTCGAGGGCTTCGTGCGCGAGCTGGGGATCGAGATCGGAATCCTCGCGACTCCCGCCGAGGGCGCGATTCCTCTCGCGCACCGGATGGCTGCGTCCGGCGTTCGCGCGATCCTGAATTTCGCGCCCGTCACGGTGCCCGCGCTTCCCGGGGTCCTCGTGAAGAACCTCGACCTGACGTTCTTCCTCGAGAACCTGTCGTTCCAGCTCGCGATCGCGAAGAACTGACGCTGCTACTCCGCCCAGAGTACGAGGCCGGTCTCGTTCGGATGGGACAGGAGCGGGTGCCGCGGGCGCACGCGCACCGAGTAGCCGCGCCGATCGTCCGCGGGGCGCTGGACCGTGCCGGCCCACGTCGCCGTGCCGTCGCGGCGCTCGACGAACGCGAGCGGCGTCGAGTAGCCCGCGTCGACTCCGCCGCTCCGGTCCATCTCGCCCTCGAACCAGTCGACAGCCAGGTCCTCGGGCCCGAGCTCCCCGAGATGGAGCTGAACCTCGACGCGGAACGTGCGGCCCGGCGCGACGCGGGCCGGATCCGCCGGGTCGAGCGTGACCGAGGTGAACTCCACGGCGTCCCACGCGACGCGCGTCTTCGCCTTCCAGGCGGCCAGCTCGCGCGCGCCTTTGTCGCCGTCTTCGGAGAGCCGGCGCACGCGCGCCGCCGCGGGGGCGTACGAAATCTCGAGGTAGTCGCCGAGCATGCGGTCCGACGAGAACATCCGGCCGAACCGGGAGGCGGCGGCGGCCATGCGCTCGACCCAGGCCGCCGGCATCTGCGAGCGGTCGCCGCCGGGCCGGTCGTAGAACAGCGGAACGACCTCGTTTTCGAGCTTCTCGTACAGCTCGCTCGCGACGTCGTCGTCCGTCCGCCCGTCCGTGTCGTCCCCCATCGTGAAACCCGCCCCGTCGCGCGACGCCTCGTCCCACCAGCCGTCCAGGACGGACAGATTGAGGACTCCGTTCATCGCGGCTTTCATGCCCGACGTGCCCGAGGCCTCGAACGGCCGGATCGGATTGTTCAGCCAGACGTCCGCGCCCGAGACGAGGAGACGGGCGAGCCGCATGTCGTAGTCGTCGAGGAGGACGACATGGCTCCGGAACTCCGGGAGCGTCGCGAACTCGCCGACCCGCCTCAGGAACTCCTTGCCGGGGTCGTCCTTCGGGTGCGCCTTTCCCGCGAAGAGAATCTGAACCGGCCTGCGCTCGTCCCCCAGGAGCCGCGCGATGCGATCCGGATCGTGAAAGATCAGCGTGGCGCGCTTGTAGGTCGCGAAACGGCGGGCGAATCCGATCGTGAGAGCCGACGGGTCGAGGAGCTGCCATGCGGCCTCGATCTCGACGTCCGGGGCGCCCCTGCGCTGGCGCGCGACGGCGGTGCGCGAGCGCACGGCGTGGACGAGCGCCGCCCGGAGCCCTTCGTGCCGGCGCCAGAGCTCCGCGCGGTCCGCGCCCTCCTCGCGCCGCGGGTCGAGCGCGGCGATCGCCGGCGCGGTCCACGTGTCCGGATGGACTCCGTTCGTCACCGCGGCGATCGGAATCTCCGAGAGCGGCGCCTCCGGAAAGACGCCGCGCCACAGGCGGCGCGATACGTGCGCATGCAGCTTCGAGACGCCGTTGACGTGCGCCGAGAGGCGCAGCCCGAGCACGGCCATCGAGAAGAACTCGTGCGGGTCCTCCGGAACCTGCCGTCCGAGCCCGAGGAGCTCGTCGAACGAGATGCCGTACGCATCGACCTTCCCGGCGAAGTACTTGTTCATGAGCTCGGACGGGAAGAGGTCGATCCCCGCCGCGACGGGTGTATGCGTCGTGAAGCAGTTTCCGGCCATCGCGATCTCGCGCGCCTCGGCGAACGACAGGCCTCTCTCGGCACGGAGCTGGCGGATCCGCTCGAGCCCGAGAAAGGCGGCGTGTCCCTCGTTCGCGTGGCGCACGGTGGGCCTGAGGCCGGCGAGATCGAGCGCGCGCATGCCGCCGATGCCGAGCGCCAGCTCCTGGCGGATCCGCATCTCCTTGTCTCCCCCGTACAGGCGGTTCGTGATCTCGCGGTCGCCCGGCCGATTCACCGGGAGATGCGAATCGAGGAGGAGCAGTGTCGTACGCCCGACGCGCACGCGGCGGACGAGGAGGTGAACGTCCCGCTCGCCGACGCGGACGCTCACGATCGGCGCGACGCCCGCGGGCGTCGGGAGGACGTCGGCCGGGAGGTCGTGCGGATCCGCGATCGGATAGGTCTCTTTCTGCCTCGCGTCCGCCGTCAGGGTCTGGCGGAAGAAGCCCTCGCGGTAGAAGAGGCCGACCCCCACGAGCGGCAACCCGAGATCGCTCGCGGATTTGAGATGGTCGCCCGCGAGGACGCCGAGCCCGCCCGAATAGATCGGCAGGATCTCCGTGAGGCCGAACTCCGCGCAGAAATACGCGATGCGGTCGCCGGACGCCGCGAGGGCGGCCGCGGTCCCGTGCCGCGGAGGCGCCGCGTCCTCGGCGTCGAGAGCCTTCGCGACCGCGAGCACGCGCCCGACGTATTGCTCGTCGGAGGCGAGTGCCGCGAGACGGGCCGGATCGGTCGCCCTGAGCATCACGACGGGGTTTCCGTTTCGCTCCCATGCCTCCGGGTCGAGATCCCGGAAGAGAGAGCGCACGTCCTCCCGCCACGTGGAGCGCAGGTCGCGCGCGAGCGTCGAGAGCGGGGCGAGCCGGTCAGGGAGCGCCGGAGCGAGGCGATAGGTGCCGAGTGGTCGCATGGGAAGGGGCGAGGATAGCCGATCTCCTCAGGGGTTCATCCGCCTCACGGTCTTCACTTCGGCGAACCGCTCCGCGACGTGGGGATCGTAGGGGCGCGTCGAAGACGCATCGGCCGCCCCCCGGTATTCCGTGTCGCATCGGTAGCAGATCACGACGGGCGCGACGCGGCGCGCGAGAACGAGATCGGCCGCCGCGACCGCCAGGAGCACGGGCACGAACCAGATCCCCCCGAACCGCCACGAGACGGCGAGGGCGGCCGCCGCGCCGGCGGCGAGGATCGCGCAGCCGAGGCGCTGGTCGAAGTCCTTCTGGGAGAAGAGCGCGGTGGAGGAGCAGCGAGAGCAGGCATCGACACGGGATCCGGATTTGACGGCTTCGGAATGGGAGAAGGAAATTGAAGAATGCTTGGAAGAGCAGGACACGGAGCCGGTGGACGCGTCGAGCGGCGCAGGAAGCTCGATGCGAGCGAGGCATTCGGAGCAGTAGACGGAGACGCGCACATGGGGAGGATACGTGTCCCCCGGGACCGCGCCGACCCTTGAAAAAGTCGCGGCCTGTGATACCTTGAGACTCATGTTCAGCTAAGTCCGACGCGGTCCCGGCGACAATCCGCCGGGAATGTCGTCTTCCGGTCAGATGAAGCCGTCGAGGATCGTGGCGCGAGGAGGAAAAAATTGCCCATCGCGGAGACCGCGTGAGCCGGGGGGCGTCTGCGCAAACAGGTGCGTTCCTGGTTCTCTCCGGCGCCCTGCTCGCGGGCCTCGGCGCGAGGGCACAGGAGCCGCGCGAGATCTCCGAGGGGATCCCGTCCGATCCGATGATGCTGGGGAAAACCCCCTTCACGATCCAGGGGTTCGGGGACGTCAACTACGTGGCTCGCGCGGCGGAGGGGGAACACAGCGGATTCCAGAACGGGGCCTTCGAGTTCTTCGTCGCCTCCCGCCTTTCGGATCGCTGGACGGTGCTCGCAGAGCTGGTCTTCGAGCCCGGTGGCAATAGCCTCTCGACGGATCTCGAGCGGTTCCAGCTCACGTACGAGCAGTCCGACGCGTTCCGGATCTCGGCGGGTCGGGTCCACAGCCCGATCCTCCGCTGGAGCGTGACCAACCACCACGGGCTCTTCATGCAGACGCCGATCGACAATCCGATCATCGCTCGCTGGGAGGACGACGGCGGGCTCTGGCCCCTCCACTTCGTGGGCCTACTGGCGTCGGGCCGCCTGCCCGGTGCCCTCGGCGTCAGCTACACGGCGGGCGTCGGGAACGGGCGCGGCGCGGCCCGCGACGAGGTGCAGGTGGGCTTCGACGCGAACGGGTCGAAGGCCTTCGTGACGTCTCTGGGCGTCGCACCGGACGCGCTTCCGGGCCTCCAGGCCTTCGCGAGCGGGTACTTCGACAGGATTCCCGCGCCCGGCGGCGAGCTCCGCGAGCGCGACGTGACGCTCTCGCTCTCCTTCATTCGCGGGGCCGTCGAGCTTCGCGCGGAGTGGAGCCTCCTCCAGCACACGCCCGACGCGAGCTCCACGAGCTTCAACAGCCGCGGCTGGTACGCCCTCGCGTCGTACCGGCTTCCGGAGCCCCTCGCGAGCCTTCGGCCCTACGTCCTTCTCGAGGGGCTCAACGCGGCGGAAGGCGAGGCGTATCTGGACGGAGTCCCGGACGAGAAGGCCGTGGCCGCCGGGATCCGATTCGACGTGAACCGTTGGGTGGCCCTCAAGGGCGATTACCGTTCCCAGAAAGTCGGCGACGCCGCGCGCGAGGGCGTCGTCCGGTTCCAGCTCGCCGCCAATTTCTGACCGGGGAAGGCGGCGGGAGAGTCAGGCGAGATGAGACAGCCGATCCGATCGCACAGGGCGCTCCGTCTCGCGCTTGCGGGCGCTCTCGCGGCGCTCGCCCTGGCTCCATCCGCCCCGGCCCAGAAGACCGGCGGCGCGGTGGCGTTCGTGGTCAACGCGAAGAACCCGGCGAACGAGGTGACGACCGCCCAGCTCCGGAGGATCTATCTCGGGGACGAAACGCGCTGGGCGGCCAAGGAGAAGATCACGATCCTGCTTCTCCCCTCGGGGCGCGAGGAGCGCCGCATCCTTTTCGATCAGCTCCTGAAGATGTCGGACGACGACTACGTGCGCCACTGGATCGGAAAGGTTTTCCAGGGAGAGGCGACGTCCGGACCGAAGACCGCCGCGTCGCCCCCCTCGATGGCCAAGCTCGTGGCCGGGATTCCCGGCGCGATCGGTTTCCTGGCGGCAGAGGACGCCGCGGCGGACGGCACACTGAAGATCCTCCGGGTGGACGGGAAGATGCCCGGGGAACGGGGTTATCCGTTTGCGCCCTGACCCGGCCCTCCCGGAGAGCGGCGCGAGCCCTCCGAGGGCACGCGCGCAGGGCCGTTTCTGGTTCCTCTTTTCGATCCTCTTCGGCTTGATCGCGGTGGAAGGGGGCATCGGCCTCTTCGTCCTCGCCGAGTTCAAGAGGTCGGGAAGTCACCTCGAGCGCGTGGAGAACGCCGGCCTGCACATCGACGAGCTGGGGCTGAGCCTGAACAATTACATCAAGGAGATGAAAGTCTCGACCGGCCTCTCGCAAAAGGCCGGCGCCACGGTGCCTCTCCCGCCGACCCTGGGACTCGCCGACAACGCCCGGCGGCTCCGGGAGCTCAAGGTCGAAGCCGATTTTCCGAAGGTCGCCAAGCTCCTCGGGGACGTCGAGACGCTCATCGCGCACGTCGGCACCTACCACCAGAAACTCGCCACGAAGGCGATCGACGACGCCACGCTCCTTTACATCCAGGTGATCGAGCCCCTCGCCGACCAGATCCTCGAGGCCGACTTCCCGTCGACACGGGCGGCGCTCATGAACGAGGTGGAGAGCGTCGGCCGGCAGAACCGCGAGGCCGGGATGATCGCGCGCCGCATCCTCGTGGGCAGCCTTCTTCTCACCCTCGGCGTGGGTCTCTTCCTGATCCGGGCGATCGCCCGCACGCTCGAGCTCGCCTCCCGCCAGGAGAAGGAGCTCGAGCGGCGCGACTCCGAGATGGTGATCGCCCGGACGATCCAGACTTCCGTGATCCCCCGCGACTTCACGCTGCAGGGGTTCGACATCGCCGCCGTGATGATGCCGGCCGCGGAGGTCGGCGGCGATTTCTACGAGTTCCGGAGAACACCCGACGGCGGCGCCTGGCTGGGAATCGGAGACGTGACGGGGCACGGCATTACGGCGGGACTGATCATGATGATGGCCCAGTCGATGTTCACGATGTTGAGCGAGACCTCGGCGGAGGAGCCGACGCCCGCCGGCTTCCTTGCGAAGCTCAATCGGGCGCTCTACTTCAATTTGAAATCGCGGCTCGGAGAGGACAAGTTCATGACGATGGTGGTGGCCCGTCTCTTCACGGACGGGAGGATGATCTACGCCGGCGCTCATACCGATCTTCTCGTCTACCGGAAGGAGAGCGCGGCGGTCGAACGGCTCCCGACGGACGGCCTCTGGCTGGGTCTCGTGGAGGATCTCGGGCCGGCCACGAAGGATCACGAAGTGACGCTCGGCCGCGGGGATCTCGCGCTCTTCCACACGGACGGGGTCACCGAGGCCACGAACGAAAAGGGGGAGCTGTTCGACATCCACCGCCTGATCGAAAGGCTTGGAACGGCGAGCGCGGGCTCGGCGGGAGACACGGTCATGGACATCCTGTCCGCCACGCGGGCGTGGTGTCCGTCCCCGGCCGACGACGTGAGCCTGATGGCCATCAGAAGGAGCTGACATGAGTCCCGACCCCCAACCCACCGACTACGTCGAGCTACGGTTCGGCCCGCGCTGGACGTACATCAGCTGTGTCCGCAAGTTCATCGCGAGCTTCTTCATGATCGGGCTCGCCGACAAGGAACGCGCGGAGCAGATCTCGCTGGCGGCCTCGGAGCTTCTGGAGAACGCCGTGAAGTACGCCTCGGAGGAGGAGACTTCCCTTCGGATCTCCATCGCCAAGTCGGCGGGCGAGGTCGACGTCTGCGTCTCGAACGCGGTCGAGCCCCATCAGCTCAACGTCCTCCGGCGGGAGTTCGCCCTCGCCACGGCCGGCGATCCCGAGAAGACCTATCTCAAGAGGATGGAGGAGGCGGCAAAAACGGAGGGGTTGAGCCGCCTCGGCCTCGTCAGGATCCGGTACGAAGCGGGCGCGCGCCTGCACCTCGACACGACGGACGGCCGCGTTTCGGTCCACGCCATCTTCGCGACGGAGGCGGTATGACGAACCAGACCCTGCTCGAGTCCTTCTCCGCCGACGACGTGCGGGTGGTCCCCTCCCTCTCGAACGGGGTGCTTCGGGTGACCCTCTCCGGGAACGTCGACATGCGGGACCCCGGGGAGGTGTTCAACCCGTTCTGGAAGAACGTCGACGCCGAAGCCGCGAAGGGGACCCTCGGGAAAGTCGAGGTCGATCTCCGGTCCGTCGGGTTCATGAACAGCTCCGGAATTCTGACCCTCGTCCGCTGGGTGATGAGGCTGATCGCCAGGACCGAAGCCGCTCCGTACAAGGTCGTGTTCCGCTACGACCCGAATGTGACCTGGCAGAGGACGAACGTACCCGTTCTCGCGCGGCTCGCGCCGGAGTCCGTGACGCTCTCCGACAGCGAATAGGAAGGGACCCGGTCCTCGTGCGCGAAGCCGTCTGCGTCGCTTGCGGAGGCACGTATCCGGAGGAGAGCCGCACGTGCCTCCGGTGCGGGCGGCCGACGTCCCCGCACTGGGACGACGACGAGGCGACCCTATCTCCCGCGTCCGGCCCGAGCGCCGTCACAAAACCCGCGCCGCCCGCAGAGGCTGCCGGCGACCCCCCTTTCGTCCCCGGCGATCTCTTCGCTCGGCGTTACCGGATCCGGCGCCGGCTCGGCCAGGGAGGCATGGGGAGCGTCTTTGCGGCTCTCGACGAGTCGATCGAAGACGTCGTGGCACTGAAGGTCCTGTCCCGGAAGTTCTCCGGAGACGCCGAAATGCTCGACCAGTTCAAGAGGGAGCTGAGGCTCGCGCGAAAGGTGCGCCAGCGCAATGTGGTTCAGGGTTTCGATCTCGGATTCGCGGACGACCTCTGCTACATCTCGATGGAGTACATCGACGCCGAGAACCTGTCGTCGTTTCTGGGGAGGCACGGACCGCTGCCCGAGGCGGACGCTCTCCGGATCATGCAGCAGGTTCTGCGCGGCCTGAAGGCGGCCCACGACCTCGGAATCATTCACCGCGACATCAAGTCAGGAAACATCCTCATCAACAGCGACCGTGTGGCGTTCATCACGGACTTCGGCCTCGCCACGCCGTCGGCTCTCGTTCCGAGGCTTCAGGGCGGCACGCCTGTCTACATGGCTCCCGAGCAGTTTCTCGGGAACGCGGTCGTCGAATCGACCGATCTGTACGCCTGCGGCGTGCTCCTCCAGCTTCTCCTGACGGGGAAGCCCCCTCTTCACGGTGACGATTTCGCCGCTCTGAAGGACGCCCATCTCCACGCGAAGCCCGAACCCCTTCCCGAGGCTCGGGGCGGGCCGGCCACGCGAGACCTGATCGCGGAGCTTCTCCGGAAGGACCCCGCCGCCCGGCCCAAGAAGGCGGCGGAGGTGCTCGAGCGGGTCAACGCGATCCTCGCGTTCGACATCATGACGGTCCGGACGAAGCTCCCGATCGCGCTCGTCGTCGAGGGAGACCAGTCGATCCGTTCCCTGTGCTCCGAGACCCTGGCGAGCGAGGGCTACCACGTGCTCGCCGCGAGCGCCGCGCGCGAGGCCGTGACTCTCGCGTTCGAGAACGAAGTCACCGTCATCGTGCTCGACTCGGGGATCCGGGGCGGCTTCGAGCTCGCGCTCGAGGCGAACCCGGCGATCCGGTCCCTGGACCCGAGCCTGCCCGGCCTCGACGGGCTCGGGTTCTGCCAGATTCTCAAGAAGGACGAGAAGCTGAAGGCGGTCCCGATCCTCGTGACCGCTGAGCGGGATCAGCCCGGCCTTCGCGAGGCGTTCGGCCTGATGGGGGCCCTCAGCGTCCTGACGAGGCCGTTCGGGCCGGAGGAGCTGAGCAAGGCCGTCAACACGGCGAGGTCCGCCGGAGTCGAGGACGAAGCTTCGTAGGGCCCGCCAAGGGACTTTCCTTCGCGCGCACCCCTCTTCACCTTCTAAGAATTCTTCTCTTCGGTCCCCTCTTCCTTTTCCAAGAAAATCTTCTTCTCTTTCTTTCCGTCTCTTACCATTGCTGACCATGGCGAACCGCCCGACAGACCGCCGCGCCCTCGGCTGGCTCGCCGCCGCGCACGTCGTCAACGACATGAACCAGGGAGCCGTGCCGGCGCTGCTGCCCTTTCTCATCGCCGAGCGCGGCCTCACGTACGCGGCGGCCGGCGGCGTCGTCCTCGCCGCGACGCTGCTCTCGTCGCTCATCCAGCCGGTCCTCGGCCACCTCTCCGACCGCCGCCCCCTCCCCTTCCTCATGCCCCTCGCCGTCCTCGCCGCGGGCGGCGGAATCGCGCTCGCGGGCGCTCGTGACGAGCTACGGCGCGACGATCGCCGCGGTCCTCCTTTCGGGAGCGGGCGTCGCCGCCTTCCACCCCGAGAGCGCGCGCTACGCGAACTACGCGTCCGGCGAGCGGCGCGCGACCGGAATGAGCGTGTTCTCCGTCGGCGGCAATCTCGGGATCGCTCTCGGGCCGGTCGCGATCTCGCTCCTCGCCGGGTCCGGAGGCGTCGCGCGAATCGTCTGGATGGCGCTGCCGGCAGGCCTCATGGCGGCCCTCCTCGCGCGCGAGCTGCCGCGCCTGCGCGTCCTTCGCCCCGAAGCCTCGCGCTCGCGCGAGCATCGGGACGCCGTCGCCGCCGCGATGGGGAGCGTTCACCCGGCTGTCTCTTCGTCATCGCGGTACGCTCGCTCTTCGCGTTCGGACTCGTCTCCTTCGTTCCTCTCTATCTCGTGAAGGTCCGCGGCGTTCCGAAGGAGCGGGCCGCGCTCGCCGTGACGGCGATGCTGCTCGCCGGCGCGGTCGCCACGCTGGCCGGAGGCCGGCTCGCGGACCGCTTCGGCCGCCGCGCGGTCCTCGCGGGTGCGCTCCTCCCGCTGGCTCCGCTCCTCGCCTTCTTCCTTCACGCGCCGGGGATCGCCGGCCTCGCGACCCTCGTCCTCATCGGCGGGTTCACCGTCGCGACGTACAGCGTGGCGGTCGTGATGGGCCAGGAGTACCTGCCGGGACGCGAGGGCATCGCCGGCGGCGTCACGATGGGGCTCGCAATCGGCGTCGGAGGCGCCGGAGTTCCTCTTCTCGGCGCCCTCGCCGATCGCCAGGGCGTCGCGTCGGTCTTCCCCGTCCTCGCGGCGCTGCCCCTCCTCGCCGCGGCGCTCTCGCTCACGCTTCCCGGACCGCGGCCCGCGCTCAGACGGGAAGTCCCGAACGCCGCGTGAGGTAGGCGGCGAGGAGCTCGCCGACGAGCACGAACACGAGCCCCACGTAGAGGAGTCCCGTCGCCGCCTGGTTCGACTTCATGCGCGCGGTCTTCACGACGAACGGCGCGAGGAGGAGCGGCGCGAGAAGGCCCCACGTCACGCGCGACCAGAAGAAGAAGCCGTCGCGCATCGGATCGAGGAGGCCCGCCAGCGCCTCTCCGCCTTCCCCCGCCGACCCTCGTGCCACGAGGCCCAGCGCGACCGCCGCGAAGGTCGCCCGCAGCAGCACGAGAAGCGCGAAGGCCTCCGTCGCGCGCACGAGGAGGCCGAACGGCAGCGACGTCGAGACGAGATACCAGTGCCCGAGGTTCATCGCCCAGACGACGGCGCCGAAGAGCAGCGCACCGAGGAGAAGCCCGGCGGCGAGCCAGGCGGGTCCGATGCCGGGGAGGGAGACGAAGGGCTCGACGCCCGCACGCGCGACGAGAAGAAGAGGCGACATGAGAAGGCCGAGACGAAGAGAAGATTCTTAGAAAGGGTAAGAGAGGCAGCGGAGCTCGTGCGCGCCAGAAGCGTGTGGGCGACGAGTGCCGCAAAGGCGACGGCGAAAAGTGCCCCCGCGAACCACGGCTGACCCAAGAGCGCCGCCGCGCACCTGCACGAGGCCACCTCTCCCGCCACCCTGCCGACGGCAGCCGCGCCGCCTCACTCTCCCTTCTAAGAAGAAATCCACCGTTTCCCGAGACGAGCCATGACAGGACAAGGCGCGACTGCGCCGATGCAGTCCGTGCAATGCGAAGAATCCGCCAGACAGATCCTTCGACGGCGTCAGAAGGGTGCAGACCGCCAGGCCCGACGGCGAGCTGAAGGAGGACGAGCGCGAGGACGTCGGCGAGCACGCGCGGAGTGTAGCCGGATGCGTCGATCCGTCAGGCGGCGGCACGGCGGCCGGCGCATCGGAGCTCAGACCGACGCGGCCTTCGAGCGCCTGCCCGCTTCGCCTTCGCGACCGCTTCGGCGCGGCTCGAGTCGTTCGGCCGGTCGTCCGAGATCCGGCCGTCGCGGATGCGGATGATGCGCCGCGCGTGGGCCGCGATGTCTTCCTCGTGCGTCACGATGATGATCGCGTTCCCCTGCTCGTTCAGCTCCCGGAAGAGCCGCATGATCTCCTCTCCCGTCTCCGAGTCGAGGTTGCCGGTCGGCTCGTCCCCGAGGAGGAGCGACGGGCCGGTCACGAGGGCGCGCGCGATCGCGACTCGCTGCCTCTGGCCGCCCGAGAGCTCGTTCGGCTTGTGATGCGCGCGGTCGGAGAGACCGACGTGGGCGAGCGCCTTCTCGGCGCGCTCGCGACGCTCTTTCTTCGAGACCCCCGAGTAGACGAGCGGCAGCTCCACCTGGGCGAGCGCGCTCGTGCGGGCCAGCAGGTTGAACGTCTGGAAGACGAAACCGATCTCCCGGTTGCGGATCCGCGCGAGCCCGTCGTCGGTCATCTCCTGCACCGGCGCTCCGTTCAGCTTGTAGACGCCGCCCGTGGGCGTGTCGAGGCACCCGATCAGGTTCATGAGCGTGGACTTGCCCGACCCCGACGGGCCCATGATCGCGACGTACTCGCCGCGGTCGATCGAGAACGTGACGCCCCGGAGCGCGCGGACCTTTTCCTCGCCCACCGTGTACGTCTTCTCGATGTCGACCATCTCGATCAGCATGGCGGTCTCAGCCCATCACCGCGCGCCACGCGACCTTGCCGGTCACGTAGACGAGCCAGAGGACGATCGGCGTCGCCGTCGCCGCGCCCTTCGAGAGGCCCGGCAGCCGGCGGAACCCGAGCACGAGAAGGAAGAGAGCAGCGAGCGAAAAAACGTCGAGCGAGCCGGCGAGCGCGCGGAGCGGAGCAGGCGCGGAAGGGTCCAGAAAGGCCCCGATGTTCGACTTGACGACCTCCCCGACGCCCTCCTGGGTCAACGAGGCGTCGGGAAGCTGAAGAAAGATCGGGAATCGCGAGGAGCGCCCCCAGAATGTTCGGAAGGCCGGCGTGACCCCAGATGGCGAGCATCTGCTGGTAGCGAGCGTCGGCTCCCATCGCTTTCGCCGAGCCCCAGAAGACGAGCGCGGGGACGAAGAAGAAGACGGCGCTTCCGGCCAGCGCGACGCCGAAGAACACCGGCATCATCTTCCTGGATATCTCCACCTGCCTGTTGACGGCCTCGGGCGGAATCGTGCGCCCGCTCTTCTCGGCCCTCTTCTCGATGGACTCGCGAATCGTCCGGTCCATGTCCATCTTGGGGGCCACGGCGACCCACGAAGCCGCGGTCGAAACGATGATCAGCACGAGAGGCAGCCACCACGTGGGCCGGGCGACGAGACGCCGAAACGTCTCGGAGGGGCGCGTGAACGTTCCGACGACGGCGGCGACCGGAGAGATCGAGGCCTCGGCCGCGGGAACGGCCGGGGACGCCGCGCTCACCGGTTCGCTCCCTCCTCGGCCGGGGACGCGGCCGTGGAGACGACCAGGCCCTCGAGGACGACGTGGTTGACATCGAGGATGTCTCCCACCGACTTGTGCCAGGCCGAGATGTTCTTCAGGTACGTCGCGATCGCCTGGAGCTCGATGGTGATCGCGGTCGTGAGGTCGTTCTGGATCTGGGCGACCTGGAAGGACGTCGTCATTCCGTTCTCGTACTTCTTCTTCTCGGCGTCGAGGTTTCGGTCGGCCAGCTCGCGCGCCTTCGTGGCGGCCGCGACGCTGCGGTAGGCCGTGTCGATCGCGCGCGCGGCGGCACGCACCTCGACCTGGAGGTTCGCCTTCGTGATCGCGAAGTTCGTCCGCGCGAGCTCGAGATCGGCGACGGCGGCGGCGTCGTTTCCGCGCGCGACGTTGTTTCCGATCGGCACGACGAACGTGAGCGCCCAGCGTCCAGGCCGGATAGGTCCGGTGCGCGATGTCCTGGAGGGCGTCGCTGTAGTTCAGCTGCGTCAGAGTCCCGTCGGGATTCTGGATCTGCGACTGCGCGCCGAGGCCGTTGTAGCCGTAGCTGCCCGAGAGATCGAGGCGCGGCATGAGCTGGTTCTTCGTGTAGGCGCGCGTGACCTTTTTCGACTCGATCGTGAGGAGCGCCTGCTTCACCTCGGGCCGGGTCTCGAGCGCGCGCTTGTAGCCGGCTTCCACGTCCGCCCGGAAAGCCCTCGCGGAGGGACTCGCGCGTCGGCCGGTCCGTCGGCACGATGGGCCGGTCCCAGTCGGGCTGCGACTGCACGTTCAGGAGGCGGCGCAGCCGGTCCTGCGCGTCGCCGATCAGGCCTTCCGCCAGGATGATTTCCTGCTCGCGCTGCGCGATCGTGACCTCGGTCTGGACGATGTCGATCGGGGCGAGAGCGCCGACGTCGATCTTGATCTTCGTGATGCGGTTGAGGTCCTTCGCGCGGTCCAGAGCCTCCTGCTTGGCGCGCAGGTTCTCGACGGCGTAGACGAGGTCCCAGTAGGCGCTCTCGGAGAGATTGATCGCCGACTGGACGGCGCGCACGAACTCGAAGGAAGAGGAATCGCGCGAGATCCTCGCCTGCACCACGAACCGCTCGTTGACGGTCGAGCCGAAGTTACGGAGAAGCGGCTGGGTGAAGCCGGCCGAGAGCCCGCTCGTGTACGTGGGGTTGATCGTCGTGAAGCCGGGAATCGCCTGGTCGAGCCGGCGATTCGTCCAGCCGAGGTTGTACGTGGTTCCATAAGGCAGGAGACCGGCAAAGGTGAAGTTACCGGTGGCCGACTTCGTCTCGCTCGACTGGAGCCGCGAGCCCGAAGCGTTCTGCGCGCTCGTCGCCCCGAGGTCGAGCTGGATGTACGGGTCGAAGACGCCCTTCGCCGACTGGATGCCGAACGTCGACTCCTCGAGGTTGAAGGACGCGACGTCGAGATCCAGGACGTTCTGGAGCGTGAGCGCGATCGTCTGCTTGAGCGACAGTTCGATCTTCTCGCCGGAAGGCAAGGGCACCGGCCGGCGGGCCTTCGCGCCGACGGGCACCGAGAGGGTGTCGTCCGCACGCGCGGGGGAAGCGGCCGCGACGAAGCCCGCGATGAGAACCGCCACGATGTGGCGGCGCACCCCGTGCGGACGCGGAAGATTCGAGGAGCGTTGACGAGTCACGAAAGCCTCCTGAAAAGAAGAAGATGATAGGGGAAGCGCATCGCTCAACAGTACGGGCTTGGGGCGAAAAAGTTTCCCGATCGACGCCCCTTCAAGCGTCCCCGAGAGGCGCGTGACAGGCGATGCTTCGCCCGCCTCCCGCCGGGTCGGAAACGAGGGCGGGCATTTCCTGCGCGCAAACCGGCCGGGCAAAGGCGCAGCGCGGATGAAACGGGCAGCCGGGGGGCGGATCGACCGGCGATGGCGGCTCCATCGCGGGGGTCCGGGGCGAAGTTCGCGGACCGGGCGTTTCCCGCGGCCGGGAGGCGAGCAGAAGGGCCGTGTACGGGTGGCGGGGCGAGGCGAACAGGACGGACGTCGGCGCCTCCTCGACGATGCGGCCCAGGTACATCACCGCCGTGCGATCGGCGATCCACCGGACGACCGAAAGATCGTGACCGATGAAGAGGTACGCCGGGCGCGAAGGCGTGCCCCGCTGGAGGTCCCTGAGGAGGTTGAGGATCTGCGACCGCACCGAGACGTCGAGCGCCGAAACGGGTTCGTCGAGCACCACGAGCCGGGGTCCGGTCGCGAGGGCGCGTGCGATCGCGACGCGCTGCCTTTGCCCGCCGGACAGCTCGCGCGGGCGCCGCGCGAGGGCGGAGGCGCGGAAGCTCCACCGAGGCGACGAGAGCGGCCGCGCGCGCGCGCCGCTCGGCCCGGCCCCCGACTCCATGAATCGCGAGCGGCTCGGCGACGATTTCCGCGATGGTCAGCCGCGGATCGAGCGACGTCGCGGGATCCTGGAAGACGACGCCCACGTCCCGGCGCCGGCGATTCAGCTCCCGGGCAGGAAGGGCGAGCCAGTCGGTCCCGTCGAAAAAAACCGACCCCCGGTCGGGCGCCGAGAGGCGTAGGACGACGCGCGCCGTGGTCGTCTTGCCGGAGCCCGACTCCCCCACGAGGGCGAGCGTCGAGCCGGCGGCGAGATCGAAGCCGACGCCGTGCAGGGCCGTCACCCGGCCCGCCCGCGAACGGAACGTCTTGTGGAGGTCACGGACCGAAAGGAGAGGGGCGGCCGGACTCGCGCTCATGGGACTCTCTCGTGACGCGTCTCGTCGAGGAGGAAGCACGCGGCCTCGGTGCCCGCTCCGGCGGGCACGAGGATCGGCCGCGCCGCCGCGCAGCGTCCGAACGCCTCTCCGCAGCGCGGCTCGAACGCGCAGCCCGGCGGCCTCCGGCCGGGCTCGGGGACGGCGCCGCGAAGGGCAGGCAGGGCGGAGAGACGTGCGGAATCCGGCGGCGCGGATCCCGGACGCGCGCCGAGGAGAGCGCGCGTGTAGGGATGGCTGGGGCCGCGCGAACAGCTCGCCCACCGGCGCGCTCTCCACGATCTCGCCCGCGTACATGACGAGCACGCGGTCGGCGGTTTCCGCGACGACGCCGAGATCGTGAGTGACGAGGAGAACGGCGAGAGAGAGCTCGTCCCTCAGCTCGAGAAGGAGCTCGAGTACCTGCGCCTGCACCGTGACGTCGAGCGCAGCCGTCGGCTCGTCGGCGACGAGAAGGCGCGGGCCGCCGGCGAGGGCGAGGGCGAGCAGCGCGCGCTGGCGCATCCCGCCGGAGAGCTCGTGGGGGAACGCCCTCCTCTGCCGTCCGGGATCGGGAAGCGAGACGCGCCGGAGCCAGCGCTCGGCTTCGACTTCCGCCGCCTTTCGCGAAAGGCCGCGATGCCGCCTGATCACGTCCGTCAGCTCCCGGCCGATCGTCCGCACCGGGTCGAGCGCGGCGGCCGGCTCCTGGAAGACGAGCCCGATCCCGCCCCCGCGCAGCCGCTCTTTCTCGCGCGCGGGAAGCGCCCGCACGTCGCGGCCGGCGAAGACAGACTTCTCCGGACACGAGACGCACGGGAGGAGGCACGAGGTCCAGGAGTGCGAGCGACGTCAGCGTCTTTCCGCACCCCGACTCGCCCACGAGGGCGACGATCTCGCCGGCCTCGATGTCGAAGGAAATCCCGTCCACCGCCGGCACCTCGCCTCCGGACGGACCCGGCACGGCGATCGTGAGGGCACGGACCGAAAGGAGCTGGGCGGCGGCGCCGGGCACGGCGGATCTCAGGGGAGCCGGCCGAGTCTCAAGCGGGCGCCAGCTCCTTGAGCCGCTCGCCGACATCGCGGAACGAGGCGTTCGAGCCGTAGATCTCCAGGAACGTCCTGTAGGCGTTCTCGCGATCGCCGAGGTCCGCATAGAGGTTCGCGAGGTCGTACTGCAGGCCCAGGCGGTCTTCCTCGCGGATCCCGATGGAGTCGAGACCCTTGCGATACCACTTGATCGCGAGCTGAGGAAGACCCTTCTCCAGGAAGCACAGCCCGAGCATCGAGCAGCATTCCACCGCGTACTGCGGGCTTTTCGCGGCTCTCTGGAACTCGCTGATGGCCTCGTCCGTGAGGGACATCTCCTTGTAGGCGATGCCGAGGTTGTAGTGCGTCTCGTAGTCCTCGGGCGACAGTTGCTGCTCGACGCCCTTCTTGAACTCGCGGAAGATCTCCTCCAACGGGATGTCGCCCCCGCTCGCCGCGGGGGCGATCGGCGCGCCGGCCTCCTGCTTCATCTCCGTCTGGAGCTCGCCCGCGAAATTGAAGAACTCCTGCTCGTCGGAGAAGAGCGCCGACTCGTCCAGCGCCGGCGTCGGCGGCCCCTGGACGGGCGTCGCGGCGGGAGCGCTCTCGGCGCCACGCGCCATCTCGTCGGTCAGAGCCCGGCCCAGCTCGGCGTCGAGAACGGACTCGAAGTCCTCGGACAGGATGTCCCTGAGAGCGCGGCCGCGCGTCGTCGGCCGCGCCCCCTTCGAGGCGCAACCGCCGGCGCGCGAGCTGAGCGTGCCCCGGGAAGAGGCGCTCGAGCGTCTGAAGCCTCTCCGACGCGTCCACCACCATGCCCTGCTCGAGGCAGAAATCGATCTCGAGAAGCTCGTCCGCCGGAGGCTCGGTCTCTGGCTCTGTCGGCTCGGGCGGTGCCGCCGGCGCCTGGGGAGCGACGGGGGGCTCCTGCGTCCTTCGACCGCCTCGCTCGCGGAAGCGTTGTCCTGAGGATCGCCGGAAGGCTCGGTTGGGACTCGCTCGCCTCCCCCATCTCGGCGCTCGTGCGCTCGACGAGCAGCGCGTCGATCGCCGAGACGCGATCGTCGCGTCCTTCGGTCCGGTAGAGACCCTTGAGCCGCTCGGCCTCGGCGATGGCGACGTTCTTTCGTCCGCCCTCGAGGGCGAGCTCGAAGAGCTTCTCGCGCAGAGGAAGCGTGTCCGGGGCGCGCTTCAGAATCCCCCTGAGATGGTCGACGGCTTTGTCGTAGAGGCCGTACTTGCGGAAGACGTCCGCTTCCGCGAGCGCGGATTCGATCGCATCCGGAGCCAGCGCCACGACAGCCGGCGCTTCCGGCTCCGGAACGGGCGCGGGGTGGTCGACGGGCGGAAGGGGTTCGCCCGCGAGCTCGATCGACTCGGCCTCCGGAGGTAGTGGGGCGGGCTCGACCGGAACCTGAAACGCGTCGGCGGGCAACGCGGTCTCGACCTCCAGGTCGGACTCGCGTGGCGCGGGACGCGGCGCTTCGGGCCAGCTCAGGCCGACGTCTTCGAAGGACGGCGAAGCGGGCGGCGTCTCCACGCCCGACGCGGGTTCGAGAGACTTCAGGGGCGGAAGCGGCGCGAGAGGCGGCACGAGCCCTGGAGCGGGCGCGTCGGGCGGCGGAAACGCCGCCATCCCGGGCTGCGAGAGGCGCCGGACGGCGCTCGGAACGGGCCCGGTCGAGCCGGGTTCGTGGACGAGCTGATCGTCCTCGAACTCGAGGATGAACTCCCCTTCGGCCTCTCCGGCGACGGGAGGTGCCGGAGCGAAGGAGGGTGGAGGGGGAATCGGCGCCGCCGGCTCGCCCGGAAGGCTCCGCTGAGCGCTCGTTTCCATCGAGGGGCGCGGGCGCTTCCCGCTCGTCTCGAGCGGCGGAATGGATCGGAACGTCGGCAGTGCGCCGCTCCGCTCCACGTCGTGGCGCGCCGCCGGAGGCTCGAGCTGCGCGAGCCGGGTGCGGTACTCGGCGGAGTCCGGCACGAGCTGAAGGAGCGCGCGCAGGCCGGTCGCCGCGTCCCCGATGCGGCCCATGTGTCTTGTGGGCGTCGACGAGGGCCGACCGCCAGCGAATCACCGTCTGCGTGTCGCCGGCCGCCTCCGCGACCTGGATGACGCGCAAGAGCACGTCCTCCCGGCCGGGATTCGCCTCCGCGAGGGGGGCCAGGATCGCGAGCGCCTTCTTCGCCTCGCCCCGGCGCATCGCCTGATCGGCGAGGACCGCCGCGGTCTCGAACGACAACGTCGTGGTGCCGCCCGCCTGCTGGACCTTGAGCGCGAGCGCGAGCACCTCGGCGCTCGAAGACTCGATCGACTGCGCCTTCGCGAGCCACTCCTGGGCATCGCGCACGTCGTTCTCGGCGAGCGCGGCCTCGGCCGAGAGCAGGAACAGCGGCACGGACCGCGGCGTCGTCTCGAGCGCCCGGCGCAAGGAGACGCGCGCCTCGTGCCGCGCGGCCCGACTCCAGGAGAATCGGCACGAACGCGCGCAGGATCTCGGCGTTGTCCGGCGCCATCTGCAGCGCCTTCTCGTAAACCTGGATCGACTCGTCGAGGGCGCCGCGCTCGCGCAGGAGGCCCGCGACGACCGCGTACTCCTTGAGGGCGTCGATCTTGCGGCGCGCCTGCGAGTAGAGGTCCGCCAGCTTGACGTGCAGCTGGATGTTCGACGGGTCCGTCTGCGCCATCTTCTGGTAGATCCCGATGGCGGCCACGGCGTTGTCGTTCTTCGCGTGGTAGTCCGCGAGGACCTGGTACTGGCTCTTCGCCTCCGTCGTGAGGCCCTGCTTCGCGTACAGCTCGGCGAGCCGCTCGTAGACGTCGAGGCGGGACGGATCCAGCCGGTTGATCTTCTTGTAGATCGCGATGCCGCGCAGGAAGAAGCCGTCGCGCGCGAAGTGCTCGGCGATCTTCGTGAAGTACGGGATGGCCTCCTCGTTCCGGTTCAGGCGCGTGAGGAGGTCACCCACCTTGTTCAGGATGTTGACGTCGCCGGGAATCTCCTCGAGGACCTTCTGGTAGTCCTTGAGCGCCGAGTCGACCTTTCCCTTCGCCAGGGATTTCTCGGCCGAAGCCACGAGCGCGTCGCGCTTGCTTGCCATGATCGAGGTTACGCCGCTCTCGACGTGCCGCGGCGCGACGAGGACGCGGTCGAACGTCAACCGGTGCTCCGGCGACGGGCCGTGACGGCGGAGCGCGGAGATGTGCTCGGGCGTCGCATATCCCCGATGCGATCCGAAACCGTAGAACGGGAAAGCGCTTCGTCGAGCTCGTCCATGCGGGCGTCGCGCTCCACCTTCGCGACGATCGAGGCGGCGGCGATCGCCGCCACGCGCCCGTCGCCGCGGATGTAGGCCTGCTGCGCGGCCTCGAGTCCCGGCACGCGGACCGCGTCGACGAGGACGAGCGACGGGACGAGTCCGGCGCCGCGCAAGAGCTCGAGCGCGCGGCGCATCGCGAGAAGCGTGGCGGCCACGATGCCGATCGCGTCGATCTCGGCCGCCGTCGCGGCCCCGACCGCCGCACCCACCGCGGCCGCGCGGATCCGGGGCGCGAGGGCCTCACGGACCTCCGGGAGAAGCACCTTGGAATCGTCGAGGCCGGGCAGCGTCACGCGGCGATCGAATACGACGGCGCCCGCGTACACGGGCCCGGCGAGACAGCCGCGCCCGACCTCGTCCACGCCCGCGATCAGGGCATGGCCCCGGGCGCGCGCTTCCTCCTCGATGGCGAAGAGCCCTTCCACCCGCTCCCGCTCCCTCGCGAGGTCGCATGCGTTCCGACTCCCGCCAGATCCCATCGTGCCTCGCTTCCTTCGGCCGGAGCTTCGCACCGGCACGGCGATTCCGGGGTCAGTTGTCGCGCTTCTCCGCGATGCGGGCGGCCTTGCCGCGGCGATCCCGAAGGTAGTACAGCTTCGCGCGCCGCACCTGTCCGTGGCGCTCGACCTCGATCTTCTCGAGCACGGGCGAGTGCACCGGGAAGGTGCGCTCCACGCCGACACCCTGCGAGATCTTGCGGACCGTGAACGTCTCGCGCACGCCGCCGCCCTTGCGGGCGATCACGAGGCCCTGGAACACCTGGATGCGTTCCTTCTCGCCTTCCTTGACTTTCACGTGGACCTTGACCGTGTCGCCGGGAGAGAACGGGGGAACATCCGGGCGAAGGGCGGCCTTTTCGGCCATCAGCAGCTTGTCCGTCATCGCGGAACCTCCAAAATCGTGGTGACGGGACGAAACAGGCGGGGACACTTCGACCGGCACCCCAGAAAACCGTTCACCCGTGAGGCGCGATTCTAAGGCGAACGCCGCTCTCTCGCAAGTCTCTCCAGGAGTGCTCTTTCCTCGTCGTCGAGCGCCGCTTCCCGGAGGAGGTCCGGGCGCCTTTCGAGCGTGGCCAGGAGCTGCTGCTCGCGCCGCCACCGCCGGATTTCCTCGTGGTGGCCGGAGAAGAGCACCTCAGGCACGTCGAGCCCGCGGAACGAGCGCGGGCGGCTGTAGTGCGGATGGTCGAGCAGCCCGTCCTCGAAGCTGTCCGCCGACACGCTCGCGGCGTCCTGGACCACGCCCGGGAGATAGCGGGACACGGCCTCGAGGATCGCGAGCGCCGCGGCTTCGCCTCCGGAAAGGACGAAGTCCCCGAGAGAGATCTCCTCGTCGAACAGGCCCGCGGCACGCGTCCGCTCGTCGATCCCCTCGTAACGGCCGCAGACGAGCGCGACGCGCGGCCGCGCGGCGAGCTCCCGGGCGCACCTCGCGTCGAAGCGACGGCCCTGGGGCGACAGGAAGACGACGTGCGGCGGCGGCGCCCGCCTCGCTCCGGAGGGCCTCCACCGCCGCGAAGACGGGCGGCGCCGTGAGGACCATCCCCGGCCCGCCCCCGTAGGGCTCGTCGTCCACCTTGCGATGCGGATCGTCCGAGAAGTCGCGAAGGTCGACGAGATGGACGTCCAGGATTCCCGCTTCCACCGCGCGCCCCACGAGCGACTCTCCGAGCGGGGAGGCGAAGTAGCCGGGGAAGATCGTGACGATGTCGAACCGCACGCGCGAGCCTAGTCCAGAAGGCCCGGCGGCGGGTCGAGGACGATGCGCCGCCTCGCGACGTCGACCGAGACGACGATCGGACGGGCGAACGGCACGTCCCGCGCGCCGCGCGCGCGTTTCGAGGACGAGAAGGGGGCGCCCGCCGGCGTCGGCGAGCTCCGTGACGCGTCCGAGCACGGTACCCGCCGCGTCGACGGCGAGCGCGCCCTCGATCTCCCAGTGGTAGACGTAGCCCTCGGGTCGGGGAGCGACGTCCCGCGCGCTCACGCTCAGCTCCGCGTTCCGAAGCGTCTCGGCCATCGAAACGTCCGAAATTCCTTCGAAGGTGAGGAGAACGCGGCCTTGATGCGGGCGCACCGCCGCGATGCGCACCTCTCGCGCCTCGTGCGGCACCGCCGGAGAGGCGGACTCCTAACCCTTCTAAGAATCTCTCCGGAAAATCCGTCAACACCTCGACGACGACCTCTCCCTTGAGGCCATGCGGCCGCACGACGCGGCCGATGACGATACGGTCGTCCGGGCGCGGGCACCATCGAAGTCGTCCCGCCTCTGTCGAAGGCGCTCAGGCCTTCTGGGCGATCAGGCGCCTGACCGTCTCGGAGGCGCTCGCGCCTTTCGCGATCCAGGCCTTCGCCTTGTCGCGGTCGAAGTCGAGACGCGGCGGGTTCTTCGTCGGGTCGTAGTGGCCGAGCTCCTCGACGATCTTCGCGGTGGGCGTGCGGCGCCCGTCCGAGACGACGATGCGGTAGGCCGGGGCGTTCGTGCCGCCGACGCGGCGCAGGCGGATCTTGAGCATGACGATCTTTCCTTCCGTTTTTCGAACAGACGAAGGTCAGCCGCGCATCCGCGCGGCACCCTTCATCATCTTCTTCATCGACAGATACTGCTTCAGGAGCTGGTTCACCTCGGGCACCGACGTGCCGGAGCCCTTCGCGATGCGCTTCTTGCGGCTGCCGTCGAGGAGCTTCGGGATCCTCGCGCTCGGCCGGGGTCATCGAGTCGATCATGGCCTCGAGGCTCTTCGTCGCGTTCTCCGGGATCTCGAGGTTCGCGAGCCCCTTGAGAGGTCCGACCTTCGGCAGGTGTCCGAGGAGTCCGCCCAGAGGGACCCATCTTCTTGAGCTGCGCCATCTGCTCGCGGAGGTCGGTCAGCGTGAACGTGTTCTTGCGCAGCTTCTCGGCGGCGCGGAGGGCGGCGGCCTCGTCGGTCTCGGCCGAGACCTTCTCGATGAGCGTGAGGACGTCGCCGAGGCCCAGAAGGCGCGAGGCCGCGCGATCGGGATGGAAGAGCTCCAGCTCGCTCACTTTCTCGCCCGTGCCCACGAACTTCAGCGGCTTGCCGAGGACCGTCGCGATCGAGAGCGCGGCGCCTCCCCGGGCGTCGCCGTCCGTCTTCGTGAGGATCACGCCCGTGAGCGGCAGCTTCGCGGCAAACGCCTCCGCCGAGCGCACGGCGTCCTGGCCCGTCATCGCGTCGGCCACGAAGAGGATCTCGTCGGGCTCGGAGGCGTCGCGGATCCGCGCCACCTCGTCCATCAGGACTTCGTCGATGTGCAGGCGTCCCGCCGTGTCCACGATCGCGACGTCGTATCCGAGGAGCTTCGCGTCCTTCACCGCGGCCTTCGCGCGGACGACGGCGTCCGGCTCGCCCTTCGGGTCGAACGCCATGAGGGCGTTCTCCTTCGCGAGCGTCCGGAGCTGCTCCGTCGCCGCCGGGCGGTGCACGTCGGCGGGAACGAGCAGCACCTGCTTGCGAAACGACGTCTTCAGGTGGAGGGCCAGCTTCGCGGCCGTCGTCGTCTTGCCCGAGCCCTGCAGGCCCACGAGGAGGATCACGGAAGGGCGTTTTTTCAGCGCGAGCGGCGCCTGCTCGCCCCCGAGGACGCGCGTGAGCTCGTCCCGGACGATCTTGATGACCTGCTGGGTCGGCGAAAACGAGGTCAGGACCTCCTCGCCGACGGCCTTCTCCCTCACCCGGGCCGTGAAGTCCTTGACCACCTGGAGGTTGACGTCGGCTTCGAGGAGCGCCGTCCGGATCTCCTTGAGCGCCTCATCCACGTGGAACTCGGTGAGGTGGCCCTCGCCGCGAAGCTCCTTGAAGACGCGCTGGAGTCGATTGGAGAGGGATTCGAACATCGCCCGGGCTGCGGAGTCTATCAGGCCGGCCGGAGCGGCCCCGCTGGGCCAACTCATTCATGGGCTTGACAGAAGGCCGGATTCCCGTATCCTCTTCGGGAAGCTCGAGGCGGTACCATCCGTCTGCAAGGTGATTGTGTTTCCGAAAGACGACCCTCGAGTTCCGATCTTTTCTCCCTCAGACAGGCCGACAACGACCTGATCGATCACACACTAAGGAGTATCCCGAAATGAAGAAGCTCACGTCCGCCCTCGCCCTCGTCGCCGTCGCAGCCTCGCTCGTGGCCTGCAACAAGCCCGAGGAGAAGAAGCCCGAAGTCAAGGTGGAGGCACCGAAGGTCGTCGAGGAGACCAAGACGACCACCACGAGCACGACGACCACGGCCCCCATGGGCCGGGACGGCCTCCACGACCTCCACGACCACCACGACCACGACGTCCTCTGCGCCCGCCACGAAGTAAGCGAAGAACTTCCAGGAACAACGCGACGCCCCGGCGATGCCGGGGCGTTTTCGTTTTCGGGCACCCTCCTTGCGAGAATCAACGCAACGGAGGAACCGATGAAGACCTTCGTCCCTTTCCGCAGCCTCCCTTGTCGCGGCGCTCGTGCTGCCGGGAACGTTCGCCCGCGCGGACACGATCTCGTCGACGGATTCGTTCCTTCCGGCCGTGCACATCAACGGCGCCACGGGCGTCTTTCGAACCGACGTCACGATCTTCAATCCGGATCCGTCCCTCTCCGCGGTCGTCGATCTGTATTACACGGAGGCCGACCGCGACGGAACGGCGAGCTCCCCCGTACCGCATTCCCGGCAATCTCGGGCCGCGTGCCTCGATGACGCTTCCGGACATTGTCCTCTCGACGTTCGGATTCGGGTCGAGCTACGGCCTTCTCCAGATCAAGAGCTCTCCGGCGACGCCGGTTCACGTCACGAGCAACACGTACAACGTCGCCGGCGCCGTGCCGGGAACGTACGGCCAGTTCTCCCCCGGCCAGCCGCTCCGGAACTCCGTCGAATTCGACAACTCGATTCTCGGCGACCTTTACGTCACGGGAATCCCGAATGACCCGAACCACCGGACGAACGCCGTCGTCATGAACCCGACCGGGATCTCTCTCGAGGCCGGCGTCCAGCTCGTGGACTCCGATGGCAACCTGTACAAGACCGTTCTCGTCACCGTTCCCCCTTTTTCGCTCCACCAGCTCAACGACATCTTCCACGGCGACTTCGCCTCGGCCTCTCCCCCCGAGGGCGGCCCCTGGCGTCTCAACGTCTTCGTCAATCTCTCGAACGGCGCGCGGGCTCTCTGCTACGCGACCGTGACCGATCTCGACACGGGAGATCCCTACCTCCTGACCGGCCAGCTCGCGCGTCCCTGAGAAGGCATCCGGCTGCGAGCCCTCCTCGTCGACCTCGGCAACGTCCTCGTCCGGTTCGATCACGACGTGACGCTCCGGCGAATCCAGGCGGCCACGGGCGTGCCTTCCGGGGTCTCTCCGCCCTCATCTCTTCGGCCCGCTCGAGCGCGAATTCGACCTCGGACGGATGGCGGCGACGGCCTTCTTTCGCGCCGCCGAACGCGCCGCCGGAATCCCCCGACTCGGCCGACGACATCTGGATCCCGGCATGGCGCGACATCTTCACGCCGGTCCCTGCCGCCCTCTCCGCGCTCGGCCGCCTCGAGCCGGATGTCGTGCCCGTGCTCGTCTCGAACACGAACTCCCTCCACTGGGAAGGCGTGCTCCGCGTCGCGCCGGAGCTGCCGCATCTCGTCCCCCTCCGGGCGCTCTCCTTCGAGGTCGGCGCCGCAAAGCCCGATCCTGCGCACTTCCACGCGGCTCTCGCGCGCGCCGGAGCGCGATCCGAGGACGCTCTCTACGCCGACGACCGGCCGGAGCTCGTCGAGGCCGCCCGGACGCTCGGCATCGACGGCTTCGTCGTGACGGATCCCGACCTCCTCGCGAGGCGAGCTTCGGGACCGCGGTTTCCTCGCGTCGTCACCCGATCCGCCGCAATCCCCGCCCGCGCGGTTCGGGCGCCGCGTCACCCCTCTACGGGAACGGCCTCGCCGAGTTCCGCGCGGGACGCTTTTTCGAGGCTCACGAAGAATGGGAACTGCTCTGGAAGGACAGCAAGGGCGACGACAAGGTCTTTCTGCAGGGCCTCATCCAGCTCGCCGCAGCGTGCGTCCACATCGGGCGCGGCAACGCCGCGCCGGCGAAGCGCCTTCTGGAACTCGCGAAAGCGAAGCTCGATCGATTCGGGGACGACGAGGGAGGAATAAATCTCGGATTTCTTAGAAAGGAAATCGAGGCCGCCCTCGCGGCGGCTGAGCTGCTGCGGATCGACCAGCGCGACCGGTTTGATCTGACGGCGCGCGCAGCACTATTCACCTTCTAAGAAATCTCGTTCTCTCTTCTTCCTAAGCAAAATCTCTTTCTCTCTCCGGCACCCTCGGCAGGACGCCCGCCGCGCGCGCCGCGACCTCCGCGAGCAGCGTTCCGTCGGGCACGCGGCTCGTCGCGCCGTGGATTCCCCGCTGCCCGACGCCCAGGCGCGCGAGCGCTTCGGCCACGCGCCCGGAAATGCCGCGGGGCCGCGACCAGCCCTCGGCCGCCTCTTCGAGCACCGCCCGGTAGGCCTCCGCGATGCGCTCGGGCCGCCGAGGCACCCCCCAGGCGGACGCCGCGCGGCCCCGCTCGCGGGCGAGGTCCGGCTCGAACGCGAGGCGCTCCATGGCCGCGCGCGAGACGCGCCACCTCGTCTCCCCCGATCGGGATCTTCTCGGCGAACGAGTCGGGCAGCTCGCGAAACCAGCCGGTGTCGGAGACGACGAGCGGCAGCCCGAAGCCCGCGAGACGACACACGGCGTGGGACGTCTCCCCCATCGTGGGATGGCGGAGGTTCACGGCGAACGTCGCGGCCGAGGCCGCGCGCCAGAGGTCCTCCTCGGAGAGGTAGCCGCCGAACTTCACGTCCGCCTCGAGGCCGTTCTCCCGGACGGTGGATCGGAGGACGTCGTCGTCCGCCACCGCTCCGCCGATGAAGAGGAAGGGCCGGCGCTCGGGCGGCAGCGACGCGAGCGCCTCGAGGATCTTCACGATGCGCTTGGCGGGCGACACGATTCCGAGCGTGATGCCCGCCGGCCGGTCCCGGGGGAAGCCGAGCGCCTCGCGCGCCTCGACAGGCGGCGTGCGCGGGGCGGGCGCGACGTGCTGCGGGATCGTGACGGACGCGAGTGCCCGGGCACTCGCGCGAGAATCGCGCCGGTCACGAGCGCCGAGTGCGCGACGACCGCCTCGGCGGCGCGGATCACCCCGGCGGACATCGGGTAGAGCCACGGGTCGAGGTCCCAGACGGGGACGAACGAGCCGTCCTGCCGCGCCGAGGCAAACGCCCTTCCCCGCGCGCCGTGCGCCCGCTCCAGCTCGCGCGCGTAGTCCTCCGCGCGAGAGCGCGTGAGGTATGCCGCCGCGAAGAGGTGGTGGAGGACGAACTCGTGGAGAACGACGACGGCGGGAGTCCGGCGTTCCGGATCGAAGAGCGCCTCGACGGACGGAGCGTGCAGCGGGTCGTTGCCGATCTGGACGAGGAGGACGTCGTGGCCGCGCCCGAAGCGCACGTCGACGCGCCGATCAGGTTCGTAGGAGACGACGGAAAGAGAAGATTCTTGGAAAGTGAAGAGAGGATTTCGGCGTCGTAGTCCGCGATGCCGGAGCGCGTGGGCGGAAGCGGGCCGACGAATCCGACGGAGAGGCGGCCGTCGCTCGGATCGTCCGTTCATCGAATTCCACCCGCTTCGAGCAGCGCCCGCACGGCACTGTTCCCAGCGAGATCCCTCTGACCCTTTCAAAGCCTCTTTCTCCGAATTCTCTGGCTCTCTCCGGATTCGCAAGAAGATCCGCGACGGCCGCCGCCGAGCGCGGCCGCGTCCGGCGCGACGACGCGGCCGTTCTCCCCGTCGACGACGAACTCCAGCGGGCCGCCCGAGTCCGTGCAGGTCACGACGGGCTTTCTTCGACAGGAACGCCTCGAGCGCGATGTAGCCGTAGTCCTCGTCGGCCGGCGGGAAGATCACGACGCTCGACGTCGCGTAGAGGCCGAGGAGCTCGTCGTCGGACACGCGCCCGGCGAACCGCACGTCGGCGCCGCTCCTTCTCGGCGAGGCCTTCGAGCCGCGCGCGGTCGGCGCCGTCGCCCGCGATCACGAGGCGGAACTTCCCCGCCGCCGCGGCGCCGATCGCGAGGTCCACCGCTTCCACGCGTCGAGCCGGCCCGGCCACGAGCGCGAAGCCCCGCGACGCCTCGCACCGGTACCGGCCCGCGAGCGGCGGCGGATGGTAGAGGGCCTCGGCCTCGATTCCGTTGAACCGCGCGAGGCGGTCGGCCGTGTTCTTCGCGTTCGTGAAGATCTTCCGCGCCTCCGCGAGTCCCGTGCGGTCCGCCTCGGCGATCAGCTCGCGCCAGCGCGTGTCCTCGGGCGAGGCGGTGAAGTCGCTCTGGGACGTGCCGAAGCGGTCGTACGCCTGGCGGAACTGGTGGATCAGCCAGACGACCTTGTTCTCGTGCCTCACGAGATAGGACGGGAACTTCATCGGGATCACGAGATCGACGCGCTTCCCGTCCGCCTCGGACACGTCGAGAAGCCGCCACGCGAGCGCGGACGTCAGGATCTCCGCGCGCGGGTACCACTTGAACGGAAGGCGCACGAGCTCGGCCTCGTGTCCGAAGGCCGCGAGCTCGCGCACGAGGCCCTCCGCGTGCCGCTCCGCGCCGCCGGACGCGAACGGCACCTGCGCGGTGCAGACGAGGACGCGCGCCATCCTCTCTCCTACTTCACGCCCGTGACGGCGTAGTCCTGCGGCGCGAAGAGAAGACGCGCGAGCGGCGCGAAGCGCGGGTCGTCGGCGAGACCCGGCGGCAGGCCTTCCGACTCCGGCACCGGCGAGCGGAAGTCCACGGCGACGTCCCGGAACCCGGACGCCGTGAGGAGCTGCGCGAGCGACGGCGCGGGCACCGGCCGCACGTGCGTGAGGTCCATCCAGAACCAGCGCATCGCATAGACGGACTCGGGATTGATCGTCTCGAAGAGCACGCGGCCCGAGGGCGCGAGCTTCCGGATCGCGAGCTCGACGAGGTCGAAGAGGGACGCGGGCGGAAGGTGCTCGACGACCTGGAAGGCCGTCACGCCCCCGAGCGAGGAGTCCGCGCGGCCCGCGAGCCACGTGAAGAGATCGGCTTGATCCACCGCGAGCTTCTTCTCTTTCGCGCGCGCGGCCATGACGGGGTTCGCGTCGCAGCCGATCGCGGCGACTCCTTCGGCGGCCAGCGCCTCGAGGAACTCGCCGCGTCCGCAGCCGAGGTCGGCGACGGGCCCGGGCGCGCCGCGGAAACGGGCGGCGTCGCTCGCCTGGCGGCGCGCGAATCTCCTCTTCGCTCCCCCGGAAGTGCTCCTCGAAGTCGACGTAGAGACCCGCGCGCAGAGGGTCGTCGGCGCGGACCGCGGCGACTCTTCACGGCCCTCGCGCGCTTCGGGCGACGGCCGCGCTCCGGAAAGGTTCTGCAAATTGCTTCGAAGGGAAGACCATTCGAGGCGAAGCATCCGCAGCGCCTTCGCGCGCCTCGTCGAGCCGCCGCCTGCTTTCTTCCCTTTCTCAGCAATCTCTTTCTCTCTCCCGCGCGAGCGCCTCGACGCGCTCGTCGCGGTCCTTTTCGAGCGCGTCCAGCCGGCGCTGGCTCGCGAGGAGATCCTGGCCCGCGCTCTCGCGCGCCCTGCTCTCGTGGGCGAGGCGCGCCGCGAAGTCCTCGGCGCTCTCCGTGATCTGCCGCAGGACGGCCTCCGTCTCGAGAAGAGCCCCGCGCAGCGCTTCGAGGAGCGCGGAGTTGAACGTCGTCTGGTCGCGCGTGACGATCCTGAGGACGCGCAGCAGCGCGGCCTTGAGCGGCCGCAGGGAGGCGCCGGCCGGCAGAACGGGCGCGACGAAGCGCCCCGCGTTTTCCAGCATGCGTCCGCGGCCCCGCGTACGAGGGGACGCCGGGCGAGAGGCCGGAACCGGCCGTCGGGGACATTCGCGGGCGCGAGCCCCGAGCCGGAAAAAGCCGCGAGCGACGCAATCTGCTCCGCAAGCTCGGCGGCCAGGGCCGCGACGTCGCGTTTCGCCGCGTCCTCGGGCTTTCCGCTCATGCCTCGCTTATATTAAGCGCGAATGATCGGAAGGAGTCTCATGCAGAAGCTCCGGGGCTCGGCGGCCCGTTACGACTACCTGCTTCCGTGGCTCCTGCTCGTCCTCGTCCTGGGGGCCACGGGCGGCGTCCTTCAGGTCCTCGTCGTCAAGCTGTTGCGCTGACGCGCGCTTCGCGGGCGAGCGAGCGCAGGACGCGGACGAGCATCACCCCCACGGCGAGCGCCATCGGACCGACGAAGACGCCCAGGAGCCCGAACGCCGGAATCCCTCCGAAGACGCCGAGGAACACCATCAGCGTCGAGAGCTCCGAGTCCTTGCGGCCGATGAGGAGAGGCTTGAGGACGTTGTCGGCGAGAAGGGACGTCACGAGGACGTTCCAGAGCAGGAAGAAGATCGCCATTCCCGTGCGGCCCTTGAACGAACAGCGCGATGAGGCCGGGCAGCCAGACGATCGCCGTGCCTCCGACGGGAAGGAGGGAGAGGATCCCCATCGCGACCCCCGCGAGGATCGCCGAGGGAAGGCCCGCGATCGCCCAGGAGATCCCGCCGGAAGCGCCCTGAACCATGGCGCACACGAGCGAGCCCTTGAAGATCGCCTCGAGCATCCCGCCGAGGGACTGGAGGATCCGGTGGCGCTCGGCATCGTCGATCGGGAAGAGGTCGCTGACGGCCTCCGCCATGCCCTCTCCGTCGATCAGCAGGAAGAAAAGCAGGAAGAGCGTCAGAACGAACGTGATGACCGCGTCGAGAAAGGACAGCGCGACGTCCCCGCTCTTGGCGGCGAAGAACGCCGACGCCTTCGTCGCGAACTCGGCTCCTCTCGACTGCATCTCGTCCGACGTGAGGCCCGTGCGCGCCTCGATCCACCCGAGCGCCGGCCCGACTCCCGGGGACCGCGAGGAGGTCGCCGAGCGACCGCAGCTCGCGGGCGCGCAGCTTCTCTCCGATCGCCGTCACCGCCGCGGAGGCCTGATTCACGATCGCCTTGCCGAGGAGCACGGCCGGAAGGAGGACGACGAGCCCCGTCGAGATCGAGAAGACGGCCGCGAGGAACGCCTTGCGCCCGGGAAGGCGCGCTCGCAGGCGAACCCAGAGAGGCCAGAGCGCGACCGCGAGAACGACGCTCCAGGCGATCGCCGTCAGGAACGGGCGCAGGACGACGAAGCACAGGATCCCCGTCCCGACGACGAGGAGGAGAAAGAAGGCGAGCGGGTATGCGAGGCCCGCGGCGCGCGAACGGTCATCGGATGAGAGCGATGATACGAAATGCCTTGATAGACTGAAGAGTCAATGCGGCCCGCCTTCTCGCGCGCTCCGCGCCAGCCGCCGCCTCCTCTTCCCGCCGATCCCGCCGGCCTCTCCAGGGCCGCGGTCGATTCGGCGCGCGCCCACGGTTTCGCGGCCGCCGGCGTCCTCGCGGCTTCGCGGCCGCTCTCGTTCGAGCGATACCGCGCCTGGCTCGAGAGCGGCTTCCACGGGGAGATGGCGTACCTCGAGCGCGACGCCGCGGCCCGCGAGCGCTTCGACTCGATCCTGCCGTACACGAGAGTCGGTCCTCGCCGTGGCGCGCGCCGTGCGCGGGCCGCGGGCCCGGCAACGTGGCGCAGTTCGCGCGCGGCGAGGACTACCACCGCGTCGTGCGCCGGCACCTCAAGGCCGTCGTCGAGGATCTGCGCCCGCTCGCTCCCCGGGGCACGCATTTCCGCGTCTGCGTCGACACGGCGCCCCTCCTCGAGCGCGAGATCGCGGCGCGCGCCGGCCTCGGCTTCCTCGGCAAGAACGGGCTCCTGATCGTGCCGGGCCTCGGCTCGCACGTGGTCCTCGGCGAGATCCTGACCGACGCCGCGCTCGCCCCGACCGCCGCACCCGCCGATCCGGGGCGCGGACCGCTGCGGGACGTGCACGGCCTGCCTCGACGCCTGCCCGACGGCGGCCTTCGTCGCGCCGCGCGTCCTCGACGCCCGGAAATGCATCTCGTATCTCACGATCGAGAAACGGACGCCCTTCACGCCGGAGGAGGAGGCCGCTCTCGAAGGCCGCCTCTTCGGCTGCGACGTCTGCCAGGACGTCTGTCCGTTCAACGCGGCCCGGGGCGCCGAGCCCGCGGGGACCCGCGGCGTCCCTCGACCCCGAGGAGATCCTCGCGCCTCGACGCGGACGACTTTCGCGCGGCGCTTCTTCGGCTCGGCGATCTGGCGGGCGACGCAGGAAGGCCTCGCACGGAACGCGCGCCGCCGCTCTCCGTCGCGGGGCACCTCGGTGACCGGCACGCAGCTCGTCGTGGCGGGGATATTCGTCCGCGACGGGAAGCTGCTTCTCGTCGCGCCGTCCTGCGGGCCGCGCCTGGGCGGGTCTGTGGGAGTTCCCCGGCGGCAAGGTGGAGGCGGGAGAGACGCCGGAGGACGCGCTCGTCCGGGAATGGAAGGAGGAGATGGACGTCACGCCGCTTGCGCTCGCGCCATGGAGGTTCGAGACCATCGCAGGAGCAGCGCCGGGGGCTCATCACAGCACGTGACTCTGCTGTTTCTTCGAATAGGGGGGTTGGCGGGCGTGCCGCGCGCAGCCGCCGTGGACGCCGTGAGGTTCTCGCCCGCGGCGGAGGCCCGCCTTCTCCCCACGCCCCCCGGCGACGCCGAGGCCCTGCGTCACCTCCTCGAGGAAGCCGACGGAGGCGACTTCGTGGACACCGAGTCCGACGAAGGTCGGGACCTCGTTCGCGCGCTCGCCTCCCGCTCCCCTTTCATAGAGAACTCCGAGTCTCTCTCCTCGCTCCGGGCGATCCCCTTCCGAAAGCCACTCCCGAACGGCGGGGGCGTCGTGTCCGGCGTCCTCGTCGCGACGCCCGAGCGGGCCTCGCGCCTACCGCAACGTCTGCCCCCACGTCCCATCCCCATCGACCGCGGACGGCGAGCCCCTTCTCACGGAAGACGGCCTCTTCCTCGTCTGCCGCAACCACGGCGCCCTCTTCGCGCCGGAGGACGGGCTCTGCGTGGCCGGGCCCTGCGAAGGGCGAGTCTCTCGTTCCGCTGCGCATCGAAAGGCGCGGGGCGGGCTGGGCGCTCGAGGTCGGCGCGCGATGAACGGCCCGGTTCTCGTCGCCCTCTACGTGCTCTGCGCGGTCGCGTCCGCGTTCTTCTCCTCCGCCGAGACGGCGATCACGTCCCTGACCGACTCGGCGATCTTCCGCATGAAGAGCGCGGGCGAGAAGAGCGCCGAGCGGCTCGAGCGGATGCGAAGCGACCTCCCGCGCACTCTCGGGACCCTCCTCGTCGGCAACACGCTCGCGAACGCCGCCGCGGGCTCGCTCGGCGCCGGCCTCGCGATCTCGGCCTTCGGGGAAAAATGGGGCGTTCTCGTCGCGACGGTCCTGACGACCCTTCTGCTCCTCGTCGTCTCGGAGGTCACGCCGAAGACGCTGGCCGCGCGGAGGCCCGAGAGCGTCGCGCTCTTCTTCGTCGGCCCGATCGAGTTTTTCGTGCGGCTGCTCTCGCCCGTGACGCACCTTCTCTCGGCCGTCGCGCGGTGGATCCTCGGCCCGTTCGGCGCCGACGAGCCGGCCGACGTCACCGACGAGGACGTGAAGAGCGTCATCAACCTCTCCCGCGAGCAGGGCGGCCTCAAGCGCGAGGAGAGCGAGCTTCTCCATGCGGTCCTCGCGTTCGGGCAGACGCCGGTGCAAGGAGGCCATGGTGCCCCGCGCGCGCATCGTCCTCCTTCCGGTCGCCGCGACCTTCGAGCAGGTCGAGGCCGTGTGCCGCGAGCATCGCTACAGCCGCTATCCGGTCTTTCGGCAGAACACCGACGACATCGTCGGCATCCTCCACGTCAAGGATCTCTTCGACGTCTCGGACTCGGAAGAGAAGGCTTTCGAGATGAGCCGGCATCTGCGCCCCGCGGTCTTCGTGCCCGAGCTCAAGCGTTCCGAAGACCTCTTCCGCGAGATGCGCCGCCGCCGGTTCCACATGGCGGTCGTCGTGGACGAGAGCGGCGCCGTGGCCGGCCTCGTCACGCTGGAGGACCTCATCGAGCAGATCGTCGGCGACATCTTCGACGAGCACGACGAGCCCGCGGGCCGCCCCGAACGCGACGGCACGTCGCTCCTCGTGGAAGGGGCGTATCCTCTGACGTCGCTCGAGCGGGACCTGGGGGCCTCGTTCGACGACCCGGACGACGAGACCGTCGCCGGCTTCCTGCTCAGGAAGTTCGGGCGCATTCCGCGAGCCGGAGCCCGCACCCGGCGAGGGCGATCTCGAGTTTCTCGTCGAGCGCGCCTCGCCCCGCGCCATCGAGCGCATCCGCATCCTCCGCGTTCCGGCGGCTCCCCCGGCCGCGCCGGCCGACGCACGGAAAGGCCTGAACGACATGACGGCGACGCCTCCCCGTGTGGTGACGCTCGTCCCCGGCGACGGCATCGGACCCGAGATCACGGCCGCCGTGACGAGCATTCTCGAGGCCGCCGGAGCCGATCTCGCCTGGGAGCGCCAGGACGCCGGAGAGGCGAGCATCAAGGTCTCCGGAATGCCGCTCCCTCCCGCGACGCTCGCCTCCATCCGGCGGACGAAGGTCTGTCTGAAGGGCCCGGTCACGACGCCCATCGGCACGGGCTTCAAGAGCGTGAACGTGACTCTTCGCCAGGACGCTCGATCTCTTCGCGAACCTGAGGCCCGTGAAGAACGTTCCCGGCGTCGCGTCCCGTTACGGCGACCTCGACCTCGTCGTCGTGCGCGAGAACACCGAGAGCCTCTACTCCGGAATCGAGCACGTCGTCGTGCCGGGCGTCGTCGAGTCCATCAAGGTCATCACGGAGAAGGCCTCCACGCGCATCGCGCGCTTCGCCTTCGAGTGGGCCCGCGCGCACGGCCGCAGGAAGATCACGATCGTGCACAAGGCGAACATCATGAAGCTCTCGGACGGCCTCTTTCTCGACAGCTGCCGGAACGTCGCGGCCGGACTACCCCGACATCGAGGTGAACGACGTCATCGTGGACGCCGCGTGCATGAAGCTCGTCATGAACCCGAAGCAGTTCGACATGCTTCTCCTCGACAACCTCTACGGGGACATCATCAGCGACCTCGCGTCCGGCCTCGTGGGCGGGCTCGGCGTGACGCCCGGAGCGAACCTCGGCGAGACGTGCGCCGTCTTCGAGTCGGTGCACGGCTCGGCGCCCGACATCGCCGGCAAGGGCGATCGCGAACCCGACGGCGCTCCTTCTCTCGGCCGTGATGATGCTCCGCCACCTCGGCGACGAGGCGTGCGCCGCGCGCGTCGAAAAGGCCCTCTTCGCGGCTCTCGAGGAGGGCACCGCGAGGACGCGCGACGTCGGCGGGACCGCGACCACGCTGCAGTTCGCCCGGGCCGTCGCCGCGAAGCTCTGAACGGAGACGACTTGCCCAAGATCGTCTTCCTGAACGAGGGCAGGCGGGCGCACGTCGCCGCCGGCCGGACGGTGCTCGACGTCGCGCTGGAGCTCGGGGTCGCGATCGGCCACGTCTGCGGCGGCGGCGGCACGTGCTCCACCTGCCGAATCGCGTGCGTCCTCAACCCCGAGAACCTCTCGCCCGTCCAGGCGAACGAGATCGCCTACGAGCTCGGGGAGAACGTGCGCCTCGGCTGCCAGGCGCGCATCGAAGGCGACGTGGGCGTGCGCGTCGTGCCGATCCCGAGGGCCATTCTTGTCTAGGCCGTCCATCCGGCGGGCGCTGCGCCGCGCGGGAGGCGAGACGCCGCCACGCGCGCCGCGCGCCGCCGGCCCGCGGAACCTCGGCCGGATCCCCCCGCCGAGGATCTTCCTGCCGGGCGAGCCGGAGGACGCGGGCTCCGTCGACTTCTCCGCCGTCTTCGGGCGCGCCGCCCCGGTCGAGATGGAGATCGGCGTCGGCAAGGGCTCGTTCCTCCTCGCGGCCGCGGCCGCCCAGCCCGACCGGAACTGGTTCGGCCTCGAGATCGAGCCCGAGTACGCCGCGATCGTGCGCCTCAGGGCCGCGCGCGCGGGCCTCTCGAACCTCCGGGTCGAACGCCTCGACGGCAAGGCGTTCGTCGTGCGCCGCCTCTCCCCCGGCTGCCTCGCCGGCCTCCACGTCTACTTCCCGGACCCGTGGCCGAAGAAACGGCACCACAAGCGCCGTCTCGTGGACGCCGCCTGGGCGGAGGCCGCCGCGCGCGCCCTCGCGCCCGGCGTGCGTCCTCCGCGTCGCCTCGGACCACGCGGAGTACTTCGCGTTGATCGACGAGGTGCTCTCGAACGAGCCGCTCCTCGAGAAGCTCACGCCCGAGGAGGCGGGCGACTGGTCGACGGGAACGAGCTACGAGCTGAAGTTCAGGAAGACGGGCCGGCCGATCTACAAGGCGGTCTTTCGAAGGCGCGCCTCGGGCTCGGCGAGCTGACGCCCCGCGGGCGCCGCCGCGGCCGGCGCGGACGCTTCCTCGCGCTCCTTCGCGAGCAGCGGCTTGAGGAACCTGCGGAAGTAGTCGATTCCCGAGATGAGCGCCATCGCGGTCATCACGTAGAGGGCCGCCCGGCCCGTCTTTCGCCAGAGGCCGATGTCGTCGAGCTTCCCGCCCATGATCATGAGCGAGATCCCGACGATCTGGCGTGCCCATCTTCCATTTGCCGAGCTTCGAGGCGGCGATCGTCAGGCCGTGGCTCACGGCGATCGAGCGCAGGCCCGTCACCGCGAACTCGCGCCCGATGATGATGCACACGGCCCACGCATCGGCCTCCTGCAGGTCCACGAGCGAGATGAGCGCCGCCGAGACGAGGAGCTTGTCCGCGATGGGGTCCAGGAGCATCCCCATCGTCGTCACCTTCTTGAAGCGCCGGGCCCAGTAGCCGTCCAGCCAGTCGGTGATCGCGGCCAGGAGGAAGACGGCGAGCGCGAGGTACTCGCGCGCCGGAAGCTTCGTCAGGAGGATGACGACGAGGAGCGGGAACGAGGAAGATCCGAAACAGCGTGAGCGCGTTGGGAACGTTGACGAACACCGGAGCTGGATTCTAGACCCGCGCGCGGCACGAGGCCCGCGCTGGACAGGCCCGGTGCGCTCCCCGACAATCGGCTGTCCCATGGAACACGCGCCCATCGTCTTCGGCACCGACGGCTGGCGGGGCCGGATCGCCCGCGATCTCACGTTCGACAGCGTTCGCCGCGTCGTGACGCGCGGCGGCCGCTGGACGATCGACGAGACGAACGCCGAGCCGGGAGATCCGTGGACGCTCCCGGTCGTCTTCGACACGCGCTTCCTCTCGCCGGAGCTCGCCGCCGAGAGCGCGACGCTGCCTCGCCTCGCACGGCTTCCGCGTCCTCCTGTCCGACCGGCCCGTCCCGACGCCCTGCGCGTCGTGGCACGTCGCCTCGCGCGGCCTGAGGGCCGGCCTCGCGATCACGGCGTCGCACAACCCGCCGCTCTGGAACGGCGTGAAGGTGAAATCCTCGTTCGGCGGCAGCGCGACGCCCGCGACGTACGACGCGATCGCCCGCGCCGTGGACCGGCCCGTCGCCCGGAAGGCCGGGCGGCGCCGTCGAGACGCTCGACCTCGCGACGCCGTATCGCGACGCGATCGCCAGCCTCGTCGATCTCGACGCGATCCGCCGGGCCGGCATGAGGGTTCTCTTCGACGCGATCCACGGAGCGGCCGGGACGCTGCTCGAGACGATCGTCGGCGCCGGCCACCCGACGACCGTGGTGTCGCTCCGCGCGAACCGCGATCCGCTCTTCGGCGGCGTCAACCCCGAGCCGATTCCCGAGAATCTCGCCGCGGCGCGGCAGGCCCTCGCCTGCGGAGCGCTTCGACGTCGTCCTCGCGAGCGACGGGGACGGCGACCGGCTCGGCGTCCTGGACTCGGGCGGCCGGTTCGTCACGCCGCACCGCGTCCTCGCGCTCCTCGCCGAGAGCCTCACGGTCCGCGGCCGCATCCGCGGCGGCATCGCGAAGACGTTCTCGACGTCGCTGCTCCTCGACCGCGTCGCCGCGCGCCTCGGCGTGCCGCTCCACGTCACGCCGGTCGGCTTCAAGCACATCGCCGCGAAGATGCTCTCCGGCGAGGTCGCGATCGGCGGCGAGGAGTCGGGCGGCCTGGGCGTCGCGTTCCACCTGCCCGAGCGCGACGGCGTCCTCTCGGCGCTCCTCGTCCTGGAGGCGATCGCGCACTCGGGCGGCACGCTCGAGGCGCATCGTCGCCGCGGCAGGACGCGGCCTACGGCGCGCTCGCGTACGGCCGCCGCGACCTCCATCTGCCGATGCCGGTGCTGCGCGCCTTCGTCGAGAACCTGAGGTCCGACCCGCCGCCCTCGCGCTGCGGCGAGCGCGTGACGGGCGTGGACGACCTGGACGGCGTGAAGCTGCTGTTCGGGTCCCGCGGCTGGCTCCTGCATCGGCTCTCGGGCACCGAGCCGATCATCCGGATCTACGCCGAGCACGAGGATCCCGGCGTTGATCGAAAAGCTCCTCGACGAGACGCAGGTCACACTCACGAGACTCGCCAGTTGAGACCCGGTCGCGGTATCGTTGCCTCCCGACAGGAGGCTCTCCATGCGCCAGCGAGCCGCGCTCGCCCTCACTCTCTCCCTCGCGATTCCCGGACTCGCCGCCGCGTCCGGCTCTTCCGCGGATGTCGGCTCGCCAGCCCAGCAGATGCCCGCCGCTCACTCCCGAGCAGGAGGCCGTCGAGTACTACAACGACGGGATCTCCTACCGCGACAAGGCGGACAAGTACGAAACGGAAGCGGCCGCCGAGAACGACGCCGCGAAGAAGGCGAAGCTGCTCGAAAAGAGCAAGAGCCAGCACGAGTCGTCGATCAAGAAATACCTGAAGGCGGTCGCGAAGAACCCGCAGATGGTCCCGGCCTGGGGCAGCCTCGGCTACGCGTACCGGAAGACCGGCAACTATCCCGTCGCGCTCGAGGCGTACGACAAGGCGCTCGCCCTCGAGAAGACCTACACGCCCGCGATCGAATACCGCGCCGAGGCGTATCTCGGTCTCGGCCGCCTCGACGACGTGAAGTCGGCCTACATGATGCTCTTCAACACCGACCGCAAGCGCGCCGACGAGCTCACGAGCGCGATCGACCGGTGGCTCGAGAAGAAGAAGACCGACCCGGCGGGGATCGATCCCGCGACGCTCGAGGAGTTCGGCAAGTGGGCATCCGAGAGGAAGCAGCTCGCCGCCCAGACGTCTTCGCTGACGTCCGGGCAGGAGCTCCGCTGGTAGCGCCGCCATTCTCCTCGTCTCGGCTCTGATCCTCGCGGCGTCGGGCTGGTCCTGGCGTCTGCCGCCGGGATTCCCGGCGCCGCGCGTCCCGGCCGACAACCCCATGAGGGCGGAAAAGGTCGCGCTGGGCCGCCGCCTCTTCTACGACGTGCGCCTCTCGGGAAACGGGACGCAGGCCTGCGCCTCGTGCCACCGGCAGCAGCACGCCTTCACGGACGGACGCGCGCGCGCGCCATCGGGTCCACCGGCGAGATCGCACCCGCGGGGCGCGATGAGCCTCGCGAACGCGGCCTACGCCGCGTCGCTGACGTGGATCGATGCGGGTCACACGAAGCCTCGAAGATCAGATGCTGGTCCCGCTTCTCGGAGAGACGCCCAGGGAGATGGATCTCGGAGGCCGCGAAGACGGAGATTGCCGCTCGCCTCGGCGCCGATCCCCTCTATTCGAAGCTCTTCTCCGACGCGTTTCCGCGGGAGCGACGAGCCCGTGAACCTCCGGAACGTTCGAAAGGCGATCGCGTCCTTCGAGAGGACGATCGTCTCCGGCGACTCGCCGTATGACCGGCTCGTCTGGAGGGACGATCGCGGCGCGCTCTCGGAGCCCGCGCGGCGGGGCATGACGCTCTTCTTCTCGGAGCGGCTCGTCCTGCTCGAAGTGCCACGCCGGCTTCACGTTTTCGGGGCCTGTCGTCTGGGAGGGCGGGCCGAAGCCCGAGCCCGCGTTCCACGACAACGGGCTCGGCGGCCGCTTCCGCGCGCCGACCCTCCGCAACGTCGCGGTCACCGCTCCTTACATGCACGACGGACGATTCGCCACGCTCGAAGAGGTCGTCGACCACTACGCGAAGGGCGGAACCGCCTCGCCCGGCCGGAGCCCGCTCGTCCGCGGCTTCGCGATCACGGAAGCCGAGAAGCGCGATCTCGTGGAGTTCCTGAAGAGCCTGACGGACGAGGAGCTCCTCAGGAACCCGGAGCTCTCCGATCCCTTCAGAGTGACGCTCGGCGCGGGCGCTCAGCGCGCGTCGGCCAGGACGAATCCGGCTCCGCTGAAGCACATCGAGGCGCCCGCGCCGAGGCCCGAGAGCGGATCCGACTCCGCGAGGAGCTCGGGCAGGACCTCGCCCCCGTACGCGACGACGGCGCGCGCGGCGATGGCGAGCGGTTGACCCTGCTCGACCTCGAATCGGGCCGGCTCGGACGAGACGGCGAGGGCCACGGCTCCGCTGCCCGAGAGCTTCAGGAACGGAGGCGCCGTGCGGTCGCCCGCGTCCGGCGTCACGTCGGCGCGGCACGCGAGCGCGCTTTCGAACGCGAGAAGTCTCTCGGGATGAACCGAGAGCGTCTCGCCCGCGAGCGCCTTGAGCCACGGCACGCGGCCCGGATCCGCCACGAGCAGGATGCCCTCGCCCGACGCCCCGACGAGGATCCGATCGAGACCATCGGGCGTCGCGGCCGGAGAGCTGTCGATCACCGGCGATCCCGAGCGGCCCACGACGATGCCCGCGCCGCACGCGCACGCCGTTCACGCAGGAGACGGAGAGAAATCCGCCCGGCTTCGGCGAGAAGGGTCCGAGGGGCCGGGCCACGGCAGGCGCCGCGGGCTCCATTCCCGCGAGAACGGCCGCCGAAGGCCGCAGTCTCACTCCCGAGAAGACATCTTGATCTTGCCGCTCGCCGTGAGCGAGTCCAGCGGCTCGGGCTTCACGATCGGGCTCGGCCGGGTGTCGGCCGGGGACGGGCGGTTCGCCGTCGCGATCCGTACCTCGGCCGCCGCGGCGCGCGCCGTGCGGGCGACCGAGTCGTCCCCCTCGGCCCCGTCCTTCAGCTCGGCGCCCGCCATCCTGAAGTGACGGTGGGCCTCGTCCCAGGCTCCTCGACGCTGCGCGACGAGCCCCAGCGTCAGATGCGCCTTGCGGTGCGCCGGAGCGAGCCCGAGGACCTTCTCGAGCGGCTCGCGCGCTTCGCGGTCCCGTCCCGACTTGAACAGGATGAGCCCGAGGTTGAACAGCAGCGGAACCGACTCGGCATGCTCGGTGAGGAGGTCGCGCGTCATCGCCTCGGCCTCGTCGAACTGGCCCAGATGGAAGAGCGTGATCGAGAGATTGAGCAGGACCTCGGGGTCGCGCGGGCGCAGCCGCCGCGCCTCCTCGAACTCGCGCCGCGCAGTCTCGTGGTATCCGCGCGCCATCTCCTCCTTGCCGCGGTTCAGGTGAAGGAGGAAGAGCCCGTGGTCGAAGAACGGCGCGGGCCGGAAGGCCCTCGTCGTCTCGGATCCCCGCGTGGCCGCCATTCCGCCCCCGTCCGCCTCAGCGCACCCGCCCGAGAGCGGGGGCCTGGCGTTCCGTGAGCTCGACTGCCGTGTTCGAGAGAACCGCCATGCCGTTCAGGCTCGAGACTCGTATCGGGGCCGCCCGGGGTGACGGTCGGCGTGCCGCGGAACCCGCCGCCGATGGCGGGCCCGACTCCGCCCTCTCCGTGCCGCGCGACGAGGACGCGCCGGATGTACTCGTGCGTCTCGCGGTACGGCGGCACGCCGGAGTGCTGCGTCACGGCGTTCTCGCCGGCGTTGTACCCCGCGAGCGCCAGCGCCACGTCGCCCTTGAACTGCTCGAGGAGCGTGGCCAGATACTTCACGCCGGCGCGGATGCTCTGGCCCGCGTCGTACCGGTCGGAGACGCCGAACCGGAGGGCCGTGCCGGGCATGAGCTGCATGAGGCCGCGGGCGCCCTTCCGCGACACGGCGCGCGGATTGAAGTTCGACTCCACGAGCATGACGCTCTTGACGAGCGCCGCGTCGACGCCCGCCGCCCGCGCCTCGCTCGCGATCGCCGCGTCGTACGGCGACGGCTGGTTGCGCCGCTCGACGAGGTAGGCGTCCGAGGGCGCGCCGCCGTTCACGCGCCAGCCGCTCCCGACCTTGTCGTTGAAGATCAGCGCCGAGCCGTTCGCCTGGCGCACGAGATGGACGTCGGCGCGCAGCACGCCCGTCGCCGCGAACAGAGCGGCCACCGACACCCGAGCCAGACCAACGCCGCGAGATGGCATTGCCCGAAGATTATAGCCCAGCGCGGTACAGCCTGAGGGGATAGCCTCTCCCGCACCTTCGCGACGCCGAGCGGCGAGAGCCGGCTCGATCTGCGCCGCGTCCTTGCCGCCCGCCTGCGCGAGGTCGGGCTTTCCGCCGCCCTTCCCCCCGACGGCGGGAGCCATGACCTGGGCCAGCTCGTGGGCGGAGACCCGGGCCACGAGGTCCGACGTGACCGCCGCGAGCAGCGTCACCTTGCCTTCCAGCTCCGTTCCGAGCAGCACGACGCCGGACTTCAGCTTGCTCCGGAACGTGTCGGCGAGGTTGCGCAGCTCGTTCGTGGGGAGGGACGGGACGCGGCGCGCGAGGACCTTGACGCCGGCGATCTCGTCGACGCCGTCGTTTCCGGCTGCGCATCGCTTTCGAGGAGTCCGAAGAGAGACCTTTCTTAGAAGGTGAATGTCCGGAGGCAGAGGCGCCCGGCTGCGCGCTCGAAACGCCCGCAGCCGGCGCCACGCTGCCCCCGCCCGCCAGCGGCGAGGTCGCGCTTGAGCGCCGCGATTTCCTTCTCTTTCCTTCTAAGCAGAATCCAGCACCTCCCTCAGCTTCGCCGGCAGCTCGTCGAGCGGCGTGTTCGCCGATCTGCGAGATCTGAGCCAGAATTTCTTCGTCCTTCTGGAGCCTCTCGACCGCGTTCAACGACGTGACCGCCTCGAGGCGGCGGACGCCGGCCGCGAGGCCCTTGTCCGAGAGGACCTTGAAGGCGCCGATCTCGCCCGTGCGCCCGACGTGGCAGCCGGCGCAGAGCTCGGTCGAGAAGCCGGGCACGTCGACGACGCGCACGCGCTCGCCGTACTTCTCGCCGAAGAACATGATGGCGCCCTTCTTCTTCGCGTCGTCCATCGACATGACGGCCTTGCCGACCTCGCGGTCGCGCAGGATCTCCTCGTTCACGAGGCGCTCGATCTCGCGGATCTCCCCGGCGGTCGTCGGGCGCGAGGCCGCGTAGTCGAAGCGCAGGCGGTCCGGCGCGACGAGCGAGCCCATCTGCCGCACGCGACTCCCCGAGCACCTTCCGCAGCGCGGCGTGGAGGAGGTGCGTCCCGGTGTGATTCGCCTGCGTCTTGCGGCGCGTCCACTCGGGAACCTGCATCGAAACGAGTTGACCCGAGAGCGAGGGAACCGGAAGAGATTCTTAGAAGGTGAAGAATGGCCCGGCCGTTGGGAGCGCGGCGCGTGTCGAGGACGGCTGCGGCTCGCCCGTCCGCGCCGTCTCTTCTCCTTCCAGAGAATCTCTCCCTGGTCGGCCACCTGTCCGCCGCCCTCGGGATAGAAGACGGTGCGGTCCGAGAATGACCCAGCCCTCATTACCCTTTCTAAGAGAATCCACCCTCTCACCGCGCTCCTTGGAAAGCAGGCCCAGCACCTTCGCGCCCTCGAGGCCGCACGAAATCCTGCTCGGGATACCCGCGGAATTCCGTCGTCCACGAGGGATCGATCTGATCGTCCGCCGGCAGACCGCCCTCGTGCTCGAACTTCGACGCGCCCTTGCTGCGCTCGCGGGCGGCCGCGAGCTCGCTTTCGAAGCCCGCGACGTCCACCTGGACACCTTCATCGGAAGCGATTTCTTCGATGAGTCTCCAGCGGAACTCCGAAGCGTGTCGTAGAGGCGGAAGGCCGCGGCGCCCGTAGAGCGTCGTCTCGCCCTCGCGCCGCGCCTCGGAGATCGCCTCGCCGACGCGGTCGGCGCCGACGGACATCGTCTTCGCGAAGCGCTTCTTCTTCGTCGCGAATGGCGCCGGCCGTCGACTCTCCGCAGACCTGCGCTTCGCTCGTCGGAGGTGAATTCCTTCGAAGCGAATAGAGCACGGGCTGCGGCGAGCGTCGGTCGAGGAAGCGGCCGCTCGATCCCGAGACGTCGCGCCCGTAGCGAAGCGCACGCCGGATGATCCTGCGCAGAACATATCCCCGTCCCTCATTCGAAGGAATGACGCCGTCCGCGATGAGCATCGTCGCCGCTCGCGCGTGATCCGCGATCGACGCGGAAGGGCGCATCCTCGACGGCCATTCCGCCGACGTACTTCTTCCCCGAGATCTCCTCGATCTTCCCGATGATCCCCGCGAAGAGGTCCGTGTCGTAGTTGTTGTTCTTGCCCTCGAGGATCGCCGTGATGCGCTCGAGGCCGGCGCCCGTGTCGACGCTCGGCTTCGGAAGCGGCGTCATCTTCCCCGAGGCGTCGCGGTCGAACTGCATGAAGACGAGGTTCCAGATCTCCATGACGCGGTCGCCGGCGCCGTTCGGCGTCGCGTCGCCGGGCACGCCCGTCGCCCTGGTCGTAGTGGATCTCGCTGCACGGGCCGCACGGCCCCGTGTCGCCCATCGACCAGAAGTTGTCCTTCTCGCCGAAGCGCGCGATGCGCTCCTTCGGGAGGTACTTCCCCCACAGCGCGGCCGCCTCGTCGTCGTCCGTGTAGACCGTCGCCCAGAGGCGCGACGGGTCGAGCCCGTAGCGCCCGCGTGACGAGCTCCCACGCGAAGTCGATCGCCTCCTTCTTGAAGTAGTCGCCGAAGGAGAAGTTGCCGAGCATCTCGAAGAACGTGTGGTGCCGCGCCGTGTAGCCCGACGTTGTCGAGGTCGTTGTGCTTGCCGCCGGCCCGCACGCACTTCTGCGAGGACGTCGCGCGGACGTAGGCGCGCTTCTCCCGCCCGAGGAAGAGGTCCTTGAACTGGTTCATGCCCGCGTTCGTGAAGAGCAGCGTCGGGTCCTCGGCCGGCACGAGCGAGGAGGACGCCACGCGCGTGTGGCCCTTCTCCTCGAAGAAGGACAGGAACGTCTCGCGGACCTTGCGGGAGGTCCAGCCGCTCGGAGGAGGTCGCCATGTTTCGGAGAATAAGGGAATTCCAGGAAGGTGAAGACCCTGTCCCCCGCCGTCCCCCGCTATCCCGGCTGGTTCGAGAAGTCGAAGGGCGAGGCCGCGTCCTGCGGGCTGAGCGCATCGGGCGCCTCCAGGGCGCCCTCCATGAGCTCGTTCGCGACGTCGGACGTGGACTGGATGCCCTGGATCTTGAGCTTGAACTCGTTCGGGTTGCGTCGAGCGCCGGATCGCCTCTTCCAGCGTGATGAGGCCCGTCTTGTAGAGCTGGAAGAGCGACTGGTCGAACGTCTGCATCCCGTACTGCGAGGTGCCGGCCTTGATCGCGTCCGTGGATGTACTTCGTCTTTTCCTTGTTCTCGATGCAGTCGCGGATGTAGTTCGTCGCGATCAGGACCTCGACGGCCGGCACGCGGCCGAGGCCGTCCGCGCGCGGGAGAAGCCGCATCGAGCAGACGGCCTTGATGACGGCCGCGAGCTGCAGGCGGATCTGCTTCTGCTGGTGCGGCGGGAAGACCGAGATGATGCGGTTGACCGTCTCGGTCGCGTCCATCGTGTGGAGGGTCGACATGACGAGGTGGCCCGTCTCGGCGGCCACGAGCGCCGTCTCGACGGTCTCGAAGTCGCGCATCTCGCCCACGAGGATGACGTCCGGGTCCTGCCGGAGGGCCGCGCGGATGGCCGACGCGAACGAGCGCGTGTCGACCTCCAGCTCGCGCTGGTTGATGATCGACTTCTTGTCGCGGTGGAGGAACTCGACCGGGTCCTCGATCGTCATGATGTGCTCGGCCCGGGTCGAGTTGATGTAGTCGATCATCGCGGCGAGCGACGTCGACTTGCCCGAGCCGGTCGTCCCGGTCACGAGGATGAGGCCGCGCGTCTCCTCGCAGATCTTCTCGAGGACGGGCGGCAGGAGGAGGTCGCGGATCGTGAGGATGCGGGCCGGGATGACGCGGCAGACCATTCCGACCGTCCCGCGCTGCTGGAAGATGTTGCAGCGGAACCGCCCGAGCCCCGGCACCGAGTACGCGATGTCGATCTCGAAGTTGTTCTTGAACTTTTCCTTCTGCCGCGAGGACATGATCGAGAACGCCATCGCGATCGTGTCTTCCTGCATGAGGCGCTTGAGGTCCACGAGCGGGGTCAGCTCGCCGTCGACCCGGATGATCGGGTGCGCGCCGACCTTCAGGTGGAGGTCGGACGCCTTCCGCTCGACCGAGATCTTGAGCAGGTCGTTGATGTGCATGAGCGACCTCCGGCCCTTCCGGGATTCGAGCAAGGATAAGCCTTTTCAGGCACTTGGGTCAACGCGAGGGTGACATCGAGACCCGATCCCGCTGTATATTTCCGGGGCGCTCGAGGGAGGACGACGATGGCCGACGACAAGCCTCACCCACCCGACGAAACGAGCGGCGTCACCCGCCGCGGCCTGATCAAGGGAATCGCGAGCGCCGTCACCGCCGCCTCGACCGGCGCCACGGCGCTCCTCGTCGAGACGCGCCACGAGCTGCAGGCCGCGAGCCTCTCCGGCCCGATGGCCGTGAGCGTCACGGTGAACGGCGCCGTGAAGACGGGCTCGTTCGAGCCGCGCACGACGCTCGCCGAGGCGTTGCGCGATTCGTGGGGCCTGACGGGCACGAAGGTCGGCTGCGACCGCGGCGCGTGCGGCGCCTGCACCGTTCTGCTCGACGGCCTCGCCGTGAATTCCTGCCTCACGCTCGTCCACGACGCGGACGGAAGGAAGGTCACGACGATCGAGGGGCTCGGCACGCCCGAGTCGCTCGCGCCCGATCCAGAAGGCCTTCGTCGACGGCCGACGCGCTCCAGTGCGGCTTCTGCACGCCGGGCATGGTCGTCTCGTGCGCCGGCCTCCTCGCGAAGAACCCGAAGCCCGTCGCCGCACGACGTGAAGGAGGCCGTCGCGCGGCAATCTCTGCCGCTGCGGGACGTACACCGGCGTCTTCGACGCCTGCGAGGCGGCCGCGAGAGGCGGGGGTGACCCATGGCTGAAGAGAAGAACGAGAAAGAAAAGACTTCTGAGAAGGTGCCCGGAGCGGCGGCAACGGCCGTGACGATCGAGATCGGCCTCGCCGGCCACACTCCTTCTAAGAAAATCTCCGTCTCTCTTCCTCCCGGCGATCCCCGCTCCGTACGACAAGGTCGACCGCCCGCTGACCGGCAAGCGCCGCCCGCGCCTCGACGGGCCGCAGAAGGTCACCGGCCGCGCCGTCTACACGCACGACGTCACGCGGCCGGGCATGCTCTACGCGCGCATCCTCCGCTCGCCCCACGCCCACGCGAAGATCGTGTCGATCGACACGTCGAAGCTCGAGAAGATGCCGGGGTCGTCTTCGAGAACGCCGGACAAGAAGAAGGTGCGCTACCACGGCGAGGCGGTCCTCGCGCTCGCGGCCGCCGACGCGCGCAGCCGCCGACGACGCGCTTCGCGCCGTCAAGGTCACGTACGACGTCCTCCCGCACACCGTCGAGCCTCGTGGACGCCCGCAAGGACGGCGCGCCGCTCGTCTTCCAGAAGCCCGTCGAGGAGAAGCGCACGCGCCGGCGACGCGCCCGGCGCCGCGGCGGCGCCGTGGCGCAGACGGGCAACGTGCGCGGGCCGAAGACGTCCGGGCAAGGGCGACGTCGACGAAGGGCTTCGCCGAGGCCGACGGCACGCTCGAGATCGTGACGACGACGACGCGGTCCAGACGCACGTCCCGCATGGAGACGCACTCCCTCTTCGCGGAGTGGGACGGCGACACGCTCGAAGGTGCACGCCTCGACGCAGGGCACGTTCACCGTCAGGGACGAGCTCGCCGAGCGTCTTCGAAGCTCCCGAAGGACAAGGTCGATCGTCGCGACGGAGTTCACGGCGGCGGCTTCGGCTCGAAGTTCGGCGCCGGCGACTACGGCGTCTTCGCCGCGAAGCTCGCGAAGAAGGCCGGCAAGCCCGTGCAGCATGGTCCTCGACCGCAAGGAAGAGCAGCTCGCCGCCGGCAACCGGCCCGACTCGTGGAACCGCGTCAAGCTCGGCTACAGGAAGGACGGGACCGTGACGGCCGTCCGACTACGACGTCGTTCGGGACGGCCGGCGTCGCGACCGGCACGGGAACGGGCGGCTTCGTGAAGAACGCGTACGGGTTCCCGAACGTGAAGGTCGCCGAGTCCGACGTCTTCACGCACCTCGGCCCCGGCTGCGCGATGCGCGCGCCCGGGCCACCCGCAGGGCTGCTTCGCCGTCGAGACGGCTCTCGACGAGGTCGCCGAGCGCCTCGGCCTGGACCCGCTCGCCGTGCGCCTCAAGAACGATCCTTCCGAGGTCCGGCGCGCGGAGTGGGAAACCGGCGCGAAGGAGATCGGCTGGTCGCGCCGCGCCGAGATCACGAAGGCGAACGAAGCCGCCGCGGCGGCGGCGGGCCTTCCGCTCCGGCGCGGCCTCGGCTGCGCCGCCGCCGTCTGGTACAACATCGTCGCGCCGGGCTCGCAGGTCCTCGTCCGCATCCACCGCGACGGCAGCCGTCGAGGTCGAGAACGGCGTCCAGGAGATCGGCTGCGGCATCCGGACGCCGATCGCGATCGTGGTCGCCGAGGAGCTGGGCCTCCCCGTCGAAGCCGTCCGCGTCAAGATCGGCGACTCGCGCTACCCGTTCGGGCCCGCCTCCGGCGGCTCGTCGACGACGGGCTCGCTCATCCCCGCCGTCCGCGCCGCCGGCGTTCCACGCGCGCGAGAAGCTCGCCGAGGTCGCGGCGCACGCTCCTCGGCGCGCCCAGCCGACGACGTCACGCTCGCGGACGGCGCGCTTCTCGGCGAAGGGCAAGACGGCCGACTTCGGCGAAGGTCTGCTCGCGGATGAGCGGCGAGTCGCTCGTCGCGACCGGCGACCGCGCGCCGGACTACGACGGCGCCGACACGCGCCTCTTCGGCGCGCAGTTCGCCGAGGTCGTCGTCGACGTCGAGACCGGCGTCGTGACGGTGAAGAAGGTCGTCGCCGTCGCACGACTGCGGCCAGCCCGTCTGGAAGACGGGCGTCGAGAGCCAGATCCGGGGCGGCGTCCTGCAGGGCATCAGCTACGCGCTCTTCGAGGAGCGCGTCGTCGACCGACCGCTCCGGCCGCTTCCTGAACCCGAACGTCGAGCACTACAAGATCCTCGGCGAGCAAGGACATGCCCGAGATCGTCCCGATCGTCCTCGACCTCTATCGCCGGCAAGAACAACGCGCACGCGCGCGGCATCGGCGAGCCCGCCACGGTCCCGACGGCCGCGGCGATCGCGAACGCGATCTCGCACGCGACTCGGCATCCGGCATCGACGGACGCTGCCGATCACGCCGGCGCGGATCCTCGCCGCGCTCGGGAACGCTCCGCGCCGAAAGGCGGCGGGAGCCGAGGTGAAATCATGAAGGCTTCGAGCGGGTCCAGCCCGAAGCGCTGGGACGACGCGGCCGCCGCGCTGGCCGCCGCGAAGAAGGCCGGCGTCGTCCGCGGAGGCAAAGGGCGCCGGGACGGATCTCCTCGACCGACTGAAGGAGCACAACGTCGCCCCGGACCGGGTCGTCGACCTCCGGCGGCTCACGGCCCACGCCGCCATCGAAGAAATCTCCTCCGGCAGATCGTCCATCGGCGCGCTCGTCACGCTGACCCGCGTCGCCGAGGGCCTGCGCGCCGAGCTTCCCCGCCCTCGCGGACGCCTGCGAGGGCGCGGCGACGCCGCAGATCCGCAACGCCGCGACGCTCGCGGGCAACCTCTGCCAGCGCCCGCGCTGCTGGTACTTCCGCTCGGCCGAGTTCCCTGCCTGAAGAAGGGCGGCGGCGAGTGCTCGCGCAAGAACGGCGAGAACGCGTTCCACGCGTCTTCGGGAACAACACGTGCGCGATCGTCCACCCCTCGGCGGCCGGCGTCGCGCTCGTCGGCGTACGGCGCGCGGATCGAGACGCTCTCCGCGGGCGGCGGCCGGACGATTCCGATCGCGGACTTCTTCGTGACGGCCCGAGGTGACATCTTCGCGGGCGAGAACGCCCTACGCCGCGGCGAGCTCATCGTCGAGATCCACGTGACCCGCCGGGCAGGGCCTGCGCTCGGCCTACCGCAAGATCAAGCAGAAGCAGACGTTCGACTGGCCGCTCGCCGACGCGGCCGTCGCGTACCGCGACGACGGCGGCGTCGCGCCGCGACGTGCGGATCGTGATCGGTTCCGCGGCGCCCGTGCCCTGGCGCGCGAAGAAGGCCGAGGCGCTCGTCGAGGGCAGGAGGATCGACGCGGCGCTCGCGCGCGAAGGCCGGCCGCGGCCGCGACTCGAGGGCGCGACGCCGCTCGGCAGGAACGCCTACAAGCTGCCGCATCGTCTCCGCGGCCGTCCGGCGCGCTCTCTCGGCGCCGCCGGACTCCCGGACGGCACCGAGAGGGCGCCGCACGGCATGAGCGACACGGTCTTCGGACCGACGTCCGCGCCCGACCCCGCGCGCGCGCTGCCGCCACCTCCGCACGAAGATGATGTTCGTCGTCGACGGGCGACTGGGACGAGCACGCGCGCCGAGTACCCGTCCACGACCGCCGCCTACTGGTGCCTGAAGATCGATGGGGCCCGTCGGGCCCGACGACGGCCCGCCGGCCTCGACGACTGCCGGGCCGGCCGCGCCTGCTTCGAGGCCAGCGAAGGCTGAGCGGAAGCAGAACGCAGGTCGCCTGTTCGTCTCCGGAGTCCTCCTCGCGGCCGGCGCCTCGAGCGCGCTTCGGTTCGCCGAAGATGCTCGCGCCGGTCGGCGGAGAAGAAACGCCTTTGCTTCGGAGGGTGCTGGAGACGTGGCTCGCGTCAGGCTTCGACGAGGTCATCGTCGTTCTCGGAAAGGCGCGGAGATCGAGACGACTCGGAGATTTCTCATATGCGGCGGCTGCTGATGCAGCCGCCGATAGCAGAAATCTGGTGGCCGAAGAGCGTTGTCAAGGGCGCGCTTCGCGCGCCGCAGCGGTCGAACGACGCCTTGACGAACCCGCGCTCGGCCGCCGTTCCCGCTTCGTCGAGAATCCCGACGTGGGAGGCGGGAATGTTCTCTTCGGTGAAAGTCGGCCTCGGCTCGCGACGTCGCCCGCGTCGACGCACGTCGCCGTCTCCCCCGCCGATCTTCCCTTTCTAAGCAAGAAATCTCTTCGAAGGGTGCTTTCAGCGGCGGCGTCGCTCGACGCGGGCGGATCGAGCCTCGTCGTCCCTACGCACGCCGGCCGGCGCGGGCACCCGCTCCTGATCCCCGCGGCGCTGCGCTCGCGGCTCCTCTCGTGGCCCGACTCCGCGCGCCTCAACCAGCTCTTCGACGAGCCCGACGTCACGGTCCACTACCTCGAAGGTTTCGACGAGAGCGATCCTGCAGGACGTCGACCGCCCCGGCCGATCTCTGCGAGAGTCGAATTCCCGAAGCGGCGCCTGACGGCTCCGCGCATGAGCACGAAGCATCCTCACCGAGCTTCCCGGTCTCCTGGAGCAGCATGGCCGGCTCGCGATGGCGACGGTCGTCTCCGCCGTCGGATCCACGCCGCGGGAGACGACGGCCCGCATGCTCGTCCTGCCCGACGGATCGACCGTCGGGACGATCGGCGGCGGGAAGTTCGAGTCGCTCGTCGTCGCGGACGCACGGAGGCTCCTCGATTCCCACGGCCTTCCTTTCACCCGCGACTACGACTTCGTGCCGACGGGAGAGGGCTCTTCGGCGCGGTCTGCGGCGGGACCGCGACCGTCCTTCTCGAGGTCGTCGAGCGCGCGCCGCGTCTCCTCGTCGTCGGCGCCGGCCATTGCGGGCGCGCTCTCGCTCGCGCCGCGCGCTTCACGGGATGGGACGTCACGGTGGCCGACGAGCGGTCTGAGCAGCTCGATCCGGCGGCGTTCCCGGAAGGCGTCCGGCTCGTGCAGGTGAAGGACGACTACTCGGACCTGCCCGTCCCCGCGCCGCGCGACTCGGTCGCTCTCGTCTCGCGCGGCCACGTGACGGACGGGCGGGCGTTCCGGCGCCTGCGCGGCGTCCCGCTCGCGTATCTCGGGATGATCGGCAGCAAGGCGAAGCGAAAGGCCCTCTTCGACGAGCTGCGCGCCGAGGGATTCGCCGAGGACGAGCTGAACCGCGCGCACAACCCCATCGGCCTCGACATCGGCGCCGAGTCTCCGGAGGAGATCGCGATCGCGATCGTGGCCGAGCTGATCGCGGAAAGGAGGCGCGCGTGACGAAGAGGCGGCGCAGAAAGCCCAAGAAGGAAGTCTCCAGAAAGCACACGGTCAAGGCCCACTTCAACGTCCCGCAGCTCACGAAAGCGGGCTCCTCGCTCTCCCTCGAGGTCTATGCCGACGAGCTGAAGATCGGCGAGGTCACGATCGGGCGCGGCTCGCTCTTCTGGCGCGGCGGCCGCCGGCATCTCCTGAAGAAGATCTCCTGGTCTCGCTTCGCCGAGAAGATGGACGAGCTGGCTTACGACTGAGCGCGGGCCCGGAGTGCTCTATCGCACGCCCGCCGCCACCGGCGCGTACACCGGCGTCAGCCAGCCGTAGCGGTCGTCGACCTTGCCCTCGACGATGTCGAAGAACGCCTTCTGCAGGGCCTCCGTCATCGGGCCGCGCTTGCCGTTCCCGACGGGAATCCGGTCCACGGACCGGATCGGCGTGATCTCGGCGGCCGTGCCCGTGAAGAACATCTCGTCGGCCGCGTAGATCATCTCGCGCGGGATCGTCTTCTCTTCCATCTGGAAATCGAGCTCGCGGGCGAGCTGGATGACGGAGAGGCGCGTGATGCCCGGGCAGCGTCGAGGCCGACAGCGGCGGCGTGTAGAGGCGGCCCTTCCAGACGAGGAAGAGATTCTCGCCGGACCCCTCGGAGATGCGCCCGTTGTGGTCCATCGCGATCCCCTCGTGGTAGCCGTTCGTGATGGCCTCCATCTTGATGAGCTGGCTGTTCGCGTAGTTCGCCGTGGCCTTCGCCATCGCGGGCATCGTGTTCGGCGCGATGCGCATCCAGGACGAGCAGCAGACGTCGACGCCCTGCTCGAGCGCGTCGGCGCCGAGGTACTTGCCCCACTCGTAGCAGCCGATCGCGACGTCCACCGGGTTCGGGAACGGGTTGACGCCGAGCGAGCCGTAGCCGCGATAGACGAGCGGCCGGATGTAGCAGGCCTTGAAGCCGTTCGCGCGCACGACCTCGAGCGTCGCCTCGCGGAGCTGGTCGATCGTGTACGGGATCACCATGCGGTAGATCTTCGCGGACCAGAAGAGGCGGTCGAGATGCTCGTCGAGCCGGAAGATCGCCGGTCCGCGCGCCGTGTCGTAGCAGCGCTCGCCCTCGAAGACGCCGGACCCGTAGTGAAGGGCGTGCGTGAAGATGTGAGATCTTCGCGTCGGCGAAATCCACCAGCTTCCCGTTCATCCAGATCTTCTTGACGTTTTCGAAGCTCATGAGGCCCTCCGTCGCCGCTCTGTCGGAATCCTAACCGAAACGGGCGAAGCGACCGCGATCGATTCAGGCGGGATCGACCAACCGCGCGAGCGCCACGACCACGGCGGTCTCGAGCCGGAGGATGCGGGCGCCGAGAGAGGTCCGAAGAGCACCGATTTTCTTCGAATAGGAGATTTCGGCCGGAGCAAACCCGCCCTCCGGGCCGATGGCGATGACGGCGAGGTCTCGCGCAAGCGGCTCGGAGCGTCGCCGAGAGGCGCCGCTCGGATCCAGCGACGACGCAGCCTTTCCCCTCTTACCCTTCTAAGAAACTCTTCGGTGCTCTTCGGACCCTCCACGAAAGGCACGATCGTCCGGTCGCACTGCTTCGTCGCCTCGACGGCGATCCGGCGCAGGCGTTCGAGGCGGGCGGGCGACGACGAGCGCCGTCACGTGCGCCCTCTGCGAGCGTTCGCACGCGAGGAGGACGAAGCCCGCGGCACCGCATTCCGTGCCCTTCTCGATCGCCCATTCGACCCGCGCGGGCTCCGCGCACGCGAGGGCGACGACCACGCGGTTCGCGGGCTCGCCGGGAGAGAAGAGAGAAGAAGAGGAAGAGGAAGAGGAAGAGAAGATTTTCTTAGAAGGTAAGAGGGCGATGGCAGAGCCGCCCCTCGCGAGCACGGCCGCGCCGCGGGCGCCCTTTCCGTCGAGCGCGACGACCTCGTCGCCGTCGCGGAGGCGCCTCGAGCGGACGTGATCTCTTTCTTCCTTTCTAAGAGAAATCTCTTCTTCGGTTCTCTTCGGACGCCGCCCGCTGCTCCGCCAGGTCCGGCACGTAGACGCGCGGCGGACGCGCGGGGGCGTTCTCACTCATTCGAAGAAACCCACGCGGTCCCGAGCCACTCGTTCTCCCGAAGCGAGCGAACCTGCCGAAAGCCGCTCTTTCCGAAGCAGATCCTCCCACTCCCCTTCCCTCTCCGCGAGCTGCCCGGAGCAGAGAAGCCTTCCGCCCGGCGCGAGATGCGCGCGCAGCGCCGGGAGAAGCGGCGCGATCTCCTCGTGGATCATGTTCGCGACGATGACGTCGAACCGAGCGCCGTCGCGGAGCGCCTCGAGCGGCCCCGCGAACGCGGCGACGCGCGGGATCGCCGTTCGCGCGCGCCTGCTCGCGCGTCGCGAAGGCGGCATCGCGGTCGACGTCGAACGCCACGACGTGGCGCTGCGCCTTCGAGCGCGGCGACGAACGCGAGCGTCCCGGTTCCGCAGCCGACGTCGAGGACGCGCGCGCCCGCGCAGGTCCTCCGCGAGAAGGAGCCGCACGGCGAGGCGCGTGGACTCGTGCGAGCCCGGTCCCGAACGCGCGGACCGCCGGAAGGAAGAGGCGGCGAACGCCGGGCGGCGGCGCCGTCGCGAGATCGGCGTCGTGGGGGTCGAAGAGATAGCGGTCCACGAGAACGGCTTTCCGAAGGGCGGCCGACTCGGCCACCCAGTCGGTGGATTCTTCTTCGAAGGTGGAAAGGCCGCGAGCGCCGAGCGCGGCGAGATGCGGCCAGCGCCTCGTCGAAGGTCGTCCGAATCGACCCAGACGGACAGAGCCGCCGCCGGGCGCAGCCGCGACGAGAACTCCAGCCCCCCTAACCCTTCTAAGAAATTTCTTCGCTTCGACCTCGCAGCGGCCGCCGGAATCTCGATGCGCACCGCGCGAGCCGCCGCCACGGCCCTATTCACCTTCTAAGCAATACGCCGAAACCCGAGGCGGAGGGACGCCTATGTCGCGAAGAAAGTCTCTCAGTCTTTCGAAGAAGCCCTTCTCGTCCTTCGTCGGCGTCCCCGACTCCGACCCGAACGCGTCCGCGAGCTTCTCGATCGCCTCGCGCTGCGCGGCGTTCATCTTCTTCGGCACGCGCACGGTGAGGAGGACGTGCTGGTCGCCCTTGCCGCGGCCGTCCAGGCGCGGAATGCCCTTCCCCTTGAGCGTGAAGACGCGGCCGGCGGCCGTGCCGGGCGGGACATCGAAGGTGGCCTCGCCGTGGAGCGTCGGGACGCGCAGCGTGCCGCCGAGCGCCGCGACGTGGAACGGCACGGCCCACGTGAGAATCACGTCGAAGCCGTCGCGCCGGAACTGCTCGTGCGGGCGCGACCGAGACGAAGACGTAGAGGTCGCCGGGACGTCCGCCCCGCCGGCCCGCGTTTCCCTCCCCCGTGAGGCGCAGCCGCGCGCCGTCGTCCACGCCGGGAGGGATCGCCACCGTGAGCGTCCGCGGGCGGCGCGTGCGGCCGTCGCCGCGGCACTCGGGGCACGGGTCCTTGACGCGCTCGCCGGAGCCCTCGCAGTCGGGGCACGGCCGGGCGAGGGCGAAGAAGCCCTGCCGGTACTGGACGCGGCCCTGGCCCCGGCACGTCGGGCACGTGACGGCCGCGGCCCCGCCGCGGCCTCCGCGCCCCTGGCACGCATCGCAGCGCTCGTAGCGCTGGATCGGGAGCGAGACCTCCGAGCCGAAGGCGGCGTTCTCGAAGGAGAGGCGTGACCTCGGCCTTCTGGTCCTCGCCGTTTCGCCGGCCTCCGCGCGGGTCTCCCCCGGCCGCGAAGCCGAACAGGTCTCCGAGGATGTCGGCGAAGTCCACGAACTGCGTCGGATCGAACCCGGGCCCCGCCCGCGCCCCGCACGCCCTCGTGCCCGAAGCGGTCGTAGCGTTCCCGCTTTTCGGGGTCGGAGAGGACCGAATAGGCCTCGGCCGCCGCCTTGAACTTCTCTTCGGCGCTCTCGTCCTCGGGGTTCTTGTCGGGATGGTGCTTCAGCGCCGCCCTGCGATAGGCGGACTTGATCTCCTCGGTGGAAGCGGTTCGCCCCACACCGAGTACTTCGTAGTAGTCGCGAACGGATGTACTCACGGCAGGCTGCTACCGGCGCGGGAGTCAGGCCGGTTTCTCCGCGCCGTCGCCCCGGCGCTCCTTGGACTCGGGCTTGTAGAGCATGGCCTGCGTGAGGATGCGCGAGACGCCTTTCATGTCGATCATCGCGTCGTCGATGGGACCCCGCTCCTCCGCCCGTCAGGACCTCGCGCGCGTTCTCGAGCGTGCGCTGGACGCGGTCCTTCTCGTCGGGCTGCAGGAGGTTCCCGAACTCGCGGAAGATGCGGTCGTTCCCCCCGATCATTCCCTCGAGCTTGTTCTTCAGCTGGCGCAGCTCCTTGCGCTTCGTGTCGGCCGCCTTGTTCGCGGCGGCCTCCTCGATGATCTTCTCGATCTCGGTCTGAGACAGGCCGCCGGCCGGGTTGATCTGCAGCCCCTGCGCCTTGCCGGTCGCGAGGTCCTTCGCCGATACGTTCACGATTCCCGAGGAGTCGATCGCGAACGTGACCTCGATCTGGGGCACGCCCTTCGCCGCCGCCGGGATGCCGACGAGCTGGAACTTGCCGAGGGACTTGTTCTCCTTGGCGATGTCGCGCTCGCCCTGCAGGACGTGGATCTCGACGGTCGTCTGGTTGTCGGCGACCGTCGTGAAGATCTGGGTGTTCTTCGTCGGGATCGTCGAGTTGCGCTCGATGAGCTTGACGAAGATGCCGCCGTGCGTCTCGAGGCCGAGCGACAGCGGGGTGACGTCCAGAAGGACGAGGTCCTTGATGTCGCCGCGCAGGACGCCCGCCTGGATCGCGGCGCCGACCGCGACGACCTCGTCCGGGTTGATCGAGCGGTTCGGCGGCTTCCCGAAGATCGTCTCGACCATCTGCTGGACCTTCGGCGTGCGCGTCTGGCCGCCGACGAGGATGATCGTGTCGATCTGCTCGGGCTTGAGCTCGGCCGCCTCGAGGGCGTTCCGGCACGGGCCCTCGGTGCGCTGGATGAGGTCCGCCGCGAGCGCCTCGAACGTGTCGCGCGTCAGGAGCTTGTTGATGTGCTTGGGGCCCGAGGCGTCCGACGCGATGAACGGGAGCGCGATCATCGTCTCGAGCGCGGTCGACAGCTCGCACTTCGCCTTCTCCGCGGCCTCCTTGAGCCTCTGGAGCGCGAGGCGGTCCTGCCTCAGGTCGATGCCGGTCTGCGTCAGGAACTCGGCGAGGAGCCAGTCCATGATGGTCCGGTCGAAGTCCTCGCCGCCGAGGAACGTGTCGCCCGAGGTCGAGAGCACCTCGAACATGCCGTTGTCGATGCGCAGGATCGAGATGTCGAACGTGCCGCCGCCGAGGTCGTAGACGGCGATCGTCTCCTGCTTGCGGTTCTTCTCGAGCCCGTACGCGAGCGCGGCCGCCGTGGGCTCGTTGATGATGCGGAGCACCTCGAGGCCCGCGATGCGGCCCGCGTCGCGCGTGGCCTGGCGCTGGGAGTCGTCGAAATAGGCCGGGACCGTGATGATCGCTTCCTTGATCTCCTCGCCGAGCGCCTCTTCGCAGAATTCCTTGATCTCGCGCAGGGTGAACGAGGAGATCTCCTCGGGCGAATAGTCCCGGTCGCGCACCTGGATCTTCACGTCGCCGTTCGGGGCTTCGACGAGCGCGTAGGAGAGGTGCTCGCGCGCGTGCTTGACGTTGGCGTCCGACATCTTGCGGCCGATGAGGCGCTTCACGGCGTAGATCGTCTGCGTCGGATTCGTGATCGCCTGGCGCTTGGCGATCTGGCCGACGAGCCGCTCGCCGTCTTCCGTGAAGCCGACGATCGAAGGCGTCGTCCGGGCGCCCTCGCGGTTCGGGACGACCTGGGGCGAGCCGACCTCGACGACGGCAACGCACGAGTTCGTCGTGCCGAGATCGATGCCGAGAACCTTAGCCACGTGGCGCCTCCTGGCTCATCCGTTCGCGTTCCCGGCGGCCCGCGGCGCCGCGACCTTGACGCGCGCGGGCCTGAGCAGCCGGTCGTTGAGAAGGTATCCCTTCTGGAACACTTCGAGCACGGTGCCCGGCGCGGCCGAGTCCGTCTCCTCGCGCACGACGGCCTCGTGAACGTTCGGGTCGAACGGAAGGCCCAGGGCCGGCACCTCCACGACGCCGTACTTCTTGAGCGTGTCGGCGAGCTGTCTCGCGATCATGTCGATGCCCGCGTGGAATTCGTCTCCCGTGGCGTCGGCACGATGCGCGAGCGCGCGCTCGAAGTTGTCGACGACGCCCAGGATGTCGGCGAACGCTTCGGCGAGCGCGAACCTGAAGTACTCGGCCTTGTCCTTCTCGGTCCGGCGCTTCAGGTTGTCGAAGTCCGCCGACTTCCGGAGCAGCGCCTCGCGAACGCGGCCCGAGTCCTCCTCGGCGCGAATCGCGCGTTCGCGCTCCTTCGCGAGCTGATCCTCGAGGACGGCCAGGCGCGGGTCCGGCGCGGGCGGCTCCGGCGGTGCGTCGCGCGGGCTCCGGCTCGGGAGCGGGGGCCGCGACGGCGACCGGGCGAGCGGCTTCGTCGCTTGCGGTGCTTCTCCTCGACGGCCTCGATGGCGCGCTCGGCCTCGGCGAGCGCGCGGGCGACGTCGCCGCGGCTCTCGGTCTCGAGGAAGATGATGTCCTCGTCCTCGCGCCGCGGCTTTTTCGGGCCGCTCATGCCGCTCCTTCCGTGAGTCGGCGGCTCACGTAGCGCGAGAGCTCGCTCGACGAGCGGCACGACGCGCGCGTACTTCATCCGGCGCGGCCCGATCACCCCGAGCACGCCGAGCGACGCGGTCGCCACGGCGGTACGGGCGCGGAGACGACGGCGCTGCCGGTCTCGTCCGTGAAGGGGCTCTCCGAGCCGATGACGACCGCGAGCCCGTCGGCCGTGATGCAGTCGGTCAGGAGGTTCACGAGCCGGGCCTTCTCCTCGAAGGCGTGAAACATCCGGCGCAGGGCCTCGAGGTCGTTCCGGAACTCGGGCTTCTCGAGCAGCGACTCGGTGCCCTCCATGTAGACGGCTTCTTCCTGCGGGCGCGCCTCGGCGAAGGCCCGGCGCCCGAGCTCGAGAGCGCGCGCGAGCGCGCGGTCCATCGCGGACCTTCTCTTCTCCCAGCGACGCGAGGAGGAGGACGCGGATCTCGTCGAGGCTCTTTCCGGCGAAGTCGATCGTCAGGCGGTTCGAGATGCCGTCCAGCTCGGCCTGCGAGAAGTCGTCGCGGGTCTCGATGAGGCGGCTCTCCACGAGTCCCGTGTCGGAGACCTCGGCCACGACGATCTTGCGTTCGGCGACGCGCGTGAAATGAACGGACTCGAGGACGAAGCTCATCGACGCGGGAGCCGCCACGACGCCGACCTCGCCCGTCAGGCGGCAGAGAACGCCGCGACGTCGCCTTGCAGGAAGCGTTCCGTCTCGAACGGCTCGGGCGAGAGCTCGTCGGCGATCCGGGCGCGGTCCGTCTCGCTGGGCGCTCGCGCCGGCATCAGGTCGCGGACGAACGCGCGGTAGCCCAGATCGGTCGGCACGCGGCCGGCCGAGACGTGCGGATGCGTGAGAAAGCCGAGATCCTCGAGGTCGGCCATCGCGTTGCGCAGCGACGCCGACGAGAGGCCGAACTTCCCCCCCTTCGTCAGCTGACGCGACGACACGGGAACGGCACTCTCGATGTACGCGACGATCACCGAGGCGAGAACCTCGCGGGACCTCGCGTCCAAACCCTTGAAATCGTTGGTCATCGCGGCGCAAGGCCTCCGCCCTTGCCCGACTCCCGAACCTCACCGGGAGCGACCCATGATATCAAAGGGAGCTCGCCCTCGGGTGTAAGATCAGACGCCCCTCGGGAGGTCGGCGGAGCGCCGTATTCGTATGGTTTTCTTCAACTACGCCACGATGCAGATGGCCGCCAAGATCGTGTACTACGGTCCGGGCCTCTGCGGGAAGACCACGAATCTTCACGTGATTTACGGGCGCACGGCGCCCACGTCTCGCGGGAGAGATGGTCTGCCTCGAGACCGAGACCGACCGGACGCTCTTCTTCGACCTGCTGCCGCTCGACGTCGGCGTCATCGGCGGATTCAAGACCCGCCTCCAGCTGTACACCGTGCCCGGACAGGTCTTCTACAACACGACGCGGAAGCTCGTCCTCAAGGGCGTGGACGGAATCGTGTTCGTGGCCGACTCGCAGCGGCCCATGACGGACCCGAACGTCGAGAGTCTCCGCAACCTCCGCGAGAACCTCGCCGAGATCGGCGTCTCCCTCGACGCGACTCCCCGCGTCCTCCAGTACAACAAGCGCGATCTCGCGAACATCCTGACGCTCGACGAGCTGAACGAGCGCCCTGAACCCGGATCGGCTCGGTCGAGTGGTACGAGGCCTCGGCCACGAACGGGACGGGCGTCTTCGAGACGCTCAAGGCGATCTCGAAGCTCACTCTTCGCTCCCTCAAGGGCCGGATGGCGGTCGAGCAGCGGCGTCCCGCGGTCGTCGCGTCCGCGGCCACGCCCGGTCCCCAGCCGATGATGTCGTCGAAGGCCGCACGCCTCGGGCATCGGCCAGGCCATCGACGCGATGGCGACCGCCTCGTCGGCGGCCTCGGCGTCCTGCCAGCGCCGGGAGTCGGCTTCGACTCGACGATCTCCCGGCTCAAGCGTTTCCAGGACGCCGCCCGGCAGCAGACGCGCGAGCTCGAGCCGCGGGACCTCGCCCGCCGACACGTCGCCCGCGCTTCCCCTTTCCGCGGAAACGGCGCCCTTCGACGCCGCCAATTTCCCGCAGGCCGAAGACGCGGCCAGCGAGGTGAGCTTCGCCGAGATCCAGCCTCCGCCGGACGACGTGCCCATGGACTCCTCGGTGAAGCACGTCCGCGTGCGCTCGAACGTGGACATCCTGTCCGAGCTCGAGAAGCTCCGAAAGCTCGCGACGCAGCGGCCGGCGGCGCCAGGCGGCTCCCGAAAGAGCAAGAGCGCCGCGGACGTCTCGCTCGACGACCTGCTCGGGTCGACGCGAAACCACCGGAAGGACGTCGCGCAGTCCTTCGACCTCCAGGTCCCTCGCGACACGCTCGCGAAGACCCGCCACGTGACGGTCGGGCTCTCGTTCGGCGACGGGGCCGGCGCGGCCCTCGGCTCGGAGAAGACGATTCGACGTGGATTTCGCGGGCCTCAAGGACATCAACAAGCTCCTGCTCTCGCTGAAGTTCAATGTCAAGGCCGAGTAGAGCCGCGGGCGATTTCGCTTGACCTCCCGCTCCCGGGTCGGGTCCACTTCCTGGGGATGAGTACCCGCCGGCCGTTTCGTGCCCGGGTCGCGCGCGTCGCGGCCGGACTCCTGCCTCTCGTGCTCGCCGGCTGCTCGGCCGCGCCTCGCGAGGCGCCGGTCTCGCGGACGCCGCCGCCCGACGACCCGCCCGCGATCTCCGCCGCGCGCAAGCTGGCCTCCGAGCAGTTCTATCGGGGCAAGTCGCTCGCGCTCGCGGGCGAGAGCGACTGCGCCCGCGAGGCCTTCCGCGAGGCCCTCGAGACGTTCCGGATCGCGGCGCGCGAGGGCAACCAATCGGACCTCGCGTTCGCGAGCGAGCTCTACGACTCGATCGCCCTCTACCGTCCCGCGATCGAGGCCGGCGCGCGGGCGGCCGAGGCCGAGCGGCCGCCGCGCCGAGGATCCGCGCGACAGCCTCGTCGCCACGGCGCCGCTCCCGTCTCCGGACGAGGTCGAGAAGGCCAAGACGGAGGTCGCCGTCGGCGGGTTCGGCGAACCGGCTTCGACATCCCGATCGTCGTGAACGACGCCGTGCTCCGGGCCGTCGCGTTCTACCAGTTCCGGACCCCCATGGCCTTCGCAGCGGCCCTCAAGCGCAGCGGACGCTACCTCGACCTCATGCGCGGAGTCCTCAAGGAAGAGGGTGTTCCGCAGGACCTCGTCTACGTCGCGATGGTCGAGTCGGCTTTCAAGTACCAGGCGCACTCGCGCGCCGCCGCGCACGGCTTCTGGCAGTTCATCGCCGGCACGGGCAAGCGCTACGGCCTCAAGCGGAATCGCTCCCTCGACGAGCGCAGCGATCCCGTGAAGTCCACGCGCGCCGCCGCGGCCTATTTCCGCGACCTGTACGAGATGTTCGGGGACTGGCACCTCGCGATGGCCGCGTACGACGCGGGCGAGGGCCGGATTCTGAAGGGCCTCCAGCGGACCGGCGCGCGCGACTTCTGGGAGCTCGCGGCGGGCAGCAGCCTCCTGCGCGAGACACGCGACTACGTGCCGTTCGTTCTCGCGGCGGCGCTCATCGCGAAGGATCCGGGGCGCTTCGGCTTCGACGTCGTGCCCGATCCGCCGCTCGCGTGGGATACGGTGACGGTCAGGAAGCCGGTCGACCTCGCGCGCGTGGCCGAGCTCACCCTGGCGACACTGCCCGACCTCCAGCTTCTCAACAGCGAGCTCAGGACCCGCACGACTCCGCACGGAGTTCCTGCGTACGACCTGCGTGTCCCCGCCGGGTCGACTGCTCTTCTGGCTTCGCGGATCGCCGCGCTTCCGGCCGCTCCCGCGGTCGCCGAGAAGAGCGTCGTCGTCCGGAAGGGCGACACGCTCCAGAAGATCGCGAAGCGCGCGGGCGTGTCCGTGGCCGCGCTGTGCGACTGGAACGACCTGCCGCGGACGGCCCGCCCGAAGAAGGGCACGGTTCTCGTCGTGCCGGGCAAGCGCGGGACCGCCCCGCCCCGCGAGGCGCTCGCCTCGGCATCTCCCGCGCCCCAGGGCGAGATCCGCGGGGTCCCGACGCCCGCGGCGGCGGTCACGCTCGGCGTCCGCCGTCGGCCCCTACACCTCCGTTCCGCAGACCACCGTGTCCCGTCAGGAAGCGCCGGCACCCGCCGCCCTCGACGATCCCCGCAGAAGGGTTCGCCGACTCGCCGCCGCGGGCGGTCCTGGCAAAGGGCACGAAGGCCCAGGAGGAGCGCGGGACCCGGGTCGTCCGCCACACGGTCAAGAAGGGCGACACGCTCTACTCTCTCGCGGCCCGCTACGGAACGACGATCGACGCGATCCTCCGCGAGAACCGCCTTCGCTCTCCGGACTCGCTCAAGGCCGGGCAGACCCTCGTCCTCTCGCTCGTCGCGTTGAACTGACCAGCGGAGACGATGACCGTCGCCCGCGCGTACTCGGCGGCGGTCGCCGGCCTCGAGGGCCGCACGGTCGTCGTGGAGGCCGCGATCGGGGCGGGCCTTCCGGCGCTCACGATCGTGGGCCTTCCGGACGCGGCCGTGAAGGAAAGCCGCGAGCGCATTCGCTCGGCGCTCCGGCACGTCGGCTTCCCGCTGCCCTCGAAGAACGTGGTCGTCAACCTCGCGCCGGCCGACCTCCCGAAATCGGGGACGGCGCTGGATCTCGCCGTCGCCCTCGCGATCCTCGCCGCGAACGGAGACCTGCCCGCCGAGGCGCTCGCGAAGGCGACTCTCGTCGGAGAGCTCGCCCTCGACGGGGAGCTCCGAAGCGTGCCGGGCGTTCTGTCCTTCGCCGAGACGTCGCGCCGGGAGGAACGGGACCTTCTCGTCCCGGTCGAAAACGCGGAGGAAGCGGCCGCCGTCCCGTCCCTCCACGTTTTCGCGGCCCCGCACCTCGGAGCGGCCATCGCGCATCTCCTCGCGCGGCACGTCCTCCCTCGCGTCGTGCCTTCCGCGGTTCCCCCGCCGCTTCCGGGATCCGAGCCGGACCTCTCGGACGTGAGGGGCCAGGCCGTCGCGCGCCGAGCCCTGGAGATCGCCGCCGCGGGCGGGCACAACATCCTGTTTTCCGGCCCTCCGGGCTCCGGCAAGACGATGCTGGCGCGCAGGCTTCCCGGAATCCTCCCGCCCCTTTCCCGCGAGGAGAGCCTCGACGCGACGCGTATCTGGAGCGTCGCGGGCCGTCTCCCCGCGGGAAGCGGCCTTCTCACACAGCGCCCGTTTCGCTCTCCGCATCACGGCGCGTCGGCAGCCGCGCTCGCGGGCGGAGGAGTCGACCCGCGCCCCGGCGAGCTCTCGCTCGCGCACTTCGGCGTTCTCTTCCTCGACGAGCTGCCCGAGTTCCGGAGGGACGCGCTCGAGGCTCTTCGCGAGCCTCTCGAAGACGGAGTCGTCTCCGTAGCCCGCGTGGCCGGAGCGCGCACGTTTCCGGCCCGCTTCCTCCTCGTCGGCGCGATGAACCCGTGCCCCTGCGGCTTCCGCGGGGACCCGCGGCGTGCCTGTTCGTGCTCGCCGCGCGACGTGGCGCGCTACCGCCGGAAGATCTCCGGGCCGCTCCTCGACCGGATCGACCTGCACGTCGAGGTGCCGGCGCTCGCCGCGTCGGACCTCGGCACGGAGGGCGACGGGGAGACGTCCGCCGCGGTCCGGGAGCGGGTGGAGGCCGCTCGGGCGCGACAGACGGCCCGAACCGGGGATCCCAGGCTCGTGAACGCGGCCGTGCCAGGCCGCCTCGCCCGCGCGATCCTGAAGACGACGCCCGAGGCCCGCGCACTCCTGACGCGCGCTGTGGACCGGCTGACACTTTCGGCGAGGGGGTTCCAGCGCGTTCTGCGCGTTTCCCGGACTATCGCGGACCTGCAAGAGTCAGCGGTGATCCAGCCCGCCCACGTGGCCGAGGCGCTCCGGTATCGTCCCGCGTCGGCCGCGGCCGTTACGACGTAGTCGGCGTTTTGTCAATGAGTTGAATGCGAGACCAGTCTCCCTTGACAGGCCCTTTGGGCGGCCTAAAATTTTAGTTGCCCCCTCGATCTCGCGGTGTACGGCTGAAAGTGTATTCAAAGGGTGGGGAAAAAAAAGACGCCCGGGAAGGGAACGGATGCCTAAGAGAGAGCACACGATCATCTTCCTGCCCCACGCGAGGGCGCGTTTCCGGCAGTTCCGCCTGTCGTCGCGGCTTCTCTGGGGGATGGGGATTTCCTTCGGCCTGGCCGTCGTCCTGGGGTTAACGTTTTCCGTCCTGTGGGTCCGCTCGATCCGCAGGAACAGAGAGGTTACCGTCCTTCTCGCGGAAAACTCGGACCTGAGGTCGCGAGCCGCTCTCACGAACACGCGCCTCGAGTCGATCGAGAAGATGCTGGCCGACTTCGAGGATCGCACGCGCCGTCTGTCGATCGTCGCCGGGTTGTCGGCGGTGCGGGACGCCGGCATGGGCGGTGTCGGTGGTCTCACGGCTGTGCCCATGAATCCCGCGGATTCGATCGAAGCGGGCCTCAGCGAGGCGGGACGCCGCGGCGCCCTCCTTTCGTCGCGCCTGAAGCTCGTCGAGAACAAGCTCTTCCTGCAGGCCGATCAGCTCGCGCTGACGCCCAGCATCGTGCCCGCCGCCGGCGTCCTGACGGGGGGCTTCGGGGTGCGTCCCGACCCGTTCACTTACCACTCCGAATTCCACACGGGCATCGACATCTCGACCCCCGCCGGGAATCGCGTCGTCGCTCCGGCGTCCGGCACCGTCGTGCGCGTGGGCTGGCACAAGGGATACGGCCGCTTCCTCGAGATAGCGCACGGCTACGGCGTCACGACGCTGTATGGACACCTTCAGGCGGCGCGAGTGGCCGAGGGCCAGCGCGTCAGGCGCGGAGACCTCGTCGCCCTCGTCGGTTCCACGGGCCGCTCCACCGGTCCGCACCTGCATTACGAGGTGCATTCGGACGGAAAGCCGGTAAACCCGCTGGACTACGTCCTGAACGCGTTTTAGCGGCACGGCGAGACCGATTTTTCTGATATGCGGCGGCTGCTGATGCAGCCGCCGATAGATGAAATCTCTTCCCCGGATGTCCGATGTCAAGGGCGCGCTCCGCGCGCCGCGCAGCGGTCCCGGACCCTTGACTTCGGACATCCGGGGGATATCCGACGCATTTCCCTTACCTGCTAAACTCAATCTCTCGCGTGCGCTCTCCGCGCGCGCAACTCCTTCATGATCATCGACAAAGCACTCTCTAAAGTCTTCGGGACCAAGCACGAGCGCGACATCAAGGCGATGCAGCCGCGCGTCGCCGCCATCAACGCGCTCGAGCCCGGGATCAAGGCGCTCACGGACGAACAGATCCGCACGCGAATGGCCGGGATCCGCGCGCGCGTTCAGGAGGGCCTGAAGAGCCTTCCCACCGACGTCGAGGAGAGGCGCGCGCTTTCCCGCGAAGTCCTGGACAAGGAGCTCGTCGAGGTCTTCGCCCTCGTGCGCGAGGCCGCGTGGCGCTCGATCGGACAGCGTCACTACGACGTCCAGCTCATGGGCGGCATGGTCCTCCACGAGGGCAAGATCGCCGAGATGCGGACGGGCGAGGGCAAGACGCTCGTCGCGACGCTCGCCATCTCGCTCAACGCCCTCTCGGGCCGGGGCGCCCATCTCGTCACCGTGAACGACTACCTCGCGCGCCGCGACGCCGAGTGGATGGGCCGCATCTACCAGTTCCTCGGGTTCACGGTGGGCTGCATCCAGCACGACATTCCCGACGAGGAGCGCCGCGACGCCTACGCGCGCGACATCACGTTCGGCACGAACAACGAGTTCGGCTTCGACTACCTGCGCGACAACATGAAGTTCGAGCTCGCGCAAATGGTCCAGCGCGCGCACGTCTTCGCCGTCGTGGACGAGGTCGACTCGATCCTGATCGACGAGGCGCGGACGCCGCTCATCATCTCGGGCCCGTCCGAGGGCGAGACGGACATCTACTACAAGGTGGACCGGATCATTCCGAAACTCGTCAAGGGCGAGGAGATCAAGGACAAGTACGGAAACAAGACGACGACCGGAGACTACCTCCTCGACGAGAAGGCGCACACGGCTTCTCTCACCGAAGAGGGCGTGACGAAATGCGAGCGCCTCATCGGAGTCGAGAACCTGTACGACCCGACGAACATCGACATCCTCCACGCCTGCCAGCAGGCGCTTCGCGCGCACACGCTCTATAAGAGGGACGTTTCCTACGTGGTGAGGGACGGACAGGTCCTCATCGTCGACGAGTTCACGGGCCGGCTCATGCCCGGACGCCGCTGGTCGGACGGCCTCCACCAGGCGGTCGAGGCGAAAGAGGGCGTCAAGATCGAGAAAGAGAACCAGACGCTCGCGACGATCACGCTGCAGAACTATTTCCGGATGTACGACAAGCTCGCGGGCATGACGGGCACCGCGGACACCGAAGCCGCCGAGTTCGACAAGATCTACAAGCTCGACGTCGTCGTGATCCCGACGAACCGCGACATGATCCGCATCGACGAGCACGATCTCGTCTACCGGACCGAGCGCGAGAAGTTCGAGGCCGTCGTCGAGGAGATCGCCGAGAAGAGCGAGAAGGGCCAGCCCGTCCTCGTGGGCACGATCTCGATCGAGAAGTCCGAGCTGCTCTCGACCATGCTCAAGAAGAAGAAGGTCCCTCACGTCGTCCTGAACGCGAAGTACCACGAGCAGGAGGCCACGATCGTCGCGCAGGCCGGCCAGGTCTCCGCCGTGACGATCGCGACGAACATGGCGGGCCGCGGCACCGACATCCTCCTCGGCGGCAATCCGGAATACCTCGCGAAGCAGAAGGCGAAGGACAAGACGCCCGAGGAGATCGAGAAGATCACGGCCGAGCTCCAGAAGGACACGGCCGAGGCGCACGAGCAGGTCGTCGAGCTCGGCGGCCTCCACATCATCGGCACGGAACGGCACGAATCCCGCCGGATCGACAATCAGCTCCGCGGCCGTTCCGGCCGCCAGGGGGATCCGGGCTCCTCGCGCTTCTACCTTTCGCTCGAGGACGACCTCATGCGCATCTTCGGCTCCGACCGCCTGTCGGGGCTCATGAAGCGCCTCGGCATGGAGGAGGGCGTCCCCATCGAGCACCGCTGGGTGACGAAATCCATCGAACGGGCGCAGACGCAGGTCGAGGGCCGCAACTTCGACACGCGCAAGCACCTGCTCGAGTACGACGACGTCATGAACAAGCAGCGCGCGGAGATCTACCGGCTCCGCAAGGAGATCCTCACCGGGACGCTCTCGCGCGATTACGTCGTGGCGCTCGCGGAAGACGTCTCGGAGGATTACGTCGACCGGCACTGCCCCGCCGGCAAGGACCCGTCCGAATGGGGCTGGGACGCGTTCGGAACCCTGGTCAACGAAACGTACGGATTCAAGCCGACCGAAAAAGGGCTCGCGAAGGGCGACACGAACACGGAGCTCAAGGAAAAGCTGCGCGCGGCCGTGCGCGAGACGTACGAGGCGAAGGAGACTTCCGTCGGCCCGCAGACGATGCGCGACTTCGAGAAGTTTTTCATGCTCCAGACGGTGGACACTCTCTGGAAGGACCACCTCCTCGCGCTCGACCACCTGAAGGAAGGCATCGGCCTGCGCGGGTACGGCCAGCGCGACCCGCTCGTCGAGTACAAGAAGGAGTCCTTCCAGCTCTTCGAGGCGATGAAGGAAGGTGTCGAGGAGCAGATCCTCCAGTACCTCTTCCGGTTCGAGGTCGCCCAGGCCCCGGCCGAGCGCCCGTCTCGAGACGAACGCGCTCCGACGCCCGAAGCGCCCGACAGCGGCCAGACGCCCTCCGGCGCCGCGGCATCGGGGTCGGCCTCCTCGCGTCGGGCCGCGGCCGCGCTCGAGAAGCGCCGCCAGAAGGAGCAGGACCTCCGGTTGCAGGGCTCCTTCGACCCGACTTCAGGAGGCGATTTCGACGTCTCCACGGTGAAGGCCTCGGGCCCGAAGGTCGGACGGAACGAGCCGTGTCCGTGCGGTTCCGGGAAGAAGTACAAAAAGTGCCACGGGGCTACCGGGGCGGGCGCCGCCGCCGGCTGACCGGGGCAGACGAGAGAGGCCATCCACCGTCTGTGGTATGAATCCCCATGGTGAATGCCCGGGAGATCCCGCTCGCCCTCACGTTCGACGACGTCCTCCTCCTCCCCGCCCGCTCGAAAGTCCATCCCGCCGAAACCGACCTGAAAACGCGACTCGCCCCGGGGATCGGTCTGAACATCCCCATCCTGTCGGCCGCGATGGACACGGTCACCGAGTCGCGCCTCGCGATCGCGATGGCGCAGAACGGCGGGCTCGGGGTCATCCACAAGAACCTCACGATCGACGCGCAGGCCGCGGAAGTCGACAAGGTGAAGCGCTCGGAGAGCGGGATGATCGTCGACCCCGTCACCTGCCGCCCGACCCAGAGGATCTCGGAGGCGCTCGAGGTCATGGCGAACTTCCGGATCTCGGGGGTGCCGGTCGTGGACGACCGCGGCAAGCTCGTCGGCATTCTGACGAACCGCGACCTGCGCTTCGAGACGCGCATGGACCTCCCCATCTCCGAGCGCATGACGAAAGAGAACCTCGTGACGTGCCCGCCGGGCACCACGCTCGAGCAGGCCAAGGAGCTGCTTCACCGCCACCGCATCGAAAAGCTGCTCGTCGTGGACCGCGCCGGCAACCTCAAGGGCCTCATCACGGTGAAGGACATCCAGAAGCAGATCCGCTATCCGAGCGCCTGCAAGGACTCCCTCGGCCGCCTGCGCGTCGCCGCGGCGGTGGGCGCGAGCACCGATCTCGTCGACCGCGCCCGGGAGCTCGTCGACGCGAAGGTGGATCTCCTCGTGCTCGACTCCGCGCACGGACACAGCGAAGGCGTCCTGAAGGCTCTCACCTTCCTGAAGAGGAAGTTCCCGTCCACGCCCGTGCTCGCCGGCAACGTGGCGACGGCGGAGGGGACTCGCGATCTCGTCCGCCGGGGGGCGGACGCCGTGAAGATCGGCATCGGGCCCGGTTCCATTTGCACGACGCGCGTCGTCACCGGCGCCGGCGTGCCGCAGATCCACGCGATCCGCGAGTGCGTGAAGGGCCTGGGCAGGGATGCGAGGGTCTCCCTCGTCGCCGACGGCGGCATCAAGTTCTCCGGTGACGTCACGAAGGCGCTCGCCGCGGGCGCTCATTCCGTGATGATCGGCAGCCTCTTCGCCGGCACGGACGAAGCGCCCGGCGAGACGATCCTTTACCAGGGCCGCACGTTCAAGGCGTATCGGGGCATGGGCTCGCTCGCCGCGATGAAGCTGGGCTCCGCCGACCGGTATTTCCAGGACGAGGAGGAGCCCCGGAAGCTCGTGCCGGAGGGGATCGAGGGCATGGTTCCCCACAAGGGGCCCGTCTCGACGCTCCTCACGCAGCTCACGGGGGGCGTGCGCTCGGGCATGGGCCTCGCGGGCGCCGCGAACCTCCCGGAGCTCGTGAAAAAGGCGCGGTTCGTGCGCATCACGGCGGCTGGCCTCAAGGAGAGCCACGCGCACGACGTCATCATCACGAAGGAGGCTCCGAACTACCGGCGCGAGGAGATCTGAGCGAGCCCGTCTTCAAGGATCACTTTTCGGGGCACGCAAGCGAATACGCCCGCTATCGGCCCACGTACCCGCCCGAGCTCTTCCGGACCGTCGCGTCACTGGCGCAACGGCACGAGCGCTGCTGGGACGCCGGAACCGGAAGTGGCCAAGCCGCAGTACCTCTCGCGGAGCACTTCGCCGAAGTCGTCGCGACGGACGCGAGCGCCGACCAGATCGTCCACGCTAAGCCCCATCCGCGCGTCACGTATCGCGTGACGCCCGCCGAGAGGTCGGGCCTGAAAGGCGGGTGGGCCGACCTCGTGACCGCGGGCCAGGCCGTCCACTGGTTCGACTTGAAGGATTTCTATGAAGAGGTCAGGAGGGTTGGAGCGCCGGGAAGCGCGCTCGCCGTGTGGGCATACGACCTCCTGAGTGTGAACGGGAAAGTCGACGCTGTTTTCTCGGCCTTCCACGAGTCCGTCGAGAAATTCTGGCCGCCGGAGCGCGCGCTCGTCGCCCGCCGCTACACAGACCTTTTCTTCCCCTTCGAGGAAATCCCCGTTCCTCACGTGGACATGACCGCGCGGTGGGATCTCGAACGAACGCTCGGTTACCTCTCGACGTGGTCATCCGTGAAGCGCTGCGCGAAGGAGACCGCCCGCGATCCGATCGCGGAGTTCGCGGAGCGATTCGCGGAGGCCTGGGGGGACCCGGGAGAAGAGGCGAACCGTCACGTGGCCTCTCGTCCTCCGCGCGGGCCGGATCGCCTCGTCTTCTTCAACTTTTCCCGCAGCGCCCGCACCGCCTCGGCCCGCGCCTTGAGGTCCTTCTCCGCACCCTCGCCCGAGGGCCGGTAGTAGTTCCTTCCCGCGAGGGAGTCGGGCAGGCACGAGAGGCCCGCGGTCTTTTCTTCCATGTCGTGCGCGTACCTGTATCCGGCGCCATAGCCGACCTGCTTCATGAGCTTCGTCGGCGCGTTCCGGATCGCGAGCGGAGGCGGCTCGTTCGGGCGCTCGTGCACGTCGGCCACTGCCTCTCCGTAAGCCGTGTAGAGCGCGTTCGACTTCGGCGCCAGAGCCAGGTGCACGGTGATCTCGGCGAGCGCGAGCGCGCCCTCGGGCATGCCGATGAAGTGCACGGCTTCCTTCGCCGCCATCGCGAGCGCCAGCGAAGACGCGTCGGCGAGGCCGACGTCCTCGGAGGCGAATCGCACCAGGCGGCGGGCGACGTAGAGCGGGTCCTCGCCCGCCTCGAGCATCCGCGCGAGCCAGTAGAGCGAGGCGTCCACGTCCGAGTCGCGGAGCGATTTGTGGAGCGCGGAGATGAGGTTGAAGTGCTCCTCGCCGGATTTGTCGTAGAGGAGGACTTTCCGCTTGAAGAGGTCCTCGAGAACAGCGACCGTCAATTGCGGGCGCGCGCGCGCGATCGAAACGTCCGAGGAGACCGGAGGATTTGCACCAGCCGCGCCTCCCATACCCTTCGAAGATTCCGAAGAATCCTCTTCTGAAAGGAGCCAAGCCGCCGCCGCTTCGAGCGCGGTCAATGCTCGTCGAGCGTCGCCGTCGGCAAAGCGTCCCAGCCATTCGAAGGCGTCCTCTTCGACCGTCACACTCGCCGCGAGGCCCCTCGTGGGATCTGCCAGCGCCCTCCTCATCAGAAGAATCAAATCCTCTTCTTTCAAAGCCGGCAGGATGACGACGCGCAGTCGGGAGAGGAGCGCGCCGTTCAGCTCGAAGGAGGGATTCTCGGTCGTGGCGCCCACGAGCACGATGTCTCCGGCCTCGACGAACGGCAGGAATGCGTCCTGTTGCGCCCGGTTGAACCGGTGTATCTCGTCCACGAAGAGCAGCGTGCGGCGTCCCCGGTGCTTGGCGCGCGCCGCTTCCTCCATCACGTTCCGGATCTCCTTGATGCCCGAGACGACGGCCGAGAAACCGATGAACCGGGCCTGGGTCTTCGCCGCGATGATCCTCGCGAGCGTCGTCTTGCCGCTTCCGGGGGGGCCCCAGAAGACGAGCGAGGGCACTTTGTCGGCCGCGAGCGCCTTCGCGAGAAACGAGCCCGGACCGACGAGATCCGCCGGCCCTTCCACCTCGGACAGGTCGCGAGGGCGCATCCGCTCGGCGAGCGGGGCGTCCCGGGGCACGACTTTTTCGGCGGCGGGGCCGTCTTCAGCCGGGCCCTCGTCCTCGAAGAGGTCGCCCGGAGACGAGGTCACGCCCGCGGGCGCCCTTTCGACCGCTGCTCGAGCTCGCTGGTGAGGCGATCGAGCGCCGGGATCTCGGGATGCTCCTTCTTGAGCTTCGCGAGTATCTCGAGCGCCTTTGTCGTGTCCCCTTTATCGATCCCGTAAACGATCGCGAGATTGAACTGCGCGGGCCAGTGGTTCGGATCGCTTGCCGAAGCCTGTGTGAACATCGCCAGGGCCTTGTCGGTGTTGCCGATGTTCCGGTACGCGACTCCGAGATCCGTGAGGACGTTGGGATCGGGGGCTCGCAGCTTGAGAGCCCTCTCGTAAGCGTCGACCGCCTTCTTCCATTCCTCGACGTCGTACGCCGTATTTCCGAGCTGCACGAGCAGCTCCGCGTTCTTCGGCTCCTTCGCCACGGCCCCTTCGAGGTCTGAGAGCTTCTGCCGGACCACCGGGTCGGTGGCGAGAGACGGCTGGCCGCCCCCGCTGCCGGGCAGATCGCGCGTCGCGCCCGGGCCGACACCGGTGAGGCCGGCATGAGGATCGGTCGCGGAAGCCTGCGGCACCGCCGAAGGGTTCTTGTCCAGGTACAGATACGCGGCCGCGAAACCGGCGAGAAGGCCCACCGCGAGGAACAGTCCCCGGTCCGGCCAGGGAGACGTGCCCGTCGCCGGCACCTCGGGTCCGCGGGTCTTCTTCTTCCGAAGAGGCTCTCCGGCCGGGGCGGGCGGTGGCAAGTGGTCGTCCATCTCTTCGGCCGTCATCTCGATTCACCCTCCTCGTCACGTACCATCTGCGCCACCCACGTGCCCGCCACGGGGCCCGAGGCCGGGGCCGGCGCTATCTGCGTCCCGTCCCAGGTGCCCGCGATGCGGCGCGTGGGCGCGACGGACAAGCGCCCGTAGAACCTCGCGTCCACCCCGCGTTCGGAATCGATCCGCTCGAGCGTGACGCGGTCACCCACGAACGTGCCCCTGAGTGAACCGTGAAACCCGCCGTCGAGGACATAGTCGCCCGAGAGGATCGTGCCGTCGAGGGAAAGGCGGTAGACGCCGCGCCGCGCTCCCGGGTTGATGAAGACCTCCCAGCGACCCGTGAGCGGGTCGGAAAGGACGCCTCTCAGGGCATCGCGACGGCGAGCGATCTCCTCCCGAAACGCGCCGAGGCGGCGGACGTGGTCGGCGAGCCGCTCGACGACCGCCCGGCGCCTGTCCTGCCCCGCCTCCGAGCGCGCCCGCGCGTCGGCCGCGGCCTGCTCGGCCAGCTCCAGCGCGTTGCGGTCCGTCGCGCCCTCGCGCGCGAGACGGGCGATCTGATTCAGGGCGGCGGCGAGGTCGGACTCCGCGCGCGACGCCTGCCCCGAGAGCCGATCGAACTCCTCGAGATCTTCCGTCACGCGCCGCCTCTCGATTTCGACCGACGCCAGGAGAACGTCGAGCACGCCGTCGCCGGTCCGGGTCGGGACGGTCGCTGCGACAGCCGGCAGCATGAGGGTCACCAGAAGTCCCACCGCCACGGCGGTGAGCATCGCGCGCAAAACCATCCTCGACACTATACGGAAGTTGCCGCCGCGCCATCGCGCCTCGGGGTTCTTTTCGGGAAGAGAGGGGGCAGGGGGAATCCGGCCCGGGTTCCCCACGGGCATGTCAATGGTCGCGGTTGTTTCCGGCCGCGGCAGCGACGGGACGCCGCTTGAGGAGCGCGCGGTCGAGGGCCTTCTCGACCTCGGTCGCGACCTCGCCCTCCGGGAGCCCGTTGATCTGCGCGATCTCGGAGACGATCAGATAGCGGGCGCGCTCGTACATCTTCTTCTCGCGAAAGGAGAGCGCCTTCTGCTTCTGCACCCACGTCAGGTTCTTGAGGACGTCCGCGATATCCGTGAGGCGGCCGGAGCGCATCTTGTCGAGGTTCTGCTTGTACCGGCCCTTCCAGTCGCCGCTCGGCGGGAGCATCGCGTTCTCGAGGACGCGGAACACCGAGCCCACGTCCTTGCGCCGCGTCAGCGGGCGAAGGCCTATGCGATCCGAGTTCCCGACCGGCACCATCACGCGCGAGTTGTTCCCGATGAGGCGAAGCTGATAGCAGGGCGCGGGCGAGCCTTCGAGAAGGGACTCCTGGATGGTCTCCACGACCCCGACGCCGTGGTTCGGGTAGACAAGCCTGTCGCCGATCTTGAAAGCCACGGAATCGCCTCCTTCGGGAAGGGAGGACAAGGTTACTCCCCAACCCCTCCCCCGTCAATGGCGTTTTGGCGACGGAGCGCGCCGGATGACGAAAACTGAACACTTCTCACTCACTCCAGCGCGTGATGGGACCGTGGAATTTCGAACCCGGTGACGCCGCGGCAGAGTCGTCGTGCACGACTCACTTTCCCGGCGTCGCCCCATGAATGACCGCGTCCGCTACGCCCTCGCCCTCATCGCCCTCGCTCTCGCGGAGGGCCACGTGGTCCTCCACGGCGTCGGGGTGCAGGTAATCGTCGAGCCAGTGCTTCTCGAAGACGGGGTAGGCGGCGACGATCGGCAGCGCGAGAACGGCGCCGATCACTCCGCCGAGCGTTCCTCCCGCGAGGATCGCCAGGAGCACGGTCAGCGTGGACAACTTCAGGCGGTTTCCATAGAGGCGCGGGACGAGGACGTACGCCTCGAAGAGGTGATATCCGAGGTAGATGGCGAAGACGGTCAGCGCGATCGAGGGGCTCACCGTCAGCGCGCAGAGCGATGCCGCCGCCGTCGCCACCAGGATTCCCGCCACCGGGATCGCGTCGCAGAGGCCGGCGAGAAGGGCGAGCGGAACCGCGGCGGGGACGTGGAGGCTCGACAAGACGATGAACGAGAAGACCACGAAGAGCGCCGAAGCGATCATCTGGCCCGTGGTGAACGCCTGCACGACCTCGAACACCTCCGGCACCATGTTCCCCATCCGCCGCCGGTGCTGGCGCGGCACGTAGGCGAGGAGCCAGGCCACGACCTTTTTGCCGTCGAGGAGGAGATAGAGACTGAGCACCACCGCGATCAGAAGTCCCGCCACGACTTCGAGAGCCAACGGGCCCCAGGCCAGGGGTCTCGAAAGCCAGGCGTCGAATTCGGGAGAGCGCGGCAGATCCAGGAGCGGAAGGAGGATGCGCGAGGGCAGGCCCCCGCCCTCCAGCTGTTTCGCGACCGTGTTCCTGAAATTCGGCAGGTTCTTCCAGAGATCGGAGATCTGTTGCGTGAGCGGCGGCAGGACGAAGAAGGAGAACGCCGAGACGACGATCACGATGGCGAGCGCCAGGAGCGAGACGGCGCGTCCGCGCGCGACCCCGCGCCGCTCGAGGCCTTCCACGATCGGGCTCAGCGCGACGGCGAGAAGGATCGAGATCAAAACGACCTGGAAAGACGGCCAGAGGCGGACGAGCGCCCAGGCCGCCGCCGCCACGGCGAAGAGCTTCACGAGAGTCGCCCAGGGGATACGGACGTCGCGGGGCGACCTCGCGGAGGCCTTCACCCCTGCGCCGACGCCGTGATGCTCGCGATCCGTTGAAGATTCCTCATCGCGCATTGCCTCCCGACGTGTCCTTGCGCCACTCCAGTGCCGGTTCACGCGCGCGAGCCTCGGGACGAAGAGCGGGAAGGGCGCCGGGAGCTCGAACGCGGGGATCGCGAGCTCTTGGACGGGACCTTCCCGCCGGCCCGTCGGGCTTCCGAAAGACCGATGGCGATGGCCTGTTTCCGGCTCTTCACCTTCCTGCCGGAGCCGCCCGACTTCAGCTCGCCGCGCTTCATCTCGTGCAACGCCCGTTCGACCTTCTCCGAAGCCTTCTTCCCGTATTTCGTGGCCATGGTCATGGTTCATCTCCCTTCATTGTTTTGACGATGCGTTTTGTCCCGGGTGGGCCAGCTGGGCATCGAAGCCGGGCAGGATCGCCCGGAAGAACGCGTTCTCGACGAGGCGAAGGATGATCTGGAGCGTGCTCGTGCGGGGGCTGTCGATCGGACCTTGCACGCGCGTTTTCGTCGCGACCTCCTTCCGCTCGCGGTTCTCGAGGAGTTTCGAGACTCCTCCGACGAGCTTCTCGTACAGTTTGCGGAAGAAGGTCTTCTCCTTGTCCTGACGGGCGTCGTAGACCTTCATGTCTCGGAACAACGGCTTGACGTACCCGTCGACCGTTCCGTTCTTCACCTTGAGCTCGCTGTAGAACGAGAACACGCCGGCCTGGACGTCGAACCTTCCATAGGCGCGAAGGAGATCGTTCATGAGGCGCATGTCGGTGTCGTGGATGGACGCCGCGACCTCGAAGTCGGGCCCCTCGGCATCCGGACGGAAGATGCCCGTGACCTCCGCGGGACCGGTTCCCAGGAATCGCCCGGAGGCGCGCACGCTGGCGGGACCGGCCCGAAAGCCGTTCGACACATTCGTCGCCGTGACCGACGCGCCGGACACGAAAACGCGGTACGCGGGATCCTTCGCCTTGTTCACGAACCCGAGCTCGCCGTCCGCGATCGTGAGCCGGTCGAGGCGGAGGTCGGTCTCCGCTGAGGCGGCCGCTTTCGTCACCGCCTTTTTCACCGCTTCGACGCGCTCTTTCTCCTCCGGCGCCGTCCCGGCCGTGTGGATGTAGTCGATCATGACTTTCCGGACGGCGAGGTCGTGCACGTGGACGAGCTGAATGCCCGGAGCGGATTCGATCTCGCCGGACGTCGACACGATCCCGCCCTTGACGATCAGGTTGGACCGGGCGACGAGCGGCCGGAACGGCGCGACGGGGACGTCGCTCAGGTCGAACATGACGTGGACGCCGGGAAAAGGCTCCGCGAGGAAGTTCGCGTGTCCACGGACGGAGCCTTTGCCGGTCCCGAGAATCACTCCTGTCGCTTCGACCGGGCGAGGGATAGACGTGCGCCTTCGAATGGATGTTGCGAATGTTCGTGGCACGCACGTCGAGGTGCGTGATACGAAGCGGCTCCGCCTTCGCGTCGTCGATGTACGTGAGGTCCGCGTCCTCGATCCGAAGGAGGTTGATCTTCAGCGGGTAGATCGACTCCACCGCCTCCTGCCAGCCCCGCTCTTTCACGGGCACGGCGTCCGCGACCTCCTTCAGGAGCTGCGGGCGGTTCACGTTGAGCCGCGGCCGGTCGAAGAGAAAGTCGGCGACGAGATGAAGCGTCAGGAGCTCCTTCCACTGCACGCTCGCCTTGAGGTGCGGGACCGCTATCACGGGAGGGTCGGGATTCGCCTGCTGGGCCACCGAGACGTTCCGCAGCGTGACGGAAAGGCCGAAGAGGCTCAGGTGCGCGTGGCCGATGGAAGCCGTGTAGCCCTTCAGCTTCCCGTTCATCTTCGTTTCCATCGCGCGGCGGACAGGCTCGTCGCCGAAGTAGCGTGGCCGCGAAAAGAAGCACGAGGCACGAGGCAGCCACCGCGAGAGGCCACCGCCAGCGCGGCGGCCGTCGCGGCGCCACGCGGCGAATCGATGGGGGCCGGGACGGCTCCTCCTTCTCCTTCTCCGGGTCGCGGCGCGCGGTGGCGCTTCTCATCTCCGGGACTGGAGCAATCGGAATGCCACTCGAATTTACCGGTCGCGGAGGGCCCGGCGCTTGCTTGAACGAATTCCATGGTCGTTCTCCAGGCGGTTCTCACCTGGCTCACCCGCTCCCTGGGGAAGTTCTTTCAGGCCGCTTTCGGCTGGGCGGTCGTCGCTCTTTTCGGCCCCCGCCCGAAACGCGAGCAGGCGATTCTCTCCGCCGCGCGTAGGCGCGGCCGCTGCATGGCCGCTCCTCGTCCTCGGCATCGTCTTCCCGAGAATCGCCTCGTTCGTTCTCGCCTTTGTTCCGCTCTCCCGATCGATTCCGACCGGAGCGCTTCGGGTGGCGTGGGCGGCAGCCGCGCTCGCCGTTCCCGCCGGTCTCGGACTCCTCCTCGCACGCGAGTCGGCCCCCGCGCCTTCGCGCGCGTGGTGGCGAAGGGTCGCGGAGGGATTTCCCGCCACGCTGGGCGTGGCGTGCGCGTTTCTCTTCATCGCGATCGCCGTACCGGTCCGCAAGGTGGTGGCGATGGCCAGGCGACGCGTCTCGGTCCAGGTGCCGGTGGTGGTGGGACTCGCGGCTTACGGAGAGCTGGCCGATTTCATCGGGTCCGTGCTCAGGAGGGTCGCGCCGGAGACGTCGCGCGCGAGAGCGCCCCTGGCGGAGGAGGCCCCCGTTCGCCTTCTCCGCTGGATCGGCGGGCCCCTGTTCCACCGGCAGCTCCCCGCCCGGCTCGTCTCGTTTCGTGGCGCCGGGCTGACCACTCTGATCAGTCCGAACGGGCTGTCGATCGAGGGGCCCGAATTCGTCGCCACGCGCGTGCGGGGACTCCTCGCCGAGGCGCTCACGTTCAGCCTCGCGCTCCAGACCCTCGACCCGGAGGCCCAGAAGCTGGAGAAGCGGCTCAAGGACCTCGTGCACGGCGGACGCGCGCGCGCCGACGCGCCCGTTCGGCAGACGCGGGCCGCGGATTCCTTCGAGGGCCTGAAGCAGCAGCTCCTCGCAGCCGACGTGCCCTGGGACGACTGGCAGGTTCTCTATCGCGAGATGCTGCAGGTCGCGCGCGCCCATGAGCTGAAGGAACCGCTTCCCAAGAGCGTCCTGAGGTCCGCGGGAGGCCGGGCGCGGGCTCGGGCCTGACCGGCTGCCGCCGCACCGATCCCGGCCCGAACCACTTTTTTCAGGCATGGGGCTTGCTGCAGGGTTGTGATGGCAAGGGGATCGACGATCTGGAAAGGGCGCGTCACGTTCGGTCTCGTGGGGATTCCGGTCGAGCTGGTCCCGGCGGTCGACGCGAAAGAGCACATTGGCTTTCACCTCCTCCACCGGAAAGACAAGGCGCCGATCCAGTACCGCAAGTTCTGCAGCAAGGAGGGCCGGCCGGTTCCCGACGACGAGGTCGTCCGCGGTTACGAGGTCTCGCGCGGCAGGTGGGCGCTCGTCGAAAAGGAAGAAATCGAGACCGCGCGCAAGGCCTCGGAGGACGAGGCCGAGGCGCACGTCCTCGAGGTCCTCCAATTCGTCCGGCCGGAAGCGCTCGATCCCGTTTCTTTCGACCACCCCTATCACGTCGTGCCCGGCGAGGGAGGCCGGAAGGCCTTCGCCGTGCTGAAGGCGGCGCTCGCGGCGGCCGGACGCGTCGGGCTCGGCCGGCTGCGGCTGCGCGCGACGCCGCATCTGGCCGCGCTCCTGCCGTCGCCTCGGGGGCTGTCCCTGGTGATCCTGCGCCCGTTCGAGGAGATCGCCGCGGCGCCGTCCCTGCCCCTGCCCGCGCCGCAGGCGGCGGAGACGAAGATGGCGCGGCTCCTCATCGACGAGATGTCCGGGGAGGAGCTCGACCCGGCGAAGTATCCCGACCGCTACCGCGCGTCGCTGCGCAAGCTGCTCGCCTCCAAGCGGCCGTCCGAGGCCGCTCCGGTGGAGAAGACGGGCAAGGAGGCCCGGACGAAGGGCGAGGTCGTGGACCTCATGGCGGCTCTGAGGGCGAGCGTGGCGCAACGCGCCGGCCGGGGCAAGAAGCGGGGCCGCTCGAAGGCGGCGTGACGCTTCTCGCCGGGAAGACCTCCGCACGGAATTTGCATATCCGTCCCTGGAGGAAAATCATTCAAAAGAAGATCCTCATCGTCGATGACGAAGTCGATTTCCTCGCATCCCTGACCGAAGTATTCCAGGATGAAGGCTACATCGTGGAGACGGCCGAGAACGGACGAGAGGCGCTCGAGAGACTCGCCGGCGCATCGCGGCCAAACGTCGTCATTCTCGATCTCAGTATGCCCGTCATGAGTGGAGTCGAGGTCTACTCGACGATGCGGGCGGATCCGCAGCTCGCGTCGATCCCCGTGATCGTGTCGACGTCGGACCCTGCCCGCGCTCCGTCCGGAGCCCTCGTCATCAAGAAGCCGATCAATCTCGACCGAATGCTAGAAGCGGTGCAGAGGTTCCGTTAAGCTCCTGTCAACTTTCGGAAGCCTCTCGACCCAGCATCGGGCTGCAGAAGACGATTGAATCTCCCGCGACTGAAACGAACGAGTCGGAGACAGATGGCCGAAGCCGATCGTCCGAACCGTCCCGTGGAGCGTTCCGGGCGCGCCGCGGCGGAGGCACGCGAAAGCGAAAGCAGCCTCCGCCTCCTCGCCGCGATCGTGGAATCCAGCGAGGACGCGATCATCGCCATGGACCTCCAGGGCCGCATCGTCGAATGGAATCGTTCGGCCGAGCAGCTCTTCGGCTACTTGCTCGACGAGGTCCTCGGGCGATCCATCGAGATGCTGATGCCCCCCGACCGCGCCGACGACTGGAGAAAGATCCTGGATCGCCTGGCCCGGGGGGAGCGCGTCGAGCACTTCGAAACCCGCCGCCAGGCCCGCGACGGGCGGATTCTGGACGTGTCTCTGACCGTCTCGCCGGTGCGAGACGCCAAGGGGCGAGTCGTCGGCGCCGCGAAGATCGTCCGCGACATCACGGCCGAGCTGGCGGCCCGGTGCGAGAGGGAAAAGACCCGGGAGCTCTTTCTGGGCACGCTCAGTCACGACCTCCGGAACCCGCTCAACACCATCAAGGTGTCGATTCACACGCTGCAACGCCGCTTCCCCGACGCGGACCAGAAGGTGCTGGCACGGATCTCGAGCAGCACCGACCGCATGTCGCGGATGATCGACCAGCTCCTCGACCTCACGAAGAGCCGTCTCGGCGGCGGGATCCCGATTCACCCGGATCATGCCGACCTTACCGCCATCTGCCGAACGGTCGCGGAAGAGTTCGAGGCTCTTCATCCAGGGCGGGTCAGGTTGTCGACGGAAGGAGACCTGAAAGGCCGCTGGGACGGGGACCGGCTCGCCGAGGTCGTGTCCAACCTGGTCTCCAACGCATTCAAGTACGGCGACCCGAATACCCCCGTCACGATCGCCGGCCGCGGAGGCGAGGGGCGTGTCGTCATCGAGGTGACGAACCAGGGCCCGGAGATCCCGGCGCCTCTCAGGGACGTGATCTTCGATCCCTTCCAGCGCGGACCGGTCGAGCAGCATCGCGAGGTCACGGGGACGGGACTCGGCCTCTACATCGCGCAGCAGATCGTGCGCGCGCACCAGGGCGACATCACCGTGCGATCCTCTCGCGGCGAAGGCACGACCTTCTCCGTGACCTTGCCGCGTTTCACGGCGGGAGCGTCGACTTCGGCCCGCTCTACGCCGTGAGGCTGGCGCGCTCCGCGCGCCGTTCGATCCAACGCCGCCTCGCGAAACGCCCCTAATCAGGCGCGCACCGCCCGCGGCGGGTTTCTCGTTCAAACGTCGCGAGCTTAGAAGCTTCCCGCATCCTGACTACCGCGGCCGAGCACCTCGCGGATCTTCATCATCAGACCGAGCGGCGTGAAAGGCTTCTGAAGAAACTCCATGCCGGCGTCGAGGAAGCCGTGGTGCGCGATCGCATCGTCGGTGTAGCCTGACATGTACAGCACGCGGAGGTCGGGTCTGAGGCGGAGCAGCCGTTCCGCGAGCTCCGGACCCCTCATGCCCGGCATCACGACGTCGGTCAGCATGATGTGGATCGGTCCCGAGTGGCTTCCGGCCATCCGTTCGGCTGCGAGAGGACTCTCCGCGAGGAGCACGGTGTAGCCGGCCTTTTGCAGGATGAGGTTCGTCAGCTGCCGGATCGCGGCCTCATCCTCTACAACGAGAACGGTCTCGGACCCGGTCGGCAGAGCCTTGTGGAGCCCCGAGGCCGGGCGTGGGACCGCCGCTTCGCCGGCGAAGCGCGGGAGGTAGACCTTGAATGTCGTGCCCCGCCCCGGCTCGCTGTACACGTCGATCGACCCGCCGCTCTGGTGCACGATGCCGTGAACGGTGGAGAGGCCGAGGCCGGTGCCCCTCCCCGCCTCTTTGGTCGTGAAGAAGGGCTCGAAGACGCGTTTCTGCGTCTCCGCATCCATCCCCGTCCCGGTGTCGGATATCGCGATAAGCACGTGCGGCCCCGGCTCGACCTCGGCGTGCGTCGCGGCGTAGGCGTCGTCGAGCTCGACGTTCTGCAGCTCGAAGATCAGGCTGCCGCCCTTCGGCATTGCGTCCCGGGCGTTGATCGCGAGGTTCATGACGACCTGCTCCAACTGGCCGCGGTCCGCCTTCACCCGTCCGAGGTTCGGAGACACGACGACCCTAACCTTGATGTCCTCGCCGATGAGGCGTTCCACCATGCTCGACATCCCGTTCAGGATGTCGCCGATATCGAGGACTTCGGGAACGAGCGTCTGTTTGCGGCTGAAGGCAAGGAGCTGCCGGGTCAGCGCGGCGGCCCGCTCGCCCGCCTGCCGGATTTCCTCCGTGGCCTCCCGCAGGGGACCCGGCGCGAGCCCCTGGAGGAGGACATCGCTGTAGCCGAGCATGACCGTGAGGAGGTTGTTGAAGTCGTGGGCCACGCCGCCGGCGAGGCGGCCGACCGCCTCCATTTTCTGTGACTGGAGGAGCTGCCCCTCCAGGCGGCGTCGGTCGGTGATGTCGGTGAACATCCCGAAGGAGCCGGCGAACCGTCCGTCGGAATCGAGGATGGGCGCGCCGGAAACAAGGGCCCAACATTCCTTTCCGTCCTTCCGTCGAAGGCGCCGCTCGTACTGCTCCGCGACGCCCTGGCGGCGCGTGTTCAAGTGTCCTCGGGACTCGCCGAGTTCTGCCGGAAAGGTGTATCGCTCAGTAGGCGCTCCGATCAACTCCTCGGGCGTGCTGCCAAGCATCCGCGCGAACGCGCCGTTGGCAAACGTAATCCGGAACTCCGCGTCGATGGAACAGATCCCTTCGGCGCTGGTCTCCACGATTCTCCTGTAGCGCTCCTCGCTTTCCCGGAGCCGTTCGGCCGCTTTCCTGCGCTCGGTGATGTCTTCGATCGTGGCGACGGTCCGTGTCGGCTTTCCCGCGGCGTCGCGGAGGACGACCATGTTCACGTTCACCCATGCGATCGAGCCGTCCTTGCGTATGTAGCGCTTCTCGATCCGGTACTCCGGCACCTCGCCCTTCACGACTCTTTGGAACAGATCCCAGTCCCGCTGCCGGTCCTCGGCGTGCGTGATTTCGGGGACGCGCATCGTGAGCAACTCCGCTGCTGAGTAGCCCGTGATGAGGCACATCCTGGGATTCACGGCCACCCAGCGCCCCGTCGCGGGATCCGCCTGAGCGACGCCCACCGACGCGAGGTCGAACATGGCGCGGAACTGCTCCTCGCTCTCCCGCAGCGCGTCCTGCGCCTGGCGCAGAAGCAGCGGCACCTGCTGCGCCGTGTCGAGGACAGCATCGACCTGTCCCTTCGTGAGCGCCTCGTTCGCCTGCTCGGCCTCGGCGAGCCGGCGGCGGAGCGTCTCGTTCTCCTGCCGAAGGATCTCGTTCTCCCGGTCGGGATCTTCGGCGGAGGGGGGCCGCGGCGTCACGGCACGACTCCGAGCGCGAGGAGCACGGCCCCGTGGTTGCTCAGGTTCCCCACGATGCGTCGAACTGGGGGCGGCGCGTGGCGCACGAGCGTGGGCGAGAGGACGATGCCGTCCGCGAGCCCGCGGAGAGGCTCCTTGAGGAGGTCGACGATTTCGATCTCCACGGGTCGGCCCGAGGCCTCGCCGCCCGGGAACAGGATCCCGAGGTTGCGGATCGCGGCCGCCGAGTTCGGGGCCTCACCCGCGACGTAGAGCCGGAGCGACAGGGGCTCCCGGGTACTGCGCGCCGGGCCCAGCGCGCGCTCGCGTTTCACCGCTTGCGCCGCGGCGATCGGGGAGGGCCGCTTCCTTTCAGGCTTACGCGCCCTCGCCGCATCCGCCGGATCTCGCCGGCGCGCGTCGCCCCCGTGCCGACGTCGCCGGCCCTCGCCTCCCGCATCCGCCTCAGCTCTCGCTCCTTTGTGTCCCGTTCGTGCCGGAGCGCCTCGATGCGGCCTGTCAGTTCCGCGAGGGATTCCTGCGTAAGCCGCTGCCGTTCCTCGAAGGCGCGCCCCTCCTGCAACCGTGCGGCCCGCTCCTGCTCCTCCCGCTCCCAGCGGAGCGTCCCCATGAGGACGTTGCCGCCGGCGGTGTAGACGTCGGTCAGACTCAGTCCGCGCTCGGAGAGAAGTAGCTCGCGCACCTGGTTGGAGTGACCCATCCCCCGCGACTTGATGATCGTGAGCGCCCGATTCCGCTCGCCCCCCTGGATCACGTACGACAGGTGGATCCACGTGTCCATCAGAGTCGAGACGCCGGCGGAAGTGCTCTCGCGCAGGGCGTCGAACCCCTCGAGGAGGCTCGTCGTCACGGTCGTGATGTTGAGGTTTCTCTGGAGCGCGATGAAGCGCTCCAGGTTGCTCCGGGCCTCGGCCTCGCCCACGATGCTCGTGAGCGCGGAAAGCGGGTCGATCACGAGGCAGCGGCTGTGGTGCGATTCGAGGAGCGACCGGATCTGCAGGAGGTGCGCTTCGGCGGTGCGGGCCCGCGCGGGCGCCGAGTGCATTTGGAGACGGCCGGACTCGAGGTGGCGGTCGAGACGGATCCCGACCGAGCGGAGGTTTCGGACGATCTGGGCCGATCCCTCGTCGAAGCTGACGAAGAGCGTGTTCTCGCGGCGGCGGCAGGCGGCGTCGGCGAACGCCCCGGCGAGGGTCGACCTCGCGGTGCCGGGGGCTCCCGAGATCAGGATGCTGGTGCCGCGGAAGTAGCCGCCTTCGAGCATCGCGTCGAGGTCGGGGACACCGCTCGAGACGTGCTCCGTCGAGACCTCGTGATCGAGCGAGTCCGCCGCGTATCCCGCGATCTCCACGCCCCGCCCGGACAGCACCATTGGAAACTCGTTGCACGAGGCCTTCCCGCCCCGGTATTTCAGGATCTGGAGGTGCCGGCTCGCGACGGTGTTTACGAGGCGGTGCTGGAGCAGGACGACGCAGTCGGCGAGGTACTGGAGGTACCCGTAACGCGGGGAGTGTGTGGGGTCGACCTGCTCGGTCTTCGCGGTGATGATTCCCGACAGGCTGCTCTCGTAGAGCCACTGGTGCAGCCGGTGAAGCTCGAGGCGCTCCGCCGCGGGATCGTCGAGCTGTGCGAGGAGCATGTCGATGCCGTCGAACACGATGCGGCGGGCGCCCAGCTCCCGCACCTTGGCGGAAAGGCCCGCGAGGAGGCCCGCGAGGTCGAACGCGCCTCCCTTTACGGTCGCGCTGTCGAGACGGGCGTCGAGGAAGAAGAGCCGGTCCTTCTGAAACCGGGGAAGGTCCCAGCCGAACCCGCCGGCGTCCTTGACGATCTGGCGCGTATGTTCTTCGAAGGCGACGAAGATGCCTGGCTCGCGCGCCCGCCGTGCCCCTTCGACGAGAACCTGGAGCGCCAGGATCGTCTTCCCGCACCCGGGTCCTCCCACGATGAGTGTCGTGCGCCCGCGGGGCAGCCCTCCGTCGGTCAGCGTGTCGAGGCCCGGCACGAACGTGGGAAGACGGTCCGGAGCTTTCCTTACCCCAAGGTACAAAGATTCCTAGCAGGTGCGAGAAGCGGCGTCAAGGGTTCATTCGCATCGAGTCTGCAGGGCCCTCAAGGGATCAGGAGTCGTGGGCTGGCGCTGCCGCTAATCGGGAGTCTCCGCGGACTTAAGTGGTGCCGGAGGAGGGAGTCGAACCCTCACGGCCTTGTGGACCGGGGGATTTTGAGTCCCCTGCGTCTGCCATTCCGCCACTCCGGCGCGCCGGGAAGAGTCTACTGCCAGTCGAGCCGGACGTTGCGGTGGAGGTGCGCGGCGACGCAGCCGGCGATCGTGCCGAGGACGTTCCAGAACACGTCGTTCACGTCGGTCGCGCGGCTCGGCAGGAAGAGCTGCACCGTCTCGATGCCCACGCTGAGCAGCGTCCCGGCGAGGAGAACTTCCCCGTGGTTCCGCAGGGCGGAGCGGCCGGGGCCGTCGAGGAACTTCCAGAGCAGGAACGCCCACCCTGCGAACATCGCGAGGTTCCCGACGATTCCCACGATCGCGTAAAGGAACGCGTTCGACAGGTAGCCGCTCCGCCCGGCGCGCAGGATCAGGCGCTGGATGTCGTCGAACGGCGCGAGATTCGTGCGCACCGCCCCTCCTCCCTGCACGAGGAGCGTCACGGCGAGGAGGAGGAAGGAATACGAGGCCAGGAGCGCCGCCTGAACGCCCTTGCCCACGCGGAACGTGCGCACGACGATCCGGGTCAGGCCGGGCGCGCGGCCGCGAAAAGGAAGCTGGAAGACATGCCGCGCAGATTACCCGAACAGGCGTTGACGAGGCCTCGCCTCCTCCCGACAATGCCTCCGTGACGCCGCCTTCGCCGTCTCCGCCGGCGCGCACCACCGCGGTGCCCGCGCACGAGGGTTTTTTCGTCTCGGAGTTTCTCGGCGAGACCGTGCGGGACGTGGCGCGCCACCCAGTCGGAAAAATCTCGGACTTCGCCGTCGCCACGAGCACGCGCGCCCCCTTCCCGCGCGTGACGGGCCTCCTGATCCGCGACCGCTTCGAGACTTTCGTCCTGCCCTGGGAGGACGTCGCCATCTTCCAGCGGGGCGCCGTGCGCACCCGCCTCGTGAGGGAGGACCTCCTGCATCGTCCCGCCCGGGAGGACGAGATCTTCCTCGCGCGCCACCTGCTCGACAAGCAGATCGTCGACATCAACGGCGTGAAGGTCGTGCGCGTGAACGACCTCAAGCTGGACGTCCTGTCGGGCGACCTCGTCCTCACCGCCGCGGACGTAGGGGTGCGCGGCCTCGTGAGGCGGGTCTTCGGAGCGGGTGTCACGCCCCGGGGAGGAAGGCTTTCCGACGCGTCCCTTCCGGCGCGGCTGATTCCGTGGGACTCGATGCAGCCCCTCCACGGACGCCTGGAGCGCCTCGAGACCACGCTGCCCCAGGAGAAGCTCCAGCGGCTGCATCCGGCCGACATCGCGGAGATCCTGAGCCAGGTCTCGGGCACGGAGCGAACCGGCATCTTCCAGAAGCTCAAGGTCGAGACGGCCGCCGAGACGCTGCACGAGCTGGAGCCCGAGATGCAGGCGGAGATCATCGAGGACCTGCCCGAGAGGCGCGCCTCGGAGATCCTCGAGCAGATGCCCGCAGACGAGGCGGCGGACGTCCTCGGCGAGATCGAGGGCGAGCACGCCCGCGACCTCGTCCAGCTCATGGAGAAGGGAGCGGCCAAGGAGGTCACGGAGCTCCTCGTCCACGACGAGAACACGGCGGGCGGCCTGATGGGAACCGACTTCGTCACGTTCCCGCCGACTCTCACCGTCCGCGAGACGCTCCAGCGCCTCAGGCCGGTGGCCCGCGACGCCGAGGCCCTCTTCGATTTCTACGTCGTCGACGAGAAAGAGCGCGTTCTGGGCGCGCTCTCGGTGCGCGAGCTCCTCGCGGCCGACGACGACGCGATTCTCGAGAACGTCATGGCGACCCCCGTGCGCAGCGCCACGCCGGACGTCTCGGCCGACGACGTCGCCGCGACGATGTCCAAGTACGACCTCCTCGCGCTTCCCGTGACGGACCCCGAAGGTGTCCTCGTCGGGATCATCACGATCGACGACGTCGTCGACCGGCTCCAGCCGCAGCCTCGCCGCCACAGGCGGAGGCTGCGGTGATCGCGCCGGCCGCCGACACATCCCCTTCGCGCTCCGCGGTCCGCGACTGGAAAAGGCGGGCCACGCTCTTTCTCGCGGTTCTCGGGCCCGGGATCATCACGGCGAACGTCGACAACGACGCGGGCGGCATCGCGACGTACTCCATCGCGGGCGCCCACTTCGGCTACTCGCTGCTCTGGACGCTCGTCCCCATCACGATGGCCCTCATCGTCGTCCAGGAAATGTCCGCGCGCCTCGGCGCGATCACGGGGAAGGGCCTCGGTGAGCTCATCCGCGAGAACTACGGCCTGAGGGCCACGTTCTACCTCCTCGTCGCGCTTCTCGTGACGGACATCGGGAACACGGTCGCCGAGTTCGCCGGCTGGGCCGCTTCGCTGGAGATCTTCGGGATCCCGCGCTGGGTATCGGTCCCCATCGGCGCGTTCGTCGTGTGGTGGATCGTCGTGAAAGGGAACTACAAGTCGGTCGAGAAGGTCTTCCTGATCGCCTGCACGGTCTACCTGACGTACATCCTGTCGGCGCTCTTCGCAAAACCCGCCTGGAAGGACGTCCTCAAGCAGACGTTCGAGCCCAGGATCGAGTCGAGCGCCGCGTGGATCCTGATGATCATCGGCCTCGTCGGCACGACGATCGCGCCGTGGATGCAGTTCTATCTCCAGGCGTCGATCGTCGAAAAGCGGATCGGCCCGGAAGAGTTCAAGCTCTCGCGCTGGGACGTCATCGTGGGCTGCGTGTTCGCGGCCATCGTCGCCTTCTTCATCGTCGTCGCCTGCGGAGCGACTCTCTTCCCGAAGGGGATACGCATCGAAGGCGCCGAGCAGGCCGCGATCGCTCTCGAGCCGCTCGCCGGAAAGTGGGCGAAAACGCTGTTCGCCTTCGGGCTGGCGAACGCCTCGCTGTTCGCGGCCTCCATCCTGCCGCTCGCCACGGCCTATTCCATCTGCGAAGGCCTGGGCTTCGAGGCGGGCGTGAGCAAGACCTGGAGCGAAGCGCCCCAGTTCAACACGCTCTACACCGGAATGATCGTGATCGGCGCCGGCGTCATCCTGATTCCCGGCGTTCCCCTCTTCCCAGTCCTCTTCCTCTCCCAGGTGCTGAACGGGTTGCTCCTGCCGTTCGTCCTCGTGTTCATGTGCCTTCTCATCAACCGGGAGGACCTCATGGGAGAGCACGTGAACGGCCGGGTCTGGAACTGGGTCGCCTGGGGAACCTGCGCCGTCATGATCGGACTGACGCTGGTCCTGGTCGTCACGTCCATCTGGCCGGGCCTGTTCCCGGCCGCATAGAATCTGCGGGAACGGTAGTTGCTTGCGTCCCTGTGCACGGGACCGCCAGTGTCCCAAGGTGCGGACGCCGGCAGACGCGGGCGGACCCATAGGTTTGCTTTCCGAGGGGGTTTGACCATGCGATTCCGATTCGTCGCTCTCGCCGCGTGTCTCGCGCTTGCCACAGTGGCGGGTCGGGCCGCCGCACAGGACCGCACGGGCACGTTCGAGATCTCGCCCTTCGGCGGCGCCTATTTCGGCGGACATCTTTACGAAGGCTCGCTCGGCAGGATTCACGTGGAATCCGATTTCGCTTACGGCATCCGCTTCGCCTACAACCTGACCCGGCACTTCGGAATCGAGTTCGATTGGACCGAGTCGAAGCCCGAGCTGCACACGGACGCGTACGTGCCGCCCTACCCTTCTTCGACGGTCGGCCACCTGCGCCACGACGTCTACGAGGCGAACGGCATCTTCAACTTCGGATCGGGCCGCGTCTACGGCTACATCGGCCTCGGAGCCGGGGCCTCGGTTCTCAAGACCGAGCTCAACGCCGGCCCCTCGGATACGCAGACCAAGTTCACGGGAAATATCTCCGGAGGAATGAAGGCGTTCGTCACGCCGCGCTTCGGGTTCCGCCTCGATGGACGCCTCCGCTCCACGGACACGAACCGCACCACGAATCACGGCACCAGCTGCGACTACTACGGGTACTGCTACCACTACCACGACACCTGGTATTCCTCGTCGGAGCTGACGGGAGGCCTGATCTTCGCCTTCTGAGCGAAGCCCTCAGACGGGCTCGGCCATCTCGATGACGCGCGACCCGTCGGGCCCGATGCGCAGCACGACGCGCCAGGCCCGCCGTTCCGTGAGCGGAGGGCGCGGCCATTCCACCGCGAGAATCGCGGTGTCCCGCTCGTCGAGGCCGAGGTCCGCGATCGACGCGCCCGGAAGGACGCGATAGAGGTCGCCGTGGACGAGGAGGGGCGGCTTCCCCGCGGGCCCGTACTCGTGCACGAGCGCGAAGCTCGGGGACGAAACGTCCTCCGGGTCGAGGCCGAGCCCGGCCGCGATCCCCTTCACGAAGGCGGTCTTGCCGGAGCCGAGCTCTCCCTCGAGAAGCACCACGTCGCCGGGCGCGAGGCCGCGCGCGAGGTCCGCCCCGAGGCGTCTCGTTTCCTCCTCGGTCGCCGAGACGTGAGCCGTCACCCGCCGGCGCTCTCGTGCGCTTCGAAGAAGGCCTCGGAGAGCGCTTCCGCGACGTCCGACGCCGAGAGCGACTCCTCCCCTCTCACCTCCCGCACGAAATCGCCCGCCGCGCCGTGGAGCCACGCGGCCGCGCGGGCCGCGTCGAAGGCATCGAGGCCCCGGGCAAGGCACGCCCCGACGACGCCGGTGAGGACGTCTCCCGTCCCTCCGGAGGCGAGTGCGGGGTTTCCCGCGAGCACGGGGACGACCTCACCCGCCGGCGATGCCACGAGCGGCCGGAACCCCTTGAGGATGACGACCGCCTTCGCCCGCGAGGCGATCTCGCGCGCCGCGCCCTCCCGATCCGCGTTCACACGCGCCGCGTCGAGACCGAGCAGACGCCCGGCCTCGCCGGCGTGCGGCGTGAGCACGGTGGGCGCGACCCGCGAAGCGAAGAACGCGGCCTCACCCGCGAGGTTGAGCGCGTCCGCGTCGAAGACCGCCGGGAGGCGCGCCGCCGCCGTCCGCTGAAGGATCGCACGGGACTCCGTGGACGAGCCGAGCCCGGGTCCGACCGCGAGGGCGTCGAAACGCGCGACATCGACCTCCGCGCCCGCCGTCGTCGTCTCGGGGCTGAGCAGGTGCACCACCCGCCGCACGGAATCCGGCGCGAAAACGCTGACGAGACCGGCCCCCGACCGGTGCGCTCCACGGGCCGCGAGGGCGGGAGCCCCCGCCATGCCCTCGGATCCTCCCACCACGAGCAGGCGCCCGAACGTGCCCTTGTGAGCCGCCGCCTCGCGCCGCGGAAAGAGCCTCGCGACGTCCGGAGCGCAGACGGCGTCTCCCGCGGCCCCGCTCTCCTCCCCGAGAGGCAGAAAACCGATGGCGGCGACGCCGATTCGCCCGCAAAGGGCCGCGGCGGGCAGGAGGACGTGACAGGGCTTCGGGTATCCGAACGTGACGGTGAGGTCGGCGCGTACGGCGGGAGACCACGGGAGCGCCTCGTCCGCCGAGAGGCCCGAGGGCACGTCGACCGCCACCACGAACGCCGGCCCTTCCGCGACGAGGCGCACGGCGCGCGCCGGAAGCCCGTCCGGCGAGATGGGCCGCTTCAGGCCGGTGCCGAAGAGCGCGTCTAGGACGAGCGTTGCCGTCCTGAGAGGCTCGAGGTCGGCCTCCTTCGTCACCTCGCGAATCGCTCCTCCCGCCTTCTCGAGGCGCTGATGGGTCTTCCGGGCATCCAGACTCAGATGCTCGGGCGCTCCGAACAGCAGCGTCTCCACGTTTCCGCCGACGTGGGACGACTGGAGCAGGCGCGCCGCCTCGAAACCATCGCCTCCGTTGTTGCCCGGGCCCGCGAGGACGACGACGCGTGCGCCGCGGGATGCGCGGCGGGCGACGACGCCCGCGATCTCCCGCACGAGCGCCGCGGCGGCCCTCTTCATGAGGACGAGCCCCGGCGTTCCGGCCGCGATCGTCCGCGCGTCCAGGGAGCGGGCTGCCTCCGACGTGAGGATCTTCACCCGATACTCCGCCCGAGCAGCGTCTGAAGCGCGCGGCGCGTCACCGGGGCGACACCCGGATCGGCCGCGAAAAGGGCCTCCACCCGTGCGAGGTCCGCGACCTCGTCGACGTCGGGCACCGTCGAGAGCAGGCGCACGCGGTAACCCTTCGTCTCCGCGGACCTCCTGCAGTCGGCGAGGGCGTGCTCCGAGGACCATCGCACCCCGGCCTGGAAAACGGCCCCCGGCTCGACGTTTCCACGCATGCCGACGAGCGAGAAACCCCCGTCGGGAGCCGGCGCGAAGACGACGTCGCTCTCTCCCTCGAGGGCGGCGAAACCCTCGGAGAGATCCTCGGCGGTGAGCGTCGGGGCGTCGCTCCCGGCGATGAGCACGTCGCGCCGCCCCTCCATGCGGGCGCGCACCACGGCGCGAGCCAGGCGGTCGTCGAGCGACCCTTCGCCCTGCGGCACGAGGTCCCAGGGTGGGAGGAAGGTCGCGAGAAGAAAAGGGCCCGCGTCGAACTCCGCGTGCGCGAGCACCGCGTCCCACTGTCCCGGCGCCGGCAGCGACGCGGCGAGATCGGAAAGGAACGCCTCGTAGAGCGCAGCGGCGGCCTCGGCCCCGACCTCGCGGGCGAGGCGCGTCTTCACGCGTCCCCTCACGGGCTCGCGCGCGAACAGAATGAGGCGCTTGACCGGTGCGTTCACGGCCTGACTGGCCTCACTTCCGGGGTTTGGCGTCCTCGCCGGCGAACGCCGACACGAAGATGGACCTCTGGAGATAGCTCGTGGCGTTCGTGATGTCGTCGCGAACCGCGATCGAGAGCTTCTGGCCCCCGGGAATCATGATGAGCTTCACGTCGTACTCGAAGTCCTTCCGCGCGAGGGCGTCGAATCGCTTCGCGTCGATGTCGATCGGGACGGGCTGAGTCGTGAGCTCCGACTGCTTTTCCGACGAATCGACGACGACGAAGTAGAAGACGACGCGGCCGCGCATCTTCGTGCCCTCGGGCAGCATCGCGAGGCGCGAGTAGGGAATCCGGATGATCACCGGCACCGCGAAGTTCTCGCGGTCGGCGGGCGCGGGCTTGCCGATCTCCAGCCCCACCGCGAGAGGATTGTCGTCGCGGGGGAAGAAGAGCGCCGAGGTGACCGCCTCGCGCACTTTCGTCTCGACGCCCTTTTCGAGATAGCTGCGGCGCGCGCGCACGATCAGTCCCTTCTTCTTCAGCTTGACCTCGACCTTGTGCGGGCGGTCGAGCCCGGAGCGCAGACTTCGGTAGCCGATCGAGTAGTACGAGGTGTAGTCCTTCTCGATGTTCTTGAGGGCGCCGAGGACGTCGTTCTTGTTCAGGACGGCCTCGCCGCCGGTCTCCTCGGCCATGAGGCTCAGCATCGACTGCAGGTTGTTGCGCTCGAGGAACATGTCGAGGCGCTGGGACTGGGCCCGGTTCTCGGCGGATATGTTCGAATCCACGGTGAGGCCCGACGCATCGATCGTGTAGATCGACACGCCCGAGGAATTCGCCGCCTGAACCACGGAAAGGTACTTCGTGGTCCGATCGAACTCGAAGACAGACGTGCTGTGGCCCGAGGCGTCGTGGTACTTGTCGGAGACGTACTTCCACAGCTCCGCCCCCGGAGACTGCGGCAGGCCGTCGGAGACGTGGATGAGGATCTTGCGGCCCTCGACGCCGGCAAGCTGGTTGATCGTCGTCTTCATCGCGTCGATCGTGAAGCTCAGGTCGTTGTCGAGCGCCAGGCAGTAAGAGCGGACCCGACCCGCGGCCTGATCCGCGGACGTGGAGTCGTCGATCGCCTGTATCACCTCCCGCCGTTCGGAAGTGATCTGCTGACCGAGCGCGCTCTCGTCCTCGAGCTGCTTGAGGACGTCCGAGAGGTCGCGGCCGTCGTTCGTGAACTTTCTTCGGATCTTCAGCGACCGGTTCCACGCGACGATCATGCCCTCGACGTTGTCCTTCACGTTCTCGCGTACGAAGGCCTCTACGTTCCTGAGGACGCGATTGCGGTCGAACGGCGAAAGGTGAAGGTTGTCGACGAAGATGATGATGCGGGTCCTCGGCGCCTTCTCGGGCGCCGGCGCCGGGGCGGGAGCCGGAGCCGGCGCGGGGGCGGCCGGAGGCTCTTCGACCGGCAGGACGAAGCGGCCCTGCTCGACAGGCGAGAAGTTCGTGAGCAGCTGCTCGAGGTTGTCCTCGACGACGATGAAGTCCTCTTTCTTCAGCCCCGTGATCCGGTTCCCCTTCCCGTCGGTCACGACGACGTCGAGGTTCGTCACGGTGATGCCCTCGCGGGCGACGAACCCTCCAGCCGGCGTCTCGGGCTTGCCGGCCGGGACCTGGGACGCGGCGGACGATCCGACGAGGACGGCGACGAGGAGGAGCGCGACCCTGAAGAGAGGAGCTTCACGCAGCGACATGGCCGGATTGTACGGGGCGCGCGGATAGAATCCCGCTCCGATGGCATTCCGGGTTCGACGACACCTCACCGCCGGGCTTCTCGTGCTCGTTCCGCTCGTCGTCACCGTGGTCGTCATCCGCTTCGTCTTCAACATGATCGACGGGGCCAGCCAGCCCCTCGCCGAACGCCTCGTGGGCCGGAGCATCCCGGGCCTTGGGCTCGTCCTGACCGTGGCCGTTATCTGGCTGACGGGCCTTCTTTCCTCGAATCTCGTGGGGAAGAAATTCCTTGAACTTTTCGGCCGCCTCTTGGAGAATCTCCCCCTCGTCAAGACGGTTTATTCCGCTTCGAAGCAACTCGTCGAGGCTGTGTCGCCGGGCGGCCGTCGGGCCTTCCAGCGAGTCGTCCTTGTCGAATTTCCTCAAAAGGGGACCTTTGCGTTGGGATTCGTGACAGGGAACGGAATCGGCTCACTCGACGCGAGCACGCTTTCGATCTACGTTCCGACGGCGCTGAACCCGACGAGCGGTTTCCTGATATTCGCGAAGGAACGCGATATTCTCGACCCCCGCCTCACGGTGGAGGAGGGGATCAAGCTCGTCGTGTCGGGCGGAGTCGTGAGGCCGCACGGGAACTAGAAGCGCTTCCGGGCGGTCCAACGGACCGGCCGGAGACGAGCGGAAGCGGCGGAAGATCGAAAGGAGTGAGCGGGCGATGACGGGAAATCTCACCGGCAGGGGACGAACGATCCGGCGGATCGCCGCGGCCGGCCTCGCCGTGCTGTCGCTCGGAGTCGCGGGCTGCGACAAGTTCAAGAGCAAACAGCTCATCCGGGAGGGCAACGCTTACTTCAAGGAGCAGCTCTACGAGGACGCCCTGAAGAAGTACGAAGCGGCCCAGGCCCTGGATCCGACCGAGGTCCGCCTCGACAAGTTCGTCGCGATGGGCTACATGGCTCTCTATAACCCCGGCTCCACGCACCCGAAGGACGTCGAGGCGCTGAACCGGTCGATCGAGCATTTCAAGAAATACCTCGCCGCCAAGCCGGACGACGACAAGGCCGCGAGATTCCTCGTCACGACGTACATGAACGCCCAGAAGTACGACGAGGCGATCAAGTACTTCAAGGAGCTCGTGGAGAAGCACCCCCAGGACTCTCAGGCCGTTCAGACGATCGCGATGCTCTACGCGAAGCAGGGCGACTACGAGAACTCCATCGAGTGGCAGAAGAAGCGCGGCGTGCTCGAGCCGAACAACGCCGAGGTCTTCTACACGATGGGTGTCACGGCCTGGGACAAGTCCTACAACACTCCCGGCGTCGACGTCTCCCCCGAAAAGGGCCTCACGCCCGAGAAGCGGAAGGAGATCCTGGATTTCGGCATGGCGCAGCTCGACCGGGCAATCCAGCTCAACCCCGACTACTTCGAGTCCATGCTCTACAAGAACCTGCTCTATCGGCAGTACGTCCGCATCGAGTCGGACCCCTCTAAAGTGGCGGAACTGAACGCCAAAGCGACCGAGTGGCAGCAGAAGGCGCTCGAGGTCAAGAAAAAGATGCAGGACAAGCAGCGCGCCGAGCAGGCCAACAAGAATCCGCTCGAGGCGATGTAGGGACCCAGGAGAGCACGCATGTTCGAAGCCTCGCTCATCGAATCCGCGAAGCACAAGGGCAGGTCACAGCGGTGGTACACGCTGCCGCTCTCGGTGATCATCCACGTGGTCGTGATCGGGACCGCGGTCGGCCTGTCGATGTGGTTCATCGAGGACATCCCCGAGCCCCCGATCCCGGTGCAGTTCTACAGCCAGTCGGCCCCGCCGCCCCCCCCGCCGCCGCCGCCGCCGAAGGCCGCGCCCGCGAAGCCGACGCAGAAGGTCGAGCCCGTCAAGCCGACCCAGATGACCTCCCCCATCGTCGTACCGGACACGCTCCCTCCTCCGACGAGCGCCCCCGAACCGGAAAGCACCGGCGTGGAAGGCGGCGTGGAAGGCGGCGTGGAGGGCGGAGTCGCGGGAGGAGTCATGGGCGGCGTCCTCGGCGGCGTGAAGGGTGGAATGCTCGGAGAAAAGGGCGAGGAGCCCCTCCGGGTCGGCGGCGAGGTGAAGGAGCCGATCGAAGTCTCGCGCGTGAAGCCCCAGTATCCCGAGGCGGCCCGCAAGGCCCGCATGCAGGGCGTCTGCATCCTCGAGGCCATCATCACGAAGTCGGGCGATGTCGAGTCGGTTCGCGTTCTCCGTGGTCTCAACCCGCTCCTCGACAACGCGGCGATTCGCGCGGTCTCGCAATGGAAATACAAGCCCGCGACCTTCAATGGACGCGCCGTTCCGGTCTATCTGACGGTCACCGTGACCTTTACGCTCCAGTAGAGAGACAGCGGCCACTCGAAATAGAATAGAAGCACCACGAAAACGCTTAGATCGGAAACGCAAGGAGGACGATTCAAATGGATATGAGTCTGATGGGGCTGATCAAGACGATGTCGCCGCCCGCTCTGGCGATCTTCTTCCTGCTCTGTCTGCTTTCGGTCTACTCGCTCGCCGTATCGGTCGAGCGGTGGATGACCTTCCAGAAGGCCAAGCAGCAGTCGGTGAAGTTCGCCCTCGAGGTCGGCCAGCTCCTGAAGCAGGACAAGCTCAGGGAGGCGATCGATCTCGCGAAGAAATACAAGCACAGCCATGTCGCGAAGGTCGTGTCCGCGGGGCTCCTGGAGTTCGCTTACGAGGCGCACGGCGCGGCTGCACAGGGGCACGACACCGTCGCCGCCGCGGAGCGCGCGATCGAGCGCGCTGCGATGATGACCACGGCGGACCTCAAGAAGGGACTCGGCGGTCTCGCCACGATCGCGACGACGGCGCCGTTCATCGGCCTTCTCGGGACCGTCATCGGCATCATCAACGCGTTCCGCGGCATGGCCGCATCCGGCGCCGGCGGTCTCGGCTCGGTGTCGGCCGGCATCGCGGAAGCGCTCGTCACGACGGCTCTCGGCCTCTTCGTGGCCATTCCGGCGGTGTGGCTCTACAACCTGTTCCTCAACAAGATCGAGCGCTTCCAGGTCGAGATGTCGAATTCGTCCTCTGAGCTCATCGACTACTTCATGAAGCGCCAGGCTGCGAAGGCGGCTTGAGGATCGGTTTGTTGCGTTTTCGGGGGCCTGATGTTTTCTTCGAGAGCCAGACGGTTCGGTAACGAGGAGCCCGCTCATGGGAATGGATAGTTTCGGCGGTCGTCAGAGCATGAAGAGCGACATCAACGTGACGCCGCTCGTCGACGTGTGCCTCGTCCTCCTCATCATCTTCATGGTCGTGACGCCGATGCTCCAGAAGGGCAAGGCGGTGACCCTCCCGCAAACCGACCGCCCCGACAAGAAGCCCGAATCCGACAAGGAGCTCATCATCTCCGTGCAGTCCGACAAGACCATCTTCATCGACACCAAGTGGTTTCCCCCGAAGGACTTCGAAGCGAAGATGAAGGAGCTCGGCGAGCGCGCGGCGAACAAGGACATCCTCATCAAGGCCGACAGGACGCTGAACTTCGGCGAAGTGAAGAACGTCATGAGGATGATCAAGGACGGCGGGTTCGAGCGCGTCGGCCTCATCACCGAGAAGAAGCCGGACAGCAAGTAAGGAGTCAAGCCCATGGGCATGGACATCGGAGGCGGCGACGGACCCAAGTCGGAGATCAACGTGACTCCGCTCGTGGACGTCGTTCTCGTCCTTCTCATCATCTTCATGGTCGTCCAGCCTCTTTTGCAGCGCGGCTACGACGTGCAGGTTCCTCCGAACGCGCCCGCGACGCCGCCGAATACGCCGCCGCCGACGGACCAGATCATCGTGTCGCTCACGGCGAACCGGGAGTACTACCTGAACAAGGAGAAGGTCGACCCGCAGAACATCGCGATCCGACTTCAGGAGGTCCTGAGGAATCGCAGCTCCAAGGTCGTCTTCTTCTCGGCCGAGGATACCGTCAAGTACGACGACGCGATGAAGCTCATGGACGTCGTCCGCAACAGCGGGAGCGGCGACAAGAAGGTGAACATCGGCATCGTCATGGACTGGGTCAATCCCACGGCCTCGTCGACACCGTGACCGCGCCGCCCTGCGTACGACGTTTTTCGCCCACGTCCCCGGCCACCACCGGGGACGTCGTGCGTTTGCCGAGGAAGAGAAAGGATCTCATCTGATGACCACGTCCAACCGTCTGGCCCGAGCGGCGCGCGCCGTTCGGGGGCGCTCCGCCGCGACCCTATTCGCTCTCCTCGCCCTCTTCTCGGCGACGAGCGCCCGCGCCGACGAGTCCGAGCTGATCCTGCCCGACCTCGCCTCGGTGACGTTCCTCGGAATGACGGGCCGCGCCCTGCTCATGATCGGCATCCTGGTCTGCTTCGCCGGTCTCGCCTTCGGGCTCGCCATGTACAGCAAACTGAAGAACCTGCCCGTGCACAAGGCGATGCGCGACGTGTCCGAGCTCATCTACGAGACGTGCAAGACGTACCTCGTCACGCAGGGGAAGTTCATCCTCGTCCTGGAGCTGTTCATCGGATCGATCCTCGTCGTCTACTACGGCGGCCTTCGGCACATGGAGCCCTTCAAGGTCGCGGTGATCCTCCTCGCCAGCCTCGTCGGGATCGGAGGGAGCTACGGCGTCGCCTGGTTCGGCATCCGGATCAACACGTTCGCGAACTCGCGCACGGCCTTCGCGAGCCTCAGGGGCAAGCCCTTTCCGACCTATGCCATTCCCCTGGCCGCCGGCATGTCCATCGGGACGATGCTCATTTCCACCGAGCTGCTCATGATGCTCGGCATCCTCCTCTTCATCCCGAGCAGCCTCGCGGGGCCGTGCTTCATCGGATTCGCCATCGGGGAGTCCCTCGGCGCGTCCGCGCTCCGCATCGCGGGCGGCATCTTCACGAAGATCGCCGACATCGGATCGGACCTCATGAAGATCGTCTTCAAGATCAAGGAAGACGACGCGCGCAACCCCGGCGTCATCGCGGACTGCACCGGCGACAACGCCGGTGATTCCGTGGGCCCGACGGCCGACGGCTTCGAGACCTACGGCGTCACGGGCGTCGCGCTCATCTCGTTCATCCTCCTCGCGGTGCCCAACCCGGCGACGCAGGTCAAGCTCCTCGTGTGGCTGTTCGCGATGCGCATCATGATGATCGTCGCGAGCGTCTGCTCCTACTGGATCAACGATGCCCTCGCGAAGGCGAAGTACCAGGGCGCCGACAAGATGAATTTCGAGGCGCCGCTGACGTCCCTCATCTGGATCACCTCGTTCGTCTCGGTCGCGATCACGTTCGTCGTGTCTTACCTCCTGATCCCCGAGCTGGGCGACGGGACGCTCTGGTGGAAGCTCGGCGCCATCATCACGTGCGGCACGCTCGCGGGAGCCATCATTCCGGAGCTCGTCAAGGTGTTCACCTCCACGGAGTCCCGCCACGTGCGCGAGGTCGTCACCGCCTCCCGCGAGGGCGGCGCCTCGCTGAACGTCCTCGCCGGTCTCACGGCGGGCAACTTCTCGGCCTACTGGATGGGTCTCGCCATCGTCTCCCTCATGAGTATCGGGTTCCTGATCTCGACGTCGTTCCCGTCCGGCATCATGATCGCGCCCGCGACGTTCTCCTTCGGACTCGTGGCTTTCGGCTTCCTCGGCATGGGCCCCGTCACGATCGCGGTCGACTCGTACGGCCCCGTCACCGACAACGCCCAGTCCGTCTACGAGCTGTCGCTCATCGAGAGCGTGCCGAACGTCAAGGCCGACGTGAAGCGCGACTTCGGGTTCGACCTGAACTTCGATACGGCCAAGCATTTCCTGGAGGAGAACGACGGCGCCGGGAACACCTTCAAGGCCACGGCGAAGCCCGTCCTGATCGGGACCGCGGTCGTCGGCGCCACGACGATGATCTTCTCCATCATCGTGATCCTGACCCAGGGCCTGACGACCGGCATCGAAAAGCTCTCGATCCTCCATTCTCCGTTTCTTCTCGGGCTCGTCACGGGCGGCGCGATCATCTACTGGTTCACGGGCGCATCCATGCAGGCGGTCTCGACGGGCGCCTACCGCGCGGTCGAGTTCATCAAGCGGAACATCAAGCTCGACGCCTCCGTCGAGAAGGCTTCCGTGGAAGACAGCAAGAAGGTCGTCGCCATCTGCACCAAGTACGCGCAGAAGGGCATGTTCAACATCTTCCTGGTCGTCTTCTTCTCCACGCTCGCGTTCGCGTGCCTCGAACCGTTCTTCTTCATCGGCTACCTCATTTCGATCGCCGTTTTCGGCCTGTATCAGGCCATCTTCATGGCGAACGCGGGTGCCTCGTGGGACAACGCGAAGAAGATCGTCGAGGTCGAGCTGAAGGAGAAGGGGACGCCGCTCCACGACGCGACCGTCGTCGGCGACACGGTCGGCGACCCCTTCAAGGACACGTCCTCCGTGGCCATGAACCCGATCATCAAGTTCACGACCCTCTTCGGCCTCCTCGCCGTCGAGCTCGCGATCGGGCTTTCGCGCGGCACGAGCCTCGCCCTCGCGCTCGTTTTCTTCGCCGTGTCCGTTGTCTTCGTCTACCGCTCCTTCTACGCGATGCGGATCGAGATCTCCCCGACCGCCTCCTGAGGACCTGACTCATGGGCACGATGACGCGGTCGGGCTCGACGCAGCCGGCGATTCCCAGAACGCTTCCCCGGAGGCTCGGCCTCGTCGACGCGACGACGATCGTCGCGGGGTCGATGATCGGCTCCGGGATCTTCATCACGTCGGCCGACATCGCGCGGCAGGTCAAGAGCGCGAGCCTCCTCCTCCTCGTCTGGGTCTTCACGGCTCTCGTCACCGTGGCGGGCGCCTGGAGCTACGGGAAGCTCGCCATGGCGTTCCCGAAAGCCGGCGGCCAGTACGTCTACCTGCGCGAGGCCTGGGGCGATCTTGGCGGCTTCCTTTACGGCTGGGCGGCCCTGCTCGTCATCCAGACGGGCACGATCGCGGCCGTGGCCGTCGCCTTCGCGAAGTACCTCGGCGTGCTCGTCCCTGCCGTTTCGAGCAAACACGTCTTCTTCAAGGCCGCGTATCTCAGCGTCACGCCTCTGGAGCTCATCGCCATCCTCCTCGTCGCGCTTCTCACCTGGTGGAACACGACGAGCGTCCGGAACGGCGCGATCCTGCAGAACGTCTTCACGGCGGCAAAGGTGCTGTCGCTCATCGGCCTCCTGTCGGTGTGCTTCATCGCCGGCGGAAACCTCATGGGAGTCTCCTGGGCCCTTCCCGCCGCCCAGGACCTCAAGATCCCGCTTCTCTGGGCGTTCGCCGTCGCCACCGTCGGCTCTCTCTTCTCGGCCGACGCGTGGAACAACGTGACGTTTCTCGGAGAGGAAGTGCGCGACGCCGAGACCAACGTCCCGAAAGCCCTCGTGTACGGGACCGGGCTCGTGACTCTTCTCTACGTCCTCGCGAACGTGGGCTACCTGAGCGCGCTCCCTCTCTCCGGCATCGCGTCGGCGCCCGAGGACCGCGTCGCCACGGCCGCCATCGGCGCCGTGTCCGGCACCGCCGAGACGGGGACGCCGGCGCTCATCATGGCCTGCGTGATCCTCGTCTCGACGTTCGGCTGCCTCAACGGCCTCATCCTGTCCGGCGCGCGCGTGCTTTACGCCATGTCGCGCGACGGCCTTTTCCTGCCGGCATTCGGCGAAGTCGCGCCGAAGACGCTGATCCCGGTGAAAGCGCTCTTGGCGCAGCTCGTCTGGTCGGCCGTCCTGTGCCTCTCGGGCAGGTACGGCGATCTCCTCGACTACGTCATTCCGACGGTCCTGATGTTCTACATCGCGACGATCGTCGGACGGTGGAAGCTCGCCCGGACGAATCCCGCCCTCGCGCCGCGCTCCCTCGGAGACCGCGTCATCCCCGTCCTCTACGTCATCGCGACGATCTACGTGACGATCGCCCTCGTGGTCTTCAAGCCCACGTTCACCGTTCGCGGTCTCGTCCTCGTGGCCCTCGGCGTCCCGGCGTTCTACTTCTTCCGGAGGAAGGCGGAGGCCTGAGGAGGCCGAGCGATCCTACAGATCTCTAGACGAGGAGCGAGAAGACCTCGTTCGACAGCAGCACGCCTTTGCGCGTCAGGCGGACGCGGCGCTCACCGAGTCCGCCCCGCGCGCCCGCGGACGCGGGCGCGATCTCCTCTTCGAGCAGACCCGCCTCGAACGCCTCGCGCATCCGCTGCGCCGAGGCCGCAGGCAACGTTCTGCAAATGCCTTCGAAGGTGGAAGAGGGAACGCCGCAAGCGAGGCGCAGGCCGAGCATCAGCCCCTCTTTCCTTCTAAGAAAATCCGAATCGCCGGTCTCTTCGGACGTGGCGACAGGCGAGATCCCCGCACCGGTTCGCTTCAGGTATTCCACCAGCATCCCGGTGTTCGCATATCGCTTCCTGCCGTCGAAGGAGTGCGCCGCGACGCCGAAGCCGAGGACCGGGACGAGCGTCCAGTACTTCAGGTTGTGCCGGCTTTCGAAGCCCGGCTTCGCCCAGTTCGAGAGCTCGTAGCGCGGCAGGCCCCCGGCCGCCAGGCGCTCGTCCACCGCTTCCCACCGGTCGGCCATCTCGTCATCGCCGGCGAAGAGCGCTGGCTGTTCCTTCTTCAGCGCCACGAGCTTCGGCGCCTTGTCGATCTCGAGGAGATAGACGGAGAGGTGCGTCACTCCCGCTTCGAGAAGCCCGTCGACGCTCGCGAGCAGCGTCTCGCGCGTCTGTCCCGGAATGCCGATCATCAGGTCGGCCGACACGTTGCCGAAGACACGCGCGGCCTCCGACACGGCGCGACGTGCGGCCGGCGCGTCGTGCCGTCGCTCGAGGGGAACGAGCTCGGCGTCCACGAGCGATTGCACGCCGACGGACAGGCGGTTCACGCCCAGAGCGCGGAGGTCAGACAGCTTTTCGGACCCGAGGTCGTCGGGGTTGGCCTCCGCGGTGATTTCAGCGTCCGAAGAGAGACCGAAGATTTCTTCGAATAGTGAGAGAACGCGGCGAAGGCGGGGTGCGTCGACATACGACGGAGTCCCCCCGCCAAAGTAGACGGAATCGAGATCGGAGGATTTTTCTGATATGCGGCGGCTGCTGTTGCAGCCGCCGATAGATGAGAATCTTCTCCCCGAACGATCGATGTCAAGGGCGCGCTTCGCGCGCCGCGCAGCGGTCGAAGACCCTTGACATCGTTCGTTCGGGGAATATCCCCTCTTGGCAAAATCTCGTATCTCCTTCTCCAAACCTTCGAAATAATCTTCCTCTTCTCTTTTCCCCTCCAGTGCCACGAAGGAGCAATACGTGCAGCGGTGTGCGCAGAAGGGCACGTGGACGTACGCGCCGGGCGCGGACGTTGCGCCCCGCGGGAGGCTGCTCGCGGTCACGAGCCTTCGGTCAGGAGGCCGCGCAGGCGCTCGTCCCGGGTGCCTTGCGCTTCGGCGGCCTCGCGCGTCTCGCCGAGGCGTGCCGCGAGGAGCCGCTCGACGTACTTTGCCGAGGACGTCGACTTCGAGGTTCACGCGTTCGCCGGGTCTCTTCGTGCCGAGAGTCGTGGCTTCGAACGTGTGCGGGACGACGGCCACGTCGAAAGAGCTCTCTCCGAGCGCCGCCACGGTGAGTGAGATCCCGTCCACGGCGATCGAGCCCTTCTCGACGGTGTAACGCGCGAGCGGGGCCGGGAGCGAGAATCGGAAGGTCCACGAGTCGCCGGACTTCTCGACGGCGAGCACTTCGGCCGTCCCGTCCACGTGCCCCGCGACGATGTGCCCGCCGAGGCGGTCTCCCGCGGCGAGCGCGCGCTCGAGATTCACGCCCGCGCCGGGGGCCAGGCTGCCGAGCGCCGAGCGCGAGAGCGTCTCGGGAGAGACGTCGAAGAACAGGGGCTGGCCGGGAGCCGAAGGCGGGACGACCGTCAGGCAAACGCCGGAGACCGCGATGCTCTCTCCGACGGCGACGTCTCCGAAGGCCGCCGGACGTTCCACCGCGAGCAGAGCGCCCGCCGCGCCGACGCGAAGCGACACGACGCGGCCGACGGCGGAGACGAGACCGGTGAACACCTCTCGATCCTATCCGACGGGGGGCGGGAGGACCCGCGCCGACAGGCGGATATCCGACCCGATCCGGACGGCGTCGAGGACACCGAGGTGGCTGGCTCCCGCGAGGAAGGCCGATCCCTCTCCCGCGAGCGGCGAGCGGGCCTCCACGCCTCCCACGAGAATCGGAGCGACATAGGCTGTGACCCGGTCGACCAGACCCGCCTCCAGGAACGACGCGGCCGTGACGCCCCCGCCTTCTACCAGAAGGGAGCGCACCTCGAGGGCGTGGAGCGCGCTCAGGAGGGCCCGAAGGTCCACGCCGCCGCCGGCCCCGGGCCTCGAAAGGACGTGCACGCCGCGCTCGACGAATGGCGCGAGCCGCGGATCGTCGGCCGACACCGCCGTGACGAGCCAGACCTCGCCTCCCGCCGTCGAGAACACGCGGGCCGTGGCCGGCACCCGGAGAGCGCCGTCGAGGACGAGCCGGCGATGCGGCGTGATCGCCGACGAGAGCGCGAGGCGGCGGGTCAGGAGAGTGTCGTCGGCGAGGATCGTGAGCGCGCCGACGAGGATCGCGTCGCACTCCTCGCGCAGCCGCAAGGCGTCCTCGCGCGCGGCCTCGCCGGTGATCCACTTCGAGTCGCCGTTCCGCGTCGCGGTCCGACCGTCCAGCGACGCCGCCCACTTCAGGTGGACGAACGGACGGCGGGCGCGAATCGCCTGCAGGAAAGCTTCGTTCAGCGTCTCGGCCTCCTCCGCGAACGCTCCGACCAGGACGTCGACGCCGCGATCCCTGAGGCGTCGGATCCCGCGCCCCGAGATGCGCGGGTCGGGGTCCTCGACCGAGCAGACGACGCGCGAGACCTCCGCCGCGATCAGCGCTTCCGTGCAGGGAGCCGTGCGACCGAAGTGAGAGCAGGGCTCGAGGTTGACGAGCAGCGTCGCGCCTTTAGCCCGCGCTCCCGCGGCCGCGAGGGCGAGGGCCTCGGCGTGCGGGCCGCCCGCGCGCTCGTGAGCGCCTTCCCCGACCACCGTCCCGTTCGCGTCGACGAGGACGGCCCCGACGCGTGGATTCGGAGACGTCGAGAAGCGACCGCGTTCGGCGAGCTCGAAAACGCGCCGCCAGAGGACGTCGAGGGGCGACGGGGCCTCAATCATCCACGAGCGCCCCGGCGAACGCCGCCGCATCGAAGTCGAGAAGATCGTCCGTCGTCTCGCCCACGCCCACGTAGCGGACCGGCAACGCCAGCTCCCGCACGATCGCCAGGATGACGCCGCCCTTCGCCGTTCCGTCCATCTTCGTGAGGACGAGGCCCGTGACGCCGACGGATTTCGTGAACTCGCGCGCCTGGGCGATGCCGTTCATGCCCGTTACGGCGTCGAGGACGAGGAGCACTTCGTGCGGCGCCCCCGGAATGCTCCGCGCGGCGATACGGCGGATCTTGGAGAGCTCCTCCATCAGGTTGTGCTTCGTGTGAAGGCGTCCGGCAGTGTCCACGAGAAGCAGGTCGGCCTTTCGCGCGAGCGCGATCGCGCACGCGTCGTGGACGACGGCGGCGGGATCGGCCCCCGCCTTCTGCTTCACGAGAGGAACGTTCAGCCGGGAGGCCCAGACCTCGAGCTGCTCCACCGCCGCGGCGCGGAACGTGTCCGCCGCCGCGAGAACGACCGACTTCCCGGCGGCCACGGCCCGAGCCGCGAGCTTGGCGGCCGTCGTCGTCTTGCCCGTGCCGTTCACCCCGACCAGGAGAACGACGTGGGGCGATCCCGGCGCGAGGTCCGGCCCGCGGACGGAGAGCCGCCTTTCGACCTCGGCCTTGAGAACGCGCCTGACGACGTCCTGCTCGGCGGCATCGCGCCGCCCGGCCTCGGCCTTCACCGCAGCGACGAGCTCCTCCGCCGTCTGAGGACCCACGTCGGCCGCAAGGAGGCCCTCCTCGAGCGCGTCGAGCGCGGCGGGATCCGGCTCGAACCTGGCCCGGATCGCGCCCCCCACCTTCGCGAGGAGCTCCGTGTGGGTCATGAAGAGCCCGCGCTTCAGACGCGCGAGGACAGAGGTCGGGTCGCGCTCGCCGTTCGCCATCGACCCCCGAGACTAGCAGCACGAAGGGATCACGAGATCTCGGCGACGAGGCGCGCGCGGGCCTCGTCGAGCTGCGGGCGCGCGGCGTGCGGCTGGCCGCCTTCGTGGAAGACGACGAGCACGAAGTATCCCGCTTTCACGTGAGTCGTGAGAATCCGACGGCTCGCGAACCGGAACGACAAATCGGAGATCTCGCCGAGGCCCGAACGCTCGGCCGCGCGGCGCAGCTCTCCGAGCCATACGGATTGATAGGCGCCGAGGACCTCCGTCGCGCTCTCGTCGCCCACGCGCGCGATGATCTCGCCCTGCGGGTCGATGAAAGCCGCGCCAAGGGCGCCGGGGGCGCCGAGAAGACCTTCGAGCGCGTCCGCGAAGCTCAACGATCCGTCTCCCCGGTCGCAGGTTCGTTCGCGAGGAAGCGGCGCGCGCGCCGCCCTTCTTCGCTCTCGGGGGCGGCGCTGACCGTGCGCTGCATGTACCGGATCGCGAGGTCGCGCCGGCCGCTCGACAGAAGGCAGAGCGCGGCCTGGTAGTTTGCGACCGAATCCCGCGGTTCGTTCTTCAGAACGGAGAGAAAATCCTCGAGCGCGCCCTTCAGGTCGTCGAGCTTCATGCGGGCGAGGCCCCGTTCACGAAACGCCCGGTCGTTGTCGGGTGCGTCCGCGAGCGCGAGCGAGAATTCGCGCTCGGCGTCGCGCCAGGACTCTCGTCTCCGGTGCAGGAGCCCGAGGTTGTAATGCGCATTTGCCTTCTCGGGCGACGGAGGCCCGTCGAGAACGGCCTGAAAGTCGACCTCCGCGTCCTCGTAGTGGCCCGCCTCCATGTTCGCGACACCCCGGTTGTTCCGCGCCTCGACGAACGTGGCGTCGAGGTGGAGCGAGTCCGAGAACGCCTTGAGGGCGTTCGGGTAGTCCTTCTTGAAGAGCAAGGCGAGCCCGAGCGCGTTCGGGACGCGCGGGTCGCGTGGCGAGCTCGTGCGCGCCCTGAGGAGGATCTGGATGGCCTCGTCGGCGCGTCCTTCCCGCAGCATGGCGAGCCCGCTCCGGTAGTCGACGAGGTCGGAAAGGCCGGGGTTCTCCTTCGGAGGCGCCGAGGCGCTCCCGCATCCTCCAAGACCGGCGACGAGCGCGAGAAGCACGGCGACCGCGACGGCCGAGGGCTCGGCTTTCCACGCCTTCACGCAGAGGCCTTCAGCGGAACCTCTTCCCCGAGGAACTCGAAGTCGCCGGAATTCCACGCCTTGGAGAGCGCGGTGATCACGGCCGGGTCGAACGATTTTCCGGCGAAGGAGATGATCAGGGTGATGACGTAAGTGAGCGGCATCGCCTTCTGGTACGGACGCGTCGTCGTCATCGCGTCGAAGGTGTCGGCCACGGCGACGACCCGCGCCACGAGCGGGATGCCCTCCCCCGTCAACCCGTCCGGGTAGCCCCCGCCCGCCCACTTCTCGTGATGGTGTTTGATGCCGGGGATGACGTCCTTGAGCTGCGGAATCTGGCCCATGATGAGCGCGCCCTTCGCCGGATGCGTCTTCATGACCTCGAATTCCTCTGCCGTGAGCGCCGTGGGCTTCCTCAGGATGCGGTCGTCGATGCCGATCTTGCCGACGTCGTGGAGCAGCGCGGACAGCCGCACCACGCGCACCTCCTCGGGGGAGAGATCCATGTGGCGGGCGAGGACGACGGCATACCGGGCGACCCGCTCCGAGTGGCCGCGGGTGTACGGGTCCTTCGCGTCGATCGCCGCCGCGAGCGTGCGCACGGAGTTGATGAACAGCTCCTGGTTCTCTTTCGCCGCGCGCTTGAGCCTGTCGACCGACTTTTCGATCGAGTCGGACATGGAGTTGAAGGTCTCGGAGAGCTCGGCGAGCTCGCGCGCGCCGCGGACCTCGACCCGCTGCTTGAAGTTGCCCTCCGCGATGGACCGCACCTTCTCGACGAGCTCGACCAGCGGGTGCGCGAGCAGGCGCGCGGCGGCCAGCGCAACGAAGCTGGCGAACAGCAGCGAAAACACGGCGAGAAGAGAGGATGCCTTCTGCATCTGCGCGACCGACGCGTAGGCCGCAGCCTCGTCCTTCTCCACGATGACACCCCAGTCGGGCGTCGGGATCGTCGCGAGCGTGCCGAGGACGCGCCGCGCCGTCCTGCCCTCTCCCCGCATGTACGACTTCGTGATCCGGACCGGATGGGCGATGAACTCGCTCACGAGATCGAGGTGGTGCACGTCCCTCGAACTGAAGGCCGACGCATCGCTCGAAAGGATGAGCGTTCCGGAACGGTCGACGACGTAGGCAAGAACGCCGCCCTGCCCCTCTTCGTCGAGCTTCACCTTGATGAACTTGAGCGACAGCAGCGCCTCGACGACGCCGATCGGCTCCTGGCCTTCCGCCGGCCGGACGGGCACAGCGAGGACGAGCGCGCCATCCGGAAGGGACCGGGGGAAGATCGGGTCGGCCACGTAGGCGTCGCCCCGCATCGCGGCGTTGTAGGCCTGGCGAAGCGGACGCTCCACGTCCGGGTCGAGGGCGGTGGAATCCGCTGCCGACGCGACGCCGTCGCGATCGAGGGCGCGCAGCACCGGGAAGCTCGACTCGGCGTCGGCGTACTCACGCAGCAGCTGCTTTTTGGAGAGGTAGAAGAAAGGATCCGCCGACATCGAGCCCGCGAGCCGGATTCCGTCCGCGATCTTCTTGAGCTGCGACTGGGCGTTCGTGATGTACGTGTCGAAGCTCTCGGCGAGCGTCACCGAGCTGTTCTTCAGGTACTTCTTCTCGGCCGTTTCGAGAGCGTCCCGGTTGATCCGGATGAGGTTGAAATGCAGGAGGGCGAGGGGGACTATCGAGACGACGACCAGCGCGACGAGCAGGGCCGTCACGATCCTCAGGCGGGGAACCCGGGGAACACCCATCCGACCCTATTGTAGCTCGCAAGAACGCCCTCGAAAGCCTCCAGGAGCTCGGCCGCTCCTGCGCGCACGAGGACGGTTTTCCCGGGCCTCACGAGGGCGACGGCCCTCAGGCCGAGCCGATCGGCTTTCTTGTCGGAATGGAGAAGCGAAGAGACGCCGCGCACCGCCGCGGCGGAGGGCCGGGGCGGCCGAACGAGGCGAACGACGCGCCCCGAGAGCGCCTCGGCCGTCCTCCGCGGCAGCCCCGCGCGCGTCACCGACAGGCGGAGCGCCACGAGCAGCCCCCAGGCGACGGCTTCCCCGTGCTCGAGACGATGACCCGACGCCGTCTCGAGGGCGTGACCCACCGTGTGTCCGAGGTTCAGTGCCGCCCTTTCTCCGGTTCGCTCGAACGGATCGCGCGCGACTCTGCGCGCCTTGACGCCCAGGGACCGGCGCACCGCCTCGGATACCGCTTCCGGTTCGCGGGCGAAAAGAGGCGCGTCCAGACGCGCCATCGCGCGGTGGAACCCGGCGTCCAGCATCGAGGTCTTCACGACCTCCGCGAGGCCGGAGCGATACGCGCGGAGCGGAAGCGTCTCGAGCGTGGACGTGTCGACGACGATGAGGCGGGCGGGATGGAAAGCGCCCGCGAGGTTTTTTCCCGAGGGAAGGTCCACGGCCGTCTTGCCGCCGAGAGCGCTGTCGGAGGCCGCGAGGAGCGTCGTGGGGGCCTGGACGACGGGCACGCCGCGCAGCGCGAGAGCGGCCGCGAGGCCCGCCACGTCGCCCACGGTCCCGCCTCCGAGCGCGACGACGCCCCCGTCCCGGCGCAGGCCGCGCCGGACGAGCTGCTCGAGGAGACGGCCGAGGACGGACCAGGTTTTTGCGGCTTCGCCGTCGGGGACGAAGAGGGGCTCTGGATCCAGCCGTTCTCCGCCTCCAGCAAACAGCTTCGGGCCATGGAGATTGAAGATCTTCTTGGAGGTAATGAGAAACCAGCGGCCCGGCGCGATGCGGCGGAGGCGCGTGTCGAGCGAGGCCAGAGCCCCGGGCCCAACGACGACGTCGGTGCGTGATCCCGCCGCGACGAACGAGAAGGATGAGAGCCGGGAGGTCAGAGAGATCCTCTTCTCATATGGTCTCCCCTCTTCACCTTCTAAGAAAATCTTCTCTTCTCTTTTCTCTTCCTAGACAAGAAATATTCTCTTCAGCCCTCGGCCTTCGGCGGCTTCGCGAGCGCGATGTGAAGCTCGGCGAGCTGCTCGGGCGACACGGGGTTCGGGCACTGGGTCATGAGATCCGCGCCGGAGGCCGTCTTCGGGAACGCGATCACGTCGCGAATGGAGGACGAGCCCGTCAGGATCATGAGGATGCGGTCGAGGCCGAGCGCGATCCCGCCGTGCGGCGGCGCGCCGAAACGGAACGCGTCGAGGAGGAATCCGAACTTCGCGCGCGCTTCCTCGGGGCCGATCCCGAGCACCGAAAAGAGGCGCGATTGCACGTCGGGCCGGTGGATCCGGATGGAACCGCCGCCCAGCTCCATGCCGTTCAGGACGACGTCGTAGGCGCGCGCCTTCACGCGGCCGGGCTCGGTCTCCAGATACGGCAGGTCCTCCTCGCGCGGTGACGTGAACGGATGGTGCATCGCGTACCAGCGGGCGTCCTCCTCGTGCCACTCGAGGAGCGGGAACCCGGTCACCCAGAGGAACTCGTAGCGTCCTTCGGGGACGAGCTTCTCCTCGCGGGCTATCTGGACGCGGAGGGCGCCGAGGAAATCGTTGACGGACTTCTTCGTACCGGCGGCTATGAGGAGGAGGTCGCCGGAACGCCCGCCCAGCGCGGCACCGATCTTCTCGACCGCATCCTCCTTGAAGATCTTCTTAGAATTGGAATTCCAAGCCCCGGCCTCCGCGAGCTTCACCCAAATGAACCACGCGGCGCCGCTCGCCCGAGCGCCTTTCTCGAGATCGTCGAGCCGCTTGCGGGAAAACGAGGCGCCGCCCGGCACGCTCAGGCCCTTCAGACTTTCCACCTTCGAAGAAAGGTCCTCTTCGAACCCTGCCCCGTCGAGGCTCTGCAATTCGAGCCCGAACCGCGTGTCCGGCCGGTCGATGCCGTAGCGCTCCATCGCCTCGTCGTACGTCATCCTCTTGAAAGGTGCCGTGCACGGGATCCCCCACGCGGGGAACACCTTCGTGAAGAGCTTCTCGACGAGGGCGAAGACGGCCTCTTCGCTCGGGAACGACATTTCGACGTCCACCTGCGTGAACTCGGGCTGGCGGTCCGCCCGGAGGTCCTCGTCGCGGAAGCAGCGGGCGATCTGGTAGTAGCGCTCCATCCCCGAGACCATCAGGAGCTGCTTGAAGAGCTGCGGCGACTGCGGAAGGGCGTAGAACTCGCCCTCGTGAATGCGCGAGGGGACGAGGAAGTCGCGCGCGCCCTCGGGCGTCGACTTCGTGAGAATGGGGGTCTCCACGTCGAGGAAGCCCTCTGCGTGCATCACTTCGCGGATCGCCATCGTCACGGCGCTCCGCGTCATGAACTTCTTCGTCATTTCGGGGCGCCTGAGGTCGAGATAGCGATACGTCAGGCGCAGGTCCTCCGACGCCTTGATGCCGTCCTCGATCGGGAAGGGCGGCGTGTCGGCCCGGTTCAGGATGGAAAGCGCCGTCGCGCGGACCTCGATCTCGCCCGTGGGAAGCTCGCGGTTGACGCTCGACCCGTCGCGCTCGACGACCGATCCCGTCACGTCGAGAACGAACTCGTTGCGAAGCTCCTTGGCTTTTTCCAGCAGATCGGCGGCCGGCACGAAACGGGCGTCGAACACCACCTGCGCGATCCCCGAGCGGTCGCGCAGGTCGATGAACACGAGCTCGCCGTGGTCGCGGCGGCGGTTCACCCATCCCTGGAGGCGAACGCTCCGCCCGACGTCGACCTTGCGAAGCGTTCCGGCGGGCGTGCGTTCAGGGGAGGACATAGTGGCGGATCTTACAGACGCGCGCGGAGAGCCGCCGCGAGACCCTGTCGCGGGAGCGACTCCTGCGTGCGCCGCGCGAGATCCTTGACGTTTGCGATTCCCTCTTCGCGCTCTTTCTGCCCGAGCAGAATCGCGAGGGTGGCCCCCGTCTTCTCGGCCACCTTGAGGCCGTACCCGGGCCCCTTCGCGGCCGTGACGAGGTCGACCGGAATCCCATCCTTCCGAAGCGACGCCGCGAGCGTCATCGACTCTTCGACGTCGGCGCTCTCGAGCGGAATCACGGCAACACGCCCCGCCCCGCCGATCGCCTCTCTGCGGAATTCCGCCGGCAGGATCTCGATCAGCCGGTCCTCGCCGATGGCAAAGCCGATGCCGGCCGTCTTCGGTCCCCCGAGGTCGGAAACGAGCTTGTCGTAGCGCCCGCCGCCCAGGATCGCGTCCTGCGCCCCGAGGCCGCCTGCCGTGACCTCGAAGACGGTGCGGGTGTAGTAATCGAGGCCGCGGACCAGGAGGGGATTCTCCTTGAAAGGGATTCGGGCGGCGTTGAGATGCGCGACGAGCTCGCGGTGGTGCGCGTCGGACGCCGGATCGAGCGAAGGCAGCAAATCGACCATTCTGGGAAATCCCGCCGAGCTGATGAGGTGCCGGACGGCGGGGTCCTTCGAATCGAGGACGCGCAGCGGGTTCTCGGCCAGGCGCCGGCGGTCGTCCTCGCCGAGCGCTCGCTCGTTCTCATTCGAAGAGAAAAACGACCTTATGGCGTCGACATAGGCTGGCCGCGTCGCTTCGGTCCCCACGGAATTGAGCGAAACGGAGAGCTCCGTGAATCCCAGGCGCCCGAGAAAGTCGAAGAGCATGACGAGCAGCTCCGCGTCCGTCGCGGGATCCGCGGGGCCGAGCACCTCCGCGTCGATCTGCCGGAATTCTCGGTAACGGCCCTTCTGGGGGCGCTCGTACCGGAACTGCGGTCCGAGGCAATAGAGCTTCCATGGCCTCCCGGCCTGCGCGAGAGCGTGCTCGACGTACGCGCGCGCGATCCCCGCGGTGGCCTCGGGACGCAGCGTCACGGAGCGGCCGCCGCGGTCCGTGAACGTGTACATCTCCTTGTGGACGATGTCCGTCGACTCCCCCACGCTCCGCACGAAGAGCTCCGTGGACTCCAGCGTCGGCGTCCGGATCTCGTCGAACCCGTAGAGCGCGAAGACCTCGTGCGCCAACGCCTCGACGCGGTTCCACACGCGCGTCTCCGGCGGGAGGAGGTCGCGCGTCCCCTTGACGCTCGCGATCATCGCGGGCCCTCGCGGGCCGTGGGCGTCACGCGCGGCGAAGGGCGGCGTTCACGTCCGCCCGGCCCTTCGCCTCGTCGCCGAGGTATTCCGTCTTGTATTCGAGGTAGTTCTTCCAGTACGTCTTGAGCCGCTCGATCTCGTCCGGCGTGAGATCGCGCCGGTATCTGGCGGGGTTGCCGGCCCAGAGCGTCGCGGGCGGGATCACCGTGCCGTTCAGGACGACGGCGCCGGCCGCGACGAGGGCGCTCGCCCCGACGTCGGCGTTGTCGAGAACGGTCGCGTTCATTCCGATGAGAGCGCCCCGCCGGACCGTGCACGCGTGCACGACGGCGTTGTGCCCCAACGTGACCTCCTCCTCGAGCGCGAGAGGGCCCGTCCGGCTCGTGACGTGGAGCGAGCAATTGTCCTGCACGTTCGAGCGCGCGCCGATCCGAATCGAACAGCAATCGCCCCGGACGACCGCCGAATACCAGATCGACACGTCGTCGCCGAGGACGACGTCTCCGATGACGGCCGCCGTCTCCGCGATGAAGACGCCTGAGCCGAGCCGGGGCGCGAGGCCGCGGTAAGAGCGGATCGTCATCGAAATGTACGATACCAAAGCACCGGCGCGCCCGTTTTCGCCCGCTGCACAGAGCTTTGTGCGAGGCGGAAAAACGCGAGCAAAAACGCCGTTTTGAGCCTTTTTTTCGACCCGAATACACAGGCTTTTGCACAGATGCGTTGAAATGTCTCAAGCTTCTGGGAATCAGTGAGTTAAGGCGCACGAGACCGCGAAATACTGGAGTTTCTTCGCGCCCCTTTTACACCTGAGAATCAGGTCAGGCTGACCGGCCTGAAGGTCCAGCCCGGCCACCGCCCTTGGCGAACGCTGAGAGCAGCTGGCGCGCCTGGGCGCGCGCCGCTTCCCCGACGGACGCCCCAGCGAGGAGAGCTGCGACTGCCTCGACGCGCCCGGCCCCGTTCAAAGCCTCGACGCGCGTCCTCGTCCGACCTTTCGCCGCCTCTTTCGAGACCGCGAAGTGGCATTCGCCGGCTGCCGCGACCTGCGCGAGATGCGTCACGACGAGGATCTGCTCCGTCGCGGCGAGGCCGCGCAGCTTCCGGCCCACGGCCTCCGCCGTCGCTCCCGAGACGCCCGCGTCCACCTCGTCGAAGACGAAGGTCCGGACGGGGCCGCCGCGACGCCGGGCTGCGGTTCCCTCGTCGGAGGCGGGCTCCTCGGCGGCGAGCGCCGCCGCGAGCGCGAGCTGGACGCGGGAGAGCTCGCCGCCCGACGCGATCTTCTGCAGCGGCCGCGCGGGCTCTCCGGGGTTCGGCGCGAAGGTGAAGCCCACCTGGTCGATGCCGTTCGCCCCGAAGGACACGCGGCTGCCTCCCGCCGCGAAGCGGCTGCCTTCCTCCTCGCGGCGGGTCACGACCGCCGAAAACGACGACTTGAGGAACGCGAGATCGCGGAGATGCGCCTCCACGGCGCGGCCGAGGCGCGGCGCGGCCGCCTCGCGGGCGGCCGACAGCTCGAGCGCGGCGCGGCGATAGGCGGAAAACGCCTTTTCCGAGGCACCTTCGGCTTTCTTCAGGGCGCCTTCGAGGTCGAGAAGCTCGTCGCGCTCCCTGCCGAGCGCCGACCGCCGTTCGAGGACGTCGGAGAGCGTCGCGCCGTACTTGCGCTTCAGCTTCGCGAGAGCGTCGAGCCGCTCGGCCACGAAGGTGGCCCGCGCGGGATCCGCCTCGAGACTCCCGAGGTCGCGGGACGTCTCGAACGCAACCTCCTTGAGCCGCTCGATCGCCTCGGCGAGGATGGCACTCCGGGCGACGTACGAAGAGGAGATTTCTTCGAGTTGTTGAAGAGCGCGGCGGGCGGCTGAAGCCGCAGGGATCGCGCCGTTCTCGTCGGACTCCAGTGCGTCCGTCGCCGCTGCGAGAAGCTGGCCCACTTTCTCGACGCTGGCCAGCTTTTTCCTTTCAGAAGAAATCTCCTCGTCTTCTCCTTCTCTGGGTTCCACCTTGTCGATCTCGGCGATCTGGAATTCGAGAAGCTCGAGGCGCCTGACGCGGTCCTTCGCCGCTTCGTCGAGGCGCGCGAGGTCGCGCTCGGCGCCGAGGAACTCGCGAAAGAGGGATGCCCCCTCCGCCGCTTTCTCCCCGAGGCCCGCGAACCGGTCGAGGAACTGGCGGGGCGCGTCGGCGTCGAGGAGGTCCCGCGCCTCCGCCTGCCCATGGAGCACGAGGAGGCGCGGCGCGATCTCCTGCAGGGTCTTCAGGGCCGCCGGAGAGCCGTTCACGAGGAGCCGGCCCTTGCCGCCCGAGGCGACCTCGCGGCGCACGACGACCTCGAACGGGCCCGCGCGGCCTTCCTCGAGGAGACCCGCCTCGACCAGAGAGCGCTTCGCCTCGGCGTCGTCGCAGTCGAACGCGCCCTCGACGACGAGCCGCTCGGCTCCCGCCCTCACGAGCGCCGGATCCGCCCGCCCTCCGGCGAGCAGCATCACGGCGTCCACGACGAGCGACTTGCCGGCGCCCGTCTCTCCCGTCAGGACCGTGAGGCCTTCCCCGAACGCCACCTCGACGTCCTCGAGGACCGCGAGGTCGCGGACGCGGAGGGAAGTCAGCATCCTTCTGGGATTCGGCGGCTGCTGATGCAGCCGCCCCGAGGAAGAGATCTTTCTGATATTCGGGGCTGCTGATGCAGCCCCGATAGTAGAAAATCTTCTTCCCGGATGCCCGATGTCAAGGGCGCGCTTCGCGCGCCGCGCAGCGGTCGCCGACCCTTGACATCGGACATTCGGGAAATACGGGAATTCCCCAAGTTCTCGTTCTCTTTCCTACTCTCCGCGGCTATTTCCCTTTCTTCTTGCTCTCCAGCCGGTCTCTCAGCCAGCGCAGCGTGAGGCCCAGCCCAAAGGAGGTCGCCCCGACGGGATAGCCGGCGTGGTCGCGGTCGTAATAGGCCGTGCCCGCGATGTCGAGGTGCGCCCAGGGCGTTTTAGGGTCCACGAACTCCTTGAGGAACATCGCGCCGTTGATCGAGCCGCCCCACCGGCCGCCCGTGTTCTTCATGTCCGCCCAGTCGGAGCGGATGTTCTCGCGGTACTCCTCCCACATCGGGAGGCGCCAGAGCCGTTCGTCCGTCCGATCCCCCGCCTTCACGAGCTCCTTCGCGAGGGCGTCGTCGTCCGTGAAAACGATCGCCGCCTCGAGCCCGAGCGCCACGAGGGCCGCGCCCGTGAGCGTCGCGTAGTCCAGGATGACAGCGGGCTTCCATTCGGCCGCGTAGTCGAGCGCGTCCGCGAGGATGACGCGGCCCTCGGCGTCCGTGTTGTCGATCTCGGCCGTCTTGCCGTTCCGGAATCGAACGATGTCGCCAGGCTTGTACGAGGAGCCCGAAGGCAGGTTCTCGGTGAGCGCCGCGATCCCGACGAGGTTGACGTCGAGGCCGAGGTCCGCGGCGGCCAGGACGGCGCCCATCGCCGTGGCCGCGCCCATCATGTCCCACTTCATGTCGCCCATCTTTTCGGCGGGCTTGATCGAGATCCCGCCGGAATCGAACGTGACGCCCTTTCCGACGAGCGCCACGGGAGCCGAGCCCTTGCGGCCGCCCCGGTACTCGAGGACGACGACGCGCGGCTCCTCTGCCGAGCCGCGGTTCACCGCGAGGAGGCCGCCCATCCTTTCCTTCCGGATCGCCTTCTTGTCGAGGACCGTCACCTTCACGCCGAGGGCCTTCGCTTCCTTTCGAATGCGGTCGGCGAAGTCGCGCGGGAGCATGTCGTTCGACGGCGTGTTGCCGAGGTCGCGCACGAGGCGCGAAACGCGCGCGACGGCACGCGCGCCCTCGACTTCACGGGCCTCGACGCCCTGGAACGCGCCGCGGGCCTCGACGGCGATCGAGGCGAGCGGGGTCTTCTCCTCGTCCGCCGACTTGTAGCGGGGGAAAGCGTAGTCGGCGAGAAAAAGCGAGCGCAGGAGGAAGTCGCGGGTTTCTTTCGCGTCCATCCGCTTGAGCGTGAGCGGAAAATCGAGGACGGCCGACGACTCGCCGCTCTTGTTCAGGGTCTTCGCGGCCGTCCGCAGCAGGCCTCGGGCCTTGCGCGGCGAGATCTCCGTCTCCTTGCCGGCGCCGAAGACGTAAAGCCGTGCCGCCTGCCCGCGCCCTCCGAGCGGAAGCGTGAAGAACGCTCCGTCCGCCGCCGGCGCGGCCGGTCCGGCCGCCGCGACGGGCGCGCGGAGGTCGGCGGGAAGCGACGCGAGGGCTTCCTTCCGCCCGCCGCCGGCCGCGAAGACGATGTGGGCGTCGGCGCGCGGGGCGCGCGCTTTGCCGCTTTGAATCGAGATCTTGAGCAAGGGGACCTCCGATTGGGGCTGATGCCGGAAGAGAACAGAGTCTAGCGCGCCCCGAGCCCTTACAATCCGCGCGATGGCCGACGTCGTCCTCGAGACCCTCCTGCCCGGCCTGCCGCCTCCGCGCCGCGGCAAGGTGCGCGACGTGTACGACCTCGGAGACCGCGTCCTCCTCGTCGCGACGGACCGCATCTCGGCGTTCGACGCCGTCCTCAGCCCGGGAATTCCCGAGAAAGGGAAGATCCTGACGGGGCTCTCGAATTTCTGGTTTCGGAAGTTCGCCGACGTCGTCCCGAACCACCTCCTCGAGACGGATGCCGCGCGCTTCCCCGAGCCTCTCGCCTCCTCGCGAGGGCTCCTGGCCGGGCGCGCCGTCCTCGCGAGGAAGTGCCGCGTCGTGCCGTTCGAGTGCGTCGCCCGCGGATACCTCGCCGGCTCGGGCTGGAAGGACTACCGGAAGACCGGCGCCGTCTGCGGCCAGCGCCTGCCCGCGGGGCTGAACGAGGCCGATCGCCTCCCGGAGCCGATCTTCACGCCGGCGACGAAGGCCGAGACGGGCCACGACGAGAACGTTCCGTATGCCGCGGTGGCGGCCTCCGTGGGAGGGGTGCTCGCGGGCCGCCTCCGCGACCTCACGCTCGCGCTCTACCGCGGCGCAGCGGCCTATGCGGAGTCGCGCGGCATCCTCGTCGCGGACACGAAGTTCGAGTTCGGCCTCGACGAGGCGGGCGGGGTCGTCTGGATCGACGAGGCGCTCACGCCCGACTCCTCCCGCTTCTGGCCGAAGGACACGTGGAAGGGAGGAAGCTCGCCGCCCTCCTACGACAAGCAGTTCGTGCGCGACTTCCTCGAGAAGACCGGCTGGAACAAGACGCCGCCTGCGCCCGTCCTGCCCCCCGACGTCGTCCAGGGCACGCGCGCGCGCTACGTCGAGGCGTTCGAGAAGCTGACCGGAACGCCGTTCCAGGCCTGAGGCCTACTGGGCGACGGGCTCGTCGGCGAAATCCTCGGGCTTCGCGTCCTCGTCCGGCGGAGCCTTCGCGAGCTCCTTCTTGACCATCTGCTGATGGAGGATCTCCTCCTGGAGGAGCTCTTCGAACAGCTTTTTCACCTCGGGATTCAGGGGGAGCTTCAGGGCCCGGTCGAAATAGTCGTACGCCTTCACCTCGGCGTCCATCGCCACTTTCAGGGCCTCGCGCAGCGTCATGAAATCGTGGACGGTCTCGTAGCCGGGCGCCTCCACTTCCCACAGGAGAGAGCGGTTGACGCGGCGCTCGGTTTTCCCGAAGAGCTTCGCCCGCTGGTTGAGCAGGTCGGCGCCGTGCTTCGCCTCGGCCTTCGCCATGAAGTGAAAGAAGGAAGCGGCTTCCTCGGTGCGATGCTCGCGCATCACGGCCGTCAGCTCTTCGTAGCGCTCCATGGCTTCCTGCTCGATGAGGATGGCGAGATCGAGCGCGTCCATGAGATCGAGCTTCGTCAAGTCCAGGTTCTTCGTCATCAGCGTCTCCAAGGGCGGCACGCTCGCACGGTGCCGCCGTCGCGGCCATGCTACCGGATCAAGGCCAGAACCCGACGTATTCTTCCTGCGTAGATTCCGGGAGGAGGCTCGAGATGGCGAAGTTCCTGCTGTGGCTCATCCTCTTCGTCCTCTGCTGGCCGCTCGCTCTCCTCGCCCTCGTGGCCTTCCCCTTCGTCTGGCTCCTCGTCCTGCCCTTCAAGCTCGTCGGCATCGCCGTCGGCGGGGTCCTGGCGCTCGTCAAGGGGCTGATCTACCTCCCCGGCCGCCTCCTCCTGGGCCAGCGGGCGGTCGGGTAGAGAGGACCGCCGGCCGCGCCCCCTAGGGTTTCGTGGCCTTCACCGCCCCGTCGAGCCAGCGATCGAAGTCGCGCTTCGGGATCTGAACGGCTTCCACGAGCCATTCGCCGGGATCCGACGTCACCAGCCGGAAGACGGAGAAGCGGTTTCGCTCCTCCAGGATCGTCGTGACGTCTCCCTTCTTCTTCAGCTCATTCTCGAGGACACCCGCCATCTCGGGGTCGACGGGCACGGGAGCATCGCTGTTCTTTCCCGGCTCGCTCGGCGAGAGAACCTTCGGGCCCGATGCCTCGCTCCGCGCTTTTGCGAGCAGCTCGTCCGTCCCGTCCGGCTCCGCCTTTCGCGAAAGCCGGATCGTGCTCGAGCCTTTCGGCGTCTGTCCCGCGAGGAACGTGTCGCGCGCCGCGCGCACTTTCTGATGTTCGATTTCATGGATCTTCGGGTCGAAGGCGAACCGCGCCCTGAGGACGCGGTCTACGAGGAGAGGCCGGCAGACGATCTCTTCGATCTTCTTGCGAGAGTCCCCGAGCGCCTTCTTGATCGCCTCCCACTGGTCGGGCGCGCGGGTCTCCTTCTCGATCCGCTCGTACTCGGCCGAGAGGAGCTCCGGCGTGACCTGCATACCGAACCGACTCGAAAGGACGCGCTCCTCGGCCAGCTCGCGTCTCACCTTCTTCTCGAAGACGGAACGCGAGTACACCTCGTCGAAAGGCTTCGTGGCGCCGATGACGAAGGCGTACCGGGCCTTTTCGGCCGCCCGCGCCCCCGCGACGCGCTCGGAGAACGAGAGCGGCGGCGCGGCGAGAATCAGGGACAGGGCGAAGACGGAGGTGATCATCCTCGAACCGGTCCACTCTAATGCACGACGATCGATTCTGAGAGCCGCTTTCCCTAGGTCTTCTCGAGCAGCTCCTCGACGCTCCTGAGCGGGACCGTGGAAAGGTCGGGGAACGCCGCCGCCTCCCCCGCGTTGCCCGCCGGGAGGAGCGCCGAACGAAAGCCGAGCGATACGGCCTCTTTCAGCCTCAGGGCCGCATCGGACACCGCCCGCACCTCGCCGAGGAGACCCACTTCGCCGAAGACGGCGGTTCCCGCCGGCAGGGCGCGCCCGCGGAAACTGCCCGCGACGGCCGAGCACACGGCGAGGTCGGCGGCCGGCTCGGCGCTCTCGGCGCCGCCTGCGACGTTCAGGAACACGTCGTGCGAGGACAGCGACATTCCACCGTGCCTCTCGAGGACCGCGAGGAGGAGCGCGAGGCGCGTGCCGTCGAAGCCGATCGCGGTGCGGCGCGGGCTTCCGTACTTCGCTTCGACGGTGAGGGCCTGCACTTCCAGGAGGAGCGGCCGCGTCCCCTCGACGCCGGCGAGGACGACCGAACCCGCCCGCCCTCCCGCGCCGCTTCCGAGGTAGAGCGCGGACGGGTTCGCGACCTCGACGAGGCCTGCGCCCGTCATCTCGAAGAGCCCCAGCTCGTGCACCGGGCCGAACCTGTTCTTGAGCGCGCGCACCACGCGGTGCGCGTGGAAGCGCTCGCCCTCGAACGACAGGACCGCGTCCACGAGGTGCTCGAGCGTCTTCGGGCCGGCGAGCGTCCCGTCCTTCGTGACGTGACCGATGAGGAAGACCGGCACGCCGGTCGTCTTCGCGAGCGCCAGAAGGCGGCCCGCGCAGGCGCGCACCTGCGTGACCGAGCCCGCGGCCGCGGGCGCGTCCACGGAGACGATCGTCTGGATCGAGTCCACGACGATCGCGCCGAACTTCCCGGTTTTCGCCGCCTCGAGGATCGCCTCGAGCGAGGTCTCGGACAGAAGGAACAGTTCCGGCGCCGATGCGCCGAGTCGGTCGGAACGCATCCTGACCTGCCGCGCGGACTCCTCCGCGCTGACGTAGAGGACGGCCCCGACCCGTTCCGAGAGGCGCGCGGCGACCTGCAGGAGGAGCGTCGACTTGCCGATGCCCGGCTCTCCGCCCACGAGGACGACCGAGCCCGGGACGAGGCCGCCCCCGAGGACGCGGTCCATGTCGGCGATGCCGGTCGGGATGCGCGGCACAGCCGCTGCCGCGACGTCGGACAGCCGGATGGGTGCCGAACCCGAAGGCATGGTCGCTCCACCGCGGGAAGGCGCCTCGGCCGCGCGTTCCTCCTCGAGTGTGCCCCAGGCGCTGCATTCCGGGCACCGGCCGAGCCACTGCGGGCTCTGGGCCCCGCAGGCCGTGCAGGAGAAGACCGTCGCGACTTTGCGGACCACGGTTACTTCGGGATCGGAATGCTGCCCGCGAGAGCCTTGAGGTCCTCGTCCTTCCAGCGGATGCCCGCGCCGACGAAAAGCGACCGGAGCCCTGGGTTCAGGAGGTCGTCGACGCCGCCCGTCACGTAGAGGTTCGGGCTCGCGTTCCAGCGGCTGTAGAGCTTGATATGCCCGCTCAGGTCCGGCCTCGAGAAGTCCCAGATCTCGCCGGCGATTCGGAAACGGTCGGCCTTGAACGTCTGCTCGATCGCGGCACCCCCGCGCGATTCGATGATCCCGGCCCTCAGGATCGTGTTCTTGAACTGGTATCCGAGCTGAAGCGACAGGACGAACTGGTCCACGAACCGCTCGCCGTTCGTCGCGATCGTCTGCTTGCTTCCATCCGGGAACGTGACCGTGGTCGTCTCGATGATGTTCTCCCGCTTGCCGTTCGGGAGCGCGCCGATCTCGAGGCGGTAGAACTTCCCTTCCTTCGGAATCGCGTCGAGCGTGAAGTAGTACTTGTCGTCCTTGAACCGCGTCGCGTACTCGGTCCGGAACCCGATGTCGAGCTGGAGTCGGTTGATGCGCCCGAGAGTGCCCGAGAGCTGCTCGACGCCGTCCTTCACCGACTTGAGCGCGTCGTTGATGTTCTTGTGCGTCTCGTCGTCGTTCAGGAGCTTGCCGATCGTGCCCTGCCCGGTGTCGATCTTGCCCGTGATGGAGTTCAGGCTGTCGGCGGTCGTCTTGAGCTTCGCCGTGACGTCGTCCATGTTCGAGACCGTCGACTTCACGCCCGAGCGGTTCTCGTCGATCAGCCGGTCCACCCGGGCGACGGTCTCCAGCAGCTGGGCCGACAGCACCTTCAGGTTCGCGACGATTGCGTCGACGTTGCCGCGGTTCGCGTCGGCGAGCTCGCGCAGGGACTCGGCGAGGCGGCCGAGGTTATCGACGATCCGGTTCAGCCTTCTCCTCGCCCCTCTTCCCGCCCATGGAGCTCGCGAGAGCGCTCGAGTCAGCTTCCTTGAGGTCCTTTCCGATGTCCGTGGCGAGCTTCGTGATGTCGTCGAAGCCGGCGCCGGTGACGCCCTCGAGGAGCGCGCCGTTCGCGAGACGCGGAGCCGACATGTCGCCCGGCACGAGCTCCACGTACTTGTCGCCGAGCATTCCGAGGCTCCGGATCTGGGCGGTCGCGCCCTGATGCAGCTCGACGCTCGGGTCGAGCGCGAGGTGCGCGACGGCGGTGCCGTCCGGCCGCAGGCGAGATCCCGTCCACCTTCCCGACCCGCACCCCGGCGATCGCGCACCGCCGACTTGTCGTCGAGGCCGGCGACGTCCTTGAAGTGCGCGTCCGCCGTGTTCGTGCGCGCCTTCTTGCCGAAATGGATGTCCTCGATCTTCAGGATGAGGACCGCGAGGGCGACGAGCACCACGACGAAGAACGCCCCGATTTTCGCGGTGGTCGTCATGGCGCGCCCATCATACGTGCGCCTCCCCGGCCTTCTCCGTGCGCCGCTCGGGCTCGGCCTCCGGAGGCGCGAGCTCGCTGTCGCCGGTCACGAACGCCGCGACGCGCGGGTCTTTGGATTGTTCGAACTCCTTCGGCGTCATGTCGACGTCGATCTTGCCCCCCGAGAGGAGCCCCACGCGGTCCGCGATCGCGAAGACGACCTTGAGGTCGTGCGTGATCGTGATCGCCGACGGCTTGAGCCGGGCGCGCATCTCCTCGATGACCTTCACGACGACGTCCGTGGTGATCGGGTCGAGGCCCGTCGTGGGTTCGTCGAAGAGGAGAATCTCGGGCTGCAGCGCGATCGCGCGCGCGAAGCCCACGCGGCGCCGCATGCCGCCCGAGAGCTCGGACGGGCGCTTTTCCTCGATGCCGGGCAGGCGGACGAGCTCGAGGCACTCGGCCACGCGCTCGGCGATCTCCTTCTTCGACTTCTTCGTGTGCCGCGTCGAGCGGAAACGCGATGTTCTCGCCGACGCTCATCGAGTCGAAGAGGGCGCCTTCCTGGAACGACATGCCGAACTTGCGGCGCAAGGTGTCGCGCTCGCGGGAGGAAGCGGCCCAGAGGTCCTCGCCGTCGATCTCGACGGTGCCGGCGTCCGGCTTCAGGAGGCCGATGACGTGCTTCAGGAGAACGCTCTTCCCGATTCCCGACTGTCCGAGGAGGACGAGCGATTCTCCCTTCTCGACCGTCGAGGTCGAGGCCGATCGAGGACTATCTTCGAGCCGAAGCCTTCGAGAGGCCCGTGCAGGCGGATCGCGGGGGCCGGCGGAGGCGGTCGCTCAGAACAGCACCTTCGTCAGGAAGAAGTCGGCGATGAGGATCGCGAGGGAGCCGATCACGACCGCGGCCGTCGTCGACCGGCCCACGCCTTCCGCGCCGCCCTTCGTGTCGAAGCCGCACTGGCATCCGATGAGCGACAGGAGGAATCCGAAGACCGCCGACTTGATGAGGCCGGACGTCAGGTCGTCCATGTCGAGGAACTGGAACGTGTTGTTCATGTAGACGACCGGGTTCGCGCCGAGGTACGTCACCGCGACGAGATAGCCCCCGAGGATGCCGATCGCGTCCGCGAGGACGACGAGCATCGGCACGAACGATGATCGCCGCGAGGACGCGCGGCACGAAGAGGTACTGCACGGGGTCGGTCGCGAGAGAGACGAGCGCGTCGATCTGCTCGGTCACGCGCATCGAGCCGAGCTCGGCCGCCATCGCGCTGCCCGGCGCGGCCCGTCACCATGAGGCCGGTCAGGACGGGCGCGAGCTCCCGCAGCATCGAGAGCGCCACGACCGACCCGATGTAGCCCTCCGCGTGGAAACGCTGGAAGCCCTTGAACGTCTGAAGCGCGAGGACGCCGCCCGTGAAGAACGCGGTCAGGAGCACGACCGGCACGGAGTCGACGCCCACGCGCACGACCTGCTTGGCGGTCGCGACGGGCGTCCAGGGAGGCGCTACGAGTCCCCGAAGCGTCATTCCGAGCAGCGTGAAGAAACGCCCCACGCCCTCCGTCACCGCGAGGACGCCGCGCCCGAGGAATTCGAGCACGGCGTTCACAGGAACTTCGTCTCCCGCGCCACGATCCGGCCTCCCGACAGGATGATACGTGGCACGCGCGGGCCGACGCCGCACAGGATCTCCCAGGAGACGGTCCCGGCGGCCGCCGCAACCTCCTCGACGCCGAGCCGGGCTTCCCCCTGCCGGCCGAAAAAGACCACTTCTGCGCCCCTCGCGGGCCGCGTGTCGAGGTCCGTGGCGTCCACGGCCGTCAGGTCCATCGAGACGCGTCCGGCGATCGGGCAGCGGCGGCCCCCGATCAGGACCTGCCCGCGCCCGGAGAGCGTGGCGCGGCACGCCGTCCGCGAAGCCGGCCGGGACGATCGCGAGCGTCGTCGTCCGCCCCGCGACGAACGTCCCGCCGTAGCCCACGCGCGTCCCGGGCGGGACGGTCTTCACCTGGTCGACGACCGAGACGAACGACATGACGTCGGAAAGAGAATTATTTGCTTCGGAAGAGAGACCGGGGACCCCGGGGACCCGGGCGTAAAGGGCGAGGCCGGGGCGGACATGGGTGATTTCGAAGAGAGAAGATTTCTTAGAAGGTGAATTCGGCCAGCCGCGCCAACGTTGCCGCGCTGTTGTCTACGTGGATCATGGAAGGCCGGTGACCCGCCGCGCGAATTGCCTTCAGACCTTCTAAGAAAACCCCGGCCTGCGCCTCGGTTTGCGCGCCGCCGGGATCGTCCGCCGAGGCGAAGTTCTGAAATACCCCTTCTAAGAAAATCTTTCCCTTCATCGCATCGAGCAGGTCGAGGACCCGGGGCAGGTCGGCGGGAAGGACTCCCAGCCGCGTCATCCCCGTGTCGAGCTTGAGATGGACCGGCAACGGACCGCGAGGCGCCCCGACTGCGCGCGGCGCGCCGCCACCGCGTTCCCTCCCCTCTTCCCCTTCTAAGAAATCTTTCTTCTCTTTTCCTTCTAAGAAAATCTTCTCTTTCTTCTCTTCTCTTTCCAAGAAATTCTTCAACTCCTCGCCCTGCTCGACCGAATGGATGTTGGCCGTGAGTCCTCCCGCGACGAGCGCGCCGAGCTGGTCTTTCCCGATCCAGCCCATGACGAGGATCGGCTGCGCGATGCCCGCCCGGCGCAGCTCGAGGCCTTCCTCGACGACGGCGACCGCGAAGATCGGCGCGCCCTCCTCGGCGAGGCGCCGCGCCACCTGTCCGGCGCCATGGCCGTACGCGTCCGCTTTCACGACCGGCATCACCGCGCAGCTCTTCGGGAGAGCACGGGCGATCGCCCGGTAGTTCGACGCGAGCGCGTCGAGATCGATGACGGCGTGCGTCGGGCGGAGGGAAAGACTCATTCAGCGATTGGTGCGGAGTGGGTCCGGGAGAACCCGACCTCCGGGTTCTCCCGGGAACACTTCAGAGCCCCGGACCTTCGCTGATCATCGCGAGGTCCGAGAAGCGCGTGTACTCGCCCGACCAGCCGAGCGTGAAACGGTCGGTCGGGCCGTTGCGCTGTTTGGCGATGATGACGTCGCACACGTTCTTCTGCTCGGTGTCCTTGTCGTAATACTCGGGCCGCGACAGGAAGAGGACGACGTCGGCATCCTGCTCGATCGCGCCCGACTCGCGGAGGTCCGAGAGGACTGGCTCCTTCTCGGAGCCGCGCTGCTCGGTGCGCCGCGAGAGCTGCGAGAGCGCGATGACGGGAACCTCGAGCTCCTTGGCGAGAGCCTTGAGGCCGCGCGAGAATGCGCTGACCTCCTGCGTGCGGTTCTCGACCTTGCCGCGCGAACCCATGATCTGAAGGTAGTCCACGAACAACGCGTCGAGGCCGTGCCGCTGCTTGAGCTGGAGCGCCCGGGCGCGCATCTCGAGGAGCGTCGCGGCCGGCGAGTCGTCCACGAAGAGCTGCGCTTCGCGCATCTGCTGCGTCGAGAAGAAGAGGGCCTTCTTCTCCTCCTTCGAGAGTCGGCCCTTCGCGCAGGCGCTGCAGGTTCACGCGCGACTCGGAGCACTGAATGCGGAAGCCGAGCTGCTGGGCGGACATTTCGAGCGAGAAGAAGCCGACGATGAACTTCTGGTGGATCGTGAGATACGACGCGATGTTCAGGGCGAACGCCGTCTTGCCCATGCCCGGCCGCGCCGCCACGACGATCAGGTCCGTCTTCTGGAAGCCCTGCGTCAGCGCGTTCAGCCTCGTGAAGCCGGTGGGCAGGCCCGTGAGCATCGTGCCGCGCCCGTGGATCTTCTGGATCTCCTCCTCGTTCTTCTCCGCGATCCGCGAGAGCTTCACGAAGCCGCCCTTGATCGACCCCTTCGCGATCTCGACGAGGTCGCGTTGAGCGTTCTCGAGCACGGTCTCGGCGTCCGGCGCCGTCACGGCGTCCCGGATCGCGCGGCGCGACTGGAAGATGACGAGCCGCCTCAGCGAGGACTCGCGCACGAGGCGCGCGTAGCTCTCGACGTTCTCGACGTCCGGCACGCGGTCCACGAGCGCCGACAGGACCGCAACGCCGCCAGCGCGATCGAGCCGCCCGGTCTTCTCGAGCTCGCTTTGCACCGTGACGAGGTCCACGCCCTCGCGCCGGTCGGCGAGCGTCAGGCACGCTTCGTAGACCAGCCGGTGCGCCTCGCTCGCGAAGTCCTCCGGCACGAGGAACTCCATCACGCGAGAGAGGAGCGACCCGTCGATGAGGATCGCGCCCAGGAGGCTCCGCTCGGCGTCGGGCCGCGCGGGAAGAACCTCGGAATCGACGGGGGCGAGGGTGGACATCGGGGAGGCCTGTTTTATCCCAAGAGAGGTTCGCGCGCGAGAGGCGAGAGCCGCGAAGGGCGCCGGCCGCCCGTCAGCGCGGAGAGAGATCCAGCGGCGGGAGGCCGACCTCCTCCCGGCGCTTCGCGGCGGCGACGACCATCCGGTTCCAGTTCTCCTCGTCGAGCCGGCAGGCGCCAACGCGTTTCCGGCCTTCCGGCGGACCGTGGTAGTCCGAGCCGGCCGACTTCAGGAGGCTTTCCCTCTCGGCGAGCTGGCCGAACGCGTTCTCCTTCTGCCCGTCCTGATCCGCGTGGATGACCTCGAGCCCGTCGAGTCCCGCCGCGACCCCGAGGGTGACGACCTTCTCCGGGTCGCGGTACCAGATCGGATGGGCGATCACCGAAAGCCCTCCCGCCTTGCGGATGGCGGCGATGGCCTCCTCGAGAGTCCACTTCGGCTTCGGCACGTAGGCGGGCTTGCCCCGCGCGAGGAAACGCTCGAAGGCATCCTCGAGGCTCGCCACGTAGCCCTTCGCGACCATCGCGCGCGCGATGTGCGGGCGGCCGAACGCGCCGTCCGCCACGACGGCCCGGATCCCGGCGATGTCGAGCGGCATGCCGAGAGAGGCGAGCTTCTCCACCATCGCCTCCCCGCGCGTGTCGCGGTCCTCGCGGAACACCGCGAGGCGCGACTTGAGCTCGGGCTCTTCCGGATCGAGGAACAGGCCGAGCACGTGGACGTCGTCGCCGTCGCACCGCGTCGAAAGCTCGCTCGCGGTCACGGTCACGAGACCAGTGCCCTTCGCCGCGGCCTCGAACTCGGGCAGGCCGTGAACCGCGTCGTGATCCGAGAGCGCGAGGACGGAGAGCCCCGCTTCGACGCCGCGGGCCACGAGCTGCGCCGGCGGCTCGAGGCCGTCCGAGAACGTGGAGTGGCAATGGAGGTCGGCGCCGCGGAACGGAGGCATCCGCGCATGGTAGCAGCGGGCTGCGTTACGATCGTTCGAGACTCAAACGTGCGGCTCTCGCGGGGAACGCGGCTCGGCCCCTACGAAATCCTCGCGCCGCTCGGCGCAGGAGGAATGGGGGAGGTCTACCGGGCTCGCGACGGGCGACTGGAGCGCGAGGTGGCGCTCAAGGTGCTTCCCGAATCGCTCGCCGGGGATCCCCGCGCGCTCGCCCGTTTCGAGCGCGAAGCCAAGGCAATCGCGGCCCTCACGCACCCGAACATCCTCGCCGTATTCGACGTCTCGCTCCAAGGGGAGACGCCCTTTGCGGTGACGGAGCTGCTCGAGGGGGAAACACTGGAGGGCAGGATCTCCGGCGGGCCCCTGCCCTGGAGGCAGGCTCTCGGAATCGGAATCGCGGTGGCGGAGGGCCTCGCCGCCGCTCACTCCAAGGGGATCGTTCACCGCGACCTCAAGCCTTCTAATATTTTCCTGACCGAGGACGACCGCGTAAAGGTCCTCGATTTCGGCCTGGCCCGCATGTCGAAGGCCGACTCGATTTCGCCCGAGACCTCCGCCGATACGCTCACGAAAACCGAGCCTGGGACTGTGCTCGGCACCGTCGGCTACATGTCCCCGGAGCAGGTGCGCGGGCTTTCGGCCGAGCCGACGAGCGACATCTTCTCTTTCGGCTGCGTGCTTTTCGAGACGATCGCCGGTCAAACGCCGTTTCCAGGGAGGACCGTCGGAGAGGTGATGGCATCGATCCTTCGGGACTCCGCTCCGTCGCTTTCCGCGGAAGGGCGGAATGTGCCCGCCGAACTGGATCGGCTGGTGGCGCACTGCCTGGAAAACAGTCCGGGGCGCCGGTTCCAGACGGCGCAGGATCTTCTCTACGCCCTGAGGTCGCTCCACTCGAGCCCCGACACGACCCCGGCGATCGCCACCCCACCGCGCCGCTCCGCCGTGCTCCCCGCCCTCGTCGCCCTCCTCGGTATTCTCGCGCTCGCCGCCACGGGCTGGTACGTCGCGAACCGCGGCCCGGGATTCGGGGCGAAGGCGATCCGCTCCGTCGCCGTTCTCCCGCTCGTCAACCTCTCCGGCGACGCCGAGCAGGAGTACTTCGCCGACGGAATGACGGACGAGCTCATCACGGCCCTCTCGAAGATCCACGAGCTTCGCGTGATCTCGCGCACCTCCATGATGCGATTCAAGGGGACGAAGGAGGGGATTCCATCGATCGCGAAAACCCTCGGGGTCGATGTCGTCGTCGAGGGATCCGTGCGCCGGAACGGCCAGCAGATCCGAATCGCCGCAAAACTCATCCGGGCCGAAAGCGAGCAGAGCCTCTGGAGCGAGAGCTACGAGCGCGACATGAAAGACGTCTTCGCTCTCCAGAGCGAGGTCGCCGGCGCGATCGTTCGAAACATCGGTGCGAAACTGACGACCGACGAAGCGGCCCGCCTCGCGCCGCGCCCCCCGGTGCCCGCGGACGCGTACGAGGCGTACCTGAAGGGACTTTTCTACGTCTCGCGGGGAGACCCCGAGTCGCTCGAGAAGTCCAGGGAGCACTTCGAGAGAGCGATCCGCCTCGCGCCCGAATTCGCTCCGCCCTTCGTCGGCCTCTCCTTCTATCACGCGGACACCGCAGCCGAGGGCGCCGTCGCCCCGAAGGTCGCTTTCCCGAAGGCCGAGGCCGCAGCGATGAAGGCCCTCGAGCTCGATCCGAATCACCCGGCGTCACACGTCCAGCTCGGTTGGATCTACGGCTTCTATCACTGGAATCTGGAGGCTGCGGAGAAGGAATTCCGACGGGCGAGCGAGCTCAGCGGAGGGAGCGCCTACGGTCCAATCGGGGACGGATGGATGTCGACGACCGACCCGAGTGGTGAGTGGGCCAAATATCGTGGTGAATTCGAGAGATCGATCAAAGCCGCGAAAAGTCTCCTCGCCAACGACCCTCTCTCCCTTTTCGCGCATCTGAGACTCGGTACCGACTACGCCTGGGCGCGCCGCTACGACGAGGCGATCGAGGTCTACCGCGCGGCGGTCGACCTCCACCCCGATTCCTCCGAGGCCCACGAGCTTCTGGCCGACGCTTACGCCTCGAAGCGCAGCTACCGCGAGGCAGCCGAAGAGCAGAAGAAGGCCCTCGAGAAGGCGAATCTCGACGATTGGGCCGAGGAGCTGGGGCGTGACTTCGGGGCCCTCGGCTGGGAAAAGGCCCAGCAGAACCTCAACCGGAAACGGCTCGACGAGATGACCGCGCTCGCCGGGGAGGGGCGCTACGTCTCGCCGCTTTCTATCGCTGCCCTCCACGTCCTCCTCGGTGAGAAAGATGAAGCCTTCCGATGGCTCGACAAGGCCGTGGAGGATCGCTCGCCCTTCCTCGTCGCGCTCACCGCCGACCCGCAGTGGGATTCGATTCGGTCCGATCCACGAAACCGTGACCCACAGCCGTGTGCCCTCGAACCTCATAGTCGTTCGTCGGAACGAGAAGGCCCACGATAGGCGCGACGGCTATTGGCTCCGAGAGCAGAGCGTAGCGGAACCCAACACGGAGGTCCTGCCACTCGCCGTGGTACTGCCCGTCGTCGTTCGGGCCGTGCGGCCTTGCCTGCATGGGTGTGGGGTTCTGCTCCACATCCCACTTCGACTTCAGGTACGCGACACTCGCGCTGACGGCCAGGCTCTCGAGGACCGCGTAGCCCGCGTCGAAGAGGACCGACTGGCCGCGAACGCGGCCGAGCTGTTGAGGGTTCCCGGCGTCGTCTGTGTGGTTCCGGTAGTAGGCATTCTGGTATGACATCGCGAAGAAAACGTCCCCCTGCGGTGGCAGCCACGCCTGGGCGGCGAGGCGCCCCGGCAGTGCGGCGAGAGCCACGAGGAGCCACAGGGGACCGACTCCGGCCCCGCGGAAGGCACACGCTCTCATCGAAGGCTCAGCCGACGCTCAAGTCTTCTTGCACTTGAGCTCCTTGCCTTTCGCGCGGGTCCGAACGACTTCGTTCACCACGGCGAGGAAGTACCGGTCCTTCCCCTTCGCGCTCAGAAGGCAGGCGTACTGCTTCTCGGCCTCCTTCAGCTCTTTGCCCGTCGGGTTGTAGACCACGGGGAGAACGACGGCATGGGGGCTCGAGGCCTTCGCGGCGGCGACCTCGGCGTCGACGCCATCCACGTCGGCGATGTCGGACAGGACGACGTCGAACGAGCCCGCCTTGAGGGCCTCTCGAAGCGCAGCCGGTCCCTCGACCGCGACCGGCTGGTGTCCTGCTTTCTTCAGGATCGTGAACACCTCGGGACCGACGTTTGAGAACCCCGTCGCGCGGTTCAGGTAGACGAGAACTGACGCCGGGTGTTTGGCCGCATACGCTTCTTCGTACCGGACGCTCCTTCCAAGCAGCAGGAACTTGTCTCCGCAGGCGTGCGTGGTGGGTGAGGAAACACAGGCCATAAAGCCGATCGACGCCAACAGAATGCGGCTCCTGCTCATTTCGTCCTCCGTTTGCCGACAAGTTAGGGCGGTACGCACCTCCAGGTCAATAAATACTCATTCCAAACTTCTTAAGTTCTTCCAGGCTCTTCCCGGCGCGGCCGCACGCCGCTGTGGTTCACGGCCAGCAGCGTCGCCTGACCCGTAGGGTGATCTCCTGCGAGGAAGGGGGATTCTCGCCGAGTCCCAGGTCATGGAGCATTTCGTGGATCAGGATGTCCGCGGCCAGGGAAGGATTGCCGGCACTCAACTCCCGGAAACCGGGGCACACGAGGATGACGCGGCTGCCGCGCACGGTCGCCGCGAACACCCGGTCTCGGTGGCATGCTTCGGCATGACCGCCGTCGGCGAACAGCAGGGAATCGAAGAACTCCACCGGGGAGACGCCGCTGTCCGCAAGCACGGACCGGAGGGTGCGACCCTCGAGGTCCCGGAAGTCCATGAGGACCCCCTGGTCTATGGGTTTGGCTACGCCTTCAGCGGCGACGTCAGCGGACCGGCACGCGCATTCGGGGCGCCCGGGTCGGGATCGCTTCACCGCCTCGTCTGGGGAAAACATGAAACGGACCTGGCCGAGGGCGAGAACGTGCTCGGCCGCGACAAGGACGCCGCCGTGTGGATTGCCGACTCGTCGGCCTCGAGGCGGCACGCGCTCATCCGCGTGGCGGGATCCGCGGCCGTCCTCGAGGACCTCGGGAGCAAGAACGGGACTTCCTGCAACGGCAAACGCGTCCACAGGACGGCCACTCTTCAGAGTGGCGACGAGATTCGTATCGGTCGCGTCACGTTTCAGTTCCGGACGGTTTCGGCCACGGCATCGACGTCATCCCGCTCGAGCCGGTCCGCCGTCTGAGGGCGGGTCCCACTTCCGGGTGCTAGTCTGGTGTCGATGAAAACGAAGGCCCTTGAGAACATTCGGGCGGCCAAAAGCCTCTTGGAGGCAGCCATTCCCTTCCCGAATGCCGCAACAACTCGCGCTTACTATGCGGCGTATCACGCATGCTGGTTCCGGCTTTCCGCCGATGGCTACGAGCCTCCACCCACCGGATACTGGCCCCATAAGTTCTTCGCGGACGAGATTCTGAAGGCAGGAATCGTGAATGAGGATGCCGCCGACTCCGTGGCGCTTCTCTACTCGAGGCGCGTGATCGCTGATTATTTCCCGGACGATATCGACCCAGAGGAGGCTCTCAGCCTGACGAGGGAAGCAAGGAGTATCTTGCGTTTGCTCGGAATCGAAGAGCCATGAGCACGAATGAGCCCGTTGACCTTTCAAGAAGGCGCGCCGATGTCCTACGGCTCTTTGCCGAAGCGGCTCGGCCGGCCGTCGTTCGGTGGACAGACGGCAACACCTCCGATGGCGACTTCGAGGGACGTGAGGCGTCGATCGAGGTCTTCGGAATCCCCGCGGCGGAACAGCCGGTTCTCTACCGCGCGCTCAGGGGTGCTCGTCGACAAGCGACAGAGGTTCTAGGGACGCCGGTGCTTCTTCTTTTTCACACGCCCGAAGCGACCCGCAAGCACTACGCGTCGCTGGCTGCACCTTCCGCCATGATTAGCGGGACAACTCTGCTCTCGACGCTCCCGCTTCGGGCGGTGGATATCGACCTTGCGAGCAACTTCCGGAGCAGGATCGATGAGGCGCCTTTGATCGCCCTGAACAGAGCCGCATAGTGGACTTGACCCTCGGCACGAACCGCTTCATCGACTGCGAACGCGTTCTCGTTATCGATGAGACCTCGGTGCTGACTCTGGAGGAAGCGGCAGGGGGCCGGCTTCTCGCTTCGTTCAAGGTCCCTTCCCCGCCGGCTCGTCAACCCGTGGAAGTCAGAGGCAATGAAGTCTTCGCTGGACCCGTTCTCGTCGAATCTCCGAACAACGCTGTCGTCGTACTCATGGGAGAGTCCACGCTTCTGTCTGCTCGACGGGCGCCGGAGGGTTATGAAGTGAAGCTCGACCTCCGGCCGAGCGGGCTCGCGATCTACTCGGACGACACCGCCCTCCATATCGGTGGGAGCGTCCTCTCCGGGAATACGTTTCGCGCCGAGACGGGGATTCGCCTCTCGACCAAATAGAAGCTGGACGCTTGTCGCTCCTGTAACCTGCCGCCGTGATTGGGTCGGGCATCTTGGACGACTTGCGCTCGAGTCGAGCGCTAAAGTCGGCGGCCGCGCTGGGTCTTTCCCTCGCGGCCGCCTGCTCGATCCGCACCCGCGCGCACACGGCCGCAGAGCGGGTCTCTCCTGATCCAGGGGTCTCCGTGTGCGTTCTCTTCTTCGACGGGCTCTCCGACGAGGCCTTCTCACACCTCGTCGATTCGGGCGCGCTGCCGAGCCTCAAAGCCAGCATCGTGGATCGCGGCCTGCGCGTTCAAACGGCCGTCGCCTCGGTCCCGAGCGAGACTTATCCGAACCTCGCCTCCCTCGAAACCGGCCTTCTCCCCGGCCACCACGGAATTCCCGCGAACATCTGGCTCGACCGGAGGCTTCAGATCCGCGAGGCGCACACGAACATTCTCGGGGTCTTCTCTTCGACCGACTACCTCGCACCCGAGGCGCGGACGCTTTTCGAGCGGCTGTCGAACGATACGGTTGCCGTGACGGTGCCGCTCGCAAGGGGAGTCTCGGTCCACGCGCGAAACCGGATCGCGCTCGTTGCCTCGTACGCCCGCAACGATTGGGCGTTCCTCGACCGCAAGACGCTCGACGACGTCGGCGACGCCTACGTGGGCGCGGCGACGGCGGGACGCGTGCCGCCTCTCGTCTGGGCGCACTTCGTCGGCACCGACGAGGTCGCGCACCTCAGCGGGCTGGAGAGCAAGGAGTTCCGCGCGACGATGGCCGAGATCGACCGCGCCTTCGGGCGCCTCCTGCGCCGGCTCAAGCGTCGGCACCTCGACGAACGGATCCTGTTCGTCCTCGTCGCCGACCACGGAAACCGCTCCTACGGGACGTTCGTCGACGCGAACGAGCTCGTGAACCGCGCGCTGACGGCGAACCCCACGGAGGCCGACTGCAGCCTCGGGCACTGCATTCTCGTCCCGGCCTCTCGGAAGGAAAAGGCCTACGACGTGGGCGACGCCATGATCGCGGTCGGCGCCTACCGCGGCGTCATGATCTGGCTTCCCGCGAACCGGCTGCCCGAAGAAGTGCCGAGCGCGTTTCGCGCCCCGCGGCGCAGGAGGAAGGCGCGCCCCGCGAGCAACGCTCCCCTGAAGACTCCGGTCGCGTCGCTCTTCGCCGCGACGCTCGCTCGCGCGGCCGAGGTGCGGCTCGTCGTCACGCGCGGCGACTCTCCCGGAACGGTGGCGCTCTACGGTCCCGCGGGCCGGGCGGAAATCGTGCGCGAGGATCGCGACGAACTCGAGTCTCTCTACCTGTATCGCGTCCTGGAGGGAGAGGACCCTCTCGGCTACTCCCGGTCGGCCGCGGCGCCACTCGTCGGCTCTGCACGCGAGGCCGACGATTGGCTCGAGGCGACGGCGGAAACGGAGTATCCCGATCTCGTCGTCCAGCTGCCCGAGTTCTTCGACTCGCCTCGCTCCCCGGACGTCTTCATCTCTCCGAAAGACGGCTACGGCTTCACGAAGGGATACGTCGCCGGCCACGGCTCGCTCTCGCGGAGCGAGACGGTCGTCCCTTTCGTGTTCGCGGGCCCCGGCGTGTCGCCCGGCCTCCTCCCCACGGCGCGAACGGTGGACCTCGCACCCACGCTTCTTTCGTACCTCGGGCTCGCCTACGACCCCGACGAGATGGACGGCAAGGACCTCGAGATCGCGCCGCGCGGCGTTCCACACGCGCCGCCTCTTCCGGCGATATCTGCCGGAGGCGGCGCCGACGACTGATGCCGGTTCTTTCACGGCGCTCGTGCGCCTTCTGCGACATCGTGGCCGGCCGTCAGCGCACGAGTCTCGTCTTTCAGGACGCCGATACCCTCGCGTTCCTGGATCTGCGCCAGTTCCATCCCGGGCACACCCTGGTCATTCCCCGGGAACACGTGCGCGACATTCGGGCCGTCGACGACAAGACCGCGATGGCCCTCGGAGCGACCGTCGCCTGTGTCGCACGGGCCGTCGCGACGGTCTTCCCGGCCGACGGTCTGAGCATCTGGCATTCCGCCGGCGAGGGCGCCGGCCAGGAGGTACCGCATCTCCATTTCCACGTGCATCCGCGGCTCATCGGAGACGACGTCCTTCGCGTGTACCCGGCGGCGCCATCCCTGCCGCCGCCGAAGGACCTCGACGCTTGGGCCTCGCGGCTTCGACAGGCGCTTCTGAAGGGCCGCTCTTCCTTCCAATAGGAGAAAACGCCCGGAGGTTCGCCGCAGGTTATCGAGGCACGCGCCTCACGCGCACCGTGTTCGTGGCGCCGGCCGTCTGCGCGGCGCCCGAGATCTCGACGACCACGGCTCCGGCCAGGCCCGGCAGCCGCGACAGGACGGCGTCTCCGGCGCGGATCATCGCCTCGACGCTGCGTGCCTCGGGGACGCGATAAGACGTGACGTCCTTCAGGAGCGTCAGCTTCTGCCGGACCGTCTCGTGCGCCGTGAACGCGAGGACCGGAATGGAGAGCGGGTTCTTCGAGACGAAGCGCGCGGTCCTTCCCGACTCGGTGTAGACGACCATCGCGACCGCGTGCGCCTCGCGGGCCATTGTCGCAGCCGCGCGCGCCACGACGGCGGAGAAGTCCCCGGGCGGCGAAGGCGACGCGACTTCCGGCACGGTGCCGGCTTCCGGCACCTCGGCGGCGCACGCGATCTCGGCCATGGCCTCGACGGCCTCGACGGGCCATGCTCCGATCGCCGTCTCGCCGGACAGCATCACCGCGTCCGCGCCGTCGTGCACGGCGCCTGCCACATCCGAGACCTCGGCCCGCGTCGGTGTCGGGTTCTCGATCATCGACTCGAGCATCTGCGTGGCGACGATGACGGGCACGGCGTGGCGCCGGCCCGCAGCGAGGATTTCCCGCTGGGCCCGGGGCACGCTCGCGAGGCCGATCTCGACGCCGAGGTCGCCGCGGGCGACCATGAGCACATCCGAAGCGGCGGCGAGCTCGTCGAGGGCGGCAAGGGCTTCCTTTCTCTCGATCTTGGAAACGATCCAGGGGCGGCGCTCGGGCGGAACGCGCGCGAGGAGCCGCCGGAGCTTCTCGACGTGCGACGGGCTGCGCACGAACGAAAGACCCACGAAGTCCACGCCGGCCGCGAGGCCTTCCGCGAGATCTCGCCGGTCCTTCGCCGTCAGGGCGGGCGCCGAGAGGGCCGAGTTCGGGAAGTTCACGCCCGCCCCGCTCTTCAGGCGCCCGCCGACCTCGACGGTCGCGAGGAGCGCGCGCTTCATCCGCTTCACGACCCGAAGGCGGATCCGCCCGTCGTCGAGCCGCACGTCGGCGCCCGGACCTATGTCCTTGAGAAGGGCCGGATACGTGACCGCGAGGCGCACGGTGGCTCCCGACTCGCCGCCGGAGGCTCCGCCCGGAAAGAGCTCGACGGTCCGCCCGACCGCGAGGGAAACGGCGCCGCCGGGCAGCGCGCCGACGCGGAGCTTCGGGCCGCCGAGGTCGAGGAGGACGCCTGCCGGGGCGCGCCGCGAACGCGACAGCTGGCGCACGAGAGCCACCCGGCGCGCGATTTCGCCGGGCTGGCAGTGGGCCCCGTTCAGGCGCAAGACGTCCACGCCCGCGTCGAGGAGCGCCGCGAGCGCGCCGGGCCTCTGGGCGTTCGAGGCGATCGTCGCGACGATCCGCGTCGCCCGCGCCCTGGGGCTCTTCTCGTGTGCCATCCGCTCCCCCTTTTTCACCCGTATGATGCCCGCATGAGCGAGCTCCAGTTTCAGGCACCTCACGCCGCCATCCTCGAGAACGGGGACCTCGCCGATCCCCGCGTCGACCAGATCGCCGGCCACGTGAAGGAGATCATCCGGATCCTCGGCCTCTGTCCCGACCAGGATGCGAACCTCATCAACACGGACCGGCGAGTCGCGAGGATGTATCTCGACATCTTCTCCGGGCTGGACGAGGGCACGCGGCCCAGGCTCACGACGTTCCCGAACGAAGAGCACTACACGTCGATGGTCATGGAGAAGCAGATTCCCTTCTACTCCATGTGCGCCCACCACTTCGTGCCGTTCTACGGGCACGGGCACATCGCGTACATCCCGAACGACAAGATCGTCGGCCTCTCGAAGCTGCCGCGGCTCCTGGAGTTCTACGCGCGGAGGCCTCAGGTCCAGGAACGGCTGACCGAGCAGGTCGCGGCCGTCCTCGAGGAGGAGCTGAAGCCCCAGGGCGTCATGGTCGTCATCGAGGCCCGGCACCTCTGCGTGGAGATGCGCGGCGTCAAGAAGCCGGGCGCCGTGACGGTCACGTCGGCGATTCGAGGGATCTTTCTACAGAAAGCGGTTAGAGAGGAATTCCTGGATCTGCTTCGACGCCCAGGCTGAGCCCGGTACTTTCCCGAATGGCCGATGTCAAGGGTCAAAGACCGCTACGCGGCGCGCGAAGCGCGCCCTTGACATCGGCCATTCGGGAAGAAGATTTTCAACTATCGGCGGCTGCATCAGCAGCCGCCGCATATAAGAAGAAATATCCAAGTAACCTCTCCCCAGTCACGGCGTCTTCTTTTTCAAGGAGACACCGATGAGCCGAACTGTACTGCTCCCGGCCCTTCTCGCCACCATCAGCCTTTCCCTCCCTGCCGCCGCCGAGCGCACCGTAACGGTGGACGGGGGCGACGGGTCGGGCTGTTCGTCCGTGAACATGCACTTCGGGGACCGGATCACGGCCCGGGGAGAGGAGACGATCACGCTCTCCCGCCGGGACGCTAAGGGCCTGGTTCTCGAGGGCTCCCGTAACGGCGGCGTCACCGTACGCGGCGCCGACGTGGGCGAGTTCAAGGTCACGGCGTGCACCGCCGCCGCGGGCGACGACGACGCCTCCGCCCGCGCCGTACTCTCCAAGGTCGTTCTCCACTCGTCGGGCAGCCGGATCACGATCGAAGGGCCCGACGGCGAACGCTGGACCGGATTCCTGATCGTGACGGCCCCGAAGGACGCCGATTTTTCGGTCGAGGCGTCGAACGGCCCCGTATCGTTGACCGGACTTTCGGGCGCGCTCTCCGTGAAGACGGAAAACGGGCCCGTCTCGCTCTCGAATCTGGCCGGCTCGGTCGACGTGGAGGCCGCGAACGGTCCCGTCTCGCTGAAGGGCTCCTCGGGCGACGTGAGGATCCACGCCGTCAACGGGCCGCTCACGATCGCCCTCGCGGGGACTCGCTGGGAGGGCAAGGGGCTCGTGGCCGACGCGAAGAACGGCCCCCTCACCCTGAAGGTGCCGGACGGATTCTCGTCGGGCGTGAGAGTCGAGACCTCCTCGCACAGCCCGTTCTCCTGCCGCGCGGCCGCCTGCGAGGGCGCGCGCCGGCAGGACGGGAACCGCACGCGGCTCTTCGAGATCGGGACGGAGAACGCGACCGTGAGGATCTCGACGGCCAACGGCCCGGTGTCGATCGTCAGCGCGAGTCGGTCCTGAGCTTTCGAACCGCCTCGAGACCCCGGAGTGTCCGCGTGCCGTGCCAGCAGAAGTCGTTGCCCTCGACGAGAACGACGCGTGTCGAGGCGGAAAGTCGCTGCCTCCAGAACGCGGCGTCGCGCTCGCGGAAGCGATAGGGCTCGTCCGGGAGGATGAGGACGTCCGGACGCGCGGCGACGATCGCGTCTTCTCGCGTCACCGGATAGTCGGCGGCGCCGGCGTCGAAAGACCCTTCGAGTGAAAGAGAGCCGCCCACGCGGCGGAGCAGGTCGGCGATGTACGTGCGGGGACCGACGGTCATCCAGGGATCCTTCCAGATCAGGTAGACGAAGCGGAATGCTGGCGCCGCTCCCGAGCCGCCCGCCCGCTGCCTCGCCTCCGCCTCGACGCGCTCCACAGCCTCCTCCACCTTCAAAGAAATCTCTTCGGCTCTCTCTTCGGCTCCCGTGAGGCGACCGAAATGCCTCAACGAGCGATGGGATCTCCCCCACCGTCCGCGGATGCGTGACGTCCACCCGGAACTCTCTCTTCAGCAGATCGATGTCTTCTCCCCTGTTTTCCTCCCCATTGCAGAAGACGAGATCGGGGGAGAGGGCGCGAATCGCCGCGAGATCGGGGTTCTTCGTGCCGCCGACCCTGGGGATGCTCGCGACGACTTCTCGGGGGTGAATGCAGTACCGCGTCACGCCGACGAGCTCCTCCCTCAGCCCGAGCTCCACGAGGCTCTCCGTGATCGACGGACACAGCGAGACGATGCGCACGCCGCGATTCTTCCATGCGCGCACGGGCGGAGTTAAGATCGGATCTCAGCTTGCCGCGGGCCCGCCAGGGCCACAGCAGGGTCGCGGCCCCGGAGGAAAAACAAGAATGTCGAGCGTTCTCACCGAGACCACGTCCCGCGCCGGCGCGTCCTCAGAGGTCGTCGCCAACGACTTCTCCCTTCAGGTCGCCACGGCCAACGGGTCGGGCTCGCAGACGGCGAACAGCGTCCTGATGCGGTCCATCTTCCGCATGGGCGTCCCCGTCTCCGGCAAGAACCTCTTTCCCTCGAACATCCAGGGCCTGCCCACCTGGTTCACGATCCGCGCGAACAAGGACGGCTACATCGCGCGCAAGCGCGACCTCGACGTGCTCGTCTGCATGAATCCCGAGACCGCGGACGAGGACGTGCGCGACGTGCGCGCCGGAGCCCACGTCGTCTACGAGAAGAAGCTCGGGCTCGAGAACCCCGGCAAGAAGCGCGACGACGTCACGTATTACCCCGTTCCGTTCTCGGAGCTCGTCGTGAAGATCACGTCCGCGCCCGAGCACGCGAAGCTCCGCAAGCTCATCGTGAACATGATCTACGTGGGTGTCGTGGCCGAGCTGATGGGCATCGACCCCGCGGAGATCGACAAGGCCATCGCGAAGCAGCTCAAGGGCAAGCCGAAGGCGGTGGACCTCAACGTGAGCGCCGTGAAGGTGGGCCTCGAGTACGCCGCGCAGAGCTTCCCCGCCAAGATCCCGTTTCGCGTCGAGCGGATGAACGCGACGGAGGGAAAGGTCATCGTCGAGGGCAACACGGCGTCCGCCCTCGGCTGCGTTTTCGGCGGCGCCACGGTCTGCGCGTGGTACCCGATCACGCCGTCGTCCTCCCTCTGCGAAGCCTTCATCGACTTCTGCGACGACCTGCGCGTCGACCCCGGGACGAAGAAGAAGAACGCGGCCATCATCCAGGCCGAGGACGAGATCGCCTCGATCGGCATGGTGCTCGGCGCCGGGTGGGCGGGCGCGCGGTCGTTCACGTCCACGTCCGGCCCCGGCATCTCGCTCATGTCGGAGTACATCGGGCTCGGCTACTACGCCGAGATCCCCGCCGTCATCTTCGACATCCAGCGCACCGGGCCGTCCACCGGCCTCCCGACCCGCACGATGCAGGGCGATCTTCTTCTCTGCTATTTCAGCTCGCACGGCGACTCGAAGCACCCGCTGCTCTTCCCCGCTTCCCCCGAGGAGTGCTTCACGATGGCGCAGCAGGCCTTCGACCTCGCCGAGCAGCTCCAGACGCCGGTGTTCGTGATGTCGGACCTCGACCTCGGCATGAACAACTGGATGGCCGACCCGTTTCCGTATCCGACGGAGCCCCTCCACCGCGGCAAAGTGCTCGACGCCGCCGGCATCGAGAAGTTGAAGGGCGCATGGGGCCGATACAAGGACGTGGACGGCGACGGCATCCCCTATCGGACTCTTCCCGGCACCCCGAACGCGTACGCCGCGTACTTCACGCGGGGCTCCGGACACGACGAAAGGGCTCAGTACTCGGAGAAGCCCCAGGATTACGTCAACAACGTGAACCGCCTCCTGAAGAAGTTCGAGACGGCGCGCACGATGGTGCCGAAGCCCGAGTTCCAGGAGCGCAAGGGCGCGCGCGCGGGCCTCCTCGCGTACGGCACGTCGCACTACGGCACGACCGAGGCGCGCGACAAGCTCGCGACGGATTTCGGCATCCCGCTCGACTACTGCCGCCTCAGGTCCCTGCCGCTCGCGGCCGAGACGGTGAACTGGCTCAGGCTCCACGACCGGATCTACGTCGTCGAGCAGAACCGCGACGGACAGCTCGTCACGATCCTGCGCGACGAGCTCCCCGAGCTCGCGACGCGTTTCGTCTCCATCCGGCAATACAACGGGCTTCCCCTCGACGCGACGACGGTGGTCGACGGAGTCCTGAACGACGCTCCCGCGTCCCGGTCCGGGCGCTCGGACGCGAACAAGGGAGGGCTCGACGCATGAGCGCCACACCGAATGCCCCGGCCGCCGCGCCGGCCCCGAAGACGAACCGCCTCGGCCTTCCGAAGGCCGATTACGAGGGCGCGAAGTCGACGCTCTGCCTCGGCTGCGGCCACGACGTCATCACGAAGCAGATCATCAACGCCTTTTACGCAGATGGGCGTCGAGCCCCACAAGGTCGCGAAGTTCTCGGGCATCGGATGCTCCTCGAAGACGCCGGCCTACTTCCTGAACCGCGCCTGGGGCTTCAACGGCGTGCACGGTCGCATGCCCTCCGCCGCCACCGGCGCGCTCGTCGCGGACCCCACGCTCCACGGGATCGGCATCTCGGGGGACGGAGACACGGCGTCCATCGGCATCGGCCAGTTCGTCCACCTCGTGAGGCGCAACCTGCCGCTCGTCTACATCATCGAGGACAATGGCGTCTACGGCCTGACGAAGGGCCAGTTCTCCGCCACCGCGGACCTCGGCGCGAAGCAGAAGGGCGGCGCCGTCAACGACTTCATCCCGATCGACTGCTGCTCGCTCGCGATCGAGCTGGGCGGCACGTTCGTGGCGCGCTCGTTCTCGGGCGACATGAAGCAGCTCCAGACGATCCTCGAGGCTGCGATCGCGCACAGGGGCACGTCCGTCATCGACGTCATCTCCCCGTGCGTGACGTTCAACGACCACGAGGGCTCCACGAAGAGCTACAAGTACTCCAAGGAGCACGAGACGCCGGTCCACGAGATCGGCTTCGTGCCGTTCTTCGAGGAGACGCTCGCGGAGATTCCCGCCGGCGACACGAAGGACGTGTCGTTCCCGGACGGCAGCCTGCTCAGGTTCCGGGGAGTCGGCCGGGACTACGACCCCACCGACCGGGAGATGGCGCTCGAGGCGATCCACGCGAGCCACGCCAAGCAGGAGATCCTGACGGGGATCCTCTACGTCGACCCCTCGAAGAAGGACCTCTCGGCGCTCCTCGGCGCGACCGGCCAGCCCCTCACGAACCTGCCCCTCGAGTCGCTCCGGCCGTCTCCCCAGGCGCTCGACGAGATCATGGAATCGCTCCGCTGAGGGCCGCGCGCTTCTATTTCTTTTCGCCCTTCTCGCTCTTGTCCTTCTTGTCCTTATCGCTCTTGTCGTCCTTCGGCTTCTGATCGCGCCCGCGCGCCTGGAGGGGATCGGGACCCGACGGCGCCACCCTGCGCGGAGCCCGGCTGAGCTCGCGCCCCTCCGGCTGGGGCGCCCGCTCTGCCTGAGTCGCCGGGCGGGGAGCCTCCACAGCGTTCGGCGGGTGCCCCGGCCCGGGGGCCGGGCGAGCCTGCGGCACGGCGAGTCCGGGCGCACGGCGGGCGGCGTCGCGCTCGGCGGCGCGACTGCCCCCGGCGCCACCCGCATCGGCGGCGCGCTTTCCCGCGAGCCGGACGGATGCGGAATGAACGGGGCCTGCGGAGAGGCCAGCGTGCGCCCGCTGCCCCGGATGGGATCCGGCGGGGGCGCGCCCTGGGCCTCCCGGCGAGGCGCGAGCTCCACGCGCCCGTTCTCCCGCGTGACGGGACGAATCGGAACGGCCGCGCGCGCGCCCTGTGGCGACTGCGCCACGAGCCGGGCCGCCACGGACGGAGTCATGGGGGCGCCGCGGTTCTCGCGGATGGCGGGCAGCTTCTGCGCGAAGACCGGCGGTGCCGGAGGAGGCGCGAGGCGTGCGGCCACGGGCCGTTCCACGATTTGCCGGGACGGCCGCGCCGCGGCGCGCCCTGCCGACGGCCCATGGATCGATTCGGCGGCCGGAAGAACCGGCAGCGGGCCGCGCACGACCGGCTGCCCGGCGATCTGTCTGAGGACGCCGCTGTCACGCACGCGGGCCGCCTGGACGGGCCGCGCCTGCACGAACGCGCCGTGGTCGACGACGGTCACGTAGCTCCGATTCACGTACGTGACGTTCGAGACGTTCCCCTGCGCGCGGCCCCGGTTTCCCCACCATGGGGCGAGCGGATCGCGGGGTCCCAGGGGGAACCAGCCGATGAAGCCGCCGCCGGCCGAGATCGAGACCGACCAGCCGGGTCCGCCGCCCACGAAGGCGACGAGCGCGGGCGCGTAGGCGACGTGCCTCACGTGGGGAGCGACGGGAACCCAGCACCAGCGCGACGCGCGAACGGCCCAGCGGCCGTAGTGATAGGGCGCCCATCCCCAGGGCTCCGTCGAGACCCAGGTCCAGCCCCACGGGTCCTGCCAGATCCAGTATCCGATCCGGTAAGGCGTCCAGTCCGCGTCGACGTTCGCCGGATACCAGACGTGGCCGTACTCCGGCGTCTCCTCCCACCGCCCGTACGAATCGAGATCCGAGACGCCGAGGATGTCCTCGCTCGCGAAGTCGTACGACACGACGCCGTGACGCCGGCGCTCGCGCGAGTCCACCCATCGATCCCACGAATCGGCCAGCGGCAGCGCGAAGACGTCGTATTCGGGCTCGTCGACGCCGTCGATGTGCATCGCCTCGCCCGTGCGCACGATCACTTCCCCGCCGCCCGCCGAGACGCGCGCCTCGCCGCGCCGCACGGAGAGCCTCGTGTTCCCGTCCGCGTCGACGCTCACGCGGTAGAGGCCGGTGGCTTCCAGCGTGATGGCGGCGTTCGGCGTGTCGATCTCGAAGACGTCCTCGTCGTCCATGTGGGAGAGGCGGAACGTCGACGTGCCCTCCGCCATCGAATACTGCTGCACGTCTTCCGTCAGGTTGAGGATCGTCAGCTCAGTCTCCGGAGCCACGAATGCGCGGAATCCCGGCGCCTCCAGCTCCACGCGCCCCGCCGCCGCGGAATAGATCCGGTCTCCGATCGTCATCGGAACGTTGACGGCGACGGGCTGCCAGTGATCCGGATCGTCGCCCCTCTGGAAGGACGCATCGCCCGTGACGGAGGAGACGCGCGCGACCGTCTGCTGGAAGTCCTGCTCGTCGCCGGCGGCCTCCGGACCCGGATCCTGTTGCGCAAACAGGACGGGAGCGCCGGCGAGCGCCAGGGCCAGAGAAACCGTGAGGCGACAACGAGAGAGGGCGATGTGCATGGCGCTCCTTTGTGGACCCGGGCCAGCCCGGATCAACGCAGCCTTCATTCGAGCAAGAAGCGTTCCAGACGACTTTCTCCGCGCTCTCACCGGATTCGCAGGCAGGACTCCCGGCCGCGAAGGGCGGCGACCCTGTCCACGTAATCGAGCCACAGCGCGCGCGGCACCTTCTCTTGCGAGGGCACGAGGTGGAGCCGCCCCCAGTCCGAAAGCTCCTGTCCGCCGCGGTCGAGGAACTCGCGGCAGTCTTTCATCTCGGACGTGCGGGCGAGGTACAGGACAAACCCGGACAGCGCGACGACCGCGCTCGCGGCCCCGAGGCCGTACTGGAGCCCGCGGTTCTCCGAGTTACTCAGGCTGCCGGACGTCGCCACGAGCACGGTGGCCCCCGAGCCGATCAGCCAGATCTTGCGGTAGAGATCCAGCTCGCTCGCTTCCTGGCGCTTCGCGCGGTCCTTCTGGTCCTGCAGCTCGTCGTTCAAGTAGAGGTCGATCTCGGCCCTCAGGTCGTCGAACGAGGGCTCGGGCGCTTCCCTCTGGAGCGCCAGGCCCGCCGCGAGAAACGCGCGCTTCTCGGTCTTCTGCGCGCTCGAGCAGCCCTGAACGAGCAGAGTCGCGATCAGGACTCCGGCGATCCCCCGGGAGGACAGATCGGCACCTCCGAACGGTCTCTTGCGAACGAAGCAGGATTCGGGCCGCGGGCGAGGGACCGCTCGGACACGGGCACCATCGGCTTCTCCTTCGTCAGAGTGCGGCGGCGACCATCACGTTACCAATTTTCCATTCGACGCGCCCCGACGCGATGGCGTGCCTTTTGCAAAACCCGAAAAGCCCGAGCGACCGCGCTCGGCGAAGAGAGGTCCTTCGATGAACACCGGCAGGAATTGCAACGGCACGACCAGGTGGAGAACGCCTTCCGTCGCGTTCGGCGTGGCGCTCGCTTCCGTCGTCGCGGTTCTCGGGGGCTGCGGCACGGCACGACCCCTCGACGCGTCCAACGCGCGTGGAGACACCGCGGAAATCCAGAGAGCGTTGCAGGCGACACTCGCCCGCGACGGCCGTCTCTCGTCGGTCACGAGCGTGAAAGTCAACCCCGCGAATGGCATCGTCACCCTGTCGGGGCGGGTCGCGACCGAGGCGGAGCGGGAGGCCGCCGGCAAGCTCGCGAGCTCCGTCAAAGGCGTCGCCGTGATTTACAACGAGATTCAGCCCGAGAAGCCGGGGCCGTGACCTGACGGGCCGGGGCACGCCCGCCCTTATCGCCGGTTGCCCACCGTCGCCCTCAGCAGCCGCAGCCGCGCGTCCAGCTCCTCCGGCGTCATGTTCGCGTACTTGGCGGGAAGCAGGCGGCGGCTGGACGATTCGAAAACCGCGAGCAGCTCCATGTACTCCAGGAGCTCGGCGTCGCGGCTCGGAAAATAGTCGCGGGCGGCATTGACGAGGTGCCGGGCCTCGACCTCCGCGTCGCCGCTTCGCCCCGGGGACGCAGTCCCCGCGCCCGCCGCCTGCTGGGCCGCGTCGTCGTTCGCCATGAGGATGACCGCCTCGACGTCCGCGTTCGAGTAGCCCACGAGCTTCTTCGAGAAGTCGTCGCGGATCGCCGCGAAGTCGACCTTCGTCGAGATCCGGTTCTTCCTCACCTGGGCGCGCGCGACGTTCTCGACCTCCTCCGCCGTCTGCGAGTAGAGGAACGGGATCTTCTTGTCGAGGCGGCCCGCGCGCTTGAGATCCACGTCCAGCTTGTCGGGCCGGTTCGTCATGACGAGGAAGAGGATGCGCCCGCGGTTCGAGGTGTCGGACATGAACTCCTTGATGCGCGCGATGACGCGGGAGGAGGTGCCGCCGTCCGACTCCCCTTCTCCGGAGCCGAACGCCCGGTCGCCCTCGTCGATGATGACGACGACCTGGCCGATGGCCTCGATGACGCTCAGGATCTTCTCGAGGTTGCCTTCCGTCGCGCCCACCCACTTGCTGCGGAAGTTCTTCAGCTTGATCGTCGTGAGGCCGCACTCCTTCGCGAAGGCCTCCGCCACGAACGTCTTGCCCGTGCCCATCGGCCCCGTGAAGAGGATGCCCATGGGCACGCGGCTCGTCCGCCCCTCGCGGATGTTCTCGGCGATGAGCAGGAGGTCTTTCTTGACCTCGTCCATGCCGCCCACGACCTCGAAGCCGTGCTCGGGCACGACGAACTCCACGAGGCCGAAGCACTCGCGCTCGAGGATCTCGCGCTTTCGCTCCGCGATGAGCTTGTCCGCCTCGGCGCGCGCCGCGTCGCTCATGGCGGGCGTGATGAGCGTCGCGATCTGGATCGCCTTGAGCCCGGCCGTCCCGTCTCCATACCGGTCCGCGTCGCGGTCGGAAAGGTCCGGGGTCCGCCAGCTTCGCGGCCGCCCGCCGCGTCGCGCGGTCCGGCATCGGGATCTCGACGACGGCCACCTTCGGGTTCGAGAGGAGCTTCGGCGAGAGATCCGTCAGGTTCTCCGCCACGAGGAGCACCACGTTGTCGCCCTTTTCGATCTCGGGCAGGAACGACCAGCGGTGAAGGGTCACGAGCGCGGCGCGGTCGGAGTCGCCCTGAAAGGCGGGATCGCCCGTGGGAGCGAGCGCCTCGGCGTACTCCAGGACGACGGCGGTCTTGTTGGACGCCGAGAGGAGCTTCTCCAGCGCCGGAAGGACGCGGTCCTTCTGCGTGACCGAGACGAGGTCGTCCATCGCGTCCGCGAATTGCCCCCTCTTCGTGAACCGGACGCCCGTCGAGACGTTGTAGAGGAGCACGGTGTCTTTCGAGTCCTTGAGGAGCACGTCCGTGAGGAAGCTCGAGAGCGGCACCGTCTTCCCGCCGTAGAGAACCACGTCGTACACGTTCCCGTGCAGGACGAACATCGAGGCTTCGTTCCGGAGGTATCTGAGGCGGAGGTCTTCGGCCCAGGCGGGAAGAACGCGGGTCTCGGGGCGTGCGGTCCTGGACTCCGCCATGTCACATCTCCCGCTCGATGCCCATGCCGCTCAGGATCCTCTCGGTGTCGTGGGCCGTCTGGCGGATCGCTTCCACGCCGTCCAGCAGCTCGTCGAGCTGGCCCGAGAGCTCCTGCGGCGACTGCATCGTGACGATCTGGTCGGCGATGAGCTGGAACGAGTTCTCGATGAGGTCGAGCTGGCCCCGCGCGACGCTCAGATAGCTCCGGATCTCCTGGACCTTCTCCAGGCGGCGTCCCACGATGGAGAGGTTCTTCTTGGCGATCGTGGTCCGCTGGTCGGCGGGATCCCCGGCTTTGGCCGATTGCTCGTATCGCCGCCGGTCCTTCTCGAGGACGTCCGTGTCGATCGATCCGAGGTACGCCTCGTACCGCGCGCACGTCACGGCCATCTCCACGAAGGCGTCCACGAGGCGGTCGGTCTTCACGAGCTCGTTCCTCAGGAGGTCGCCCGTGAACGACGGATTCTGCGCGGCGAGGCGCCGGATCTGCTCCTGCCGCGCGACCAGGGCGTTTACGCGCTGGCGCTCTTCGTCCCCCACGGTCGCGAGCCGCAGGCCCCGCTCCTGCGCCTGGAGCGCGTTCCTCAGCTTCTCGAACTTCGGGTCCCAGAGGAGGTGCTTCAGGCGCTTGCTGTCCGGGGCATGGAGCAGCCACAGACCCTCGAGGCCGAGCGCCACCACGGCGAGCACGGGGTTCAGCGTGATGCCGGCAGCCGCGAGCGCGCCGCCGAAGAGCGACAGGTTGTAGGGGTTCGTGAAGGCCATTTTGAGGTACGGGCTCTTGTCGAGGACCAGCCCCTTCGCGACCGAGCGCGCCGCGTCGGTGATGCCCTCCTGCACGGTGGGCGCGGCCTGGGCCGGCGCCGTCCTCGGCGCGGCCTTCACGGGCGTCTTCGGCGTCTCGACGGTTCCCATGGGTCGCGCCTAGTTTCGCATCCTCAGCGGTCGCTCAATGGAAATATGCGCTGCTCTTCCAGGATCTCGAGGACTGCTGCGTTGCAGATCGCCTCCCCGAATCCGCGTAGACGTGGCTGGTGTCGAGGCGAGCGCGAGACGCTCGCGGACGCTACGCGACCGACGGGAGGCCCATCCGGCCCAGGAGGTCCTTGTAACGCCGGTTCCCGTGCAGCGGCTCGAGGCGAGGGTCCACGTTCAGGTACGGCATGAAGCCGGATTCCTCGTCGCAGGACTTGTTCAACCATTCGAAAGCGTGATCGATGTCCCCCAGACCCTCGTAGACGACCGCGACGTCGTAGGCCGAAATGTACCGGCTCCTGGACTCCTCGAGCAATCCGGAAAGAAGCTGTTCGGCGCCGGAGCGGTTTCCGGATCTGGCCAGCACATGGGCGAGAGCTGCCGTTCGCAGCTGCAGGAGGTCCTTCCCCGTCTTGAACGTCGAGATGGCCTCCGGGTACCGGCCGAGGTGCTCGTAGCCCCATCCCATGACGACGAGCGCCCACACGTTGGAGGAGTCGAGAGCCAGGGCCCGGCGGGACTGTTCAACCGCCCCCCGGAAATTGCCCGCCAGGAGCTCGTGCCAGCCGAAACAGCCTATGGCCATCGAGTCGAAGGGGGCGTGCTCCACAGCCCGTCTGCACTCCTCGGCTGAGTCCCTCGTTCGGCCCAGGCAGAGCAGGAAATGCGCGTAATCGTGGCGCACGTGGGAGTTGCTGGGCTCGAGCCGGATGGCCGTCTGAAACCCCTTCTCGGCTTCACGCCATCTCCCCTGCGTGTGAATCTCGGCGAGGGCGAGGGAGGCGTAGGGATCCGCGAGCGTCGGGTCGAGCTCGATGGCCTTCCTGGAGGCCCGCCGTACCCTCTCGAAGAGCTCACGTGGCGGGCCGACCCCGAACAGGCCCTCGTAGTAGAGCGTGTTGGCCAGCCCCGCGTACGCGGGCGCGTAGCCCGGATCGATGGCAATCGCCTTCTCGTTCTCGCCGCGCAGATACGCCTCGTAAGCCTGCGGGCTGACGGGCCGTGCCAGCGCCAGCCGGACCTGCGGGCTCGGTTTGAGGGTCCGCTCGATCCCCTGGGCGACCGACTGAGCGACGTCGGATTGCAGGGCGAGGATCTGGACGAGGTCACGGTCGTACGTCTCGGCCCACACCTGCACCTTGTCCTCGACGCGGATCAGCTTCGCGGAGATCCGGACGCGGGTGCCCTCTCGGCGGACGCTGCCGTCCACGACGAAGGTCACGTGCAGATCTCGCCCGATCTGGTCGATTCGCTTCTTCTCTCCCGTGTACTGGCGCACGGAGCTGCTTCCGATGACGCCGAGGCGGTCCGGGTAGAGGCGCCCGACGACCGAGATGAGCTCCTCGTGCAGGCCTTTAGCGAAATAGGCCTGCTCGGGATCCTTCCCCAGGTCCTCGAGCGGGAGCACGGCCACCATGACCTTCCCCGGCGTCCAGATGAGCCGGCGCCCGAGGAACGCCCCCGCCGCCAGCGAGGCCGTCGCGGCGGACAGGCTCCCGACGACCCAACGCCGCGTCTTGAGCGCGCGGGACCTCGCGAGTTCGCGAAGCGCCGCTTGAATCTCGGCGGCCGATTGCGTCCGCCGGGCGGGGTCCTTTTCGAGCGCGTTGAGAATCACGCGCTCGAGCGCGGGTGGAATGGACGAGCGGATGGCCGCCGGCGGTGCCGGAGACGTCGAGGCGATCGCCTTCAGAACCGCAGCGGCGTTTTCGCCCCGGAACGGCCTCGAGCCTGACGCCATTTCATAGAGGACGACACCGAAGGAGAAGACGTCCGTGCGCGCGTCGACGGGGTCGCCGCGTGCCTGCTCCGGAGACATGTAGGCGATGGTGCCCATCGTCGTCCCAGGCGTGGTGAGCCCTTCGTCGCGGACGGGCGCCTCTTCCAGCCGCGTCGCCGGGGCGCCCTGGGACGCCGGCCGCTCGGCCATCAGCTTGGCGAGCCCGAAATCGAGCACCTTCACCTCGCCGTGAGCCGTCACGAAGATGTTCGCCGGCTTGATGTCGCGATGCACGATCCCGCGGGCATGTGCCGCTGCGAGCGCGTCGGCAATCTGGCTGCCGGCCGTGATCACCTCGTCCGCCGTCATGGCCCCGGCTTCGATGCGCGCCTTCAGGTTCATGCCTTCGAGCCGCTCCATGACGAAGAAGGGTCTGCCGCCGTAGTCGCCGACGTCGTGGACCGTGCAGATGTTCGGGTGATTCAGGGACGAAACGGCGTGGGCCTCACGCGCGAAGCGTTCGAGCGAATCGGGGTCGGACGCATAGCGGCTCGGAAGGAACTTCAGGGCGACGCATCGCCCGAGCCGCTCGTCCTGCGCCTCGTAGATCTCGCCCATCCCTCCCCGGCCGAGCGGACGCAGGACCACGTACGCGCCAACCCGGGTTCCCGGAGGAATGGTCTCGCCGAAGGACGGTCCTGCCGCCCCCGTCGCGGTCGGCTCTCCGGAATGCGCGCCTAACCGATCGCCGTCGTCGAGAGGCGATTTGGGATCCAGCGTTGTGCCGCTGTTTGCGTCGTCGGAATTCATGCCTCGCTCCTCTGGAGGAGGCCGTAGGGGCGCTCTCAGAGGCGGGAGGATTCCCTTCGGGCCGTTATTTGTACATTCTATGGGGCATCGCTCTATTCAGAGCAGAACACGCTCGGAGTCTCGACGTCTGGCACACGGGTGATCAGACTTGATCCATGCGGGCGCATAGCGGCCCACATGGATCAAACACTGCTGGCTTGTACGCAGTTTCACTTGAAGCGCGGGTGGAAGGCCTGGTGCCGCTGATTCACGTGCATCATTTTGTTGTGGAGGTGAACCGCCGGTCTCTCAGTCGTTGGGTTCTTCGACGATTCTCTCAGGCCTCCCAAACCGGCGGCGGTCCCGGCGCACGAACCCGCGGGTCTTTCCGGTGGCGTCGACGTACGTGCCGACGATGTCTCCGCGGGCGTTGATCCCGAACGCGCGCGTTGCGGAGGCGCCCGGAAAGTCGATCGCGGTGAATGTCCCTTCCTCCAGCACGTAGCCGTGCGTGCCGGCCGTGTCGCGGTACACGCCGACGATGGCCCCGTCCGGGCTCACGTCCCAGGCCGTCGTCAGGTTGCTGCCTGGCACCCGGAACCGCGTGAACAGGCCGTCCTGGATCACATAGCCCCACGACGCGTGCGGCGCGGGCTCCGCGAGGTCTGTGAAGCTGCCGGCGATGAGCCGGAGGTCCGGCGTCGCGCCGTTGTGCATGGACGCGGACTGCAGGATTGCCTCCTCCTTGTCGCCGCATATCCACATGCCGAACATCGAGGCCATCGTGTCCTTGTCGTGGTAGCAGCCGAGGATCGTGCCGTCCGGCAGGATCCGCTGGCAGATCACGCTCGTATGAAGAGGGTAGTCGACGTGGACGAGCTCGCCGTTCCTCCGGAGGAGAAACCCGTGGAAGTTCGCCGCCGGCTCGCCCGGCATCCAGTAGTCGCCGACGATGTCGCCGCCCGGCCCGATGCCGCGGGCCTCGGCCCCGGCCGCGCCCGGGACGTCGATCGTCGTGAAGACGCCGCCGCTCAGGACGTAGCCGTGGGTCTTTCCCGCCGCGTCCGCGTAGGCGCCGACGATCTCCCCGGAGGCGTTGATGCCGTTGGCGACCGTCGTGGTCGCCCCCGGCACGTCGATGGGCGTGAACGTGACAGGCCGGGCCTGGGCTCCGGGGCTCGCGAGGAGCGGGAGCGACAGTGCGAAACCGAGACTCGCTTTGAAAGGACGCATGATGTGACCTCCTGTTCCCATGCCGCAAAGGTGGCTTCGGAGGGGACGAGAAGTCCTAGTAGACTGATGAAGCTTTTCTGAAACCGAGATGAGGCTTCGCTTCGGCGACGTGACTTTCGACTCGGGCCGCCGCGCGCTCTTTCGCGGTCCCCGGCAGATCCGTCTCTCGCCGAAGGCGTTCCGACTCCTCGAGCTGCTTCTCGCGAAGAGGCCCGACGCGGTTTCGAAGGACGAGATCATCGAAACGATTTGGCCCGACGTCATCGTCAACGAGGGGAGCCTCGCCGCGCTCGTCAAGGACGTCCGCAAAGTGCTCGGGCGCGGGGCGGACGGGTCGTCGGTTCTCCGGACGGTGCACGGCTTCGGCTACGCGTTCGACGGCGAGATCCATGAGGTTTCTGAAAGGGCGCCCGCGTCCCGCCGCCACGTCCTCGTCTGGGGAACGCAGGAGATGCCGCTCGGCGAAGGGGAGAACCTGCTCGGCCGAGAGCGCTCGTCGGGCGTCTGGGTCGGGCACGCGTCCGTCTCGCGCGAGCACGCGCGCCTCTTCATCTCCGGCAAGAGGGCCGAGATCGAGGACCTCAGGAGCAAGAACGGCACCTGGCTCGGCAGCCACCGCGTCGAGGGCCGCCTACGTCTCACGGATGGCGACGAAATCCGCGTCGGCGAAGTCCGGCTCCTCTACCGCGGGCCCGATTCGGAGGGTTCCGGAGTGACGAAGAGTGCGCGGTGAGTCCGCACCGAATCACGTGCTCGTATACAGGAGGTCGAGGAGCTTCTTCTCCACCGCCCGGAACTCCGTTGCCGACTTCAGCTCGATGTTCCGGACCGGGAAGTAAGGCACGTCCACGCGGTGCAGGAGCCGCGCGGGACGCGCGGACAGGATGTACACGGTGTCCGCGAGGTAGACCGCTTCCGAGACGTCGTGCGTCACGAAGAGGATCGTCGGGTCCTCCGTGCGCGAGACGTCGAGGAGGAGGCCCTGCATCCCCCAGCGCGTCTGCGGGTCGAGCGCCCCGAAAGGCTCGTCCATCAGGATGACGCGCGGCCGGTTGATGAGCGTGCGCGCGATGGCGACGCGCTGCTTCATGCCGCCCGAGAGGTCCTTCGGATACCGGTCCGCGAAGTCCGAGAGGCCCACGGACCTCGAGGTATTTCTCCGACCGCTCGCGGCGCTCGTTCGCCGGCACGCCCTGCAGCTTCAGGCCGTACTCCACGTTGTCGCGGACCGTCAGCCAGCCGAACGACGTGTAGGCCTGGAAGACCATGCCGCGGTCCTTTCCCACGCCATCCACCAGACTGCCGTCCACGAGGATCTCCCCTTTCGTGGGCGGGAGAAGCCCCGCGACGGCCTTCAGGATCGTGGACTTGCCGCAGCCCGAGGGTCCGAGGAAGACGACCACCTCGCCCACCCCGGGCTTGTCCTCCACGTCGAAGGAGACGTCGCGCACGGCCTCGGTGCCGTCGCCGTCGCGGTTGATGTACGTGACCGAGAGGTCCTTGACGCGCAGCTTCGGCGGCGCGCCCTTCAGGTCGGCGCGATAGCTGGGTTTCTTCTCGCCCGCCGCTGCCGACGTCGACGGCGACGGTGCCCGGCTCGCCGGCCTGGGGCGCCGGTTTCGGCGCGTCGTCGCCTTCACGCGTCGACCTCCCGCCACCGGAAGAGGATCCGCGAGACGGTGCGGATGATGAAGTCCGTCAGGAGGCCGATGCCGCCGATGACGAGGAGCCCCGCGAACGACCACGAGGCTTTCTGATGCGTCCGCGCGAGCTCCACCATGTAGCCGAGGCCGTGCTCGGGGTTCACGGCCTCGGCGAGGATGACGTAGGTCCAGGAGATGGCGTTCATCACGCGGAAGGAGTCGAAGATCTCGGGCAGCGCGGCGGGCAGGAGCACCGTCCTCACGACCTGAGCTCTCGAAGCGCCCAGCGTGAGCGCGGTCTGGACGAGCTCCTCGGGCACGGCGCGGATGGCCGTCACGACGACCGGCAGGAGATACACGAAGACCCCGAGGAACAGGAACGCGATCTTCTGCTTCTCGTAGATGCCGAACCACAGGATCAGGAGCGGGATGAACGCCGAGATGGGCATGTATCGGAGCGGCGCCACGACCGGCTCGAAGAAGCGGTTCACGGGCTCGAACGCTCCCATCAGGATGCCGAGCGGCAGCGCGAGGGCGGACGCCAGGAGAAACGACAGGAGGATTCTCTTCGTGGAGACGAGGACGCGCTCCCGAGATCGTACTGAAGGAAGAGCTGCAGCGTGCCCTTCACCACTTCCGTCGGCGACGGCAGGAAGTCGGGCGGCGCGAGGCCTCCGTAGGAGGCCACGCACCACGCCCCCAGGACGAGCGCCGGCGCGACGAACCCGAGAGCGAGCGCCGTCGGGCGCGGCAGCGGGGCGCGGAGGGCGAAGAGCTCGCTCCTCCGCCCCTTCTTCTCACTCACTCGCGAGCACGACCTTGATGTCCGTCCGCCGGTTGAGCTGCCGCCCCGACTCCGTCGTGTTCGAGGCCACGGGCTGCGTCGAGCCGCGCCCGATCGTCTGGAAGCGCTGCGGCGGGATGTTCGGGAAGTTCTTCAGGACGTAGTTCTTCACGGCCAGGGCGCGCCTCTCGGAAAGCGTCATGTTCGAGGTCGGGTTGCCCGTGGCGTCCGTGTTCCCTTCCACGCGCAGATACGTGTTCCCGAAGGACGTCATCGTCTCGCCGAGGGCGTCGAGGACGAAGTTGGAGCCCGGCATGATCTCGTCGGAGCCCGGCGTGAAGTGGATCTGGATCTGCTTGTTGAGGATCGCGCGGTCCTTCGACGAGGGCGCCTTCGCCGCGATCTTCGGCTCCTCCACCTTCTGCTCGCGGGTAGTTCGCCGCGAGCGCCGACAGGAAGCGCGTGTCGGCCCAGTCCTTCGCCTCGACCGGCCTCGTCACGAGCCCCTTCTTCCGCCAGATGACGAAGGCCGTGTCGAAGAGCGTCTCGTAGTGGGCCTTGCCGCCCGCGAGGCCGTAGAACTGCGCGTTGTCGGCGTACGGCGTGAGCTTCAGGCCGGACAGCATCCCCGAGACGGTGTCCGTGTCCAGCTTCAGCGCCTTGGCCACGACGGCGTACGCCCCGTTCGGGTCGGACTTGATCATCTCGATGCCGTCGAACCAGCCGTGGATGAAGTCCCGCAGCGTGTCCGGAGAGCGGTCGATGAGGTCCTGCCGCGCGCAGAGCGTGTCCGCGATGATGTTCGTGGCCGCCGTCGTCGAGACGAGGACGTGCGCCTCGTCGCCCCGCGCCGTCACCGCCGCGGAGAGATCGGGCTCCCACGTCACGGCCGCGTCCACCTGCTTCGCCTTGAACATGGCCGCGGCCGCCGGCGCGTCCTGCGTGAAGACGATGTTCTTTTCGACGGCCGCGCGGTCGTCGGCCGAGAGGCCCGACTGCGCGAGGAGGTAGAGCAGCAGGAAGTGCGAGGGTGTGAACTGCGTGCACGAGACCTTGCGGCCCTTGAGCTCCTCGATGGACTTGATCGCCGAAAGCGACACGATGCCGTCGCCTCCGCGCGACCAGTCCTGCATCACGACGGACTTCGCCTTCTGGTTCTGCTCGGCGAGGATCGAGGCCTCGCGGGCCCAGTTGTCGACGGTGTTCCACATGATGTCGACGTCGCCCTTGCGGAAGGCGGCGAGCTTGGCGGCCGGGTCCTCCAGGAGGACGAACTTCACGTTCAGGCCGTACGTCTGCTTGTAGCGCGAGCTCGCGGTGCTCTCCATGCCGTTCGCGGCCACGATGCCCGGCGCGTGTCCGGCCCAGGTGTTGATCGCCACGACGAGCTGCCGGCTCAGCTTCCCGGAGCCGGAGAGCGCCGCCCCCGACACGCCCGCCGCGCCCTTGCCGCGCTCGGGGTCGGGCGGCGCGTTCCGAAGCGCGTTGAAGTCGTCGGAGGAGACGCCGCTCGCCGCCTTGGCGGCCACGGAGCCCGGCGCGGCCTTGTCGGCGCCCGCCCACTTGCGGATGTCCAGGCTCTTGTAATGCCACAGGGCGTATCCGATGACGCCGAGGATGACGACGGTGATGAAGAACTTCGCGAACGGTGTGAGCTTCATGGTGCCGTTTCCTTACATCGTCTTCTGGGGCTGGGCCGCCTGCTGGGCGGCTTTTTTCGCCTTCAGCTCGGCGAGCTGCTGCCTGGCCTGCACGTCGCCGGCCTGCGTCTTGAGGGCCGCGAGGCGCGCGTCGAGCGAGGTCCCCGCGAGCTCCTGGCCCAGGTTCGCCTCGGCGATCGTGTTCTTGATGTGCTCGCGCACGTTGTCGAGCGCCTTGACGTCGGCGTCCACCGAGAGGCCGTCGAGCTGCTCCTGGATCCTCAGGCGCGCCTGGGCGGACTGCATCCGCGCGAGCATGACGTCGCGCTCGGCCTTGAGCTTCCGGATCTCGCCCTGCACGTTCAGGAGCGATTGCTTGGCCGCGTCCGCGTCCTTGCTCGCCGTGCCGAGGTCGCCCGTCAGCTCGGCCGAGTCGGCCGTCAGCGCGTTCTTCCTCTGGATGAGGACGACGGCGAGGTCGTCCTGGTTCGTCTCGACGGCGGCGTTCAGCTCGAGCTCCGTCTGCGCGAGCTCTTTCGCGGCCTTCTTCAGCCGCTCGTCGATGTCCTCGCGGCGCCGGATGATCGCCGCCGTGGCCGACTTGAGCTTCGCGTACTTCTCGACCATCGAGTTGATCGCGTTCTCGTACGCGATCTCGGGGTGCTCCTTCTCGACGTTCGAGATCCAGATCGAGAGGAAGCCCCGCCAGAGATTGCCGAGGCGCTGGAAGAGACCGATTCCCGCCATGTGATGCCCTTTCCTTTCACTGACCCCGAGGCTCGACGAGCTTCGGCGAGTCGCGGACGACGCGCGCCACCTTCTCCTGGCCGAAGAACTCGAGGACCTTCTGGATTCCGAGCTTCTTTTCGTTGCAGGCCTGGACGACCGCGAGCTGTTCCGCCGTCCGGCCCTCCATGACCGTCCTGATCCGCCGGACCTCCCCCTCGAACTGCGTGATCCGTTTCTCCGACTCCTCGAGCACCTTCTGCGTGTCGGCGGCGCCCGCGCGGATGTAGGCCTCGAGAGCCTGGATCTCCTGCACGGCCCCCTCGATGATCTTTTCGACCGGGACGCCGAAGGCCTTCAGCGACGCCTCGACGATCTGTTTCTTCACGGCCGCGTCCGTCCCGGCGGGGAGGGCTTCGAGGAGGTCGGCGGCCTTCCCCACGCGGCCCTGCGCCTCGGCGTCGACGCCCGCGGCCACGTAGACCTTCGGGAAATCCACGCGCCCGCCCGGCGCTGCCGGGGGCTCCGTGACGAAGGCGGGCGGCTCGGGCGCGGCCGGCTGAGCGGCCTCGTCCGGGGAGGGCGTCGGCGCCGCCGTGCCGTCCTCCTGAACGACAAACCACCCCAGCACCGTGGAGCCCCAGCCTTTCCTGTCGCTCATGGAACGGCAAATCTTATCAAGAAGGGTTCACGAGGGACACGAAGCACCTCCCGGCGACGTGAGGGCCTCCTCTCTCCCCCGTACCCGGCGCGGGCGATCAGGGCGTCGTGACCAGCGGCAGGTCGATGAAGCTCGCCTGACCGGGGGCATGGTAGACGCGCTGCGTGGCTTTCCTGTAGTCCCCCGGCTTCGCCCAGAAGATGTTCGGCACGAACGTCTGCGGATTGCGGTCGTAGAGGGGAAACCAGCTCGACTGGACCTGCACCATGACCCGGTGCCCCGGCAGAAAGACGTGGTTCGCCGTGGGCAGCGCGAAACGGTAGGGCAGCGGCTTGTCCGCGGCGATGGCCTTCGGCGTTTCGAGGCTCTCGCGGTAGCGGCCGCGGAAGATGTCCATCGAGACCGCGAGCTGATACCCGCCCATCGCCGGCTGGCCCGCCACCTCGGAGGGATAGACGTCGATCAGCTTGACGACCCAGTCGGAGTCCGTTCCGCTGGTCGAGGCGACGAGGTTCGCGACCGGCTGTCCGCTGATCTTGAGCGGCGAGGCGAGGACGTCCGACACGAATACGGCGACGTCCGGGCGCCCCGAGGCTTCGCGCTGGTCCGTGACGAGCCATTCCCGCCAGCCCTGGCCCTTGTCGAAGCTGCCCGGAACGATCGGGCGGGCGTGGAAGGGCACGGGCTTCGAGGGATCCGAAACGTACTCGTCGAACCCTTCCTCCGGCGCGCCGGGCTTCGGCTCCGCGAAGCTGAGCTTCGATCCGGAGGCGAGATAGAGCGGCGTCGCCTTCACCGTGCAACCGCTCGCGCAGCCGGCCGGCCACGCGGGCAGCCGCCGCCACACGTTCGTCCCGGTCTCGAACGCCATGACGGGCGCGACGTCGGCCTTCGGAGCGCCGTCCTTGAGGTATTGGTCGAGGAAGGGGCGCAGGATCTCGCGTCGGAAGGTGAGAGCGGTGTCGCTGTCGAACCGGATCGCGCCGAGCGCGCTCCCCTCCCTGATCTCCTGGCCGTGATGCCAGGGCCCCATCACGAGGAACACCTTGTCGTGCCCCTCGTCCTTCGGCTTGATCGCCTTGTAGACGGCGGGCGCGCCGTAGATGTCTTCCTGGTCCCACAGGCTGTGGACCAGCATCACGGGCACCTTGACGGGCTGGGCCGCGAGAATCTTGTCGACCGCCTGATCGCGCCAGAAGGCGTCGTAGCTCGGATGCGCGAGGACCTTCTTCCACATGCCGACCTGCTCGAGCCCGCGGCGCCGCCCGAGCTCCCCCGCCGACCCCGCCTCCATGAACGTGTCGTAGTCGTCGAAGTGGCTCGTCCACCACTTCTTCTCCGACTTGCGGGTCGCTTCCTGGTCGTAGAAATACGACATCCCGAGCTGGCGGAAGGCGCCGTTGTGGAACCAGTCGTCGCCCATCCAGCCGTCGACCATCGGGTTCATCGGCACGGACACCTTCAGCGCGGGGTGCGGGTTCACGAGCGCCATCAGCGGCAGGAAGCCGTCGTACGAGATGCCGAGGATGCCGACCTTGCCGTTCGACTCCGGGACGTTCTTCACGAGCCAGTCGATCGTGTCGTACGTGTCCGTCGCGTGGTCCACCGGCGTCGGGTTCTGCGGCCCGTGCACGGGGCGGTTCATCACGTAGTCGCCCTCGGAGCGGTGCTTGCCGCGCACGTCCTGCACGACGCGGATGTAGCCGCCCTCGACGATCGTCTCGACGGGGTTGTCGTAGCCGTCGAGAGTCGGAGCGAGGTGAGAGCTCTCGTTGATCGTCGTGAGCTTGTCGGCGTCGTAGGGCGTCCGCGTGAGGAGTATCGGCGCCGTCTTCGCGCCCAGGGCGGACTTCGGCACGAGGATGACCGTGTGCAGCTTCACGCCGTCGCGCATCGGGACCATCACTTCGCGCCTCACGTAGTCGAAGCCGTCGTTCGTCGGCACGAAGGTCGCCGGCACTTCGCTCGGCAGGGCGGGATACATGACGGGCGGCGGCGTCGGCGCCGGAGCGGCTTTCTTGGACGGGGTCTGCGCGGTCGCGGGCTTGGCGAGGAGCAGCGCGCCGGCGACCGCCGCGAGCGCGAACACGTTGCAGACGCGGTGCGGGAGCTTCACGGAAGAGACTTCAAGGGCCACGTGTTACCTCCGATGGGAGCGGAGGATATGACAGGGACCGGTGGAGTGTGTGGTCAGTTCAGTCCCACACGACGGACGAGATCGAGGAACCGCGGGTCCGACCGAAGAGGGTCGAACATGGGTTCCACCTTGAGGCCCGTGAGCCAGGGATCCCTCTCCTCGTTGGCCTTCTCGAGCCACGCCATCGCCTGGTCCCTTTCTCCCAGGCCGGAATAGACGGTGGCCACCATCGCGAGGGGCACGTAGTGCTCCCTCGAGCGCTCCTTCAGCTTCTCGACGATCTCGAGGGCCTCGGCCCGGCGGTTGGCGACGGCGTAGGCGTATCCCAGGGCCCCCAGCTGTGCCGCGCCGTCTCCCGACAGCTCGACGGCCTTCTGAAACTCGGTGATGGCCTCCTCATACCTTTTCTTGTGAACGAGGGCGTGCCCCAGCCCGAAGTGCGCCCGCAGAAAGTTCGGATCCATGGCGAGCACGCGGCGGAACCATGGAATGGCCTCGTCGTCGCGCCGCGCAAGGTGCAGGACGAGCCCCATCATCGTGTTGCCGCCTAGCGAGACGGGATCGAGCTCCTGCCCTCTCCTGATCTCCCGGAGGGCTTCGTCGAATCGGCCCATTCTCGACAGGAACATCGCGTAGCTCTCATGCGCGTTCGGGTAGTTCGGGTTCAGCCGGAGCGCCTGCTGGAACTGGTTCTCGGCGGTCGTCCAGTCTCGATCGAAAACAAAACTGCTCCAGGCCAGCGGCACATGAGCCTCCGCGAGCGTCGAATCAAGCTCCACGGCCCGCATCGCCGCCGCCTTTGCATTCGGGAAGGCTTCCTTTGGAGAGAGCGCGCCCTGGGCCGAACCGGCCGCCGTTTCGTAGGCTTCTGCGATGCCCACGTAGGCCAGGGCGTAGTCCGGCTGCTTCTCGACGGCCTGCCGAAAATACTCGAGGCTCTTCAGCGCGTCGGGCGCCGTGCGCCGGAACAAGTGATGTTGGCCCTTCAGGTACGCCTCATAGGCGTCCGGGATGACGGTCTTCTTGTCGGCGAGCCGCGACCGTTCCTGGGGCGTCAGCCTGACGCCGACCTCGCGGGTAATGGCCCGAGCGACCTCGCCTTGCAGCGCCAGGACGTCCTTCAGTTCACGCTGGAACGAATGGGCCCAGAGGTGCCGATCCTTGACCGCGTCGATGAGCTGGGCCGTGATCTTCACCTGTGAGCCAGCTCGCGTCACCGAGCCCTCGACCACCGCGTCCACGCCGAGCTCCTTCGCGATCTCGGGCAGCGACTTGGTCGAGCCCTTGTACCGCATCGCGGTAGTCCGCGAAGTCACCCGCAAGGCCGAAACCTTCGCGAGATCGCTGATCAATTCCTCTGTCATGCCATCGGCGAAGTACTCCTGCTGCGGATCGCCCGACAGGTTTGCCAGCGGCAGGACGGCGATCGATTCGATCCGCGTCGCGGCTGCGCCCCGGGACAGGCGCCGGCGCAGTCCGTCAACGTCGAAGACGAGCAGGGCTGCCAGGAGCGCGACGGCGCCGACGACTGCGACCGCTACGATGACGTTCGTCTTCTCCGCAGGCCGGCGCGGTCACCGACGTGCCGCTCGGCATTGGCGGGCTCGCGCTTCCGAGAGCGCAAACGCCACGTCTTTCGCGGACTGGAATCGGTTGTCTCGGTCCTTCTCCAGGCAGTGCCTGACGACGCGTTCGAGAGCAGGCGAGACGTTCCGCCCCGAGTCCGAAAGCTCAGACGGCTCTTCCTTCAGTATCGCCGACATCGTGTCGGCGGCCGTGTCCCTCTTGAAGGCCTTCTTTCCCGAGAGCAGCTCGTAGAGGATCGCCCCGAACGAGAAGATGTCGGAACGGTGATCGACAGGGAAGCCCGCGCACCTGCTCGGGCGACATGTAGCCCACCGTCCCCATCACGACGCCCGGCTCGGTGTGCTTCGACTCCGTCGGCGTGCTCGTCTCGTCGCCGGTCTTCTCCCGCTCCGTGCGCTTCGCAAGACCGAAGTCGAGGATCTTCAGGTGACCGTCTTTCGAGACGAAGACGTTCTCCGGCTTGAGGTCCCGGTGAACGATGCCCTTTTCGTGCGCGGCCGAGAGGCCTTTGGCGATCTGGAGGGCGTAGTCCACGGTCTGCTTCGGCGAGATGGGCCCCGAGTCGAGCCTGTCGCGCAGCGTCGTGCCTTCGAGGAGCTCCATGACGAGGACGTGTCGGTCGCCGCCAGGATAGAGGAGAGAAGAACCGGGGATTTCTTCGAATGAATATATGGCGGCGATGTTCGGGTGGTTCAGCGCGGCGAGCAGCTTCGCCTCGCGCTCGAAGCGGGCTCTCCTCTCTTCACCTTCTAAGAAATCTTCCGGCAGTACCTTTACCGCTACCTCGCGACCGAGGCGCGGGTCCCTCGCCCGGTAGACCTCCCCCATCCCGCCCGCTCCGAGAGGCGAGACGATTTCGTAAGCGCCGAGTCGGGTGCCGGGCGACAGGCTCATCGAGGTGTGCGGCCATTATCTGATGCGATGAGGCCTCACGCGATCGCCGGACCGCCACTGCTCCCGGCGGTGGCGCCGGCGGCCGGGCGGACGATGATGGTCGAGAGCATGGCCGCGACGAGTTCGCGTCCTTTCGGGCCGAGGCCGAAGACCTCGGCCATCGCGACGGTGAGCGTGCGGCCGGTCCGGAGGACCTCCGTAAGGGAAGACACGCGCCGCGCAATACGCGCGGAGATCCCGCCGCGTGAAGTCGCGCGTGCGCGTCGCGCGCCACGGTTAGACTCGGCCATGCCTGCCTGGGCGTGGCTCGTTCCTTTCGCCGCGATCGTGCTTCTCGTCGCGGCCGTCGTGGCCGGCGGCGGCCCGCTGCTCACGGTACTGTGCGCGGCGAGTCTCATCGGCGCGGTCATCGCCGCGGTGCACCACGCCGAGGTCGTGGCACACAGGGTGGGCGAGCCCTTCGGCACGCTCGTGCTCGCGGTGGCGGTCACCGTCATCGAAGCCTCGCTCATCCTCTCGATGATGCTCACCGGGGGGGCGGACAAGGCGACACTCCCTCGCGACACGATTTTCGCGGCCATCATGATCATCGCCAACGGTGTCGTCGGGACCTGCCTTCTGGTGGGTGGGGTTCGCCACCGCGAACAATCTTTCCGTGTCGAGGGGGCCGGACCGGCGCTCGCCGCGCTTGTCGCCCTCGCGACGCTTTCGCTCGTGCTGCCCTCGTTCACCACGACCTCGCCTGGCCCGACGTACAGCGTCTCTCAGTTGTTGTTCGCCGCCGTCGCCTCACTCGTGCTGTGGGCGGTCTTCGTTTTCGTGCAGACGGTGAGACACCGCGACTATTTCCTGCCCGTCGCGGGCGCCGCGGACGAAGACACGCACGCCCCACCCCCGTCGAACGCGCTGGCGTGGGCGAGCTTCGGGCTGCTGCTCGTTTCGCTGGTGGCGGTCGTGGGCCTCGCAAAGGTGATCTCGCCGACAATCGAACGGGCAGTCAGCGCGGCCGGAGCGCCCAGGGCGGTGATCGGGATCGCCATTGCGCTGCTGGTGCTGCTGCCAGAGACCGGCGCCGCCGTGCGGGCTGCGCGGGCCAATCGGCTCCAGACGAGCATCAATCTCGCTCTCGGCTCGGCTCTCGCGAGCATCGGCCTCACGATTCCGGTCGTCGCCATTGCCTCGGTCATGTTCCACATCCCGCTCACGCTGGGCGTCGGTCCGAAGGAGCTCACGATGCTCGCGCTCACCTTCGTGGTCGGCGCCATCACGCTGGGAACCGGCCGGACCAATGTGATGCAGGGCGCGGTGCACCTCGTGATCTTTGCGGCGTTCCTGTTTCTCTCGGTCGTACCTTGACGTGCCTGTTTCAGCGGCTTCGTCGGGGTAACTGCGGAAGTAGTGCACCTGCATGAAGACAAGACTGAAGGGCTTGAGACAAGATCTCTTCATGAGCGCGGTCCCCGAGACGTACCGGAGCGTCCTCCTCACGACACCGCGCCTACGCCGCGAGCAGCGCACGATCGCAGCGATGCTCCGCATCTGGTGCGATGCGCATTCTCTCCACGTCCGCTCGCGCCGAGGCGAGCTGTGCGCGGAGTGCGAGGGGCTGTTCGACTACGCGAGTTACCGGCTCGTCAAGTGCCCGTACGGCGAAGAGAAGCCCACGTGCAAGAAGTGTCCGATCCACTGCTACACGAGGGACAAGCGCGAGCAGATGCACGAGGTGATGCGCTTCGCGGGGCCCCGCATGCTCCTCCGTCACCCCGTCCTCGCGATACGGCACCTCCTCGACGAGAAGAGGGAGCCGCCGGCGCGCGCAATAATGAGCTCATGAACCTTCTGAGCGCGCGTCTCCACGGATTTCTCGATCTCGTCACCGTAGGCGTTTTCCTTCTCGCGCCGTTCTTTTTCGGGCTTGGCGGCTACGTGGCGGCCGTCGCCTGGGGCCTCGCGGTCGTCCATCTCCTGATGACTCTTCTCACGGACTTTCCGCTCGGCCTCATCAAGGTGATCCCCTTTCCGATCCACGGCGCAGTCGAGGTCGTCGTCGGGGTCGTCCTCGTGTTCGCCATGCCGCGCTTGCTCCGCGCCGGCCCCGGCTCGCCCGCGCGAACGTTCTTCATCGCGGCGGGCGTGGCCATCCTCGTGGTCTGGGTGCTGACGCGCTACCGGGAGTCTCCACGGCCCTGACGGGCGGGACGGGCTGGCGCCACGCCGACGGTTTAGGCCGCGTCAGCCGGACGGCGGTGCTAGGATTCGCCGATGAAGGGTCTCTACGACCCGTCCTTCGAGCACGACGCGTGCGGATTCGGATTCGTCGTCGATCTGAAGGCGCGCGCCTCGCACGACATCATCCGGAAGGCGCTGCAGGTCCTCTGCAATCTCGAGCACCGGGGCGCGACCGGCAGCGAGAAGAACACGGGTGACGGCGCCGGCCTCCTGACGCAGGTGCCGCACGCGTTCCTGGCCGCGAAGTGTCGCGGCCTCGGAATCGAGCTCCCCGGGCCGGGCGCCTATGGCGTCGGGATGGTCTTCCTTCCCCAGGAAGCGGCGAGCCGGCAGGCGTGCAAGCGGCGCTTCGAGGAGATCGTCCGCGAGGAGGGGCAGGCCGTCCTCGGCTGGCGCGCGGTCCCGACCGACGACGCGATGCTCGGCCCGACCGCCCGCGCCAGCCAGCCCGTCATCCGGCAGCTCTTCATCGCGCGGGGCGAGGCGACTCCCGAGGGCGACGCGTTCGAGAGAAAGCTCTACGTCATCCGCCGGCTCGTCGAGAAGGCCGTCAGCCGCTCGGCGATACCCGGGCGCGGTCTCTTCTACGTGGCCAGCCTCTCCGCGAGGACGCTGGTCTACAAGGGGATGCTGAACTCCGACCAGCTCGCGGCCTTCTACCCGGACCTGAGAGACGAGAAGCTCGCGGCGTGCCTCGCGATGGTCCACTCGCGATTCTCGACGAACACCTTCCCGAGCTGGGCGCGCGCCCACCCCTACCGGTACATCTCCCACAACGGCGAGATCAACACGCTCCGCGGCAACGTCAACTGGATGCAGGCCCGGCAGAGGATGTTCTCCTCGAAGGTTTTCGGAGACGATCTGAAGAAGGTCCTCCCGGTCATCGACACCGACGGATCCGACTCGGCGATGTTCGACAACGTGCTCGAGCTCCTCCTCCTCGCGGGCCGCTCGCTCCCGCACGCGCTCATGATGATGATTCCCGAGCCGTGGAGCCGGCACGAGTCGATGGGCGAGGACCTGAAGGCCTTCTACGAGTTCCACTCGTGCTTCATGGAGCCCTGGGACGGTCCGGCCTCGATCGCCTTCACGGACGGGATCCGGATCGGCGCGGTCCTGGACCGGAACGGCCTCCGCCCCGCGCGCTGGGTCTCGACGAAGGACGGCCTCGTCGTCATGGCTTCGGAAGTGGGCGTCCTCGACATCCCCGCCGAGCGCGTCCTTCGGAAGGGGCGCCTTTCGCCCGGAAGGATGTTCCTCGTGGACACCGCCGAAGGGCGGATCATCCCCGACGACGAGATCAAGGCGACGCTCTCTTCGGCCGCGCCGTACGCGCTCTGGCTGAAAGAGCACCTCGTGAGCCTCCGCGACCTCGCCGATCCCCCGGCCGTCATCGAGCCCGATCACGAGACCGTCCTCAGGCGCCAGGAGACGTTCGGCTACACGCTCGAGGACGTGAGGATGCTCGTGAACCCGATGGCGGCGCAGGGGACCGAGCCGATCGGATCCATGGGGACGGACATCCCGCTCGCCGTCCTCTCCGAGCGTCCCCAGCCGCTCTACGACTACTTCAAGCAGCTCTTCGCCCAGGTCACGAACCCGCCGGTGGACTCCGACCGCGAGGCGATCGTCATGGCGGTGGACACGGCGATCGGGCCGGAGGAGAACCTCCTCGAGCCGACCCCGACGGCCGCGCTTCACTTCGACCTGCCGACGCCGGTCCTCCTGAACGTCGAGCTGGAGAAGATCCGCGCGCTGGACGGCAGGCCGGGATCGAAGGGCTTCCGGTCGATCACGCTGCCGATGCTGTTCGCGGTGCACGACGGCGGAGCGGGCCTGAGGAAGGCGATCGAGGACCTCCGCCGGAGGTGCAGCGAGGCGATCGCGGAAGGCCACAACATCCTGATCCTCTCGGACCGGGGCCACGACGCCACGGACGCGCCGATCCCCGCCCTCCTGGCTCTCTCGTCGGTGCAGCACCATCTCCTGAGGGAGGGCTCGCGGACGCGCGTCGGGCTCGTCCTGGAGACGGGCGAGCCGCGCGAGGTCCACCACTTCTGTCTCCTCATCGGGTACGGCGCGAGCGCCGTCAACCCGTACCTCGCCTTCGAGACGATTCACGACCAGATCCGCCAGGGGATGCTCGAAGGGAGCGCCGACGACGCCGAGAAGCGCTACGTCAAGGCCGTCAACAAGGGGATCGTCAAGGTCATCTCCAAGATGGGGATCTCCACGGTGCAGAGCTACCAGGGCGCGCAGGTCTTCGAGGCGCTCGGCCTCTCGCAGGACTTCATCGACGAGTACTTCACCGGAACGCCCACGCGGATCAGCGGCATCGGGATCAACGTGATCGCGCGCGAGGTGCTTCTCCGGCACGAATGGGCCTATCCGAAACGCCCCGTGGAGCACACGACGCTCGGGACCGGAGGCCGGTACCAGTACCGCCGGGACGGCGAGGACCACCTCAACACTCCCGAGGCGATTCACTCTCTCCAGACCGCCTGCCGCACGGGCGACTACAAGCTCTTCAAGCGCTACAGCGAGCTCGTCAACCGCCAGGGGAAGCACCCGGTGACGCTCCGGGGCCTGATGGACTTCCGCCCGCTCGCCAAGAGCGTCCCGCTCGAGGAGGTGGAGCCGATCGAGGCGATCCTCGCCCGGTTCAAGACGGGCGCCATGTCGTACGGCTCCATCAGCCAGGAGGCGCACGAGGCCCTCGCCATCGCCATGAACCGGATCGGCGGAAAGAGCAACACGGGCGAAGGAGGCGAGGATCCCGCCCGGTACGAGCCGCTCGAAGGCGGCGACTCGAAGAACAGCGCCATCAAGCAGGTCGCCTCCGGGCGCTTCGGCGTCACGAGCCAGTACCTCGTGAAGGCCCGGGAGCTCCAGATCAAGATCGCCCAGGGAGCCAAGCCGGGCGAGGGAGGCCAGCTCCCGGGTCCCAAGGTCTATCCGTGGATCGCCAAGGTGCGGTTCGCGACGCCGGGCGTGGGCCTGATCTCCCCTCCCCCGCATCACGACATCTACTCGATCGAGGATCTCGCGCAGCTCATCCACGACCTGAAGAACGCGAACCCCGAGGCGCGGATCAGCGTGAAGCTCGTCGCCGAGGCCGGGGTCGGGACGATCGCGGCCGGGGTGGCCAAGGCGCACGCCGACGTCATCCTCATCAGCGGCCACGACGGAGGAACGGGGGCCTCACCCCTGACGAGCATTCAGCACGCCGGCATCCCGTGGGAGCTGGGCCTCGCCGAGACGCATCAGGTCCTCGTCCTGAACAACCTCCGGAGCCGCGTCGCCCTCGAGACCGACGGCCAGCTCAAGACGGGGCGCGACGTCGTCATCGCGGCCCTCCTCGGCGCCGAGGAGTTCGGCTTCTCGACCGCGCCGCTGATCGCCCTCGGCTGCATCATGATGCGCGTCTGCCACCTGAACACGTGCCCGGTCGGCGTGGCGACCCAGGATCCCCAGCTCCGGAAGGAGTTCACCGGCGACCCGACGCACGTCGTCAACTTCATGCGGTTCATCGCCATGGAGGTGCGCGAGCTGATGGCGCATCTCGGATACCGGTCCTTCTACAAGATGGTCGGACGGAGCGAGCGGCTCGAGATGCGCCGCGCGGTCGATCACTGGAAGGCGCGGAAGCTCGACTTCACGCGGATCCTCTTCAAGCCGACCGTCGCGAAGGACGTGAAGCGGACGTCCCGGATCCCGCAGGAGCACGGCCTCGAGGAGGCCCTGGACGCCACGACCCTCATTCCCCTTTGCCGGCCCGCCCTGGAAAACAGGACGCCCGTCACGGCGACGCTTCCGATCCGCAACGGGAACCGGGTCGTCGGCACGATGCTCGGGAGCGAGGTCACGAGAAAGTGGGGGGCGGAAGGGCTGCCCGAGGACACCATCCGTCTGCGCTTCCAGGGCTCCGCGGGCCAGAGCTTCGGAGCCTTCATCCCGCGCGGCCTCTCGCTCCTCCTCGAGGGGGACGCGAACGACTACGTCGGCAAGGGACTTTCGGGCGGAAAGATCGTGGTCGTCCCGCCGGCCGGCTCCACCTTCGTCCCGGAGGAGAACATCCTCATCGGAAACGTCGCCTTCTACGGCGCCACGGCCGGCGAGGCCTACATCCGCGGCGTGGCCGGGGAGCGGTTCTGCGTGCGCAACAGCGGCGTTCGGGCGGTCGTCGAGGCGATCGGCGACCACGGCTGCGAGTACATGACCGGCGGCCAGGTCGTCGTCCTCGGGCCGACCGGCCGGAACTTCGGAGCCGGCATGTCCGGCGGCGTCGCGTGGGTGCTCGACGAAAAGGGCGACTTCAGGACGCGCTGCAACACGGAGCTCGTGGGTCTCGGCCCGGTCGAGGAAGCCGCCGAGGCGGGAATCCTGGAGGAGCTCGTCAGGCGGCACGCGGCTTACACCCAGAGCTCGGTGGCCCGGAGGCTCCTGGAAGACTGGCAGGCTTCGCTCCCGAAGTTCGTCCGGATTCTCCCGCACGACTACCGCCGGGTCCTCGAGTCGCAGTCCCGGATGCGCGAGCGCGGGCTCTCCGAGGAGGAGGCCGTCATGGCCGCCTTCGCGGAGAACGCCCAGAACCCCGTCCGCGTGAGCGGGAACTGACGATGGGCAAGCCGACCGGATTCCTCGAGTTCCGGCGCGAGACTTCCGCCTCCCGCCGGCCGGAGGAGCGCGTCAAGGACTGGGACGAGTGGCACTCCGCGGTTCCCGAGGCGACGCTCCGGCGGCAGGGCGCGCGCTGCATGGACTGCGGGACCCCGTTCTGCCACACGGGCAAGCTCATCGGGGGGATGGCTTCCGGCTGCCCCGTCCACAACCTGATTCCCGACTGGAACGACCTCGTCTGGCGCGGCCAGTGGAAGGAGGCGGCGGTCCGCCTCCACCAGACGAACAACTTCCCCGAGTTCACGGGCCGCGTCTGTCCCGCTCCGTGCGAGGGGTCCTGCACCCTCGGCCTGAACGACGACCCGGTCACGATCAAGACCATCGAGTGCGTCATCGCGGATCGTGCCTTCGAGGAAGGGTGGGTCCGCCCGGACGTTCCCGCGGTCCGCAGCGGCAAGAAAGTCGCGATCGTCGGGTCCGGGCCCGCCGGGCTCGCCGCCGCCGAGCAGCTCAACCACGCGGGCCACACGGTCACCGTTTTCGAGCGCGCCGACCGCATCGGGGGCCTCCTCATGTACGGCATCCCGAACATGAAGCTCGACAAGAGCCTCGTCGAGCGGCGCGTCCGCCTCATGGCGGACGCCGGCGTGCGTTTCGTGACGGGCGTCGACGTGGGGCGCGACGTTCCGTCGGCGAGCCTTCTCTCCGACTGGGATGCCGTCGTTCTCTGCTGCGGCGCGGCGCAGGCCCGCGAGCTGCCGGTTCCCGGGCGGAGCCTCTCCGGCATCCATCTCGCCATGGAGTTCCTCCACGCGAACACGAAGAGCCTCCTCGACTCGGGGCACGCCGACGGCGAGTTCATCTCCGCGCGGGGGAAGAACGTCGTCGTGATCGGGGGCGGCGACACGGGAACGGACTGCGTCGGAACCGCCCTGCGCCACCGGGCGCAGAGCCTCGTTCAACTCGAGATCCTCCCGCGCCCTCCCGACCGGCGCGCCCCCGACAACCCGTGGCCGCAGTGGCCGAAGGTCTACAAGCTGGACTACGGCCAGGAGGAGGCCGCCGCGCTCCAGGGCGCCGACCCCCGGCGCTGGTCCGTCGAAACGAAGAGGTTCGTGGGCGACGCCGAGGGACGGGTCCGCGAGGTTCACACGGTCGACCTCGACTGGAAAAAGGGCGCCGACGGGCGCTTTCACCCCGTCGAGATCCCCGGGACCGAGCGCGTCCTCCCGGCCGAGCTCGTCCTTCTGGCTCTCGGGTTCGTCGGCCCCGAGAAGGCGGGCCTCCTGGTCGACCTGGAGCTGAAGCTCGACGACCGCGGGAACGTCGTCACGGACGGCGAGAAGATGACGAACGCTCCGGGCGTGTTCGCCGCCGGCGACATGGTGCGCGGCCAGTCCCTCGTCGTCTGGGCGATCGAGGAGGGGCGCAAGGCGGCTCGGGGAGTGGACCGCTACCTGATGTACGGCGAGACGTCCCTTCCCTGAGGCGCTCTCGCCTCCTCAATCGTTCAGGAACTCTCCCACCGCCGGGCCGAAGCGCTCGTAGTCGATGAGAAACGAGTCGTGGCCGTGGATGGAGGGAAGCCTCACGAACGAGGAGTCCACGGCGGCCTCGCGAAGCGCGGCGGCGAGCGCCTCCTGCTGCTCGACCGGGAAGAGGATGTCGCTCTCCACGCCGATGACGCGCGTGCGGCACGCCGCGAGCTTCGAAAGTGCGTCCACGACGGACGTGCCGTGGTCGCCCAGGTCGAAAAGGTCCATCGCCCGCGAGAGGTACAGGTAGCAATTCGCATCGAAGCGGCTCACGAACTTCCCGGCCTGGTGGTCGAGGTACGACTCGATCTCGAAGCGCGTCGCCCATGGATCGGCCGGGGTCCCCGGGATGCGCTTACGGCCGAAGCGCTCGTTCCACTCGACGGGCGAGCGGTACGTCACGACGCCCACTTTCCGGGCCAGCCTCATCCCGCCGATCGGCGGCTTCTCCTTCGGGTAGTCGCCGCCCAGCCAGTCCGGGTCCAGCCGGATCGCCTCTCGCTGGGCGGACCGCATGGAGATCGCGAACGGCTCGGCGTGCGCGCCCGCCGAGATCGACAGGATCCGATCCGCCTCGTAGGGAAACATGACGCCGTAGGCCAGCGCCGTCATCCCGCCCATCGAGGAGCCGACGACTGCTGCGACGGCCTGGATGCCCAGCGACTTCAGGAGAAGCCGGCTCGTGGCCGCGATGTCCTCGATGGACAGGCACGGAAACGTGAGCCTGTAGGGCCGGCCGGTCCGCGGGTCCGTCGAGGCGGGTCCGGTCGAGCCGAGGCACGAGCCGAACGAGTTGTTGCAGATCACGAACCAGCGGTTCGTGTCGAGCGGCCGGCCCGGCCCGATCATGTCCTCCCACCAGCCGGGCTCGGGGCTCTTCGCGCTCGAGCGCGCGTGGCTGGAGGGCGAGAGGCCCGTCGTGAGAAGGAGAGCGTTGTCCTTCGCCGGCGCGAGCGTTCCCCACGTCTCGTACGCGAGCGTCACCTCGGGGATCTCGCCCCCCCGGTAGAACCGGTACGGACCGGGGAGCTTTTGAAGGAGGTAGGGAGGCATCCGCGCCGCGTCTCGCAAGGGCGTCGGCGCCTTCGCGGGAAACTCGACCGAAAGGGGACGCCATGTCACGGGATCGCTGACGAGGCCGTGGCCCTCGCTGACGACCTCCAGGCGGCGAGGAACGACGGCGATGAGAGCGAAGTCCGCGCCGCGATGCTCGTCCTTGTAAAAGGGCGCCCACGCGCTCTTCCAGTGCTTCGATTTCGAGGCGGAATCGGTCACGAGACGCGCGTTTCCGATGAGCGTGACGTACGCGGGCCCCGCGGGGTCGAAGAAGGACATCGTGACGCGCGAGTCCCTCGCGATGTCGGCGACCTTGCGCGTCAGAACGTTCGTCCCCACCCAGACGTTGAAATCCTCGTCCGGCCCGGCCGGATCCACGATGCGCGCCTGCGGCTGCCCGTCTTCCCCGAGCGTGACGAACGTGGCATAGCGCGCTTCTTGCGCGATCTCGCGCGCAGCCTTGAGGACGGCGGAGCGATCCGCGGCGACGGCGGGCAGCGCGGCGAGGAGCGCGGCGCAGAAGACGGCAAGTTGTCGGTACAGCTTCACGGTTTCCCCTTCGAAGCGAGGGAGGCGGGCCTGATCATGCGGCGCCGAGACTACCCTGCTCGGCGCGCTGGCCGGTCATCTCCGCCGACGCCGGCTTCTTGGGGCGGTCGCGGTCCGGCTGCCTAGCGCCGCCCTCTGAGCGCCGCCTGGACGGTTTTCGCGCTGCGGATGGCCGCGTTCCGGGTCTTATTCCCCGCGGCCGTGCGAGCGGCACTGCGCGCGGCGCGAGCGCGAGAGAACCAAACGGCCAGGACACCGGCACCGGCCACGAGACTGAGGAGAAATGGAGTTGACACAGGCACCGCCTGATACAGGATAGGCGCCTTCAGGCAGGAAAGCGAAGGGCCTTGCGATAGCGTGTTCCGTCTCGCCGGCGCCTACTGGCTCGGCTGGAAGTCCTTGTGTCCGGTCTGCCAGAGCATGAAGGCCGACTGGGCGGCGAAATTCCTGAAGGTGACGATCTTCTCCTCCGTGAAGTGGCCGTTGTCGTAGTTGACCTTCAGAAGGACCGGCTTCCCCGACGCGCTCGCATTCTGGAGCGCCGCCGCGAATTTCCCGGGCTGCCACGGGGCGACGCGGGGATCGTTCCAGCCGGCGACACAGAGGACGGCCGGGTATTTCACGCCGGGCTGAACGTGCTGAACGCCGTCCATCTCGTAGAGGGAGCCGCATTCGACGGGGTCCTTCACGGTTCCGAACTCGGGCGTGTTGACGGGACCGTTCGAAGAGAACTCCATGCGCATGGCGTTGGCGCATCCGACGTTGCAGACGCCGGCGGCGAAGAGGTCGGGCCGCGAGGTGATGGCGCGACTGATCAGGATCCCTCCCGCGCTCGTGCCGGTGCCGGCGAGCCGCTCCGGGCTCGTGTAGCCCTTCTTCACGAGGTACTCGGCGCACGAGATGAAGTCCTTCCACGTGTTCGGCTTCGTCGTCTTGTACCCGGCCTTGTACCAGGCCTCGCCCTTCTCGCCGCCTCCCCGGGGGTGGGCGTAAGCGAGCACCACTCCCCTCAGCGCGACGGAGCGCCTCAGGTTGAACCAGGGCTCGAGACTGATCCCGTAAGCGCCGTAGCCCTCCAGGATGCAGCTGCTGCTGCCGTCGAGCGCCAGACCCTTCTTGTGAATTATGGAGAGGGGAATCGGTGTGCCGTCGTGGCCCGGGACCTCGACCTCGTCCACGGCGAGCGTGTCGAATCCCGGGTACGTGACGTCCGTGTTGAAGACGCTCTTCGTGAACGTGCCGGATTCCCCGTCGAGGTCGTAGAGGGTCACGGGTCTCGTCCACGAGGTCAGGAAGACGAGGCACCGATTCGTGCGGAAGTCCGGGCACTGCATCGAAACGGTCCCTGAGGCCGGAAGAGTCACGTCGCTCGTCTTCCCGGTCGCGAACTCGTACCGGACGATCCGGCCCGCGACCCCGCTGGAGGTGACGGCGAAGAGGAAGTCCTTGCTCTTCGCGATGGACTGGATGGAGTCCTTCGCCTCGGGAACGACCGTCTCCGCGTGAGCCCAGTCCGGGTGCTTCACGCTCGTCCGCACCACCTTGTAGCGGGGGGCGCCGCTGTGCGTGACGGCGTAGACGTGGTCCTTGTAGAAGGCCATGCCGCGGACCAGATTGTCGGAAGGCTTGCAGAGCACGCTCCATTTGGCTTTCCGCGCCTTCAGCCCGGAGGCGGGCGCGTAGAAGATCCGCATTTCGTTCTGCACGGTGAAGAGCGACCCGACGAGGTAGTCGGGATACGACTCGTCGATCGAGGCGGACGGGAACTCCTTCGGCTGGATCCCCAGTTCCGGATTGCTCTCGTTGCTGAAGAAATCGACGTCCGCCGAGAAATCGGTCCCGACCTTGTGCAGCTTCGTCTTGTGGTTCAGCTCGATGTCGAGGCTCTTGATGTCCGTCACCTTTCCGGCGTCGTAGAAGAGGTACTTGCTGTCCATCGTCCAGCCGTACGGGCCGTAGGACGGATAGACGCTTTCGGGGAGAAGCGCCCCGCGGTCGACGTCCAGAATCCGGATCTCGGAAAACTCGGCTCCGTTGGCCGAGAAGCCCATCGCAACGAGCCGACCATCCACCGAGGGAACGAGGCTCTCGATCGTCGTCGTGACGTCCTTCTTGTAGGTGGTCGGATCGAAGAGGAGCTTTTCCGCTCCGTTCCAGCCCTGGCGAAAATAGGCCTTCCCGACGTTCTCGCCCCCGAGGGTCTTCTTGTAGAACACCCTCCCGTTCTCCCAGGTGATGGACGAATACCGGGCGGGCTGCAGCTTGTCCAGCTCCGTCCACTCCTCGGCGAGCGCTCCCGCCCCCGGAATCTTCGCGAGGATTCCGTCCGTCAGGTCCGCCTGCGCCTTGAACCAGGCGTCGACCTCCTTGCTCTTGAGGTCCTCCATCCAGCGGTAGGGATCCTTGTAGACCTTCCCGAAGTAGGTGTCCGCGGTGTCACCGGCCTTGGAGGGCGGATAGGGCCAGTCTCCGGCGCAGGGAACGACGATCAGAAGAGCGAGAGCGAGGGGGCCGAATCGCTTCATGCGGTTCTCCTGTCAGACCGCCGCCTTCTCCCTGCGCCCCCACCCGCATGACCTCCAGCGACGAGCGCGTCCTGCTCGGTCTGGAAGGCGTCGTGGGAGCCGGGAGCGGGGCTCGCGAGCTCGCGGCGGCCGATGTAGCGGAGTTGTCTGGCGGGGTCGACGCCCTCGACGTTGCCGTCGAGGAACTGCTCGCGCACGAAGCGCCAGCCGCCCATGTTGCGCGGCTCTTCCTGCGCCCAGACGAGCTCCGCGTCCCGCGGGTAGCCCGAAAGGGCCTGCCCGAGCTCGCGGCCCGGGAACGGGTAGAGCTCCTCGAGCCGCACGATCGCGACGTCGCCCTTCCCCGCCTTGTCCCGCGCCGCGAAGAGGTCGTAGGCGAGCTTGCCGCTCGCGACCACGACGCGCCGCACGGAAGACCCGTCGCCCGGCGGGAAGGCCGGATCGTCGAGAACCGGATGGAACGTCCCGTCCGCGAGGTCGTCCAGCGTCGAGACGGCCTTCGGGTGGCGGAGAAGGCTCTTCGGCGTCATGACGACGAGCGGCTTCTTGTCCTCGCGCGCCATCTGCCGGAGCAGCAGGTGGTAGTACTGCGCCGGCGTCGAGACGTTCGCGACGCTCAGGTTGTCTTCGGCGCAGAGCGTGAGGAAGCGCTCGAGGCGCGCCGAGGAGTGCTCGGGCCCCTGCCCTTCCTGCCCGTGCGGCAGGAGCAGCACGAGGCCGCAGCGCTGATTCCACTTCTGCTCCGAGCCCGAGATGAACTGGTCGATGACGACCTGCGCGCCGTTCGCGAAGTCGCCGAACTGCGCTTCCCACAGGACGAGCGTCGACGGGTCGGCCACGGCGTAGCCGAACTCGAAGCCCATGACGGCGTTCTCGGAGAGCAGGCTGTCGATGACCTCGAAGCGCGCCTGCTCGGCCGCGAGCGTGTTGAGCGGGACCCATTCCGCGCCGCTCGCGGCGTCCGCGAGGACGGCGTGGCGGTGGCTGAACGTGCCGCGTCCGGAGTCCTGCCCCGAGAGCCGCACGGGCGTCCCTTCCAGGAGCAGCATTCCGAACGCGAGCATTTCGCCGCCCGCCCAGTCGATCTCGGGCTTGCCGCTGCCGTACTCGGCGCGCTTCTTCAGGAGCGACTTCAGCTTCGGGTGGACCTCGAAGCCCTCGGGCACCGTCGAGACGGCGCGGATGATCTGCGCGAGTCGCGCGCGCGCGTCGCCTGACGGACTCAGGCGCGGCGCGGGAGGCACGGCGAGCGAGTCGACGAAGGACGCCTTCGGGGTCCCGCGCGCCTCGTCGTACGCGCGCTCCAGCCCGGCCTTCTCCGACGCCCACAGTCCCTCCACCTCGGCCGCCGTGAGAAGGCCCTGACGCGACGAGCGACTCGCCGTAGAGGCGCGCGACCGAGGCGTGGCTCTTGATCTTCTGGTACATCAGGGGCTGCGTGTAGCTCGGCTCGTCACCCTCGTTGTGGCCGTACCGGCGGTAGCAGACGAGGTCGATCACGACGTCGCGCCGGAACGTGTTGCGGTAGTCGATCGCGATGTCCACGACGTGGACGACGGCCTCGGGGTCGTCGCCGTTCGCGTGAAAGACGGGCGACTGCACCATCTTCGCGACGTCCGTGCAGTACGGCGACGAGCGCGCGTCGGAAGGGTTCGTCGTGAAGCCGATCTGGTTGTTCACGACGACGTGCACGGTGCCGCCCGTGCGGTAGCCGTGGAGCTGCGACATGTTGAGCGTCTCGGCCACGATCCCCTGGCCGGCGAACGCCGCGTCGCCGTGCAGGAGGACGGGCAGGACCTTCCTGTGCTCGCGGTCCTCGCCGAGGTGCGTCTGCTTCGCGCGGACCATGCCCTCGACGACGGGATCCACGGCCTCGAGGTGGCTCGGGTTCGGGGCGAGCGAGACCTCGAGCTTCGCGCCGCCGGGAGCCACGTGCGTGCCGGTCGCGCCGAGGTGGTACTTCACGTCGCCCGAGCCCTGGATCGACTCCGGGTCCACCTCGCCCTCGAACTCCGCGAAGACCTTCCCCACCGGCTTGCCGACGGTGTTCGTGAGGACCGTGAGCCGCCCGCGGTGCGACATGCCGATGACGGCCTCGCCGAGGTCGGCCTCGGCCGCGCGGTCGAGCAGCCGGTCGAGGAGCGGGATCGCGGCCTCGCCGCCCTCCAGCGAGTAGCGCTTCTGGCCGACGTACTTCATGTGCAGGAACTTCTCGAAGCTCTCGGCCTCGACGAGCTTCTTCAGGATGCGCCGCCGGTCGTCGACGCGAGAGGAGCGAGCGGTTGCGCGTCGACTCCATGCGGTCGATGAGCCACTGCTTCTGCGCGGGGTCCGGGTTGTACATGAACTCGGCGCCGATCTTTCCGCAGTACGTCTGGCGCAGGACCTCGAGGATCTCGCGCAGCGTGGCCTTGTCCCGCCCGCCGAGGCCGTTCGTGATGAACGGCCGGTCGAGATCCCAGAGAGTGAACCCGTACGTCGCCGGGTCGAGGTCGGGATGGTACGGCACCGAGTCGCTCCCGAGCGGGTTCAGGTCCGCCACGAGGTGGCCGCGCACGCGGTACGCGTTGATGAGCTGCAGGACGCGCGCCTGCTTCTCCACGGCCTCGAGGCCGCGGCCGCCGGCCGAGAGCGGCGTCGACGAGTCCTTCTCCCAGCGCATCGGCCGATGCGGCACCTTGAGGTCCGAGAAGATGCGCTCGTAGAAGCCGTCGCCTCCCGAGGAGCAGGTCCTGCAGCGTGCCGACGAACTGGCCCGACTCGGCCCCCTGGATGATGCGGTGGTCGTACGTGGAGGAAACGTTCATCACGCGCGAGATGCCGAGCGTGGAGAGCGCCTCCTCGGGCATCGCCTGGAACTCGGCCGGATAGCCCATGGCGCCCGTCGCGATGATCGCGCCCTGGCCCTGCATGAGGCGCGGCGCCGACGCCGTCGTGCCGATCGTGCCGGGATTCGTGAGCGTGATGGACGTGCCGGCGAACGCATCCAGCTCGATCGTCCCCTTCCGCGCCTTCGCGACCATGCCGTCGAAGGCCTCGAGGAACTCGCCGAAGGACAGCTTCTCGGCGCCCTTGACGTTCGGGACGAGGAGGCTCCGCGTGCCGTCCTTCTTCGTGATGTCGATCGCGATGCCGAGGTTCACGGCCGCCTTGCGGATGCGCGCGGGCTTGCCGCCGGCTTCGCCGTACGCGTCGTTCATCCCCGGGTGCTTCTCGAGCGCGCGCACGATCGCCCACGCGACGAAGTGCGTGAAGGACACCTTCGAGAGGCCCAGCGCCTCGCGGTGCCGGTTCAGGATGCGGCGGTTCTCCTCCATCGTCTTGACGGGGACGACCCGGTTCGTGACGGCGGTCGGAACGCCGAGCGAGGCCTCCATGTTCCTCACGATCGTGGCGGCGCCGCCGGAGATCGGGATCGCCTGCTCGCCGGCGCGCGGTCCGGGGGCGGGAGGACGCGCGGGGACGACCGGTGAGGCGGCGCCGGCGCGGCGCGGCGGCCGCCGGCGGCGGAAGCTCGGGAACCGGCTCGAGCGGTCCGAGGGCCCGGCCCGTCATCGCGTGCGGGACGCGTTCCTCGATCTGCTGGAACGCCTGTTTCCAGGTCTCGCCCACCGACGCCGGCTCGAGCCGGTACTGCGCGTAGAGCTCGAGCGCGAACGGGGCGTTGTCGCCGAATTCCTCGAGCATGGCGGTCGAGGACGGGAGGACGCCGAGTCGCTCATGGCGGCGCCATTCTAGGCGCCGCTCTCGAGGCGCCCTTTCTCAGGCCACGACCAGCCCCTTGCGGATCGCGTATCGGACGAGACCGGCGATGTCGTGAATGTCCAGGGCCTCCATCAGCTGGGTCCGATGCGCCTCGGCGGTCCGGACGCTGATTCCCAGCCGGCCGGCGATCTCCTTGGATGTGCGCCCGTCGGCGATGAGCTGGAGAACTTCCCTCTGGCGTCCCGTGAGGCGGTCGTAGAAGTCGTCCGAGGCATGCGTTCTTTCGAAACAGCGTTCGACGACGTGCTGGGCCACGGCCGCACAGAGGTACGTCTGGCCCTGAGCCACGGCTCGGACCGCCAGCTCCAGCTCCACGGGCCGGATGTTTTTCAGAAGGTATCCAACGGCCCCGGCCCGAAGAGCCGGCAGGACCGCCGTTTCGCCGGCGCTCATCGAGAGCATCACCACCCGGATGGACGGGTCGGCGGCCACGATGCGGGCCGCCGCATCCAGCCCGTTCAGCTCGGGCATCATGATGTCCATCAGAATGACGTCCGGCCGCAGGCTCTTCGCGAGCGCGATCGCCTCGCGCCCGTTGCTCCCCTCGCCCGCGACCTCGACGCCCTCCATCGCCTTGAGGAGGAGCCCGATGCCGGCGCGGACGAGATCGTGGTCGTCGACGACCAGCACGCGGATCGGCTTCACGGCGCGGCATCCACCTCGGCCACGTCGGAAAGCGGAAGCACGGCCCGCACGGTCGTCCCCCTTCCCGGGCCCGAATCGAAAGCCACCTTGCCCCCGAGCAGCTCGGCCCTCTCCTGCATGCCGAGAATCCCGAGACTCTGCCCGTTCCGGGCGCGCTGGCGGGCCTCGTCCGGGTTGAAACCACGGCCGTCGTCCCACACGGACAACTCGACCTTCATCGGGCACCTTCGCAGCTCGACCCGGGCATGGCGCGCGTGCGCGTGACGGACGACGTTCGTGAGCGCCTCCTGTGCGACGCGGAAACAGGCGGTTCGGACGTCGAGGGGAAGCTCGGCCGCGTCCGGAGAGACGGAGAGGCCCACTTCGAGGGAATCGCTCCGCACCTGGCGGTCGATGTACCAGCGGAGCGTCTCCTCGAGCCCGGCCGTGTCGAGGAGGGACGGCCTCAGGTCGAGCGCGAGGTCGCGGACCGACTGGATCGCCCGGTCGGTGATCTCGACCGTCTCTTCGAGGATGCGGTTCGCCGAGGAATCGGGCGCGCGTTTCGCCGCCTCCAGTCTGTAGAGGATGGCGGTGAGGGACTGCCCGATCTCGTCGTGAAGCTCCCGCGCGAAATGCCGACGTTCGGTCTCCTGCACGTCCACGAGCTTTTTCGAAAGGGTCTGCAGCCGCCTCCTGCCCGAGAGCAGCTCCCCGACGAGGCGGGCGTTCGCGATGGCGACGGAGGCGGGTGCGGCCAGAGCCTCGGCGAGGTTCACCTTCTCCGGGGTGTAGAAACCGGGCTCGGCCTTGGCAAGCGTGACGAGCCCGATGACCCGCCCCGCGACGAGGAGCGGCACACCCAGCCAGCTGTGCTGGATCTCGCCCTGCGTCTCTCGGGGCATCGCCGGGTGTGATTGCAGGTCGGCGACGCAGAGGCTTCGCCGGGTCTTCAGCACCTCGGTCACGAGGGGACTCCGGATGGCGTCGACGGTGTCTGAGCTCCCCGAAGGGAAGAAGATCCGGAACCCGGGGCGGGACTCCCGTTCGAGGAGCATCACCTTGGCGCGGTCGTAGGACACGAATCGCGCGAGGTGATCGAACAGGTTCTGGAGCACGGTGTCGAGGTTGAGCGACCGGTTGAGGGTGACGCTGACGGACGCGATCGAGTCCGCCGCCCTGCGCGCGCGTTGCTCCGACTCGTAAAGGGCCACGTTGTCGGCCGCGATCCCGATCTGCCGCGCGACCGCTCGGAGGAGCGCCCGGTCCGCCTCGTCGAGCGTACGCGGGGCCCGCCACACGAGGTTCAGGACCGCCCGGACATGACGGCCCACGGGCAGCAGGACGCCGACGTAACCCGCGAACCCCGCCGCAAGCAGGACCTCGCGGGGCAGGTCGTTGCATTCGGCGATGAGGGTGATCTCGCCCGGCGGCAGCTGCTCGAGCATCCCCCAGCAGGAGGTCGGGCATTCCCGACAGAGGTCGTCCGGATCCGAGAGCGCCGGCGGCATCCCCCGCGACACGACCACACGCGGAGACGAGGCCGGCCCGCTCTCGACGATCAGCAGCCGGCCCCCTTGCGCGTCGAAGACCGAAAGGACGACGTCCACGACCCTCGAGAGAAGCCTCTCGAGATCGAGCTCGCGGGAAGCCACCTCGGAGACGGCGCTCACGGCACTCATTTCCCGCGCGCGAAGCCTCAGCGTCTCCTCCGACCGGCGCCGTTCTTCGAGGAGGCGGAGGAGCGGCTTGAGAAGCGCGTAATAGAAAATCGGGAGGACGACGACGAGAATGACCCCGAAGACAGCCACGTTCCTGGCCCAGGCGTCCTTCGGGTAGATGAGGTAGTCGATGTCCGTCGCGAAGATCGCCGTCAGAAGAAACAGGGCCGCCGCACCCGACAGGAGCCTGACCGTCAGCTTGTCCGGCCCTTTCTTGCGCCCCCCGTCAAGGTGTCCTATCTGCATCCTTTTCTCCCGAACACCTCGAACGGAGTTGCTCGACACGGCTCCCCATGTCTTCGCCGGGGATCAACGCTCGGAAACCGCACCCTCTGATTTTTTTCCGTGACCTCTTCCGGACGGCGTAATTCTACGCCCTCTGCGACAGGTCTCAAATCGGTCGGTCCGGCGCGGATCGAGCTTTCTCAGCTGAGCGCCAAGAAGGGGTTCTTTCGGGCCGCGATGGGAGCCGGGACTCACGAAGATGGGGTCCCGAGCCCCAGGGTGTGGCCGGACGGCTAATCGGGTTGGCCGTCGTTCATCGGCGGTTCCATGGCCGTGCTCTGCCTGGGCATCTCCTTTTCCAGCAGCTCCCTGATCTGCCGCTCGGCGTCCTCCGTCGGTTCCTCCCGGACGGGCATCCGGACGACTCTGGGCGTGACCGTCTCCCGCGAGTACCCTGCGGGAACCTCGAACGTGGAATCGGGGAGTTGCTTCCGCTGGAGGTTCGTCACCTCCACGGTCAGACCGGACCCATCGGCCTCCTTCGTCTGGAACCGGACCGGGGAACCCCCGAGACCCAAGTCCTTCAGGGCGGCCATGAAGTCGGCGCCAGGGCGGGTCCGGCGCGGGAGGGTCCTCAGCCAGTCTCCCGTCACGAATTCCTCGGAGAAGCACGCGTCGATGAGTGTCCTGCCGCGAGACTGGGAGATCTGGACGGCGGTGCACGGAATTCCCGCCACCGTGTCCTGTCCCACCGTCTTGACGATGCTCTCTTCCCGCGGGCCCCCCTTCCGCGAGGCGGCCATTCGCGTCTTTCTCATCTGGAGAACGGAGTACGTCTTCTTCGTTTCGTTGATCTTGAAGATTGTTCCCGGGTCGTTCAGCTTTTCCACGTAGACGACCCTGGTCGGGGCGCGGTCCGCGGCCGGCTCCGTCCCGGGATCCGGCATCTCGACCTCGGTCCGCCACCCGAGCTTCGAGAGATAGACCTTGCCCGTGCCGCTCGTGGCAGCCTTTCCCTCCGTCGTCGCGATTCTCAGCTCGGCGACACCCTCGAACTGGGCATTCGCGGCAGCGGTGGCGAGTAGAAACACGAGTCCTCGGCCGAGTGTCTTCACGTCTGTGTTTCTCCTCTGAGGCCCGAAACATCCAGGCACCCCGACCGGGCGGGAAGGCAGGTTGGCGCTTGCGCTCGCGCGAGGCTCGGCTTTCCCGGGCAGACGCCGGGACACTTTTCCGCCAGCCTCTCCTCGACGCAGCGACGACAGGCCTCCTCGATCCGGGCCGTCCCGGAGCCGCCGGCTTTCAAGGCGTCCCGGAGCAACTCCTTGCCGCGGAAACACCGCCACCGCACCGTCGCGAGAGGTGCGTCGACGAAAACGGCGATGCTCTTGTGTGGCAGCCCGTGGAGGAAGTGGAGCCGCATGACCTCGGCGTACCGGGGCGGAATCCTCTCGAGCGCCTCGAGGAGTAGCTCGTCCCCGTCTTCCTCGCGTCTCGGGGCAAAGGCGAGGCTGGAGATCGTCTCCAGTTCCTTCTCGTCCATGCACACCGTCCGGGCGCGCCGGCGGGATTCGAATCTCTCGACGCGGAGAGCGCGAAAGCGTGTGATCGTCGAAAGCCAGCGGGAGAACTTCGACCGGTCCCCGATCGAGCTCAGCGAGCGAAAGGCCAGGAGCAGAGCGTCCTGGACGACATCCTCGGCTCCGTTCATCCCGACGATCTTTGCGGCCGTCCTCAGCGCGGTCGCGCGATGCCGACTGGCGAGCGCGCCGAAGGCCTCCTCGTCGCCGCCGATGGCGGCGGCCACGAGAACCTCGTCCGGGATGCTGCCGGACGAGGTGATCCTCGCGTGACGTTTGATCGTCAGAGCCGGAACCACCGGCGGCCCTCCTAGTCGATCGCTCGACTGGTCTTCCTGATGACAGCAATTTGGGGCAGCCCGAACCAGGCATCAATTGCGGAATGCGCAGACTTCCGATGTGGATTTGCTCATCCCGTGCCGGGCTCCGCCGGCCGGAGATCTCTTCCCCCTTCGCAGGTCAAACATTCCCGCCGCTTCGTGTCTCCAACGAAGAGAAGCCGTGAAAAGGGCGGACGTGTATTCCTCCATCTGTACCGGGCCGAAACGGCGGGCACTCCGAGGAGAAGTATGAAACGCAGGGAAGTCACCCCCGGAATGTTAGTCGGCGCGGCCCTGATCCTGACCCTCGCGGGTCCGGCGCTCGCGTCCGACGAAAACGCCGAGAACGCGAAGTCCCGCCCGCAAGGCGCCCTGGCCATCAAGAGCCAGAGGGAGAAGGTCAGCTATGCCCTCGGCGTCGAGGTCGGAAAGGACTTCCGGAAGCAGTCGGTGGAGCTGGACCCGGACCTCTTCCTCAAGGGCCTCAGGGACGCTTTGTCGGGCGCCGGCACGCTTCTGACCGAAGCAGAGATCCGCCTCACGCTGGCCGAGCTGCAAGCCGAGCTAAAAAGGAAACAGGGCGCGTCCGAGGCCGAGAAGATCCTGGCCCAAAACCAGCTCGCCGAGAAGAACAAGACGGACGGAGAGGCCTTCCTGGCGGCGAACAAGGCCAAGGAGGGCGTCGTCACACTGGAGAGCGGCCTGCAGTACAAGATCCTGAAGGCGGGTGACGGAAAGAGACCAACCGTCGATGACGAGGTCGTCTGCCAGTACCGCGGAACCTTTCTGGACGGGATGGAGTTCGACAGCACTTACAAGCGCAACAAACCTGCGACATTCCCGCTCAAGGGCGTCATCAAAGGCTGGACCGAGGCTCTTCAGCTCATGTCCGCCGGATCCAGGTGGCTGGTCTTCATTCCATCCTACCTGGCCTACGGAGAGCGCGGCTCGCCGAAAACCAACATCCCGCCCAACGCCACCCTCGTCTTCGAGGTGGAGCTGCTGTCCCTCCAGAAGCCGTCGGGCGGAATCTCAAAGCCGGCGCAGAACACGGATCCCGCGAAAGGCGAGCCTGCTCGCCTGACACAGAAACAATGAAGTCGTCGGAGGGGGCGAACAGCCTGATCTTCTGCCGCGCCATTGCCGCATCGCTGGTCTGCCTCGCGGCCGATTCGATTGCCGCGGCGGCGCGCGCGACCGAGGTCGCACCGGGAGGGACGGCGACCTGGAGCGTTCGCGTCCAGGCCGACCGAGACTGGCTGCAAGTCATCGAGGAAGTGACGGTCCTGAGCGCCCCCGTTCCGCCAAGGGCCGAGGCGAACGACCGCCCGTTCGAGATGCGGCTGGCCGCCGAGGCCGAGGTCCTGGCTGGAGCCATGCAGACCCGCGGCGGACAAGCGATCAACGTCAAGCCACTCGCAGGCGGTCGGAAGGGCGACTATTACTTTCCCGGTCTGCTCTCCCCGGGCGAGTCGCGCTTCTCCGTCGGCTACCGGCTTCCCTACCGCGGGCGGGCCCTTATCCGGCCCGGCATCCCTTACTCGCTAAGTCGGATCGTGGTTGTGATCCCCGACTCCATGATCTTCGAGGCGGAGAGCCCCGGGCTCTTCGAGGAGGGACCGAGCGACGCTTTGGGCATCGTGCAGGAGACGGCGTCACCGAAGCCGGGCCAGTCGGCGGCCTTCCGGGTCTCCGGGATGGGCAACCTCACAAAGATCCGGGGTCAGCGAAAACGTGAGCCCGGTCACACAGTGGCCTCACACTCAAGTCAGACAGTCCCTTCGTACTCCTCACACGGGGACCAGACGGCACTGCCAAATGGAGAAGCGGCGGCGCCGTCTGACGGTTTTCCAATCGTGGCCCGTTCGGTACGTCCGCTCCTGGCGGGTGTTTTTGTCGCCGTCCTGCTGACGGGCTCCGCCGTCCTCGTCACGTACAAGCGGCGACTCCGCCGTTTTTCGGCCTGAAGAGGGCCTGCGAACTTCCCGATTACCTCCAGAGGCATGGGGCCGGAAGAAACCGTGCGTAGAAGTTCACGGCCTGCCTGCGCTTTCCGCAACGACGCTGGAATTGGCGGGGACAAACATTCCCACAAGTTTGGTGTCTATGACAGTAGGCACTGATGCAATTGCACTACTCCAGCCGTCTGCTGCCAGGCGCGATGAGAGCGAACCAGACCGCTATCGCCGGCCGCGGAATGCTCCGCCGACTCGCGCTCTGGCGCCGGGCCCCGGGGGCACCGCGCAGCGCCAAAGCCCTTCGGGTTCTTGCGACGCTCGGCCTCGTCCTCCCCCTGCTCGCCGCGGTCGCAACCCTGTACACCACGCAGATCGTCCCCGACTTCGACGACTACGACTGGGACGGCCCGGATGACGACGCCTGGGACGACAGGAAATTGACGAGCATCGCCCCACATCTGAGCGGACACGACCCCGCCCGAATTGCGGGCATTCTGCCCACTGGTTTCGACCGCTACGGCAGCGCATCCGCGCGACGTCTCGAGGAGACGCAGCTCGCGCCGCCGGTCGTCCAAAGGCCAAGAGACGCCGTCTCCTCCCGCGGTCCCCCTTCTGGAACTAATACCAACCGGGGCGTGAGACACCCCGGGCGCCGCAACTCGCCAGCGGGAAACACAAGCAGCAACCGAACGGCCTTCGAGGTGGAGGGCAGGCACCATGGAAGTCATCAGGAAAACGGACGGGCCAGCGAGAGGTCAGGACATCTAGACCAACGGGCCGATGGCCGCGCGCTTCACGAAGCGTGCCCCGGCCCGAACGCTCGATACACGAACAACACACCCACCCTACGGCGGCGCGCCGACCATCGGATACCTGCCTCGGGCGAGGCGGGAGCGGCAGGGTAACGTGCGCGCTTCACGCCGCCTCTGCGGAATGATCCGCCGGCTTGCGTTCTGGCGCCGGACCCCGGGGGCACCACGCGGCGCCGGAGCTCTCAATCTTCTTGCGACCCTCGGCCTCGTCCTCCCCCTGCTCGCGGCAGTCACAATCCTGTACACCACGCAGATCATCCCCGACTTCGACGATTACGATTGGGACGGCCCGGATGACGACGCCTGGGATGACAGGAAAGTGAAGAGCATCGTCCCGCAGCCGGGCGGGCACGGCCCCGCTAGGGTGGTGGCCATTCTGCCGACCGGTCCCGGGCTCCACGACAGCGCATCCCCTCAAACTCCCGAGAAGACTCCACTCGCGGTGCCGGTCGGCCAACGACTGAGAGACGCCGTCTCCTCCCGCGGTCCCCCATCTGGAGCCAATACGAACCGGGGCGTGAGAAACCCCGGGCGCTGCAGCTCGCCCACAAGCGGCAACCGAACGGCCTTCGAGGTGGCAGCGAGGTACCATGAAAGGCATCAGGAAGACGAACGGGCCGGAGAGGACACTAGCCCCCTGAATCAGCGGGCCGAAGGCCGCGCGCTCATGGGAGCGTGCCCCGGCCCGACCGCTCGACAAGGAAACAACACACTCACGATTCGACGGCCCGCGGACCGTTCGATACCTGCCCGTGTCTCATCGTTGCCGGCCCCAATCATCAACAAACAAGGAGGTGAGGTTTTCGATAGTGGACTTGAAGAGATAAGCAAAGCGTGTCTGAAACGGGAGCTTGAAAACAAGGAGGAGGAGCTTGCTCAATCAGAATGGACTCATCCTGCGTCTTGAAAATCACGGTAAGAGGTATTTCCATGAAAGGAGGTTCCGAATGATTACCAAGAGGAGTAGGCCTTTTAAGACGGCTGTCGCGTCCGCGTTCTTCCTGAGCGCGGCCTTTGCGGCGGCACCCGCCCTCGCTCAGGTTCCCTGTTACGACGCAACGGGCAATGAAACGGCCTGCGAAGGACCCGGCGGGACCCGATACAACGGGAAGAGGACTCAGCCAAGCTACGTCGATCCCGATAGCCAGGCCGCAGCAGGAATACCGCAGAATTTCTTCACCGGGGTGGGCTTTCTCTTCGAGCCTGAGAGCCCCTACGCTTCGCTCAAGTCCGTTCCGATCTGGAACGAGATCGAGCAGCTCCTGGACAACCCGTACATCACGTCGCTCTGCTCGATCGTCGGGAATTCGGCCTCGATCCGGCAAACGCCGGGGAACTTCGACGGCTGGGCCTCGTACTGCACGATTCCCGGGCTCTTCACGCGACGTCCCACCTTCGGCGGCGTCGCTTTGCCCAACCTGCTCGTCCATCCCCTGAACTACAATCCGGGCACCGGGGAGGAGATGAGGCTCCTCAACCCCCGCTATCCCGGCGGCACCTTCAGAGTCCCGGACAAACTCTTTCAGGACCTGGCTGGCGACCCGACCGGGAACACCTGGAGATGGTCCTACAAGGCCGTGCCGATCTCCCCGGGCGTCGGGCGTGTGACCGACACCGAGATCAACTACAACGGCCCGCACCGGGCGGATCCGTCTACGTGCGTCGTCAACCTGGAGCTGGTTCCGCCGGAGTCGACGAATCTCTGCGGGAACGACCCGGGCGAGCCGAACTATGCGGGTTTCGGAGTCAACAACGCGAACGGATATTCCACACCGGCTGTTCCGCGTCTCGGGCCTTTTGGATTTTCGCCCGGATCCCCGCTTCTCCCCCTGGGAGCGCAGCGGCTCTTCGACCCGACGCGGGGCTTCATCAACGCGCGCAATCCCGGCACCGGCGCGGGCGGCCTCAGGAAACCCTCGCTCAGAGTCCCCGACGCCGGCGGGAGCCCGAGCAATCCGAACTACGCCGTCAACTCCGCCGCCAATCTCGGCGACCCGCTGAACATGACCGCCTCTCACATCGTGTTCTCGAACGAGAACGACTACGCCCGGAACAGAACGGTCGCGTCTGCGCTCGGCAAGGCCATGTTCTGGGACATGCAGGTGGGAAGCGACGCAGTACAGTCGTGCGGCACGTGCCATTTCAACGGCACCGGCACCGACACCCGGACGAGGAACCAGGTGAACCCCAACCACCTGGGCGGCGACGTGACGTTCCAGATCCACGGCGGCGCCGCACCCAATACATTTGACCTCGTGGCCGGGGACTTTCCCCTCCACAAGCTGGCGAACAACGACGTGGCCGGCGACCCGGCGTGCACAAGCCCGATCGTCGCGAACGTCACGAACGTCACGCCGGCTCTCGACCACCCCTTCTCGGGAAACTTCACGGTCTGCAGCGCGACGAACATCATCAGCGACGTCAACGACGTCGTCTCTTCGATGGGCGTTCATTTCGGAAGGTTCACGGACATTCCCCCAATCGGGACGTTCCTCCCCCCTCTAACGGAGTGGCGTCCGTGGCTCCGGACCTTCGCAGCGCCCTCCCGTCCGACAACACAGACCCGATTCCGGGCTTTGGTGGCGCAACCGGCTTCGATCTCAGGAGGGTGGAGCCCCGCAATACCCCGACCATGCAGGCCGCTGGCTTCAACTTCGACAACTTCTGGGATGGGCGCGCCCGCCACGACTTCAACGGCGGCAGCGTCTTCGGCGCGGCCGACCCGCAGCCACACGTCTTCGCGAACGTGAACGGAACTCTCACGGCCACCCGGCAGCTCATCAGGTTCGCCAGCATCGCGTCTCTCGCCACCGGGCCCGGCCTCTCCGAGTTCGAGATGTCGCGGCTGGGGCGGAACTGGGCCAAAGTCGGCAAGAAGCTGCTCCAGGCCGGGGTCACGCCCCTGGCCAACCAGCTCGTGTCCACGACGGACAGCTTCCTCGGACCCTACTCCAACCAGGGTGGCGCATCGGCCGCCTGCACCGCTCTCGCGGTGGCCGACCGCTCCGGGAGCTGGTCCGGGACGAACGTTCCGGGCAAGCCTGGCCTCTGCATCAGCTACGCGGGTCTGATTCGCCAGGCGTACTACCCTGCTCTCTGGAACAACGGCAACGCACACCTGAACGGTTGCTACACCGACGGCCGGCCCGACATTCATCCCAACCAGTGCGGCACGGCACCTTACCCGGCTGCCGCCATCCCGGCTCTCGACGCGACCGGGAGCATCATTACGCCCAACAACGACCCGTTCGACGGGTACGTGCTTCAGCTTGCCGGCGGTGCGGCCAATGCGACCGACACGAACCAGTTCACCCAGATGGAAGCGAACTGGAGCCTTTTCTGGGGGCTCTCGGTCCATCTCTGGGTCCAGGTTTTGATTCCCGACAACACCCCTCTCGACCAGTTCCTGGATGCCAACCCCGACGCGTTCATGTCTCTGGCCGACACGTCCGAAACGCTCCTCGTGGACGATCTCCTCAACTGCACGACGGCCTCCCAGCGCAACTGCTTCCGGGAAGTCGGCAACTTCAAGCGGGATACCAACGCCGTGGCCCACGTCGGCGCGACGGCCGAAGGCGGTGCCGGTGCGACCGCGGTCCCGGCTCCCGGGACGCGAACCCCCGGGTCGAACGAGCCCGATCCGCTGCTCGGCATGGACGTCTTCTTCGCCTCCAACCTCTCGCTCAAGAATCCCACCTTCAGGAGCGGCCGATGCGGCGCCTGCCACAACATGCCGACTCTGACAGACCACACCATGCCCTTCACGTTCAAGGCGCAGCTCATGGACTTCCAGTCGGAGTTCAGTCCGACGAGCCCGGGCGTCGAGTTGCTGGTCGAGAGCCTCGGCAGAAACCGGCTCATCTCGGGCTTCCTGCTGGAATCCGAGATCTCGGAGAACGGCCAGGACGCCGTCGAGCGCCGGTTCATGAACCAGAGCATCGCGCCCAGTCCGGTCGACGGTTACGCCTATCCCGACGGGGTGTTCAACCCGGCCGGCAACTACGTGGGAGCGGGACAAGGGTTCGTCGATAACGGCGTCTACAATCTGGGTGTTCGCCCCATCGACAACGACCTGGGCCGCGGCGGCACGGATGCCTTCGGCTGGCCGCTCTCTCTGGCGAGTTTGCTGATGAAGAACCTCGGGGGCCCGGCCTACGAACCCAACGTTCCGCCCAACCCGATCACGGGCGCGCCGGGGAGAGGTTCGGGCAATATGGCGACCTTCGACCCGAGCCTCGGCCCCGAAGGCGGCCTGTTCGAGGAGAGCGCGCACGATCAGCAGATCAACCCGGGCGGCTCGGACGAGCCTGCCAATCCCCTGCTGCCCCCCTACCTGGCGCCCGCTGCTCCCGGCATCACGGTGGGAGACGCACAGCCCGAGCTCGACGAGCCGGTCGCCGGGATCAACACCCTCACCGACGTGGCGATGCTGGAAGGGTTCATCGACGTCATCGGGCCGATCAGCCCTTCGGCCGTCAAGAACGAGGGTCTCAACAACGGCGAGACCGAGCTGATGGGGACGTGGCCGGTGGTCAACCGGGTCTTCCGGGACGGCTCCTTCAAGGCGCCGCAGCTCCGCAACGTCGAGCTGACCGGTCCCTATTTCCACAACGGCGGCCTCCTGACCCTGCGGCAGGTCGTCGACTTCTACGTTCGTGGCGGCGATTTCCCCATCACGAACGCTCAGCACCGCGACTTCCTCCTGAGCAACCTGAACATCGAGGCCCAATCGAACCTGAACGAGGTTGAGAAGGTCGCTCTCGTCGACTTCCTCCTGGAGCTGACGGACGAGCGCAACAGGTTCGACCGGGCCCCCTTCGATCATCCCGAAGTGATCGTCCCCTTCGACGGCCTGGCGCCGGAAAACACCGGCCGGACCGCCCTGCTTGCCAACCCCATGTTCCACGACGTCGTGGCCGTCGGCGCGGCGGGCCAGGCGACACCGGAACCGGCCTTCCTCGGCATCAACAAAGTGCGCGTCGCGGGTGCAGCGGCCGTCGCCGGCGGCAGCGCCGCCTGCCCGCTCACCGGCGCTACGTCGCATTATTGCCACTGAGTCCTTAGCCCTCCCGCTCGCCCCCTCTCCGTACGGGGGGCGAGCGGGAGATCTTCAAACAGATTTGCCATGCTCTCCGCCCGTCCCTTCCTCCGAAGGGAGGGGACGAGCGGCGGGCTCTTTCGAAACACTTGAAGCTGGAGAAGGGAACAGAAAAGGAAGGAACCGGAATGACAAACTGGCGGAGGGTCGTTCTTGGATTTGGGATGCTGGCCGGGGTCGCCGCGGCGGAGGACGCTCCGGCGCTCAAGAGCGAGAAGGAGAAGCAAAGCTACGCCGTCGGCGTGAATCTTGGAAAGCAGCTCCGGAGGCAGGCGGGCGACCTCGACCCGGGGCTGGTCGGCCAGGGTCTCAAGGACGCCCTCTCCGGCGGCACGATGCGTCTGACCGACGAGGAAGTCACCCTCGCCGTGGCAGCGGCGAAAGACGACTTGAGGAGAAGGCAGGCCGCCGCCCAGGCCGAGAGTCTTCTGAAGCTCCAGAAGGAGGGCGAGGAATTCCTGGCCGCGAACAGGACCAGGGATGGGGTCGTGACGCTCGAGAGCGGGCTTCAGTACAAGACCCTGAAGGTTGGAAGCGGAAAGAAGCCCACGGCAGGCGACACGGTCATCTGCCACTACCGCGGGACGCTGGTCGACGGGACGGAGTTCGCCGACACCTACAAGGGCAAACGACCGGCGACCTTCTCGGTCAAGGGTGCCATCAAGGGATGGAGCGAGGCTCTCCAGCTCATGCCCGTCGGCTCGAAGTGGCAACTCTTCGTACCGGCCGAGCTCGCCTACGGCAAGGACGCCGGAGGACCCGAGTTAGGGCCGGGCGGCACACTGATTTTCGAGCTGGAGCTGCTCAAGATCAAGGAAACCGCAAAGGCCGGTGCCGCAGCCCCGAAACAGGCCGATCCCGCCAAAGCGGATCCTGCCGGCAAGCAGCAGCAGGCGGCACAGGCTGTCGTCCCCGCCGCCGCCCTTTCCGACATTCACGTCTCCTTCAAGCTGGACCCACGGCTGGCCGGAGGCACCTACGGAGGGGAACGGTGGGTTTCGCCGCCGAGCCACTCCGCTCTGGGGGACAGCTCAAGCGTGACCGTGGATGTGAGGGCCGCCGGGGTCGATCTCAAGGGCACATCGGTCGAGGTCAGCCCGACGTGGACGCCGTCCGATCCCGAGATGGTGACGGTGGAGCCGGGTCGGGGGCCGCTGGTCAGGATCACGGTGAAGCGCGCCGGAACAAGCAGCGTGCTGGTGACGTACGGAGGGGTTTCCCGGGAGCTGTCCATAAAGGCCGAGCCTCGGAACAACCTTCTGCAGGCGGAGATCAAGACGGGACCGCTCCAGACGAAGCTCCTGGCCGATTGGACAACGCAACCCCCGCCGCTTCGTGCGTTGGAGAGTGGCTCCTGACCCGACCGGATGGAGAACAGAGTGCGACGAATACTGATGGTCGTTCTGATTGCGGGCGCAGCCGTGAAGGCCGGCGCCCAGGAGACGACACGCTTTCTGGCCGCCGCGACACATGCGTCCGGCGCACGAGGCACCTTCTGGAAAACCGATGTACGGGTCTTCAACCCGAGCGCGAGCGCCGAGATCACGGTGTTTCTGGCTTTCTTGCGATCCGAAGCCGACAACCGGGGCGCCGCCGAGATCGTTTTCGCGATCCCCCCACGTCGGGCGGTCGCCCTGGACGACCTGGTGGCGACGGTATTCCAGGCGAGTGGCTCGGGCGGCGTCCGGCTACGTTCGGCCCAGCCGTTCCTGGCCACGTCGAAGACCTACAACATCGGCAACGGGACTTCGGGCACCTACGGCGGGCTCGTTCCCGGCCTCGAGCCGGGCGAGGCCCTGGCACAAGGCATTCTGCTCCAGGTGGCCAACGATCCTTCGCCCACCGGGTTCCGCTCCAACGTCGGCTTTCTCAATCCCGGAACGTCTTCCGTGACGGTCGACTACAGGCTCTTCGACGCCGGCTCGGCGACGCTGCTCGGCACCGGCTCCTTGAACCTGCCACCCCTCGCCTTCCTTCAGGTCAACGACGTGTTCGGCTCCAGCGGCGCCGGCGCGACCATCACGCGCAACGGCACGGTGGAGTTCGTTGCGTCGGCGCCGGTCTTCGCTTTCGCATCGGTCATCGACAACACATCAGGCGACGCTGTGATCGTCCTTCCTGACGGGGATTCCGGCACCCCCGTGGCATCCGCGCGGCCCTTGGCCCTGGATGACTCCTTCGTCGCCGTCGCCGGCGTGCCCCTGACCGTTCCGGCGACCGGCCTGCTCGGCAATGACGTCGACTCCGAAGGCCGCCCGCTCACGGCCCTGCTCGTGAACGGTCCCGCTCAACCTCACGGCAGCCTCGTACTCGACCCGCAGGGTTCGTTCGTCTACCAGCTTGCCGCGACACCCACCGCGCCGCTGGAGGACTCTTTCACATACAGGGCGAGCAACGGTGCCGCCGAAAGCAACACGGCAACCGTCAGAGTGGCCGTCCTGCCGGGCCCGACCATCTCCGATATCGGTGTCTCCTACCGGCTGGACCCCTGGCTCATCTCCGGGAACTACGGGGGAGGCTTCTGGGTCGCGCCGGCGGTTCTCGGCCCCGTGGTCGTCGGGCGGGGCGGCTTCTCGCTACAGGTCCGGGCTGAGGGGCTGAGCGGAGGCACCGCGGCCACCGTCAGCCCGACCTGGATCACCGCAGACCCTTCGATCGTGACCGTTTCGCCCAGCCAGGGACGACAGGTGACGCTGACCGTTCGCCGCATCGGCCGGACGTCCGTGTACGTCATCGCCGAGGGCGTCCGCACGACGCTGATCGTCAACGCGTCGGACTTCCAGGGCACCGCCATGGAACTCACAATCTCGCGGCTGTAGCTTCAATGAGGAGCAATCCATGGGCGAGAAACGGTATTCATTGGATCAGATCGTCGCCATGCTGGAGGAGTCGGAGGCAGGAGCCTCGACCGCGGAGTTGAGCAGGCATGCGCTCATCGAACAGAGCCTCTCTCGCTGTAACGAGAAGTTCGGCTGGAGGGGCGCCGTCCGCGCCCGCCGGCTCCAACTTGAGGATGAAGATCGGTGGCTGAAGAGCGTCGTTGGCCGAGCGGACGCTGGCCGCCGAGGCCTGGAGGAGGGTCTCAGGAGAAAACCATGACGTAGCTTCCGGCCTACGCCGTCACGTCGCGCCGCGTGAACAGGAGAAACGCCGCCGCGAGCGAAACGGCCGCCCAGCCGAGCAGCACCCACACGGAGAACGCGAGGGTCATCCCCTCGAAAGGAGCCGGCATCCCGGCGTAGAACTCGGGCAGCGGCAGGTTCGTCACGAAGAACCACTTCGCGCCGTCCCAGTCGGAAGCCACGCGCGAGAGGATGGTCCCGCCCACGAGCGTCGCCATCATCGTGCCCATCGCGGCCGCGGCCGACCGGAACACGACCGAGAGGAGCAGCGCGATCGAGCCGACCGCGAGCGCGGAGAACCAGGCGAGGCCCCAGGAGGCGAACGCGTCCTGCCACAGGGGGAGAGACCTCACGTGCGAGAGGTCGAAGCCGGCGGCCGCGCCGGGGCCGAGCCGGAAGCCCGTGAGCATCGGCGCGCCCCAGCCGCGCCAGCCGAACGCGACTCCCGAGATCCCCCACGCCAGCAGGAACGCCGCCAGGAGAGTGAGCGTCGTGAAGAGCAGCATCGCGACGACCTTCGAGAGCAGCACCTTCCAGCGCGATACGGGCCGCGTGAGGAGCAGCGAGATCGTGCCCTCGGCAAACTCCGACGAGACGAGGTCGGCCCCGAAGACGGAGATGAGGAGCGGAATCAGGAACACGCTTCCGACGCCCGCGAAGGCGCGGGTGAACATCGGGCCGGTCAGGGAATTCGGATCGAGATTCTTGGAAAGGAAATAGCGGAGTCTCCCGGACTCATAGCGCATCCACCGTTTCCACTGTTCCGGGATGCCCCGCCTCTGGTTCATCTGCCGTTCGAGATCCGATGCCCTCTTCTCGACTTGCGCCCTCCAGTCGCGCTCCGGGTGCTCCTTCCGCTGGTTCTGCTGCTGCCGGTACTGGGCGAACACGACGAGACACAGGAGGGCCGCCAGAACGATCAGAACGAGGCGAAACCTCTTCCTTCTCAGAATCTTCAAAGACTCGTTTTCGATCAGTCCCAGCATGACCCTCATGGCGCAGTCCTACACCGTTTCCCCGCCCGTCAGCTCGAGAAACGCGTCCTCGAGCCCGCGCTTGCCGCCGTCCGTCAGCTCGCCGAGGGTGCCCGTCGCGAGCGTGCGGCCGCGGTGGACGACGGCGATGCGATCCACCATCTTCTCGACTTCGGAAAGCAGGTGGCTCGACACGAAAACCGCGAGGCCGCTCTCCCCCGCCAGCCGGCGCACGAGCTCGCGCATCTCGCGGATGCCAGCCGGATCGAGGCCGTTCGTCGGCTCGTCGAGGATGAGAACGGCGGGGTCGGACAGGAGGGCCTGCGCGATGCCGACGCGCTGGCGCATGCCGAGCGAGTACGTGCGGACGAGGCCGTCGAGGCGGCCGTCCATGTGCACGAGGGCCGCGAGAGAGTCGATCCGCCCCGCCGCCCCGTCTCCCAGCATCCGCGCGAAGTGCTCGAGGTTCTCGCGCCCCGTCAGGAACTTGTAGAGGTCCGGCGTCTCCACGATGCAGCCCACGCGGCGCATCGCGGCCTCGAACTCCTCCTCGAGATCGTGCCCGTCGATGACGACTCGGCCGCGCGTGGGCTTCACGAGGCCGACGAGCATCCGGATCGTCGTCGTCTTTCCCGCGCCGTTCGGTCCGAGGAAACCGAACACCTCGCCGCGGCGGAGCGCGAAGGACACGTCCGAGACGACTTCCCGCTCGCCGTAGCGCTTCGCGAGCCCTTCGGCGGACAGGACGGCGTCGGCGCTCACGGCCATGTTGTACGCCCTCGGTCAAGCGCGGCCCGGTCTTCCGGCACAATACGCCCCCGTGACGCTCACCAGCCGACGCCTTTTCCTGTGGTTCTTCCCCGCCGCGCTCGGACTCGCGGCCGCCGCCGTCCTCGCGGCGGGCTTCGCCGCGGCGCTGCAGGGCCGTCTCGGCGAGCCCGTGAACCCTGCCGCCCCGGCCCCGACGCCGCCGGCGGCCGCGGCGCCCGCGGCGGCCGACGGCGCCTTCCGCATCGTCGCGCTCGGCGACTCCCTCACTCGGGGCGCGGGCGACGCCGCGGGAGGCGGCGGATATCCGGAGCGCGTCGCGGCGGGGCTGCGGAAGGAAGAACGGGTCGTCGTCGTGGAGAATCTTGGAGTAGACGGGATAGAGACGAGAGATTTGCTTAGAAAGGTGGAAGAGCCGGACGCTCAGCGCCGCCTTGCGGGCGCTCAGCTCATCCTGCTGTCGATTTCCAGCAACGATCTGAGTCATTCGATCCCGGCGGCGGTGGGCGCGGGCGAGCCGGCCGCCGACCCGACCGCGACGGCCCTCAAAGATTCCTCCATTAACCTTCAAAGAATCCTTCTTCTTCTCCGAAAATCAAATCCTTCCGCGCCCATCCGGCTCCTCGGCCTCTACAACCCGTTCCCCGAGACCTTCGACAGGCGTCTCGCGAAAGAAACGCTCCTGAAATGGAACGTGGCCCTCGAGGAGGCGAGCTATTCGGTCTCCGGCGCGAGCGTGGTGCCGACCGCCGATCTCTTCGACGAGCGGCCGGACCGCCTCTCGTCGGACCGCTTTCATCCGGGTCCGAACGGCTATGGGGAGATCGCGTCGCGCATCCTCTCGACCCTGAACCTGCCGGCGGCGCCGCGGAAGTCCTGATGGGCCCGATTCGAGAAGAGGCGGGCCTCGACATCGGCGCCACGCTCGCGAAGGCGGTCGTCGTGGCGGCGGGCGCGGCGCTCGACGATCCCGGCACCTTCCAGACCCTCGTGTGTCCGAGCAACGACGCGACCGCGCTTTCCGCTTTTCTGGAAGGGCACCCGAACGCCTCCATCGCGGCCACGGGCGCGGGCTCGGGCCGCCTGCAGAACGTCCTCAAGAACGCGGGCGAGATCGCGCTCACGGACGAGTTCGAGGCGTGGGGCGAAGGCGAGCGCCTCCTCCTCGCGCGGGCCGATTTCGTCCCGACGACTCCCCACCTGCTCGTGAGCCTCGGAACGGGCACCTCGATCCTGCGCGTCGGGCAGGAAGGCCGCGTGGCGCGCGTGGGCGGCACGGGTCTCGGCGGCGGCACCCTGCGCGGCTTCGGGCAGCTCCTCCTCGGCCAGGTCGACCACGACGCGCTCACGGCCCTCGCGAGCCGTGGGGACCGCAGACGCATCGACCTGCTCGTGCGGGATCTCTACCAGGCGGGCGAAATCCCGCTCCAGGGCAACCTCACGGCATCCAACCTCGGCCGCGTGTCCTCCCGCGACTCGCGGGACATCGCGCACGCGATCACGGGCCTCGTCGGCGAGAACGTCGCGCTCCTCGCCGCGGCCCTGTCGAAGCAGGAGGCCACTCCCGGCCCTCTCGACGTCGTATACGCGGGCTCCACGCTGATTCGCAACGTCGCCCTGAAGGACATCCTGGCGTTCGCGACGTCCGTAGGCGGTGCCCGCGCGCGCTTTCTCCCTCACGGAGAGTTCGTCGGGGCGCTCGGCGCGCTGGTACGCGCGCGCAAGCGCCACGGGGACGCCCGGACGTGACGACCGGCGTGGCCGTGGACCTCGAGGGCCGCGTCGCCCTCGTCACGGGCGCCTCGCGCGGCATCGGCGCCGCGATCGCCCGTCGGCTCGCGGCCGCGAACGCGCGCGTCGCGCTCCACTACGGAAAGTCCCACGACGCGGCCCGCGCCGTCGCGGCGTCGATCGTCGCGGCCGGCCACGCGGCACCGCTGCTCGTCCCCGCGGACGTCGCGTCGGAGGACGAGAGGCGCCGTCTCCACCGGGAGGTCGTCGCCGGGCTCGGCGCCCCTTCGATCCTCGTGAACAACGCGGGCTTCTACCGGAAGAACGCGTTCGAGGAGGCCGATGACGCGGCCTGGCTCGCTCGGTGGCGCGAGACGATGGCCGTGAACCTCGAAGCCGCCGCGCACCTCAGCTTCCTCGCGCTGGCCGGGATGCGGGAGAGGTCCTGGGGACGCATCGTGATGATCGCTTCGCGTTCGGCGTTCCGGGCCGAGACGGACCATCCGGACTACGCGGTCTCGAAGGCGGGCATGGTGAATCTCGCCCGCTGCCTCGCGCGCAACGAGGGGCCGCGCGGCATCACGGCGAACGCGATCTGCCCCGGCTGGGTGCGCACCGAGGCCGTGCGCGATGCGCTGGACGGCCCGCACGCGGCCGAGGTCCTCTCCCAGATTCCGCTGGGCCGCGTCGCCTCGACGGCCGACGTCGCGAACGCCGTGCTCTACCTCGTTTCCCCTCTCGGCTCGTACGCGAACGGCATCGCCATCCCCCTGAACGGCGGCTCCTACCTCCACTGAAGAATTCGGGCCGCCTGGCGAAAACAGGCGGATAATTTCAGGTCCGGAGATGTCGAGGCGCGCGTGGATCCTCGTCCTGGGCCTGATTCCGGCGGCCGCAGCCGGCGGGGCCGAGCCGCCGACGCCCCCGGCGGCTCTCGTGCCCGACGCGCCGGCGGTTCCCCCGCGACCGCCGCTCGTCGAGCGATTCCGCCTCTTTTCCCTCGCTCCCTTCCCCCTCCCGGTGCTCGACCTCTCGGGACTGCCCGAGGAGAAGCGCCCGTTTCACCAGCAGGGCGACCCCGACTCGCTTTTCACTCTCGGCGATTCCACGCCCGAGGGGCAGGTGCACCTGAAGGCCGCGATCGAGCTCAACGAGATCTTCCTCAAGGCCATCCCGCCCGACGCGAGACAGGGCAGCGGCGACGTGCGCCCCCGCGCTGCAGGCAGCTTCCTGCCGCTCGACGGTTCCGGGAGGCCCTACCAGCTTCGCCTCGGAGCCCGCCTCGTCTGGTAGCCTGACCCGATGAGATCGGCCTCCTTTTTCGCGGGCGCCTTCGCCCTCGCGGTTTCTCCTGCCGCGCTTCCTCTCGCCGCGCAGACAGGCTCGGTCTCGCGCTCGGTCAGCGTCTCGGTGACGAACGTGGATGTGGTCGTGACGGACTCCGGGGGAACGCCGATCACGGACCTGTCTCCCCTGGACTTCGAGATCCGGCAGGACGGAAAGCTCCAGCCCATCACGAACTTCTCGTTCGTGCGAAACACGCAGCCCGCGCCGTCTCCTTCGGACGCGGCCGCGGCGGCGCCCACGCTCGCGCCTCCGTCCGAGCCGGCCGCGCCCCCGGCCGTGCGCGCCCACCTCATCGTGTTTCTCGACGAGCTGCACCTGACGAGCGTCAACCGCACCCGGGCTCTGAGGAGCCTCGGGGAGTACCTCCCGACGGTCGTCGGCCCGAACGTGGAGGTGCAGCTCGTGACCTGGGACCGCGCCCTGCGCATCCGCGGGCCTTTCGTGAGCGATGCGCCGCTCCTCAAGTCCCTCCTCTCGGAGCTGGAGAAGGAGGCCACGCTCGGAGAGGTTCCCGTCCGCGAGCGCACGAATCTCCTCAGGCAGATCGATCAGGCGCTCGCGACCAACGCGGAGACGTCGGCGATCCTCCTGGGGAACCTCGTGAACGACATCCGCGCCTGGGCCGATTCGCAGGCCGCGGACGTGGATGCCACGGGCGACGCGGTTCGAGTCGCGCTCTCCTCCGTGGCGGGAGTCGAAGGGCGGAAGGTGCTCTTCTTCGTGACCGAGCGCCTGACGCCCCTTCCCGGCCGGGACCTCTTCGATTACATCCAGTACGGCAGGCTGAACGCGGGCTCCGGCGGCAAGATGACGTTCCGCGGCCTCAACGACCTCACGTTCCTGACCTTCGACCGCACGCCGACGATCCGCGCCGTCGCCTCGTCCGCGAACGTCGCCGGCGTCTCGCTCGTCACGATCGACGCCTCCGGCCTCGCCTTCGACGACTCGCTCTCCCCGGAGGTGACTTCCGGCCATGGAGGGCGGATGGACTCCAGCATTGCCTCGCTCGACATGCAGAACGCGATGAACCTCCTCGCCGACGAGACCGGCGGGGCGACGATCCATGGCCGCAACGATCTCGCGCTCGCCCTGAGACGGCTCGAGGCGGACTGGACGGCGTACTACTCGCTCGGTTACGAGAGTCCGGACACGAAGCCCGGGGCGCCGCGGTCGCTCAGGGTCACCGTCCACCGGCCAGGCGCGCAGGTGAGGACGCGGCGGGCCGTCATCGAGCGGACGCCCGAGCAGAAGGTCTCCGACGCGGTGATCTCGGGAGTCCACATCCCGCGCACGTTCAACCCGCTGCGCGCTTCGCTTCACATCGGGACCCCGAAGAGATCGGGAAAGATGTGGCTCGTGCCCCTCGAGTTCAAGGTCCCGTTCGAGAAGCTCACGCTCGTTCCGGCCGGGGGCCGCGCGAAGGGGGCCGTGCTGTTCACGGCCGTCGCGGCGACGCCCGAGGGCAGGATCTCGCCGGTCACGACCGAGCGCGCCCCGCTCGACATCCCCGAGTCCGAGCTCGGCGCCCTGACCGGCAAGACCTTCACCTACGTCGCGACGCTCAAGGTGCGCGCCGGCTCGCAGCTCTTCTCAACGGCGCTCACGGACGAGGTCTCACGGCTTACGAGCTACGTCCAGCCTCACGTCCTCATCGGCGACAAGCCGGGCTCGCGGTAAATCTCACTTTCCGCGTCCCGCGAGCGCCACCAGGGCGGCGAGAGCGGCGTCCTTCTGATCTTTCCCCCACGGAGGGCCCACCGACTTGCCGAGCGCCGCGACCTTCTTCGCCAGGCTCTCCGCCGGAGTCCCGAGCGCCTCCTCGGCGCGCCCGGCCAGCTCCTTCTCCCGAATCGCGACCAGCCGCACGCCGCATGCTCTCGCCGCATCGGCGAGCGCCTCGCGGAACAGGACGCCCTCGGCCTTGTGCATGCGGAAGTGAACCGCGAGGATCTCCCCGACGCTCCATTCGGGCATGGGATCGGAGACGAGCACCGCGCAGCCCGCCAGGTCGTTGCCCCGCTCGCGCTCCCGCTTCACGGCCGCCCGCATCTCCCGGACGGCGATGCGGCGCGCCGCTTCGACGCCGCGCCCGACGAGATCCCGCGCCGCGTCCGGCTTCAGGTCCTCGGCGGCGTGATAGGGCTGCTTCGCCCAATCCTCCTCGACCAGCTCGATGCGGCGCCGCTCGACGACGGCAACGCCGCCGCCGCCTTTTCCGAGGACGACCAGGGCTGCCCAGCCCGAATGAGCTTTCAGGCCGAAGGCGACGTTCACAACGTTACCTGTTGAAGACCGTCAGTTTCCGCATGCAGCTCCTCTTTTCCGGTTGCCGTCGCCCCGGCTACGCCCGATCTCCAGCGACGAGGATCGCGATCTCGGTACGCCACCTCTTCGGGTTCGCCTCCTCGGGCGGGCCGACGAGGTAGTGCTCGACGCGAGCGCTCCACCGGGTCACCTTGCCTTCCTCGGCGACCTGCCATTTCAACTTCTTCTCTTTGCCCCAATCGAGTAGCGCCGCGGTCGTCTTCACGAGAGCGTCATACGGCCCGGGATGCACCACGGTTGCGAAGGTGCCGGCGGGAATCGCGCCGGCGCGGACCCTTTCGTCCGCCGGCAGGGTCGCCGCCTCGACCGGGACTCCCACGTCGATCTCGACCCGATCGGTGTCGTAGTCGACGACGAGATAGCGGATCAAGGGAGGCCCGGCGGGTCTTATCCGATGCTTCCGAAGGAACGCCTGCAGGGCGGACAAGGCGGGCGGCACGATCTCGGGAAGACCCTCTCGCGGCGCCTGCAACCGGATGCCCGCGTACGGCCGAGCATTCCGCTTCACGAATTTCGGCTCGATTCCCATGCCCGAATCAGCCGTGAGCCCCGCTCCTGGTGCCTGCCTCATCGCTCCGCGGGCGCGTCAGGCGCGTGTTGAAGCGTTCTGCCCGATCCACAGCCGATTCCCATCCGGATCATCGATCCTGAACTCGGTCATGCCGTAGAAGCTGACTTCCAGATCCGGGACGACAAGCCCGTTCTTGCGAACTTGCCCGTGATACTCCGAGATGTCATCAGGATACAAATAGAGAACGGAAAGGCGTGGAATGCCCGGATGAAGGTTGATTGACTCGTCCACCATCAGACGACAGTCGCCGAAGCAGAGCATTGCCCAGCGCCAACTATCGTTACGCTGCTCGACGCTGAATCCAAGCCGCTGGTAGAACTCGATGCTCGCGGGCATGCTTCTCACGGGCAGCATGGGTATGAGGCGGCTCATCTTCATTGAATACCCTCACGGTCGTAGTCTGATTCCTGACGATATCGTTTTCAATGAAGGCGAAAAAGACTGTGCTCGCCGCGAGCGCGGGCGAATCCGCTGTGTTAAGCGGCGGTGATGCCTAGAACTGCGGAGTGGTTACAAGAGACGAGAAGGAAAGAAGTTAGCAGCACGAAGGTCGCCCGCACGGGAAGACGCATGGTGTGCCCTCCGGTTATTGACCCGCCAGAAAGACGTCGCCGAGGATCAATGTAGGTGGCACGCAACGAATGTGCCACTCGGCGGCCTAACGATATCGAAGTTCAGCGGCGAGCCGCAAAGCCACAAGAAACGAGACGACTGCACCCGAGTCCGCTGCAACGAGGCGTTAGACGGCAGGCCGTCCGCGCATCAGGCAGAGACCCGCCGACGCTAAGAGCAGGGCTAGTAGGGGAAGCAGCAATCGGGAGACAGCCGGTACCGGCACAGGGGGCGACGGCTCGAGTTCGACAACGACCTGGTCTAGCGATACGCCGAAGCGAGGCTCGGAAGGAACAAAGTCCACCATTCGTAGGTGTTGAAACGAATCTGGAAGAAGAACCATTTGAAAGTCCTGAAGAGGCCCGCTTCCGTCGTAGATCCTGTCGAGAGTGAACGCAGCAGAGACGTTTGTCCCATCGGCGTGGTAACCGATAGCCGTAACTTGGGTCGAGAAGGTAGCGCCGACCTGTCTTTCGCCGACTAGAAATGAGCGGAGGGTGAATAGCGTCCCATCCAATGGCCGAAGGCGCACGAACTGAGTGCCGAATTGCATTTGGAGATGCTGAGTGCCGCTGTTAACGCAATCAGGCTGACAAAAGGTGGGCCCGGGAATGATGAAAAACGGAGGCCGACCATCGCTCTCTACTGCAAATCCGTTCGAGGCGATGGAATCGAATATGAACTGCGACGGTGTAACGTGAATATCATCGAATGTGATCGTTATAGAGGCTGCTGGTGCCGGATGCGGATGCAGAAAGCAGAGTGCAAGAGAAAGGCACCAGCGGCTAGGTAATCCACGTGCGTGCATTGCTGTCCCTCTCTGACGTCTAACGATATCAAGCTCAGCGGCGAGCGTAGCGAGGGATCTTGCTGCGGTTTAGTTGACACCCGTGTGGATAGGAGCCTGGGCTTCGAACACGACTGGGGGAAGGTAACCGAGCGACGAGTGGAGCCGCTGCTGATTGTAGAAGCGGACGTAGTCGAGGAGAGCGGCCCTGAGGTGGGATTCTGTCTGGAACGTGATCCCGAAGAGCCATTCCGTTTTCAGCGAGTGAAAGAACGACTCCATGTGGGCATTGTCGTTCATCTGCCGTGGTCGATTCATGCTCTGGAGGAAACCCAGGCGAGAGAGCGCCTCACCGAGGTCGAAGGCGGCGTACTCGATTCCCCGATCACTGTGAAACATGACACCGGGAGACGGGCGCCGCCATCGGACGGCGTGAGCGAGGGCGCGGCGAGTGAGCGAGGCGTCACGGTTCCGACCGAGGCTCCAGCCGAGGACCTTCCGGGAGTGTCGATCCATGACGACGGCCAGGTACCGCCAGTGGCCGGCCACCCTCACGTAAGTGACATCGGCCACCCAGAGCTGATTTGGGCGATTGGTCGTGACGCCGTGAATCGCGTTCGGATAGCCCCGATAGAACTTCCTTTGTCCCACCCGCGACCGGCGGTAGAGACGGGCCGAGCGACCTTGGATCTGCGCCAGCCGCATCAGGCGGGCGACCCTGCGGCGGCCGACCGGAATTCCCAGCAGGCCGAGTTGCCGCGTCACCCGGGGACTTCCGTATAGCCCCCTGGCGTCGCGGAATACCTCCAGGACTCGTTCGGTCATCGCGGCATCAGAGGTCGTTCGAGGGCTCGGCGGTCGGCTCCGCCAGGCATAGAAGCCGGCCCGTGTGACTTCGAACCTCCGGCACATCAGGCTCAGCGGGAACGCATTCCGGTTCGCCTCGAGGAACGCGAAGACGTCCCTCGTTGCTCGCGGGCGAACCGGATCGCTCTTTTTAGGAGTTCGTGCTCCATCTTCAGCCGCTTGTAGTCCCGCTCGACCTCCCGCAACCGCTGGAGTTCACCCACCGCCTTCAGGTCCAGGGCCGGAACAGCGCCCCGAAGTTCGCCGTCACGAGCCTGCTTGCGCCACCGAGACAGCATGAACGGGTGAATGCACAGCGACTCGGCGACGTCCTGGACCAGGACCCCCGGCTGCTGGCTGAGTTGGACGGCCCGCAGCTTGAACTCCGGGCTGTAGCTTCTGACTCTTCGAGGACCCGCTCTTCCCATCGTGATCTCTCTCGTTAGCTGAGGGTGTCAACGATACCGAAGCAACCTCCGAGTCCGCTGCAGCGCGTTGTTAGGCGCCGGTGGTCAGAAGGGCTCGACCTGGATACGTCTTCCCGCAAGCCGCGTCTCGGAAGCGCGCTCCTCCTTGCCGCCAAGGTCGAGAATGCTGACCTTGGCCAGACCCGTGAATTCATTCTCGCCAGGGCCTGGGGTGATCCGTATCCTCGTCTTTTGGGTCCCAACGAACTTCCTGCTATCGTCGAACCGTAACGCGATGTATGTCGCGTCGAATTCACGGTCGCTGATCCGCTTCCATGCACCATGGGCGACGCTGAGAGCCGGATGCGTATCTCCACTTCGGAAGAATGTTCCGTCAGACGTGAAGGTGAGGAGTACTACGCCCTGACCTCCAGGGCGACTGGCGGAAACGAGCCATGCCCCGACCAAGCCTCGACTAGGTTCGCCGGCGGTATCTTGTCGAGCGGTGGTCGGCCCAGCACTCGTGCAGCCGGCAAGTACGACGCTGGCGAGTAGGCTAAGAAGGAAGGGTCTGATCTGCGACATGGTGTTCCTCGTCTTTCTGGTGCCTAACGATATCAAGCTCAGCGGCGAGCGTAGCGAGCCCGCTGCAGCGCGTTGTTAGGCAGCGTTACTGAGTGCCCGCGGACTCCGCGAGCATGACGCGGTTGTAGGAGAACGCGTACTGATAAGCCGCCTCCCGATACCGGTCCTCCTCCCGGCACGAAATGACGCAGCCCTCGCTAGAAGGCGGAAGCCGTTGGCTTGGATGTGGCGGTCATATGCGGTGGACTCGGTGCCTGGGATGGCAGTGGCGATGCCCGCCGTGCCTAGTAAGCGGCGGTCGCCTGCCGCAAGGGCCTTCCGTGCGTCGCGTGCGGGGCTTGAGAGCCGAAGCCGAATTGTTGCCCAGTACCAGTGAGCGCGAGGGCCGCATATGTGGGAGCGGTCAAGAAGCTCCAGCGCGGATGCTTTCGACACGGCGAGGCCGGTGTCACGCACGGCGACCGCGCCGTGATTGCTGATCCGGGGGGGATCTCTTCACGTGCAGTCCAGCGTCTTGTAGCGATCGCTGCGCGAGGTCGGACGGCCAGGTGCGCTGCCGCGAGCGTGAAGCAGATCACGTGACATCGACGCGCGCGTGGCCAATGCCGGGCGAGCACGACCGAGTCGCGAACGACCGAGCGAAGAGTGCCGTGCCGACCCCGCCTGCAGCGCCGTGGATCAACACGCGCTGGCCCGGCCTGACGTGAGCCGAATGATGCAGCATCTGGTACGCCGTGATGTAGTTCAGCACGAGGCTAACAGCCTCGGCCGCGTCCAACCCGGATGGCACCGGGACCAGCTCACGCTGCGGCAGGCAGACGTACTCCGCGTACGCACCGTGGATGGGCAGCGCGGTAACGATCTGACCTGGCTCGAAGCCAGAGGTGCCGGCGCCGAGCCGATCGACCACACCGACCAGATCCCAGCCCGGTGTGAAGGGCACCGGGGGCGTCTCGGGATGTGTGCCCTCGCGCGCCATTACGTCGGGGAGGGAGACGCCGGCGGCCAGCACTCGCAGCCCGCACCTCGCCATTCTTCGGCTCTGGGCACTCTTCTTCAACCACCCGAAGTGCTTCGGGCCCGCCGTAGTGAGTAACGACGATGCGCGTGTGCCTCATGCCCGAGTCTTAGAAGGAGCGGGATGCTAACGGGTACTTTGAGGTAGCGGCGCTCTTGGGAAGCTGGACTGCTTCACCGGCGCACGTGAGTCGCTGGAGTTGTTGGCGATGCGCCCGATGTTGCCGGGGTGGACAAGGCTTGATGCGGGCGAGAAGTTCTTCGCCGATGGTCCTTCCCGACTCGAGCCGATAGCGCTCGCAGAGGCGCTACGGTAAACCTGGGCAGGCTTTACGTGCGACGCACGGAGCGCTCGCGCCGGGAGCGAGGCCTCGAACGCGCGACGGAGCAGTGTTTCTCGCGTGCGGGTAGGCGGAGGCTCGACGGAGGAACTCACCCCGTCAGTTTATGCCGCCTAACTAGTATTAGACGTCAAGGGTGGACATATCTGGGCACTCTTCCAGGAATGTGCAGATGTGCCCACTTTGTGGTGGATACATCTGGGCGTTGCCCTCTCCCTCAGCCCGCCTTCGCCGGCGGCGGAGCCGGCGGCTTCGGCGGCGGCGGGGGCGGCATGCGGTTGATCGCGAGGCCGCGCTCGGCGAGCGCCGGGAGAAGCGGGAGGCCCGAGGGCTCGAACTCCCCCGCCTTACTCATCGGGCTCTCGCCTTCGTAAGGCCGGTAGCCGTATCCCGGGCCGTCCGGCGCCGTATCGGACGGCTTCTCGGTGAGCTCGGGGATCCCGAGGACGGCGCTCTTGCGGTCGAAGAACGAGAGCTCGTAGTCCTTCGTCATCCAGATCGCGTCCTTCGGGCACGCGTCGACGCAGTACCCGCAGAAGACGCAGCGCAGCATGTCGATCTCGAACTTCACCGGGTACTTCTCGTAGGCGAGGACCGGATGCTCGCCCGCTTCGATGTAAATGCACTCGGCCGGGCAGGCGGTTTCGCACATGTAGCAGGCCACGCACTTGAGCGTGCCGTCCTCGCGCGCCTTGAGGATGTGCCGCCCTCGGAAGCGCCCGGAGTACTTCCGGCGCATCTCGGGGTACTGAATCGTCGGGAGGCCCTTGATGTTCGCGAGGTTCTTGACGAGGTGGCCGAGGGTGCGCGCGAGGCCCTTGAAGATCTCCGGCAGATAGAGACGCTCGAGAAACGTGGGTTGGGGAGCGTTGACGGTGACGACGCGTGCGGCCATGTGCTTCCTGCCTACCGGTCCAGCTCGCCGGCGATGATGTTCAGCAAGCCGAGCGTGGCGACGGCGTCGGACACCATGCCGCCCTTGATGATCTTCTCGAACGCCGCGAAGAGCGGGAAGCACGGCGGCCTCACCTTGATCCGGTACGGGAAGCCGCTGCCGTCCGACACGAGCGAGAAGCCCAGCTCACCGTTGCCGCCTTCCGTGAACGAGTAGATCTCCCCCGCCGGCACCTTCACGCCCTCGAAGACGAGCTTGAAGTGGTAGATGAGCGCCTCCATCTCGTTGTAGACCATCTCCTTGGGCGGCAGGATGACGCGGTAGTCGTCCGAGTTGATCGGCCCGTTCGGGAACCGCGCGACGAGCTGCTCGATGATCCGCATCGACTGCCGCATCTCCTCCATCCTCACGAGGTAGCGCGCGAAGTTGTCGCCGTCCGTCGAGATCGGGACGTCGAAGTCCACGTCGCCGTACATCTCGTACGGCTTGTCCTTGCGCACGTCGTAGGCGACGCCGGAAGCCCTCAGGCAAGGCCCGGTGAAGCCCCAGGCGATAGCCTGCTCCTTCGTGACGACGCCCGTGTCGCGCAACCGGCTCCAGACGATCTTGTTCTTCGTGACGAGGCCGTCGACGTCGGCCATCCGGTCGCGGATCACCGTCAGGAGCGACCGCGACCACTCGACGAAGTTCTCCGGCACGTCCTTCGCGAGCCCGCCGATGCGCGCGTACGAGGACGTCAGGCGTGCGCCGCAGCAGGCCTCGAGGAGGCCGTAGATCTCCTCGCGCGGCTGGTACGCGTACCAGTAGTTCGTGAGCGCGCCGATGTCGACGAGGTTCGCCGCGATGCAGACGAGATGGTCCATGATCCTCGAGAACTCGTTCAGCACCGTGCGCGCGGCCTTCGCGCGCGGCGGGACCTCGACGCCGAGCATCTGCTCGACGGCGCGCACGTAGCCGTTGCCGTTGATCATGGGCGAGCAGTAGTTGAGCCGGTCGGTGTACGGCACGACCTGCACCCACGTGTGCGTCTCGGACATCCCCTCGAAGCAGCGGTGCAGGTACCCGCACTCGGACTCGGCCGCCACGATCCTCTCGCCGTCCACGCGCATCACGACGCGGAGCGTGCCGTGCGTCGCCGGGTGGGACGGCCCCATGTTCAGCGTCATCGTCTCGAACATTTCGGCCGGGTCGTCCGTCCTGGCGGCGAGCTCCGTCTGGAGGAGGTCCTCCTCGGTGCAGAGCCAGCGCTGCTTCTTGTCGTAGTCCTTGCGCAGGGCGTGCCCGACGAACCCGTTGTGCGTGAGGAGGCGCTGGAGGTTCGGGTGGCCCTCGAACCGGATTCCCATGAGGTCCCAGGCCTCGCGCTCGAACCAGTTCGCCGCGGGCCAGACGTCGACGAGAGACGGAGCGGCCGGATCCTTCGCGGGCAGGTTCACGCGCAACCTGAGATGCTCGTTCCGCTTCGTCGAATAGAGGATGTAGTTCGCCTGGAAGCGGGTCTTGTCCTTCGGGGCCAGGTCCCCCGGAAGCTTCGAGCGGTCGACAGACGCGAGATCGAGGAAGAGGTCGTACGCCGTCGAGGGGTCGTCCCTCAGGAAAAGGGCGGCCTCCTTCAGCGTCGCGGCGTCCGTGACGAGCGTCGGGATGTCGAACGCGGGCCGTATCTCCACCTGGACGCGGCCGCCGAGTTTCTGATCGAGGACGGGGCCGAATGAAATTGCGGAAGGCCCGGCGAGAGTCGCGCTCATCGCTTGTCCGTCCCGGCCGGAGCCGTGGCCTTCGCGGCCGCCTCGCCTTCGGCCGTTTCGCCGATCTCCGGGAGCTCCTTCTTCCCGGGCAGATGCGCCATGACGCCGTCCGAATACGCCGGAATCGAGAGGTCGGGATCGACGCCGACGCGGATCGGGACGAACGTCTTCGACTCGCGGTGGCGGGCCAGCTCGCCGGACTGGATCTTCTTCTGCAGCTCCATGATTCCGAAAATGAGGTTCTCGGGGGTGGGCGGGCATCCCGCGACGTAGACGTCCACGGGCACGATCTCGTCGATGCCCTGTACGACGTGGTACGCGCGGTAGAAGCCGCCCGTGGACGCGCAGACACCCATCGAGATGACCCACTTCGGCTCGGGCATCTGGTCGTAGATCTTCTTCAGGACGGGCGCGAGCTTGTCGACCACGGTGCCGGCGACGATGAGGAGGTCCGACTGCCTTGGGGAGAAACGGACGACCTCCGCCCCGAAACGCGCGAGGTCGTAGTGGGACGAGACCACCGACATGAACTCGATCGCACAGCACGCCGTTCCGAACGGCATCGGCCAGAGCGAGTTCGACTGCGCCCACTGGACCGCGATGTCGAGCTTCGTCGTGAGGAAGTCGGCTCCCGACGACGAGGGAATGCCCGGGCCGAGCGGCGGCCGGACGGGCAGTGACGGAGGAGGAGTCTTCATCGGGCACCCCGGACGCTTGTGAAAAGCGTCACGAAAGCGATTCTACGTCACGGCCGGAGGCGTTCGGGGGCCCGCTGCCGCGCCGCTCGCGATCCGCGGCAGCCGGATGCGGAACGTCGTGCCCCGGCCGGGCTGGCTTTCCACCTGGATCGTTCCGCCGTGCAGCTCGACGAACGCCTTCGCGAGCGCGAGGCCGATGCCCATGCCGCGGTAGACCCGCGTCGAGGACCCGTCGATCTGCCGGAAGCGCTCGAAGATGAGGGACAGGTCTTTCGCGTCGATCCCGACGCCGTTGTCGGTTATCGAGAACGTGATGCCGCGGTCGTCGACCCCCGCCTCGACGCGGATCTCTCCGCCTTTCGGCGTGAACTTCACGGCGTTGTGAACGACGTTCCACAGCACCTGGCGGACGCGGAGCGGGTCGAGGCGGACGGGCGTCCTGCCGGGAGGCACGGCGAGCGTCAGCCGGATCCCCTTGGCCTCGGCCATGACGGAAACCGGCTCGACGGAGTCCGTCACGAGCGTGCCGAGGTCCACGTCCTCGGGCTCCAGTCGCGTGCGGCCTTCCTCGAAGCGCGACAAATCGAGCAGGTCGGAGATGAGCGCGAGGAGAAACTGGGCTGACCGGTTGATCTGGTCCACGGCGATCCGCATGGTTTCCCTGTCGGGCCGGTCCTCCGCGAGGACCTCGCTCCAGCCGAGAATGGCCGTGAGCGGCGTGCGGAGCTCGTGGTTGATGTTCTGGAGGAAGTAGTCGCGGTTGCGCTGAGCGTCCCTCAGCTTCTCGTAGCTGCGCTGCAGCTCCTCGTAAAGCCGCGCATTCCTGAGGAGCAGCGCGGCTTCGCCGGCATATCCGTCGATCGCGGACTGGTCCTCGGCGTCGAAGCCGCCGGGCTTGTCGGCCACCGCGAGGACTCCGAGGATGCCGGCCTCGGCCTTGAGCGGCGCGAAAACGATGTTCTTCTCGATGTGCAGGGCGCTGAGGATCGCTTTCGAGAGCCTCGGGTCCGACGCCACGTCGTTCTGCAGGCACGTCTCGCCGGTCCGGTAGCAGAGGATCGCGAGGCTCTGGTCGTTCAGGCCGACGTGCCGGCCGCGGAGCGCCTCGTCCGGCACCCCGAAGCCCGGCGGCGTCAGCACCAGCGTGCGGGTCTCGGGCTCCCAGAGGCAGATCCAGGCTTTCGTGGCGCCGACGAGCGCGGCGATCTGCCTCGTGAGCTGTTGGAACGTCTCTTCCGGGCGCGTCATGAGGACGGCTGTCTGCGCGAGACCGTGAACACCCTCCATCGAGGCGATCCGCCAGCGCACGCGGCGATCGAGGTCCGTCATCGCCCGCGAAAGGCGGCCGACCTCGTCGCTCCGATCGCTCTCCGGAAGGCGGGGTGCCGGTCGTCCGAACGCGACGGCGTCGGCGACCCGCGCCACGCGGCGCAGGGGCGCGAGGGCCCGGCGGGTCGCCACGACGACGGCCGCTGCCAACAACCCGACGAGCGCGACGTAGAGAAGGCGCAGCTCGTCGCGCTTGCGACGCGTCTCGGCGAAGATGGGTTGAATCTGATCCGCGACTCTCTTCTCCAGGATGGCCCGCGGCGCGACGCGCGCGTACGTCCACCTCAGATCCCCCACCTCCCGCATCGCGAGGAGGAATGTCTCGCCGCCGATCTTCGTCTCGACGATACCGGTTCCATGCGTCGCCACGATCGCGCCGAGCTCGCGGATCTGCTCGGGGCGAAGCCGGTTCTGCGGCGCGACGACGACCGGCCGTCCGTCCCGATTGAATACGAACTCCACGTCGTCCGGCCGCGTCGGATCCTGCGATTCCTGGAACAGCCGCGGGAAGACCCAGTCCACGGCGACCTCGGCTACGAGGCGGCCGTTCCGGTCTTTCGCGAGCGCCACGGCCGACACGACGTTCCCGCTTCCGGCGTACGTGTCCTCGTAAACGTCGGTCCAGACGACGGGAGGCGACCCGGTCCCCGCGGCTCCGTCCACGAGCGGGCGGGCCGAGTCGCTCGGGAACGGGAACGCGGGGTCGATGACGGGCCTCCCGCCCGGTTTCAGATCGAGCCCGGGAACCACGCGGAGGACGCCCGACGCGGTCCGGATGGAGAGGGACGAAAGATCCCCCGGACCGAGGCCGAGGGCCGCAAACGGAGCCTCGAGACGGCGCGTCGCGGCGAGGTCACGGAGCGCTTCGCCGACGAGCCCGCGACGGCGGCTCACCATCGCCGCGCTGACGCCGCGGCCCGAAGTGCGGAGGAGGCCGCCGGCCTCGTCCACGAGCTTTTCGGCCGGGAGGCTCGGGTCCGGCCCCGCCTCGAGCGCCCGGGAGGATTCGGCTGCCGCGCGCCGCGCGATGTCCATGACATCCCGCTTGTCGTCCCCGATCTGCCTCACCCGGTCGGCAGCATGGTCGGACAGCATCTGCCGCTCCTGCCGGCGGGCGTCGACGAGGAGGGTCGACAGGATCGTGTCCTGCTGCTCGGCGCCGATGTGGTCCCCGAGGATCCAGTACACGACCGCCGGGACGAGCGCGACCGGGAGGACGTACCAGAGCAGGCGCGCCACGAGCGAGCGCCGCGGGTTCCACGCGCCGGCTTCCCGGAGAGCCGGCGCGTCGCCCGAGCGGATGCGGCCGGAATCCTCCGAATTCGCGCCTGAGATGTCCGGGTTCACTCTCGAGAGGTTAGCGCGGTTCCGCGAGTCACTCGTTCCGCAGCGCCTCGATCGGCGCGCCGCCTCTGGGTCACGGGATCGTCGGAAAGGATCCTTCCGTCGCGAAACATGACGACGCGTCTGGCGTGCTCGGAGATGTCCTGCTCGTGCGTGATGAGGACGACGGTCTTGCCCTCGTCGTTCAGGTCCTGAAAGATCGCCATGACCTCGACCGAGGTCTTCGAGTCGAGGTTTCCCGTGGGCTCGTCCGCGAGGAGGATCGCCGGATCGTTCACGAGGCTGCGCGCGATCGCGACGCGTTGCTGCTGCCCGCCCGAGAGCTGGGCCGAGGTGTGGTCCCAGCGGTCCTTGAGGCCGACGCGCTCGAGGCAGCTCATCGCCTTTTCGCGCGCCTCTTCCTCCGTGATCTTCGACTTCTTCGAATAGAGGAGCGGAAGCTCGACGTTCTCCAGGGCGCTCGTCCGCGAAAGCAGGTTGAAGCTCTGGAAGACGAATCCGATCTTGTCGTTGCGAATGCTCGCGCGCTGGTCGCGGTCGAGGCCCGACACGTCGATCCCCTCGAGGAGGTAACGGCCGGAGGTCGGCCGGTCGAGACAGCCGACGATGTTCATGAAGGTGGACTTGCCGGACCCGGACGGGCCCATGACCGCGAGGAATTCGCCCGTTTCGACGCGCAGAGCGATGCCGTCGAGCGCGCGCACTTCCGAATCGCCCATCCGGTAGACGCGCGTGAGGTTCTCGATTTCGATGACGGGACGCGCCATGAGCCGCGCCCGTTCAGAACGGACGGCGTCCGCCGCCGCCCGGCGCGCCGCCCGTCCCCCCGCCCGGGACTCCCGCGCGGGCGGTCGCGAGGCCCACGACGATCTCGTCGCCTTCCTTGAGATCGTCCGACCGAATCGCGGTCAGGTTTCCGTCCGTGATCAGCGTCTTCACCGTCACGGGCTTCAGCTTCCCGCCCGTGTCCGGGACCTCGACGTAGAGCGTGCCCGCGCCGGAGCCTCCCGGCCGCGCGCCTGCGCCTCCGCCCGGGCGACCGCCGGGCCCGCCCGCTCCACGACCTCCCCCGCCCGGCCGGCCGCCCGTCGCCGCGGAGCCCGGGGTCGGCGCGATCCGCGCCGTTTCCGGAGGCGCGGGCGACGAAGACGCCGCGGACGGCTCGGGCCCCGCCGCAGGCGCCGCCTTCGCCTTGTCCTTTCGCGCCTCGGGCACGAGATCGGCGTTGTCCGGCCGGAAGCGCAGCGCCGCGTTCGGCACGCGCAGGACGTCTTTGCGGATCGTCCACGGGAACCTGGACGTTCGCGGTCATGCCGGGCTTGAGCTTGAGGTCGGGGTTCGCGACGTCGAGCACGACCGGGTACGTCACGACGTTCTGGACCGTCTGGGGCGAGAGGCGGATCTGCGAGACGGCGCCGCGAAACGGCTGGTCCGGAAAAGCATCGACCGAGAACGTGGCCTCCTGGCCGACCTTCACGCGCCCGACGTCGGCTTCGTCGATGTTCGTCAGGACCTGCATCTTCGTGAGGTCCTGCGCGATCGTGAAGATGACCGGCGCCTGGAAGGACGCCGCCACGGTCTGGCCGACGTCGTACTGCCGGTCGACGACGACGCCGTCGATGGGCGACATGATCTTCGCGTACGACGAGGTTCGTCTCGCGCCTGCTTGAGCGCCGCCTGCGGACTGCGCGACCGCCGCCGCGGCGGCGTCCCGCGTCGTCTGCGCGGCGTCGAGCTCGGACTGCGCGAGGAGCTGCTGCGTCGTCAGGTTCTTCGAGCGCGTGAGGGAGAGCTCCGCGTTCCGGAGCTCGACCTTCGCCTTCTCGAGGTCGGCGCGCCGCTGCTCGACGGTCTGCTGGAACGGCGTCGGGTCGAGCTCGGCGAGGAGCTGCCCCTTCTTCACGGTCGAATTGAAGTCGACGTGGAGCTTCGCGATGATGCCCGAAACCTGGCTGCCCACCTTGCACGGTCGTGACCGCCGACAGCGTTCCCGTGGCCGTCACGGTCGCGACCACGTCGCCCTTGTCGACCTTCGCCTTCCGGAACTTCGGCTCGGCCGACCCGCGGCGCGCGAACAGGAGCACCGCCGCGAGCGCGGCGAGGGCGACGGCGATTCCGACGATCAGGACTCGTTTCTTCATCAGCTCCTCGAGACGCGTGAGACGCGGAATGCGAGGGTTCGACGGGGACCTCAAAACGCCACCGAGAGGCCGAGCTGGAAGGCCTTGACGACTTCCGTGCCCGAAATCGTCGTCATCAGCCGCGCACTGTACTCGATCGTCGCGAGAATGCCCTTTCGCGGCGTCCAGACGACCCCGGGCTGGTGAAGCTGCTCGGTGGCGTCGGCCCCGCGGTACCTCCACACCGAATAGAGGTAGCGATACGTCACGGTCGGGAAACTCGGCGCGAAATCCCGCGAGAGCCGCCGTCGCGTCGTCGTAGCCGAGACGGCACGCCGCTCCCGGGGCGCAGCGCTCTCCCGAGCGCGTGAAGCCCTCGAGGAGGAGAGCGAACGGACCGAACGTCGCGGTCACGTCGAGCGCGGCGTCGGTCCGACGGAACGAGGCGGGGCCGTCGCGTTCGTCGAAGCGGGCGGACGCGAAGGAGATCCCGGGCTTGAGACGTCCAGAGGCCCTGGTTCAGAACGTAATGAACGCGCGCTTCCAGGCCGTCGCGCAGGACGCGCGAGGGCGTCCGACTCCACGTTGCGTCCGTCCTCTTCCCAGCTCACGTGGTCGTTCTGGCCGTAGTACCGCGCGCTCCAGCCGAGCGTGTCGAAGCGCCACCGCTTTTCGCCCGCGAGGCCGGCCCCCCAGTCCGGGTTCCGCGTGACGCCGTTCGCCGAAAAGAGGGTCCCGATGAACGTCTCGTCCGCGAGGCCGAAGTCGCGCGGAATCTTCCCGGCGCTGACGGCGCCTATCGGGGTCGCGATCGGAGGCCCATCCCTCCTCGAGCCAGACCGAGCCGTCGTAGTAGGGGCGGAAGAGCCCGTCGCGCCCGCGCACCTCGGCCTTCGCGGCGAAGTCCCCGCGCGTCCAGTCCGCCGCGAGGGCGCCGTAGAAGAACTCCGCGAACCGTTCGTGCCGGTTCGAGACCGGCTCGTAGTCGTGGAGAACCGCTTCGAAGCGGAATTTCGGCAGGCCGGATTCCGTTTGGGCGGGCGCATCCTCTCCGCGCGCGGCCGGCATGGCGCCGGCGGCGAGGATCGCGAAGAGCGCGAGAGCACGTCGCCTCAACACAATCGTTATATTACGGGCTCGTCTCGAGCGGGGTTTCCCCGAGGAGGACGCCATCACTTCTTCCCTCGATCTCGAAGTTCCGTTTCACGTCGAGCGCCTCGCGAACGGCCTCACGGTCGTCGTGTCGCCGCAGCGCGGAATTCCCCTCGTGACGGTCGACGTGACGTACGACGTCGGAAGCCGTGTCGAGCCGCCCGGCAAGACCGGGTTCGCGCATCTCTTCGAGCACCTCATGTTCGAGGGCTCGGAGAACGTCGGCAAGGGGGAGCACTTCCGACTCGTCGCCGAGGCGGGCGGCTCGATGAACGGGACGACGTCCGAGGACCGGACGAACTACTTCGAGACCCTGCCCGCCGAGTCCCTCGACCTCGCCCTCTTCCTCGAAGCCGACCGGATGCGCGCCCTCGTCCTCACGCAGGAGAAGCTCGACAACCAGCGCGAGGCCGTGAAGGAGGAGAAGCGCCTGCGCGTGGACAACCAGCCGTACGCGTCGTCGTTCGAGACCGCCGACGCGCTCGCGTACGACGCCTTTCCCTACAAGCACCCCGTCATCGGATCGATGGACGACCTTCAGGCGGCCTCGCTCGACGACGCGCGGGACTTCTATCGCCGCTACTACGCTCCGGCCAACGCGCTTCTGGCGGTCGTGGGAGACGTCGAGCCCGCCGACGCCTTCCGCCGCGTGGCGAAGGCCTTCGAGGACGTCTCCCCGCGCGAGGCCCCGGCGCCGCTTCGCGTTCACGGAGCCCGCCCCTTCCGGCGAGCGGCGGCAGAGAGTGGACGACCGCCACGCGGCGATGCCGGCGCTGCACGTCAACTTCAAGGTGGCCGAACGCCGCCATCCCGACCTCTTCGCCCTCTCGGTCGTGGAGCGCATCCTCGGGGCGGGCGAGTCGGGACGGCTCTGGCGCCGGCTCGTGAAGGACGACTCGCTCGCCCTGTCGCTCTCGGTGTCGCTCGACGAGCGCCGCGGCCCCTCGCTCTTCCGCGTCTTCTCGCTCGCGCGGCCGGGCGTGACGCTCGAGCGGCTCGAGGCGGAGATTCTCGGCGACCTCTCGCGCTTCGCCGCGGACGGGCCGACGCCGCGCGAGATGGAGCGCGCGCGCCGGCTCCTGCTGTCGGGCGCCGTGCGCGCCACGCAGACGACTCAGTCGATCGCCTTCCTGCTTTCCGAGTACGGCCTCTACGACGGCGATCCCGGCCTCTTCCCGCACGACGTCGAGGCGGTCCTCGCGCTCGACGCGGCCGCGGTTCGCGACGCCGCGGCGCGCCTTCTCGTCGCCTCCCGCCGCTCCGTCGTGACGGTCGTGCCCAGCGAGCCCGGCGAGTCCGGGGACGCCGCGTGAGCAGCGTGCGCCGCCTGCCCCCGCCTCCGCTGCCGCCGCTGCCCTTCTTCCTGCCCTCCTTCACGGGGACGCGGCTCGCGAACGGCCTCGCCGCTGCGCGCGGCCCGCTGGGGCCGCCGCCCCACCGTGGCGGTCTCGGTGCTCTTCCCGGGCGCGGGCAGCGCGGCCGACCCGCCGGGGCGCGAAGGCACGGCCGAGATCACCGGCGAGACGTTTCTCGGCGGAACGCGCCGGCACGAACGCGCGCGCGCTCGCGGAGGCGATCGACGACCTCGCGGCGATCCTCGAGGTCTCCGCCGGCAGCGACTCGTCGGTCGCGCGCCTCTCCATTCTCGAAAAGGACCTCGACGAGGGCCTCGCGCTCCTCGCCGAGGTCCTGACGGAATCCACGTTCCCCGAGGACGAGTTCGAGAAGAACCGCAGGCGCCAGATCGACGTCCTCGCCGAGCAGCGCTCCGAGCCCGACTTCCTCGCCCGCGAGCGGCTCCTCGACCGGCTCTATCCCGGCCATCCGTACGGCCGCCTCACGGCGACGGAAAAGGGCCTCGAAGCGCTCACCCGGGACAACGTCGCGGGCTTCGCGGCGAGCCGCTTCTCGCTCGCGGACGCCACGCTCATCCTCGCGGGCGCGGCGGACCCGGACGCGCTGCTCCGGGCCGGCGCCCGCGCGTTCGAGGGCCTTCCCGCCGGTTCCGGCGTTCCGGCCGCGGCGGTTCCGCCGCCGCCGCGCGTCGACGGCTTCTCGATCCACCTCGTGCACCGGCCGGGCTCCGTGCAGACGAACCTCCTCTTCGCGCGGCCCGCGCTCCAGCGCCGGAGCCCGCGTCTTCGCGGCGGCCCTCGTCGCGAACCAGTCGCTCGGAGGCGGCGCCTCCTCGCGTCTCTTCCACGTCCTGCGCGAGGAGCGCAGCCTGACGTACGGCGCGTACTCGTCGCTCTCCGCGCGCGTCGCGGGCGGGCAGTTCGGCGCCTCGATCGACTGCCGGACCGAGGTGACGCGCGAGGCGCTGCGCGGGCCTCTTCGATCTCATCCGCGCCTTCGCCGCGGAGGGGCCCACCGAGGAGGAGCACGAGCGCTCGCGGAAATATCTGCTCGGCAGCTTTCCGATCCCGCGCGAAACGCCGGGCGGCGTCGCGCAGGACGAGATCACGCGCCTTCTGCACGGGCTGCCCGAGGACGAGTGGGCGACGTGGCGGGACCGCGTCGGCGCGGTGTCGCGGCGGGAGGCGCGCCAGGTGGCGGCGGACTTCTTCGATCCCGGCGACCGGCATTCTCGCCGCGGTCGGGGACGCGAAGCTGATCCGGCCCGTCCTCGAGTCGTTCGGCGACACGACGCTCTGGGACGCGGACGGCCCTCGGACATGACGCCGGAGCCGCTAGGACGTAGCGCGTGCCGGGGCCCTCGGGAGCCCTGCGTTTCCCCGAACTCCCCCGACTCGCGCAGTGCGAAATCGCGCGGCCCGCGCTTCCTGGGTCCGCCGGAGCCGCGTCCGGAAGGTGAGCACCTCGAGCTGTCTCAGGCGCTCGGCCTCTCCGGAGCGGTGCCTCTGCTGGTGGCGCGCGACGGCGAGGAGGAGCGCGCTCCTGACGTATTCGCGGCGCTCGTCCGGGCGCCCGAAGCGCTTCTCGAACCCGCGCGTCCACGGGAGCCGCAGCGCGACCGCGTCCTCCTCGGGAAGCAGGCCCAGTCGCCACCTCCTCGGCGAGCTCGCGCGAGACGCGCGCGCGCTCGACGAGGAGCGCCGGGACCCAGACGAGGACGGCCGCGGCGAGCGCCGCCGCCACGACGAGGGGCTCGAGCCGGCGCGGAACCCCGGCGAAGAGGCCCGCGAAGCGCGGCGGCGAGCGCGGGGGGCGCGAGCACGGCGCTCGTCCAGGCGGCTCCCTCCCGCCAGCCGGCCTCCGCGCTCGCGCGCGTGGCCTCCGCGGAGAACACCGACACGGCGGCCAGGACGATCGCGGCGAGTGCGGGCGCCTGCCAGCCCGGGAGGTGCCGTCCCGCGACCGCGGCGGCGCAGGCGGCGCCTCCCGCGGCCAGCGCGCCGGCCGAGAGGCCGTCGCCCGTGATCGGCGACCACGTGCGCGCGGCTCCGAGCGCGACGAGGGCGACGAGGCACGCGACGAGGAGCGCGGCCTTCGCGGGGCCGGGCATCTCCGCGATCCGCGCTCCGAAGACGGCGAATCCCGCGAGGACGCCCGTGACGAAAGCCGCGGCCCGATTCCGGGACCGGCTCGCGAGGAGGAGGGCGAGTACGGCGGCAGCGACCCTGAGGCAGGGTCTCGGCGCTCATGGCAGCGGGTTCTTCAGGAAGTAGAGGCGCGTCGCCTCCACGTCCCGCCTGATCTGCGCCGTGAGGTCCAGCAGGGACGGAAACGTCTGCTCGTCGCGCACGCGGTCGAAGAACGACAGCCGCACGCGCTCGCCGTAGACGTCCGACGAGAAGTCGAGGATGTACGACTCGATCGTCGTCGCGAAATCCTCGTACACGGTGGGCCGGCGCCCGATGTTCGTGACGCACGGAAACGTGCGCTCGAACGACTCGATCCTCACGCTCGTGAAATAGACGCCGTCCTTCGGATACAGCTCGTTGTCGGGCTTCAGGTTCATCGTCGGGAACCCGATCTTCCGGCCCATACGGTCTCCCTTGGCGATCAGGCCGTCCATCGCGTACGCGCGCCCGAGGAGGGCGTTCGCCGAAGCGACGTCTCCGTCGAGGAGCGCGTCCCGGATGCGGGTGGACGAGATGGCGGCCGCTCTTCGTCCGCGACGTCGGCGATGCCCGTCACGGCGAAGCCCGCCGCGTCGCCGATGCGCCGGAGGACCTCGAGGTTTCCGCCGCGCTCACGCCCGAACATGAAGCGCTCCCCGACGTGGACCTCGCGCACGGCGAGCCGCTTCACGAGGAGGTCCCGGATGAAGTCCTCCGCCGGCGTGAGCGAGAAGTCCCGCGTGAACGGCACGAGGACGAGCGCGTCGATCCCGCAGGCTTCGATCGCCTCCTCCTTCTGCCGGAGCGTCTGGATCATCCGGGGCGCGCGCTCGGGGTGGAGGACCTTGAGCGGGTGCGGCTCGAACGTCACGACCACGGCGGGCGCGCCGAGCTCGCCCGCGCGCCTCGCGACGTCCCGGAGCATGGCCTGGTGCCCGAGGTGCACGCCGTCGAAGTTCCCGACGGTCACGACGCCGCCGCGCGGAAGATCGACGGGACGGAAGGGATCCTTGATGACCTGCAACGGCGGGAGATCTTAAGCGACGATCTTCCCCACGAGGTCGTAGGGGTGCGCGTCGGTGATCGTCACGCGCACGATCTCTCCGACGCGCGGCGCCCAGCCCTCGGGCACTTCGTTGACGAGGACGCGGCCGTCGATCTCGGGGGCCTGCGACGCGAGCCGCCCCTCGAGGAGGAGATCCGTCTCGGAAGACGGCCCTTCGAGGATCATGTCGAAAGACTTGCCGCGCTTCGCGCGGTTCTTCGAGAGGGAGATCTTCTGCTGGACTTCCATCAGCCGGTCGCGGCGCGAAGATTTTTCTTCGAATGGAATAGGGTCCCCGAGCGGCTCGGCGCCCGAGCCGGGCTCCGGCGAGTACGTGAAGACGCCGGCATTGTCGAAGCGCACGTCTTCTAGGAAATCTTCAATTTCTCCGAAATCTCTCTCTGTCTCTCCCGGGAAGCCCACGATGAACGTCGAGCGGAGCGACGATGTCCGGGACGATTCTCTCGGATTTCTTCGAATTGCCGGAGATAGCTCGCGGCATCGCCTCCGCGCTTCATGGCCGCGAGGATCCTCCGCGACACGTGCTGGAGCGGCATGTCGACGTACGGGACGAAGCGCTTCTCTTTCGCCATGAGCTCGAAGACGCCCGGCGTGGAGCGTCTTCGGGTACGCGTACAGGAACCGGATCCAGGGGAACGACGTCTCGGCGAGGAGCGCCTCGACGAGCTGCGCGAGGCCCGTCCGGCCCGAGGCCGAGGTCCTCGCCGTAGCGCGTCGTGTCCTGCGAGATGAGGACGAGCTCCTTGACGCCCTGCGCCTCGAGCCCCTGTGCCTCCTTCACGAGCGAGGCGACCGTCCGCGAGCGCATGAGGCCGCGCATCTGGGGGATCGTGCAGAACGTGCACGGGTTGTTGCAGCCCTCGGCGACCTTGAGGTACGCGTAGCCCTTCCGCTGCGTGAGGACGCGCGGCGAGAGGTCGTCGTAGAGGCGCGTCGCGAGCGGCTTGTCGGTGAAGCGCGGAAGCGACGGGAGGCCCGAGCGCGGCGGCAGGCGCCTTCTCCAGCTCGTCGAGACCGATGAAGTGGTCGACTTCGGGAATCTCTTCGGCGAGCTCTTTCCCGTACTTCTGCACCATGCAGCCCGCCACGACGACGCGGTCGATCTCCCCCGCTTCCTTCCGCGCGACCTCGCGGAGGATCGCCTGGACGGACTCCTCCTTCGCCGAGTCGATGAAGCCGCACGTGTTCACGATGACGACGCGCGACTTCTCGGGATCCGCGAGGGTCAACCCCTCCCGCTGCAGATGCCCCAGCATCACCTCGGTATCGACGAGGTTCTTCGGGCATCCCAGAGACACGATGCCCACGGACGGGAGCAATGGAGGAAGAGAGCTTTTCATGAAGAAAGTAAGAGGGTTCGGACCCCGCACGCGAGCCCGACGGGCCCTGAGTCTACCCCGAAAGACACGAAGTCTTTTGTTATCCGGGCGACGAGATGGAGAATCCGTTCGGTCGTGAGATCTGCTCGGATCGCTCTTGACCTGATCTTCACCGCCGCGGCGGTCTCGCTGACAGGCTCGGTGAAAGCAGCCCAGCCGGATCAGCCGCGCACGGCCCACGAGGTTCGCATCGCGGTCGGTCATTCGAACTTGTACGCCCGAGAGATCGGGAGCGGACCCCCGATCATCGTCCTCCATGGCGGGCCCGACTTCGATTCCCGCTACCTCCTGCCGGACATGGATCGGATGGCGGACGCGTTCCGGCTCATCTATTACGACCAGCGCGGCCGTGGCCGATCTGGAGAGGGCGTGCGCCCCGAGGACGTGACTCTCGCTTCCGACATCGCGGATCTGGACAAGGTCAGGGAGCACTTCCAGCTCCGCTCGGTGGCCCTTTTAGGGCACTCCTGGGGCACCGTGCTCGCGCTCGAGTACGCGATTCGGCATCCCGAGCTCGTCTCCCGTCTGATCCTCATGAACCCCGCCCCGGTCACCATCGAAGACTTCAAGGTGTTCCGAAAGGAGCGCCTCGGGAAGCTGGGCGCCGACCTGGAGCGGCTAAGAGCTGTGCAGGCCAGCGCCGCCTACAAGGAGGGCGATCCCGACGCGGTCACCGCCTACTACCGGATTCACTTCAAGGCAGCTCTGAGGCGGCAGGAGGATCTCGAAAAGGTGCTCGCAAGCCTTCGAGCCAGCTTCTCGCCAGAGAGTGTTCTGAAGGCGCGGGCCGTCGAAGACCGTCTCATGAAGGACACCTGGTTGTCGGATGATTACGATCTCCTTCCAAAACTCGCGGCTCTGAACATTCCCACTCTGGTGATCTACAGCGACCACGATTTCATCCCTGCCGCCACGTCCACGCATATTGTTCGAGCCATGCAGAACAGCCGTCTCGTCACGTTGAAGAAGTGCGGGCATTTTGCGTACCTCGAGTGCCCGTTGGCAGTGCGCAAGGCGATCGACGGATTCTTCAGGCGCACGAACGAGACCCGAAGTGCCCGCCACCCCTGATCTCACCGAGACCGTCGTGGCGGCATGGCGGACCAATCATCGGGTCACGGCCTTTCTCGTCAGCCACCTCCCGATCGCGGTCTGGCAGGCTCCGATCCCCGGGCTCCCTCGGAAAACGATTTGCATGCTCGCCGGCCACCTCCACAACAGCCGGTGCATGTGGCTCAACACCCTGGGCCGGCCCCAGGGCATCCCGGTTCCGCCCGCCGTGGACCGACGGAAGGTGAGCCGCCGCGAGCTGGTCGCCGCGCTGAACAGGAGCAGCCGGTGCATCGAGGCGCTCTTGAGGCTGGGGTGTCACTCCGGCGGCAAGGTCCCCGCGAGCCCGGCGTACGTGTGGCGGAATCTGCCGCTGGACGTCGGGCACGTGCTGACTTACTTCGTGGCCCACGAAGGCCATCACCGCGGGCAGATCGTGTTGGCGGCGAGGCAGCTCGGCGCCCGCTTGCCGGCCGCAGTGACCGCCGGCCTGTGGCTTTGGACGAAACGAGCCGTCGAGTAGCAGGGCTTGCTCGCGCGGGCGCCCGGCTCAGGGACGGTCGAGGACGGCGCGCACCTTCCGCGCCACGTCCGCGGGCGTGAAGGGCTTCTGCAGGAACTCCGTGCCGGGGTCGAGGACGCCGTGGCCGGCGATCGCGTCGTCCGTGTAGCCGGACATGTAGAGCACGCGCGTGCCGGGGCGCAGCGCGACCAGGCGCGCCGCGAGAACGCGCCCGTTCATCCCGGGCATGACGACGTCGGTCAGGAGGAGGTCGACGGGGCCGCCATGCTCGCGCGAGAGCTCGAGGGCGGCTTCGCCCGAGGCCGCGTCGAGGACGTTGTAACCCCTCGACTCGAGCGCCATGCGGGTGAGGCGCCGGACGCTCGGCTCGTCCTCGACGAGGAGAATCGTCTCGCCTCCCGGGCGCGGAGCAGCCGCAGGCGGCTCGGCTTCGTCGGGCGCGGCGTCGACGGCCGGCAGGAGGATCTCGAACGTCGACCCGCGGCCGGGCTCGCTCTCGACGGAGATATGGCCCTCGCTCTGCTTGACGATTCCGTACGTCGTCGCGAGCCCGAGGCCGGTCCCCTTCCCGCGCTCTTTCGTCGTGAAGAACGGCTCGAAGAGCCGCGCCAGGACTTCGGGCGTCATGCCGGATCCCGTGTCGGAAACGGTGAGGCGCGCGTACTTGCCCGCTTTCAGGCCGGGCCGGAGAGCGGCCTCGGCCTTATCGATGGTCACGGCCGCCGTCGCGAACGTCAGCGTGCCGCCCGACGGCATGGCGTCGCGGGCGTTCACCGCGAGATTCATGAGCGCCTGCTCGACCTGCCCGCGGTCGGCGCGTACGCACGGCGTATCGGGCGCGAGCGTCAGGTGGAGTCGCACGTCCTCCCCGATGAGCCGGCCGAGAATGGCGCGAGCGCGGCGCCCGCGTCGGACCGAACGAAGTACGCCGCCGGAGGAACGTCCGTGCGCGCCGCGAGAAGGCCGACGGAGAGGGCGAGCAATCCGATGCACGTTTGGGGCGCGATCGCGTTGGCGGAGCCGAGCGTCAGAAGCTCCTCGGCGCCGAAGGCGTAGCCGGCGAAAGAGGCGAGGGCGCCGAAGGCGGCGAGAGTCGCGAAGGCCGTCGAGCACCAGCGCGAGAGCGCGGCCGCGGGCGCGAAGCGTCCCCAGAGAGACGAGCGAGGAAGGACGAAGCACAAAGCCGTCACGGCCGACATACGGGCGGGATTCGGGTTTCCGGGATAGCAACGGGCTCGTGCGCACCAGGAAGTTGTCCATGCGGAAGTCGAGGTGGGTGACGTCCTGGAGCACCGTCAGGAGGGCGAGAGATCCCGCGACGGCCGCGAGGACGAGCGCGAGTCGCCCCATGCGTCCTGCGCCGCGCGAGACCGCGACGAGGCCGACACCCAGGAGCGTGAACGCGACGGCGGTGTTCGGCTTCATCGGGACCGCCGGGTACGGAGCGACGATCGCTCCTAGGCTCAACTCCCAGCCGACGAGCGTCAGAACGCCCAGTAGCGCCACGAAGGCGCCGAGCGCCGCCGGGACCGTCGAGGGTCGTATCGGATCGCGCACGTCTGTCTCTGACCTGATTCGCCGGGAACGGCCGGTCCGATGTTATCGATGGCTCACGGCCGGCGTCGAGGCCGCTCAGTCGGAAATCGGCTCGAGCTTCCTCCCGCGCAGCTTCTCGTTGAGGGCCGGCAGGTCCTTCGCGGCCAGCGCGGCCGCGCGCTCCTCGACGTCCTTCAGCTCCCGCTCGAGGACCGCGACGCGCTCGACCTGGTAGTCGCCGGGCCGGCCCTCGTACGACAGGAGCGCGTCGTAGACGTAGCCGAGGTGCTCGCGCAGGCGTTCCTCGCCCGTGATCGCGCCGCCCTCGGACGTCGCGACGATGTCCTTGCGGATCGCGTCCGCCTTCTCCGCGAAGGCCTCGAGCTCCTTGCGGACGGCGTCGCCCGCGGGCAGGCCCTTCGCGCGCTCGGCCGCGAGCGTCCGGTAGCCGTTCAGCCGGTCCACGACGTCGCTCATGCGCCCGAAGAGCGCGTGCGCCCTCATCACGGCGTCGTACTGGGCCTTGCGGTCCGCCGGCGTGAACGGCGCGCGCGGGTCGAGCGCCACGACGAGCGGCGTCTCGACGACCTGCGCGCCCTTCGTGAGGCGCACCGTGTACGTGCCGGGCAGGACGCGCGGCCCCGTGGAGGCGCCCGCCGTCGCCGCGGCCGTCGGGACGCGCGGCGGCTTCTCCTGCATGGACCACAGGACGCGGTTGATGCCCTTGCGCTTTCCCGCGGGCGGCGTGTCGACGACGCGGCCCGAGGCGTCGAGGATCTCGAGCTTCATCCGGCCGAACGTGTGGCGCGTCTTCTGGTAGTACGCGATGACGGCGCCGGACGGCGGGTTCGGCCCCTCGTACGAGGCGTCGCCTTCCGGCCAGCCGCCCGAGCCGCGCGGCTTCTGCCGCACGGGACGTCCCGGGAGGAACGCGACGTCCTTGCCGAGGACGTCCGGCGTGAGCGCGCGGAGCGGCGTGAGGTCGTCGACGATCCAGATCCCGCGCCCGTGCGTCGCGACGACGAGGTCCTGGTCGCGCGTCTGGAACGCGAGGTCGCGGACGGAGACGGACGGGAAGTTCCCGCCCTTGAACTCGGCCCACGTCTTCCCGGCGTCCAGCGAGATCCAGAGCCCGAACTCCGTCCCGAGGTAGAGGAGGCCGGGGCGGACCGGGTCCTCCTTGATCACGTACGCCCAGCCGCGGACGTCCGGACGACGGGCCGACGATCCGCTCCCAGGTCTTCCCGAAGTCGCTTCGTCGCGTAGACCCACGGCGTCATGTCGCCGAACGTGTGCCGGTCGAACGCCGCGTACGCGGCGCCGTCCGCGTGCGGGCCGGCCTCGACCCACGAGACCCAGCTCGCGGGCGGGAGGCCCGGGACGTTCTTCACGAGGTTCGTCCACGTCGCGCCGCCGTCGCGCGTGAGCTGGAGGTTGCCGTCGTCGGTCCCGACCCAGATCGTCTTCGCGTCGCGCGGGCTCTCGCGAGATCGAGTAGATCGTCGTGTGCATCTCGGCCGCCGAGTTGTCGACCGTGATGCCGCCCGACTGCTCCTGCTTCTGCTTCTCCGGGTCGTTCGTCGTGAGGTCCGGCGAGATCCGCTGCCACGACTGTCCGCCGTCCTTCGTCACGAAGAGGAACTGCGCGCCGATGTAGAGCTTCCCCTTCTCGAGGCGCGAGACGTGGATCGGCGTGTTCCAGTTCCAGCGCAGCTTCTCCTTGAAGCCCGCCTTCGGCTGGATGTCGCGCGCGGCGAGCGTGCGCCGGTCGATCGCGGCCGATGAAGCCGCCCTGCGCCTTCGGCGTAGACGAAGTTCGGGTCGGCAGGGTCCGACGAAGACCCAGAAGCCGTCGCCGTCGTAGAGGTTCTCCCAGCGGCTGTTCGTGATGCCGCCGGGATACGCCGAGTCGCCGGCCCAGGAGCTGTTGTCCTGCAGGCCGCCGTAGACCTGGTACGGCTCCTTTTCGTCGACGGACACGTGGTAGAACTGCGAGACCGGCAGGTTGTTGCACTTCCACCAGCGGTTCGCGCCGTCGTGGGAGATCCACAGGCCGCCGTCGTCGCCCGTCACGACGTGCTTCGGGTTCTTCGGGTTGATCCAGACGTCGTGGTGGTCGCCGTGCGTCCCGCCGCCCACGTCGGTGAAGCTCTCGCCGCCGTCCTCGGACGCGATGAGCGTCAGGTTCGGCTTGTAGACGCGGTCCGGGTTCGTCGGATCGACGACGAGGCGCGAGAAGTAGAACGGCCGCCAGACCATCCGCTGGCTGTCGTCCTTCCGCGCCCAGCGTCTTCCCGCCGTCGTCGGAGCGGTAGAGCGCCGACTTCACGCTCTCGATGACGGCATAGACGCGGTCGGGCTTCGACGGCGCGATCGCGACGTCGAGCCGGCCCCACGGCGCCGGCGGCAGGCCGGGCGCGGTCTTCGTCGTCGAGCTTCTTCCAGGTCGCGCCGCCGTCCTCCGTGAGGAAGAGGCCGGACCCGGAGGTCCCCTTCGGTCCGTCGCTCCCCGGACCGGAACGTCCAGCCCTTCCGCCGGAAGTCCCAGAGGCCCGCGAAGAGGCGGTCCGGGTTGCGCGGGTCCATCGCGAGGCCGGAGCAGCCCGTCGAGAGGTTGCCGCCCTTGAGGACGAGCGCCCAGCTCTTCCCGCCGTCCGCCGTCTTGTAGAGGCCGCGGTCCGGAGAGTCCGACCAGAGCTTGCCGGGCACGCACGCGTACACGACGTCGCTCTTCTTCGGGTTCACGAGGATCCGGTTCACGCGCTCGGACTCCGGAAGCCCCATGTGCGTCCACGTCTCGCCGCCGTCGCCGGAGCGCCAGATCCCGTCCCCGACGGACACGGAGTTGCGCGTCCAGGTCTCGCCGGTGCCGACCCAGACGACCTTCGGGTCGGACGGGTCGAGCGCGATCGCGCCGATCGACTGGACGGGCTGCTTGTCGAAGACGGGCTTGAACGTCGTCCCGCCGTCGAGCGACTTCCAGACGCCGCCCGAGGCGGCGCCGACGAAGAGCGTGACCTTGCCGTCGTCCTCGACGCGCCCCGCGACCGCGGCGATGCGGCCGCTCATCGCGGCCGAGCCGATGTTGCGGGCGCCGAGGCCCGAGATCGCGCCCGAGTCGACGGCGGGCGGCGCGGCGGACGCGCCGACGCGCGGACGCGGCGAGGAGGAGCGCGGCGCCTCTCATCGGCCCGCTCCCGCCTTCGCGAGCCGTCGCCGGGAACGCGAACGCGTCTCCGCGGCGACGCGCGACGTTCGCCTCGGCCTTGTCGTAGATCGACTTCCCCCGCGAGGCGGGCGGTGAGTTCCGCGGCCCGCTCTCCTCGCTCATCGGGACGTAGACGCCGCCGACCTTCTCGTAGTCGCCGTAGTCCGTCTCGACCTGCTGCTCGGCCCCGCGGACCGTGAGCGTCTGCAGGTCGCGGACGACCATCCACGTGTCGGGATCGATCCAGACCGTCACGTTCGCCTCCGCATTTCAGCCGCACGCGCAGCTTGTGCGCGAGCGTGCCGTCCACGTCCTCGGTCCCGAGGTATTCCAGCGAGTGACCCTTGGCCTTCGCGTCCACGAACGGCCCGTCGAGGTCCGCCGCGAGCCGGAACGGCTTCGCGTCGTCTTCGGACATCATCGACGCTTCCTTGCGGCCCTCGAAGGGCTGGACCTGCCACCCCTTGTCGCCGTCGAACGCCTGGATCTGCGTGAGGCCCTGGTAGGTGGTCTCCTGCCGGATCCGCCCGGGCCGCTCGCGCACCTCGGACAGAGTGATGAGGCAGGGAGCGCCCCGGGAGGACGTACCGGCCGGTCCGCCGGAGGCTCTTGAGGGACGCGAGCGCGGCCGCGCCGCCCCGCGCCTCGACGTTCTTCGCGACGATCTCGTCGGCGGTGACGGCGGCGAGGGGACCCGGGACGCCGAGCACGATCAGCAGAGGGGCAACGAGTCGGATTCCGTTTCGCATGGCGGATGTACGCACGTCGGCCTCCGTAGGTTTTCCTGTACGCGATTCGACCGCATAGGATAACGGGCATGAGCGACCTCCCCTGTCCGAGTCAGTCCCTGGCCGCCCGATGACAGTTGGAAAGGCGACCCCCCTCCCCGCGGAGCCGCTCAGGAAAGGCTCGCGACTCTGCGCGGCATCCGCAATCGCGATCGGACTGGCCGTCCTCGCCGGGTGGGTCTTCGGCGCTCCCTTCCTCATGCAGGTGCTGCCTGGTCAGGTCGCGATGGTGCCCAACACGGCGGTTGGCCTTCTGCTCGCGGGCGTCGCTCTGTGGCTGCGCGCCGGCCGGGGCGGTCTTTCGCTCGTTTCGGGCTCCCAAGCGGCGGCCGCCGCGGCCGGTTTCCTTGGATTCCTGAATCTCGTCGAGTACGTCTCGGGCAGGAGCCTCGGGATCGACGAGCTGCTTTTCCGGGACCCGGCCGGCCTGACGAGCGTTTTCCCGGGCCGAATGGCGGTGCTCACCGCCGTGAGCTTCGTCGCCCTCGCGGCTGCCCTGCTGACCCTGGACTTGCGATGGCCGCCGTGGACGAGCGACGGGCTGGCCCTCCTCCCGGGCGTTCTCGCCATGGTCTCCCTGAGCGGTTACACGTATGGGCTCCGCAGCCCCTCCTGGATCGGCATCTACAAGGGGATGGCGATCCACACGGCGCTGGCCTTCCTCGTCCTGACGATCGGCGTTCTCCTGGTGCACGCCCGCGGCGTGTCGCGGCTGCTCGTCAGCGACACGGCAGGGGGCATTGTCGCGCGGCGGATCCTTCCGGTGGCCCTGCTGGCGCCTTTCATCCTCGGCTGGCTTCGAATCGCGGGGCAGGAACGCGGACTCTACGGCCTGGAGCTGGGTCGGGCGCTGTATGCCGCCGCCGAATCCCTGATCCTGATAGCGATCCTGCTGGGGACCGCCGGCGCGCTCATGCGGGTCGACGAAAAGCGCAGGGGCAGCGAGGAGGCCCTGCGAACCGCGGAGGAGCAGTACCGGCTCCTCTTCGAGAACAGCCCACAGCCGATGTGGGTCGTGGATCGCGAGACCCTCCGGTACCTGGCCGCCAACGATGCGGCGGTCGAGCACTACGGCTACTCGCGCGACGAGTTCCTGTCGATGAACATCGGGCAGCTCAGGCCGGCCGAGGACTTCGCCGCGGTGCAGAGGGCGATTCCGAACGTGAATGCCGGGCTCGAGAAGCATGGGCTGTGGCGGCATCTCAAGAAGGACGGCACCCTCATCCACGTGGACATCGCGACCCACACGCTCACCTTCAAAGGGCGATCGGCCTGGCTCGTGCTCGCCTACGACGTCACGGACCGGCTCCGGGCCGTGGAGACGCTGCGGAAACTCTCCCGCGCCGTGGAACAGAGCCCCGTTTCGGTCGTCATCACGGACACGGACGGCGCAATCGAATACGTCAACCCGAAGTTCACCCGGGTCACGGGTTACTCCTCGGAGGAAGTTCTCGGGCGGAATCCCCGCATCCTGAAATCCGGCGAGCTCTCGCCCGAGCTCTACCGGGAGATGTGGAACACGATCACCGCCGGGGGCGAGTGGCGCGGCGAATTGCACAACCGGAAGAAAGACGGCGAGCTCTTCTGGGAGTTCGCGTCCATCTCGCCGATCCTCGATGAAAAGGGGAAGATCACGCACTTCATCGCGATCAAGGAAGACATCACCGGGCGAAAGCTGCTGGAGACCCAGCTCCGCGCCTCCCAGAAGATGGAAGGGATCGGCCGCCTCGCGGGCGGCATCGCGCATGACTTCAACAACCTCCTCACGGCCATCCTGGGCTACTCGGAGTTGATGGAGGCGCAGCTTCCGGACGACGAGAACCTCCGCTCCTCGCTCCGCGAGATCCGCCACGCCAGCGAGCGCGCCGCGGCGCTCACCCGTCAGCTCCTCGCGTTCAGCCGCCGGCAGGTCCTTCAGCCCGAGCTTCTCGACCTCAACGCGGTCGTCTCGGAGGTGGAAACGCTGCTGCGCAGGCTCATCGGCGAGGATGTCCGGCTGGCGACCCGGCTCGATCCCGCGCTCGGAAGCGTCAAGGCCGATCCCGGGCAGCTCGAGCAGGTGCTCATGAACCTCGTGGTCAACGCCCGGGACGCCATGCCCGAGGGCGGCACCCTCACGATCGAGACCGCGAACGCCGTGCTCGACGCCCGCTTCACCCGGGGGAACCCGGACGCACGCTCGGGCGAATACGCGGTCCTCACGGTCGCCGACACGGGGATCGGGATGAGCGATGAAGTGCGAAGCCACGCCTTCGAGCCCTTCTTCACGACCAAGGAGCACGGCAAGGGAACCGGTCTCGGGCTCGCGACCGCGTACGGCATCGTGAAGCAGAGCGACGGACACATCACCGTCGAGAGCGAGCCGGGCCGCGGAACGACGTTCCGGATCTACTTCCCGCACGCCGCCGGCGCAGCCGCGCCTTCCGGGCTCGGCGAGCGCCCGGTTCTCTCGCCGCGCGGCGCCGAGACGATCCTCCTCGTCGAGGACGAACCCGGGGTCAGGCGACTGGCCCGGACGATTCTCGAGGCCCAGGGATACGCCGTCCTCGAGGCCGCTTCGGGCGACGAGGCGCTGGCCGTCGCGCGCTCGCACCCGGGAGAGATCCACCTCGTCGCGACCGACGTCATCATGCCCGGCATCAGCGGCCGCGTCCTCTGGGACCGGCTGCAGGGCCTGAGCCCGAATTCCCGGGTCCTCTTCATGTCCGGATACACGGACGACGCCATCGCCAGGCACGGCGTCCTCGAGCCGGGAATCGCGTTCCTTCAGAAGCCGTTCACGCCTTTCAGTCTTGCCCAGAAGGTGCGCGAGGTGCTGGACGCGCAGGCGAAGGCAGACGCGTGAAGAAGCCCGTCATCGGACCGTTCGGAGCAGCTTCGCGCCCGCGGGCGCCCTGGACGCCCTATCTCGTCCTCGGCGTCTCTCTTCTGGTGACTCTCGCCGCTACCTGGCAGGTCGCCAATACCTCGCGGACGGCGGAGCGGGCCGGGTTCGAGAGGCAGCTCGAGAGCGCCCGGGACGAGATCGAAAAACGAATGGCGACGTACATCGGATTTCTCCGCGCGACCCGGGGCCTCTTCGGCGCGGCCGGGCTCGTCACCCGGGAGGACTTCCGGGTCTTCATCGACGCGACGGAGGTCCAGGAGACGTATCCGGGGATTCAGGGGGTGGGGGTCGGCCGGCGGATCGCCGGGAAAGACAAGGACGCGCTGGTCGCGGCGATGCGCAAGGAGATCCCGGACTTTCGCGTGTGGCCCGAGGGGCACCGGGACGAATACGAGCCCGTGGTCTTCCTCGAACCTCAGGACGTCAGGAACCGGGTCGCGATGGGCTACGACATGTACAGCGAGCCCGTTCGGCGGGCGGCCATGGACCGCGCGCGGGACACCGGCCTTCCGATCTCCACGGGCAGGATCATCCTCGTCTACGACCAGAGACGGGTGGGGTTCATCGTCTACATGGCCCGCTATCGCCGCGGGATGCCGACCGGGACGGTGGGCGAGCGCCGCGCCGCGCTGGAAGGATTCGTGTACGCCTCGTTCCGCGCCGACGATCTCCTGGACGCGATCCTCGCGCGTGAGCGACGGCACGGCGTTCGCCTCGAGGTTTATGCCGGAGTGGACCCGAAGCAGGAAGATCTGCTCTACCGTTCCGATCCGGACGGCCCGGGGGCCGAATCGGCGGGACTCGAAGGGCGAACCTCGTTCGCGGTGGCGGGCTCCATGTGGACCCTGTCCATGACGGCCGTCCCCGGATTCGACGCCGGCTCCGGCCCGAACCGTGTCGCCCTCTTCCTGGTGACGGGGCTGATCGTGAGCGGTGCGGTCTTCGCCGTCACGCGCGCGGAGGTGAGCAACCGCGTCGCGGCCGAACGGGCCACGGCCGAACTGCGCCATGCCGCGGCCCAGCACCGCCAGCTCGAGGCACAGCTGATTCAGGCGCAGAAGATGGAGGGGATCGGCCGCCTCGCGGGCGGTGTCGCGCACGACTTCAACAATCTCCTCACCGCGATTCTCGGCTACGCGGACCTGATGGAGTCGCAGCTCGAGGACGAAGGCCTCAGGTCCGAGCTCCGCGAGATCCGCCTCGCCGGCGAGCGCGCGGCCGCCCTCACCCGGCAGCTCCTCGCGTTCAGCCGCCGGCAGGTCCTGCAGCCGCGGACTCTCGACCTGAATGCCGTCGTTTCCGACGTCGAGAAGATGCTCGCCAGGGTCATCGGCGAGGACGTCACCCTGGTGACCCGCCTGGACCCGTCTCTCGGGAGCGTCAAGGCCGATCCCGGCCAGCTCGAGCAGGTGATCATGAACCTCGCCGTGAACGCGCGGGACGCCATGCCCGAGGGTGGCACGCTCACCTTCGAGACCGCGAACGCCCTGCTCGACGCCGACTTCATCGCGGTCCATCCGGGCTCTCTCCCGGGCGCACACGTCGTTCTCATCGTCACCGACACGGGGACCGGGATGACCGACGAGGTTCGAAGCCACGCCTTCGAGCCGTTCTTCACGACCAAGGTGAAGGGGAAGGGGACGGGACTCGGCCTCGCGACGGCCTATGGCATCGTGAAGCAGAGCGGCGGATACATCACCGTGGACAGCGCGGCGGGCCATGGCACGACGTTCCGCATCTACCTTCCACGGGTCGAAGGAACGGCCGACTCGGCGCGTACAGCGAGCTCGTCGCTCTTGCCGACCGGCACCGAGACGATCCTCCTCGTCGAGGACGAGCCGGGCGTCCGGCGGCTGTCCCGCACGATTCTCGAGGCCCAGGGGTACGCCGTCCTCGAGGCCGCCTCGGGCGACGAGGCGCTTGAGGTCGCGCAGTCGCACCCGGGAGAGATCCACCTCGTCGCGACCGACGTCATCATGCCCGGCATCAGCGGCCGCGTGCTCTGGGACCGGCTGCGCGGCCTGCGCCCGAATTCGCGGGTCCTCTTCATGTCCGGATATACGGACGACGCCATCGCCCGGCACGGCGTGCTCGAGCCGGGCATCGCATTCCTGCAGAAGCCGTTCACGCCCCTCAGTCTCGCTCAGAAGGTGCGCGAGGTCCTCGACGCGGGGCAGCGACCCTCTGCCCAGGCCTAGCGGTCTCGCGATCGAGCCCTCGAAGCGGGCTCGACGTCAGGGATAGATCCGGTAGAGCATCCGCGGGTACGGGATGCACTCGCGCAGGTGCGGGACGCCGCACATCCAGGCGACGAAGCGCTCGAGACCCATGCCGAAGCCCGAGTGCGGGAACGTGCCGTACTTCCTCACGTCGAGGTACCACTGGAACGCCTCGAGCGGCAGGTCGTGCTGGCGGATGCGCGAGAGGAGGAGATCGTGGTCGTGGATGCGCTGCGACCCGCCGATGATCTCGCCGTAGCCTTCGGGCGCGAGCATGTCGAGGCAGAGGGCGACGTCCGGGTCCTGCGGGTCGGGCTGCATGTAGAACGCCTTGATCGACGTCGGGTAGCGCGTGACCATGACCGGCGTGTCGAAGCCCTCGGCGAGCGCCGTCTCCTCGTCGCCGCCGAGGTCGTCCCCGAACTTCACGGGAAGCGACTTCTTCTGCAGGATCTCGACGGCGTCGCGGTAGGAGATACGCGGGAACTTCTTCGAGACGACGGGCTCGAGCTTCGCGACGTCGCGCTCGAGGCGCTTGAGATCCTCCTTCCGGCGGTCGAGGACGCGGGCCGTGAGCTCCTTGACGAACTCCTCGGCCAGGTCCATGAGGCCGTCGATCTCGAGGAACGCGACCTCGGGCTCGACCATCCAGAACTCGCGCAGGTGCCGCCGCGTCTTGGACTTCTCGGCGCGGAACGTGGGGCCGAAGCAGTAGACCTTTCCGAGCGCCGCGGCCGCCGGCTCGAGATAGAGCTGGCCCGGACTGCGACAGGTAGGCCTTCTCGTCTTCCGTGTACTGCGTCTCGAAGAGGCTCGACGTGCCCTCGCAGGCCGCGCGGGGTCAGGATCGGCGAATCGACGCGCGTGTAGCCGCGCGTGTAGAAGAAGTCGTGGATCGCGCTCTCGACCTCGCTGCGCACCTTGAGGACGGCGACCTGCTTCGAAGAGCGCAGCCAGAGGTGCCGCTGCGACATGAGGAAGTCGACGCCGTGCTCCTTCGGCGTGATCGGCCAGTCGTGGCAGAGGTCGAGGATCTTCAGGTCCGTCACGCCCAGCTCGACGCCGCCCGGCGACCGCGGGTCGGCCTTCACGAGGCCGGTGACCTCGAGCGTCGATTCCTGCGTGGCGCCGCGTCGCGGCTTCCCATACGGCCTCGGGCACGTCGGCCTTCGAGACGACGCACTGCAGGTAGCCGCTCCCGTCGCGCAGGACGAGAAACCAGATCTTCCCGCCCTTCCTCCAGTGGTAGAGCCACCCCTTGAGGGTGACGGTCTCGCCGACATGCGACGGGAGATCGGAGATCGAAAGCGCGTTTTCCAAGTTTCTCTTTATTTCGGCATCCGGATCCGCCAGCCGTTCAGGACGACGGTCGCCTGCGAGAGGCGGAGGAGCTTCCGGTTCTTGGCCTGGCTCGCCTCGGCGTCGTCCTGCGGCACGAGCTGGGAGCGGAGATCGCGCGTGAGCTTCTCGAGCTCCTTCGCGAGCGCGTCGACCTCGTGCCTCTCGTACTTCTTGAGGACTGACGGGGTTGAGCGTCACGTAGCCCTCGGAGAGGTCCGCCGCCATCTTCCATGCGGGGGTCGCCATACGGCGAGCAGGACGTTGACACTCGACGAGGTCGGCCTCGTATACGCCGCGCTGCATTCACGCTGCCGCTGGAGGGTCGAAGCTGTGAGCTTTTCCGGAGTGGATTTTCTCGGCATCGAAGACATGCTGTCCGACGACGAGCGGGCCGTGCGCGACCTCGTCCGCGACTTCGTGGACGACGACGTCCTCCCGATCATCGAGGAGTGCGCGTACGAAGGGCCGTTTCCCGAAGGAGCTCGTCCCGAAGATGGCGGCGATGAACCTCTTCGGATCCACGATCGCCGAGTACGGTCTCCCGGGCCTGAACAACGTCGCCTACGGCCTCATGGCGCAGGAGCTCGAGCGCGGCGACTCCGGGCTGCGCTCGTTCGTCTCCGTCCAGTCCGTCGCTCGTCATGTATCCCGATCTACACGTACGGCTCGAAGGAGCAGAAGGACCGCTGGATCCCGGCTCTCGCGAAGGGCGAGAGCGATCGGCTGCTTCGGCCTGACCGAGCCCGACTTCGGCTCGAACCCGGCGCGGGATGCGTACGGTCGCGAAGAAGGACGGGAACGACTGGATCCTGAACGGCGCCAAGTCCTGGATCACGAACGGCTCGATCGCCGACGTGGCGGTCGTCTGGGCGAAGGTCGGCGACGTGAACGGCCCGGTCCGCGGCTTCCTCGTGGAACGGGGCATGAAGGGCTTCACGGCGCCCGAGCACCGCATGAAGATGTCGCTCCGCGCCTCCGTCACGTCGCAGCTCGTCGTTCGAGGACGTGCGCGTGCCCGCCGCGAGCGTCCTGCCGGGCGTCGAAGGGCTCAAGGGCCCGCTCTCCTGCCTCACCCAGGCGCGGTACGGCATCTCGTGGGGCGGCCTCGGCTCGGCGATGGCGACGTACACCTGCGCCCTCGACTACGCGAAGAGCCGCAAGCAGTTCAAGGACCGCCCGATCGCGTCGCACCAGATGGTCCAGGCGAAGTTCGCCTTCATGATCACGGAGATCACGAAGGGGCAGCTGCTCGGCTCTCAGGCTCGGGCAGGATGAAGGACGCCGGCACGATGAAGCCCGAGCACGTCTCGATGGTCAAGCGCAACAACGTCTGGGTGGCGCGCGAGTGCGCGAAGCTCGCGCGCGAGATTCTCGGGCGCGAACGGGATCGTCGGCGAGTACCCGGTCTTCCGCCACCTCGCGAACATCGAGTCGGTCTTCACGTACGAGGGCACGCACGACATCCACACGCTCGTGCTCGGGCAGGCCGTGACGGGGATTCCGTCCTACAACCCTCCGATGGAGTAAAGCCGCTCGAGTCAGCCTCTTACGCGTTACAATCGCCCCGGATGGCCATCGCAGGAAATCTGCGCACGATGCAGTTGTCGGAGCTGCTTCAGTGGCTCTCGACCGGCCTGAAGACGGGGACGCTCGTCGTACGCGGGGCGCCCGGCGAGAAGCGCATCTACTTCCAGGACGGCCGCGTCACGTCCTCTTCGTCCACGCTCGAGCGCGAGCACCTGGGGCGCTTCCTCGTGGGCTTCGGCTTCATCACCGAGGAGGAGCTCATCCGCGCGCTCGAGGTCCAGCAGGAGTCCCGGATCCTCCTCGGCAAGATCCTCGTCATGATCGGGGCCATCAAGGAAGAGGAGCTCGCGGACCTCGTGCGGCTGAAGGCCGCCGAGACGATCTACGACATCTTCCTGTGGACCGAAGGGTCTTTCGCGTTCATCGACGGGGAGATTCCGAGCCTTCCGATGGTCCCGATCTCGTCCGACGTCACGGGCATCGTCATGGAGGGCCTGCGGCGCTACGACGAGTGGCAGCGCATCACGACGCGCGTCCCCACCATGCGCGTCATTCCCGTCCCTGGTCATGCCCGTCGAGGAAGACCTCGGCGAGCGCGACAAGATGATCCTCGGCGCGGCGAACGGCCACCGCGCGATCGACCAGATCGCTCTCGAGACCCACAACCCCGAGTTCCACGTCGCCAAGCTGATGTACGACCTGATGCTCACGGGCCACGTGAAGCTCGTGGGCGAGCGGGAGGAGACGGCCGCGGAGCCTGTATTCGAAGAGGCCGAGCTGGTGGAGGAGGATTCGTCTTCGTTCGATCCGCTGATGTCCGGCGATCTCCATTCGATTCCCGGGGGAATGCCTCCGGCGCCGAGGGTCGAGGAGTACGCGCTCGCTCCGATCGCCCCGCCCGCCTCCCTCCGCTCCGCGGACACCCGTGCCGACCACGTTCAACCAGTTCCTCAAACGACGGCCCGGCGACAGCTCGGGCACCGCGCCCCGCGTGAAGACGGCAACCCCGCCCGCGACACCGGCGGTCAGGGTACCGGTGCCGCGCAGCCGAGTCCTTCTCGTCCGGCTCGAGCACGCGGCCCGCGGCGCCCGCACCGCGCCGCTGCTCCCGCCGGCTCCGCCGCGGCCGCCAGGGCCGGCCCGCCTCCCGCAGGCCCTTCGTCCGCCTCGGAGGCTCTCCCGAAGCTCCCCCCCGGGGCCGTCCCCGTTCTCTCGAAGCCGATGGAAGAGCTCATGTCGTTCCCGTTCACGCCCTCCGAGGCGTTCATCGTGTCGCGCATCAACGGCATGTGGGACGTCCGCTCGATCGCCCGCATCTCGCCCTTCCCCGAGACACGAGGTGATGCGCGTGTTCCACAAGCTCGCGAAGAGCGGCGTCGTTTCCTTCAAGTGACGTTCCTTTTCGACTTCCGGCCCGTCCTGTTCACGGCGATCGCCGCGGGCCTTCTCGTGTCCGTCATCGTCGTCACGCGAAAGCTCGCGCAGGCTCGCTCCGGCGCCGCCGAGCTGTCGCGCAAGAACCGCGAGCTCGCGACGCTCCGCGAGCTCACCTCGATCGTGTCGAGCGTCGCTCCGGGAGAGGAGATCCTCGCGCGGCTGTTCGACGCCCTTCGCCAGGCTCTGCCGATCCGCGCCCTGGCGGCCGTCTCGTACGAGGAGGATCCGGACGGGCAGGCGCTCGTCGCCTTCGGCGGCGACGTGACGCTCGAACGGCGGTCGTTTCTCGACTGGCTCGCCGCCCAGAGGGACCTCGAATCGCCGTTCCTGCCGGCGTCACCCACGCCGCGCGTGGCGAGCGGGCCCGACCGCGACCTCGTCCTGAATCCCCGCTTCCCGCATCAGGTGTTCCTGCCGCTCCAGACTCCCGCGGTCATCGCGGGCATCCTCGATCGCCGAATCCGACGACCCGTCCCTCGTCACGCCCGCAGACGCTTCAGGAGCTCTCCGTCGTTTCCGACCACGTGGCGCTGGCCCTTCAGGACCGCAACCTCAGACGGCAGATGCAGGCCGTGAACGAGCGGCTGCAGGGACGCGCCGAGATGCTGCAGCGCATTCTCGAGGTCTCCAACGAGCTGAAGGCGCACCTGACCCTCGAGCTCCTCGTCCAGAGCATCGTGCAGGCCGTCCACCACAGCCTCGGCTACCGCGTCGGTCGTGCTCTCCCTGTTCGATCCCGCCGAGAACGTCTTCGAGCGCCGCGCGCAGGTCGGAGTCGACGACACGTCGCCGGGCGCCCCGCCGCGGAAGGTGCCGCGCGAAGAGATCGCGCGATGGTTCGCCGAGCAGTTACCGGATCTCGAAGTCCTACTTCGTGAGCCACCTCGACCGCAACGAGACCGTCGAGGATTCCGGCCGGATCGACCGCCGCCGGCGCAGCACGCGCGGCGGGCGCATGGCACCCGAACGATCTGCTCTTCGTGCCGCTCACGGCCGGCGACCAGCTCGTCGGAGCCCTCCAGGTCGACCAGCCGAAGAGCGGACTCGTCACCGCGCCTCGAGGACGTCCAGGCCCTCGAGATCTTCGCGAACCAGGCCGTGACGGCCATTCAGTCGGCCCGCGCGTACGAGGCGACGCGGCAGATGTCGGTGCGCGACTCGCTCACCGAGGCGTTCAACCACCGGTACTTCCAGGAGACGCTCTCGCGCGAGCTCGCCCGCCACGAGCGCAGCGGGCAACCGCTCGCGCTCGTCATGCTCGACATCGACGACTTCAAGAAGATCAACGACCGCTGGGGGCACCCGGTCGGCGATTTCGTGCTGCGCGGGCTCGTGGAGGAGCTGACGAAGGGCGTCCGGGAGATGGACACGGTGGCGCGCTACGGCGGCGAGGAGTTCGCGCTCGTCTTTCCGGAGACGACGCCCACGAAGGCCTGGGTCGTGGCCGACCGGCTGCGAAAGCGCGTCGCGCGGGCGTCTCTTCGTCGCGCCCCAGATCGATCAGGCGCTCGCCGTGACGATCTCGCTCGGACTCGCCTGCTTCCCGGAGGACGCCGGCACGAAGCGCTCGCTCATCGAGCGCGCCGACCAGGCTCTCTACCAGGCCAAGCGCAGCGGCAAGAACTGTCTCGTGACGGCTTCCTCGCTCGCGGACCTCAAGACGCTCTAGAGAATGGCCTCCCCGATCGCACCGACTCTAGTTCAGGGCCTTTTTCTCCCCCTCCAGGAGGAGCTCGTTCGCGTCCTGCGCTCTCTTCCCGAGGGCGCGTGGGACCTGCCCACGACGAGCCGGCACTGGCGCGTGCGGGAGATCGCCGCCCACATCCTCGACGGCCAGCTGCGCAGGATTTCGACGCAAAGGGACGGCCACCCGCCTCCACCGCCCGCCACGCCGATCCGCGAAGAACGCGATCTCGTGCGCTTCCTGAACGACCTGAACGCGACCTTCGTGGACGTGAGCCGCCGGTTCAGCGACCGCCTCGTCATCGAGCTCCTCGAGTGGGCGGGCCCGCGTCTCGCGGAGGCGGCGCGCGCTCGGGACCCCTACGCAGACGCCGTTTTCGCGGTCTCCTGGGCGGGCGAGGACCGGTCGGCAACCTGGTTCGACCTGGCGCGCGACCTGACCGAGCACTGGCACCACCAGCAGCAGATCCGGCTCGCGGCCGCAATCCCTCTCCTTCTCGAGGCGCGTTATTCGGTGCCCGTCATGGATACGTTCGCCCGCGCCCTTCCGTACGCCTACCGGGATGCCGACTCTGCGGTCGGCACGGCCGTCGAGGTCGACATTGCCCCGCCCGTCGGCCGCCTCTATGCGCTGCGCCGCGAAAAAGATCGATGGGTCCTGGGAGAAGGCCCCGCAGAAGCGCCGGCCGCCCGGATCTCCCTGGATCCCGAGAGCGCCTGGCGCATCTTCACGGGCTCCCTCCCCCGCGAGGAGGCCAGACGGCGCGCCACCGCGAGCGGCCCCGTCGGGCTCTCCGACCCGTTCTTCGGCGTCGTCGCGATCGTCAGGTGACGAACAGCCCGCGCCGCGTCACGGCCGGGCATCCGGCCACCGCGAAGCGCAGCGGCCACGCGGCGGCCGCTCCCGCGTAGTTCACGCCGACGCGCGGCCCGACGAGCACGTCGAAACGCGCGCGCGGGCCGCGGGAAATCATCAGCTCGGGACCGGAGAGGGGGGCTCCGGAGAGCGCCGTTGTGACTTGAAGGCTCGCACAGAGCTTTGCGGGGCCGGAATAAAGCAAGATTTGCTTAGAAGGTGAAGAGGGGAACCCGTGCGCGCCAGCGGCCTTCGCAGCCATCGCGGGCGCGGCACCGCCGCGTTTCCCTGCCGCATTCACTTTCAAAGAAATCCTATTCTTCTCCCACCACTCCTCCGAGACCGCTGCCCTCAGCAGCACCGCCTCCGGCACGCCCTTCCTCGCTGCGTCACGACGTTCAGGCAGTAGTGCATGCCGTAGACGAAGTAGACGTACGCGTGCCCGCCCGGGCCCCACATGGGCTCGACGCGCGGCGTCCGGCGCCCGTTCCAGGTGTGCGCGGCCCGGTCCTTCTCTCCGAGATAAGCCTCGGTCTCGACGATCACGACCGCACGCCTTTCCCCGCCCGGGAGTCTTCGGATGAGCGGCAGCCGAGCAGCGCCCGCGCGACCGCGGCGGTGTCGCTTCCGGTAGAAGCTCCCCGGAAGCGGCTTCGAATCGACCATTGTTATCCTCGGCCGCATGATGCCCGAGACGCGTTCCGTCCTCGTGACCGGCGGAGCCGGTTTCATCGGCTCCCATCTCGCGGACGCCTTCCTGGGCGAGGGCAGGGAGGTCGTCATCCTCGACGATCTCTCGACAGGCCAGCGATCCCGCCTCCCGAAGGGGGCCCGGTTCGTCGAAGGCGACGTCCGGCGCTTCGACCTCGAGGGCCTCCTCCGCGACGCGCACGTGGACACGATCCTCCATTACGCGGCGCAGATCGACGTCAGAAAGTCCGTCGAGGATCCCGTCTTCGACGCGGAGGTCAACGTCCTCGGCACGATTCGCATCGCCCAGGCGGCGCTCGCCGCCGGCGTCACCCAGATCGTCTTCGCATCCAGCGGGGGCGCGATCTACGGCGACCCCGAGGGTTTCGCGGCGGACGAGGGTCACCCGACGAATCCGGTCTCTCCCTACGGCGTCGCGAAGCTGGCGGGCGAGAAGTACCTCTTCGGCCTCGCGCACGGAACTCCTCTCGTCGTGACCGCTCTGCGGTTCGCGAACGTGTACGGGCCTCGGCAGGACGGCCGTGGAGAGGCCGGGGTCATCGGCATCTGGATGAAGAAGCTCCTCGCAGGCGAGGAGTGCCTCATCAACGGCGGCGGCGACCAGTCGCGCGACTTCGTCTTCGTGGGAGACGTCGTCAGGGCCAACCTGGCCGCCGCCGCGCGCAGGATCGCCGGCGTGATCAACGTGGGCACGGGCGTCGAAACGTCGGTGAACCGGCTCTACGACCTCGTCGCCGCCGCGTGCGGGACGTCGCGCCCCGCGCGGCGCGGGCCTGCCGAAGGGCGGCGAGCAGATGCGCAGCGTTCTCGACGTGGCGAAGAGCCGCTCGGCGCTCGGCCTGACCGCCCTCGTACCGCTTCCGGACGGGCTCAGCCGGACGGCTGCCTGGTTCCGCCAGTCGCCGTTCCCGGCCTGACGCGCGCAGGCTCGGCGAGGCGCCGCGGATCCCGCCGGATCGCCACGGCCGTGATGTCGTCCTCGGCGGGAGCGCCGTGCGACCACGAGCGCGCCGCATTGACGACGCGCTGGACCACTTCTCGCGCAGGTTCGCGGCGCGCCTGCGTGAGGAGGCGCTTCAGGCGGTCGGCGCCGAACTCACGCCCCTTCGAGTCGTGCGCCTCGACGACCCCGTCCGTGTAGAGGAGAACCAGATCGCCCGGTTCCATGTGCGTCGCACGGCGGCTGTAGACGGCGTCGGGCGAGGGCCCGAGGACCATGCCGGTCGACTCGAGCTCGGTGAACGTGCCGGTCGCGGCATGCAGGTGGAGCGGCGCCGGATGCCCGGCGTTCACGTAGACGACGTCGCCGTTCGTCTCGAATTCGCCGTAGAAAAGGGAGACGAACTTCGTCGTGAGACGGCTCTTGTGCAGGATACGGTTGAGCCGCTCGATCGTGCGGGCGATCTTGAAGTCGTTCCCGATCCCCATGCGCAGTCCGACGTAGATGTCGCGCACGAGCAGCGCCGCGAGAAGGCCGTGGCCCGAGGCGTCGGCGATCGCCGCGCCGAAGCTCAGCTCGCTGAGCGGCAGGAAATCGTAGAAATCGCCGCCGACTGCCTCGGCGGGCAGAGAGAGCCCGCAGACCTCGAAGTCCCCCACCTGCGGCACCGTGCGCGGGAGGATCGACTGCTGGATGCGCCGGGCGTCCTGCATGAGCCCCTCGAGCCTCTCCGTGCGCACCTTCGAGTCGACGACCGTCCGGATGATCCCGAGCGCGAGGAGAAGATCCTCGGCGCGCGCTCTCGGGATGGACGTCGAACGAGAGGAGGTACTGCTCCTCGCCGAAGGAGACGGCCGCGAAGCGCGTCACGCCGAGACGCTTCTCGAGCTCGCGATCCACGGACGGGTCGTCGAGGTCGGCCAGTGCGAGCCCGTCCTCCTCCGCCCGGCGGATGGGCCCGTAGTCGGCCGAGACCGTGATGCCCGAGGGGACGCGCCGCGAACGGCCGAAGCCCCTCTCGAGGACGTACTGGTTCTCGCGCCGCACGTAGAGGCGCCCGCCGAGGATTCCCAGCTCGTCGCGGAAGTTCCGGACGATGGCCTCGCCCACTTGCACGATCGTCGCGAGAACGTCCTCGCCGCCTTCGATGGCTTCGAGAGTCTTCTCGACGTTCTTCAGGAGGAGGCGATAGTCCATCGGGGGGCGGCGCGAACTAACCGAACGTCGCCAGCTCGTTCAGGAGGCGGTCCTGATACGAGTGCCCGCGCACGTCGCCGCATCCCCCGTTCAGGAGGATGCTGAAGACGTAGGTCTGACCGCTCTGCGCCTGCACGTAGCCGCACAGCGTCACGACGCCGGCGACGTTTCCGGTCTTCGCCCACACCTTCCCGGCCGTGGCCGCGCCGAGGAGCCGGTGGCGGAGCGTCCCGTCCGGTTCGCCGGAGACGGCGAGCGTCGGTTTCCACGTCTCGAAGCGCTCCCAGCGTGTCGCGAGCGCCGTCAGGAAGTCGACGTACGCCGCCGCGGAGGCGCGGTTCGAGTGCGCGCGCCCCGATCCGTCGGCGAGCTGATAGCGCGAGGGGTCGAGACCGAGCGACCCGAGGAAGGCGGCGACCTCGGCCCTTCCGTTCTCCCACGTGCCCCGCCCGCGCTTCTCGGCGCCGAGCGTCTTCAGGATCTGCTCGGCGAAGAACGACTGCGAGCGCTTGTTGCAGACGGCGAGGGCGGACAGGAGAGGCGTCTCGTGCGTGTGGAGCAGGACACGGCCCGCCGGAGGAGGCGTCGTGCCCGGGGGCTCGGTGCGCACGGTGGGCGGTGCGTCGAGGCGGATGCCGCTTTCGCGAAGGACCTGCGAGAGCGCCGCTGCGAAGTAGAGCGGCGGGTCGGGCACGGTCACGTCGCCGACCCACGTGCGGTTCCTCCCGACGGCTCCAGCGGCCCTGACCGTGTGGCTGCCGGCTTCGCGGCTGACCCCGACCCACGTGCGGCGCGCGGCCGTCACGACGTTCGAGATGAGGTTCAGGAGCGGCGGGCCGAGGGGGTCGAAGCCCAGCAGCGCCGGCGCTGCCGGGCCGGAGGCCTCCCGAGGCCCGCACGAGGACGACGTTGTCGTTGTACGACAGGGCGGACACGGGCGCCTGATACCACCGCTGCTCCTGCTCGCTCGGCCAGTCGGGATGCGACTGCACGTCGTCGAAGAACGACACGTCGAGAAGAAGGCCGTCCCGGACGGAGCGGATTCCGCGGTTCGCGAGCGACGCCGCCCAGGGCCGGAAGACCGCGAGCGGGTCGTCGTCGTACCAGCGGCCGGAGAGCCCCGGATCGCCCCCGCCCGTCACGACGAGGTGCCCGGCGAGGACGCCGTCCTCGCCGATCTGGGCATCGCGGTAGAGGCGCGTCCGGAACTTGTAGTCGGGACCGAGGCGGTCGAGCGCGGCGGCGCTCGTGAAGAGCTTCGTCGTGGACGCGAGGATGAACGGCCTCTCGGCGTTGAGCGAGACGAGGGGCGCCGGGTCGCCGAGCCGCGTGACGACGACGCCCATCTCGGAACGCCGGACCGGGCCCCTCCGGAGCAGCGCGTTGAGGCGCTGCTCGAGCGTCGCGGGCCGCGCGGCTTCTTCGCCGCGTCCGCGTGAGGACGCGCACGCGAGGAGAACGGCGACGCGCCGCCGCCGCTCAGGAGCCGGTGAGCCCACGACATCGAATACATATTACCTGAACAACGCGTCCAATGGTAGCGGGGCGCGGCCCTACAATCGGCCGTGGCGCTCACGGTCGATCTCGACGGCGAAGACGATCGCGCTCTCCCCCGGAACGCTCCTCGGCGGCGTCGCCCGCCGGGCCGGATTCGACCGGGGCGAGGGCTTCGAGCGGCTCTGGATCGGCCAGGCGGTGCATCGGCGCGTGCTCGGCGAGAACCTCGCGAATCGTCCCCGGTTACGCGGTCGAGAAGTCGATTCGGCTCACCTACGCCGTGGACGACTTCACCGCCGTGCTCGACGGGCGCCTCGACGGCCGCTTCGAGGAGGGCGGCCGCGTGGTCGTGGACGAGGTCAAGTCCCTGCATTTCGCCGAGGACCTCGCAAAGCTCCCGGGTTCCGCGCGCCTCGAGCGCTTCCAGCTCCAGCTCCGCTGGTACATGCAGGCAGTGGCCGTCGCCGAAGGGCGGCCCGTTCGCGGCCGACTCGTCCTCGCGGACATCGAGACGGGCGCGACGAAGCTTCTCGACGTGCCACACGAGCCCGAGAAGACCGCTCGCGGACCTCGTGCGCCGCACGCGGATGCTCCTCGACGCGTTCCTCGAGGAGCGGGCCCTCGCCGAGGCGAAAGCCGCCGAGGCCGCGACGCTCGTCTTCCCGCACGAGCGCTTCCGGCCCGGCCAGCGCGAGATGGCTTCCGCGGTCGCGCGCGCCGCCGCGCAGGGCGAGCATCTCCTCGTCGAGGCCCCGACCGGCATCGGGAAGACTGCCGCCGCCCTGCATCCCGCTTCTCGTCGGCGCGCTCGAGTCGCACCGCCGGCTCTTCGTCCTGACGGCGAAGACGACGCAGCAGGAGATCTACGAAAAGACGCTCGGCCGCCATCGACGGCGAGTCCTTTCGATCCGTGCGGCTCCGCGCGAAAGAGCGCATGTGCGCGAACGACGTCGTGCTGTGCCACGAGAACCACTGCCCGTACGCGAAGGACTACGGCGCCAAGATGGAGGCCTCGGGCCTCCTCGACCGGCTCCTCGAGAGCGCACCGCCACCTCGACCCGGACACGGTCTTCGAGGCGGCGCGCAACGAGACCGTCTGCCCGTTCGAGGTCTCCCTCGAGCTCGCCGAGCAGGCCGACGTCGTCCTCGGCGACTACAACTACGTCTTCGACCCGGTCGTCGCGCTCGCCGGCGGCGCGCGACCCGTCCGCTCTCTCCGACTCGATTCTCCTCGTCGACGAGGCGCACAACCTCGTGGACCGCGGCCGCGGGTACTACTCGCCCGAGCTCTCCGACGCCGCCCTCGCGACGCTCGAGCAGCGCATCGGCGTCTCGAACGCGAAGACGGCCTGGGACGCGGGCGAGGCCGCGCGGCGCCTGCGCAAGCTCGTCGCGGACGCCGCCGCCGGACCTCCCGAGGACGAGCCCGAGCCCGTCGACCTCGTGACCCTGGACGAGGCGCGTCTCGACGACCTGCGCCTCGACTTCGAGTCGCTTCTCGTGCGCCACCTCGCGGACCTGCGTGCCGGGGGCGAACGCGTGCCCGACGATCCCGTCCTCGATCTCTACTTCTCGTTCGCGCGTTTTCACGACGTGTCGAAACTCGTGCCCCCGCCAGGACCGTGCCATGTCCGAGGGGGCCTTCGACGTCCTCGCGGCGCGCGGCAGGGGCGGCGCGCGGCTCGCGATCCTCTGCAAGGACCCGTCGAGGCTCCTCGGCGAGACGCTGAACGCGGCGGCGGCGACCGTCTCGATGTCCGCGACGCTTTCCCCGCCCGAGTTCTACCGCGATCTCCTCGGACTCGACCCCGACCGCACGTCGGTGCTCCGCCTTCCCTCGCCCTTTCCGCGGGAGAACCGCTCCGTGTTCGTCGCGCCGGACGTGGACACGACGTACGCGGCGCGCGGGCGCGGCGCCCCGCGCCTCGCGGCCCTCGTCGCGGACGTGGCGCGCGCGTGCCCGGGCAACATGCTCGCGCTGTTTCCGTCGTACCGCTTTCTCGACGAGGTGCGCGCCCACCTGCCCGCGCTGACCGGCGCGCCGCGTCCTCCGGCCGTCCGATCGCTCGACCGAGCTGGAGCGGAACTCGGTGCTCGCGGCGATGAAGGACGGCGGCGCTCCCGTCGTCCTCTTCGCCGTCTCCGGCGGCGCGTTCGCCGAAGGCGTGGACTATCCGGGCGAGATGCTCCAGGCCGTCGTCGTCGTCTCGCCGGCGCTGCCCATGGTCCGCTTCGAGCAGGAGCGCATGCGACGCTACTTCGAGGAGCGCTTCGAGCGCGGCTTCGAATACGCGTACGTCGTCCCCGGCATGACGCGCGTCGTCCAGAGCGCGGGGCGCCTCATTCGCTCGGGCACCGACACGGGCGTCGTCGTCCTCGCCTGCAGGCGCTTCCTGCAGGCTCCGTACAGCCGCTACCTGCCCGCCGACTGGTACCTCGACGACCCCGGCGAGCTCGCCTGCATCGACGTCGGCGAGAGAACGAGAGGAGTTCTTCGAAAGGGTGAAGAGCGGGGAGCTTCCCGTGACATCGCAGCAAGGGTCGCAGACGAGACTCTGCGATCGGCGGCGCAGTTGCCGCCGAATGCGGCCACCGATAACAGCGGATTCTCTATCTCGTCTCGACGGACGCTTCGAACGCCTCGCCGAGAAGGCCGTCCTCGGTGAGCGCGAGGACGCGGTAGCGGTAGCGATGGCCCGGGATCGCGTCGCGGTCGATCCAGAGGTAGCCCGTCGCGCTCTCGGAGACCTTCGTGGCGGGAAGGGTGCTCCGCTCGACGGCCGCGTCCGAGTCCGTCTCGTCGCGGCGCTCCACGACCCAGCCGAGAAGATCCTCGTGCCGGGACGTCTCCCATGCGATCTCGACGCCGCCGCTCGTCCAGCCGGCCCGCGAGCTCGCGAGCGCGGCCGGATAATCCGGCACGCGACTCACATGGAGAGGCGCCTCGCGCGCTCCGTCGCCGTCTGCGAGCACGACCTCCAGGCTCGCGGTTCCCGCTGCCGGGACGACGCGTGTGGCGCCCGGAAAGGCCGGCAGGGAGTCGAAGCCGCCGTCCCCGCGATAGAAGAGAAGGAGTCTCGCCGCGTGCGCTCCCGCCTCGGGGAGCGCGATCTCCAACCCCGCCCGCTCGTCCTCGGTGCGCAGGGAGACGCGCCTCCAGCCGAGCGGTTGGGGAGCGGCCGGAACGACGTATCCCGAGAGCCAGATCCTCCGGGGAACGGCCGGTGATTCGCTCCGAGGAGCGCTCGCCGCAGCGAGGCGCGAGGCGACGACCTCGGCCACGCAGGCGCCGAGGCTGGCGGCGCCGGTCCGAGCCGCCAGGTCACGAAGAAACGCTTCCGCGTCGTCGCCGGAGCGCTCCCCGGCCTGCTCCCAGGCCTCGCGCACGTCCGCTGCGCCCTTCGGAAGGCGGTTTTCGAGAACCTCGAGAAAGGCCGCGAGCACTCCCGGCGTCGTGAGGGCCCCGGCTTCGTCGAGGAGCGGATCGGGAACCGAGGGACGCGAGGGCCCGGGCCCGAGGTAGCGTCGCGACAGCCAGGCGGCGACGCCTTCCACGGCCCAGGACGGCTCGAGGGGAGCCGCCTGCCGCAGGGACAGCAGTGCGACCTGGTCGGCGACATCGGCGAGCACGGCCCCTCTCCCACGAGTCGCAGAGGCGACGAGAACGACCGGCGAGCGCAGCGTGCCGTTGCGGTCCCGACCGTCCCAGCCTGAGGCTGTGACGCCCGACCCGGCCGTGAACAGAACGAGCAGGGGCGATCGGGCGGAAAGCGGGCGCGGCCAGGCGTCCCGATCGACGAGGGCCGCGACGAACGCGACCAGGTCGCGGGACAGCTCGTCGCGAAGAGGGGCCGGGATCCCCGCGTCGAAGCTCACGAGGAGCTCGCCGCCGCGGAGCGCGCGGCGCTCGGCGGACCGGACATAGGGCGAGCGCAGGATTTCCATGCGCCGCCGCGCCGCCGCCGCGTCCGAGCGCTTCGCCGGGGGCGCTCGAGAGCGCCGGGGCGCAGGGCAGCAGCGCGGCCGACACGAGGAGGAGGATCGCGACTCGACGCGCCATTTCCGGCATCAGCTCTGGGGTTCGGAGTCGGAATCCGGAGGGGGAGTGCCGGGAGCGTCGACGTTCACTGCCGTGCTTTCACCCGACGCCACGACCGTGCGCCGGACCGACTCGCTGCCGGCCCGGCCTCCATCCTTGCCCGCCTGATCCGCCGCGACCTCGACGAGGATCGCGGTGATGTTGTCCACGCCGCCGCGGTCGTTCGCCACGTCGATCAGCTGACGCACAGTCTTCTCGAGACCCTCTTCGGACGGAAGCGGGCGAAGAGCTCCTCGTCCGGCACCATGCCCGTGAGGCCGTCGGAGCACAGGAGGAAGCGGTCGCCCGAACGCACCGGGACCTCGATGAGGTCGACGGAGACGTGCGCCGCGCCGCCGAGCGCGCGCGTCACGACGTTCTTGAGCGGGTGGCTCTTCGCCTCGTCCTCGCTGAGGATGCCGGCGTTGACCTGCTCCTGAACCCACGAGTGGTCGTCGGTGAGGCGCCGAAGCTCTCCGTCGCGAAAGAGGTAGGCGCGGCTGTCGCCCGACGTGCACGAGCGTCGCGCGGTCGGCGTCGAAGAGAGCCGCCACGACGGTCGTGCCCATGCCCTTCAGCTCGGGCCTGTTCTGCACGGCGCGCATGACTTTCTCGTTCGCCTTCTCGACCGCCGTCGTGAGACGGTTCCCCTCGAGCGAGACCCGGCTGTTGAACCCGAAGGGCCACGAGCTTTCGTGCTCCTCCTCGGTGGCCGCGATGTACTCCTGAATCGACTCGACCGTGATCCGCGAGGCGACCTCGCCCGCGGCGTGGCCGCCCATGCCGTCGGCGACCACGAAAAGGCCGCGCTCGGCGTCGAGGAGGTAGGCGTCCTCGTTGTGACGTCTCTTCCGGCCGACGTCGGTGAGTCCGAATGCGGAGACGCTCACGCCGCGATCATCCCTTCCGCCCGAAGATGCCGCTCGGGGTCTTGCGTTCCCCGCTGAGCCCCTTCTTCGGGCGCACCTCCTGAAGCAGCTTCAGGGTCTCCGCGTCCTCGGGAAGCCAGGCGAGCGCCTGCTCGAGGTGCCGCTCGGCTTTCGAATTCAGGCCGGCCTGCATGTACAGCTTTCCGGCGTCGCGGTGGAACAGCGCGTTGTTGCCGTCGAGCCGGATCGCGGCCTCGATGGCATCCACGCCTCTGCGCACCTGGCCGATCACCTTCATGCAGGCGAGCGCGAGGTAGTGCTGCGCCTTGGCGTCCTTGTCGTAGTGCTTCACGGACAGGTCGAACTGGGTGATGGCCTCGGGGAAATTCCCCTCCCGGTAGGCTTTGACGCCCCTCGCGAGATAGACGCGCGCCTGGGCCGCCGGGTCCTGCGAGATGGGCCGGTTCTTCTCGAGCTCGAGGTCGTGGGTCTTTCGCCGCGACGGGGTTCGTGAGGACGTTCATCGCCTCGGTCAGGATCTGGAAGCGCTCCTCGGCCTGCTTCTTCTCGCCGGCGTCCCGAAACCGGTCGGGATGGTACTCGCGGGCCAGGAGGCGGAACTTCCCGCGGACCTCCGACTCGGTAGCGTCGCGAGGGACCCCGAGCACGTCGTAATAATTCGTCAACAGAACCTCGCAGGGCGCCCTGCCCGCACGACCCGGGTTGTCGGCACGCGTCAGATTCTCACACCGGGGCGCCGAAATTCAAACAGAGCGTGCAGCGGGCTCACATCTCCTTGCGGGCAACCTCGCGCCGCGCGGTGGAGCGGACCGCATCGGGCACGTTCCGGTCGCCGGCGAGGATCTTCTGGTCCCTGGCGTTGAGGCGCATGACGAGCGAAAGGGTGACGTCGATCGGCGAGCGCGGGTTCTTCACGATGGCCCGCATGATCCCGTAGTGGCGCATCCAGTCCCGCCGGAACGCGATCGCCCGGAGGACGTCCTCCGAGACGCTTTTCATGTTCGCGATCGTCTCGACGTCCGCGTCCCGGGTCTTGGGCGATTTCAGGACCGCGGACGAGACGAGCCGGTTGCGGTCCTGCACGAGGAACATCCGCTCCTCCTTGTTGCCGCGGTAGGCCAGCCGGATCCTGTCGACGACCGACATCGTCGAGACCCGCGCGAAGAGGCTCTTCTTCTGGTCCTCGGCTGAGCCCCGCCTCGTCGACGGGCACGGCCGGGCCGCCACGGCGGCCGGCGCCTCTTCGGTCGCCTCGTCGCAGATCCTTGCCTTCGTCCCTCTCGCGCTCCTTCTTGAGGAAGAACTCCTCGAGGAACTCGTCGGCCCGGCGCCGGATCTCGGGCGAGAGCCTCGGGTTCTCGAAGAGACGTTCGACGATGACCGGGGCCGCGATGAGCCGCGTCTGGTTCGTGACGAGGATGTCCTGGAGCGGAGCTTCCACGCGCTCGGCGAGCCAGGCGAGCGTCTCGTTCGGGACGGCCCGGTGCCGGATGAGGGGCTCGAGCACGGACGCGTCCTTCGTCCGCCGCGCCAGCGACGTCGAGCTGCTCCGGCCTCACCCCCGCGCTCAGCACGGCGCTCTTCAGGGAACGCCACGTCGAACGCCTTGAAGGACTCCTCGGCGATCGCGCGCGAGGGTCTCGTCCCCGGACGCCAGGATGCTCGCGATGGCCCGGACGAGCTCCTCGGGCGGCAGGGGGACCATCCCCCGCGCGGCGAAATCGAGGATCTGCGCGCGAGGCCTCGCCTCGTTCGATCTGGGAGAGGAGATCGCCTTCCGGCGCGACGTCGGTCACGAGGCCAGCTTAACCGAGCGCCAGCGGATCCTGCGCGGCTCAGCCGTTCCGGGCCGCGTCGATGACGTAGTTCTTCACGATCTCGTGCTCCCCGCCCAGAGTGCCGAGCGACCGCCCGTCCACGATCGACGTCGACGGCGCCCGCGTTTCCGAGCGTCAGCGTGAACGTGCCGCCGTTCGCGAACTCGCGGCGCGAGCCCTTCGGGAAGAGCCCGCGCACCACGAGCCTTCCGTCCACGAGGACTTCGGCCCAGCAGTCGTCCCGGAAGCTCAGCGTGAGCGTCCGTCCCCGCGAGGCCGCCGGAGGAAGCGGCGCCGGGCAGCGCGGCGCCCGCCGGCAGCGCGACCGTGGCCGCCGCGACGGCGGGTGGAAGCGCGAGGGACGCCGGTCCGCTTTCCGCGCGTGCCACCGGGGCTGTCGAGACCTCCGGCCCGCGGCGATCGGCTCCGCGGGAGCGCAGGAAGGCCGCGGCGCCCGTCACGGTCGCGAGCGCGAGCGCGATCGCGATGCCGCGCAACGTCGTCGAGGACGACACCGAACGCCGCGGCTGCGAAAGGCGGAGGCCGGCCGTGCTCGCCGTCGCCTGGCTCTGGCGCCGCGCAGCACTCGGCCTCCCAGCTCGCGTGAACGTGCCGGAACGCCGTGACCGAGCGCTCGGCGTCGAGACCGAGGTGCAGTGCGATTACGCGCACGAAGCCCTTCGAGAAAACGCCGGCGGGAAGCTGTTCGTAGCGGCCGGACTCGAGCGCGGCGATGTGCCGCATCGAAACCTTCGTCGCCGAGCGCGAGCTGTTCCCGGCTCACGTCGCGTAATTCGCGTTCTCGGCGAAGTTCTTCGCCGAACTCCTGAGCAGTTTCGGCAGTCACCCGGTTCCCCGTAACACCTTAGCCTATGGTGACTTACCGCGCCTGTCAACGGAATTCGCGCCGTTTTCGAGCAGCTCGCGCGCACAGGCCGCCAAGAAGCGCGTCGGCGGCGGGATCCTCCGCGAGCCTTCGCCACTCCCCTCGCGAGGCCGACGTCAGGAGCGAGAGCGCCGCGGCGCGCGGCGTCGACGCGGTGCGTCAGAAGGGCGATCCGGACCGCGGGCCGGCTCACCCAGCGCGGCTGTCGCGCTGCGAGGAGCGCGAGCGCTTCGGGCCGGGGATGCCCCGTCGCGAGCCAGCGCTGCACGTCCTCGGACGTGAGCCGCGGGTTCGCGAGCACCGCCTCGAGAACGCGCAGGTCCGGATCGTCGAGGAGCGGCGGAAAGAGCGCGGACGCGGCGAAACGTGCCACGGCCAACCTTCTCGCCCACCGCGAGGAAGCGGCAGGGCTTCCTCGAGCCTCCGGTTCGCCGCGACGCGCACGGGCGGGGGCGTGCGCGTCTCGCGGCCGATGTCGAGAAGATCGCGCCAGAGGAGGTCCTCGAGGCAGCGAAGCGCCGCGTGCCGCGGCGTCAGGGGATGCGCGGCGACGAGGCGCCTGCACGCCCCGGAACGCGAGGAGCGTCTTCGACGAGAGGATCTCCTCGATCATCGCCTCCGAGGCGTGCGGATGCCTCAGGACCTGCAAGGCATCGCGCTCCGTGAAACGGGTGAGGTTCTCGGCGACGAGCGCGACGAGCGTCGAGCGGTCCGCCTTCGAGATCCGGGCGGACAGGCCCGTTTCGTCCCCGGGCACGTCAGCCTTTCGTCGTCGCGAACGCGAGCGCGCGCACGAGGCCGGCGCCCGCCTCGACGGGATCGCGGCCGTCCCGGACGGCCTCTTCCATCGCGGACACGACCGCGCTTCCCACGACGACTCCGTCCGCGAGGGCCGCCACGGCGCGCACCTGTTCCGGCGTCGAGAGGCCGAAGCCGACGGCGATCGGAAGGCGCGGCACCTGCCGCCGCACGCGGCCGACGAGCGCCGCGAGCCCGTCGGGAAGCGTCCGTGCGGGTCCCCGTGACGCCGGCGCGCGACACGACGTAGAGGAAGCCGCGCGACAGCGAGCCCGCTCGACGGATGCGCTCGTCGGGCGACGTGGGCGCGACGAGGTAGACGGGATCGAGCCTGGCGCTCTTCAGGATCGACGCGAACGGGCGGCCTTCCTCCGGCGGGAGGTCGGTGACGAGCACGCCGTCCGCGCCCGCGCTCGGCCGCGCGGTGCGCGAACTCGGCCTCACCCATCGCGAGGATCGGGTTCGCGTAGCTGAAGACCACGACCGGCGCCGCGAAGCCTGCGGCGCGCAGCTCCGCGAGCAGCGCGAGGGCCGCAGCCAGCGTCGTCCCCGACGCGAGCGCGCGCTCGCTCGCGCGCTGGATCGACGGGCCCGTCCGCGAGCGGGTCGCTGAAGGGAATCCCGAGCTCGAGCACGTCGGCCCCGGATTCCGCGAGCGCGGGCAGGAGCCGCCGGGTCGTCGCGAGGTCCGGGTCGCCGGCCTCCACGAAGACGACGAGCGCCGCGCGTCCCGCGGCCTTCGCCTTCGCGAAGGCCCGCCCGATGCGTTTCACAGCGTGACCCCCTCGCGCCTCGCGACCGAGACGACGTCCTTGTCGCCGCGGCCGGAGAGATTCACGAGGAGCGCCGCGCTCTTCGGCCGGCGAGGCGCCTCCGCGATCGCCCAGGCGACGGCGTGCGCCGTCTCGAGGGCCGGGATGATGCCTTCGGTCTCGGCGAGGCGGTGGAAGGCCGCGAGAGCCTCCTCGTCGCTGACGGAGACGTACCGGGTCCGCCCGAGCTCGGCGAGGCGCGCGTGCTCGGGTCCGACCGCCGGATAGTCGAGGCCGGCGGAGATGGAATGCGTCGGGAGCACCTGCCCGTCCGCGTCCTGCAGGATGAGCGTGCGGGTGCCGTGGAGGACGCCGATCGAGCCCTGGCCGAAGCGCGCGGCGTGCTCGCCGGGCGCGAGGCTTCGCCCTCCGGCTTCGACCCCCACCATCTCGACCTCGCGAAACGGAAGGAACTCCCGGAAGAGGCCGATCGCGTTCGAGCCGCCGCCCACGCACGCGACGAGGAGCGTCCGGCAGCCTTCCGAGGGCCTTGCGGCACTGAGCGAGCGCCTCGCGCCCGATGACGGCATGAAAGTCGCGGACCATCGTCGGGAACGGATGCGGCCCGAGAACCGAGCCGAGGATGTAGTGCGTCGTCGCCGTCGAGGCGACCCAGTCGCGCATCGCCTCGTTGATCGCGTCCTTCAGCGTGCGCGAGCCGCCCGTCACGGGCACGACCGTCGCGCCGAGAAGCCTCATCCGGTAGACGTTCAGCGCCTGACGCTCCACGTCCACCGCCCCCATGTAGACGACGCACGAGAGCCCGAGGAGCGCGCACGCGGTGGCCGCCGCGACGCCGTGCTGGCCTGCGCCGGTTTCCGCGATGACGCGGGACTTGCCCATCCTCACCGTGAGAAGGGCCTGGCCGAGGGCGTTGTTGATCTTGTGGGCGCCCGTGTGGAGGAGGTCCTCGCGCTTGAGGAAGATCCGCGCGCCGCCGAGGCTCTCCGAGAGCCGCCTCGCGTACGTGAGCGGCGTCGGCCGGCCGGCGTACGTCTTCAGGAGACCGTCCAGCTCGCGCCGGAACGCGGGATCGCGCCGCGCGTCCTTGTACGCGCGCGAAAGCTCCTCGAGCGGCGCCATGAGCGTCTCCGGCACGAACCGCCCGCCGAACGCGCCGAAGCGGCCCTGCGCGTCGGCCTCCGGCGGACGGAAATCGGTTCCGGTCGCCTCAGGCACCTCGCACCTCCCTCACGAACGCCGCGATCTTCGCCGGGTCCTTGATTCCCGGCGCCGACTCCACTCCCGACGCCACGTCCACGACGTCGGGCCTCACCCTTCTCACGGCGTCCGCGACGTTCTCGGGCTTCAGCCCGCCCGCGAGCACCAACGGGCGCGAGCGATCGACACCCGCCAGGAGAGCTCCAGTCGAACGTCTTTCCGGTGCCTCCGCCCGCTGCCGGCGACGGACGTGTCGAAGTGGAGGGCGTCGCCTGCAGCTTTCTTCGCGGCCGACAGGTCGTCGCGGCCGACGCGGATGGTGTTCCAGAAGGCAAGGTCCGAAGAGAAGGATTTCTTAGAAGGTGAAAGAGGGGGGTGGGGCATCTGAATGACGTCGGGGCGGACGAGTTCGACGATGCGCCGCATCTCCTCCTCGGTCGCGTCCTCGTCGAAGACCGCGACGACGCCTTTACGCACCGGCGCCACGCCGCCCGTCGCCGCGCCGCAATTGCGGCTCCGTCCCTTCGTCTCACGTCTCCGTCTTCGCCTCCCCCTTCGCTTTCATTCGCAGAAATCTCCCCTCTTCCGGCGTCAGCCGCCGCGGAGATCCCGCCGCGAAGACGAGGCCGATCCAGTCGACGCCCTGCTCCAGGCAGGTGTCGACGTCTTCCTCCCGCGTGATCCCGCAGATCTTGACCTCCGTCGGGTTCTCGCCGCGCAGCGTGCGGAGCGTCGCGGCGGGATCGGGCGCTTGCAGAAGCGACTCGCCGACCAGGAAAGCGCCGTAGCCCGCGGCGGCGAGCGCTTCGACGTCGCCGCGCGACTTGATGCCGCTCTCGGCGACGCGCGTCACGGACCGCCGGCAGGAGCGCGCCGAGGCGCGCCATGCCCGGCAGGTCGACCTCGAACGTCTTCAGGTCGCGCGAATTCACGCCGACGATCTCCGGCGCCCGCGGCGAGCGCCCGCCCGACCTCGGCCTCGTCGTGCGCTTCCACGAGGACCGCGAGGCCGCGGGACCGCGCGGCCGCGTGCAGGCGCGCGAGGGCCGCGTCGTCGAGAGCGGCGACGATGAGGAGCACGGCGTCGGCGCCGAGGGCAGCCGCGAAATCGAGCTGGACCTCGTCCACGACGAAGTCCTTCATGAGGACCGGCAGCCCCGACGCCGCCTTCGCGCGCGGCAGCCAGGCGGGATCGCCGCCGAAGAAGTCCTGCTCGACGACGACCGACAGCGCCGCTGCCCCGCCGCGCCGATAGGCGCGCGCGACGGCTTCGATGCGGGAAGCCGCGTCGGGAAGGATCAGGCCCGCGCTCGGCGAGCGGTGTTTGATTTCGGCAAGAAAGAAAGGAAGAGAAGAAGAAAGAGGAAGATTTTGCTTAGAAAAGGAAGATGAAAGAGCGGCCGCGAAGCGCGCTCCATCCGGCGTAGCGACGGGTGAGGCCGCCGCCGAGGGAAGGTGCGCCCGCGCCGATTCTGCGGTGAACTCCCCCGCCGCGATCCGGCGCCGCTTTGCCGCGAGAATCTCGCCCGAGAACCGATGCTGCCACCCCCTCTTCCCCTTCGAAGAAATCTTCATCTTCTGCGCGATCGGTCCCCTCGCGAGATCCGTATGAGCGCCTCGAGAGCCGCCGCCGCCTTCCCGTCCTCGAGCGCGGCCTCGGCCCGCGCCACGCCCTCGCGAAAGTCCTTCGCGATGCCCGCGACGACGAGCGCCGCGGAGGCGTTCATGAGCACCACGTCGCGCGCGTCCCGCCGGAACCTCCCGAAGAGCGCGCGCAGGATCTCGGCGTTCGTTCCGGCGTCTCCACCCTGGAGAACACCGGGACTCCCTTCCTCGAGGCCGAAGTCGACCGCGCCGAGCTGGAGGAGCTCGACGTCCCCTCCGCGCACCTCGGCGGCGAACGTGCGCCCGAAGGGCAGGAGCTCGTCCCCTCCCGTCTCGTGCGAAAACACGAGGGCGTGCTCGGCGCCGAGCGCCGCGAGGGCGCCCGCGATCACCGGGACGCGCTCGGGGCGGTCGACGCCGACGATCTGCCGCGTGACGCCGAGCGGGATTCGAAAGCGGCCCCGCGAGGTTGAAGACCGTGCGCAGGCCGAGCTCGCGGCGCAGCGGGCCGACTTTCTTCATCACCGGGTGATAGAGCGGCGCGAAGAAGAACGTGACGTTCGCGCGGACGAGCGCCTCGGCGGCGAGCGCGGGAGACATCTCGATGTCGACCCCGAGCGCCGCGAGAACGTCGGCCGAGCCGCACGCGGACGAGACCGCGCGGTTGCCGTGCTTGGCGACCGGCGCGCCCGCGCCCGCGACGACGAAAGCGGCCGCGGTCGAGACGTTGAACGTGCCGAGCCCGTCGCCTCCGGTTCCGCACACGTCGATCGCGCGCGCGGCCAGCGCGCGGTCCACCGGAGGCCGCGTGGCGCGCGCCCGGAGAGCGTCCACGGCGCCCGCCACGGCCTCGACCGTTTCGCCCATGGCGGCCAGCGCCGAGAGAAGCCCCCCCGCGATCGCCGCGGGAATCTCCTCGTCGAGAAGCGCCGAGACGGCGCTCCGCGCGTCCTCGCGCGTCAGACGCCCTCCGCGCGCCACGGCGTGGAGCGCGCGATGGGCCGCCGTCGTCATGCGAGGCGCCCGGCGACGAAGTTCTTCAGGAGGCGCTCCCCTTGCGGCGTGAGGATCGACTCGGGATGGAACTGGACGCCCACGAGCGGGAGTGTCCGGTGCTGGAGCCCCATCACGAGCCCGTCGGAGGTCGTCGCCGTGATCCGCAGCGCGCCGGGAACCGAGTCCCTCTCGACGACGAGGGAGTGATAGCGCGTCGCCGTGAACGGGTTCTCGAGACCCTCGAAGAGCCCTCTCCCGTCGTGCGCGATCTCCGAGGTCTTGCCGTGCATGAGGACGGGCGCCCGGGAGATCGTTCCGCCGAAGACGGCGCCGAGTGCCTGGTGGCCGAGACAGACGCCGAGGAGCGGGATCGTTTCGTTCCGGCGGACGAGCTCGCACGAGATCCCCGCGTCCTCGGGGCGGCCCGGGTCCCGGGGAAACGACGATCCGGTCGGGCTTCGCGGCCAGAACCTCGTCGACGGACATCGCGTCGTTCCGGACCACGCGCACGTCCTCGTCGAGCGTCGAGAGGATCTGGACGAGGTTGTACGTGAACGAGTCGTAGTTGTCGATGACGAGGATCATCGGTACGTCCCCGCTCGCTCGACGGCGCGCATGAGGGCGCGCGCCTTGTTCTCGCACTCGGTGGCCTCGGCCTCGGGGTCCGAGTCCGCGACGATGCCGGCGCCGGCCTGGACGTGCATCCTGCCGTTCGCCACGACCGCCGTGCGAATCGCGATCGCGACGTCGAGGTTGCCGGCGAAGTCGAGATAGCCCACGGCGCCGCCGTAGGCGCCGCGCCTCACCGGCTCGAGATCCTCGATGATCTCCATCGCGCGAATCTTCGGCGCCCCGGTCAGCGTGCCCGCCGGAAACGTCGCCGTGAGCGCGTCCACGGCGTCCTTGCCGGGCGCGAGAGCCCCCGACACGCGCGAGGCGATGTGCATGACGTGCGAGTAGCGCTCGACGTGGAAGAAGTCCTTCACCCGGATGCTGCCGGCTCTTCGCGACCCGTCCGAGGTCGTTCCGGCCGAGGTCCACGAGCATGACGTGCTCGGCGCGCTCCTTCGGGTCGGCGAGGAGCTCCCTCTCGTAGGCGAGGTCTTCGTCGCGCGTCGCGCCCCGCGGCCGCGTCCCGGCGAGCGGGATCGTCTCGACGGTCGTCTCCCCGGGATGGGCGGCGACGTGGACGAGTCGCTCCGGTGACGCACCGAAGATCGTGCCGTGAGGCGTGCGCAGGTAGTACTGGTAGGGCGACGGGCTGAGGGAGCGCAGCGCGCGATAGACGGCGAAGGGATCGCCCGTGAACGGCGCGGACCACCGCCGCGACAGGACGACCTGGAAGACGTCCCCCGCGCGGATGTGCTCCTTCGCGCGCTCGACCGCGGAAAGGAAGGACGGAAGAGGAAGGGATTCTTCGAATGAAAGTGACGGGGCCGGAGCCGGAGCCGTGGGCACGGGCGTCGCGGTGGCGCGGGCCTGAAGCGTCCCGTAGCCTTTCGAAGGCTCTTTTCTCCTCGCCGATTCCGTCCCCGGCGTGCGTGACGAAGAGAAGCCGGTGCCTCACGTGATCGAACGCGATGACCGCGTCGAAGATCCCGAACCACGCGTCCGGCAGCCCGATCGGGTCGGGGTTCGCGTCGGGCAGCCGCTCGAGTCGCCGCACGGCGTCGTAGCCCACGTAGCCGACGGCGCCGCCCGTGAAGGGCGGCAGGTCGTCGTCGCCGCCCGCCGGCGTCTCGTTGCGAGGGAGCGCCCGGAGGGCGGCAAACGGGTCTGTCTCCCGGCCGGAGATCTCCCCCGACGGCGACGCGCCGAGGAACGACCACCGCGCGACGCGATCTCCGCCCTCCACCGATTCGAGCAGGAAGCACGGCCCGCCCCCCGCGAGAAGCCCGCGCATCAGCGCGACCGGAGTCGTGAGATCGGCCGGCTGCTCGACGACGACGAGGCGACCAGGCGCGTTCACGACTTCTCGCGTCGCGGGGCGCCCCTGCGCTCGGCGAGCTTCAGGGCGACGTCGCCCGGCGCGACGCCGCGCGCCGTCAGGAGAACCGCGAGATGGTAGAGGAGGTCGGCCGCCTCGCCCGCGAGCGCTCCCGCGTCGCCGGTGACCGACGCGAGCGCCGTCTCGACGGCTTCCTCCCCCACCTTCTGGGCGATGCGCGACACGCCGGCTTCGAGGAGCTCGTTCGTGTACGACCCGGGAACCGGCGACTCCTTCCGCGCCCTGACGATCGCGAAGAGAGCCGTGAGGTCGAGCGCGTCCGCGGGACCCGCGTCCTCGCCCGTCGCTCCCAGCGTCTCCACGCGCGAAAAGCACGAATCCGCGCCCGTGTGGCAGGCCGGACCCGACGGGTGCACGTCGTAGAGCACGGCGTCGTCGTCGCAGTCGAGGGAGATCCCGACGACGCGCTGGACGTTTCCGGACGTCTCGCCCTTCTTCCAGAGCACCTTGCGCGAGCGGCTGTAGAAGTGCGCGAAACCGGTCTCGCGCGTCCTCGCGAGCGCCTCCGCGTTCGCCCAGGCGAGGGTGAGGACGTTGCCCGTCACCACGTCGCGCATGATGACCGGGACGAGCCCGTTCGCGTCGTAGCGGGGCAGGAGCGTGCGCACGTGCGCTGGCGCGGGGCGAATCGCGAGCCCGGCCCGGCGCATCGCCTCCTTGACCGCGCCGATCGTGAAGATGCGGTCGTGGAAGACGGAGGCCGCGAGCACGGCGTCCGCCCCGCCGATGACGACGGCCTTCGCGAAGTCGTCGAGCTGGCCCGCGCCGCCCGAAGCCACGATCGGAACGGCGACGGCCGCCCGCACGGCGCGAAGCATCTCGAGGTCGAACCCCGCCTGCGTGCCGTCCGCGTCGACGGACGTCAGGAGGATCTCGCCCGCGCCCGCCGCGGCCGCCGCGGCGGCCCACCCCGTCACCGTCCGGTTCGTCGGACCGCGTCCACCGTGCGTCATCACGCGCATCACGGTGATGCCGCTCGCGTCGCGGACGCGTTTTCCATCGATCGCGACGACGACGCACTGCGCCCCGAACTGCTCGGCGAGCCTCGTGATCAGGGAAGGGTCCTCGACCGCGGCCGTGTTCACGGTCACGCGGTCGGCGCCGGCGCGGAGGAGCGCGTCCGCGTCCTCTACCGACCGCACGCCTCCTCCCACCGTGAACGGAATCGAGAGCACCTCGGCCACGCGCGCGACGAGGTCCACGAGCGTTCCGCGCTTCTCGTGCGCGGCCGCGATGTCGAGGAACGCCAGCTCGTCGGCCCCTTCGGCCTCGTAGCGCGACGCCGCCTCGACCGGATCGCCCGCGTCGCGGAGGCTTTCGAACGAGACGCCCTTGACGACGCGGCCGTCCGCCACGTCGAGGCACGGGATGACGCGCACGGCGACGCGTCATGAAGGCCTCCCCAGGTCGCGTGCCGCCCGGAGCCGTGCCACGGTCGTGGCGCCGGCATGAAGCGCGCGGCCGAAGATGGCGCCGCGGGGACCGCCCGCGAGCGCGCGTTCCACGGGACCGAGGTCCTCTTCGCCGCGCATGCCGCCCGACGCGAGGATCTCGCCCCCGAACACGGCGCGGACGGCGGACAGAAGCTCGACATTCGGACCCGTCATCGCCCCGTCGCGCGCGACGTCCGTGACGAGAAGCGCCGAGACGCCGAGGGCCGCGAGCGAACGGGCCACGGAAACCGCATCTCCCATCCCGGCGTCCTCGGTCCACCCGCGCACCGTCGGCCGCCCGTCCCTGCAGTCGAGGGCGACGACGATGCGCGACGCCGAGTTTCTTCAGAAGGAGCGTGAGAGCCGGGCGCAAGAGGCGCACGGCGCCGTGAACGCGCGACTCACCGAAGAAATCGACATCCGAAGATTTTCTTAGAAGGCGGGTGAAAGCGGGGCGGTCGAGAAACGGCAAGCTGCCGACCACTGCCCGGGCGCCACTCCCCCTTTCTAAGAAATCTTCAACTGCGGCTGGGCTGTGCGCAGCCCTCCCCCGACCTGCACCGCCACCCCGGAAGCGTCCGAAACAGAAAGAATTTCTTCGATCTCTCTCCCGTTGCTCCCCGTCCCGAACGCCGCGTCGAGGTCCACGACGTGGATGCCGTCCGCGCCCTCGGCGGCGAATCGCCTCGCGGCCTGGGCAGGCGGCTCGTCGTAGTACGTCACGTCCCCGCGCTCGCCCTTCAGCAGCCGCACGACGCGCCCGCCCATGAGGTCGATCGCGGGCCAGAGGGCCAGTCGCTCGCCGCTCACGCCGCGTCCTCCTTCAGGAAATTCGACAGGAGCAGGCGGCCGTTCTCCGACGACTTCTCGGGATGGAACTGGCAGCCCCAGACGTTTCCGCGCTGCACGATGGCCGCGAACTCCCCGCCGTGGTTGCAGGCCGCCGCGACGTCCGCGGCGTCGACGCCTTCCGGCCTGAAGGAATGGACGAAGTAGACCCAGCTCCCGTCCGGCAGCCCCTCGACGAACCCGTCGGGGCGGCGGGCGAGGAGCTGGTTCCAGCCCACGTGGGGCGTGCGGACGCGGGCGTGGAAACGGGCGGACGCGGCCCGGCACGAGCCCGAGGCCCTTGTGCACGCCGTGCTCCTCGCTTTCCTCGAAGAGGAGCTGGAAGCCGAGGCACAGGCCGAGGAGGCGCCCTCCGCGCTTCACGGCGGCGCGCACGGCGGACTCGAGGCCCGTCTCGAGGAGGCGGCTCCATCGCCGGCTGAAAGGCGGCGACGCCGGGCAGGACGAGCCGCCGGGCGGACGCCACGCGGTCGAGGTCGGCCGTGAAGTCCACCTCGGCGCCGAGGCGCCGGAACGCCCGGATCACCGAGGCCGTGTTGCCGACCCCGTAGTCGACGAGCGTGACCGGCGGACGGAGCGGGGTGTTCATGCCGTCAGCGTTCCTTTCGTCGACGGGACCTCCGTGCCCGTGACCGCCATGGCCTGGCGCAGCGCGCGCGCCGCCGACTTGAAGACCGCCTCGGCCGCGTGATGGCCGTTCTTCGCCCGGACGACGTCCACGTGGAGGTTGAACTTGCCGCGAAACGCCGCGGACTTCCAGAATTCCTCGACGAGCGCGAACGGGAAGTCCTTCGTGACGAGGAGAAGCTCCTTGTCGACCGGCGACTCGAAGACGATGTAAGGGCGGCCCGAAAGGTCCACGACGGAGCGCGCGAGCGCTTCGTCGAGCGGGACGAGGCTCGTCCCGAACCGTTCGATCCCCGCCCGCGATCCGAGCGCCTGGTCCAGCGCCTCGCCGAACGCGAGGCCGACGTCCTCGACGGTGTGATGCGCGTCGATGTGCACGTCCCCCGCCGCCCGCACGGTGAGGTCGACGCGCGCGTGCTTCGCGATCGTCTCGAGCATGTGCGAGAGGAATCCGACCGGCGTCTCGACGTCCGCCCGCCCGGCGCCGTCGAGAGCCAGCGACAGGGAAATGGACGTCTCCTTCGTCTTCCGCTCGACGGATCCGGTCCGGCTCATATCACCTCCAGGAAGGACTCGAGGAAGAGATCGTTCTCGGCCCGCGACCCGATCGACACCCTCAGGCGGCCGGGCGCGGCCGACGTCATGTCGCGCACGAGGATGCCCCGATCGAGGAGGCCGCGGCGCACGCGCGCGGCATCGGCCCCGGGGGGCGCACGAAGAGGAAGTTCGAACGGGACGGCGCGACGGCGGCGCCCGCGGCGCGAAGAGCCGCGGCGACTCGTTCGCGCTCGGCCACGATCCTCCTCACGTGCTCGCGCGAGATCTCCGGATGGGAGAGGACGGCGATGGCCAGCTCCTCGGCCGCGAGGTCGACGCTGAAAGGCAGGATGGCCTTCTCGATCTCGAGGACGAGCGCCGGGCTCCGCGACGGCGTACCCGATTCGAAAGCCCGCCGCCGCGTAGGCCTTCGAAAGGGTGCGGAAGACGACGAGATTCGCGCGCGGGCCGACGAGCGGCAGCGCATCGTCCCCGGCCTCCGCGAAATCCACGTACGCCTGATCGAGGAGGACGACACGGGCGTCGTCGAGGAGGCGCTCCAGGAACTCCCGCTCGACGACGCCGCCGGTCGGGTTGTTCGGCGAGCACACGAGCGGAACGGCCCCTGGCTGCCGCGAGGCCGCGAGGAACTCGTTCTCGGCGAGCGCGAAGTCCGCGCCCGTTCGCGGCACGTCCGCGACGCGCGCCGCCGCGATCGCGGCGATCTGCCCGTAGAGCGAGAACGTGGGCGTCGCAAGCACGAGCGTCCCTCCGCCCGCGAACACGGAGACGGCGGCGAGGATCACCTCTCCCGAGCCGTTCCCGACGACGATCTCCTCGGGCCGGCGGCCGATCGCGTCCGCGATCGCCCGCTTCACACGCGGCGCTCCGAATTCCGGATAGCGGCCCCACCTCTTCGCGGCGAGGCGCGCGAGGACCTCGGCGCGGATCTCCTCGGGCACGTCGAAAGGCGACTCGTTGAAGTCCAGCTTCGCACGGACGGGAGGTCGCGTCCTCGGGGACGAGCCGATAGGCCTCGAGCGCCCGGATCTCCTCGCGGACCGGCACCGTCCGGCCCGTCACGGCGCCCTCCGGTCGAGCGCCGCGGCGTGCGCCGCGAGGCCTTCGAATCGCGCGAGAGCCGCGGCCGGCGGCGCGAGCCGGCGCGCGGCACTTCGCGGGCGCCGCCACGGACCGGCCCCAGCGCCGGAAGTCGCGCACGGAGAGGCCCGAGAAGCTGCGCGCCGCGCCGCCCGTCGGGAGCACGTGGTTCGGGCCGGCGACGTAGTCGCCGAGAGCCGTCGGCGTCGACGAGCCGATGAAGAGGGCGCCGGCGGTCGGGAGCAACGAGGGCGCGAGGCGTTCGGCGCGGCGGCCCATCACCTGGACGTGCTCGGCGGCGAACTGCGAGCACAGCGGAAGCGGCGCGAGAGATTTCTTTGAAGGTGAAGATCCGGCCGCGCCGAAGCAGCGAGGCGCGCGCCGTGGCTGCATTCCCCTTCGAAGAAACCGAATCGAGGGCTCGCAACTGCGACGACACGCTCGCCCGCACTTCGGCAGCGAGCTTCCTCGAATCCGTGAAGAGCAGGCACGTTGCGTCCGGGTCGTGCTCGGCCTGCGCGAGGAGATCCGCGGCGACGAGCGACGGGTCCGCGTCCGCCGGACGCGACGATGAGCACCTCGGACGGGCCGGCCGGCATGTCCACGGCCACGAGGCCCGAGACGAGGTGCTTCGCCGCCGCGACGAAGCGGTTGCCCGGGCCCACGATCTTCGCGACGCCGCAGACGGAGACGAGCCCCGCGATGCCGTGAGCTCCGCCCGCGAGCAGCACCTCGTCGACGCCCAGCTCGCGCGCCGCCCAGCGGAGCTCGGGGCTCGCCGGCCCACGCGCGCGGCGGCGTCGCGACGACGACGCGCGGCACCCCCGCGACGCGCGCCGGCACGACGCCCATCAGGAGCGAGGACGGATAGAACGCGCGGCCTCCCGGCACGTAGACGCCGACGGAGTCGAGCGGCACGGACTTCTCGACGAACGAGACGCCGAGGGAGTCCGTGAAGGAGAAACCCGACGATTCGTACGAGAGCTGTCTGCGGTGATAGGCCTCGATGCGGCGGCGCGCCAGGCGGAACGCGCGGGCGAACTCCTCGTCGACGCGAGTGGATTCTCGCGTCGGGATCGATCAATATTTCTTAGAAGGGACATCAGAGCCGTCGCTTGGCCGCGTCGACCGAGCGGCATCGATCCGACCGCAGCACGCTGCCCCTCTTCCCCTTCAAAGAAATCATTCTCTTCGAACCGTGGGGTGCGCCGCCGGCAAGTCGAAGCGCTCCACGTAGTCCCTGCAGCGCGGGCTCCCCTCTTCGCAGAACGTCCTCCACCACCGGCAGGACCTGCTTCAGCGTGGCGAAGTCGGGAGACGCGCCCCGCCTGCTCTTCAGCAGAGCCTCCAGCTCCGTCGTCCGGTCCGCGTGCGCGTCTCCACGATCTTCATCATGATTTCCCGGTCCCCGCGCCGCACGTTCGCCCGCAGGCGCTCGACGAACTCCGCGATCTCGGCCCGGCGCGCCACGAGCGCGGCGCGCCCGAGGATGAGCGTCGCGCGGCTCGGGAGGATCGTCTCGATCTCGGCGAGGCCGTTCGCGGCGATCGTGGACCCCGACTCGATCAGGTCCACGACGACGTCCGTGAGCTTCAGCGCCGCGGCGAGCTCCACGGAGCCCGCGAGCGGGACGATCTCGTGGGCGATCTTCCTCTCGTCGAAGTAGCGGGCGGCGAGGCGGCGGTACTTCGTGCCCACGCGCACGGGCTGCCCGTTCGGGCGGAAGGTCTCGCCGGCCCTCCCGATGAGCGAGAGGCGGCAGGCGCCGAAGGGCAGCTCGACGGGCGAGGTGACGTCCTCTCCGCTCTCGGCGACGCGGTCGCTGCCCACGATGCCGAGATCGGCTCCTCCGTGCGCCACGTAGGTCGGCACGTCGTCGTCCTTGAGCAGCAGCAGCTCGAACGCGCCGTCCGTCGCGGCCACGAGGAGACGCCTTCCGTCCGGCTCGCCGAACGCGGCGCCTCCCGCGCGGAGCGCCGCGAGCGCCTGCGGCAGGAGCCGGCCCTTGCCGACCGCGATCCGGAGCGGCCGCGCGCTCCCGTCCCCTTCGCCGGCATCCGTGGCGGCACCGAGCGCCTCGAGCCCGATGCAGAAGCCGAGGGCCGGGCGCGGCCGCGCCGAAACGCGCGAGCAGCCCGTCGTACCGGCCGCCTCCGGCGATCGTGCCGCCGCCACCCGGCGGCGTCGACGCTGAACGTGAGCCCCGTGTAGTAGGGGGCCTGGGGCGCGTCCGCCAGGTCGACGACGACCGGCAGGCCGGGCCGGGCCGCTCGCGCCACCGCGACGGCCCGCGCGAGCTCCGCGGCCGCGCCCGCGAGGACGGGCGGCCGGAAGAGTCCCGAGCCGGGATCGAAGCCGACGAGGAGCGCCGCGCGCGACCTCGGCGGCGGCCGCCTCGGCCGCGCCCGAGCGGCGGAGCAGCGCTTCGAGCTGCGTCACGTGCCGCGCGCGCGCGGCTGCCGCCGCCTCGACGAGACCCGCGCCTCCGCCGCGCGCCAGCGCCGGCGCGACGGCGGCGAGCAGCCGTTCGAGAAGGCCCGCCCAGCCCAGCGTCAGCCTCAGGCGCGCCGCCGGGACGTCGCCGAGGCACGACGAGGGCGAGGGCGAGCATCTCCCCGTCCGTCTCCGGCCGCCCGTCCCCGTAGCGCTCGGCGCCGACCTGCGCGAACTCGCGGCGGCGTCCGACGCCGGTCTCCTCGTCGCGCACGACGTCGCCCCGGTAGAAGAGCGACACGGGCCCCGAGAGCGTGCCGAGCCGCGGCGCGACGACGCGCGCGGCCATCGGCGTGAAGTCCGCCCGGAGCGAGAGCGTGTTCCCCTGCCGGTCGAGGAACCGGTAGACGCGCTCGTCGCCCTCGGCGGTCACGCCCGCATAGGGATCCGCGAAATCGAGGACGGGCAGGATGACCTCGCGCAGGCCGGCCTCCTGAAGCCTCCGAACGACGGAATCCTCGGCCCTGCGGCGGCGCTCGGCCGCATCGAAGAGGAACGCCTGGACGCCGCGCGGCAGGTTCGGATCGGGACGGTCGGTCTTCACGCGGAGATCTCCGGACGAGCGAGAAGAGACTCTTCGAAGGAGGGAAAGGCCAGCCGAGCGCGCGGCGGCAGGCGCTCGAGGAGATCCCGCGGGGTCGTCTCCTGGCCCGTGAAGAGCGTCGCCTGGCCCGCGGCCTGGAGGAGGAGCAGCGTCTGGCCGTCCACGACGCGCGCGCCGGCGGCGCGCGCCGCGCTGACGAGCTCCGTCCCGCCGGCGCGGTAGGGCGCGTCGATGACGAGCATCCCGGGCCGAAGAAGACTCGGGTCGCACGGAAGAGGATCCCCCGAGCGAAGGCCGAGAGGCGGTCGCGTTGACGAGGACGTCACGGCTGCGGGAAGGCCGTTCGAAGATTTCTTCGAAAGGAAGATGGGCGCCCTCGGCTCTCGCCAGCTCCTCGCCGCGCTCCTCGCGTCCGGTTCGATGAGGAAGACCTCGCATCCCCTCTTTCTAAGAACCTCCACCGCGACCCGAGCCGTACCGCCCGCACCGAGGACGAGAGCGCCTCGCTGCCCTTTTCCTTCTTCTCCTTCGAAGCCTCTTCGATCACGGCCTCGAATGCGTCGCGATCGGTGTTCGCCGCGCGCAGCCGGAGCGGCTGGCCCGGGCCGCTCGACCTCAGCAGCGTGTTGACCGCCTTCTCGCCGTCCTCGGCCGTCGCCGAGAGGAGCGCGGCCTCCTCCTTGAACGGGATCGTCACGGACGCGCCGACGAGAGGGAAGCCCGAGGGCGTCGAGCGAGGCGACGAGGGGTTCGAGCTCCCGTCCGAGCGTGCGCATCGCGAACGGCACGTAGAGCGCGTCGAGGCCGAGCGCCTCGAAGTTCGCGTTGTGGAGCGCGGGCGAGAGCGAGTGCGAGACGACGCCTCCCAGGAGCGCGAAGAGCCGCGACACCTTCCGCGGCCGGCCCGACGCCGTAGATCTCCGCGAGGTCGCGGGCGAGGAGCTGCCCCGGCGCCGTCGCGCGCCCGGGCAGAAGAGCGCCGTACGCGAGCGCCGCGCCGAGATACGGGGCGAGCGCGCGCGTGGCGATCCCGGCCTCTCCCATCCCGAAGGTCGCGAGGCGCCCGTCCCGGTGCGCGGCCTGGAGCTCGAGGAGGCGGCGGGCATCGCCGGAGTCGTTCGCCGTCGCGACGACTTTCACGAAGCGGGCGCCGGCGTCGCGAGCATCCGGGCGACGAGCGCGCCCGAGATCGGCCGGGAGCCCTTCGAGGTCGTGAAGAGAAGAGATCTTCTTAGAAGGAGGAATGCCGGCGAAGCCGCGTCCCCGCCGTCGCGGCGGAACTCCACGTCGACGAGGTCGAAGCCGGCGGCGAGGGCGCCTTCGAGAGGAGTCGCTGCGCCTCCTCTGCTGGCTCCGCGAAGCGCGCCGCCCTCGCGATGCGGAACGGACCGTCGCGATGAGTGTTCTTCCTTCGAAGCACGGCGCGAAGCGCGGGGAACTCCGGCTCTTCGGACATGCCGTCGAGCCGGAGCTCCACCGCGGCGCCCGGAGGGCAGGCCGGCGAGCGCCGCGCGCGCGCCTCGAAGCGCCTCGGCGTTCGACGCCGGGGCGAGGGAGGCGACGAGCAGCGTGTTTTCCGCGGTCAGGGCCAAAACGAAAACCCCCTCCGGTCCGGAGGGGGTCGGGTGAGTGCTTCCTGAAAAACCCGCGCGCCTCCGGACCACGATGGGCCGGCGGCGCGAAGCGCGGCCGGCTCAGCTGTGATGCACGTGCCAGTGGCGCGAGACGAAGATCATGACCGGGGAAGTAGACCCGAAACCCCGAGCCCCTGTCAAGGCTTCCTCTTCCAGCGGACGCCCTGGGGCGTGTCCTCGAGGACGATTCCCTTCCCGAGCAGCTCGTCGCGGATCGCGTCGGCGGCCTTGAAATCCCGGGCCTTCCGGGCCTGCTTTCCGGGCCTCGATGCGCTCCCGGATCCAGGCCTCGTCGCCACCGGAGGGTTCGGAGGAAGATTTCTCTAGAAGGTGAAGAGGGCGGGCCGCCAGCAGCCGTGCCCGGCATGACGCCGAAGATGTCGCCCGCGACGTCCGCAGGAGACCGCGCGCGGCAGTCGCGTCCGGCGCCGAGAGGTGCCCCGCCTCGAGGTCGACGTTCGTCGCCTTGACGAAGGAGAACAGCGCACCGAGGGCGCCGGCCGTGTTGAGGTCGTCTTCGAGGGAATCGAACACCGCGGCGCGCGCATCCGCCACTCGCCGCGCGAAGCCCTCGCCCTCCGTCTCTCTTCACCTTCAAAGAAATCTTCTCTTCTCTTCTTCTTCTCCTTCCTCTCGCCTCTCGCTCTCCGAGCCGCAGGTCCAGCGACTCCAGCCGCTCGACCGCCGACGTGGCCGCCCTTGAGGCCGTCGAACGTGAAGTTCAGCTTCTGCGGTAGGGAACCGAGACGAGGAGGTAGCGGATCGCGCGCGGCGAGAAGCCCTTCTCGAGGAGGTCGGGAAGCGTGTAGAAGTTCCCCTTGCTCTTCGACATCTTCTCGCCGTCCACGAGGAGGTGCTCGGCGTGGAGCCAGAAGTTGACGAACGGTCTTCCCGGTCGCGCCTTCGCTCTGCGCGATCTCGTTCTCGTGGTGCGGGAAGATGTTGTCGACGGCGCCGGTGTGGATGTCGAGGGTCTCGCCGAGGTACTTCATCGACATCGCGCTGCACTCGAGGTGCCAGCCGGGCCTCCCGCGGCCGAGCTCGGTCGTCCACGTCGCGGACTCGGGCTCGCCCTCCTTCGCCGCCTTCCACACGGCGAAGTCGCGGACGTCCTCCTTCTCGTACTCGTCGTCGGCCACGCGCGCGCCGCGCTTCACGGCCGAGAGGTCGATCTTCGAGAGCTTTCCGTAGCCCGGAAACGTCGCGATGCGGAACCAGACCGAGCCGTCGCTCTCGTAGGTGTGCCCGCGGGCCGCGAGCTTCTTCACGAGCGCGACCATTTCGGGGATGTGGTCCGTGGCGCGCGGATAGAGCGCCGCCGGGACGACGCCGAGCGTCTTCGAGGTCCTCGAAGAACGTCGCGATGTGCTCCGCGGTGAACTCGCGGAGCGGCAGCCCCTCCGCCACCGCGCCGCGGATCGTCTTGTCGTCGATGTCCGTGAGGTTCATGATCTGCGTCGTCTCGAAGGAGAGCGCGCGGAAGACGCGGCACATCACGTCCTCCCAGACGAACGTCCGGAGGTTGCCGATGTGCACGCGGTTGTAGACCGTCGGGCCGCAGGTGTAGAGGCCGACCTTGCCCGGGCGCGACGGGCCGGAACTCCTCGAGCGAGCGGGTCAGCGTGTTGTAGAGGCGCAGCGTCACGGTGGGCGATTCTCGACGACCGCCCGGGATTTCGCCAGCAGGCCGCGCGGCTGGCACGCGTCTCGCTCGGCGCGCGGGACCGGCCAGCCTGACGCCGCAGACCGGAGGTTCAATTGAAGAGAATTCGAGCCGCCGCCGCCACGCTTCTCGTCCTCTCTTGCACCGACCTTTCCGCCGCGGACCTCGTGCGCATGGTGCGCTTCAAGCTGTCCGCGGGGGATCTCGCGAGCGGTGAGGCGGCCGCCGAGGAATACAAGCGAACGACCGGCGTGGACGCCGAGTACCTCGACGCCGTCGGGTGGCTCGCACGCGGCGCCCAGATGCTCGGGCGGCGGGAGAAGGCGGCCGGATACGCCGCTGAGGTGAGGAAGGCGATCCCCGCCGAGGATCCCGCCCTCCTCGTGCCGCTCGGGGCGGCCATCGAAGTCGAAGGAAGGCTTCGGCTCGCGGCGGACGGCCGCGGCGCGGCGCTTCGTTACTGGGAAACGGAGCTCGCGGGCGCGAAGGACTCCTCGCTGCGCTCGCGGATCCGGAAGAACATGAACCTCGTGAGCCTCGAAGGAGAGAAAGCCCCGGAGATCGGCGGATCGGGTCCGCGCCTCGCGAGCCTTGCCGGCAAGCCCGTCCTGCTCTTCTTCTGGGCCGCGGGTGCGGAGACTGCAAGGCGGAATCGGCGAAGCTCGCGCGGCTCTACGCGAAATACTGCCCCGAAGGGGCTTGGCTTCGTCGCGCCAACGCGCCTTTACGGAAGCGGGGGCGACGACAAGGACGCTCACGCCGGAGCTGGAGTCGGCCTAGATCGAGAAAGGTCTGGGCGGAGACCTACCCCGGCCTCGCGGCCGTGTCCCGGCCCGTCGACACGGAGACGATGGTGCGCTACGGCGTCTCGGCGACTCCAACCTACGCCCTCGTCGACGGGAAAGGCGTCGTCCGCCTCTACGCGCCGACGCGTCTGACGGAGGCCGACCTCTCGCGCCGGATCGATTCGTTGCTCGGGGAGTCCGACGCGCGAAGACCCCCTGACGGACACGAGGGCGCCCGCTCCGGGATCCGAGGGCCCGTCGACGCCGTGCGATATCCTCGAGCTCCGTGTTTCGATCGCCGGCCGCGCCCCCATTGCTCCTCCTCGTGGATGACGACCCGTACCAGGCCGAAGTGGCGTCGTACATCGCCTACGAGCTGGGCTGCGATTTCGAGAGCGCGCTCTCGGGCACCGAGGCTCTCGAGAAGGTGGACGCGCGGCGGCCGGACGTCGTCCTTCTCGACGTGCGGATGCCCGACCTGTCCGGGTACGAGGTGTGCCGGCGCATCAAGACCGTCGGCGCGACCGCGGGCACGCAGGTGATCTTCGTGACGGCGCGCACCGAGGAGGAAGACCTTCTGCAGGGCTTCGAGGCGCTCGCGAACGACTACGTCACGAAACCATTCTCGGCTCGCGAGCTGAAGGCGCGCGTGAAGAACGCGCTGCGCATCAAGGAGCTCCTCGACACGCTCACGGCACGCACGCAGATCCTCGAGCTGCAGCAGGACATCTCGGCGAAGATCGAGGAGGACGACGTCACGACCGAGGACTTCCGGACGCGGCTCCTCGTTCCCATCCTCGACCGGATCTCGTCCGTCTTCGGCGCCGACGGCGTGACTCTTCACGTGCGCCGGGCGGGAGTCGTCGAGCTGAACGCCGCGGCGTCGACCACCTGGCCGGGCGGGGGGCCTCCGGAGTTCGTCGCGACTCTCGGCCTCGAGGAGGATCCGCGCACGGGACGCGCCCCGCGCCTCCCGGGCGAGGCGCGCGACGGCGCCACGGACTGGACCATCACGGCCGCTCCCGTGTTCGGGGGCCGCGAGCTCCTCGGCACGCTGCGCCTCTATCGCCGCGGGCCGCTTCCACCGCCGGGCGAGTCGCCCGAGCTCGAGCACCTCATCGCCTTCGCGGCCCACCTCGGCCGCACGCTTCACCGTCTCCAGCTCGTCGACGAGCTGCGCGCGAAGGCGGGAGCGTAGTTCTCGCGTCTACCAGGTGCCCTTCTTCTGGCGCTTGACGACCTGGCGCAGGAGGAGCCCCTTCTTCAGCGGCGAGAGCCGGTCGACGAAGAGCCGCTGGTCGAGGTGGTCGATCTCGTGGCAGAAGGCCCGGGCGAGAAGGTCGCGCCCGTCGAGCGTCCGCTTGTTTCCGTGCTCGTCGAAGGCTTCCACGGTCACCCGTTCCGGCCGGTCGACCGTCTCGACGAGGTCGGGAAGGGAGAGGCACCCCTCCTCGTCGCGGATCCTCCCCTGCGTGTCCACGACGACCGGGTTGACGAGAACGAGCAGCTGCGACGGGTCCTTTCCGACGGAGAGGTCCACGATCGCGACGCGCAGGTTGACGCCGATCTGCGGCGCCGCGAGCCCGACGCCCGGCGCCGCCCAGCAGGTCTCCTTCATGTCCTGGAGCAGCGCGGCGAGACCCGGGTCGTCGAAAACCTCGACGATTTCGTTCTTCGCGACGAGTCGCGGATCCCCGTACTTGACGATTTCGCGTATGGCCACTCGAGCTCCGGCGAACAGGTCGACGCGCTCCACTTTTCAGGAGGGCATGGCGGCGCGCGGAGATTGCAGGGCTTCCCGGGCCCGGTCAAGCGTCCCCGTGGGGGGACGAGAGGCGCGGCCGCCCGTGGTACGGAGGTCGCATAGGATTACGGGAGGCCCGACATGAATCCCCGCAGGCTGCCCACGTCCGCATTCGCCGCCGCCCTGCTCCTCGCCGCGGCGGGCGCGCCGGACCGCGCGGAAGCCCAGCGGGAGGGCTACACGTACCTGTCGTACGCGCAGCCCGACGTTCTCCTCGTCTCGAGCGCCGAGGACGACGTCGCGGCCCGGGTCAACATGCCGGTTCTCTCCGGCGACAGCCTCGTCACCGGAGTCGGGTCGCGCGCGGAGGCCGTGCTCGCCGACGGCAACGTCGTCCGCGTGGACGGGTACACCGAGCTGCGCTTCGAGCGGATGGCGCGCACCTACGAGGCGGACGACGACCGCGATCTCCTCTTCCTCGCGCACGGGACGGCGGCGGTCGAGGTGCGCGACGTCGCGACGCGCGACCGCGCGCTGCGTCTCGACACGGACGACGCCACGATTCTCGCCGCGTCCCGCGGCCTCTTTCGCGTGGACGCCGGGCGGCGCGGCACCGAGGTCTACGTCCTCTCGGGCAAGGTCGAGGTCCAGGGCCGCGGCGGCCGCGCGCTCGTGCGCGCGGGCGAATACGCCTTCGTGAGCGGAGACAGCGAGATCGAGGTCGACGTGTCCGCATCGCCTCGCGACCGGTTCGCGCGCTTCGTCGAGGAGCGGCGGGACCGGACCGACCACCGCGAGACGACGCGCTACGTCTCGTCGGACTTCGCGTACGACTACGACACGGCCTCCTTCGACGATTACGGCAGCTGGGCGTACGTCTCCGCGTACGGCGCGTATTGCTGGAGGCCGCGCGTGCCCGCCGGCTGGACGCCGTACGCGCTCGGCTACTGGCGATGGACGCCCGCGGGCATGACGTGGGTCTCCGCCGAGCCGTGGGGCTGGCTCCCCTATCACTACGGAACGTGGGTCTACGACGCGTTGCTCGGGTGGCTGTGGATCCCCGGCGCGGAGTACTCGCCCGCCTGGGTCTACTGGAACTACACGCCCGACTGGGTGGGCTGGTGTCCGATCGGGTATTACGCCACGTATTACCGCCACGCGCGCTCGGTCGTCGGCGGCCCGAGCGCCCTCACGATTTACCCGCATCTTCGCGGGCGCGTCGCCGTGGCGCAGATCGACCCGAGGGGATGGCATTACGTGGCGGCCAGGCGGCTCGGAGTCCGGCTCGATCCGGCGCGCGACATCGTCCGCGGGGACCGCGTGGCCTTCCGGCCGGGCGAGATCGGCGTGATCGCGACGGCGCCCCTGCGCTTCGAGCGCGGCAGCAGCCCCGCCGCGTCGATCCAGGAAGCGATTCGCCGCATCCCGATCCGCGGAGAGCGGCACCGCGGCGAGCGTCCGTGAACGAAGGCCTCACCGCCGTCCTGCGCCGCGACCGCACGCTCACGCCCGCCGCCCAGGACGAGCTTCGCCTCACCGTCGTGCGCGCCGGCCAGGATCCCGCTTACCGCCAGACGCCTCTCGAAAGTCCGCGCACCGCGGACAAGAGCGCCTCCGCGGACTCCTGGCGCCAGGGCGTCGACCGGAGCCCTGGCCGCGGCGGCCCGTCCGCTCCGAAAGCCCGGTGCGTCCCGGCCGGGCCTCCTCCCCTTCCAACGAGCGAGGCGCCTCGCACCGCCGCGGCGACGAGGGCTGGCGTTCACCCTCCTCGCCGCCTCCCGCCCCCATCCTGCGCCGCGCCGACCCGCCGGCGCGCCACGACGACTCGGGTTGGCGCGCGCCACAGCCCCGCGTCATCGAGCGGGATCGCGCGCACGACTCACCGCCACCTCGAGAGGCGCCGGTTCGCGAGGCCCCGAGGCCTGCGCCCCACTCGGCTCCCGCGCCCGCGACTTGGCGCCCGCGCCCCAGGCAGCGCCCGCGCCCGCGCCCCAAGCGGCGCCGGCTCCTCCGCCCGCGCGGCGCGAAGGCGCCCTCCGGATGTTCGACGAAGCGGCCCAGGGGACTCCGCTCCGCAGGGCCTGACTCGCCGCCGGAACGCTCCCTCTACAATCACGGCGTGGCGCGGCTTCGCCGCAGGCAATCGGTTCCTCAGGGCTCTCTTCGTCATCTACGCCCTCGAGGCAGGAGCGTTCCTGACGCTCGCGCCGTGGGGCCGGTACTGGACGGTGCGCGTCGTCGGACGGTCTCCGGAGCGCACCCGTCCCTTCCTCGCCTCGCCTTACTTCCGCAGCTTCCTCCTCGGTCTCGGGCTGCTCCACCTCTGGGCGGCGGCCTCGGAGATCGAGGCGTGGAGGCGGGAACCCCGTGACGACGCGCCACCCGCGGCCCCGCGGGAAACCGCGTGAACGTCCGCGTCACGGCCGGGGACGGCCTGCCCGCGGGTTCTCTCGTGGTCGGAGTCGGCCTGGATCTGTGCGAGGTCGCGCGCGTGGCGCGTGCCCTCGACCGCCATGGCGCGCGCTTCGTCGAAAAGTTGTTCCGGCCCGGTGAAGTGCGCCGCTCCCCGGAATCCCCCGCCTACGCCGAGCACGTCGCGGGTCTGTTCGCGGCGAAGGAAGCGGCCATGAAGGCGCTCGGCACCGGAATGCGTGGCGTCGCCTTTCGCGAGCTCGCGATCGTCCGTGCGCCGGGAGGACCGCCCCGCCTCGCCCTTTTCGGACGGGCGATCGCCCACGGCGCGCGCCTCGGCGTCGCAGGAGCGCACGTGACGATCACCCACACGCGGGAGCTGGCCGCCGCGGTCGTCGTGCTCACAGGCGCGCCGCTCTAGAATCGCGCCGGTGAGCAGCCTTCCGCCCGGCCTCGCGGGCCGCAAGATTCTCGTCGTGGACGACGAGCCCACGATCCTCAGGATCCTCTCCTTCAAGCTGCGCCTCACGGGACTTCAGCCGATCGAGGCGACGGGCGGCGAGGAGGCCTTGCGCCTCGTGCGCGAGGAGTCGCCGGACCTCGTCCTTCTCGACGTCTCTCTCACGCCCGGCCTCACGGGCTTCGACGTCTGCCGCATCCTCAAGGAGAACCCGGGGACGTCACACCTGCCGATCGTGATGCTCACGGCCCGGACGCTGCCGTCCGAGCGCGACCTCGGCCTGCGCCTCGGGGCGTCGAGCTACCTCACGAAGCCCTTCTCCACGAAGGTGCTCATGCAGGAAATCGAAAAAGCGCTCAGCTAGGTGCCGCGTTCGTGAACGGTTACTTTCAGTGATCGCCGCCATCGGGCGTCGTGACGCGTCGTCGCGGCCAACGGACACCACGTGGGCGGTCGGCCTTGCGCTCGTCGCGCTGATCGCGGCGGTCTTACGTGTGCTCGGCTGGGACCACTGGAGCCTGTGGCTCGATGAGGCCATGACGCTCGACTACACGAGACGTGGTCTGCGCGGCCTCTTCACAATCCTAATCCTCGACGGGAATCATCCACCCGCGCACTATCTTGTCATCTATATCGTGCGAAGGTTTTCGGAGTCTGACTTGGCGCTCCGACTCCCGTCGGCTCTCTTCGGGGTCGGGACGACACTGGCGCTCTTCGTCAGATGCGGCGGACGTCAGCGAGCTGCCGTCAGCCTGGGCGCATCCCTTGCGTTCGCCGTCACGCCGCTGGCGGTCCACTACGGCCAGGAGGTGCGCCCGTATTCGATGGCTCTGTGCTTCGTGGCGATCGCGGACGCGGCTCGCGTCACCTGGCGCGAGTCGCGCTCTCGGCTTTCTTTCTTCGTCTGGATGTCCGCGAGCGTCGTCGCGGCCTATACGCTGTACATCGCGATCGTCGCCCTCGCGACGATGCTCTTCGCCGAGGCGATCGTGGCCTGGCGCCGCCGCCGTGAGGACCCGGCACGCCTGCGTGCGCCCTTTGCGGTCGCCGCCGTCACGATCCTTCTCTACCTGCCCTGGCTCTGGGCCATCCGGCACGGGCTCCACCAGCCGCCCATCGAAGCCCCTTGTCTCGCGTTGATCGCGATCTGGAGCCAGCTCGTCGGGCTCGCGGCCGGACGCGACGAGAACCTCGGTCGCCAGACAAGCGCCGCTTTCATCTGGCTCTTGTGGGTGGCGGGTCTGGTGAGAGCCGAGAGCGAGGAGAAGTTGCGCCTCGGGCTCGACCTTATCGCATTGACCGTGGGCGTTCTGTCGGCTTTATGGTGGGCGCATCACTGGTGGAGTCTTCGCTACCTCGCAATCGCCCTACTTCCTCTTTCTCGCGGTATCGGCGAGGCATTCGGCTGGGCAAGCACATTGAGTGTCGCGCGAGCCCGCAGAGCCACAGCCGGAGCCCTGTCCGCGGCGATCGTTGCCGTTCAAGCACCTGCCCTTGCTGAGAACATCAAGAGCGGACGAGTAGACTGGCGCCCAGCAGCTAGCTACCTCGAATTCCAGGCTTCAAAGGGAAAGGGCGGCGAAATCCTTGCCTCCGACGGGTGGGCCTATTTCTGCCTTCGCGCGCAGACGACGCGACTACGAGATCCACGAGACGTCGTGCTGACTGGCTCGATTGCCGAACTCAGGGCGAAGATCGCGGCGTCGCCCGATGGCTGGGTGGCGCGCGCGCCTCGTTACGCCAGTAATGTGCCGCCGGAGACCGACACGCTCCTCCGCTCGACCTCTCCTTGGGCCATCGTGCATGAGGCGGAAGACGTGCGCCTCTACCGCTTCGAGAAGGGAAAGCTCGTCGCACCCTGACATCTCATTTGAAGTTCGGTGGGGACCGGGGATTTTCCTAGAAGGTGAAGAGAAGTAGGGCCCACCGCGCCGGCCGATCGACAAGAAAAAGGCCCCGGCGAACCGAGGCCTTACTAACCATTCTAAGAAACTTCCTCGGCCTTCTTCTTAACCCGTCTTGCGTGGGCTGCCGCCGTGCGTTCCCCCGCCCTTCGGTCCGGATCCCTTCGGGCCCTTTGGCGCGGTGTAGCCCTTCTTCTTCTCGACGGGAAGCTTGGGCTTCTTCTCGGGCTCGGCTTCGGCCTCGGCGCCCTCGACCTTCTTCTCGGCCTTTTCGCCCTTGTCCTCGCCGCCCTTGCCGGAGACGAGCTTCTTCGCCTTCTCGAGGAGCGACTGCTTCTTCTCCTCGGCGGCCTTGGCCGCGACCTTCTTCTCGGCCTGCCGCTGCGCGAAGTCGAAGTCGATGAACTCGAGGATCGCCATCTCGGCGCCGTCGCCGGGGCGCCGGCCGAGCTTCAGGATGCGCGTGTAGCCGCCGGCCCGCTCCTTGAAGCGCGGCGCGATCTCCTCGAAGAGCTTCTTGACGGTCGGCGCCTCGGGGATCGTCTTCAGCGCGAGACGGCGCGCGTGGAGGCCGCCCCGCTTGCCGAGGGTGACCATCTTCTCGATGAGCGGCCGGAGGTCCTTCGCCTTCGGCAGCGTCGTCTGGATGCGTTCGTGGGTGATGAGGGACGAAAGCTGGTTCCGGAACAGCGACTTGCGGTGCGCCGTCGTCCGGCCGAGCTTGCGGCCCGCTCGATTGTGCTGCATGGACCCCTCAGCGCCCCGCGCCGGTCGGGGACTCGAGCTTCATGCCGAAGGCGAGGCCCTTCTCGCGCAGGATGTCCTTGATCTCGTTCAGGCTCTTGCGCCCGAAGTTCTTCGTCTCGAGCATGTCCTTCTCGGTCTTCTGGACGAGCTCGCGGAGCGTGCGGATGCCGGCGTTCTTCAGGCAGTTCGCGCTCCGCACGGAAAGCTCGAGCTCCTCGACGTTCGTGTCGAGGAGGGCGTCGAGCTCGCTCTGCGGCATCTCGGCGCCGGCGGCCGCCGCCGCTTCGTCGGTCTCGACGTTCACGAAGATCGCGAGGTGGTCGCGGAGGAGGACGGCGGCCACGCCCACGGCGTCGCGCGGCGTGATCGTGCCGTTCGTCCAGACCTCGATGACGAGCTTGTCGTAGTCGGTCGCCTGGCCGACGCGGGCCGCCTCGACGTGGTAGTTCACGCGGCGGACCGGCGAGTGGGCCGAGTCGAGGGGGATCGTGCCGATCGGCGCTTCGGGGTCGAAGTTGCGGTCGGCCGGCACGTAGCCGCGGCCCTTGTTGACCGTGGCCTCGAGGCGCAGGCGGCCGCCGTCGGCGAGCGTCGCGACCGGGGCCTCGGCGTTCAGGATCTCGATCTGCGCGTCGTCCTCGAACGCGTCGGCGGTCACGACGCCCTTCGTCTTGACGTCGAGCGTGAGCGTCCGCGGGCCGTCCTCGTGGAGGCGGATCGCGAGGCGCTTGAGGTTCAGGATGATGTCCGTGACGTCCTCGACGACGCCCGGCACGGCCGTGAACTCGTGCTCGACGCCCTCGATCTTCACGGCGGTGATCGCCGCGCCCTCGATCGACGAGAGGAGGACGCGCCGGAGCGCGTTGCCGACCGTCGTGCCCCAGCCGCGCTCGAGCGGCTGCGCGGTGAACCGGCCGTAGTTGCCCTTCTCTTCCTCGACCTCGAGGCGGTTCGGACGCTGAAAGCCTTTCCAAAACATGGTGTCTTCTCCTGGCCCTGCGACTTATCCGCTGAGCGGCGCGCGCGGGCTCCTTTACGCGTTACTTGGAGTACAGCTCGACGATGAGCTTCTCGTTGACTGCAGGGCGACGTCCTCGCGCTTCGGCAGCGCGACGACCTTGCCCTGGAACTCGGTCGCGTTCAGCTCGAGCCACGCGGGAATGCCGCGGCCCTTCGCCGTCTCGACGGCGCCGGCGATGAGCGGGTTCGTCTGGCTCTTCTCCTTGATGGAGACGACCGCGCCCGCGCCGACGACGTAGCTCGGCACGTTGACCTTCCGGCCGTTCACGCGGACGTGCCCGTGGCGGACGAGCTGGCGGGCCTGCGCGCGCGAGCCCGAGAAGCCGAGCCGGTGGACGACGTTGTCGAGACGGCGCTCGAGGAGCGAGAGCAGGTTCTCGCCCGTGACGCCGCGCATGCGCTCGGCCTGCTGGAACGTGAGGCGGAACTGGCCCTCGAGGACGCCGTAGAAGCGCTTGACCTTCTGCTTCTCGCGGAGCTGGATGCCGTAGCCGAGGATCTTGGAGCGGCGCTTGCCGTGCTGGCCCGGCGGGAAGTTGCGGCGCTCGATGGCGCACTTGTTCGTGAAGCAGCGGTCCCCCTTGAGGAACAGCTTCATTGCTTCGCGCCGGCACAGCCGGCAGACGGATTCGCGATAACGAGCCACGGGAGATCCGCGTCTCCGTCCGATTGCGTCCTTCGTCCCGGCCAGTCGGTCCGGCCGGGAGACCGGTTAGTGAGGGACCGACCTCGGGCGGGCTGACGCCGTGCCCGCCTGCACCTCGAGAACGGCGGATCAGCCGTCAGACTGACCGCCGGCGCTGCGCGCCGGCAGCCGTTGTGCGGAATGGGCGTCACGTCCTTGATGGACCGGATGTCGATGCCCGCGGCGGCGAGGGCGCGGATCGCGCTCTCGCGGCCGGCGCCGGGCCCGTCACCTTGACGTCGAGCGAGCGCACGCCGTGCTCCTGCGCGATCTGCGCGGCGTTGCCGGCGGCGAGCTGCGCCGCGAACGGCGTGCCCTTGCGCGAGCCCTTGAAGCCGATGCGCCCGGCCGACGACCAGGCCAGGACGTTGCCCTGCTGGTCGGTGATCGAGACGATCGTGTTGTTGAAGGACGCCTGCACGGTCGCGAGCGCGTGCGGGATGTTCTTCTTTTCCTTCTTGGGGCCTTTTTTCTTGCCCTTGCGGCAGCGGGCTTTGCGGGCGGCGCTGCGGTGGGTTCGTCGGATTTGCCATTTCTTATTCGGGCACGGGGAACCGCCCGCGGTTCCCCCGTCGCCCTCCTACTTCTTCGTCGCCTTCTTCTTGCCGGCCACGGCGCCCTTGCGGGGGCCCTTCCGCGTGCGGGCGTTCGTGTGGGTGCGCTGGCCGCGGACCGGGCAGGTTGCGGCGGTGCCGCAGGCCGCGGTAGCAGCCGATCTCCATGAGCCGCTTGATGTCCTGCGAGGTGTCCTTGCGGAGGTCGCCCTCGACCTCGTAGTCGTCCTGGATCGTCTTGCGGATCCGGGAGACCTCGTCCTCGGACAGGTCCTTGACGCGGGTGTTCCGGTCGACCTTCGCGGTCTCCAGGATCTTGTTCGAGCTCGGCCGCCCGATCCCGAAGATGTAGGTCAGGCCGATCTCGACGCGCTTGTTCGGGGGAAGGTCGACGCCTGCGATACGAGCCATTCGTGGATTCCTCTTCAGCCCTGACGCTGCTTGTGCTTGACGTTCTCGCAGATGACCCGCACGACGCCGGCGCGGCGGATCACCTTGCACTTGCTGCAGATCTTCTTGACGGACGTGCGGACTTTCATGCGGGTTCCTCGACTTCACTTGTACCGGTAGATGATGCGCCCGCGGGTCAGGTCGTACGGCGAAAGCTCGACGAGGACCTTGTCGCCGGGCAGGATGCGGATGAAGTGCTTCCGCATCTTCCCGGAGATGTGCGCGAGCACCTGATGCTTGTTCTCCAGCTCGACCTTGAACATCGCGTTCGGCAACGGCTCGATCACCGTCGCGGTCACTTCGATGGCGTCTTCCTTCGACATGATCCTTCTGTCTCGCCTCCGTCAGACCGCGACGGGAAGCGGGTACTCGTGAAAGCCGGGGGCGCCCGGCTGCGCCGAGTCGGCCGCGTAGCGCCCGAAACCGAGGACGACCGGCCCCTGCGCCGTCGCCACCACCGTGTGCTCGAAGTGCGCCGAGGGCTTGCCGTCCTTCGTCCGCACGGTCCAGCCGTCGGCGTCGGTCGTGACGGCCGCGCGCGTCCGAGGTTGAACATCGGCTCGATGGCGAGCGTCATCCCCTCGCGGATGATCTCCCGCTTGCCCGGCGGGTCCGTAGTTCGGGACCTGCGGCTCCTCGTGGAGCGCCGTCCCGATGCCGTGCCCGACGAACTCGCGGACGACGCCGTACTTCCTGCTCTTCGCCACGGCCTCGACGGCCGCGCCGATGTCGCCGATCCGGCCGCCGACCGCGACCGCCGCGATGCCCGGCGAGGAGCGCCTCGTGGGTCGTCGTCGACCAGCTCCCGGACCGCGCCGGCACGGACTCCGACGCGCGACCGTCCGCGCGGCGTCGCGCGTAGTAGCCGTCGACGATGGCCCCGAGGTCGAGGCCCGACGACGTCGCCCGGCTTCAGGAGCGCGCTTCGACGACGGGATGCCGTGCACGACCTCGTCGTTGATCGAGATGCAGATCGTCTTCGGGTAGCCGCGATAGCCCGGGAACGCGGCCTTGCCGCCGCGCGACGCGATGCCGGTCGCCGCGATGCGGTCGATCTCCTCGGTCGTCGCGCCCGACTCGGCACGCCGCCACGCACTCGGCGAGCGTCTCGTGGACGATGCGCGTCGCGCGCTCCATCTTCAGGATCTCGGACTTGCCCTTGCAGGTGATCACGCGACCCCCTGCCGGGCCCGTCTCGACCGCCGCGCGCACGTCGGCCGCCACCGTCGTCGACGGCGCGGTCGCCGTCGATCGTGACGAGGACGCCGGCCTCGCGGTAGAGGTCGGCGAGCGGAGCGGTCTTCTCGCGGTAGACGCGGAGCCGCTCCGCGATCGTCTCCGTCGTGTCGTCCGCGCGCCCCTCGAGGACGGCGCGCTTCAGCGAGCCGGTCGACGATCGTCGCGTCCGGGACGTCGATGAAGAGGACGACGTCCACCTTCCGCCCGCGCTCCGTCGAGGAGCGCGTCGAGCGACTCGCGCCTGGGCGACCGTGCGCGGGTAGCCGTCGAAGATGCGCCCCGCCTGCGGCGTCCGGCTCGGCGAGGCGCTCCTTCAGCATCTTCGTCACGAGGTCGTCCGGCACGAGCGCCCCCGACTCCATGATCGGCTTCGCGATCGCTCCGAGCGCCGTCCCGCGCGCCACGTGGCTGCGCAGGAGGTCGCCCGTCGAGATCTGGGGAATCCCCAGCGACGCGGCGAGCCGCGACGCCTGCGTGCCCTTGCCCGAGCCGGGAGGTCCGAAGAAGACGATGGCGGATGGCATCGCGTCTAGCCCCTGCGCCCCCGGATGCGGCCCTTCTTCAGGAAGCCGTCGTAGTTGCGCATGACCAGCTGCGACTCGATCTGCTGGACCGTGTCCATCGCGACGCCGACCACGATGAGGAGCGACGTGCCGCCGAAGTAGAACGTGACGCCGAGGCCCTGCGTCACGAAGTTCGGGCAGGTGCGCGTCGAGCCACGGTCCGATGCCCGGGATGCTCTGCACCTTGAAGCCCATCAGGAGGAACTCCGGAATGAGGGCGACGACCACGAGGTAGAGCGAGCCGATGAGCGTGATCCGCGTCAGGACGTTGTCGATGTAGTCCGACGTCGCCTTTCCGGGGCGGATGCCCGGGATGAAGCCGCCGTACTTCCGCATGTTCTCGGCGGTGTCGTTCGGGTTGAAGATGATCGAGATGTAGAAGTAGCAGAAGAAGATGATGCCGAGCGCGTAGAAGAGGTTGTAGAGCGGCTGCCCCATCGGCGAGCTGCTCGGCGATCTTCTTCATGAAGTCGCTCTTGAACGCGGACGCGATGTACTGCGGGAACTGGATGATCGAGACGGCGAAGATGATCGGGATGACGCCGCCCGTGTTCACGCGGAGCGGCAGGTAGGTGTTCTGCCCGCCGTAGACCTTGCGGCCGACGACGCGCTTGGCGTACTGGACCGGGATCCGGCGCTGGGCGCGCTCGACGAAGACGATGGCCGCCGACCACGGCGATCATGAAGACGAGGCAGGAAGAGCGCCGTGAAGAGCGCCATCGGCGCCGCGCTGGACCTGCTGGATCGAGTTGAAGACGGCCGTCGGGAAGCTCGCGACGATGCCCGCGAAGATGATCAGCGAGATGCCGTTGCCGATGCCGCGCTCGGTGATCTGCTCGCCGAGCCACATGACGAAGGCGGTGCCGGTCGTCAGGGTCAGGATCGCCATGAGGACGAACCCGAGCTTGCCGACGTCCGAGGCCGGGTCGCGCAGCGCGAGGTGGCGGCCCGGCGGCGTCGTCTGGCTCCAGAGCCAGAGCGCGATGCCCGCGCCCTGGACGACCGAGAGGATCGACCGTGCCGTAGCGGGTGTACTGGGTGATCTTCCGGCGGCCCATCTCCCCTTCCTTCGAGAGCTTCTCGAGGTAGGGCCAGACGACCGTCAGGAGCTGCAGGATGATCGACGCCGTGATGTACGGCGTGATGCCCAGCGCGAAGACGGAGAGCCGGCGCAGCGCGCCGCCCGAGAAGATGTCGAGGAAGCCCGAGCAGGCCGCCCTGCTTCGACTTGAAGAACTCCTCGAGCGCCGAGGCGTCGAGGCCCGGCGTCGGGATGTGCGATCCGATCCGGTAGATCGCGAGCAGCCCGAACGTGAAGAGGACCCGCTTCCGGAGGTCCGGGATCGCGAAGATGTTGCGGAACGACTCGAGGATCTTCACGCCGACAGGACCTCGCAGCGGCCGCCGGCGGCCTCGATCTTCTTCTTCGCGCCTTCCGTGAACTTGTGGGCGGAGACGACGAGCGCCTTCTTGAGGTCGCCGGTGCCGAGCACCTTGAGCCCGTGGCCTCTTCCGCTTCACGACGCCGGCGGCCTTCGAGGGCCTCCGGAGTCACGGTCGCGCCGGCCTCGAACACGCGCTCGAGCTGCTCGACGCGTCACCGTGATCCACTCCTTGCGGAAGATGTTCGTGAAGCCGCGCTTCGGGATCCGGCGGTGGAGCGGCATCTGGCCGCCCTCGTGCCCGCGGAGGTGCGAGTAGCCGCGAGCGGGAGTTCTGGCCCTTGTGGCCCTTGCCCGAGGTCTTGCCGAGGCCCGAGCCCGGGCCGCGGCCGATGCGCTTCTTCGGCTCGTCGTCGCGCCCTTGCGGGGACCGAGGTTGTGCAGTCCGTGCGCCATGGCGTTCCTCTCCGTGCCCGTCGCTCGACGATTTCGACGAGGTGGCGGACCTTGTGGATCAGGCCCCGGATCGCCGGGGTGTCGGGGCGGACGACCTCCTGCCGGATCCGGCGGAGGCCGAGGCCCTTCAGCGTCTGCTTCTGGTCGACGGGCGTGCAGATGCCCGACTTCGCCTGGCGGATGCGGAGACGGTGCGCGGAAGCTTCGGCTTCGGAGCCGCCGCTTCGGGCCTTCGCGGCCGCGGGAGCGCCGCCTTCTCGGGGCCGGCGCCTTCGCGGCTGCGGGCTGCTCGGACGCGGCTGCGCCGTCACTGCCGCCTGCGCCGGCCTCGCGCCGGATCACTCGAGAAATCTTCTTCTTCTTCGGCTTCTCGTCGCTCTTCTTCTCGCGTCATCCGATCTTCTCCGTCGGCCTCGGCCGGCGGCGCGGCGGCACGCGGCGCGCGGCGCCGCCGTCGGCGGGCTCGGCCGGCTTCGCATCGCCGTTGCCGAGCCGCGCGCCTTCGCGATCGACTCCTCGAGCTGCAGGTGCAGGAGCGCGTCGAACGTCGCCTTCACGACGTTGTGCGGGTTCGTCGTGCCGAGCGACTTCGTGAGGATGTTCTGGACGCCGGCCGACTCGAGGACGGCGCGGACCGCGCCGCCCGCGATGACGCCCGTGCCCTCCGAGGCCGGCTTCAGCATGACGCGGCCCGGCGCCGTAGTGCCCGACGATCGGGTGCGGGATCGTCGTTCCCCTTGAGCGGGACCGAGATCATCTTCTTCTTGGCCATCTCGATCCCCTTCTTGATGGCCACCGGGACTTCCTTCGCCTTGCCGGCGCCGTAGCCGACGCGGCCGTGGCCGTCACCGACGACGACGAGGGCGGAGAAGGAGAAGTTCTTGCCGCCCTTGACGACCTTCGTCACGCGGTTGATGTGGACGACGTGGTCGATCAGGTCGGCTCCCGCGCGGCCCTCGCCGAGGGCGCCGGCGCGGGCGCGGGCGGGCCGCCGGGCCGCGCGGCCGCGGCCGCCGGGACGGTTTCCGCGCGGGAGGACGGGGACCGGTCGGCGCGTTGCTGCTCAAAACTTCAACCCCTTCTCGCGGGCGGAGTCCGCGAGCGCTTTCACGTTGCCGTGATAGAGATGGCCGCCGCGGTCGAAGACGACCGCCGGAGATGCCCTTCGCCTGGGCGCGCTCGGCGATCAGCGCGCCCGACCTTGACGGCGGCCGCCTTGTTCGCGGCGCTCTTCGCGCTTCCCTGCACGACGCCTCCTCGCGCGACGAGGCGTGGGCGAGGGTCGTGCCGGCGCTCGTCGTCGATGAGCTGGACGGAGATGTAGCGCGAGCGTCCTGCTGACCGCGAGGCGCGGACGCTCGGCCGTGCCCGTCACCTTCCGCCGGATCCGCTCGTGGATCCGTTCGCGCGCTTCGACGCCGGGCCTGTGCTTTGTCCATGGTGCCGTTCCTCTACTTGCCCGTGGCCTTGCCGGCCTTCTTCTTCAGGACCTCGCCGACGAAGCGGAAGCCCTTCAGCTTGTACGGGTCCGGCGGGCTTGATGCCGCGGATCTCGGTCGCCGTCTGGCCGACCTTCTGCTTGTCGACGCCGGTCACGATGATGTGCGTGACGTCCTTCGCCTTCGCGTCCGGGGCCACGTCGATCTTGACGCCGTCGGGCATCGGGAACGTGACCTGGTGCGAGAAGCCGACGCTGAAGACGACGTTCTTCCCCTTCTTCTCGGCCTTGAAGCCGATGCCGACGAGGTCGATCTCGCGCTTGTAGCCTTCCGTCACGCCGAGGACGGCGTTCTGGAGGAGCGCGCGGTTCAGGCCGTGGAGCGCCTTGTCCTGCTTCTCCTCGCCGCCGCGCACGAGCTCGATCTTGCCGTCCTTCTTCTCGACCGTGATGCCCGGCGAGGATCGGCGTCGTCACGGAGCCCTTCGGGCCCTTGACGCGTCGACCGGCCGCGGCCCGTCCACCTGGACGTCGACCCCTTGGGAATCGCGATCGGCTTCTTTCCGACTCGCGACATCGTGCTCTCCCCTCCTCACCACACCGTGCAGACGACTTCGCCGCCGAGGCCGCGCTTCTTCGCGTCGTTGCCCGGAGAGGAGGCCCTGCGAGGTGGAGACGATGGCGACGCCGAGCCCGCCGAGGACCTCGGGAAGCTCGTCCTTGCCCGCGTAGAGGCGGCGGCCGGGCTTGCTCGACCGCGTCAGGCCGTGGATGACCGGGTTGCCCGTCGTCGTCGTACTTCAGGTAGAGACGCAGCAGGCTCCCGCCGCGGTCGTCCATGACCTTGTAGTTCTTGATGTACCCCTCGTCCTTGAGGATGCGCGCCAGCTCGACCTTGAAGCGCGACGACGGGACGTCGGTCTTCTCGTGGCGGGCGCGACAGCGCGTTCCGGACGCGGGTCGAGGAGGTCGGCGATCGGGATCGGAGATGTTCATGCTCGGCCTCTCCCTCACCACGACGCCTTCGTCACGCCCGGGACGTAGCCCGCGAGCGCGAGGTTGCGGAAGCAGATCCGGCACAGGCCGAACTTGCGGAGGTAGGCCGCGTGGACCGGCCGCAGCGCTTGCAGCGATTGCGCTTGCGGATCGCGTACTTCAGCTTCGAGTTCGCCTTGATGATTGCAGCGCGACGAGCCATCTCTGTGCGCTCTCCTTATCGCCCGAACGGCATGCCGAGCTCCCGGAGGAGAACGCGGGCCCGGTCGTCCGAGCCGGCCGTGGTGACGATCGTGACGTTGAGTCCCTTGGACTTGTCGATCTTGGTCGGGTCGATCTCGGGGAAGATGAGGTGGTCCTTGACGCCGAGGGTGTAGTTGCCCCGGCCGTCGAACGCGCGCGTCGGCACGCCGCGGAAGTCGCGGACGCGCGGGAGCGCGACGTTCATGAGCCGGTCGAGGAACTCGTACATCCGCTCGCCGCGCAGCGTGACGCGGCAGCCGATCGGCATGCCCGCGCGGAGCTTGAACGGTCGCGATCGACTTCTTCGCCTTCGTCACGACGGCCCGCTGGCCGGCGATCTTCGTCAGCTCCTCGGCGGCGGCGTCGACGAGCTTCGCGTTCGAGATGGCCTCGCCGATGCCCATGTTGAGGACGACCTTCTCGATCTTCGGAACGGCCATCGGGTTCTCGATGCCGAACTCCTTCTTCAGGATCGGGATCACGTCCTTCTTGTACTTCTCGGAAGACGCGCGGTCATCGCCTACTCCCCCGCCGGCCGGACGCGTCGGCGACGGTCGCCCCGCTCTTCTTGGCGTAGCGGACCCGCTCGCCGCCCTCGACGCGGACGCCGACGCGCGTCGGCTTGCCGCCCTCGGGGTCGACGAGCATGACGTTCGAGATGGCGATCGGCGCCTCGCGCTCGACGATGCCGCCCTTGATGTTCTTCTGGGGGTTCGGCTCGCGTCGCGCGCTTGATCATGTTCACGCCCTCGACGACGACCCGGCCCTTGTCCGGGAGGACCCGCAGGACCTTCCCGGACGCGCCCGCGGTCCTTGCCCGTCAGGACGACGACGACGTCGCCTCGCCGGATCCGGCGCTTGCCGCGTGAACGTCGGCTTCTTCTTCTTCATGGTCAGATGACTTCCGGCGCGCAGCGAGATGATCTTCATGAACTTCTTCTCGCGGAGCTCGCGCGCGACCGGCCCGAACACACGGGTGCCGATCGGCTCCTTCTCGTTGTTGATCGAGGACGGCGGCGTTGGTGTCGAACCGGATGTAGCTGCCGTCGCGGCGGCGCTGCTCGCGCACGGTCCGCACGATGACGGCCTTGACGACCTTGCCCTTCTTCACCGGGTCCGGCGCGTCCGGGTTCGACTCCTTCACCGAGCAGGTGATGACGTCGCCGATGCGGCCGTAGTCGCCGGTCGAGCCGCCCTGCAGGCGGATGCAGAACAGGCGCCGCGCGCCGGAGTTGTCGGCCACCTCGAGGATCGTGCCCATCTGGATCACGGCGCCCTCCTTCCCGCTGCCCGAGCCTCTAGGACGCGCTCGCGGCGTCGGAGACTCGGCCGTGTCGGCGATCGCGCGGCCCTTCGTGACGATCGCCTTCACGCGCCAGCGCTTGCGCGCCGACAGCGGGCGCGTCTCCTCGATCTCGACCGACGTCGCCCGGCTTGCAGCCGAGCGACCCGGTCGTCCGCGAGGAACTTCTCGGAGCGCTTCTGGATAGCGGCCGTAGCGCGCGTTCTTGACGAGCCGCGTCACCTCGACGACGACCGTCTTCTCCATCTTGTCCGAGACGACGGTGCCGACCTTGCGGTGCGCGCGGTGGGCGCCGTGGCGGCCGGTGCCGGGGTGTCGGGGTCGCTGCTCATGGGCTTGCTCACTGCTTCCTGTTCGCCTACTTCTTCTTGCTTTTCTTCGGGCGGCGGACTTCGCCTTCGGGAGCGGCCTTCTTGCCCCCTTCGGAGCCGCAGATTTCTTCGAAGGTGAATGCGCCTTGGCCTGCCCCGTCGGCCGCCTTCTTCCGAGCCTTCGGCAGCCGCGCGCTTCTTCGCGCCCTTGCCCGACGCCGCGGCGTCGGCCTTCGGCTTCGCCGCTGCCGCCGCGCTCTTCGCATTCGAAGAAAGTCTTCTCTTCGGTCCCTCGGCGTGCGCCACTTCGTGCGCCGCCGCCGCCGCCGTCTCGGCCGCGCCCATGTGCGCGCGGTCTTCAGGCGGGCGATGTCCTTCCGGAGCTCCTTGATCTTCATCGGGTTCTCGAGCTGGCCCGTCGCCTTCTGGAGCCGGAGCGTGAAGAGGGCCTGCGTCCACTCCTTCTCCTTCGCCGCCTGCTCCTCGGCGGACCAGTCGACCATGGCCTCGATCTTCATCGTCTCTACCTCACCGCCGCGAGGAACGTGCGCGAGACGAACCGGGTCATGATCCCGATCTTGTCCGCGGCGAGCCGGAACGCCTCGCGCGCCGTCTTCTCGTCCACGCCCTCCATCTCGAAGAGGACGCGGGCCGGCTTGACGACGCAGACCCAGCCCTCGGGCGCGCCCTTGCCCTTGCCCATGCGGGTCTCGGCGGGCTTCTTCGTGATCGGCTTGTCGGGGAAGACGCGGATCCAGAGCTTCCCGCCGCGCTTGACGTGGCGCTGGATCGCGACGCGGCCCGCCTCGATCTGGCGCGCGGTGAGCCAGCCCGGCTCGAGCGCCTGGAGCCCGTACTCCCCGAACGAGAGCTCGGAGCCGCGGAGCGCGGTGCCGCGCATGCGGCCGCGCTGCTGCTTTCTGTACTTGACCTTCGACGGCATCAACATGGGCGTTCTTCCTTACGCGACCTTCCGGCGCGACTTGGCCCGGTGCAGGTCGCCCTTGTAGATCCAGCACTTGACGCCGATCTTTCCGTACGTCGTCCGCGCCTCGGCGAAGCCGTAGTCGATGTCGGCCTTGAGCGTGTGGAGCGGGAGGCGGCCCTCCTGGTACCACTCGGAGCGCGCGATCTCGGCGCCGTTCAGGCGGCCGCCGCAGCGGATCTTGATCCCCTGCGCGCCGAAGCGGAAGGCGGACTCCATCCCCTTCTTCATCGCCCGGCGGAACGCGACGCGGCGCTCGAGCTGCATGGCGATCGACTCGGCGACGAGCTGGGCGTCGGTCTCGGGGCGCTGGATCTCGATGATGTTCACGTGGATGTCCTTGCCGAGCCGCTGCTGCAGCCGGTCGCGGAGCTGGTCGACGGACGCGCCCTTCTTCCCGATGATGACGCCGGGACGGGCGGTCATGATGTTGATCTTCAGCTTGTTCCCGCGCTCGATCTCGATCTCGGAGACCGCGGCGTTCGCGAGGTCCCGCTTGAGCTCGTCGCGGAGCTTCAGGTCGTCGTGCAGGAACTTGAGGTAGTCCTTCTCGGCGTACCAGCGCGAGTGCCAGGTCCGGTTGTAGCCGATGCGGAAACCGTAGGGGTGGACTTTCTGACCCATCGTTGTGCTCCGTTACCCGGCCGATTCCGGCTTCGACGGCTTCTTGGACTTCTTCTCGGCTTCGTGCTTCTCGCTCTTCGTCGCGGCGGGCTTCTCGGCTTCGCGTCGCGCTTCGTCGGAGCCACCTTCTTGTGCGCCCGCTCGACGGCGCGGTCCTCCGGCCGGGGCGTGCGCGGCGGCCGACACGGCGGCCGCGACGCGGCCCTGACGCTTCTTGACGAGCGGCTTCGGCGCCTCGGCCTGGAGGCCCGCGGCCTTGCGCGCCGCCGGCGTCGTCGGACAGGACGACCGTGACGTGGCAGAACGGGCGCGGGACGAGCCACATGCGGCCCTGCGGGCCGCTCATGAAGCGCGGGCGCGCGAAGCGCTTCTTGTAGTTCGAGATCGAGCGGATCATCGCGTTCCGCTGGAGGGGCTTGCGGCCCGGCCTCGTCGACGTGGATCTTCGCGACGACGAGCGCGTCCGCGTCGACGCCGGACTCGTTCTGCTGGGCGTTCGCGAGCGCGGACTCCACGAGCTTCAGGAGGTCGGGCGAGCAGCTCTTGCGCGTCGTGCGGAGCGTGGCGAGCGCCTTGCCGACGGGCTTCATCCGGATCAGGTCGGCCACGAGGCGGACCTTCTGGGCGGAGCCCCGGTAGTGGCGGAGACGGGCGACGGCTTCCATCGGCTCTCCCTCAGGCCTTCGCCGCCGGCGCGGCGGCCGGCCGGCGCGCCCGGAGCGCCCGGAGCTGCGCCCGGAGCGCCCGGCGTCGCGCCCTTCTCGACCTTCTTGCCCGAGTGGCCCTTGAAGGTGCGCGTCGGCGAGAACTCGCCGAGCTTGTGCCCGACCATGTTCTCGGAGACGTAGACGGGGATGAACTTCTTGCCGTTGTGGACGGCGAGCGTGTGGCCGACCATCTCCGGCAGGATCGTCGAGCGGCGCGACCAGGTCTTGAGGACGCGCTTCTCGCCCGCCGCGTTCATCGCGGCGATCTTCTCGAGGAGCGGCGCGTCGACGAACGGCCCCTTTTTCGTGGAACGAGACATTGCGTTTCCCTCGATCTCCTACTTGCGGCGCTTGACGATCGAGCGAGTCGGTCCGCTTGTTGTTGCGGGTCTTCTAGCCCTTGGTCTTCCAGCCCCACGGCGAGCGTCGGGTGGCGGCCGCCCGAGGTCTTGCCCTCGCCGCCGCCCATCGGGTGGTCGACGGGGTTCATCGCGACGCCGCGGTTGTGCGACTTCCAGCCGAGCCAGCGGTTGCGGCCGGCCTTGCCGATCGAGATGTTCTCGTGCTCGAGGTTGCCGACCTGGCCGATCGTCGCGTAGCAGTCGACGCGCACCCGGCGGAGCTCGCCCGACGGGACGCGGAGGAGCGCGTAGCCGCCCTCCTTCGCCATGAGCTGCGCGCTCGGCGCCGGCCGAGCGGGCGATCTGCGCCGCCGCGGCCCGGCTTGAACTCGATGTTGTGGACGACGGTGCCGAGCGGGATCGACTTCAGCGGCAGCGCGTTCCCGACGACGATGTCGGCCGCCGGGCCCGAGACGACGGTCTGCGCCGACCGCGAGGCCGGCCGGCGCCACGATGTAGCGCTTCTCGCCGTCCGCGTAGTTCAGGAGCGCGATGCGCGGCCGAGCGGTTCGGGTCGTACTCGATCGAGGCGACCTTCGCCGGGATCTCGTGCTTGTCGCGCTTGAAGTCGATCGTGCGGTAGCGCTTCTTGTGGCCGCCGCCGCGCCACCAGGACGTGAGGTGGCCGCGGCTGTCGCGGCCGCCGGTCTTGAGCTTGCCCTTCGTGAGCGACTTCTCGGGCGCGGACTTCGTGATCTCGGAGAAGTCGGACGTCGTCCGCTGGCGCAGGCCCGGAGACGTGGGCTTGTAGGACTTGACGGGCATGGCGTCACACCCCTTCGAAGAGGGCCGGGAGCTTCTGGCCCTTCGCGAGCTTCACGTAGGCCTTCTTCCGGTCCTGGGCGCGGCCGATCGACTTGCCGACCTTCTTGATCTTCCCGGACACGGCGACGACGCGGACGGCGTCGACCTTGACCTGGAAGAGGGCCTCGACGGCGTTGCGGATCTCGATCTTGTTCGCGTCGCGGGCGACGTCGAACGTGAGGACGTTCTGCGTCTGGCTCATCGCCGTCGAGCTCTCGGTCAGGACGGGCCGCACGATGACGGACTGATGCGTGCGCTCGCTCATGCGAGCACCTCCGATGACGGTGCGGAGGGCGTCCTCGGTGAGGACGATCGTGCCGGCGTTCAGCGCGTCGTAGACGTTGAGGCCGAGCGGCGTCGAGCGTCGCGAGCTTCGGGTTGTTCGCGGCGGCGCGCGCGAGGTTCTCGTTGCCCTTCCGGTCGAGGACGAGCGCCTTCCCCTCGACGCCGAGCTTCGCGAGCACGCCCGCGAAGTCCTTCGTCTTGTGGCGTGCGCGAGCTCGAAGCGCGTCGAGGAGGACGACCTGGTTGCTCGCGCGCCTTCTCGGAGAGGACGCAGCGGAGGGCCGCCTTCTTCGCCTTCGCGTTCACCTTCAGGTCGTACGAGTGCGGACTCGGCCCGAACACCGTGCCGCCGTGGCGGTGGATCGGCGGGCGGCCGCCGCCCTGGCGGGCGCGGCCGGTGTGCTTCTGCTTGAACGGCTTCTTGCCGGAGCCGGAGACCTCGGAGCGGACCTTCGTCTTGTGCGTGCCGCGGTGCTCGCGCGCCCGGATCTCCTTGACGACCTCCCACACGAGGTGGCGGCGGAACGGCACGCCGAAGATCTCCTCCGGCAGCGTCGCCTCGCCGACCGTCTCGGTCTTGAGGTTCCGCACCTTGAGCTCGCTGGGACGGCCGTCGCGCGGCCTTCGGCGGCGTCTTCGGAGCGGCGGTCTTCGTCTTCTTCTCCGTCATGGCCGCTCCTCACGCCGCCGCCCCGTGCCGGCCTTCTTCGAGAGCTTCTTCACGATCTTGACGACCGTGTTGCGCGCGCCCGGAACGGCGCCGCGGAGATAGATGCAGGTGGTTCTCGGCGTCCACGCGGACGACGACGAGGTTCTTCATCGTCGTCTGCTTGCCGCCCATGCGGCCCGAGGAGCGGGTGCCCGGGTAGACGCGCGACGGGAAGGCCGACGGGCCGATCGAGCCCGGCGCCCGGTGGAACATCGAGCCGTGCGTCGCGGCGCCGCCCGCGAAGTGGTGGCGCTTCATGACGCCCTGGAAGCCCTTGCCCTTCGAGACGCCGACGACGTCGACGTGCTCCTTCTCGGCGAAGATGTCGCAGAGCACCTTGTCGCCGGGGGCGGCCTTCTCGTCGGCGTCGCAGCGGACCTCGCCGAGGGTCTTCGCCGGCGGCACGCCCGCCTTCTCGAAGTGGCCCTTCGCGGCGGCCGTGAGGCGCCGCGGCGAGACGCGGCCGACGAGGCCGAGCTGGACGGCGTCGTAGCCGTCGTGGTCCTTCGTCTTGCGCTGGACGACCAGGCACGGGCCCGGCTTCGACGACGGTGACCGGCACCACCGTGCCGTCCGCCTCGAAGACCTGGGTCATGCCGATCTTGCGTCCCAGAATTCCGTTGATCATGTTTCGTTCCTCGTCTCGTCCGGCGACGGGCCGGTCTACTTGCCCATCGTCCGGATTTCGACCTCGACGCCGGCCGGAAGCTCGAGCTTGGTGAGGGCGTCGACCGTCTGCGGCGTCCACTCGAAGATGTCGAGCAGGCGCTTGTGGGTCCGCATCTCGAACTGCTCGCGCGACTTCTTGTCGACGTGCGGCGAGCGGTTCACCGTCCAGCGCGCGATGGTCGTCGGCAGCGGGATCGGCCCCGCGACCTTCGCGCCGGAGCGCCGCGCCGTGTCGACGATCTCGGTCGTCGACTGGTCGAGGATCCGGTAGTCGTAACCCTTGAGGCGGATGCGGATCCTGTCGTTGGCCATTTGAATCTCGTTTCCTCCGCTTACGCCGAGGATCTCCGTGACCGTGCCGGCGCCGACCGTGCGGCCGCCCTCGCGGATGGCGAACTTGAGGCCCTTCTCCATGGCGATCGGCGAGATGAGCGTGATCTCGAGCTCGACGTCGTCGCCGGGCATGACCATCTCGACGCCCGCCGGCAGCTTCGCGGAGCCGGTGACGTCCGTCGTGCGGATGAAGAACTGCGGGCGGTAGTTGTTGAAGAACGGCGTGTGGCGGCCGCCCTCGTCCTTGGACAGGATGTAGACCTTGCCCTTGAACTTCGTGTGCGGCTTGATCGAGCCGGGCTTGGCGAGGACCTGCCCGCGCTCGACGTCCGTGCGCTCGACGCCGCGGAGGAGGACGCCGACGTTGTCGCCCGCCTGGCCCTGGTCGAGGAGCTTCTTGAACATCTCGACGCCCGTGACGATCTTCTTCTGCGTGTCGCGGAGGCCGACGATCTCGATCTCGTCGCCCGACCTTCACGATGCCGCGCTCGACGCGGCCCGTGACGACCGTGCCGCGGCCGGAGATCGAGAACACGTCCTCGATCGGGAGGAGGAAGTCCTTGTCGATCTCGCGCATCGGGCTCGGGAATGCTCGCGTCGAGGGCGGCCGCGAGCTCCCAGATGCACTTGGCGTCGGGACCGGTCGGGTCGTTGAGCGCCTTGATGGCCGAGCCGCGGATGACGGGGATCTTGTCGCCGGGGAAGCCGTACTTGCTGAGGAGCTCGCGGACCTCGAGCTCGACGAGGTCGAGGAGCTCGGGGTCTTCCATCAGGTCGCACTTGTTGAGGAAGACGACCATCGCGGGCACGTTGACCTGGCGGGCGAGGAGGACGTGCTCCTTCGTCTGCGGCATCGGGCCGACCGGCGCCGAGACGACGAGGATCGCGCCGTCCATCTGCGCGGCGCCCGTGATCATGTTCTTGATGTAGTCGGCGTGGCCCGGGCAGTCGATGTGCGCGTAGTGGCGCTTCTCGGTCTCGTACTCGACGTGCGCGAGGGCGACCGTCAGGATCTTGGTCGCGTCGCGGCGGAACGTCTTCGCGTCGGCCTTGGCGACGTCGTCGTACGACTTGGAGACGGCGAGGCCCTTCGTCGACAGGACCTTCGTCAGCGCCGCCGTCAGCGTCGTCTTGCCGTGGTCGACGTGACCGATCGTGCCGACGTTGACGTGGGGCTTCTTGCGCTCGAATTTTTCCTTGGCCATCGTGTTCCTCCGTCCTGCTACTGCGGTCTTCCTGCGCGGCCCGGGGGATCTTCTAAACCGGAAGACCTTCGCGATGATCCCTTCGGCGATCGCCTTCGGGACCTCGTCGTATCTTTCGAACTGCATCGTGTAGTTGGCCCGGCCCTGCGTGAGGGACCGGAGCGTGGTGGCGTAGCCGAACATCTCCGACGAGCGGGACGCTCGCCGTGATGACCTGGAAGTTCAGGCGCGGCTCCATGTGGTTGATCTTTCCGCGCCGCGAGTTGAGGTCGCCGATGACGTCGCCCATGAACTCCTCGGGCGTGACGACCTCGACGGCCATCATCGGCTCGAGGATGACCGGGTTCGCCTTCTTGGCCGCGTCCTGGAACGCCATCGAGCCGGCGATCTTGAAGGCCATCTCCGACGAGTCGACGTCGTGGTACGAGCCGTCGTACAGCTCGACCTGGATGTTGACCGTCGGGTAGCCGGCGAGGACGCCCGTGAGGATCGCCTCGCGGATGCCCTGGTCGATCGGCTTGATGAACTCCTTGGGGATCGAGCCGCCCGAGATCGCCGTTGACGAACTCGTAGTCCTTGCCCTCCGGGTGCGGGCGCAGGCGGATCTTCGCGTGGCCGTACTGGCCCTTGCCGCCCGACTGGCGGATGAACCTGCCCTCGCCCGCGACGTCCTTGCGGATCGTCTCGCGGTACGCGACCTGGGGCTTGCCGACGTTCGCGCCGACGTTGAACTCGCGCACCATGCGGTCGACGATGATCTCGAGGTGGAGCTCGCCCATCCCGGCGATGATCGTCTGGTTCGTCTCCTTGTCCGTGTGGACGCGGAACGTCGGGTCTTCCTGCATGAGCTTCGCGAGCGCCATGCCCATCTTTTCCTGGTCGGCCTTCGTCTTCGGCTCGATCGAGAGCGTGATGACGGGCTCGGGGAACTTCATCGACTCGAGGACGACGATGTGGTTCGCGCTCGCAGATCGTGTCGCCCGTCGTGACGTTCTTGAGGCCGACGGCGGCGCGCGATGTCGCCCGCCCAGACTTCCTTGATCTCCTCGCGCTTGTTCGCGTGCATCTTGAGGAGCCGGCCGATGCGCTCGTTCGTCTGCTTCGTCGAGTTGTAGACGCCCGAGCCGGCGTCGAGGTGGCCCGCGTAGACGCGGAAGAAGGCGAGCTGGCCGACGAACGGGTCGGTCATGATCTTGAAGACGAGGCCCGCGAACGGCGCGTCGTCCTTCGTGTCGAGCGCGATCTCCTTGCCGTCCTCGTCCACGCCCCGGATGGCCGGGATGTCGAGCGGCGACGGGAGGTACTCGACGACCGCGTCGAGGAGCTGCTGGACGCCCTTGTTCTTGAACGCCGAGCCGCAGACGACCGGATGGAGCTTGCCCGCGACCGTCGCCTTGCGGAGGGCGGCGCGCATCTCGTCCGGCGTCGGGACGTGGCCGTCCATGAACTTCTGCATGAGCGCGTCGTCGGTCTCCGCGAGCAGCTCGATGAGCCGCTCGCGGTACTTGTCGTACATGGCCTTGTGGTCGGCCGGGACGTCGACCGTCTCGAACTCCGCGCCGAGCGTCGTCGTCCTTGAAGTCGTAGGCCTTGCCCTCGATGAGGTCGATGACGCCCTCGAACGTCTCGGCCGAGCCCCACGGGATCTGGACGGGCGTCGGCTTGGCGCCGAGCTTCGTGATCATCATCTCGACGCAGCGGTCGAAGTCGGCGCCGACGCGGTCCATCTTGTTGATGAACGCGATGCGCGGAACGCCGTAGCGGTCGGCCTGGCGCCAGACCGTCTCGGACTGCGGCTCGACGCCGGAGACCGCGTCGAACACGGCGACGGCGCCGTCGAGGACGCGCAGCGAGCGCTCCACCTCGGCCGTGAAGTCGACGTGGCCCGGCGTGTCGATGATGTTGATCCGGATGTCCTTCCAGAAGCACGTCGTCGCGGCCGACGTGATCGTGATGCCGCGCTCCTGCTCCTGGACCATCCAGTCCATCGTCGCGGTGCCTTCGTGGACCTCGCCGATCTTGTAGTTGACCCCGGTGTAATAGAGGACACGCTCCGTCGTCGTGGTCTTACCCGCGTCGATGTGGGCCATGATGCCGATGTTTCGGCACTTATCGAGAGGATGAGTTCTCGGCATAACGAGTCTGTCCCGTCCCGGGGTGTCTGCGCCGTCGATCGCAGTGTTTCCTGCGGCTTGCGTCGGATCGATCGCCGGCGCCAGGACCCTGAGATTCCGCACGCTGTGAGGCGTGTCCGGGTTTCTCGAGAGGACCTGTCCGGCTCCGCGCTTTCAGCGCCGCCGGCCGGTTTCCGCTCACCCGGAGATGTGTGCAGTCCTACCAGCGGTAGTGGGCGAAGGCCTTGTTGGCCTCGGCCATCTTGTGGGTGTCCTCCTTCTTCTTCACCGCGTTTCCGCGGTTGTTGGCGGCGTCCATGAGCTCGCCGGCGAGCTTGTCGCGCATCGTCTTCTCGCCGCGCGCCTGCGCGTACGAGATGACCCAGCGGATCGCGAGCGAGGTGCGGCGGTTCGGCTTGACCTCGACCGGAACCTGGTACGTCGAGCCGCCGACGCGGCGGGACTTGACCTCGAGGACCGGCTTGACGTTCTCGAGAGCCTTCTTGAAGGTCTTGAGCGGATCGTCGGACGTCTTCTGCTCGATCTGCTTCATGGCGCCGTAGAAGATCGACTCGGCCGTCGACTTCTTGCCGCGCTCCATGACGCAGTTGATGAACTTCGTCACGAGCTGCGACTGGTAGAGCGGATCCGGGAGGACCTCGCGCTTCGGAACTTCACGGCGACGCGGCATCTGTTCTTCCTTACGCCTTCGGCCTCTTCGCGCCGTACTTGGAGCGCGACTGCTTGCGGTTCGCGACGCCGACCGCGTCGAGCGTGCCGCGAATGATGTGGTAGCGCACGCCCGGGAAGGTCCTTCACGCGGCCTCCGCGGATCATGACGATCGAGTGCTCCTGGAGGTTGTGGCCGATGCCCGGGATGTAGGTCGTGACCTCGATCCCGTTCGTGAGGCGCACGCGGGCGATCTTGCGGAGCGCCGAGTTCGGCTTCTTCGGGGTCGTCGTCTTGACCTGCGTGCAGACGCCCCGGCGCTGCGGGCAGGACTGAAGAGCGGGCGATTTCGTCTTGTAACGGACGGCTTCGCGGCCCTTTCTCACGAGCTGGCTGATCGTCGGCATGAGACTTTCGAGACTCCTTCGGACGTGAAAAGCGATGGGACGACCCGTTGAACGAAACGACGGAGCGAAATCAGCCGATGGACGGCGAACGGCTTCTCCGGGCGCGACACGACCTTTTCGCCGCCGAGCCGGTCCCCGGGGAAACCGGTGAAGAATATAGATCCCGCCGGGGGCTGTCAAGCGCGATCCCTTGCATTTGACAGGCGTTGCGCGAGGCTCTCGCCCGCTTCGAGCGCCTGCCGGACCCGCCGGGCCAGCGAGAAGACCTCGGGTCGCGCTCACCTTCGAGCCGGGGCCGTGCTTGCTCGATCTTCTCGAGCGAAGCCCAGGCGAGTTCCACGGGCAGGGCCGTGAACTCGAGGATGCCGCGCGGAGCGCCGGCCCGTTCGAGCGCGCCGATGTACTCCCCGGCCGCCACGAGGTCGCGCCGCGCGAGGGCGAACACCTCGCCCGGGGGCACGCAGGCCGGCAGATAGGTGCGCCCTCGGCGGCATCCTCGCCGCATCCTTCAGGATATTCACGAGTTGCAGCGCTTCCCCGAAGGCGCGCGGCCCGGCCAGCGGAGCGCTCCCGCCTGCGCGGCGAGGCTCGGGCGGTCGAGCAGGAAGAGCTCCGTCAGCATCTCCCCCACGAGGCCGGCGACGACATAGCAGTAGGCCTTGAGGTCGTCGAGATCCGGGAGCGTGAGCCGCCCGTCGCGCGTGCGCGCCGACGAAGCCCGCCATGCCGTCCGCCGAGCGGATCACGTGTCTCCGGATCGCCTCGGCGGCGCCCGGCGAGAGCGCACGAAACGCATCCAGGACGAACGGGACCTCCGAGAGGAGCTCGCGGTCTCCGCGGTTCGCCGCGATCCGGGCGTCCGTCCATTCCCGCGAGAGCCGGGCGCTTCGTCCGGCCTCGAGGCGGCGACGAGACCGATGAAGTCGCGCAACGCGCGGATGCGGACCTCGGGCGAAACGTGCGAGGCGTCCTCGAACGTGTCCGCGATCCGGAAAGAGAAGGTACGCCACCGTGACCTCCCGGCGCGTCGGCTCCGGCAGGGGCGGGATCGAAAGCGCGAACGTGCGACTCGTCTTCTCGAGGAGATCGAGGAGGTCAGCCACGTCGTCCGACCATTCCTGCATGTTACGAGACGGAGGTTCCTCGCGCCGAACGGCCTTGAAGAAATTTCCGGCACGCTCGGCCGAAGGCCATCTGTGTCCATTCCGAAACCTCGGAGCTCCTCGCCGACGGCCTGCTGACGATGCCCGTCGAGTCGTGCCCGCTCGGACCTCTTCCGTTCGACGTCCACGACCCCGACGTGATCTGAGGCTCCGAGATAGGCTTCCGTCGATTCGACGGAGGCCTCATGTCGCAGCCGGCTCTTCCGGCGAACGTTCGCGCTCGCCGGCCCTCGTCCCTCTCGTCGCACTGTTTCTCTGGGCTCCTCGCGCGACGGCCGCCCGCGCACCCCGCCGGGACGCTCCCGGCGCCCCCTGCGTTTCGCCGTCTCCTTCCCGAGAGAACGCAGCGCGGCGCCGCTCGACGGACGCGTCTTCCTCATGCTGTCGACGGACCCGTCGGAGGAGCCTCGAAAGCAGATCACGTCGGCCTCAAGACGCAGCAGATCTTCGGCATCGACGTGGAGCGGTCTTCCGCCCGGAGGGATGCGATCTTCGACGCGACCGTCCTCGGCTATCCGGTCGAGAGCCTCGCGCGCGTTCCGAAGGGCACGTACACCGTCCAGGCGCTCCTCCACAGGTACGAGACGTTCCGCCGCGCCGACGGCCACGTCGTCAAGCTGCCGATGGACCGCGGCGAAGGGCAGCACTGGAACCTCGCGCCGGGCAACCTCTACTCGACGCCGCGGAAGATCGACGTCGATCCCGCCCGGACAGAGACGATCTCGATCTCGCTCGACAAGGTGATCCCGCCGATTCCCCGATCCGCCCACGACGAAGTGGGTCAGGCACGAGCGCATCCGGAGCGAGCGCCTGTCGAAGTTCTGGGGACGCGACATGTACCTCGGCGCCCACGTGCTCCTTCCCCTCGGCTTCGACGAGCACCCGGAGGCCCGCTACCCCTTCGTCATCTTCCACGGCCACTTTCCCCGAGACGTTCGGCGGCTTCCGCGAGGAACCGCCGGACCCGAACCTCAAGCCGGACTACAGCGAGCGTTTCCATCTCGCGGGCTACAACCGGATCGAGCAGGAGCAGGCGCATCAGTTCTACAAGGACTGGACGTCGCCGGGCTTCCCGCGCGCGATCGTCGTCGAGATCCAGCACGCGAACCCCTATTACGACGACTCGTACGCCGTGAACTCCGCGAACCTCGGCCCGTACGGCGACGCGATCGAGTACGAGCTCATCCCCTACCTCGAGAAGAAATACCGGGCGATCGGCGCGGGATGGGCGCGGTTCGCCTACGGCGGCTCGACGGGCGGCTGGGAGGCGATGGCCGTCCAGGTCTTCTATCCCGACGACTACAACGGGGCTGGATCGCCTGTCCGGATCCGATCGATTTCCGCGCGTACACGGTCGTCAACCTCTACGAGGACAAGAACGCCTATCGCCCCGACGCGCCGTGGAAGACGACGCCGCGACCGGGCATGCGCAACTACCTCGGTCACATTTCGGCGACGCTGGAGGAGATGAACCGGTACGAGCTCGTCCTCGGCACGAAGGGCCGCTCGGGCGACCAGTGGGACATCTGGCAGGCCGTCTACTCGCCCGTGGGCGCCGACGGATATCCGAAGCCGATCTGGGACAAGCGGACCGGCGTCATCGACCGAGGACGTCGCGGCCCACTGGAAGGAGCACTTCGATCTCACGAACATCCTGAAGCGCGACTGGGAGAAAGGGCTCGGGAAGAAGCTCGAGGGCAAGCTCCACATCTTCGTCGGCGAGGCGGACAACTACTATCTCAACGACGCGGTCTACCTCGCCGAGGAGTTCCTCAAGAGCACGAAGAACCCGGTCTACGGAGGCGAGTCGTCGACTACGAGCCGCGCGCCGAGCACTGCTGGAACGGCGATCACACCCGCCCGAACGCGATCTCCCGCCTTCGCTACCACCAGATGTTCCTGCCGAAGATCGTCGAGCGAATCCGGAAGTCAGCGCCGCCGGGAGCCGACCTAAAGAGCTGGGATTACTAGCACTTAGAGTCAATCGGAGCTCGTACGAGCTCCGCTCGGAGTCTGGCTCCGAGGCGTGGAAGGTCTCCCTCATGCAGGTTCATCAGAGACGCCCGGGACCCGAGGGGACCACACATTAAGGGGCGCTCCGGGCCCGGCCCCGGTTCCGGGAGCACTCGGAGAACGACTCCGACGGAAGGAGGAACCATGAAAAACATGACTCTCGTCGCGCTGGCAGCGGCGCTGTTGGGTTCGGGGATTTCGGCGGCCGAGGAAACGAATCCGCCCTCGGCATCGGCAGGGGCCCATTTCAAGCTCGCCATGATCACCAGCGACAAGTATTCGCAGGACGAGAAGAGCGTTTTCGCACCCGATGCTCCGAAGGTCTTCGCGGTGTACCGGGTCGTCGCCGGACCGGGGATGAAGGTGAAGGCCGCCTGGTTCGCCGAGAAGGTCGCGGGGCTCGAGCCGAAGACGAAGCTGACCGAGAACCCCGAAACGACGTTCTCGTCGAAGGGCGAGTTCATCAGCTCCTTCAACTGCTCGAAACCGGCGCAGGGCTGGCCGCTCGGGAGCTACTCCGTCAATCTGTACATGGACGGCGTGCTCAAGAAGACGCTCGGGTTCCGGGTCGAAAAGCAGTGACGAGGGCGAGAGCCGGCTCCGGGAAGCGGCGCGGAGGGTCGGTCGTACGTAGGGTTTTCTGACGCCGACCGATTTTCTGACACGTGGCCCGCCGGCACCGGGCGGACCCGTACTTGCGGAACCGCCTGGATCTGATTGACCTGTCAGCCCCGCAAACGCTCTCACGCGGCGCGGAGCCGCCTCGGCGCCCGTCTGGCAGCCCGACTGCAAGGTCCCGGCGGAGCATCGCCGGAGGATCCCATGAGCCTTCTCCCTCGCGGTCTCGCGCTGGTGGTCTTCTCGGTGGGAACACTCCTCGTTCCCTCGTCCCGTCCGATTCCGGTTTCGACGCCCGGCGGGGGCGCGCCGCCGGTCTCGCGCGAAGTGAAATACACGCCTCTGGACAAGGAGTTCTACCTGGCGGCGGACCAGCTCGACTACGTCCGGCCCGGGGTGAAGATCACCATTCTGGGCGTCACGAACGTGGCGCCCGGGAAGAAACCGGTCGTCGAGATCTCGATCACCGACAGCCTGAACCAGCCGCTCGACCGCCTGGGCGCGCTGACGCCCGGACCCGTCACGCCCGGCTTCGTCCTCGCGAGCTGGGATGCCGACAAGCGGCAGTACTTCGCGTACACGACGCGGACGACAGAACGGCGTGACGAATCCCAACACCGACCAGAACGGCACGTGGACGGATCTCGAGCTCGGGCACTCCAAGTACACCTTCGGGACGACGCTGCCGGCCGACTTCGACGTCACGAAGATGCTGACGCTCGGCGTCCAGGCGCGCAGGGTGATGCCGGCCGAGGTGCTCGACGGCAAGACCTACTACGCGGACAACGTGTTCAAGGACTTCCGGGGGGACGGAGGGGCCACGACGCCCCGTCTGGAACGCCATCAACACCGACACGGCCTGCAACAACTGCCACAACCCGCTGGCCCTGCACGGGGGCCAGCGGCGCAGCGTGAGGCTCTGCGTCCTCTGCCACCAGCCCCAGCACACGCTCAGCGAGACGGGCGAGTCGTTCGACCTGAAGGTCATGATCCACCGGATCCACCGAGGGGAGAACCTGCCCAGCGTGAAGGCGGGCAAGCCGTTCGTCCTGACCGGCACGAACGACTACTCCACCGTCGCGTTTCCGCAGGACATCCGGAATTGCTATTACTGCCACGAGGGGACGGACCCGGCGAAGAAGCCGGTGCAGGCCGCGAACTGGTACTCCTACCCGAGCTCGAAGGCGTGCGGCTCGTGCCATGACGACGTGAACTTCACGACGGGCGCGGGCCACCCGGCCGGCCCGCAAGCCGACGGCACGTGCGCCGACCTGCCACCTCCCGCAGGGCGACGCCGAGTGGGACGCCTCGGTCATCGGCGCGCACACGGTGCCCGACAAGTCGAAGCAGCTCAAGGGCCTGAAGGCCGAGATCATCTCCGTCGACCAGGCGGCGCCGGGCAAGAAGCCGGTCGTCACGTTCAAGCTCACGAACGGCGACGGCACGATCCTGGATCCGAAGACGTTCGGCTCGAACCTGAACATCGACCTCGGCGGGCCGACGTCCGACTACACCCTCTTCCCCGATTTCCGCGAGAGGGCCGACGGCGCCACCTTCAACGGGACGGTCGGAACCTACACCTTCACGAACGCCGATTCCGGCCGACGCCTCCGGCACCTGGACCTTCTCCATCGAGTGCCGGCGGATCGTGACGCTGAATCCGGCCCCCGTCGCGGGCCCGGCGACGTACCAGGAGGGCGCGTTCAACCCGATCAAGTACGTCGCGATCACCGGCGGGACGGCCAAGCCGCGCCGCACGCTCGTCTCGCTCGACAAGTGCAACAAGTGCCACAACCGGCTCGCGAGCCTCTTCTCCCATGGCGGTCAGCGAATCGCGATCGAGCTGTGCGTGATCTGCCACAACCCGAACCACAAGGACCGGAATCCCGACGGCACGCCGGAATCGGGCGCCTTCAAGCGGATGATCCACCGCATCCACACGGGCGAGGAGCTGACGCAGGACTACACGATCTGGGGCGGAAGCCCGACCAACTTCAACGAGGTCCGGTTCCCGGGAGACCGCCGCGACTGCCTCGACCTGCCACGTGAACACCGCGGCCTATTCCCTCCCGGTCTCGCCCGACGCCGTGCCCGTCGTCACCCCGCGTGACTACTTCTCGCCGCAGGGTCCCGGCACGGCCGCGTGCCTCGGCTGTCACGACAACCGCGACGTGGCCGCCCACGCGTACCTGAACACGGTGAACTTCCCCGGCGCCTCGGGACCGACGGAAGCCTGCGGCACGTGCCACGGGACGGGAGCGGAGTGGGCCGTCGAGAAGGTCCACGCCCGGTAGGTTCAGCCTTCCGCCTTGGCCTGCTTGAGCTTCCGATACAGGGTGTCGCGGGAGATGCCGAGCAGCGACGCGGCCTTCGTCCGGTTGCCCTCGGAGAGGCGAAGCGCCTGCTGGATCGCGACCTGCTCGAGGCGCTCCATCGAGAGCGGCTGCTCCCCGATCAGGGCCTGGAACGCCGGCGGCGTCCCGAGTCCTTCAGGAGCGGCCGGAGATCCTTGTCGGTGATCGTCTGGGGGTTCTCGAGCGAGACGGCCGTGGCGCTGTAGCAGCACGTTCTCGAGCTCGCGCACGTTCCCGGCGAAGGGATGACTCAGGAGCAGCTCGAGCGCGGCGCGGGCGAGGGTGATCTGGCGTCCGGTCTGTCGCGCCAGCCGGCCGACGAAGTGCTGGACAGGACGAAGCACGTCCTCCAGACGCGAGCGGAGCGGCGGGATCTCGATGACGACCGTCGCGATGCGGAAGTAGAAGTCCTCGCGCAGCCGCTCGGACCGGAGCGCCGCGAGCGGCCGGTTCGACGCCGAGACCATCCGCACGTCGACCTGCACGGCCTTCGGGCTCCCCACCGGCCGCACCTCGCCCTCCTCGAAGACGCGGAGCAGCTTCACCTGGGCGTCCTTCGGCATCTCGCCGATCTCGTCCAGGAAGACCGTGCCGTGCGTCGCGGTCGCGAAAATGCCCGGCGCGTCGGCGTAGGCGCCCGTGAACGCCCCGCGCCGGACGCCGAAGAGCTCGCTCTCGACGAGCTCGCGCGGCAAGGCGCCGCAGTTCACCGGCACGAAGGGCCCGCGCGCGCGCGGGCTGGCGGCGTGGATCGCCCGGGCCAGCATCTCCTTGCCCGTCCCGGTCTCGCCCAGAATGCAGCACCGGCGCGTCGGTGCCGGCCGCCACGCGCGCCCGCTCGATCACGCGCTGCATGAGGGGCGAGACCGAGACGATCGTCGCGAAGGAGGGGTAGTGCTCCAGGCTCGCCTCGAGCTGAGCCACGCTGCTCCCGCAGCTCGAAGACCTCCATCAGACGCGCCGATCTTCTTCCGGACGACCTGCCGTTCGAAGGGCTTCGTCACGTAGTCCTCGGCGCCGCGCTTGATGGCCTCGACGGCGGTCTCGATCGTGCCGTAGCCGGTCATGATGACGACGGCCAGATCGGGGTTGCGGCGCTGGAGCTCCTCCATCAGCGCGAGCCCGTCGGTCACCGGCATGATGAGGTCGACGAGCGCCACCGCGAGGTAGCGGGTTGCGCTCGTGCACCGCCAGCGCCTCGGCGGCGGAAAGCGCGATCTCGACCGAGTAGCCCTCCTGCCGCAGGAATTCCTGCAGGGTCGTGGCCAGGCTCGCGTCGTCGTCGACGACCAGGATCCCCACGAGGGGCGACTCGTCGCGCGCGGTCACGGCGGCGCCTCCTCGCCGGTCGGGCCGGCAGCAGAGGGGAAGCTCGATCGACGCGACCGTGCCGCCGCTCGGGCGCGTTCTCGAGACGGATCGAGCCGCCGTGCTCGATGACGATGTTCCGCGCGATCGCCAGCCCGAGCCCGGTTCCCCTGCCGGGTCCCTTCGTCGTGAAGAACGGCTCGAAGACGTGCGGCAGGTCGGCGGGCGCGATGCCGCAGCCGTCGTCGGCGATGTGGACCTCGAGCCGATCGGCGTCGGGGGCGGCGGCACCGGATCGGCGATCGCGCCGCCGTCGGCGATGGCGTCGAGCGCGTTGCTGAGCAGGATCGAGAACAGGGCCTCGAGCAGGTTGCGATCCGCGAGGATCCGGGCGCCGTTCGACGGCGCCCAGGTCCAGCGAGACGCGCGCCTGGCGTGCGTTCAGCGACGGGGCCAGGAAGCTCACGATCGACTCGAGGATGCGGGCGACGTCCTCGGGCTGCTTCTGCGCGGCCGGCCGGCGGCTGAACTCCAGGAGCCGGCGCACGAACTGCTGGCAGAAGAGGAGGCCGCTCTCGAGCTGCTCGAGGTCCGAGGCCGTCGGCTCGTCGTGCACCCGCTCGCGCATCATCTGGACTCGCAGCAGCATGGCGGCGAGCGGCGTGTTGAGGTGGTGAGCGGTCCCCGCGGCCGTCTTGCCCATGCTGGTGAGCTTCTCGACCTCGAGGAGCGTCTGCCGCAGCCGCACCCGCTCGCGGATGTCCTCGTGACCTCGAGGAAATTGCTCGGCCCGCGCCCTCTCGGAACGGAAGCACGCTGAGCTGCACTTCGAGAGCGTCCCCGCGGGCGTCGCGCCGAGCGTCTCGATGACCGGCGATCGGATCGCCGGCCTCCACCCTCCGCATGAGCTCCCGCAGCTCCTCGTGCTTCTCTTCGGGGACGGTCGGGAGCTCGCGGCCGATGCACCTCGGCCTTGCTGAATCCGTAGAGCCGCTCGGCGGCCTGGTTCCACTCGGTGACCCGGAGCGAAGCGTCGTAGAGCGCGACGGCGCCGGGCGAGGCCTCGAGGAGATGGCGGTAGTGCTCCGCGCGATCGGCGCAGCTCATCCTCGCTCTGCCGGCGCTGCCGGAGCACGTACCAGGCCGCCCACGAGGCCAGGAGCAGCGAAGACGTCATCCCGCGCGTGATGTAGAGGTGTGAAGGGTGACGTAGTCGACGTTCGCGGAAGAGGCGGCTCTCCACCAGCTCCCAGGTCGCGAAGACCGCAGCGACGATGCTGACGCTCGACAGCGTCAGCGTGGCCCACTGCCATCCCGACCAGTGCGGGTCACGCTCCGCTCTTCTCATGGGCTCCGGTCCTGCTCCAATATAGCCGCAGGAGGGGGCGGGCGCATTCCCGCCGCAAGCCCCCGATCCGCCGGACCGCCGGAACGCGCCGCGGCTCTCAGTGCGCGTACTTCAGCGGGATCTTCTCGTGGGTCCCCTTCGCCTTCCGCTCCTCGAAGTTGAACTCCTTGAAGAACGGGCTCTTGGAGTTGTGGCAGTTGACGCACTGTCCTTTGCCGATCTGCCCGACGAGACCCACCTTCACGAGCTCGGCCTTCTTGTACTCCTTGTTCTGAAGACTCATGTGCTCCTTCTGCAGGTACGTGCCGCCCGGTCCGTGGCACATCTCGCACTGCACGCCGACCAGATCGGGAGTGGTCGCGAAGTCGACGAAGCCGCCGGGCTTGCCGTAGCCCGTCGTGTGGCAGGGAAGGCAGCTCGCGTCCTTCGTGTAGTCCTTGTTCGGATCGAGCTTCGCTTTCGTCTTCGCCGCGGCGGCGACGCCGGGCTTCAGGAGCTCGAAGACCTTCGCCATCTTGGTTTCCGACCAGGAGTTGAATTCCTTCAGGTGGCAGGCCTTGCACTTCTTCGCGCCGACGTAGGCGTGCTCGGCGCCGGCCGTCTGGCCGAGGGCCGCCGCCGCGAGCGCCGCGAGGGCGCCCAACCGGAACCGCTGAGCGATCGGATTCATCGTGAACCTCCTCCAATTCGTTTCGTCAAGGCACTCGGCGACGCGGGCTCGCTCTTCCACCCGTCGGCGAGAAGAGCCTAGGAGCGCGGCCAGCTCCTCCGCGTCGAAGCGGGGCCAGGGGATCTGGTGTGCTCCCATCTTGTCGCGCATCTGCGGACACGTGGTTCCACATCCGCTGCGTGATCTGCTCCTTCGCCTCCCCGCTGCTGCGCCCTCAGCGAGGGGCCGATGTCGCCTCCCTCGCCCTCCTGGCCGTGGCAGACGACGCACCCCTTCTGTCGGTAGATCGTCCGGCCGCGCGCGAGATCGCCGGGCCGCGACTCGTAGCGGGAGATGAAGAGGAACGCGAAGACGTCTGCGAGCGTCCTCTCCCTTGAAGGTCGGCGGCGCCATGCCGAGCGCGCCCATCGCCTCAGCCATCGCCGGCCAGTGGTTCCACATCCTGCCTGCGAGCTGCGTGACGCTGCCGCGCAGCTCCGGCGCTTCCGAGGTCCGGTCCGATGCCCGCACCCTCGCCGAGCACGGCGTGGCAGCGCGAGCATCCCTTCTCCCGGAAGAGCCGCTTGCCGCGTTCGGGGTCGCCCGCCGACCGGAAGTCGCGCGCGGCCTGCCGCTGCCCCTGGCTGCGCAGGTACGCGAAGAGGTCGATGATCTCGCTCCCGTTGAACTTCGGGATGTCGAGGCCCAGCCGGCGGATGGCCGGGACCATCGCCGGGCCGTGGTTCCAGAGGTCCTGGGCGATCCGGAGCGGCGACGTCCCGCGCGGAAGGGCGTCGAGACGCGGGCCGGCGCTCCCGCCCTCCTTGCCGAGGCCGTGGCACTGGATGCAGTGCTTCTGCGCGAAGAGGACCTTGCCGACCTTCGGGTCGCCCGGCTCGTCGAAGTAGTTCAGGAAGTAGAGGAACGCCAGGAGGTCCGCCAGCTCGTTCTCCTTGAAGGTCGGGCGCACCAGCCGGAACTCCTTCATCTTGTCGCCCATCACGAGCGCGTGGTTCCACAGCGCCGCGGCGATCTCGTAGAACGAGCCCTTGACGGCCGTGCGGCCGAGGTCGGGCCCGATGCGGCCACCGGCGCCCCGGACGGCGTGGCACTCGACGCATCCCTTCGAGACGAACAGCGACTGGCCCTTCGCATCGGATCGCCGAAGTCCGGCCTCCGCCAGGGCCGGCCGGAGCACCGCCGCGATCGCGAGGCAGAGGAGAGCGAGGCGCCGAGCCGGAGCCTTCAGCCATGCGTCGCCTCGAGCGCGTCCGGGCAGGTAGCTCTCGACCCGCGTCGTGACCTCGCTCGACCGACGTGCTCGCGCCCCTCGCGGATCTCCCAGATCGAGACGATCGGGAAGAGCTTCGTGAAGACGGCGTAGAGGAGGATGAAGCATGGCGATGAATGCGGCGAAGAGCGACCACTCCACCCAGCGACGGCCGATGTAGGAAGAGGCGGTGAGCGGCAGCCGGGGGTTCGAGAGGCTCGGGCACGACGATCAGGAAGCGCTCGAGCCACATCCCGACCTCGACCGACATCGACGCGGCCACGCAGCCCCAGACCGTCCTGCGCGTCCGGTCGTTCGCGAGCAGCGTGAACGGGACGACGAAGCAGGTGACGACCATCGATCCAGAAGTAGGGCGAGAACTTCCCCTCGGTCTTCGACAGGAAGACCGCCATGTGCGTCGGCTCGGCGCCGTAGTAGGTCGTCAGGAACTCGGCGAAGGTGAAGTAGAACCAGAGGAGCGTGAAGACCAGGAGCAGGAGGCCGAGGTTGTTGAAGTGGATCGGCTTCAGGTACGCCTCGAGGTGGTACGCCTTGCGGATGACCGCCATCGCGATGATGATCGCGGCGATGCCGGAGAAGATCGCGCCGACGACGAAGTAGGGGCCGAAGATCGTCGAGTGCCACATCGGCTGGACCGTCATCGCGAAGACCCACGAGACGACCGTGTGGACGCTGATGGCGATCGGGATCACGATGACGGCCATCACCGCGATCGCCCGTTCCAGGAGCCGGTGCTGCTTCGGCGTGCCCGTCCAGCCGAGGGCCAGCGCGCGGTAGAGCCAGCGCCGGCCCGGCAAGCGGTCTCTCAGGATCGCGATGTCGGGGATCAGCGGCAGGTAGAGGTAGATGGTGCTCGCCGGTCAGGTAGGTGCTGATGGACGCGACGTCCCAGAGGAGCGGGGACGTGAAGTTGCCGTGCAGGATCACGTTGAGGGCGCGGTCCGGCCGCCCCAGGTCCAGGATGACGCATCCCAGGCCGAAGAAGAGCACGAGGACGGTGATGACCTCGGCCGCGCGCGTGATCGGGCGGCGCCACTCGGCGTGCGCCAGGCGGAGGATCGCCGAGATGAGCGTCCCCGCGTGGCTGATGCCGATGAAGAAGACGAAGTTCGTGATGTAGAGGCCCCAGTACACGGGCACGTTCAGGCCCGTGACGCAGAGGCCCCGGCGGAGCTGGGTGGACCAGGCGAAGATGCCCCAGAGCCACGATGGCCAGGAGGATGCCGGCGAAGATCCAGAAGCCGCGGCCTCGTCTGCGCATCGGAGCAGGGGTGCGCGTCATCGCCGAGTCCGGCCTCGTCGTGCCGTTCAGACTCTTCCACCCGATTCTCCTTTCGACAGGTAGGTCACCTTCGGACTGCGTGCCGAGCTCCTCGAGGAGCCGGAACGCCCGCGGGCTCTCGGAAAGCCGCGACGACGGCGCTCCGCGGGTCGTCGAGGTCCCCGAAGACCATCGCGTCCGCGGGGCAGGTCTCGACGCAGGCCGGCACGTAGTCGCCCTCCCGGAGCGGCCGACCCTCGGCGCGCGCCTTGTCCTTGGCCCGCTGGAGCCGGTGGTGGCAGAAGGTGCACTTCTCCACGACGCCGCGCGGGCCGGACGGAGACGTCGGGGCTCAGCCCCTCCTCCATCGGTTCCGGGGCCACTCGGGCCTCTTCCAGTTGAAGTGCCGCACGGTGTACGGACAGGCCGTCGTGCAGTAGCGGCAGCCGATGCAGCGCGGGTAGACCTGCGCCACGAGCCCTTCGTGGTCGATCTGCGTGGCCTTCACCGGGCAGACCTTCGTGCACGGGGGGCGCTCGCAGTGCATGCAGGGCAACGGGCACGAGCCGGAGGTCGGGGCGCGTCCCGTGCTCGGCCCTTCCTGGAACGGGACGAGGCGCAGCCACGAGATCGCGCGGCCCCTCGTCGCCTGCTCGGCGCTCGCGGGCGCGACGTTGTTCTCGACCTGGCAGGCGACGACGCAGGCCTGGCATGCGGTGCAGCGGTCGAGATCGATGACCATTCCCCAGCGCGCCATCGCTCAGGCCCTCCTTTCCCCGGCGAGACGAGGCGCCGGAGACGCGGAGATCTGCGACCTTCGTCGCGTCGAAATCGGGCAGGCCGCACAGCGGGTCGCGCGCGGGCGAGAGGAGCTGGAGAGGGTTCGCGCCGATCCCGCTGCGCCCAGCGCCCTGCGGCGTGCTTGCCGAGCCCGAGCGGGATCGCGACGACTCCGGGCACGACGCGCAGCGTGACGCGCGCGCCGGGCCACGATGGCGCCCTGAGGCGATGCGACGCGCACCCAGGCGCGGTCCTCGACGCCGAGCGCGGCCGCGCTCTCCGGGTGGATCTCCGCCCAGGTCTCCCAGCGCTCTTCGTGGCCGGGGTCGAGGATCCCCTGGAGGAACGGAAGCTCCGCTCCCGTTCCTCCGGCGATCGGGAGCGGCTCGAAGAGGTAGAGCGCGAGGGAGCCGCGTCGATTCGGTCCGCTCGCCCGGGGCGCTGACGGGCGTCTCCCGCGCGATGCGGGAGAGGAGCTCGGGGCGGAAGTCGAAGCGGCCGCTGCGTCGGTCGCGAGCACGCGCTTCCAGTCGCCGTGGTCGTAGAAGGGATCCCACCAGCCGCCCGACTCCCGCGCCTTCTTCCAGAGCTCGTCGGCCGACTGGTAGCCCGGCGCCCACCAGCCCGCGCCCTCCATCATCCGCACCCAGGCCTCGTCGAACGGCTCTCCCATGACGGCCCCGCGCCGCGCCCCGTAGAGCCCGTCCATCTCGGACCGGATCAGAGTCGGCAGGTCCTTCCAGGGCAGCGCCGCTGCCATCTCGGGCCCGACGCGCACCGCGAGGTCCAGGAAGACCTCCGTCACGGGGCGCACGTCGTGCCGCGGCTTCGACACGACGGGCTGCGCGAGGCTCGCGACGGGGAACGGGACGCCGGGAGGCGACGTGGTGAGGTCCCAGCGCTCGAGGTAGTGAGCGTCGGGCAGGATCCAGTCGGCATGGAGCGCCGAGTCGTCGGCGATGGCGCTGAACGAGACGACGAGCGGGACGCGCTCGAGCGCGGCGAGGAGCCGCGCGGGCGCCGCCGAGGCGTAGATCGGATCCGCGCCCGCCAGCAGCAGCACGTCGGCCGCGTAGGGGAACTCCTGCAGAATCGCCTCGGCGAGGCGCTCGGGATCGGAAACCGTCAGCCCGGACCCCGTTCCGGCGCCGTCGAGGCGGGGCCGCGCGCGGCCCGCCGCCGCGATCGGGTCGGGCGGGAGCGACGGCCACGTCGCGAGAGGCACCTCTTCCGGCACGAGGACTCCTCCGGGCGCGTCGATGCTTCCCGCGAGCGCGTTCAGGACCTGCGCTGCGAGATGGTCGAAGAGCCGGCCGGGCAGGAGCGGCCCCCGGCGCGGGCCGATGGCGAGCCGGCTGCGCGCGGCGGCGAACTCGCGCGCGATCCGGAGGATCACGTTGACCGAGACGCCCGTTTCGGCGGCGACGCGCTCGAGGCCGTAGTGCCTCTCGAGCAGCGATCGCAGAGACGGCTGCCCGTCGCGCGCCTCCTCGAAGCCGGCCGTTCTCTCGAGGACGAATTGCTTGTCGTAGAGGCCCTCGGCGACGATCACGCCCGCGACGCCGAGCGCGAAGATCCCCTCCGTGCCGGGCCGCACGGCGATCCACTCGTCCGCCGAGGCGGCCGTCGGCGAGAGCCGCGGCTCGACCTGGACCAGCTTGCCGCGCCGTCCGGTCCGTCCCTGGCGGAACTCACCGTACGCGCGCGTCGTGTGCACCGGCGAGCTCGACGCTTCCAGGAGCGACGCGCCGAGAGAGAGAACGTAGTCGGTCGACTGCAGGTCGTAGGCGGGTGTCGCGCGTACTCCCTGTCCGAGGAAGAGGGCGAGCGACGCCGCCGCCTCGCCGCGGTCGAGCGACACGTCGTTCGGCGAGCCGAACGAGGAAAGGAACCGCTGGGCGACGCGGACGCCGATCCCGCCCATTCCGCTCCGGAGAAGGACGAGCGACTCCGGGCGTCTGCGGTCTCGCAGCGAGCCGAGGCGTGCCGCGATCACGCCGAGCGCGCTCTCCCACGACGTCCGTTCGAAGGAGCGGAGAGAGCCGCGGGTCCCGACCCTCTGCAGCGGGCCGGGAACCCGGTCGGGGTGGTAGAGGCCCTGCAGCCCGGCCTGACCCTTCGGACAGAGCCGTCCGGCGTTGACGGGATGCAGCGGATTACCTTCCAGCTTGACGACGCGCTCGCCGATCTTCCTCACGCGCACGCCGCATCCGCCCGGGCACTGGGCGCACACCGAGAGGGCAAACCGCTCCGGCCCCTTCGGCGGATAGAGCGGGCTCTCTGCGGAGTCGAGGATCCTGCTGAAAACGCTCCCCGCCGGGATGCCGAGGGCGGTCCCGGCCGCCGCCCCGATGGCGAGACCGATGAACCGGCGCCGCTCGATACCCTTCACCTCAGGCTCCGTCGGGGGCTCGGTCGGCTCGTTCATCGGTGACACACCGTGCAGTCCGTCGAGACGCGCTCTCTTCGGTGGCACGAGACGCAGTCGTTCATCACGAGGCGCCTCACGCGGACCGGGGGCGAGGTGGTGTCCGCGATCGCGCCGTGGCACTGGCGGCATTGGAGCTTCGCGGCGATCACGTGGCGGCGGTGGGAGTAGAAGACGTGAGCCGGCTGCCGGAAGAGCGGCTTCCAGGCCAGAGCAGTTCCTGTCTTCAGCATCTCCACGAGTCTCCTCTCCTCCTCGCTCTTCCCCTGCGGTTCGAGGTGGCAGCCGGCGCACAGCTCGGCGTCGGGCAGGCCCGAGAACGCCTCCGTCTCGACCGTGACGTGGCAGGTCGTACAGGCAATCTCGAGGTCCGTGACGTGCTTTTTGTGATTGAAGGAGATCGGCTGGCGCACAGCCGACCTGAAGAAGGCGTTCCGCCCCCGAAGCGTGAGAGCGGTCGTCGCGCCGAGGCCAGGACGAAGGCCGTGGCGAGGCCCACGAGGCCGAGGCGGTACTGTCTGCGGAGGGACGCCTGGATTCCCATCTTCAAGGTCTCACGGTCGCCGAGGAATTCAGGAACGTGATCAGGTCGCCGACGTCGCCCTCGGAGAGCTCGGGCCAGCTCTGGCCTTCCTCTCGCGCGCGCTTGTAGATGTGCGGGCCGTGTCGCCAGAGCGCGGCCGCGAAGGAGATCGACGTGAACCTCTTTCCGCGTCCCCTCAGGACGGGTCCGCGTTCGGTACCTTCCGCCCGCCCTCCGTGGCAGCGGTCGCAGCCTCGTCCGGCGTAGAGCACCTCCCCGAGACGGGGCGAGCCGCCCGGCTCGGTGTTCCGAACGCTGTAGAGGAATGCGACCAGGTCCGCCATCTCCTGGCCCTCGAAGCTCGGGCGTGTCAGTCCCCTCTCCTTCATGGCGCGCGACATCGCCTCCGAGTGGTTCCACATCGTGCCCGCGAGCTGCACGATCGTCGCGGGCAACTCGCGCCCCGGCCCGAGCTGCGGGCCGACTTTCCCCGTCTCGTCCTTGACCGAGTGGCAGGCCGTGCAGGACCTCTCTCGAAAGAGCTTCCAGCCGCGGTCGGGGTCGGCGTCGAGAAGCAGACGGTCGGGGCCCGGGACGCTCGCCCCACGGGCGAACGCCAGCAGGTCGCTCATCTCGCGGCCCTCGAAGGTGGGAGCCTCGCCGCCGACGTCAGTCACGGGCGGGTGGTTCCACATGGCCTGCGCCCATTCGACGGGCGAAGCGGACTTCCTGAGCGCTCGGTCCTCGCCGGCCGCATCCGAGTTCGAGGCCCCGCGAGACGCGTGGCAGCGGGTGCAGCCCTTGGTTTCGTAGAGCTGCCGGCCGCGCGCCGCGTCTCCCGCGTCGTCAACCTGCCGCGCCACGGAGAGGTAGGCGAAGACGTCGGCCATCTCCTGGTCGTCGAGCCTCGGGTAATCGAGATGCTCGGCCTCCATCCGCTTCCACATCCGCGGGGCGTGGTTCCACATCGCGACGACGAGCTGGTCGGGGTGCGATCGAGAGGAGTCCGCGGAGCCCAGGTCCGGACCCGACGTGCCGCCGAGCCCCTTCACCGCGTGGCAGTGAACGCAGCCCTTCTTCTGGAACAACTCGGCCCCTTCCCCGGGCTCCCGGTCGGAAGCGGGCTCCACCGTGCCGAGGCGTGGCCTCGTTCCCACCAGAGGACGCTCGCCAGGAGCGCCGAGGCGGCCACCGCGACCACGACCCAGAACAGAAGCTGCCGCGCAGAACCCATACGATTGAGGAGTGCCTTGCAGGCGGGCTGCCATGAAAAGGTCGAGGGGCGCTCCGGGCGAGACGACGAGGTCGAGGTTGCAGGTCAACGGGTTACCGGATGAGCTCGAAAGTAACGTGCCCCGGGACGCGCGCTCGTGGTGTCAGAGAATCGGTCGCCGTCCGAAATCCTTACGTCTCACTTCATGGGGGGACCTCGAGATGAAAGGGCCGGCTTGCGCCGGCCCCGAAGAGAAGATTTTCTTGGAAGTAAGAGTGGCTAGACCTCGTCGTCCAGGTCCGCCGCGATGACGGGCGTCTCGTCGTCGAAGTAGAGCTCCTCGGTCTCCTCCGGCGCGGGCGGGATCTCCTCGCGCTCGAGGACGACGTTTCGGTAGTAATCCATGCCCGTGCCCGCCGGGATGAGGCGGCCGACGATGACGTTCTCCTTGAGACCGCGCAGGAGGTCGACGCGGCCCGCGATGGACGCCTCGGTCAGGACGCGTGTGGTCTCCTGGAACGACGCCGCCGAGACGAAGGAGTCCGTCGAGAGCGACGCCTTCGTGATGCCGAGGAGGAGCGGTCGGCCCTGCGCGGCCTTGCCGCCCGCGTTCAGGATTCGCTCGTTCTCCTCGTTGAATCGGAAGCGGTCCACCTGCTCGTCCACGAGGAACTCCGTGTCGCCGACCTCCTCGACGCGCACGCTGCGCATCATCTGGCGGACGATGACCTCGATGTGCTTGTCGTTGATGCCGACTCCCTGAGAGCGGTAGACCTCCTGGATCTTGTCGGTCGTGTACGGCTGGAGCCCTTCTCGCCCTTGACGGCGAGGATGTCGTGCGGAGAGGGGTCGCCCTCGGTGAGCGGGTCGCCCGCCTCCACCCGCTCGCCGTCCTGCACCATGACGTGCGAGCCACGCGGCACGAGCATGTCGCGCTTCTGCCCGTCCTCGGACTCGACGGTGATCTTCTGCTGGCCCTTGACCGTGCCGGCATGATGGACCACGCCCGAGATCTCCGTGATGACCGCCGGCTCCTTCGGGCGGCGCGCCTCGAACAGCTCGACGACGCGCGGGAGACCGCCGACGATGTCGCGCGTGCGCTTCTTCTCGACGGGCTTCTTCGCGAGCGCGTCACCGGGGTTCACGACGTCGCCCTCGCCCACCATGAGATGGGACGGGATCGGAAGGTTGTACTTCTTCTCGACGCCGTTCTTGCCCGTGACGACGAGCGTGGGCGCGCGCTTCTCGGTCGTGCCGGTCGTCTCCACGACGATCTTCTGGTTCAGGCCGGTGACCTTGTCCGTCTCCTCGCGCAGGTTCTCGCCCTCGAGGATGTCGCGGTACGAGACCTTGCCCGCTATCTCGGACAGAATCGGAGACGCGAACGGATCCCAGGAGACGAGGAGCTGGCCGGGCTTGACCTCCTCGTCCTGGGCAACCTTCAGGACCGAACCGTACGCGAGCGAGTAGCGCTCCTTCTCGCGCCCCTTCGCGTCGAGGAGGACGAGCTTGCTGTTGCGGTTGACGACGACCTCGGTGCCGTCCTTCTTCTGGACGGTGGTCGCGTTCAGGAGCTTCACGATGCCGGGGTTCTTCGCGACGTGGCGGGCCGCCTCGGAGACACGAGCCGTGCCGCCGTAGTGGAACGTCCGCATCGTCAGCTGGGTGCCGGGCTCGCGGATCGACTGCGCGGCGATGACGCCGACCGCCTCGCCGATGTCGACGAGCTCTCCCGTGGCGAGGTTCCGGCCGTAGCATTCGCGGACCGACGCCGCGCCGCGTCTCGCACGTGAGGACCGAGCGGATCTTCACGCGCTCGATGCAGGCTTCCTGGATCTTGCCGGC